>NZ_JAFFIW010000001.1 GCF_018588885.1 Mesorhizobium sp. dw_380
GAACTTTTTGCGACAGAAATTTCGGGCCCGCTTTATCGATAGCCAACTGCCCCAAGGGAACAGGGACAACGTGGGGGGACGGCCACGAAGGAGCCCTATTGCCGCCGCATTGCCGTTCGACACCAAGGCCAACAAAGAGGCCATGGCACAACCGTGCATGGCCCTCTTTCAAGAGCCTCGTAATTAGAGCGGGCGATGAGCCTCATAAAGAAGGCGCGCCGCCCTCATTTGCAGAGTGCTCTATAAGAGAAGTGCATGGGGGCAATTCGACCGGGGCCTGGGGCTTCGTTGACTTAACCTGCCGTGACAGGCAAATGTCATGGCCACAACAAAAGCGACAAGCCGTTCCGCCCGGGGAAGAAGCAGCCTTTCTGGATGCCAGACACGGAAGATGTCATAGCCGAACTCGGCAACGAGCCGCCGCTTATCGCGGACGGCCGCAGCGGCCCTCCCGATCGGCGTGAGGTTTCTGCGCGCTGGCTGTCGGGAACATTCCTGACCGGCGTAACCTCGAGCGTGCTGATGGGTGTGGCGCTGTTCGCCGCCCTCGACGGGCGCCAGCAACTCGCGACCCCGCCCGAAATCGCGGAACTGATTGGCCTTGCCAGCAATGGCGATTCCGGCGAGGTGGCCAAGACGACCAGGCTGGTGGCGCCGCGTCAGATCGCCAAGGCCAAGGACCGCCGCCGCATGGAAGTGTCGATGGTCACCAAGGTTGGCGACCGCGATGTCATCCACACCATGCCTTTCGTGCAGATCAAGATGGCGCTCGCCGCGGGCCACACCACCAGCCGGCCCTACCCGCCTTTTGACCCGATGCAGGTGTTCGGCGACGACGGCGACGATACTCCGGCGCAACCGGCAACGGCTTCCGCGGCCTCCGGCCAGATCTATGGCGCCAAGGTCGAAAGCGAGATGAGCCTCAAGACCGTCGATTTCCCGATCGAGACGGCCTCCTTCGACGAGAAGAGCGACCTGTCCGCCGACGAGGTGGAAAAGGTGGTGCGCGAAGCCGGCACCGACCTCAGCGACGGCGCCGTGCAGGTCGCTTCACTCCATTATGTCGACCCGCAGCGATTCGGCGAGGCGTTTGCCGAGTCGATGGCCGGCTCCTATGACGTGAAGATCGTATCGGAAAACGTCTCCGTGGCGCCGCGCGCCAACGTCGATGACCAGGCACCGGCTTTTGCCGAGGAAATCATCCCCTTCACCAAGGATCTCGAGGTATCAGAGGCCTTTGCCGATTCGGGCTATACGGGCGAAGACGCCACCGGCATGGCCGAAGCGATCGCCAAGCTGTTGAACGCACCGGCACTCAAGGCGGGAACCGTGCTGCGCGTCGGCCTCGAGGTCCGTGGCGATGCCGCAAAGGTCGTGCGCACCAGCGTCTACGACAAGACCACGCATATTGTCACCATCGCGCTCGACGACCGCGGCCAGTATGTGCCCGCGCAGGAGCCGGAGCCCAATCCCGAACTTTTGACCGCGTTCGACGATTCGTCGGCGCCCGTGGTGGTGCGCGGCAATCTTCCCAATGTCTATGACGGCATCTATCGCACCGCCTATTCCTACGGCATGTCGAAAGCGATGACCCAGCGGCTGATCAAGCTGCTTGCGCCTGGCGTCGACTTCCAGTCGCGGCTCAATCCGTCGGACAGGCTGGAAGTGCTGTTCTCGCAGCCGGACGGGGACGACCAGACTTCCGACAATTCGGAACTTCTCTATGTCTCGGCGACCTTCGGCGGCACGACGCGCAACTTCTATCGCTTCCAGATGCAAGACGGCAGCACGGACTATTTCGACGAGAATGGATCGAGCGCCGAGCAGTTCCTGTTGCGCAATCCACTGCCAAACGGGAGATTCACCTCCGGGTTTGGTGCGCGCAAGCATCCTATTCTCGGCTATGTCCGCATGCACACGGGCACCGATTGGGCTGCTCCCATCGGATCGCCGATCATCGCCGCCGGCAACGGCGTGGTCGAGAAAGCGGGCTGGGCCGGTGGCTATGGCAAGCAGATCATCCTGCGCCATGCCAACGGGTACGAGACCTCCTATAATCACCAGAGCGCTTTCGCCAAAGGCATCGCGCCTGGCGTTCATGTCCGGCAAGGCCAGGTCATCGGCTACCTCGGCCAGACCGGCCTCTCCACCGGTCCGCATCTACACTACGAACTGATCGTCAATGGCACCAAGGTTGATTCGATGCGCGTCCGGCTGCCGGTCGGCAAGGTGCTGAAGGGCGACGACCTCGTCGCCTTCAAGCGCGAGCGCGAGCGTATCGACGATCTGCTGAAGCAGGAAGACGGCAATTCGCTGAAGGTCGCCAGCGCTAAGATCGACGGCTGACCGTCGGCTTTTCAAGCTTGCCGATGTTTCAGTCCTGTGGGTTCTCGGCACGTCGCGACCACGGCAACCGCTCGCCGGAAATGGTCGTCCATGCGATGACCGCGGAAAGCAGGCAAAGCAGCGCGGTTACCGAAGAGACCGCCGAAAAGGCGGCGTCGCTTGCAACAAGCCTTGCCGCATCGAGCACCGGCGCAAGCCCGGCCGATGCCGGTTCGCCGAAGCCGGGTACGCCTGAAATGGCGTTCCCGTCCAGTGCTTTGGCGTAGACCCACGCGGCCAGCGACCCCATCGCCGCCACCGCGATCAGGCCGCCAATGCGTGACACGGCGTTGTTGATGCCGGAGGCGGCACCCGTATCCTTGTCCTCCACCGCTGTCATGATCGCGGTCGAGAGCGGCGACACGACCAGCGCCATGCCGAGCCCCATCAGTGCCATCAGCGGGAATATTCCGGTCCAGAATTGGTGGATGCCGGCATGGCTGAGCAGGGCAAGTCCGGCGAAGGCGAATGCCACGATCAGGCTGCCGCAGGCGATCGGGAACCGCGGCCCGATCCGGTCCGACAATTGGCCGACCGGCCCCGACAGAAGCGCGATCGACGCCGACAGCGGCAGGAAGATGAAGCCCACCTCAGCCGTGCTCAGCCCCCAGCCGGCGATCAGCAGCATCGGCAGGTAGAAAAGATTGGCCGACAGCGCGAAATAGAGGAAGAAGGTCGCGAGATTGGCGCCGGCGAATGCACCGATCCGAAACAGGTCGAGATCGATCATCGGCTCGCGCTGCCGCTGCTCGAACAGGATGAAGACCACAAGCAGCACGACGCCGGCGGCAATGCTCGGCCCCGCCATGTGGCCCTCGCCGCTGGAGCTCATCGAGGTCAGCCCATAGGCGAGCGCGCCGAAGGCCAATGTCGCGAGCGCGCCGCCCGCAAGGTCAAGGCTGCGTTTCTCCGTCGGCGCATCGGCCGGGATCTTGACGAGCAGCAGATAGATCGAGATCAGGCCGAGCGGCAGGTTGACGGCAAAGATCGCCCGCCAGATGCCGCCACCGAAAGCCGACAGCACAAGCCCGCCGAGCACCGGTCCAAGTGCGGTGGTCAGCGCCGAGGCCGCCGCCCAGATGCCGATCGCGCGGCCGCGTTCTTTCTTCGGGTAGGCCTTGGCGATGATGGCCAGGCTGCCCGGCACCATGATAGCCGCGCCAATGCCCTGAAGGGCGCGAAACGCGATCAGGATAACAGCGTTCGGTGCCAGCGCACAGGCGAGCGACGTGGCGACGAACAGCGCGATGCCGGCCACGAAGGCTCGGCGCAGCCCGAACCGGTCGCCGGCGGCACCGCCGGCAAGGATCAGCGCCGAAAGCGTCAACGCATAGGCATTGGAAATCCACTGCGCCTCGGCGAGGCTGGCGCCAAGATCGACACGGATGGCCGGCATGGCGATGGCCAGGACCGAACCGTCGATGAAACCGAGCGCCGAGGCCAGGATCGCCGACACCAGCACGTATCGCCGCTGTGATTGCGGACAGAAGGTTCCGTTCGTGACCGGTCTGGTCTGCGGGACGGCGGCGGCTTTGCTTGGTGAACGCATGAATGCTGCTTAAACCGCCGACGCACCGGCAACAACCGGCCACCGGCTTGCTGTCGTTGAAACCAGCCACCTACCGGGCGCAAACGGCGGCAGCCATGCTAGGTTCCGGACAGTTGCAGGCGGAGACCAATCGATGAAGCGCCCACTCGAAGCATCGGCCGAGGGACGCGGCCGCGTCGTCGGCATCACCGACGGGGTGTTCGCCATCGCGCTCACCCTGATCGTTCTCGAGATCAGGGTGCCGGCGCACGAGGCGATCCACTCCGAACGCGATCTGCTTGCCGCCATCGCGGCGCTGGCGCCGCGCTTCCTGACTTATGCCTTGAGTTTTCTGACGCTGACCATTTTCTGGTTCGGCCAGCAGGCGCAGCATGGGCTGATCGCCAAGTCCGACAGGCGGCTCGCCACGCTGAACCTGTGCTTCCTCGCCTTCATCGCCTTGCTGCCGTTCTCGACCGATTTGTTGGCCGATTTTCTCGAATTCAGGACGGCAGTGCTGGTCTACTGGCTCAACCTGCTGATGCTCGGCGTCACGCTGCTCGCCAGCTGGCGCTATGCGGAAAAGAACGGCTTTGTCGCGGAAGATGTCGATGCCGACACGAAGCGCACGGTCTATCTGCGCATCGTCAAGGCGCAGATCCTGTGGGCAGTCGGCGCGGCGCTCTGCCTGATCACCCCGTTGCTCAGCGTCGGGTTCATTCTGGTGGTGCAGCTGATCTACGCCATCGCGCTGCGCGGCTCATTGCTGCGCAAAGTCATCGGCTGAAGATCCGCCGACGAACTCCACCGTCACGCCGGGCGAAACAAGCTTGGCCAGTTCACGCGCATCCCAGTTGGTCAGGCGCACGCAGCCATGGCTTTCGGTCTTGCCGATCTTCGACGGATCCGGCGTGCCGTGAATGCCGTAGGTCGGCTTGTCCAAGGCGATCCACACCGATCCAACCGGACCGTTGGGCCCAGGCGGAATGGTCAGGATCTTGTCGTTCTGGCCTTGCTTGAAGTTGATGTTGGGATTGTAGGTGTAGTTCGGATCGAGCGCGACGCGGGAAACCGCGTGGATGCCGGACGGAGACGGCGTGTCCGACGAGCCGATGGTTGCGGGATAGGCCGCGACCAGCTTGCCGGCCGCGTCATAGGCGAAGACTTCCTTCTTGCCCTTGTCGGCGACGATGCGGGCAACCGGCGTCGAGACCAGTTTGCCGAAATTGGCGACCTTGATGATCGTGCCGGGACGGTTGAAGTTGGCGTCCGGGTTAAGCGCCTTGAGGTAGTTCTCGTCCATATGGAAGCGCTCCGCCAGCGCCTCGGTCACCGAGGTGTAGCCCATGCGGTCGAGCTGCGCCTTCTGGCTGTAGTCTTCCGGGATCGAGGCGACATACGGGCCGGCCGCGTCTTCCGCTGTGATGGTGTAATTGGCAAAGGCGTCGCCGCCTGATTGCGAGAGGGCCGCCTGGATGCCGACAGCATCGGTCGATTTCAGGTTGCTGCCAGTGATCTCATTGTAGGCGGCAAGCGCCTTGTCGACGTTAGAGCCGAATCGTCCGTCGATGACGCCAGGCGAAGCGCCGCCCCTATCGAGCAGGACCTGCAGTGCCGCCACATCCTGGCGCGCGCCGAGCGAAAGCGACGGATCGACCGTGGTCCTGCCGCCGGCCTTTGGCGGCAGTGCCGCCTGATCGGCGGGTGCTGTCTGTTCCGTCGGACCTGTCGGCTGGACCGGCTCTATCGAGGCCTCGTCGAGCGGCTGGCGCTTGATGGTGCCCGGCTTTGCCGGCTGCGGCGCGTCGGGATAATTGTCGTAACTGCCGTCGTCCTGCGGTGCCGGCGGATAGGCTTCGACCGAATTGTCGCTATTGGGGTCATATTCGTCGGCCGGCGGCGGGATGACCCGGCCTTCCTCTTCCAACTGCTTGCGGCGGAAGCGTGCCATATCCTCCGGATCGTCGAGATAGTAGCGATCATCATCGGCAGGGGCGCGGCCCAGCTGGCGCAGCCTTGTCTCACGGCGCAATGCACGACGGTCGAGGCGTGTCTGCGGCGGCTGGATGGCGATGACCTTGCCGGTATCGGCATCGACGATGACGCGGTTGCCCCTGGCGTCGTAATAGATGTCGAGATTGCCGTCCTGGGCGACAAGGATGCCGCCGTCTTCAGCATTGCGGCTGACCCTCGGCACATTGTCCTGCGTCGGCGCGGCGAGCGCGCCCCAAGAGAGCATCCCGGCTGCGAGTGCCGAAAAGACGAAGATCGTGCGGAACATCGTGGCCAAACTCTCCGGTCCGTAAATTGCCGCCGCCCGGCATTGTTCTTCGGCGAACCCCTTCGCCAGCAATCACTATCCCACCATATGGTTCCGATATGAACCGGGCATGAAGATGGCGGTTTTCCGGCCTATCGACGAATATCAGCCAGCTTGCGCGAGCCCCAGTTCCTTGCGCGCCTGTTTCGTCAGCTTCAGGGCGACTAGGCGATGGCTCTCACGCAGATAGTCCTTCAGCGCACCATCATCCATGCTCTGGCTTGTCTGACGCTGGATCCATTTCATGCCGCGCGAGGCAAGATAAGGCGCCGGCCGACAGCCAGGCAACTCCTTCAGCACATCATAGGCGATATCTGAACATTTGAAGGTGACGAAGAGCTGCTGGCCCTGGTCCCAGCCGCCGATCGCGAACACCTTGGCCCCAACCTTCCAGACATGAGCGCCGCCCCATTGGACGACATGCGTGGCCGAGGGCAGCGAGGCGCAGAAGGCGTTGTAGTCGTCCAGCGTCATGCGCACCCCACCATCAATATGAAAATGCCGCGCGCCCAGCTGGGCGCGCGGCGTTGGATCAGGCCGCCGCTTCGGTTGCGACGACCGTCGGCTTCGAGCGGAAGTTCAGCCGGTCCGAGCCGGCGGTGACCTTGACCGTCGAGCCGTCGAGGATTTCGCCGAGCAGGATCTTCTCTGCCAGCGGATCCTGCAGTTCCTTCTGCATCACCCGCTTCAGCGGTCGCGCGCCATAGGCCGGGTCGTAACCCTTGGCCGCAAGCCATTCGATCGCCTCGTGATCCAGAGACAGCGTGATCTTGCGATCGACAAGCAGGCTCTCCAGCCGCTTGAGCTGGATCTCGACGATGCGGTCCATGTCCTTGCGGCGCAACCGGTGGAACAGGATCACCTCGTCGACGCGATTGAGGAACTCCGGCCGGAACGATGCCCTGACGACGCCCATCACCTCGTCGCGCACCGCGTCGACATCCTGGTCCTCGCTGAGATTGACCAGATATTCGCCGCCGAGATTCGACGTCATGATGATCAGCGTGTTGCGGAAATCGACCGTGCGGCCCTGCCCGTCGGTGAGCCGGCCGTCATCGAGCACCTGCAAGAGCACGTTGAAGACATCCGGATGCGCTTTCTCGATCTCGTCGAACAGCACGACCTGATAGGGCCGGCGCCGCACCGCTTCGGTCAGCGCACCGCCTTCCTCGTAGCCGACATAGCCCGGAGGCGCGCCGATCAGCCGGGCGACCGAGTGCTTTTCCATGAACTCCGACATGTCGATGCGCACCATGGCGCTCTCATCGTCGAACAGGAAGCTCGCCAGTGCCTTGGTCAATTCGGTCTTGCCGACGCCCGTCGGCCCGAGGAACATGAACGAGCCGATTGGCCGGTTCGGATCCTGCAGCCCGGCGCGGGCACGCCGAACGGCCTTGGAGACGGCCTGCACCGCCTCGCCCTGGCCGACGACACGCTTGCCGATCTCGTCTTCCATGCGCAACAGCTTGTCGCGCTCGCCCTGCAGCATCTTGTCGACCGGAATGCCGGTCCAGCGCGAAACGATATGGGCGACGTGGTCGGGGTTGACCACCTCCTCGACCATGCCGGCCTTGCCGTCCTGGGCCTCCGCCTCCTTCAGCTTCTTTTCCAGTTCCGGGATCTTGCCATAGGCGAGCTCGCCGGCACGCTGGAACTCACCCTTGCGCTGGGCAATGGCAAGGTCGTTGCGGGCCTCGTCGAGCTGCTTCTTCAAGTCGGCGGCGAGGCCGAGCTTCTGCTTCTCGGCCTGCCACTTGGCGGTGATCTCGGTCGATTCCTCCTCGAGACCGACAAGTTCCTTTTCCAGGCGGGCGAGCCGGTCTTTCGAGGCATCATCCGTCTCAACCTTCAGCGCCTCGCGTTCGATCTTGAGCTGCATGATGCGGCGATCGATCTCGTCCAGCGCCTCGGGCTTGGAATCGACCTGCATACGCAACCGCGAAGCGGCTTCGTCGACCAGGTCGATCGCCTTGTCCGGCAGGAAGCGGTCGGCGATGTAGCGGTTGGACAACGTCGCCGCCGCCACCAGCGCCGAATCGGAGATACGCACTTTGTGATGCTGTTCGTACTTCTCCTTCAGGCCGCGCAGGATCGAGACCGTGTCCTCCACCGTCGGCTCGTCGACGAAGACGGGCTGGAAGCGGCGGGCAAGGGCTGCATCCTTTTCGACATGCTTGCGGTATTCGTCGAGCGTGGTCGCGCCGACGCAGTGCAGTTCGCCACGCGCCAGCGCCGGCTTCAGCAGGTTTGACGCGTCCATGGCGCCGTCCGCCTTGCCGGCGCCGACCAGCGTGTGCATCTCGTCGATGAATAGGATGATGTTGCCGTTGGCCGAAGTGACTTCCGAAAGCACGGCCTTCAGCCGCTCCTCGAATTCGCCCCGATATTTGGCGCCGGCAATCAGCGCGCCCATGTCGAGCGCCATCAACTGCTTGTCCTTCAGCGATTCCGGCACATCGCCATTGACGATGCGCAGCGCCAGGCCTTCGGCGATGGCCGTCTTGCCGACGCCAGGCTCGCCGATCAGCACCGGATTGTTCTTGGTGCGGCGCGACAGCACCTGGATGGTGCGGCGGATCTCGTCGTCACGGCCAATCACGGGGTCAAGCTTGCCGGCGCGAGCATCAGCCGTCAGGTCACGTGCGTATTTCTTCAGCGCGTCATAGTTCTGCTCGGCACTCGCCGAATCGGCGGTGCGGCCCTTGCGGACATCGTTGATGACCTGGTTCAGCGCCTGCGCGGTGACGCCAGCCTTGGCAAGGATGTCGGCGGTTTTGGCCGATTTCTCCATGGCGAGCGCCTGCAGCAGCCGCTCGACCGTGACAAAGCTGTCGCCGGCCTTCTTGGCCAGTTCCTCGGCGGTCGAAAACACCTTGGCCAATGGCTGCGCCAGATAGAGCTGGCCGTTGCCGCCTTCCACCTTAGGCATCGCCTCGAGCGCCGTCTCGACGCCGAGCTTGACGTCACGGACATTGCCGCCAGCGCGCTCGATCAGTGATGCGGCCAGGCCCTCGTCATCGTCGACGAGTACCTTCAAAATGTGTTCGGGAGTGAATTGCTGGTGGTTGCGGGAGAGCGCCATGGTCTGCGCGGATTGGATGAAGCCGCGCACGCGCTCGGAATATTTCTCAAGATTCATATCTGTCTCCTTCCATCACCGGCCCGCTTTGCGGCACCGGATCAGATTGCGGTGACGGACCCGCCCATTCGAGCCGGATCCTGTTCAGTCGAGATATGGTGCATGGACCCCGGCCCCTCAAGACGTCTCGATATCGGCAGGTGCATAATATTCCACAGCCGCTCAAACGAAAACGGCGGAGATTTCTCCCCGCCGTCCAACGTCTTGAAATGCCGTCGATCAGTTGTCGATGTCGGCGATCACCGGCTCGGCACCGCCATTGTCGGCCGGAGCCGCGGCTGCCTCGCCGGCATTCGCATTGTCACTGCCGCCGTCGACCTGGTCGGCATTGGTGCGCGGGCGGCGCGGACGGCGCGGGCGGCGGGCAGCACCGCTCTCGGCGGCCGCCTCGTTGAGTTCGGCCTGAGCCGCCAGACCGGCTGGCGAAAAATTCTCGAACAGCGGTGCCGGCTCGGCTGCGGCAACGGTCTCGACCGGCGAAGTGGGTTCTGCCTGTGCCTCCGCCGGTGCTTCGTTGCGCTGCTGACCGCCTTGCTCCGTGGAAGAACCGTAGTCGCGCTGGCTGTTCTGGCCATAGCCGCCATGGGGGCGGCGATCGCGGTGGCGCCCGCTATTGTTGTCGCGGCCGCCGTTGTTGCGCCCGCCATTGTCACGGCCGCCATCACGATTGTCGCGACTATTTTCACGGTTGAGCGCAACCTCGGCCGGCGTGCCTTCGATCACCGGCTGGGGGCCGGCGCCATGGTTGACCACGGGAACTTGCGGATCGGAAACGGCGTTGCCACTGCTGCCCACTCCACTGTTGCTCGCCCCACTATTGCCGGCATTATCGAATTCGTCGCGATCCTCATCGCCGTCATCGTCGAAATCGTCGCGATTCTGCTGGACGTTCTGGATCGGCATCTGCGCCTGCGCGGCGGCTATGATGCGATTGTAGTGTTCGGCGTGCTGGAGATAGTTCTCCGCCATGACCCGATCGCCGGAGCTTTGCGCATCACGGGCAAGGGTGGCGTATTTTTCGGCGATCTGCTGAGCCGATCCACGGATCTTCACGTCCGGACCGTTGCTCTCGTAGTTGCGCGTCAGGGGATTAGGCCCCTTGCGATTGTTGTTGTTGTTATTGTTGTTGCTGCCGCCGCCATTGTTGTTGCGACCGCGCATGCGCCTGTTCTGCTGTTGTGGCCTCATTCGACTCTCTTCATTTTGAATTTTGAAATTTTTTGAAAACTCGTCACGAACGGTGGCGCTCATGCAGCCAGCCGTTTGGTTTCTTCACCGGCGTTCGCCCGCATCGATTGCGTTGGCGCCACGTGCCATCCTGTTCCGGTTACATCACTTGCCGGACGATTCCCGCACGAAGCTTGGGCGTCGTTTGCGCAAGAAGGCAGCTATTTCCAAGGAAACCGAATCGCTAAGAGCACTGCCTGCTTCGTCTCATCCGGTTAAGGCGACCCTAGCCGCATTCCCCGGCATTGCCAAGCGCTTTTTTCGCGCTGCGTCAAGGCTTTCCCTGTTGAAAGACAAGAACCCTGTCGTTTCCACCGAGGTCACGGAAAGCGCCGACCAGTCCATAGCCCGCAGCCCTGAATATATCCGTAACTTCGTCATGCTGTGTGTGGCCGATCTCGACCGCAACCCTGCTTTCGGCTTCCAGAAATCTTGCCGCCTCGGCGGCGATAATCCTGTAAGGGCCTAGCCCATCCACGCCGCCATCAAGAGCAAGGCGCGGGTCGAAATCGCGGACTTCATCCTGCAGATTTCCTATGTCTCCTGACGATATATAGGGAGGGTTTGCGGCAATTACATGGTATCGGCCGGAAACTTTTTCAAACCAGTCCGACTGCAGCGCCGTGAACCGATCGCCAAGCCCGAGTTGCCCGGCATTGAGGGTTGCCGTCGCCAGCGCGCCGGCGGAGATGTCGACGCCGGTCGCGGTGGCTGCCGGCACGGCACTCAGCAGCGCCAGGGCGATGGCGCCCGTCCCCGTTCCGAGATCAAGGATGCGGCATGCGCCCTCCCGCTTGGCCATTGCCTTGACGAAGGGCAGCACCGCCTCGACCAGCGTTTCGGTGTCCGGCCGTGGCTCCAGCGTTTCCGGCGACAGCAACAGGCGCAGACCGTAGAATTCGCGATAGCCAAGGATGCGATGCACCGGTTCGCCACCCGCCCGGCGCCTCAAAGCGGCATGGATCGCGGCGATGGAGTTGTCGCCGATCTTGCGTTCGGGGTCGGCAATGGCCTGCGTGCGCGTCGTGCCGGAAAAATGCTCGACGATCAGCCGCGCGTCGAGCGTGGGATCATCGACATCAGCCGCCGCAAGCCTGGTCCGCGCTTCCCGCAGCAGCGGCCCCAGCGCCTTGGGCAGATGGTCAGCCATCGAGGCCGATATCGGCCAGCAGCTTCGACTGGTGATCGGCGATCAGCGCGCCGACGATTTCGTCGAGCTCGCCCATCATCACCCGGTCGAGCTTGTAGAGCGTCAGGTTGATGCGATGGTCGGTGACGCGGCCCTGCGGGAAATTATAGGTGCGGATGCGCTCCGAGCGGTCGCCGGAGCCGACTTGCGACTTGCGCGATTCCGAGCGCTCCTCGTCCGCCTTGCCGCGCTCCAGGTCGTAGAGCCGGGCCCGCAGGATCTGCATGGCCTTCGCCCGGTTCTGGTGCTGCGATTTCTCCGCCTGCACCACCATGATGCCGGTCGGCAGATGGGTGATGCGGACCGCGGAATCGGTGGTGTTGACGTGCTGGCCGCCGGAGCCCGAAGCGCGCATCGTATCGATGCGGATGTCTTCGGCGCGGATCTCGATATCGACCTCTTCCGCTTCCGGCAGCACGGCGACGGTCGCGGCGGAAGTGTGGATGCGCCCGCTGGCCTCGGTCGCCGGCACGCGCTGGACGCGGTGCACCCCGGATTCGAATTTCAGATGGGCAAATACGCCCTTGCCGGACACGGTGGCGATGATTTCCTTGAACCCGCCGGCATCGCCGTCGCTGGCCGACACCGTCTCGAACCGCCAGCCGCGTTCGGCGGCGTAGCGCTCATACATGCGAAACAGGTCGCCGGCGAAGAGTGCCGCCTCGTCACCGCCGGTACCGGCACGGATTTCGAGGATGGCGTTCTTGTCGTCGGCTGCGTCCTTGGGCAGGAGCAGGATCTGGATGTCCTTCTGCAGCGCCTCGATGCGCTCCTCCACGCCGGGCAGATCAGCCTCGGCGAGTGCCCGCATCTCGGCATCGGTGCCCTTGTCGGCCAGCATCGCTTCGAGGTCGGCCTGCTCATGCTCGGCCGAGCGCAGCTCCCTGACCTTCGCCACCATCTCCTGCAGCTCGGCATATTCCGATGCCATCTTCACATAGGCATCCGGCGCCGGTCCGGCCGACATCTGCGCTTCGAGCATCTCGAAACGCTTGACGACTTGATCCATACGATCGCGGGGCAGATTGACCATGATGAGGGTGCTACAACGGGATCGAGCGGTCGTCGGCAAAGGCCTGTAGCAGCGCCCGCATCGGCAATCCCTGCGCCGGCGCCATCAGATTGTCGTCGAAGAACGCCGTCAGCTCCTCCAGCGGCAGCTCCGTCAGCATCGCCTTGACCGGGCCGATCGAGGCCGGCGACATCGAGATCGAGCGGAAGCCGAGGCCGATCAGCGCCATCGCCGAGATCGGCTTGCCGGCAAGTTCGCCGCAGAGCGTGACCGGCGTGTGGTTGCGGGCGCCGGCGTCGGCAATCTGCTTGAGCACGCGCAGGAAGGGTGCCGACAGCGTGTCGAACCGGTTGGCCAACTGCGTGTTGCCGCGGTCGACCGCCATGACGAACTGGAACAGATCGTTCGAACCGACAGAAACGAAATCGACCGCCTTCATCAGTTCGTCGAGCTGGAACAGAAGCGACGGCACTTCCAGCATGGCGCCCAGTTTGAGGCTGGTCGGCAAATGATGGGCGAAGCGGGACAAATGCCGCACCTCGCGGTCGATGATCTCGCGCGCCTGGGCGATTTCGCCAAGTTCGGTCACCATCGGCAGCATCAGCTTGAGTTCGCGCCCGCCGCTGGCCTTCAGCAGGGCGCGAATCTGCGTGCGCAGCAACCCTGGCCGGTCAAGCGTGAGCCGGATCGCCCGCCAGCCAAGCGCCGGATTCTCTTCCTGGATGGCGCCTTTGAAGTAGGGCAGCACCTTGTCGCCGCCGATATCGATGGTGCGGAAGGTGACCGGCTTGCCGCGCGCCGCCTCTAGCACGTCGCGATAGAGTTTCTCCTGCGCTTCGGCGCGCGGAAAGGTCGAGGCGACCATGAACTGCAGCTCGGTGCGGAACAGGCCAATGCCGGCCGCGCCCGCCTCGGCAAGCTGCGGCAGGTCGACGGCAAGTCCGGCATTCATCAGCAGGTCGACCTGGACGCCGTCCTTGGTCGTCGACGGCTTCTTGCGCAGCTCGCGATAGACCTCCTGCCGGCGCGCGCGGAACCGCACCTTTTCGGCATAGGCAGCTTCGAGATCGGACTGCGGCCGCAGATGGATCGTGCCTTCTTCGCCGTCGACAATGATGGCATCGCCGTTTTCCGCCATGGAAACGGCGCCCTTCATCTGGCCGGCGACTGGAATGCCCATGGCGCGGGCGACGATGACGACGTGGCTGGTGGCCGCGCCATCCTCGAGCACCAGCCCGCGCAGCTTGTCGCGGGGGTAATCGAGCAGTTCGGCGGCGCCCATCGAGCGGGCGACGATGATGGCGTCCTTGGGCAGCGAGGCGGCGACATCTTCCGGCCCACGTCCCATCAGCTGGCGCAGCAGCCGGTTGGCGAGGTCGTCGAAATCGCTCATCCGCTCGCGCAGATAGGGATCGGTCATGTGCAGCATGCGGGCACGCATGTCGCTTTGTACCTTTTCCACCGCAGCCTCCGCCGTCAGGCCGTTGCGGATCGCCTCTTCCAGGCGCCGCACCCAGCCGCGGTCGTTGGCGAACATGCGGTAGGCTTCCAGCACCTGACGGTGTTCGCCCTCGAACGCGACGTCGCGGCGCTCCAGCATGTCGTCGATGGAGAGCCGCAGCGAGCCAAGCGAGGCTTCGAGCCGCCGGACCTCTTCTTCGCTGTCCTCGTTGAACAGATTGGTGACGACGATGCGCGGCTCGTGCAGCACGACATGGCCAAGCCCGACGCCTTCGTTGAAGGACAGGCCGGTGAAACTGACCGGGCGTCGCAAATCGAGTTCGAGGCCCGGCCGGGTCAGCCGCGCCAGATCGCCGGTGGCGATCATCTCGGCGATGACCATCGCGGTGGTTTCCAGCGCCTCAACCTCGTCGTCGCGATAATGGCGCATGGTCTTGTTCTGGACGACAAGGACGCCCAGAGTGCGCCCTGCCCGCAACACTGGCACGCCAAGGAAGGAATTGTAGATCTCTTCCCCGGTCTCCGGCAGATAGGCGAAAGCCGGGTGTTCCTGCGCGTTGGACAGGTTGAGCGGCCGCGCGCTGGCGGCAATCGTGCCGACAAGGCCCTGCCCCAGCCTCAGTTGCGCCAGGTGGACGGCGTTCGGGTTCAAACCTTCGGTGGCGTAGAGCTCGAGCACCGAATCTGCGCGCAGCACGTAAAGCGAGCACACTTCCGCGACCATGTTGGAGGCGATGTCGCGCACGATGCGGTCAAGCCGCTCCTGCGGCTCCAGCGGCTCTTGCATGAGCTCGCGGAGCCGTTTCAGCAAAACGCGCGGGCCACTGGCCTGGTCACGCATCGCGGCTTCTTCTCCAATGAAACACTTGCCGGCGCAGTTTCCGCCGCGGCCGGCACGCGCGCAACAACTGATTCAGTCTGCTACTGCTTATCCAGACCGTAGACGGAATGCAAAGTGCGAACCGCAAGTTCCGTATACGGACCGTCGATCAGTATCGAAATCTTGATCTCGGAGGTGGTGATGGCGCGAATGTTGATCGCCTTGTCGGCCAGCGCCTTGAAGGCGGTGGCCGCGACACCGGCGTGGCTCCTCATGCCGATGCCGATAACCGAAACCTTGGACATGCCGGCTTCCGACTGCACGACATCATAGCCGACCTCGGCCTTCAGCCGATCGAGCACGGCAAGCGCCTTGTCGACGTCGCCCGATGGCACCGTGAAGGTCATGTCGGTGAACTTGCCGTCCTCGGAGATGTTCTGGACGATCATGTCGACGTTGATGTTGGCCTCGGCAAGCGGCCCGAAAATGCCGGCGGCGACGCCTGGGCGGTCGCCGACGCGGCGCAGCGAAATCTGGGCCTCGTCCTTGGCGTAGGCAATTCCGGTGACGACCTGCTGTTCCACGATCTCTTCCTCGTCGCAAATGAGCGTTCCCGGAGGATTGAGCAAATCCCCCATTCCGGGCGCGTCGGGATCGTCGAAAGACGACCGCACGAAGGTACGCACCCTGTGCACCATGGCAAGCTCGACCGAACGCACCTGCAGAACCTTGGCGCCGAGCGAAGCCATTTCAAGCATTTCCTCGAACGAAATCTTGGCCAGCCGGCGCGCTTTCGGCTCGATACGCGGATCGGTGGTGTAGACGCCGTCGACATCGGTGTAGATGTCGCAGCGGTCGGCCTTGACCGCCGCGGCGATGGCCACGGCGCTGGTGTCGGAGCCGCCACGTCCGAGCGTGGCGATCCGATTGTCAGGCCCGATGCCCTGGAAGCCGGCGATCACGGCGACCTGGCCTTCGCCGAAGCGCTTGACCAGGAAAGCGCCGTCGATGTCGAGGATGCGCGCCGCGCCATGCGCGTTGTCGGTCTTGATCGGGACCTGCCAGCCCTGCCAGGAGCGGGCATGAACGCCCATGTTCTGAAGCGTGATCGCCAGAAGGCCAGCCGTGACCTGCTCGCCGGAAGCGACGACCGCGTCATATTCACGCGCATCGTGCATCGGCGATGCCTCGCGCGTCCATTGGACCAGTTCGTTGGTTTTGCCGGCCATCGCCGAAACCACCACCGCCACCTCATGGCCGGCGTCGACCTCGCGTTTGACGTGACGCGCCACATTGCGGATGCGGGCGATGTCGGCGACGGAGGTTCCGCCGAATTTCATCACGATGCGCGCCATGGAAGCGAAATGCCTTTGACTGAAGCCGGCCTGGAGCCGGAAACGGAGGAAAGCGCCCGGCTGCCGCCGGCCGCTCAATGCGCGGCCTCCTTAGCCAAATGATGAAGGTTTCGCAAGGCTGGCCGCGGACTGCCGGCTTCAAGAAGACTGCATATTGCCTTCCAGGCCAGTGCCGCTTACCAAATGTGACCCGCGAGGAATTCCTTTTGGTTCGGCAGAATAGATGATTGCCCGTCTTCGGCGTGCCATGCGATGGCAATCGGTACCACTCGTCACCGGCTTCGCTGTATTGGCGCTGATCGTCGGCGCCCGTGCCGTGCTCGTCGAAAGCCAGCGAGCCAATCGCGCCGCCGCTCGCGAGACAATCGAGTATCAACAGTTGCTTTCCGGGCTGCTTTCAATGGCGCAGGACGCCGAGAGCGGTCAGCGCGGCTATCTCTTGACCGGCGAGAAATCCTATCTCGAACCTTACCGGAAGGCAGTCGATGCCATTCCGGGGCAGCTCTCCCGCATCGACGCCATGACGGCTTCGGACGACCAGCTCGTCCAGCAGATCAATCACATCAAGGACGCGCTTTCGCAAAAGCAGGCTGAACAGGCCCGGACAATTGCCCTCTATGACAAGGGCGACGCGGCCGACGCGCTGCAACTGGTCCGCAGCGGACAGGGCAAGGCCGCCATGGACGAAATCCGCACCAGCATGGATACGATCCGCCGCATCGGCGCCGCCGACATCGCCGCGCGCGACGAGCACACGGACCGAGTTGAAATCTGGTTGCGCATCGGTTCGCTGGCGGCCCTGCTGGCGATCTTCCTGCTCGGCGTCTACACCATCCGCGAATCCCGCCGCCGCTTCCGCGACGTTGTCGTCGGCCAGGAAGAGCTGATGCGCAAGAACATCGAACTCGGCAACGAGATCCAGACGCGTGAAAAAGCCGAGTCGCAGATACGCCAGTTGCAGAAGATGGAGGCCGTCGGGCAACTGACCGGCGGCATCGCCCACGATTTCAACAACATGCTGGCGGTGATCCTCAGCGCGATGAACCTTGCCCAGCGCAAGCTGAAGCGCGGCGAGCACGACTTGGAAAAGCTCATCGAGGCCGCGGCCGACGCGGCCAGCCGTGCCGCCAATCTGACCTCCCGGCTGCTTGCCTTCTCCCGCCAGCAGCCGCTGGCACCGCAGGTCGTCGACGCCAACCGGCTGGTGACCGGCATGTCCGACCTTCTGCGTCGTGTTCTGGGTGAAGGCATCCGCATCGAAACGGTTCTGGCGGGCGGCCTGTGGAAAACCCACGCGGATCCCAGCCAGATCGAGAATGCGATTCTCAACCTGGCCGTCAATGCCCGTGACGCGATGGGCGAAGACGGCAAGCTGACCGTCGAAACCGCCAACAGCCATCTCGACGACAGTTACGCCACCACCCATCCCGAGGTGACCGCCGGCCAGTATGTGATGATTGCGGTCAGCGATACCGGTGAGGGCATGCCGGCGGATGTGATGGCGAAGGCGTTCGAGCCCTTTTTCACGACCAAGCCGGTCAACAAGGGCACGGGACTTGGGCTGAGCCAGGTGTTCGGCTTCGTCAAACAGTCGGGGGGCCACGTCAAGATCTACTCCGAACCGGGCGAAGGCACGACGGTCAGGATCTACCTGCCCCGTTTTTTCGGACCGGAGGAGGCGGCAGTACATGCCGAGCGCGGCGACAGCACCGCCAAGGTCACCGAAACGATCCTCGTCGTCGAGGACGACGCCGGCGTGCGGGCCGCCACGACAGAGGCCATGCGCGAACTCGGCTATACAGTCATCCACGTTGGAAGCGGTCAGGAGGCTCTTGAGAAGCTAGCCGCGACACCTGGCATTGCCCTGCTTTTCACGGACATTGTTATGCCGGTGATGAACGGCCGCAAGCTCGCCGAAGAGGCGGTGGCGCGCCAACCCGGCCTGAAAGTCGTCTTCACCACTGGTTTCACCAGGAATGCCGTCGTCCACAACGGCGTGCTCGACCATGACGTGCACTTCCTGGCCAAGCCGTTCAGCATCGAGCAACTGGCCGCGAAGCTGCGCGATGTGCTGGACGCGAAATAGGCAGCACCAGAGCTTCGCCTCAGTCCGACGCTGCCACGCTCGTCCACAGGCCAGGATAATCGACGACGAAGCCGTGCGGCGAAGCACGGAGTATCTCCTCATAACCGAACATCGGCGCGGCATAGGCGTAGCGGGTCCCGTCAAGGCGACGATAGCTCTGTTCCAGACGCACCAGTTCCAGCGCAGGGAAGGTCAGGTAGGCAGCCGGAGCGGGCATCGTCTCCCCGATGCCGAGAGCGAGCCGGCGGATCGCCAGCAGGTTCGACGCCGGCGTGAAACCAAGGTCGACGTCGACGAGGCCGGCAACACCGTTCTGCGGTTCACCGTTCAGCATCCACCGGCCGTCGGAATCGCGTTCGATCTCATAGTGCAGCTTGCGCATGCCGAGAAAGCCTTCGACACGCGCCGATCGGGTGCGCCAGCCGGCGTCGCAAATCACCTCATAGGCAAGGCAGCATGGTTCGCCGTCCTGGACGACGATGGCCTGTCCCTGGAGACTGAACCCGCCGTCGGTCTGCGAAAGCAGGCAGGCGTCGTGGCCTTCCACATCCAGCCGGCGCCACAGGATCGAAGCCATCTTCCGTGTCATCGTCGTCTCCCTTTGAACTCAAAGCGTATCCTCTCTTCGCCCGCCAGGCCGATTGTGTTTCGCCCCCAATGCCCGGCAGGTGACATGTCCTGACAGAGCGCATTGCTTGGCCAGTGGAGGAAAAATGCTGCCTTGACATTCGCGGCCTCACGCCCGACTTCCTAGCGTTCGAGGAGACCAAATAATGCCAGAGCCCCGACGATCGACGATCGATGCCGGAGAAGTGGAACGCTTTTCCGCCCTTGCCGCCGAGTGGTGGAACCCGAACGGCAAGTTTCGTCCGCTGCACAAATTCAACCCGGTCCGGCTTTCCTATATCCGCGACCAGATAGCGACGCGCTTCGGCCGTGACCCGCGTGCGGCGCGGCCTTTCGAGGGCCTGCGCATCCTCGATATCGGCTGTGGCGGCGGTCTTCTTTGCGAGCCTATGGCGCGGCTTGGCGCCGAGGTGGTCGGAGCAGATGCCTCCGAGACGAACATCGAAGTGGCGAAGCTGCATGCGGCCGAGGGCAATGTGAGCGTCGACTATCGCGCCACGACCGCCGAGGACCTTGCCGATGCCGGCGAGACATTCGACGTCATTCTCAACATGGAAGTGGTCGAGCATGTCGCCGATATCGACCTGTTCGTCGCCAAATGCGGTCAGATGGTCCGGCCCGGCGGCATCATGTTCGTGGCCACCATCAACCGCACGCTGAAGGCGCTGGGGCTGGCCATCATCGGCGCCGAATATGTGCTGCGCTGGTTGCCGCGCGGCACCCACCAGTTCGGCAAGCTGGTGCGTCCGGAAGAGCTGGAGAAAGCGCTTGGTGGCGCCGGCCTGACCGTTATCGATCGCACCGGCGTCACCTACAATCCGCTGGCCGACCGCTGGGCGCGCTCGAAGGATATGGACGTCAACTACATGGTGCTGGCGGAAAAATCATCGGTCTGACCACGTTCGCGGAATTCGCACCAAGGATGTGTTGAGATTCAGGTCAGGCAGAGTCGAAAATGGTGGGTTCCGAGAACCGGAGCGGAGCGTACTTTTCGTACGTGAGCACCGGAAGCGCAGGAAGCCGCCGTTTGCAGACCGGCCTCACCTGAATATCGATACATCCTACGCATCGAGCGGCCGGTAACCGCCCCGCCAGTAGATCAGCGCCTGGCCGGCATCGTGGGTGCGCACCGCCTCGACCGAGCCGATGACAATGGAATGCGTGCCGCGATCGATCATCTCGTCGAGGCTGCAGTCGAACGCGGCCACCGCGTCCGAAAGCAATGACGCTCCGGTCTCTAGCGTGATCCATTCGGCGCCCTCATAACGATCCTTGCCCTTGATGCCGCCAAAGCCGGAGAAGCGCTCGGCCACACGCTGGTGCTGAGGCCCGAGCGAATTGACGCCGAAATGCCGGTAGCGCTCAATGACCGGCCAGGTCGACGATGATCGGTTGACGCAGGCGATGACCTTGGGCGGTTCGGCCGACAGCGACACCACCGAAATGACGACCAGGCCAGAGCGGTCCTCGCCAACGCCGGCGGTGATGACGCTGACATTGCCGACGATGAGCCGCATGGCGGCGCGGAAATCGGCGACCCCGACAGGGCCCTCTCCCGAAGCTGTGGACATAACCTTCTCCTTCGCAGCCCTGAAGCGGTTCGTCGTTTCATGAAAACGACGAACCACTCCTGGAATTACTCTAAGCCGCCGACTGCATCGCGGCCGGTGCGATGCGGATGCCTCTTTGTTCGAGAATGGGTAGCACGGTGTCGCGGAAATAGGGGAATTCCTCGGCATAGTCGACGAAGGACAGCGTCGACCCGCGAAACCCGGCCTCGTGCAGGTCTGAGATCCCGTCGGCGACCTGATCGGGCGTGCCGGTGAGCGGGAAGCCGCCATGGCCCGCCGCCATGCGATCGCGAATAAGTGCCAGCAGATCATGCGGGAACGACTGCGCATGGGCGAATTGCAGCCGCACCAGATTGTCGACCGCCGCCCAATCGGCATTGGTGCGACCGAAATGCTCGAGATAATCCTTGGCTTCCTTCTCGGTCGGCCGGCAGACGACATGGGCAAAGGTCAGCACATCGACATTGCTGCCGGCAGAGATCGCCTGTTCCTTCAGTGCGGCGATCTCGTCGCAGGAGCGCGCCAGGTCGATCGCCGGCGTGAACAGGAAATCGGCATTGCGGACCGCGAATTTGCGGCCCTCTTCCGATCCGGCGGCATTGAGGATCGGCAGCCGCGACGACGGACGCGGGTCGCCGAGCACGTTCCTGAGCTTGAACCAGGTGCCGTCCCAGTCGAAAGCCTCTGTGCGCTCCCACAGCGCCCTGACGATATCGAACCACTCCTGCGCATAGCCATAGCGCGTCACGTGGTCATCGGGCAGAATCAGGCCAAGCGCCTCATATTCCGGCTTGTTCCAGCCGGCGACGATGTTGAGGCCGATGCGGCCGCGGCTGATCTGGTCGATGGTCGCCAGTTGCTTGGCGACGACCACAGGATGGTTGGCCGCAGTATGGGTGGTGGCGAAAACCGTGATGTTGCGGGTAAGCGCCAGAAGCCCGGCCGCCCAGGTGATCGTCTCCAGCACATTGCCGTGAAAGTTGGTCTCGCCGCCATAGCCGATCCAGCGGGCAATCGGCAGCATGAAGTCGATGCCGGCCTCATCGAGCAGCTGCGCCAGCCGCAGATTGTTGTCCCAAGAACTGACCCAGCGTTCGGGGACCTTGGTGACCGTCATGCCGCCGGAACAGTTGGACGCGAAAGTGCCGAGGAAGAAAGGCTGCGCATTGGGTGCGGTCTTGTCGAGCATGCTCATCGGTGGTGTTCTCCTCATTTTTTCTTATAATTTATGATAGAAAGTCTATCATAAATCCATGTAGACGCAATCACCGGTATCGGCGCATGCTGACAGTGGGGGAACAGGCAGATGACTGAACGGCGCAAATCTCTGGAAACACAGGCCGAATTGCTGGATCGCGGCTGGCATCTGGCCCGCACGCCGCTGGAAATCGACGTCACCGAAGTCGAGTACGCGCTGATGCGCTCCTACGAGGCGTTCGGCCATTGGCAGGCCGAATGCCTCGCCACGGTGATCGAGTTTTCCGCCAGCGGACCGGAGAACGCGCTGCTCCACATCATCCGCATGAACGACCGTCCGAAAAGCGTGCGCGATCTTGCCCAGATGACCAACCGCGACGACATTCCCAACATCCAGTACAGCTTGCGCAAATTGCTCAAGGGCGGTTTGATCACGCGCACCGGCAGCGGCAGGGCCGGCGTCACCTACGAAGTGACGCCGCTTGGACATCGCGTGACCGAGCGTTATGCCGACATCCGTTCCGTCCTGCTGATCGAAGCCGTGACGCGCATTCCCGAAATGGCCGACAAGCTCGAAGAGGTCGCGCGCACGCTCGAACTGATGACCGGCATCTACGAACAGGCGGCGCGCGCCGCCGCCACGCACCGCCGCCGGCATCCGAGGCCGGAGCCCGGCGGCGGCGCCGACGATGGCGCGGATTGAACCCTGGAGGCTCAGGCTTTCTGGCTTTGCGCCCTTGTGGTGATGAACACGCCGGCAGTGATGATGACGGCGCCGGCCCAGGTCAGCAGCTGATAGTGCTCGCCAAGGAAGATCGTGCCGGCAAACAAGCCGACGGCGGCCGCCACATAGCCGATCTGGCTGAGATAGACCGGGCCGCCGACCGCCTGCAGCCGGAAGAAGAAGGCAAACATCGCCGACGCGGAGGCCACCTGCGCGACGACGATCAGCGGCACGCCGCCGAGCGGAACGAAAGCCTTGACACCGAACAGGGCGAGAATGCCGGCGAGCAGCAGCGTTGCCGACGCCAGATGGCTGCCGACGGCCAGTTCGATCGGGCCGGTGCCTTTAGGCCAGTCGACGGTGCGATAGATGTTGCCGGCGGCGAGACTGACCGGGATCAGCAATCCCATCACCACCCAGAACAGATCGGCCGGCTGGCCGGCCTCGCCGCGCGTTACCGCCACCATGACGGCGCCGACGAAGCCGACGGCGATGCCGATGATGCCCAGCATATTGGGGCGCCGGACACGCAGCAGGATCGAGAACACCAGGGTGATGACAGGCGAAAGCGTGAACATGATGCCGGTGTAGCCGGCGCCCAGATGCGGTATGGCCGAGAACATCAACAGATTGGGAACGGCGTAAGACACCGCCGCGGTGACGAAGAAATAGCGCAGTTTGTGCAGGGTGAGCCGGATGCGCTGACCGCGCAGCAGAAGCACGCACAGCAGCACGCCGCCGGCGCCGAGCGAAATGACGAAGGCCCAGACCATGGCCGGCACGCCGGCCGCCGTGCCGAGCTTGCCGAAGGGCAGCGTCAGGCCGAGCAGGCCACCGGTGACGATAAGCAGGCCGAGCGCCGAATCCCAGAGAAGTTTCATGATCGAACCTTGTCGTGCGCGGCCTCTTGGCCAGCATTGCATCTTGCGATAAGATAATGCAAAGATTCTTAACGTCAAGATATATGATGGTGAGACAATGGACAGGGCAGCGCGAGCGATCGAGCAGTGGAAACGGGAGCGGCCGGATCTGGATGTCTCGCCGATGGGTGTGCTCGGGCGATTGAATGAGGCATCATCGCTGATCGCCCGCGATCGTCTCGCGCCGCTGTTTGCCCGTTATGGATTGCAGTCCGGGGAGTTCGATGTGCTGGCGACGCTGCGCCGCTCCGGATCACCCTACGCGCTGATGCCGACCGCGCTCTACGAAGCAACGATGGTGACGTCGGGCGCCATGACCAACCGGCTCGACCGGCTCGAAACCTCTGGGTTGATCAAGCGCGAGCCACACCCCAATGACCGGCGCGGCATCGTCGTGCGGCTGACCGAAAAGGGCCTCGCCTTGATCGACGAGGCTGTCACCGCGCACGTTGCCAATGAGCACGAGATTCTCGCGGGCCTGACCCGTGCCGAACAGGAGACGCTTTCGCGTCTGCTCGAGAAATTGATCGGCAGCGTGAGCTAATCGCTTAGTTGCGGTCGTCCGGAAACACCGGGATCGGCATGAACTCGACGCCGTCATCAGCCAGGCTCTTGGCCTCGTCCAGCGTTGCCTCGCCATAGATGCCGCGCGGGTCGGATTCGCCGAAGTGGATCTTGCGCGCTTCCTCGGCGAACTTGTCGCCGACATAGTCGGCATTCTCGCGCACCTTCTCGGCCATCGCCTTCAGTTGCGCCATGGCTTGCTTCTGCGCCTCGCCCATGGCGAGCGCTATGGTTTCCTGCTTGCGCGCCGTCGAAACGGCGGGCGCCATCAGGGCCTTCTGCACCTTGTGCGAGCCGCAGCTCGGGCAATCGACAAAGCCGCGTTTCTTCTGGGTGTCGAAATCGTCATTGCTGCGAAACCAGCCCTCGAACTCGTGCTCGTTTTCGCAGATGAGGGAAAAGCGGATCAAGAGGCAGCACCCCTGAGACGCGGCGCCTCCAGCGCACCGGCATTGATGGTGAAATCCCGCGCATTCTTCAAATTGGGGATCTTCTTGCGCGCCGCGAGCGACTGCGCCGGGTCGATCTCGGCGACGATCACATCAGGCTCCTCATGCGCGGCTTCGGCGATGATGCGGCCCCACGGATCGACGATCAGCGAATGGCCATAGGTCTCGCGGCCGTCTTCATGCAGGCCGCCTTGCGCGGCGGC
Organism: Mesorhizobium sp. dw_380; assembly: GCF_018588885.1. Lineage (GTDB taxonomy): Bacteria > Pseudomonadota > Alphaproteobacteria > Rhizobiales > Rhizobiaceae > Mesorhizobium. The sequence goes on from NZ_JAFFIW010000001.1 coordinate 24,778, forward strand.
GACGACATAGGCGCCGTTCTCGATGGCGCGGGCCCTCAGCAGCACATGCCAGTGTGCCTCGCCGGTCTGGCGGGTGAAGGCGGCGGGTACGGTCAAGAGATCGGCGCCGGCCAGCGCCTCGGCGCGGAACAATTGCGGGAAACGTAGGTCATAGCAGACCGCGAACCCCAGTTTCACGCCCGCGACCTCGGTCACGACAGCCTCGGTGCCCGGCTCGTAAGCGGCGGATTCGCGCCAGCTCTCGCCATTGTCGAGATCGACGTCGAACATGTGGATCTTGTCATAGGTGGCGAGCGTGGCGCCGTCCGGGCCGAACAGCAGCGCCCGGTTGGCGAGCTTGCCGTCGGCACGCAGGATGGCGGTCGAGCCTATATGCAGGAAGACGCCGAGTTCGCGCGCCAGCCTGTGCGCGGTTGCGACGACGACGTCCTTGTCTTCGGATGTGAAGGAAGCGGCACGCGCTTGCCTGTCGCGGATCAGCGCTCCGGTCATTTCCGGCGTCTGGATGTAGGTCGCGCCTTGCGCCGCCGCCCTGCGCACCAGCCGTTCCAGATCGACCGCATTGCGCTCGGGGCTTTCGCCTGAACGCATCTGCACCGCCGCTGCCTTGAAAACACCCATCGTCACACCCTCAAACCGTCGAGCCATTGGCGAGCAGTCTGTCCAGCTGGCCTTCGGCCTCCAGGTCATGGAGGTCGTCACAGCCGCCGACATGCCTGTCGCCGATGAAAATTTGCGGAAAGGTCGTACGCCCGTGAGCGCGCGAAATCATCTCCTGGCGCAGTTCCGGCGAAAACGAGGCGTCATGCTCGGTATAGGCGACGCCCTTGCGCTCCAGCAGCCGCTTGGCTGCCGTGCAGTAGCCGCACATCATGCGCGTATAGATCGTGACATCGACCATGACGAAATTCCGCTTTCCTTGCCGACCTATATAGTGGCGGAGTCGTCCGCCCGAAAGTCCCCCGGCAACACCCGGGCGAAGGTCAGCACGTCGACGGCGGCAGCACCTCCCCTTTTCAGCGCCTTGGTGGCCGCGCGCACGGTGGCGCCGGTGGTGTAGACATCGTCGATCAGAAGCACCCTGCGGCCGGCAATCTCGATTTCCGTGTCGGCAGGCACGCGAAAGGCGGCGCGTACATTCTCCTCGCGCTCCTGCCGTTCCAGCCCGACCTGCTGGCGGGTGAGTTTCACGCGACGCATGGCGGAAGGCGCGAAAGGCAGCCCGCTGAGTTCGCAAACCGCCCGCGCCAGTTCCGCCGACTGGTTGAAGCGCCGCCTGAAGAACCGCCGCCAGTGCAGCGGCACCGGCACCACCACATCGGCATCGGCGATGAGATCGGCGCCGGCGCGCACCATCCAGCGCGCCATCCATGGCGCGAGATCGGTGCGATCCTGGTATTTCAGCCCTTGCACCATCTGGCGGGCAACGCCTGAATAGGCGACAGCCGCCCGCGCCCGTTCGAAGGGCGGCGGATCGGCGATTGCCTCGGCCGAGAGAAAGCCCTCGCCCATATGATGGGTGAACGGCGTGCCCATCACCGGGCACCAGGGCCGCTCCAAAAGCCGCAGCTTCGGCCAGCAGGTGCCGCACAGCACCCCAGGCTGCGAGACATGCCGGCGGCAGCCCGCGCAAACCGGCGGAAACAGGATGCGCGCCGGCCAGCCGAGGGCCGACCGGGCGAGGCTCCCGATCTCGATGGACTTGATCTTGGACCTCCGATCGGCCACGTGGTTGGTTCTCCGCGCCAGCTGTACCAGCTATATCAGGATGCGGACAAACAAGGACCCGCCCGTGCAGCCGATAATGGATACCTCTCTGTGGCTGGCGCACAAGCGGCGTGCGCTCACCCATCCGGTTGACGGTGCCGATTTCCTGATGAATCGCGCCGTCGAGGACCTTGCCGAACGGCTGGGTGCCGTCGAGCGCAGGTTCGGCAAGGCGGCGGTGCTGTTTTGTCAGACCTCGGCCGCGGCTGACGCGCTCGCCACGAGCGGCAAGGTGACGGATATCATCCGCGTCGAGACGGACGCTGCTTTCCTGAACGGCGCTGCCGGCTCGATCGCACCGTTGGAAACCGTACCGTTCGACCCGGAAAGCCTCGATCTGGCGGTGTCGCTTCTGTCGCTGCAGGCGATGAATGACATTCCCGGCATGCTGATCCAGATCCGCCGCGCGCTGCGGCCAGACGGGCTTTTCCTCGGTGCCTTCGCCGGCGCCGGCACGCTCGGCGAGCTGCGCGAAAGCCTGCTTGCGGCCGAGACCGAGCTCTACGGCGGCGCCAGTCCGCGCGTCATCCCGTTCACCGATGTGCGCGATGCCGGTGCGCTGCTGCAGCGCGCCGGTCTCGCTTTGCCGGTTGCCGACGTCGAGACCGTGACGGTTCGCTATGCCAACCTGTTTGCCCTGATGGCGGATCTGCGCGCCATGGGCGAAACCAGCGCGCTTGCCGATCGCAGCCGGCGGCCGGGCTCACGCAGGCTGTTTGCCCGCGCCGCCGAAATCTATGCCGAGCGGTTTTCCGACCCTGATGGCCGGGTAAGGGCAAGCTTCTCGATCGTCTGGATGTCAGGTTGGGCACCCGATGCATCGCAGCAAAAACCGCTGAAGCCCGGTTCAGCCAAGATTTCGTTGAAGGCTGTGTTAGAGGGACGCGAGGGGCAATGACCCCTCCGCGGACGCGCGCAAGTCAGGGTGCGAAGGCGTTCGCAAGCCTGCTGGAGTTGTCGCTGAACAGCCAGGTGATCGAATTGAAGACTTGGTTGATGCCACCGACGATCGTCAGCGACAGCACGGCGACGATCAGGCCGTATTCGATGGCCGTGGCGCCCTCTTCGTCGGTCAGGAAACGCAGCAGCACTGTTCTCATCACCTCGACCCCCGTTGCCAGGACCTTACCGCCGATCTGTTAAGAAAGGTTAACGGCAAAGGCTTAACAGGCGATGAAACCACCGCCTTTAGAAAATATGTTAACCATGTCAGCAGGCGCCGCTGGTCCTGCCGTCAGTCCCGATGATGCACACCGAACCGGGCTGCGGCTGCAGCACGCTGCGGCGCACCGTATAGGTGGTGCGATGGCTGATCGAGCCGGTTGCCGTCATGTCGAGGCCGCCGGGAAAATCATCGCGCACCGATTGCGAGCGCGTCTGGCTGTCGAGAAAAGGGGTTGCGATCAGCGCCAGCGCCACCGCGGCCGATCCGAACAGCAGGGTCACGCGCAGGATGCCCATGCCGGCATCGGCGGCACGAAAGCCGCGGTCGGGCCGGATCGAATCCCAATCCCTGTCTAGGCTCATGCTATCGCTCCCCAGTGAATCGGCGACGCGGCCGCGACGACACGGCCATGCGTCAATTTTTCACGATGAGATAAATCTTCCATTAACGCTGGCTGATATGGACCGTGTTTCCGATCCGTCCCCCGATCTCTAGAGGAGATCGATGAGAAACGGGATCAACGGCGCGTCGGCCGGCGGCATCGGATAGTCGCGCATTTGCTTTGGCCGCACCCATTTCAGCGCCTGCCCTTCCCTGGGTTGGGCAATGCCGCGGAAACGGCGGCAGACAAACAGCGGCATCAAGAGATGGAAGTCGTCATAGGAATGGCTGGCGAAGGTGAGCGGCGCCAGGCATGGAATCTCGGTCTCGATGCCGATCTCTTCATGCAGTTCGCGGATGAGGCACTGTTCCGGCGTCTCGCCGGGCTCGACCTTGCCGCCCGGAAATTCCCACAGGCCGGCAAGCTGCTTGCCCTCGGGGCGCTGCGCCAGGAGCACGCGGCCGTCGGCGTCGACCAGCGCGCAGGCGGCAACCAGCAGCAGCCGCTTGCCGGGATTCGCAAGATCATTCATGTCCGGGCGGCCGGCGATAGTGGTAGCGATAGACCTCATCGAAACCGAGCGACCGATAGAGCGCCAGCGCCGGCACATTGCCGGCCTCGACCTGCAGCCAGGCTTCCCGCGCGCCGCGCAGCCTCGCCCATTTCAGCGCCGACCGGATCAGGTTGCGGCCGTGCCCCTTGTTGCGCGCCGACTTGTCGGTGGCGACCTCGAACAGGCCGGCGAGATCGCCGTCATGCACGCAGATCAGCGTCGCCAGCGCTTCGGCTCCATCTTCGAGAGCGAACAAGCCAGCCTCGGGCTGGATGGCGCCGATGATCTCCGACAGGCCGGGCCGCAGCGAAACGTCCGAGCCGCTGACCTTGAGCGACGCGCCGATGAAGCGGCTGATATCCTTGAGCGGAATCTGGTCCATGGCGGCGTCGAGCTGCGCGTCGGCCAGCGGCAACCGCATGACCAGCGATTCGTCGAACCGGCTCCAGCCCCCCTCGTCGAGATGGCTGGCCAGGTCAGGACCTGACAGCGGCGACATGCGGAAGGTCAGCGGCCTTCCATAGGCGTCGAAACGACGGCTGGCGCGCCCGATGCGGTCGGCAATGTGCTGGGTGTCGCCGGGATCGAGCGGATTGACCGAATTCAGCCGCTTGGCCGGATGGCCGGCGGTCAGCCGCACCACCCAGGTGCCGTCATAGTGGACGGCGGCCGCCGGCCAGGCGCGAAAGCCGGCCGCCTCATAGCGGCGCACGGTCGCGAGCATGCTTGCGGGGTGGCGCGAAACCAAGGCGATCAGCTCCGGTAATCGCCATTGATGGCGACATATTCCTTGGTGAGATCGCAGGTCCACACCGTCGCCTTGCCGCGGCCAATGCCGATATCGGCACGGATGCGGATATCGTCGCGCTTCATGTAGGTCGAAGTCTTTTCCTCCGAATAGGCAGGGTCGCGCTCGCCCTCATGCGCCAGCCTGTTGTCGCCGAACCAGATCGACAGCCGGTCGCGGTCGGCGGGCTCGCCGGCCTTGCCGACGGCCATGACGACCCGGCCCCAATTGGCGTCCTCGCCGGCGACCGCCGTCTTGACCAGCGGCGAATTGGCGATCGACAGCGCTATGCGCTTGGCCGAGCGCGCCGATTTCGCGCCGGTGACGGTGACTTCGACCTGCTTGCGGGCACCCTCGCCGTCGCGCACCACCTGCAGCGCCAGCGACTTCAGCACCTTGCCGAGCGCCCGGCGGAACGTGCCGAGGCGGGCATCCCTGGGGTCGGTTATTTCTGGAGCGCCGCGCTTCGCGGCCTTGCCGGTTGCGAAGATCAGAAGCGTGTCGCTGGTCGACGTATCGCTGTCGACGGTCACCGCATTGAAGGTCTTGGCCGTGCCGCGCGACAGCAGATCCTGCAGCACCGGCGCCGCGATCGGCGCGTCGGTGGCGATGAAGGACAGCATCGTCGCCATATCGGGGGCGATCATGCCGGCCCCCTTGGAGATACCATTGATGGTGACATTGGTGTCGCCGAGCTTGACCGTCTGCGTCGCCACTTTCGGATAGGTGTCCGTGGTCATGATGGCCTTCGCCGCCTCGGTCCACAGGTCGGGCTTGCCGTCGCTGACCAGCCCGGCGAGCAGGTGGCTGAACTTGGTGGTGTCGAGCGGCTCGCCGATGACGCCGGTCGAGGCCAGGAAAACCTCTCCTGCCGCGCAGCCGGCCGCCTTGGCTGCCGCCTCGCCCGTCAGCGCGGTGGATTCGCGGCCTTTCCTGCCGGTGAAGGCGTTGGCGTTACCGGAATTGACGACCAGCACCCGGGCCTTGCCGGCGCCAAGGTTCTGCCGGCAGAAATCGACCGGTGCCGACGGGCATTTCGACTTCGTGAACACGCCGGCGACCGTGGTGCCGGGATCGAAGACCATGGCCAGAAGGTCGGTACGGTTCTTGTACTTTATCCCCGCTTCGGCGGTGGCGATGCGCACCCCTTCGATGACAGGCATCTTGGGGTATTTCTTCGGCGCGAGCGGCGAAATCGTCGTGGACATGGGACCTCGGGCGGGAAAATCGCAAGGGAAGGCCGGTTTGCCCGATACGACGCGCGGGCGCAAGGGCGTTTTGTCGGCGCTTGCCGGGCGGCAAACCCACCCCGGAGCTTTCCCCCAGTCCATGGAAAAACAGTCCATGGAAAAACGGCCCGTTTCGTTTGATCGCCGGCTCACCTATGATGGCCGGCGAAATTGTTGGCGAGGACGACGCAAATGGCCGAGGGCGCCGATCCGGCACGCAGATCGATTGGCGCCAGGCGCAACCCCGACAGCGCCGAAGCCATTTTGGAGGCCGCCGAAGCCGTGCTGGTCGAGGCGGGCTATGCCGGGTTTTCGATCGAGGCCGTGGCGCGGCGTGCGCGCGCGGGCAAACCGACCATCTATCGCTGGTGGCCGAGCAAGGCCGCACTGCTGCTCGAAGTCTACCAGCGGCAGAAACGTGTCGACGTCCCCGATACCGGAAAACTGGAAGAGGATATCGTCGGCTTCCTGGTGAATCTGTTCGCGCACTGGCGCGACACATCGTCGGGCAGCGTGTTCCGGTCGCTGATCGCCGAGGCGCAGTCGGATGAAACCGCGGCGGCGGCCCTTGCCGGCTACGCCGGCGGACGCCGTGCCCACACCGGCCAGATCATCGAGCGCGCCAAGGCAAGGGGCGAGGTGGCGGGCGATATCGATGCGGCCGTGGTCGCCGATCTCCTCGCTTCCTATGCCTGGCGCCATCTCCTGACCAACCGACTCGACGAGCCCGAGGCAACGATCCGCAAGATGGTCCGCTATCTCCTGCAAGGCATAGCGGCCGAAGCCGGCCAATAAAAAAGGCGCGGCAATGTTCGCTGCCGCGCCCCTTTTTGAAAAAACTTTAAGGCTTACTTGCCGCTTTCCAGCGCGTCGACGGTCTTCTTCAGGTTGGCATCGGGGATCTCGACCTTGGCACCGGCGCGCAGCGACTTGACCAGCGCGAAATACTTGTCACGGATGACCGCCTGCTTGGCCTGGTCCTTGACGTCGTTGAAGGCCGGCGGCTGCTTGGCGCGCTTGTCCTCGAGCTTGATGACATGCCAGCCGAACTGCGACTGCACCGGCTGCTCGGTGTATTTGCCGACATCGAGGGCGAAGGCCGCCTTGTCGAACTCCGGCACCATCTGGCCAGGTCCGAACCAGCCGAGGTCGCCGCCATTGGACTTGCCTGAGGGATCGCTGGTGTGCTCGTTGGCGAGCTTCTGGAAATCGGCGCCGCCGTCGAGCTGCTTGATGATGGCCTCGGCCTCTTCCTTCGTCTTCACGAGGATGTGACGGGCATGTACCTCGTTGACCGGCGGCGTGTTGGCGATCTCCTCGTCGTAGCGGGCGCGAATCTCGGCGTCGGTGACCTTGTCGACGACGCCCTTTTCGACCATCTCGCCATGCAGCGCGCGCTGCTGCAGGAAGGCCATGCGGCGCTGGAAGTCGGGATTCTTGTCGAGACCGGTGGCGACGGCCTGGGCAGCCATGACGCGGATCTCGATGGCCGCCGAAAGTGCCGCGGCGCGGCGCTGTTCGGGCGGCAGCTGCGCAAACTGCTGCGACAGCTCGCCTTCGGCAAGCACGAGGTCGGCCTCGGTGAGCGGCTGGCCGTTGACCGTGGCGACGACGGCATTGGGGTCGACCGGCTTCGCCGCGGGTGCCGCCGCATCGGCCGGAGCAGCGGGAGCGGTCTCCTGCGCCATGACAGGCGACAGGCAAAGAGCCGACAGGCCGAAGGCCAGGCCAAGGCTGGCAAGCGACGCACGGCGGAACAACAAGGACATTAAGATGACTCCGGTCGAGGATTGTAGGAGGGATGGCTTCCAGATCAGCCAGATTGTGGCGGAATTTGGCGCGACCGGCAGGGCCAGCGCGGCGTTGACATCAGTTGAGCCCCCTCTTATCTGTCCAGCGACTTGGCGTCCAGAACCGTTTTCCGGGCGCTTTTTGTGTTTGCCCGTATTCAAGCGGTGCGTTCACGCGGATTTGATGGGGCCGGCCGGCGCCCATCTAGATTGAGAATTCTATCGAAAGGACCATTGGATGGTCAGTCTCGGCGGTCTCGCCCGTAAGGTTTTCGGCTCCTCCAACGACCGTCGGGTCAAATCGACCCGGCCCCGTGTCGAGGCGATCAATGCCATGGAAAACGAGATGCGGGCGCTCTCCGACGCCGAACTCGCCGGCCGCACCGAAAAATTCCGCCAGGATGTCGCCAATGGCGCCAGCCTTGACGACCTTCTGATCCCGGCCTTCGCCACCGCCCGGGAGGCGGCGCGCCGTGTGCTCGGCATGCGCCCCTTCGACGTCCAGCTGATCGGCGGCATGGTGCTGCACAATGGCGGCATTGCCGAGATGCGCACCGGCGAGGGCAAGACCCTGGTCGCGACGCTGCCGGTCTATCTCAACGCGCTGGCCGGCAACGGCGTCCATGTCGTCACCGTCAACGACTATCTCGCCACCCGCGACTCCGAATGGATGGGCCGGGTCTACAAATTCCTCGGCCTGTCGGTCGGCGTCATCGTCCACGGCCTCTCCGACGAGGAGCGCCGCGTCGCTTACGCGTCCGACGTCACCTATGCCACCAACAACGAGCTCGGCTTCGACTACCTGCGCGACAACATGAAATACGAGCGCGCCCAGATGGTGCAGCGCGGTCACAACTACGCGATCGTCGACGAGGTCGATTCCATTCTGGTCGACGAGGCGCGCACGCCGCTGATCATTTCCGGTCCGCTCGAGGACCGTTCGGAAATGTACAACACCATCGATACCTTCATCATCCAGCTGCAGCCGCAGGATTATGAGATCGACGAGAAGCAGAAGACCTCGATCTTCACCGAAGAAGGCACCGAGAAGCTGGAGAACATGCTGCGCGACGCCGGCCTCTTGAAGGGCGAGTCGCTCTACGACGTCGAGAATGTCGCCATCGTCCACCACGTCAACAACGCGCTGAAGGCGCACCAGCTGTTCCAGCGCGACAAGGACTATATCGTGCGCAACGGCGAGATCGTCATCATCGACGAGTTCACCGGCCGCATGATGCCCGGCCGCCGCTATTCGGAAGGCCTGCACCAGGCACTGGAAGCCAAGGAACATGTGGCGATCCAGCCGGAGAACCAGACGCTGGCCTCAGTCACCTTCCAGAACTACTTCCGCCTCTACAAGAAGCTTTCCGGCATGACCGGCACGGCGCTGACCGAGGCCGAGGAATTCGGCAACATCTACGGCCTCGAAGTCACCGAGATCCCGACCAATTTGCCGGTCATCCGCAAGGACGAGGACGACGAGGTCTACCGGACGGTCGAGGAGAAGTACAAGGCGATCGTCAAGGAGATCCGCGAAGCCAGCGCCAAGGGCCAGCCGACGCTGGTCGGCACGACCTCGATCGAGAAGTCGGAGCAGCTGGCCGAGCGCCTGCGCAAGGAAGGCTTCAAGGATTTCGAGGTGCTGAACGCCCGCCACCACGAGCGCGAGGCTGCGATCGTCGCCCAGGCCGGCAAGCCCGGCGTCATCACCATCGCCACCAACATGGCGGGCCGCGGCACCGACATCAAGCTCGGCGGCAATGCCGAGATGCGCATTGCCGAGGAACTGGGCGACATGCCCGCCGGGCCCGAGCGCGAAGCACGGGAAAAGGAAATCATTGCCGACGTCGAGCGGCTGAAGGAAAAGGCGCTGGCCGCCGGCGGCCTCTACGTGCTCGCCACCGAGCGCCATGAATCGCGCCGCATCGACAACCAGCTTCGTGGCCGCTCCGGCCGCCAGGGCGATCCCGGCCGCTCGAAATTCTTCCTGTCGCTGCAGGATGACCTGATGCGCATCTTCGGCTCCGAGCGCATGGACGGCATGCTGCAGAAGCTCGGCCTCAAGGAAGACGAAGCGATCATCCACCCCTGGATCAACAAGGCGCTGGAAAAGGCGCAGAAGAAGGTCGAGGCGCGCAATTTCGACATCCGCAAGAACCTGTTGAAATATGACGATGTTTCGAACGACCAGCGCAAGGTGGTGTTCGAACAGCGCATCGAGCTGATGGACGGCGAAGGCCTCTCTGAAACCATTACCGAGATGCGCGAGGGCGTCATCGACGAGATCGTCGCCAAGGCCATCCCCGAAAACGCCTATGCCGAGCAGTGGGATGTTGCCGGCCTGAAGGCCGAGATCGCCGAATTCCTCAATCTCGACCTGCCGGTCGAGGAGTGGGTCAAGGAAGAAGGCATCGCCGAGGACGACATCCGCGAGCGTATCACGCAGGCCGCCGAAGCCGCCGCCAAGGAGCGCGCCGAGCGTTTCGGCCCCGAGGTGATGACCTATGTCGAGCGCTCGGTCGTGTTGCAGACGCTCGACCATCTATGGCGCGAGCACATCGTCAACCTCGACCATCTGCGCTCCGTCGTTGGCTTCCGCGGCTACGCGCAGCGTGATCCGCTGCAGGAGTACAAGGGCGAAGCCTTCGAGCTGTTCCAGGCGATGCTCGGCAACCTGCGCCAGGCCGTCACCGCGCAGTTGATGCGCGTCGAACTGGTCCGCCAGGCCGCCGAAGCCCCGCCTCCGGAAGCTCCGGATATGTTCGGCACCCATATCGACGGCACCACCGGCGAGAACGATTTCGACGGCGGCGAAACAGCCCTCCTGGTCCGCCCGGAGACAGCCGCCATCGTCGCCCCCGAGGATCGCGACCCCAACAATCAGGCGACCTGGGGCAAGGTCGGCCGCAACGAAGCCTGCCCCTGCGGCTCCGGCAAGAAATACAAGCACTGCCACGGCGCTTTTGCGTAACTTCCCTTCTCCCCGTCCCTATACAGTCCCTATACGGGGAGAAGGTGCCCGAAGGGCAGACAAGGGGCGGCGCTGACGGTCCCATTTAGCCGATCTCCCCACCTGAGGGGGAGATGGCCGGCAGGCCAGAGGGGGGCGCTGTCCCGCCGACCAACCCGCCTTCAGCCGCACCATTCGGCTTCGAACTCGAACGAGTACGGTGTCTCGTCACCCTCAACCGAACTGCCACAAGGGCGAGGTAAGGCCCCCCACCCAACCGTTTCTTAATGTGTCTTCGCTACATCAAAGCCTGAAAAAGAGGCGGAAAACGGAGACTAATCGGGGTGCGCTTTTCCGCGGCCACGACAGCCGGGCGGTTTTTGCCGCAGCGTTTGGCGCTGCGCGTCGAGCCGTTGCTTGGCCGCATCGATGCCGTGCTGTTCACCGCCGATGAACGCGGCGAGGCTGGCCGCATGTCGGTCATCGCCTTCTCCATCCGCATCGTCAGCGCCGTCATCGCCTTCATCAGCCAGGTGCTGATGGCGCGCTGGATGGGGTCGTTCGAATACGGCATCTTCGTCCTCGTCTGGGTGACGATGGTGATCGTCGGCAATCTTGCCTGCCTCGGCTTCCACACCTCGGTCATCCGTTTCATCCCCGAATACCGCGAGCGCGGCCTGATGGATGAACTGCGCGGCATCGTCGTGGCCAGCCGCCTGTTCGTGCTGATCGCGTCGACGGTCATCGCCGGGCTCGGCGCGCTCGGCGTCTGGCTGGCGGCGCCCTGGATCGAAAACTACTACGTCATCCCGTTCATCCTCGGCGTCATCTGCCTGCCGATGATCGCGGTGTCGGATCTGCTGCAGGGCCAGGCCAGGGCGAACAGCTGGGCGTTATTTGCCTTGTCGCCGACCTATCTAGTGCGGCCGGTGCTGATCCTGCTGTTCATGGCGCTGATGCTCTACGCCGGCTATGCCGCCGACGCCAGGACGGCGATCTTCGCTTCGATCGCGGCCACCTATGTCACCACGCTCGGTCAGTTGATCGGCGTCACACACCGCATGGAAAGGCAGATCCCGGCCGGGCCGATGAAGGTGCATTTCGCGCAATGGTTCATCGTCTCGCTACCGATCTTTCTGGTCGAGAGCTTCTTTTTCCTGCTCACCAATGCCGACGTGCTGATGGTCGGCGCCTATATGGATCCCAACGACGTCGCCGTCTATTTCGCGACGGTGAAGACGCTGGCGCTGGTGCATTTCGTCTATTTCGCCGTCAAGGCCGGCGTCGCCCAGCGCTACGCGCAGTTCACCCATGGCGAGCCGGCAAAGCTTGCCGCCTTCGCCCGCGAGACGGTGTCGTGGACCTTCTGGCCCTCGCTGCTGATGGCGCTGCTGGTGCTGGCGCTCGGCGAACCCATGCTGGTGCTGTTCGGCCCCGAATTCACGTCGGGCTATCCGCTTCTGTTCCTGCTCGTCTTCGGTGTCGTGGCGCGCGCCGCCGTCGGCCCATGCGAAAGCCTGCTCACCATGAGCGGCAACCAGAATATCTGCGCCGCCGTCTATGCCATGACACTGGCCTTCAACATCGGCCTCAACGTGGTGCTGATCCCGCATTTCGGCCTGTGGGGCGCGGCCATGGCCACCGCCTTTGCCATGATCTTCGAGGCCAGCGCACTGTCCTTCACGGTGTGGCGCAAGCTCGGCATCGTCATGGCGATCTTCGTGCCAGCCAAAGGAGCCGCCTGATGGCCGCCATCCCGTTGCTCGAGGAAACCAGCGGCGGCACCGCCGGCGCCATGGTGTCGGGCCTTGCCGGCCTGGCGCGCGACGCCGACCCCGCCCATATCGAAATCCTCGCCAACAACCGGCCAGAGCGCAAGCTCGCCATCTACCCGGCATCGGCCGGCTTCGATCTGGTCGAGGAACTCGATTATCTCTGCGCCCGCACGATCGAGCCGAACGTTTTCTTCAACCCGCGCTTCCTGGCGCCGGCCATGCCCCGGCTGGAAGATCGCGAGGTGCGGCTGGCGGTGATCCGCGACGGCGACGAATACCGCAACCGGCTGCGCCTTCTGGTGCCGATCTCGGTCGAGCGCCCGGTGGTGCCGCTCGGCGTTCCGGTGATGCGCGCCTGGTCGAGCCCGTTCGGTCCGCTCGGCACGCCGCTCATCGATCGCGACGATCCGGTCGGCGTCGTCGAGGATTTCTTCTCGATGCTGTCGCGCCCGCACCTCAAGCTGCCGAAAGTCTTCGTCCTGCCCGACATCAGGCTCGACGGTCCGGTGGCGAGCCTGCTTGGCACCGTGGCCGAGACGCGCGGCCTGATGCTGGTCACCACCGGCCAGACCCAGCGCCCCGCGCTGGAGAGCGAACTCGACGGTGACGATTATTTGAAGGCTTCGCTGCGCGCGCACCATTATCGCGAGTTCCGCCGCCTGAAGCGGCGCCTTGCCGACCTCGGCAGGCTGGAGCATCTGGTGGCGCGCGGCCCTGAAGAAATCCGCCATGCCATCGAAAGCTTCCTGACGCTGGAGGCCGCCGGCTGGAAGGGCCGCGAGCGCACCGCCATGGCGATCGACCGCTACCGCGCCGCCTTCGCCCGCGAGGCCGTGCACAGGCTCGCCGAACAGGACATGTGCCGCATCCATTCGCTGACGCTCGACGGCCGCACCATCGCCTGCCTGATTGTCTTCGTCGAGGCCGGCGTCGCCTATACCTGGAAGACGGCCTATGACGAGACGATATCGGCCTATTCGCCGGGCACGCTGCTGATGATCGAGGTCACCAGGCAGCATCTCGACGATCCCAACATCATGATGACCGACTCCTGTGCCATGCCGGACCATCCGGTAATGAGCAGGCTATGGACCGAGCGCAAGCCGATCGGCACGCTGGTGATCGGCCTGACTCCGGACGCCGACCGCCTCGCGCGCCAGGCCGCCTCGCAGCTTCATCTCTACCGCGAGACCCGCAACATGGCCCGCCTGCTGCGCAACCGGATGAAGAGTTTGCTGAGGCGGCGGTGATCCTCCTTCGCCAAGGCTACGGAGGACACTCCCTCGTCTATCGAGCTTCGAAGCTCGAAGAGGGGTGGCTTGCCACCCGAAGCTCGAAGAGCGAAGGGTGGTGAGCTTGCTGAGGTGGCGGTGATCCTCCTTCGCCAAGGCTTCGGAGAGCACTCTCTCGCCTATCAAGCTTCGAAGCTCCAAGAGGGTGGCTTGCCACCCGAAGCTCGAAGAGCGAAGGGTGGTGCCCCTAGCCGGGATCGAACCAGCACTCCTTGCGGAACTCGATTTTGAGTCGAGCGCGTCTACCAATTCCGCCATAGGGGCTCAGGCCGGACGGCCTGGATGGGCGCGGACTATACGGTCGGAGGCCTGTTCGTCAACTGGCCAATTCTAAGGATCGCTGGATGCGACCAATCTTCGCCTTTCGATTTCGTGGTCGTGCTGCCATTGTGCAGCGCGGAAAATCTTTCTAGACAGGCGGCGCATGGAATGTGGCGCGTGTGAATGGATGGCCGCGTGCGCTTTGGCTGTTGTTTTCATCCTGTCTTTGCCCCCTGGCATCTGCGCACTTTGGGCGACATGCATTAGGAGTGCCGATGCTTCGCGGACTTTACGACTGGACCTTGTCGCTGGCGGCCCGCAAATCCGCCGAATGGTGGCTGGCCTTCATCGCCTTCGTCGAAAGCTCGGTGTTTCTCGTGCCGGCCGACGTGCTCTATCTGCCGATGGCGCTGTCGCGGCCGGATCGCGCCTATCGCTACGCGCTGATCGCCACAGTCGCCTCGGTGCTGGGCGGCATCGCCGGCTGGTTCATCGGCCACTACGCCTATGATGCGGTGGCGCGGCCCATCCTCGAATTCTACGGCAAGTATGACGAGTTCGAGCAACTGCGTATCTCGTCGGGCGTCGGCTTCATCATCCTGATGCTGATCACCTCGGGCGCTGCCCATCTGCCGCCGATCAAGGTGGTGACGATCCTGTCCGGCGTGATTGGCGTCAACCTAGCGCTGTTCATCATACTCGCTATCGTGGCGCGCGGCGGCCGCTTCCTGCTTCTGGCGTGGCTGTTGCGCCGCTACGGCGAGCCGATCCGCGAGTTCATCGAAAAGCGCCTTGGCATGATCGCCGGCGCGGCGGCGGCTGCCCTGATTTTGCTCTATATCCTGATCAAATACGCCCTCTGAGTCATTCCTCAAACCCGCGCAACGGTTTTGAGGTCAGCAAACCGGACCTGGCGGGCGGCGAACACAATGGACGAAAACCCATGACAGCGACCATGAATGCCGATACCGGACGCCAGCGGACGCGGACCGCCCTGTTTCTCGCCTTCGCCATGGCCGCCACCGTCGGCTCGGCGCTTGGCTTCCAGCACATTGGCGGCTACATCCCCTGCCATCTCTGCCTGGAGCAGCGCACCCCCTATTACATCGGCGTGCCTTTGATGGTGCTGGCGGCGATAGCATCGATGTTGCGGGCACCGGCCTGGCTGACGCGTGGCTTGCTGGGCATCGGCGGCCTCTTGATGCTCTACGGGCTTTATCTCGGCGTCTACCATTCCGGCGTTGAATGGGCCTGGTGGCAAGGTCCGGCCGACTGCACTGCGGGTGCCGGCCCGGTCGACACCGGCGGCAAGGGCGTGCTCGACGCGCTCGACAAATTCGTGCCACCCTCCTGCGACAAGGCAGCGCTCCGCATCCTGGGCCTGTCGCTGGCCGGCTGGAACGCCATCGCCAGCCTGATCCTCGCCGCCGTCGCCTTCCGCGGCGCACTTTCCCGCGACTGATGTGGCGCGAAAGCGCCGACGCGAGATCGTTCAAGAATTCGGCAGGCTGAGTCGTATGGAGTGATTGTCGAGAACCGAAGCCGAGCGGACTTCTGCACGTCCCGGAAGAGTGGTTCCCGGTTTTCCGAAAAGGACATGCGGCAACCAGAAAAGTCCGTGAGCATCGGAAGCGCAGACAATCGCTTCAGACGGCCAGCCTCCCGAATTATCGAACGATCTCAAGGTTCGAGTTCGACATCCCAGTAGAGATAATCCATCCAGCTTTCATGCAGATGGTTGGGTGGAAACAGGCGGCCGTTATTGTGCAAATCGTGCACGGTCGGCTGGTACGGCTTCTGCAGCGGCCACATCTTGGCATGCGCCGGCATCATGCCGCCTTTCCTCAGATTGCAGGGCGAGCAAGCGGCAACGACGTTCTCCCAGGTCGTGGCACCGCCACGATGGCGGGGGATGACGTGGTCGAAGGTCAGGTCGTCGGGCGTGCCGCAATACTGGCACTGGAAGCGGTCGCGCAGGAAGACGTTGAAGCGGGTGAAGGCCGGATGCCTTGACGGCTTCACATAGGCCTTCAGGCTGACGACGCTCGGCAGCTTCATCGAAAAGGTCGGCGACGAGACCGCGTGCTCATATTCGGCGACGATGTTCACCCGGTCGAGGAACACCGCCTTGATGGCATCCTGCCACGACCAGAGCGACAAGGGGTAATAGCTGAGCGGACGGTAATCCGCATTCAGCACCAGTGCTGGAAGCCCATCCGGAGATACGGCAACCGTCACGTGTTCACCTCCTTGGTTCTAGACCCGAACGGCGCGGATACTGTAAGCCTGACATGACAGGGATGTGAAGCGGATTGTCGCGTCGCTGAAGCGCCAAAAAAGCATGATTTTCATCCTTTTTTGCGGATTCAGGCCGGCGGTGCGGCGTCCCGCCCCCTGGTTTCGCGATAATAGGACCAGAAAAGCCGCGATGCGACACCTCGCCACGGGCTCCATGATTCGGCGAGTTGGATCAATGTTTTCTCCGGCGGACGCGGGTCGATGCCGAGTGCGTGGCCGACAGCAGCCTGCAGGGCGACGTCGCGCGCCGGGAAGATGTCGGGGTGTCCGGCGGCAAACAGAAGGTACACTTCCGCCGTCCACGGGCCGATGCCGGGCACCGCCGTCATCGTCGTGATCGCCTCGGTGGCGTCGAGCGAACAGAGGTGATGCAGGTCGAGCCCGTCGGCCACCGCCTGGGCCACCGCGATCAGGCCGCGCTGCTTGGGCCGTGACAGGCCGGCCTCGCGAAACATGTCCTCGCCAGCAGCCAAAATCGCCTGCGGCGTCAACGGGTCGACAAGCCTGGTCAGCCGGCCGAAGATCGAATCGGCGCTCGCGCGGGACACCTGCTGCGAGACGATGATCGAGGCCAGGCTCCTGAACCCAGGTTCGGAGAGCCGCAGCGGCACCTCCCCGGCCATGCCGCGCACCTTTTCCAGCCGTGGGTCGATTGTGCAAAGCGCGTCGAGCCCTCGTGCGATGTCGTCCAGTGTGGCGATGCGTTGCATGGTATCCTTGTCCGCGAATGTGCCGCAAAGTAGCAACTGCCAAAACCGCCGCACAACCCGATTGCCGCTTGAGACATGACGCTCCTGACATTCCGCTTCGCGCCCAGCCCCAACGGCGAACTGCACCTCGGCCATGCCTATTCGGCGCTGCTCAACCAGAAGCTGGCAAGCGCCTCGGGCGGCCGTCTGCTGCTGCGCATCGAGGATATCGACACGACGCGCTGCACGCCTCAATTCGAGGCGGCCATGCTTGCCGACCTGAAATGGCTGGGCCTTGGCTGGGAAGAGCCGGTGCGCCGACAATCCGTGCATTTCGCCGAATACAAGGCGGTGCTTGACCGGCTGATCGACGAGGAACTCGTCTACCCCGCTTTCATGAGCCGCGGCGAGATCCGCGCCTTCATCGCCGACCGCGAAAAGCGCGGGCGTGGCTGGCCGCGCGATCCCGACGGCGTGCCGCTCTACCCCCCGATCGACAAGGCGCTGCCGGTCAAGGAACGCAAGCGGCGGATCGCCGATAACGAGCTCTTCGCCTGGCGTCTGGATGTCGATGCTGCTGTCGCGCGTATCGGCAGGGGTCTCGCATGGACCGAATTCAGCGACGAGACGCTGTCCGCGACGCGCTCGGTCGAGGCCCGTCCGCAGGACTGGGGCGATGTGGTCGTGGCACGCCGCGACATCCCGACCAGCTACCACCTCGCCGTCATTGTCGACGATGCCCTGCAAGGCGTCAGCCATGTCGTGCGCGGGCAGGACCTGTTTTCCGCGACCGGCGTGCAGCGCCTGCTGCAGGAACTGCTTGGATTGCCGCAGCCGGCCTACTTCCACCACCATCTCATCCTCGGGCCGGACCGGCGAAAACTGTCTAAGAGCCTTGGCGACACCGGCCTTGCCGCCTTGCGCGATGCCGGCGCATCGCCGGACGGCATCAGGCGGATGGTCGGGCTTTGAGCCCGGTAAAACGCCGGGAAAACGTCCATTGAGCGCACCGCCCGTTGAATTCCCGTGATGCATGGATCAACGGTTTCGTTTTGCGCGCCGGGTTGAACAGGACTAGAGCATCGCCACGGTCAGTTCTCATCAGCTTGGCGGTTTCCGGAAAATGCACAGCATCAAGCGGTTCATCCCCGCCACCTTTGTCGTCCTGTGGGCGACCGGCTTCATCGGCGCGCGCTACGCCATGCCGTGGGCGGAGCCATTCACCTTCCTTGCCGCACGTTTCGTGATAGCCGCGATCCTGTTTGCCATCCTGATGATCGTGCTGGGGTCGAAACGGGCCAGCCGCGAGGAGGCGCTGCATGCCGCCGGTGCCGGCGTGTTGATGCATGGCGTTTATCTCGGCGCCGTCTTCTGGGCCATCCACAGGGGCATGCCGGCCGGGTTTTCGGCCCTGATCGTCGGCCTGCAGCCGCTGATCACGGCGGTCCTTGCCGGCAAGTTCCTCGGCGAGGCGATCCTGCCGCGCCACTGGCTTGGCCTTGGCATCGGCCTCATCGGCATCGTCATCGTGCTGTGGCCTAAACTCGGCGCGCTCGGCGGCGGCGTAACAGTGGCGACGCTGACCGCGTCCCTGATCTCGGTGCTCGGCATGAGCGCCGGCACCATCTGGCAGAAGCGGTTCGCTTCCGGCGGCGACCTCGTCGCCGCGACCATGTGGCAATATATCGGCGGCGCTTTGCTGATGATCCTGGCCTCGCTTGCCTTCGAGACGCACACCGTCGTCATCAACGGCGAACTGATCTTCGCCATGGCCTGGCTGGTGCTGGTGCTGTCGCTCGGCGCCATCTTCCTCCTGATGGTGATGATCCGCGACGGCGAGATGTCGAAAGTGGCCTCGCTGTTCTATCTGGTGCCCGCCGTGACCGCGATCATCGCCTGGGCCCTGTTCGACGAGCAGCTCAATGCACTGCAGGTTGTCGGCATGGCGATTACAACCTTCGGCGTTGGGCTGGCAACCGCTCGACAAACCAAGGCGCAGGTTCAACAAGCATGATCCCGAACCGAAGGTCAGCGCAGCAAAAAGTGGCAACCGGTTTCGGAAAAGATCATGCTTAACTCAGCCGACTCTTGCGCGCGCCTCCAGATAGCGGCTGATCGCGGCATTGAGCTCGCCGCCGAGGATGAAGATCGCCGAGACGATATAGAGGAAAACCACCGCGATCATGATCGAGGCCAGCCCGGCATAGGTCGTCACATAGGACGAGAAATGGTCGAGATAGGTGGCGAATATCGTCGAGCCGATAAGCCACGCGGCTAGAGTGAAGGCGATGCCCGGCACCAGCGAGACGAAGCGGCGCTTGCCGGCCGGCAGCCAGTAGTGCACGGCAAACAATCCGCCGATGATGACGGTTGAGGCGATGACGTAACGCCATAGTGTGATCGTGCCCGTATAGGGTTTGATCCACTCGAAATGAGCTTCCGCCAGCCGTGCCAGCAAGGGCGCGAACACCAGGAGCACGCTGATCGCCAGAAAACCGGCGGTGGCGATCAGCACGAAGAAGATGCTCTGCACCCGGCGATAGATGATGCCGCGCGTCTCCGTGACGCGATAGGCCCGGTTGAGCGACGTGCGCAGCGCCTCGATGCCGTTCGAGGCGAAATAGGCGGCAAGCAGCACGCCGTAGGTCAACAGGTCGGTGCGCCTGACGGTCAGCACGTTCAGCACCTCGTGCGCGATCGGCTTGGCGATCTGATCCGGCCAGGTGTCGAAGACCAGATGCACGGCGGTATCGGCAAAGGCCTGCGCACCGAGGAAGCTGCCCAGCGTCGTGGCGAAGATCAGGAACGGAAACAGCGCCATCAGCGAGGTGATCGCCAGATGGCTGGCCATCGCCCAGCCGTCATCGGTGTTGAAATGGCCGATCGCGTCGTAGAGCACGCGGCGCAGGGCGACAATATTCCGCAGCAAGAACGCGCGCTCCCTTCGATTGTCTCGACGCCGCGAATATGGGAAGTGAATGCGGCAAATGGCAACCCTTCGTCAAACCACCAATTCTCAAGCGCCAGAGTTGCGCACCATCATCGTCACCGGTGCGTCTTCCGGCATAGGTGCATACTGCGCCCGCGCGTTGAAGGCCGAGGGCTGGCGGGTGTTCGCCACGGCGCGCAAGCCGGAGGACATCGCCGCCGTCGAGGCGGACGGCATCGAGGCTTTCTACCTCGACTACAGCGAACCGGACTCGATCGCCGCCCTGGCGGCGGCGGTGCTCGACCGCACCGGCGGCGGGCTCGACGCGCTGTTCAACAACGGCGCCTACGCCCAGCCAGGCGCCGTCGAGGACCTGTCGGTGGCCGCGCTGAAGGCGCAGTTCGAGGCCAATTTCTTCGGCTGGCACGATTTGACCAACCGCCTGGTTCCGGTGATGCGCCGCCAGGGCCATGGCCGCCTCGTCCATTGCTCGTCGATCCTTGGTCTGGTGCCGGTGCGCTTTCGCGGCGCCTATGCGGCATCGAAGCATGCGCTCGAGGCCCTGATGCTCTGCCAGCGCCAGGAACTGGCCGGCAGCGGCGTCCATGTTTCGCTGATCGAACCGGGGCCGGTGAAATCGAAGATCGCCAGCAACGGGCTCCCCTGGTTCCTGAAAAACATCGACCACGAGAATTCCGTGCATAGCGCGGACTATGCCGCGCAGTTGGAGCGGCTGCGCGCCGGCGGCAGCCAATCGGCGCTGAAGCCCGGACCGGAGGTGGTCTACAAAGCACTGCGGCATGCGCTTCTGTCACGGCGCCCGCGCCCACACTATGTGGTAACAGTGCCGGCTAGGATCGGCGCGGCGCTCAAACGCATCCTGCCGGCATCGATACTCTACCGCCTGATGGCCAAACGCGCCTGATGGCCAAACGCGCCTGAACAAGAACAACTGGAACCGCAACAATGGCAACCGTCTTCAACATCCTCGCCATTCTGGTCATGGCCGCCGTGGCGATCGTGCTGATCCGGGGCCTCGTCAACATGATGCGTGGCGGTTCCGGCGTCACCTCGAACAAGCTGATGCAGGCGCGCGTCATGCTGCAGGCCGTGGCGCTGTTGCTGATTCTGCTGGCGGTGTATTTCACCCGCAAGTGAGGCCGTCCGGGGGCGATATGGTCAAGCTCAACAAGATTTACACCCGCACCGGCGATGACGGCACAACGGGTCTCGGCACCGGCGAAAGGCTGCTGAAATCCGATCTGCGGGTGGACGCCTACGGCACGGTCGACGAGGCCAATGCCTGCATCGGTATGGCGCGTGTCCACACGGCAACCAGCCATCCGGCGATCGACGCCATGCTTTCGCGCATCCAGAACGATCTCTTCGACCTCGGTGCCGATCTTGCCGTGCCTGATGACGGCAAGCCGCTCGGCTATGAGCCGCTGCGCATCATTGCCGCGCAGATCGACCGTGTCGAAAAGGACATCGACCTGCTCAACAAGGACCTTCAGCCGCTCAAATCCTTCGTGCTCAACGGCGGCACTCCGGCAGCGGCCGCCCTGCATCTCGCCCGCACCGTGGCGCGGCGGGCCGAACGGCTGATGGTGGCGCTGGCGCAGGACCCAAGCGAGCACGTCAACCGCGACGGACTGAAATACATCAACCGCGTTTCGGATTTCCTGTTTGTCGCCGCCCGGGCGGTCAATGACAATGGAAATGCCGACGTGCTATGGGTTCCCGGCAAGAACCACTGAACGGACCGAAAAGCGGGAGGGGGCCAGGGACCGATGTTCATCCCGCTTTATGACACCAACAGGCTGCGCCATATCCGGCTGCAATATGTGACGATCGGCCTGATCGTCGTCAACGCACTCGCCTATTGCGCCACCGCGCTCGGCGGCGAGAACTTCACCGACGCCGCCGTGCTTGGCCTCGGCTTCATCCCGTCCGTCGTTCATGACACCGCCGAGCTCGACCCTCGCTTCGTCGTCATCCCCGAAAGCCTGAGCTATCTCACCTATTCCTTCCTGCATGCCGACATCATCCATCTCGGCGGCAACATGCTGTTCCTGTGGGTGTTCGGCGACAATGTCGAGGATGCGCTCGGCCATATCCGCTATCTGATCTTTTATCTCCTGTGCGCCATCGCCGGCGCCGCCTTCCAGGGGCTCGTCGCCTGGGATTCGCAGGTACCGCTGATCGGCGCCTCCGGCGCCATCGCCGGCGTGGTCGTCGCCTACCTGATCCTTTATCCCAGGGTGAAGGTCTGGGTGCTCGCCTTTGCCCGCATACCCCTGCGCATTCCGGCCTTCATCCCGCTTATCCTGTGGGTGCTTTTCCAGATCGTCATGTTCGCCGCTGGTGGCGAGGACCAGATCTCCTGGGCCTGTCATATCGGCGGCATCATCGCCGGGGCGGTTCTGGTCCTGGTCTTGCGCAGCCGCGGCGTGCCGCTTTTTGCCGCCGCTGACGAGGATACCGTGGTTCCCACGTCAGACCAGCCTTCCGTTGCTGTTGAGCCGGCACCTGAAACGTCGGCCACCGCGGCGCGCTGGGGCCGAGGAACCCCGTCCGGCCCAAACTGAACCGATTTGAGCCGCTTTCGGCATATTGACGTGCAGGGTTGCCCCAACTACGGAAACGTCTCAGTCACAGCCCAAGGCGGTCAAAGACCAGAATTTCCATCCTGAATGTCGGCTTTCGACAACTCAGAAAGGGCGCAGGCTGTTATAGCGCGCGCAACTATCGTGAAGAGGTGACAGGCAAATGAAGATTCTTGTGCCCGTGAAGCGGGTTGTGGATGCGAATGTGAAGGTTCGCGTCAAGGCTGACGGTTCGGCGGTGGAACTCGCCAACGTCAAGATGGCGATGAACCCGTTCGACGAGATCGCGGTGGAAGAAGCGATCCGGCTGAAGGAGGCCGGCAAGGCCGAAGAGATCATCGTCGTCTCGATCGGACCGCAGCAGGCGCAGGAAACCCTGCGCACCGCGCTCGCCATGGGCGCCGACCGCGCCATCCTGGTCAAGACCGACGAACAGACCGAGCCGCTCGGCGTGGCCAAGGTGCTGAAGGGCGTCGTCGAGGCGGAGCAGCCCGGCCTCGTCATCCTCGGCAAGCAGGCGATCGACGACGATTCCAACCAGACCGGCCAGATGCTGGCGGCACTTCTCGGCTGGGCGCAGGGCACCTTCGCTTCCAAGGTCGTGCTCGAAGGCGACAAGGCCAAGGTGACACGCGAAGTCGACGGTGGCCTCCAGACCGTGGAGCTGAAGATGCCGGCGATCGTCACCGCCGATCTTCGCCTCAACCAGCCGCGCTATGCCTCGCTGCCCAACATCATGAAGGCCAAGAAGAAGCCGCTCGACGAGAAATCGCCCGCCGACTACGGCGCCGACGTCAAGCCGCGCCTCAAGGTCATCAAGACCGAGGAGCCGGGCGGCCGCAAGGCGGGCGTCAAGGTCAAGAGCGTCGCCGAGCTGGTCGATAAGCTCAAGAACGAAGCCGGCGTGCTCTGAGATCGGAAGGAACAGATAATATGACCATTCTCCTCATCGCCGAACACGACAACGCAACGCTTTCCGACCAGACCGCCAAGGCGCTTTCGGCAGCCCTGCAGATCGGCTCGGACGTGCATGTGCTGGTGGCCGGCAAGGGCGCCAAGGGCGCTGCTGATGCCGCCGCCAAGCTCAAGGGTGTGAGCAAGGTGCTGCTCGCAGAGGCCGACGAACTCACCGAGCAACTCGCCGAGCCAATGGCCGCGCTCGTCGTTTCATTGGCCGGTGGCTATGACACGATCATCGCGCCGGCGACCTCGTCGGGCAAGAACGTCGCGCCGCGCGTGGCCGCCCTGCTGGATGTCGCGCAGGTGTCCGAGATCATCGAAGTGGTTTCATCAGACACCTTCAAGCGGCCGATCTATGCCGGCAACGCCATCCAGACCGTGCAGTCGACCGACGCCAAGAAGGTCATCACCGTGCGCACCGCCTCCTTCCAAGGAGCGCCCGAGGGCGGCTCGGCTTCGGTCGAGACAGTCAGCGCTCCGGCCAATCCGGGCCTGTCCTCCTTCGTCGAGAACAAGCTGTCGGAAACTGACCGTCCGGAATTGACGTCGGCCAAAATCATCATCTCGGGCGGCCGTGCTCTCGGCTCGTCGGAGAAATTCCAGGAGGTCATCCTGCCCGTCGCCGACAAGCTCGGCGCCGCGGTCGGCGCGTCCCGCGCCGCTGTCGATGCGGGCTATGCGCCGAATGACTGGCAGGTCGGCCAGACCGGCAAGGTCGTCGCTCCCGATCTCTACATCGCGGTCGGCATTTCCGGCGCCATCCAGCACCTTGCCGGCATGAAGGACTCCAAGGTCATCGTCGCCATCAACAAGGACGAGGAGGCCCCGATCTTCCAGGTTGCCGACTATGGTCTTGTCGGCGACCTCTTCGTCATTCTGCCGGAGTTGCAGAAGGCGCTTTGACGCTCGCTGGCAAAGCGTATTAAATAGTGGAGGGCGGGGTAGACGAAGTCGCCCCGCCCTTTTAGTTTGCACCGCACAAAAAGCAGGCCACAAGGCCGTTGGACGGGATCGGTGTAATGAGCAAGATCGAGACGATCGGCATCATCGGCGCGGGCCAGATGGGTGGGGGTATCGCCCATGTCTCCGCGCTTTCGGGTTACAAGGTTCTGATCTACGATATATCGCCTGACCGGATCGAGAAGGGCATCGCCACGATCAGCGGCAACATGGCCCGTCAGGTGGGCTCCGGCAAGCTTGACGAGAAGCTGCGCAACCAGGCGATGGCGCGCATTGCCTCCGCGCCGGCGATGGCCGATCTGGCCGGCGCCGATCTGGTGATCGAGGCGGCGACCGAGGACGAGACGGTCAAGCGCAAGATCTACGCCCAGCTTTGCCCGCAGCTCAATCCAGAGGCCATCCTGGCGACCAACACCTCGTCGATCTCGATCACCCGGCTTGCCGCGCAGACCGACCGGCCGGAGCGCTTCATCGGCATACATTTTATGAACCCTGTGCCGCTGATGAAGCTGGTCGAACTGGTGCGCGGCATCGCCACCGAGGACCAGACCTTCGAGGCGGCGAAAACCTATGTGAAGCAACTCGACAAGACCATCACGGTCTCGGAGGATTTCCCGGCCTTCATCGTCAACCGCATCCTGCTGCCGATGATCAACGAGGCGATCTACACGCTCTATGAGGGCGTCGGCTCGGTCGACGCTATCGACACCGCCATGCGGCTCGGCGCCAACCATCCGATGGGGCCGCTGCAGCTTGCCGATTTCATCGGGCTCGACACCTGCCTGTCGATCATGCAGGTGCTGCATGACGGCCTGTCGGATTCGAAGTACCGCCCCTGCCCGCTGCTGGTCAAATATGTCGAGGCCGGCTGGCTCGGCCGCAAGACCGGGCGCGGCTTCTATGACTATCGCGGCGAGCATCCCGTACCGACGCGCTGAACCCGACGACCGGCCTTTCCCTCACGATGCCGCGGCGAGCGGCTGTTCTGACCTGTCGTCGGTGACCTTGCCGTCCGGCGCCACGCAAACGCATCCGCGGCCGGCCGCCTTGGCGGCATAGCAAGCAGCGTCGGCCCTCGCGATGATCTCGTCGACCTCGCCGCAATCGGCGCAGATCGTAGTGAGCCCGATACTGGCGCCGATCGCGTGCGGCCGGCCATCCCAGGTGAAATCCAGGCCGGCTATCGCATCGATGATCGAGCGCGCCGCAATCCTGGCGCCGGCGGTCGAAGCCGATTTCAGGATGACCGCGAATTCGTCGCCGCCGAGGCGCGCGACGATGTCCTCAGGACCGAGCACGCCGCGCAGCGCCTCGGCCACCCGCTTCAGCAGGGCGTCTCCCGCGGCGTGACCGCCCGTGTCGTTGACCAGTTTGAAGTGGTCGAGGTCGATGAACATGAACTGATGCCTGCTGCCTGCAGTCGTCGCGACGTCCTTGCGGGCCTGCTCGACCAGATCCTCCATGGTGCGGATGAAACTCGAACGATTGGCAAGGCCGGTCAGCGCATCGTGCGCCGCGGCATGGGCAAGCTGCCGCTGCAGGGCGCGTGCATCGGTGAAGTCCTGGAAGACGATGACCAGACCGCAGAATTCGTTGCGCTCGTTCATGATCGGCGACACGACCTGACGGATACTGCAGCGCGCGTCATCGCGCCGGATCAGCACGGCGCGGCTGTTCTGGTCGGACGGCGCCTCCGCGCCGATCGCGGGCCGCGCCAAGCCGATCCTCTGACCCGTCTCCTCGTCGACCGCCCGATAGACATGGCCGAGCGTCTTGCCGAGTGCCTCCTCGCCGGAAACGCCGGTCAGCTTCTCGGCAACCGGGTTCATGAAGGTGACGCGGCTCGCCGCATCGGTGCAGATGACGGCATCGCCGATCGACTGCAGCGTCACCCTGAGCCGCTCCTTCTCGTCGGCCAGCATCGCCGCCGACACCGTCAGGCGCTCTTCGGCCTCCTTGCGCAGGGTGATGTCCGTCAAGCTGCCGATCGCCCGGATCAGCCGCCCGTCCTCACCGCGCTCAATGGCTTTGCCGCGGTCGAGGATCCAGATCCAGCGCCCGTCCTTGTGACGCATCCTGAACTCGGCTTCGAAGAACTCCGTCTTGCCGTCGAGATGCGCGAGATCCGCTTCGGCGACAGTCCGGCGGTCGTTGGGATGGATCATCGTCAGCCAGAGATCGGGGTCGCCATCAAGCTCACCGTCGTCGAAACCCAGCATCTTGACCCAGGTCGAGGAATAGGTCGTGCCGCCCTTGCGCATGTCGAAGTCCCAGACGCCCTGACCGGCGCCGGCGAGCGCGAAGTTCCAGCGCGTTTCGGCCTCGGCGATGCGCGCCTCTGCCTGCTTGCGCGCGTCGATGTCCTCGATCTGCGAGACGAGATAGAGTGGCCGCCCGCTTGTCTCGTCCCGAATGACGGAGCCGGCGAGATGCGCCCAGACGGGTGTGCCGTCCTTCCGCAGATAGCGCTTCTCGAACTGAAAGGCATTGACGGTCCCCGCCTTCAG
This sequence comes from Mesorhizobium sp. dw_380, assembly GCF_018588885.1. Lineage (GTDB taxonomy): Bacteria > Pseudomonadota > Alphaproteobacteria > Rhizobiales > Rhizobiaceae > Mesorhizobium. The sequence goes on from NZ_JAFFIW010000001.1 coordinate 51,678, forward strand.
CCCATCCATGGTTTCGCGGCCGATCTGGAGATCGTCGGGATGCGTGATCTGGAAAAAGGTCAGCGCCTCGATCTCTTCACGGCTGTAGCCGAGCATGGCGGCGAAGGCCGGATTGGTTTCGAGAATGCGCCCGTCCAGCCCGACAATTGCGATGCCAATCGCCGAATCCTGCATGGCCCGGCGGAACCGCTGCTCGCTCTGCGCGATCTGCCGCCGGTCATCGGAGATGCGAACGACGAACAGGCCGGCGAGGAAGAGCGCGCCGGCCGCCACCGCGACCGACATTTGAAGACAAAGTCTGAGTGCTTCGGCGCCAAGGTCGAGCTTCGACGGCACGACCGAGGCCGCCGCCACCGCGACACCCGCCGCAAGCAACGCCAGCGCTGCATGTCTGTGGAGCCTGATTGATTCTCGTAGTCTCACGATCCGTGCCACCCCCGTGGGCAATCGCTTTTTCCCGTGAAAACCTTGGAGGATCGATTTTAAGGAAAGGTTGCGCCCGGGGTATTGGCGATACCGGCAACCGGCAAACATTGCCGGCATGATTAAGGATCGGTATGCAGGGGGGTGTTCGCAGGTACCCTGCTACCAGCGCACGAAAAACCGCCCGCCGAGCGCCCCAAGCAGAGCAAGCGCCGCGATCGCGATCGTATACCAGGTGGCGACGAAAAGCGGCGAATCGTCGAAACAATGCGCGGCATAGAAGGTCGCAGCCAGGCCCCCGGCGAGCAGGCCTGCCACTGCGCCGGCAAGCACCGGCCGCGTCGGCGCACCGTAGCGCAGCATCCACAGGAAGATCGCCAGCGGGCCGATGCCGATCAGCGGGATGAAGGTCATGCAAATCATCATGTTGGAGCCGACAAGGCGGGTTCCCCAATCGGCCTCCGGCACGGCGAACAGCTCCAGAACCACCGCCGCCGCGACCAGCAGCGGCGCGGCAACCATCCCCGCCATCGCCCGCCCGGTCGCCGCACCCGGCGTCGACAAAGCGCGGACCAGGGCGAAGGCGCTGATGGCCAGCACGATGGTGAAAACAAATTTGGAGAGAAAGCGCATCGTGTGCGCGGCCACCATGAAGTCGGGGCGTGGGCCGATCGTCAGCAGGAAGACGATTGCCGCGACAACCACGGCGGCACCAGCCGCCAGCCACCAGGCTGAGCGCAATGGCATCGCCTTGCTGCTTGCATCGGCGTCCAGCGCCTTGATGAGATCGTCCGTCCTCATATCATTCCCGCCCGAATCGTCTTGCTATCGCGGCAAGTCCTCGATGCAGCGACACACGCACCGCTGTCTCGCTGATGCCGAACTTCGCCGCCGTTTCGCCGATCGAGCAGCCCTCCACCGAAACGGCAGAGACCACCGAACGCTGTGCCGGCGGCAATCCGCCCAGGGCCCGGTTGATGTCGCGTTCGCTGACGGTCTCGGTTTCCGGCTCGGCGAACGTCTCGGCGATATCGTCGACATCGATCTCGATGCGCCGTCCGCGCCGACGAAACGCATCGATCAGCTTGAAGCGGGCGATCGCATAAATCCATGGCAGCACCGGCGCGTCCTGGCGCCAGGTATGCCGTTTCACATGAATGGCCAGCAAGGTTTCCTGCACGACGTCCTCGGGATCGACCCCGCCCTGCACGATCTTGCGCCTGACAAAACCGCGCACCAGCGCGGCAATCCGGTGCAGAAAGTCGGCGTAGGCTCTTTCGTCTCCCGCGATCGCGGCCCGCAACAGCCGGGAAAGCTCGGCCTCGTCCTTGCCGCTCACAAGAGTTCACTCCCCGATTTTCGCGCTTCGGCACTGATTTGTTACGTGGCCGGCGAAATAATGTCCAAGCCAAACTAGGGGCAAATCACGAAAGTTTGCGGGATCCTGAGGGCGCAACCGCACACCGGCTCCCCTCACCGGCCTTTGCGGGAATGCCTCGTGCCAAACCGTCGGCCAAGCCGCCATCACATGGAATTGTCCGCTCGCATCGACCTTTACCCCTCAGCGACCGATTGAAGCAGACCGTCAATGTTGACTATACGTGTCAGGTATTGATAGGTGCTTCGTGCCAAAACCAATGACATCGAGGATGACGCCATGAAATTCCCTCTTCCCGCCCTTGCCGGTGCCGCCGCGCTTGCAATCAGCCTGACCGCAGGTCCGGCGATGGCCGAAGATGCCGGCATCATCGTCTACAACGCCCAGCACGAAAGCCTGGCCAAGGAATGGGCCGAAGGCTTCACCAAGGAAACCGGCATCAAGGTCACCTTGCGCAATGGCGGCGACAGCGACTTCTCCAACCAGATCGTCGCCGAGGGCGCCTCCTCGCCAGCCGACGTGTTCCTGACGGAAAATTCGCCGGCCATGGCGCTGGTCGAGAATGCCGGCCTGTTCGCACCGGTCGATGCCGAGACGCTTGTGCAGGTGCCACAGGATTATCAGCCAGCCAGCGGCAAATGGGTCGGTGTAGCTGCGCGCAGCACCGTTTTCGCCTACAACACGACCAAGCTCAAGGCCGACCAGCTGCCCAAGTCGCTGCTCGATCTCGCCGATCCGAGCTGGAAAGGCCGTTGGGCGGCCTCGCCTTCGGGCGCCGATTTCCAGGCAATCGTCAGCGCATTGCTGCAGCTCAAGGGCGAGGCCGCCACAGCCGACTGGCTGAAGGCGATGAAAGAGAACTTCACCGCCTACAAGGGCAACAGCACCGTGATGAAGGCGGTCAACGCCGGCGAGATCGAAGGCGGCGTGATCTACCACTATTACTATTTCGGCGATCAGGCCAAGACCGGCGAAAACAGCAAGAACATCGCGCTGCACTATTTCAAGAACCAGGATCCGGGCGCTTTCGTCTCGGTCTCGGGTGGCGGCGTGCTCGCCTCCAGCAAACATCCGAAGGAAGCCCAGGCGTTCCTGAAATGGGTGACCGGCAAGGGCGGCCAGGACGTGCTGAAGAACGGAACCTCGTTCGAATACGCCGTCGGCAAGGGCGCGGGGTCCAATCCGAAGCTGGTGCCGCTGGCTGATCTGCAGGCGCCGAAGGTCGACGCCACGACGCTGAACTCCAAGAAGGTCACCGACTTGATGACGGCAGCCGGCTTGCTTTAGTTGGCGTTCGTCCTAATAAGGGCAACCGACCGTGCTCCCGCGGGAATTGCCCTTCCGCGGGAGCGTTTTGTTTCGAGATGCATTCGTCCATGACGACACGCTGCGTTCCTGACCGCGACCGCGGTCCCTTGATTGCTGGCGCCGCGCCACAAATGCGGGGCTCTTGAGCTGATGCAGTCCGCGGTCGATCTCGCGCGCCCGGGCTTGCCGCCGAAGATGCGCCGAAGGGCGCAGCGGCGGGCGGCGCCCTGGCTTGTCATCGCCGCCATCCTCGTCTCCCTGCTGGCGTTGGTACCGCTTGCCTTCATCATATGGATCGCGGTGCAGACCGGCTGGGACACCGTCGCGGCGCTGGTCTTCAGGCCGCGCGTTGGCGAACTGCTCGTCAACACGACCCTGCTGGTGCTGCTGGCCGTGCCGATCTCGATCGTCCTGTCGGTGACGCTGGCTTGGCTGACCGAGCGCAGCGACCTGCCCGGCGCCCGGTTCTGGGCCTGGCTGTGCGTGGCGCCGCTCGCCATTCCCGCTTTCGTGCACTCCTATGCCTGGATCACCATGGTGCCCGGGCTGCATGGTCTGTGGGCCGGCGTGCTTGTGTCCGTGATCGCCTATTTCCCCTTCCTCTATCTGCCGGTGTCGGCGGCGCTGCGCCGCCTCGATCCCGCCCTGGAGGACGCGGCCGCGGCACTTGGCCTTGGACCCTGGCGCGTGTTCTGGCGTGTCGTGGTGCCGCAGCTGAGATTAGCCATCTGCGGCGGCTCGCTGCTGGTCGGACTGCACCTGCTGGCCGAATATGGCCTCTATGTCTTCATCCGCTTCGACACCTTCACCACGGCGATCGTCGACCAGTTCCAGTCGACCTTCAACGGACCGGCCGCCAACATGCTGGCCGGCGTGCTGGTGACCTGCTGCTTCGTGCTTCTGGGCCTCGAAGTGCTGGTGCGCGGCGAGGAGCGCTACGCCCGTGTCGGTTCCGGCGCGGCGCGGTACCTGCCACGAACAGGCCTCGGCCGTGCCACCATCCCGAGCCTGGTCCTGCTTGTCTTCACCACGCTGCTGGCGCTTGGCGTGCCGTTCGTCACCATCGGCCGCTGGCTCGTCGCCGGCGGCGCCGGTGTCTGGCGCCTCGACGAAATTGGCCTCGCGCTCGGCCAGACGCTGTTCCTGTCGCTTGCCGGTGCATTGCTTGCCACCATCGCCGCCATGCCGATGGCCTGGATCTCCATCCGCGCGCCGGGGCCGTTGCAGCGCCTGCTCGAGGGTTGCAACTACATCGTCGGCTCGCTACCGGGTGTCGTCATCGCGCTGGCGCTGGTCACCATCACCGTGCGCATCGCCCTGCCGCTCTATCAGACCCTGTTCACAATCCTGGTTGCCTATGCGCTCATGTTCCTGCCGCGTGCCCTGGTCAGCCTGCGCGCATCGATCGCCCAGGCCCCGGTCGAGCTCGAGCGGGCCGCGTCCGGCCTCGGCCGGCCGCCGCTCAACGCGCTGTGGTCGACGACCATCCGCCTGTCGGCGCCCGGTGCCGCGGCCGGCATGGCGCTGGTGGCGCTCGGCATCATGAACGAGTTGACCGCGACCCAGATGCTGGCGCCGAACGGCACCCGCACGCTGGCGATGGCGTTCTGGGCCTACAGCGGCGAGATCGATTACGCCTCGGCGGCCCCTTACGCCTTCATCATGGTGGCGATGTCGCTGCCCCTGACCTGGCTGCTCTATGTCCAGTCGAAACGGATGGCCGGACGATGAGCTTTCTCGAAATCAGCGGCCTGACAAAGCACTATGGCCCGGTCGCAGCACTTGCCGGCGTCGACCTCAATGCCGCCAGCGGCAGCCGCACCGCGATCGTCGGACCCTCCGGCTGCGGCAAGACGACCTTGCTGCGGCTGATCGCCGGCTTCGAGGCGCCGGACCAGGGCCGCATCGTGCTGGACGGCAAGGTGCTGGCCAATGGCGGCGCCGCTGTCCCGGCACATCGCCGCGGCATCGGCGTGGTGGCGCAGGACGGCGCCCTGTTCCCGCATCTGACCATATCGGAGAATATCGGTTTCGGCATGGGCCGGGGCGATGACAAGCGTGCCGAGCGCATCGTCGAACTCGCCTATATCGTCGGGCTGGACAAGGCGATCCTCAAGCGCCGTCCGCACGAACTCTCCGGCGGCCAGCAGCAGCGTGTGGCGCTGGCCCGCGCCATGGCGATGAAGCCGCGGCTGATGCTGCTCGACGAGCCGTTCTCGGCCTTGGATACCGGCCTGCGCGCCTCGATGCGCAAGGCAGTGGCCGAACTTCTGGAGGCCGCCGGCATCACCACCATCCTGGTGACGCACGACCAGGCGGAGGCGCTGTCCTTCGCCAGCCAGGTGGCGGTGATGCGTGACGGGAAATTTTCGCAGGTCGGCACGCCGCGCGAACTCTATCTCAAGCCGAAGGACAGGATGATCGCCGAGTTCCTCGGCGACGCCATCATCCTGCCGGCAAGCATCTCGGGCGGCTTCGCCAGCTCGCCGCTGGGCCGCATCGCCGTCGACACCCCAGACAACAGGGATATCGCCCGCATCATGTTGCGGCCGGAACAGATCGGACTGAAAAGGACATCGCGCGAAGGCATGTCGGGCACGACCGACATGTTGTTCGGCGAAGTGACGGAATCGGAATTCGCCGGCTCGATGTGCACGATCGCGGTGCGGCTGTTGAACAATGCCGATCCGCCCGATGCAGCAGCGATCGGCAACACGCCGCTGATCCTGCGCAAACCTGGCATGGACACCCCGGCGGTCGGCGAGATCGTCCGGCTCACCGTGTCGGGAAAGGCGCATGTGTTCGTCTGAGCGGCCCGAAGGCTGACGGTGCTGCATCCTGCGCGGTAGCCAGGTCACGCCGCGATGCGTTCGCCGGTTTCGGCTGAATAGACGGGCCACTGCTCGAGAAAATCGCAGCCATGCACGATCACGCGCTCGTTGGCGCTGTCGACAAGGATGACCGCGTAGGACGGCGGCGCCTGCTCGACGATCTCGCTCGATCGGTCAAGCGCAAGCTCGAAGCGGGCGTGCAGGCCGCGTTGCGCCGAGAACGGAATGCCGGCGACCGTGCCGGCAATGTCGCGATGAACATGGCCGAAGAAGATGTGGCGGGCGTTGCCATGGCGCCGCAGCAGGCTGAGCAACCGCTCCGGCTGTTCGAGGGCCAGCGGATCGAGCTGCGGCAGGCCGAGCGCGACCGGCGGATGGTGCAGGAAGATGTAGACAGGCCCGCCCGCCGATTGTTCCAGCCGGGCCTCGAGCCAGGCAAGCCGCCTTTCGCACAATTCGCCCTCGATGCGCCCTTCCGCCAGGCAGTCGAGGAACAGCAGCGCTTCGTCGCCGGTGTCATGGACCGACTGCACGAAGCCATTCTCGTCGACCGGATTTTCCGGAAACGCCGCGACAAGATTGGCCCGCCGGTCATGGTTGCCCGGCAGCAGCCTGTACGGCATCGACAGCGGGCTCAGGGCAATGCGAAGATCGGCATAGCTTTCCGGTGCGCCGGTCTCGGTCAGGTCGCCGGTGAAGACGCAGAGTGCCGCGTCGGCGTGATGCGCATTGATGTGCGCGATGCATGAGGCCAGCCGCTGATGCAGGTCCGCGCCAAAGCGGCGCTCGCCTTGCCGGCCAAGATGCACATCCGTGACCTGAATGATTTTCATGATGCTTTCCTGGACGTGCCGAACGCCGGCAGTTTCGTCACCGGCGATGATGGAGGCTTCGGGATCAGAGTGCCGGTTCGGGAACGGAAGCCTTGAACACATCGAGGCGGGTTCCCGTTTCCGACGAGAAGAAATGCATGTCGTCGGGCGAAAGCTTCAGGCCTACGGCACTGCCCGGCTCGGGATGCACGGCCTCCGACGTCATCACCGAAAACGGCGCGCCGTCGAGATCGACATAGATGACCCGCCCCGCGCCGAGTTCCTCGACCAGATCGACGGTCGCCTTGAGCGCGCCCGCCGTGCCCGGCGCCACCAGCCGGACGGCTTCCGGCCGGACGCCCATCGCCACCTTCGTGCCGACCGGCAGGCCGGCGCGGGCAATCGTCAGGCGCCGGCTGCCGCCGAGCAGCGACAGCCCGTCGAGATCGACAGTGCCTTCCAGAATGTTCATCGCCGGCGCGCCGACGAAGGTGGCGACGAAGCGGCTGGCGGGCCGGGTGTAGATCTCACCCGGCGTGCCGACCTGTTCCACCCGTCCACCATTCATCACCACCAGCCGGTCGGCGAGCGTCATTGCTTCGACCTGGTCGTGCGTGACGAAGACGGAGGTAGCGTTCAGCCGGCGGTGCAGCTTGCGGATTTCCGAGCGCATCTGGACGCGCAGCTTGGCATCGAGGTTGGACAACGGCTCGTCGAACAGGAACACTTTCGGCTCGCGGATCATTGCCCGGCCCATGGCGACGCGCTGCCGCTGGCCGCCGGAAAGCGCCATCGGCCTGCGGTCGAGCAGCTGTTCGAGCTCCAGTGTGCGGGCAACCGCCTGTATGCGCAGCTGGCGCTCGGCAGCCGGAACCCCGGCGACCTTGAGCGAATAGCCGATGTTCTGCGCCACGCTCATATGCGGATAGAGCGCGTAGTTCTGGAACACCATGGCGCAGCCGCGCTCGCGCGGCTCGAGTTTGTTGACCACCGTGCCATCGATCGCGATCTCGCCGCCGGAGATATCCTCCAATCCGGCGATCATGCGAAGCAGCGTGGACTTGCCGCAGCCCGACGGCCCGAGGATGACGACGAACTCGCCCGACCTGATATCGAGGTCGACGCCGTGCACGACCTGCATCTTGGCGTAGCTCTTCTTCACGTCGCGAATGGTGATGGAGGCCATTGGCTGTCCTTTCCAGGTCACTTTTCGGTGGCGATCAGGCCGCGCACGAACCAGCGTTGCATGGCGACCACGACGACCAGCGGCGGCAGCATGACGATGAGCGTTCCGGCCATGGCGATGTGCCATTCCGGAATGCCGCCGACATTGGGGATCAACTGCTTGAGCTCCGTCACCGCCGTCGCATGCGACTGGTCGGTGGTGATGAGCAGCGGCCACAGATACTGGTTCCAGGCCCACAGGAACATGATGGTGCCAAGTGCGGCCATGTTGTTGCGCGACAGCGGCAGCAGGATATCGATGAAGAAACGCAGTGCCCCGGCGCCATCCATGCGCGCCGCCTCGGTCAGCTCATCCGGCACCGTCAGGAAGAACTGCCGGTAGAGAAACGTGCCGGTGGCCGTGGCGATCAGCGGCATGATCAGGCCGGTGTAGGAATTGAGCAGCCCGAGGCTGAGCGAGACGTGCACGCCCGATACTTTCTCGATCAGCCAGCTCAAGCCTGTCACGTCGAGAATGGCCTGATAGGGCGACAGCACATCGGCAACGACGGCGTAAGTCGGCACGATGCGCACTTCCAGCGGCAGCATCAGGGTGACGAAGATCAGCCAGAAGATGAAGGTGCGCCCGGGATAGCGGAAATAGACGATCGAGAAGGCGGTAAGCGCCGAGATGATCACTTTGCCTGCCGCCACGCCCGCAGCCATGATGAAGCTGTTGAGCAGCTTGGGGCCGAGATCGGCGGTCGTCCATGCCGTCTTGATGTTGACCCAGAAATCGTTGCCTGGCAGCAGGGACATCGGCACATCGTTGACATCCCTGAGGTTGTGCGACGCCGCGATCGCCACGACCACGAAGGGCGCGACACAAAAGACGAAGCCGACGAACAGGATCAGATGGGTGAAGAAATTGAGGAACGGGGTACGCTCTACCATGGCCATCTCACCTGTAGTGCACGCGCCGCTCGATGAAGCGGAACTGGAAGATGGTGAGCACGATGATGAGCAGCATCAGGATGATGCTCTGCGCGGCGGCGCCTGAATAATCGAGGCCTTTGAAGCCGTCGGAATAGATCTTGTAGACCATCAGATTGGTCGCATTCGCCGGGCCTCCGGCCGTCATGATGTCGACGATGCCGAACGAATCCTGGAAGCTCTCGGTGATGTTGATGACCAGCAGGAAGAAGATCGTCGGCGTGATCAGCGGGAACTGGATATCCCAGAAGCGCCTGATGACGCCGGACCCATCCATCGCCGCCGCCTCGATCAATGACCGGGGGATGGCCTGGAACGCGGCCAGGAAAAAAATGAAGTTATAGCCGACATATTTCCAGGAGAAGGCGACGATGATCGAAGCCATGGCGTCGGCGCCGTCGAGGCCGGGGTCCCAGAAGCCCGGCCAGACCCGGTTGACCACGGCCATGAAGCCGGCTTCCGGCGCCAGGATAAAGCGGAATGCCATCGCCAGCGCGGGGGCGGCGATGCCGTAAGGCCAGATCAGCACCACACGGTAGAGACGCGAGCCGGCAAGCTGGCGATCGGTCAAGGCGGCGAGCACCAGCGCGATGAACATCGCAAGACCGGTGCTGATCGCGGCAAAGACAAGGCTGGCGGAGATCGAGTTCCAGTAGTCGGCGTTGGACAGGATCGAACGGAAATTGTCGAGCCCGACCCAGATGTTGCCGCCGCCCCAGGGCTGCTGCAGCGTCAGCGACCAGTACACGGCCTGGCCGGCCGGCCAGTAGAAGAAGGTGAAGATCAGGACGAGCTGCGGCACCGCGAAAAGGATACCGATAGTCCACTTGCTGAAGGTAACGCGTTTTTCCATCGATCCGCCGACGCCGCCTGAAAGCCAGCTCTGAGCAAAGTGAGACTAATAACGAAATGACCGCCCGTCGACCCAGGCACGATCCCGAAGAGGAACCGGAGAGATCATGCCTGAAAGTGTCCGCGGGCGGCCTGAGATCTTCAGCGATCAGGGCAATGTCTTGCCCGGATAGGTCTGCTGGAAGCGATCGAGGATGGCGTCGCCATTCTTGACCAACGCATCGAGACCTTGCTGGACGCTGACCTTGTTGGCGAAGATCGCCTGCATCTGCGTGCCGAACTCGGCGCGGATCTGGGTGAAATTGCCAAGCCGGATCCCGCGGGTGATTTCGGTCGGCTCGGACGCGGTCAGGCTGGCGATCGCGACTTCACGGCCCTTGTAGGGCGCCTTGTCGTAGAGGCCGGTGGACTTCATGTAGTCGAAGCCCGACTTGGTCACCGGGATATAACCGGTGTTGGTCGACCAGAACAAAGCGGTCTTGGGATCGTGGATGAAGTTGAGGAACGCGGCCGCTCCCTTGTATTCCGCATCCGACTTGCCGGAGAGAACCCACAGCGAGGCGCCGCCGACGAGCGAATTCTTGCGCTCGGTGCCGGCATAGACCGGCAGTTCGGCGACGTCCCAGTTCATGCCTTCCTTCTGCGTCTTGCCGACGGTGCCGTGGTCGCCGACCGAGGTCATGATCACCTGGCAGGTGCCCGAAGCGAAGGCCTGGACCATATCCTGGCCGAGATCCTTGGACTTGATCTTGATCAGACCGGCGTCATACCACTTCTTGAGGTCGGTGACGTACTGGACGAATTTGGTCTTGTTGACTTCCAGACGGGCGTCGAGGCCGCCATAGCCGTTGCTCTTGGTGGCGATCGGCTGGTTGTGGAGCGCCGAGAACTGCTCCATCAGCTGCCAGCTTTCGTTGGCCGAGATGTTGATCGCCATCGGGCATTCGTAGCCGGCGTCCTTCATCGCCTTGAGGTCGGCGCCGACGTCTTCCCAGGTCTTCGGCGCTTCGGTCTTGCCGATCTTGGCGAAGGCGTCCTTGTTCCAGTACATCAACGCGGTCGAGGAATTGAACGGGAAGGACAGCATCTCGCCCTTCGATGTCGCGTAGTAGCGTGCGATGCCGGGGAAATAGTCCGCGTAGTCGATCTTGTAGCCGTTTTCTTCCATCAGCTTGTCGGCGGGCTTGTAGGCGCCTGACAGCATCATGGTCGCGGTGCCGACGTCATAGACCTGGACGACGGTCGGCTGCTTGCCGGCGCGGAAGGCCGCGATGGTGTTCTGCAGAGTGGCGTCGTAATTGCCCTGGCTGGTGCAGACGACTTCGTAGTCCTTCTGCGAGGCGTTGAAGTTCTTGCACAGAGTGTCGACGACACGGGCGAGGTCGCCCGAAAGGCCGAACCAGAAATCAAATTTTACCGGTTCCGCGAAGGCAGGCATCGCCAGCGCACTGCCGAGCGCGCCGACGGCAAGGGCAGCAAGGCCCCGCTTGATGATGGTCATGATTTCTTCCCTCTTGAATGGCTGTTGACAAGGGTCTTGCGCAAGTCCTTGCCCGCTCTCTTAGAGAAGGTATGTGACAGTTCTGCTGTGACCTCTCGGGCCTGTGGACAGCCAGTCTCTCCTCCCCCTCGGCGGTTGCGCCGGCATGAAAACGTCACACCGGCGCCTTAGGTAGCTAGGGCGGCCGTCGATGACGTAAAGACCGTGATGGGCCGCCATGATTATCCGGCTAAAGGGATGATGAAAATGCTGGTGCGGAAGCTGACGCATGTGCCCATCGCCGACAGGCAGGCGATGCGCGAGGGCCCTCGCGACAGCGCCACCCATTTGCGGCACGCCGCCGCCATTCCGGCCCTCGGCCAGATAGAGGTTGGCGGCACGGCGTCGCGCGGCGGCGCCGACGACGCCTTGAAGGTGGTGGCCTGGAACGTCGAGCGCCTCCGTCACGTCGAGGCTATCGCGGCGACGCTTGCCGCACAGGCTCCCGATATCGCGCTGTTGTCCGAAGTCGACGAGGGCATGGCGCGCTCCGGCAACGGTCACCCGCTGGGCATCATTGCCGATCGGCTTGGCCACACATTTGCGTATGGCGTCGAGTTCGTCGAACTCGGCGGCGGTAACGAGGCGGAGCGTTCGGCAACCGGCGAGACCGCCAATGCGGAAGGCTTTCATGGCAATGCCGTGACCAGTGCGGGCCCGCTGCTTCGTCCCTTCCTGGTGCGCCTCGACGCCACCGGCGGCTGGTTCCGGCATGAGCGCGGCCAGCCACGCATCGGCGGACGCATGGCGATCGGCGGCCAGGTTCATATCGGCACCCGCAGGGTGACGGTTGTCTCGGTGCATCTGGAAAATCGTACGAATCCAGCCGGGCGGGCCGTCCAGACGCGCCATCTCCTCGACGCCATCGACAAATACGACCCGGAAGCGCCGGTGCTGCTCGGCGGCGACTTCAACACGCTGACAGCAAGCCATGAGGAGCGCCATGACGATCCGCAGGCGTGGATGGCGCGGGTCGCGGCTGAACCGGGCCGGCTTATCGATGTTGAACGCCACGAGCCGCTGTTCGCGGTGCTTACGGAGCGCGGCTACGACTGGCAGGCTGCCAACAATCTCGACCTGCCCACCCGGCGGCGCGAGGCCGGAACGCCGGTCGGCCGCATCGACTGGTTCTTCACGCGCGGCCTTGCGGCAAGCGCGCCTGCCGTTGTCGCTGCCTTGTTGCCGGACGGCAGCCCAAGCTCGGACCACGACGCCCTGGCGGTGACGGTTCGCCTGAAATAGCTGGCTCGACCAGAATATGCCCCAGAATATGCTGTTGTCGCGCGGCCATCCTGCGTCGGGAAAGCACGCTCCGGTTGCAGGCGCCTTCATCGATCCTTCAACGGCCAAGCATTAATCAGTCATATTTCCTTTTTTATTTCCAATGGGCTTGGGGGAAATAAGATGTTGACAGTCTACAATTGTATCGTGAACCAGCACGATCTGAGACTGGTCGCACTCGCCGCGCTGATCTGCGGAATTTCCTGTTTCTCCGCCGTCAGCCTGCTGAACCACATCAGCCGCTCGACAGACCGGAATCGGCTTGCCTGGCTGATGATCGCCGCCACCTCGACCGGCTTCGGCATCTGGGCAACGCATTTCATTGCCATGCTTGCGTTCACGCCGGGGATACCCAGCGCCTACGATCCGGCGCTCTCCGTGCTTTCGCTCGTTGCCTCGGTCGCGCTGACGGCGGCCGGTATGTGGATCGCCACCTTGCGGGACGAGTTCGAGTATCAACTCGTCGGCGGCGCCGTTCTGGGCGGCGGCATCGCGGCGATGCACTACATCGGCATGACGGCATTCGAGGTCCAGGGCCGGATCGAATGGAACCTGTTGCTTGTCGCCGTCTCCCTGCTGGCCGGCGTGACGCTTGCGGCGCTGGCTCTGCGTGTCGCGCTGCGCCGCCCATCTTTGTCTGCGACCTCTGCCGGCGCGGTGTTGCTGACGCTGGCGATCTGCACCTTGCATTTCATCGGCATGAGCGCCGTCTCGATCATTCCCGATTCCTCGGTCGTCATATCCGAATACACGATCGAGCCGACCTCGCAGGCTTTCGCGGCCGCGGCCGCGACGCTGGTGATCCTGGTGCTCTCGGCATCGGCGCTGTGGATCGATTTGCGCTTCCGTCGCCAGAAGCTCGAGGTCGACCGCATGCACGGCCTGGCCAATGCCGCCGTGGAGGGCCTGATCGTCTGCGACGGAAACCGCATCGTCAGTGCCAATGACAGCATGGGCAAGCTGACCGGCACGCCGGCGGCGACATTGAACGGCATGGAACTGGGCGAACTCTTCGACGAGCGCACCGCAACCGACGCCACCAGCCTGGAAGGCCAGCCGCGACAGGCCGAATTGAGGAACCGAGATGGGACGCGAATTCCCGTCGAACTGATCGCCCGAAGCATCGACTATTGCGGCAAGCCCCATAATGTCATCGCCGTGCGCGATATCCGCGAACGCAAGAAAGCGGAGCAGGAGATCCTTCGCCTTGCCCATTTCGATCCGCTGACGGGACTTGCCAACCGCCGCTCCTTTTCCAGCCGTCTCGACACGGAAATCGCATCGATGAACCGGATCGCAAATGCCGGCTCTGATGCCAACGGCCGGCATCTTGCGCTTCTGCTGCTCGACCTCGACCGCTTCAAGGAGGTGAACGACCTCTACGGACACGGCGCCGGCGATGCGATGCTGCAGAAAGTGGCCAGCTGCGCTGCCGGTGTTCTGCGCCACGGACAGATGCTTGCGCGCCTGGGCGGCGACGAATTCGCCATCATCATCCCCAACCTGCCCGACCCGCAGGCGGCGGGCCGCATTGCCGGATCGGTGCTCGCAGCCATGCGCAAGGAGAACCGGGCCGCGGTCGGCGGCGGCCTCGTCTCGGCCAGCATCGGCATTGCCATCTATCCGCTCGATGCCGAGGACCAGACCAGCCTGATCAGTCATGCCGATACGGCACTCTATCGCGCCAAGAGCGAAGGCAGGGACACCTATCGTTATTTCGAGGCGTCGATGGGCGCCGAGGCCCGCGACAAGCGCGTGATGGAGCACGAATTGCGCCAGGCGGTGGTGCGTGGCGAATTCTACCTCGTCTATCAGCCGCAGAAGGAGATCAGCAGCGGCAAGATGGTTGGCTTCGAAGCCTTGATCCGCTGGCGCCATCCCGAACGCGGCGACGTTTCCCCCGGCACATTCATCCCGGTGGCCGAGGACAGCGGCGCCATCGGGCAGATCGGCGACTGGGTGCTCGACGTGGCCTGCGAGGAAGCCGCCCGCTGGGAAAATCCGCTGACGATCGCCGTCAACGTCTCCGCGGTCCAGCTTCACAATCCCAATTTCAGCCGCAAGGTCCACGAGACCCTGCTGAAGACGGGTCTCGCTCCGACAAGGCTGGAACTCGAGATCACCGAAACCGCGCTGGTGAAAGACATGCCGCGCGCGCTGGCGACCCTGCGGCAGGTCAAGGCGCTTGGCGTGCGCGTCGCCATGGACGATTTCGGAACCGGCTATTCCTCGCTCTCCAACCTCCGCGCCTTCCCCTTCGACAAGATCAAGATCGACTCCTCCTTCATCAAGGCGGTGGATACGAACGGCCAGGTCGCGGCGATCATGCGCGCGGTGCTGGGGCTTGGGCGCGGCCTTGGTCTGCCGGTCCTTGCCGAAGGCGTCGAAACGCTTGGCGAATTGAAGTTCCTGGACGCCGAGGCCTGCGAGATCGGCCAGGGCTACTATCTCGGCAAACCCGCCCCGATCGAGGCGTTTGACGACCTGACCGGCCACGGCAAGCGCGCTGTAGTGCCCGCCCACCGCCAGGATGGAGGCCTCTTATTGCTCAAGCCAAACATACGTTCGGCCTGAAGCGGTAGCCCGAAGCCGACCTCTGTTGGGGTTACGATCCGAGTGCCGTCTCGACCAGCCGTTTGGCATCCGGACCCGACCATTCGGCCGGCCCGTTCATATGGGCGATCAGGCAGCCTTGGCCGTCGATCAGCATGGTGACGGGAAGGCCGAGCGCCAGGCCGCGCGTCTTGAGGTCGTTGAACAGCGCCATCGTCGAATCGCGGTAATAGCCGAGCGTCTCGACACCGGTATCCCTGAGGAACTTCTTCGGCTTCACATCGTCGCCGGCATCGACATTGACGGCGACGATCTCAAAGGCGTCGCTGCCTTTCTCCATCTGCAGCGCATCGAGCGCCGGCATTTCGGCGCGGCAGGGCGCGCACCATGTGGCCCAGAGGTTGAGCAGCACCGTCTTGCCGGCATGGTCGGCGATCGTCATCGGCTTGCCGTCCCGGCCGTTGAAGGCAAGGCTCTTCATCGATTGCGGCGGATCTGCCGGCAACAGCGCCGCAACCTCGCCAGTGGCGGCAGCGGCGATCTTCTTGGCCCGCTCGCTCTTGGCGGCGCAGGCGACGTCGTCCTTGCCGTCGCCGACCGCCACCTGGGGCGCGGCGTTGTTGCCAGACCGGCTCTCGCTGACATATACCGCGACCGCGCCGGCCAGCACTCCCGCCACCAGGGCGGCGAGGATCAGGCGCGGGGCTGGGAATAATCTGTTTCCGTCTGCCATTTTCTCAAAACTGCTCCGAAGCACGGGTTTTATAGCGATGAGCGACAAGAAGACCAGCAACCAGATGTGGGGCGGACGTTTTGCCTCGGGTCCGGCCGCGATCATGGAAGCGATCAACGCGTCGATCTCGTTCGACCGCAAACTCTACGCGCAGGACATCCGCGGCTCGATCGCCCATAGCGAGATGCTGGCGCAAACGGGCATTATTTCGGCGGCCGATCAAGAAAAAATCGCTCACGGCCTGAGCACGATCCTGAAAGAGATCGAGGCCGGCACGTTCGAGTTCTCGACCAGGCTGGAAGACATCCACATGAATGTCGAGGCCCGCCTCGCCGACCTGATCGGTCCGGCGGCGGGTCGCCTGCACACCGCCCGCTCGCGCAACGACCAGGTGGCGGTGGATTTGAGGCTCTGGGTCAAGGACGAGTGCTTTCGCGTCGCCGAGGCCCTGAAAGGGCTGATCAGCGCGCTGCTGGAGCGGGCCGAGGAGCATGCGGCGACCGTGATGCCGGGCTTCACCCATATGCAGGCGGCGCAGCCGGTGACCTTCGGCCATCACTGCATGGCCTATGTCGAGATGTTTGCGCGTGACCTGTCGCGCGTGCGCGATGCGATCGAACGGATGGACGAGAGCCCGCTCGGCGCCGCGGCACTTGCCGGCACCAGCTTCCCGATCGACCGCCACCGGACCGCCAAGGCGCTCGGCTTCCGCGAGCCGATGCGCAATTCGCTGGACAGTGTTTCGGACCGCGATTTCGCGCTGGAATTCCTCGCCATGGCGGCGATCTGCGCCACGCATCTGTCGCGGCTGGCCGAGGAGATCATCATCTGGTCGACGCCGCAGTTTGGTTTCGTCAGGCTGTCGGATAGCTTTTCCACCGGCTCCTCCATCATGCCGCAGAAGAAGAACCCCGACGCCGCCGAACTGGTGCGCGGCAAGACCGGCCGCGTCAACGGCCACCTGGTCGGCCTGCTGACGGTGATGAAGGGCATGCCTTTGACCTATGGCAAGGACATGCAGGAAGACAAGGAATCGGTGTTCGACGCCGCCGAGACGCTCGACCTGATGCTGGCGGCGATGACCGGCATGGTCTCCGACATGACGGTCAACGCCGCCGCGATGAAGAAGGCAGCCGGCTCCGGCCACGCGACCGCGACCGACCTCGCCGACTGGCTGGTGCGCACGCTCGGCCTGCCGTTCCGCGAGGCGCATCATGTCACCGGCCGCGCCGTTGCGCTGGCTGAAGAGAAGAAGCTGAGCCTGGAGAAGCTTTCGCTGGAGGACCTGCAGTCGATCAATCCCGGCATCACATCCGATATTTTCTCGGTGCTGGCGGTGCAGAACTCGGTCAAGAGCCGCACCAGTTTCGGCGGCACCGCGCCGTCGGAAGTGAGAAGGCAGATCCGCTATTGGAAAAAGCGCATCGCAAAGGCGTAATGCCGGATATTGCTGGTCGCAATATCCGGGGTGCAATACGCCTAGAACTCGGCTAAAAGCGGCGGCTGACAAACATTTCGGACGGATGGATCGATGACCGGAAGCAGGATTTTGGTGACGCTGACGCTTCTGGCGGCGCTTGCCTCCGTGACCGCCTGTGGCCGCAGGGCCGGTCTAGACACACCCTATGAGGCGGCCGTCCAGGCGCGCAAGGATGCCGAGAAGGCCAAACAGCCCCTGCCGCCGGAGCCGGAAAAACCGGTCCAGGACAAGAAGTTCATCCTCGAGCCGCTGATCTAGAGCAATGAAACTGGGTTTGGTCTTCTAAACCCGACCTCATCGGGCTCCAACTTTCCGGAAACGCTCTCGTGAACCATTTCGATTACCGCGACGGTGTGCTGCACGCCGAAGACGTGGCTATATCAGATATCGCTGCAGAGGTCGGCACGCCGTTCTACTGCTATTCCACCGCCACGCTGACCAGGCACTACCGCGTGTTCGCCCAGGCCTTTGCCGGGCTCGACGCGCTGGTCTGCTACGCCATGAAGGCAAACTCCAACCAGGCGGTGCTGCGGACCCTGGCCAAGCTCGGCGCTGGCGCCGACGTGGTCTCGGAAGGCGAGTTGCGCCGGGCATTGGCCGCCGGTATCCCGGCCAGCAAGATCCTGTTCTCCGGCGTCGGCAAGACCGCGCGCGAGATGGACTTTGCGCTCGAAGCCGGCATTCTTTGCTTCAACGTCGAATCCGAGCCCGAGCTTGAACTCCTCTCTGCCCGCGCCACCGCACTTGGCAAGGTGGCGCCGGTCTCGCTGCGCATCAACCCCGATGTCGACGCCAAGACCCACAAGAAGATCTCCACCGGCAAGGCCGAGAACAAGTTCGGCATTCCGTGGCAGCGGGCGCGGCAGGTCTATGCCCGGGCGGCAAAGCTTCCAGGCATCAAGGTCACCGGCATCGATACTCATATCGGCAGCCAGATCACCGAACTGCAGCCCTTCGACGATGCCTTCGCCCTGCTGGTCGATCTAATCGGCGTGCTGCGCGCCGATGGTCACGCCATCGAGCATGTCGATCTCGGCGGCGGGCTCGGCATTCCCTACCGTGTCGACAACAACCCGCCGCCGCTCCCCGATGCCTATGCCCAGATCGTCAGGAAGCATGTCACCAAGCTCGGGCTGAAGGTGATGTTCGAACCGGGCCGGCTGATATCAGGCAATGCCGGCATCCTCGTCTCGGAGGTGATTTTCGTGAAGGAAGGCGACGCCAAGAACTTCCTCGTCGTCGACGCCGCCATGAACGACCTGATCCGGCCGACGCTCTACGATGCCTTCCACGACATAAGGCCGGTCGTGCAGCCGCCGGCCGACACGCCGCGCATGATGGTCGACGTGGTCGGCCCGGTCTGCGAGACCGGTGACTATCTCGGCCTCGACCGCGACCTGCCGAGGCTGAAGGCAGGCGATCTCGTCGCCGTCTCCACCGCCGGCGCATACGGCGCCGTGCAGGCCGGCACATACAACACCCGCCTGCTGGTGCCTGAAGTGCTGGTCGACGGCGATCGTTTCCACGTCGTGCGCCCACGCCTGACCTATGACGATTTGATCGGCCTGGATTCCGTACCCGACTGGCTGGCATAGAACCTGATCGCACTGAGCCCTACAGCCGGTTCTGGATGAGCGCCCTTGTGTCGGCGATCCTGTCCTCGTCGCGACGATAGAATGTCCATTGTTTGATGCGCTTGGGTCGCAGCAGGCCGGCTTGGGTGAGCACGCGCATATGCTCGGAGAGCGTCGCCTGCGTGATGCCGAGCTTCTCGGCGATCAGCAGCGCGCAAACGCCGTCCTCGACCAGATCGCCGTCTGCCTGGGCCGGGAAATGCGCGCGCGGATCCTTCAGCCAGTCGAGGATCTGCAGCCTGCGTTCGTTGGCGATCGCCTTGAAGACATCAACCTCTTGCATTTAGTCATTTTGCCAAGTTACTAATTACTGTCAATACCGAGGAGATCGCCATGCCGCAGGGCAACACCGTCACACGCGAGCGCATTGCTGCGATGGAACCGCGTATCCGCCCCTATGTGCGCCATACGCCGGCGCTGCGCGTCGACATGGCCGACTTCGACCGGCCGCCGCTGGCGGTCGACCTCAAGCTCGAATGCCTGCAGCATTCCGGCTCGTTCAAGGCGCGCGGCGCCTTCGCCAATCTCCTGGAAAGGCCGGTTCCCGAAGCCGGCGTCGTTGCCGCATCGGGCGGCAACCATGGCGCCGCCGTCGCCTATGCCGCCATGCGGCTGGGGCACAAGGCGACCATCTTCGTTCCCGAAGTGAGCCCGCAGGCCAAGCTGGAGCGCATCCGTGACTATGGCGCCGACCTGGTCGTCGGCGGCGCCCGCTATGCCGAGGCGCTGGCCGCCAGCGAACGTTTCGCCGAGGAGACCGGCGCCTTGCAGATCCACGCCTTCAACCAGGAGGAAACGCTGATCGGCCAGGGCACGCTCGGGCTCGAAATCGAGAGCGATTTGCCAGAAATCGACACGCTGCTGGTCGCCGTCGGCGGCGGCGGCCTGATCGGCGGCATCGCCGCCTGGTATGCCGGCCGCATCCGCATCATCGCCATCGAGCCGGAAGGCGCGCCGACGCTTCACCGCGCCTTCGAGGCTGGCCATCCTGTCGACGCGCCGGCGGAAGGCATCGCCGCCGATTCGCTGGCGCCAAAGCGCGTCGGCGAAATGATGTTCCCGATAGCTGAAGCCTTCGTCGAACGCTCCATCCTGGTCAGCGACGACGACATCATGGCCGCGCAGAAGGCGCTATGGAACCGGGTGCGCATCATCTCCGAGCCGGGTGGGGCCGCCGCTTTCGCCGCGATCCTGTCCGGCCGCTACACGCCGGCACCGGGCGAACGCGTCGCCGTGCTGGTTTGTGGCGCCAACGCAAATCCCGCCAATTTCTGATTGCAACCATTTCGGCCGGCTTCACGTTTTTCCAAACTGCCTCGCCTTTGCCGTGTTTGCTGGTATTCTTCGAGTCGTGAGGTTAGAGCAGTTCCAGGACAAGTGCGAAGCGGTTTTTCGTCCGGAACTGCATCAAAACAGAGAGTTGGAGCGGTTCGCCGTTCGGGAAACGGTGAATTGCTCCAGGGCTATGCCGCCCGCCTCCAGGAAGGGTCGATGACGGAACGTCCCATCTTCAGCAGCGATCGCGGCCTGGCCGGGCGTCTTGCCCTGAGCCGGCTGGCGACGCGGGTCTCGATGATGGCCGAGCGCGGCTGGCCGTTGCTGCTTCCGCTCATCATTGTCGCCAGCCTGTTCTTCAGCGCATCCTGGTTCGGCATTTTCTCCCGGCTGCCGGATATTGCGCGCATCGGCCTTGTCGCCGCCTTCGGCGTGGCAGGGCTCGCCGCGCTCTATCCGCTGCGCTTCTTCCGCATACCCAGCGCGGCGGAGGTCGATCGCAGGATCGAGGCCGCCAACAAACTGCTGCACAGCCCCGTGCTGGTGCAGACCGACCGGCCAAGCGGCCGGAACAGTAGCTTCTCGCAGGCGCTGTGGCGCGAACACCAGAAGCGCATGGCTGCAAAACTCGACAGTCTTGGCGCCGACCTGCCGCGCGCGCGGGTGCCGGAGCGCGACCCCTGGGGATTGCGCGCCATAGCCGCTCTTTTGCTGGTCACCGCCTTCGCCTTCTCCTTCGGGCCGACAGGCGGCAGGATGGTTGATGCATTCAGCGCCCACGGCAGTTATGACACCGTGCCGCCGCGCATCGATGCATGGGTGACGCCGCCGGCCTATACGGGCAAGCCGCCGATCTTCCTGACCGCCGATGCCAACCAGGCGACGCCGACATTTCATGTCCCCGAGGGCAGCGACGTCTCCTTGCGCGTCACCGGAGGCTCGGGCGAGGAAACACTGGCCTATGCCGACAAGGACGGCAACGCGCGCGCCATCGATCCGGCCGGACCGCAGGCCGCCTCGGCCAAGCCGGCGGCAAGCCCGGCCGCGCCCTCCGCCGCCTCAGTTTCGAAGGTGCGCCAGTTCACCGGCAAGCTGACCGGCGACGGCACGCTGACGCTGAAGTCGGGCGACGACCAGCTCGGCCGCTGGGCTTTCGCCGTGATCGCCGACAAGCCGCCGCAGATCCGCTTCGTCGGCGAGCCCAAGCGCGCCGCCAACGGTGCCTTCGAACTCAACTACCAGATCGACGACGATTATGGCGCCGCCACCGCCAAGGCGATCTTCGCGCTGGCCGATCCGCAGGCGCCTAATGCGCACCCGCTCTACGGCCCGCCCGAAATGCCGCTAACGCTGCCGCGCCGCGGCGGCAAGTCGAATGCCGCCAGGACCTCGAAGGACCTGACCGAGCATGTCTGGGCCGGCAGCAGCATCAGGCTGACGCTGGTCGCCACCGACGATGCCGGGCACATGGCGACCAGCGAGACCAAGATGCTGTTGATGCCGGAACGTCCGTTCGCCAATCCGCTGGCGCGGGCGGTGATCGAACAGCGCCGCCTGCTGGCGCTCGACGCCAATGCCAAGCCGCGCGTGCTCGACCTGATCGACGCCATAACGCTGCGGCCGGAAGACACGTTCGACAACATGTCCCACTACCTTGCGATCATGAGCGCGCGCAGCCGGTTGAAGCTGGCCGGGAACGACAATCAGCTGCGCAGCGAGGTCGCCTATCTCTGGGAAATCGCGCTCGGCATCGAGGAGGGTAACCTCTCGGCCGCCGAGAAGCGGCTGCGCCAGGCCCAGCAGGCGCTGCAGGACGCCATCAAGAACGGCGCCAGCGACCAGGAGATCGAAAAGGCGATGAAGGAACTGCGCGAGGCGATGAACCAGTTCCTGCAGGAATTCGCCGAGCGCGCCAAGCAGAACCCGAACGCGCCGCAGATGCAGCAGAACGGCCAGGAACTGCGCCAGAGCGACATCGACCGCATGATGGACCAGATCGAGAACCTGGCGAAGTCGGGCGACCGCGACAAGGCACAGCAATTGCTGTCGCAGCTGCAGGACATGATGAACAATCTCCAGGCCGGGCGTCAGCAGCAGGGCGGCGAGCAGGACAGCCAGATGCGCCAGCAGATGGACAAGCTCGGCGAGATCCTGCGGCGCCAGCAGGAGATGATGAACGACACCTTCCGCATGGACCAGATGCAGCGCGGCGAGCGCCAGCGCGGACAGAACCGCGACGAGCAGCTTGGCCAGGGCGGTGGCGAGGACCAGGACAAGCCCCGCATGGGCGAAGACCGCGATCCGCTCGCCAGGCAGAAGCCGATGACGCCGCAGGAATTCGCCGATGCGCTGAAGCAGTTGCAGGAAGGCCAGGGCCAGCTGAAGAGCGATCTCGAGCAGCTGAAGAAGAGCCTCGAAGGCATGGGCATGGAGCCCAATGAAGGGTTTGGCGAGGCCGGCAAATCCATGGGCAGCGCCGAGCAGGCGCTTGGCGAGGGTCAGGGCGACGAGGCCGTCGGCCACCAGGGCCGGGCGCTCGAGGCACTGCGCAAGGGCGCCAAGGACATGATGAAGCAGATGCAGGCCATGCAGGGCGACCAGGGCGGCAGCGAGCAAGGCGGGCGCCAGCAGAATGCCGACCGTGACCCGCTCGGCCGCCCGCGCGCCAGCCAGGGTCCCGATTTTGGCGATTCGGTGAAGGTTCCCGACGAGATCGACGTCCAGCGCGCCCGCCAGATCCTGGAAGCGATCCGCAAGCGGCTCGGCAACGCGCTCAGCCCCGATATCGAGCGCAGCTACCTGGAACGGCTGCTGGAGCTGAAATAGCAAACCGCGAGAGCAACCGGCCGCATGTCCATGAAGCTGTCAGCCGATTCTACCTGTTGACGAACGCTTCGCGGATCGCCTCTTGCATGCCGTCGATCGCCTCGCCCGACGCATTCGGGTTGCGGTGCATCACCACATTGGAGGAATCGATGTCGCCGAACCCGTCGGCGGACGTCAGTTCACGGCAGCCGTCCGGGATATTGCTGCGCGAGATCGGCGCGATCGCCAGCCCTGAGGTGACAGCAAGCTTCAGGCCGCCGGTGGTGTCGCTGGTATAGGCGACGCGATAGGCAAGCCCGCGCTGTTCCAGCGATTTGATGGCGAAGTCCTTGCACCAGCCGGCCCGGTTATAGAGCGCGATCGGCACTGGACGCTCCTCATGCATGTGGTGCAGGTTCGACGTCACCCAGACAGTCGGATCGTGCATCAGCACTTCGCCGCCGGCCAAATCCTGCCATTCGAACACCACGCACAGATCGAGTTCGCCAGCGGCGAGTGCCGCCAGCTGTGCTCCCGAATGCGCATAGCGCACGGTGACCTCGACCTTGGTGTGGCGCTTCGAGAATGCACCGAGCGCGCGCGACAGGATGGCGTGGCCATATTCCTCCGGAATGCCGATGCGCACCGGCCCGCCGAGCGGCGCCGCCGCCATCGACGCCGCCGTTTCATCGAGCAGCGAGACGATGCGGCGGGCGTTGACGATCAACTCCCCGCCGCGTCGCGTCAGCGCGACGCCGCGTGAGCCGCGCTCGAACAGGCTGTCGCCCACCAGTTCTTCGAGCTTCTTCATCTGCATCGACACGGCCGACTGGGTGCGGCCGGCCTGCTCGGCCGCCCGGGTGAAATTGCCGGCCTCCGCGATGGCGACAAAGGTGCGCAGGAGATCGCTGTCTAGGGTTGGCCGCATGATATCCACCATAAGAAAATCTGATTGCAGGTATCATTCCAATTCGTTTGCAACATGTCAAACACAGGACGATAGTTGCCTCACCCATTGGATATGCGGCCGCGAAAATCGGCTGCGGACCAATATAGAGTCCTCACTCGTGCCCGCTGCCCGAAACGGTGGCGGGTTCTTTTTACCCCGCAAGCGGCAGCTTCGGATCAGGAGCCGGAACGCAGATGCAGAATAGGATGGTGCGCGGCATCCTGAGCCTGTGCCTTGGCGTGCTGGTCTTCTCGCTGCAGGACCCGCTCGTCAAAGCCGTGTCGAGCTCCTATCCGGTGACCGAGGTGATGGCGATCCGCTCGGTCGTCGCCTTGCCGATCCTGATCGCCCTGGTCCACGCCGATGTCGGCCTGCGGGCAATCCTGTCGAAGCGGTTCGGCCTGCTGACGATCCGCGCCTTCATCCAGTTCACCTCCTACACGGTGTATTATCTGGCCATCGCCGCGCTGCCGCTGGCCGACGCGGTGGCGCTCTATTTCATGGCGCCGCTGTTCATCATGGCGCTGGCCGGTCCATACCTTGGCGAACGCGTCTCCTGGCGGACGCTGGCGACAGTGCTGATCGGGCTGTTCGGCGTCGTCGTGATGCTGCGCCCCGGCGCCGGCCTGTTCGACTGGGCGGCACTGCTGTCGCTGGGCTCGGCGGCACTCTACGGCTTTTCGCAGCTGATGGCCCGCAAGATCGGCGATACCGAATCGTCCACCGTGATGGCCTTCTACCAAAACGGTGCCTATCTCATCGGCGCCGCCGCGGTCGCCGGCACGTTCCATCTTGCCGGCATCACCCACGCCGTCCATCCGAGCGTGGAATTCCTGGTGCGGCCGTGGATATGGCCGACGCTGACCGATTTCCTCAAGATGGCGGCCTGCGGTTTCGTCGCCTCCGCCGGCATGATCCTTCTGTCGCAGGGCTACCGGCTTGCGCCGGCCAACCGCGTCGCCACCTTCGAATACACCGGTATCCTGTGGTCGCCGCTGTGGGGTTTTCTGTTCTTCGCCGAGGTGCCGCGGTCGACGACCGTGATCGGTGCTGCGCTCATCATCGGCGCCGGCCTGCTCGCACTCAACACCGAACGGCGCACCAGTCCGGCGCCGGTGCTTGCCGCCAGAGATCCAGCCTGATCAGGCGAAGCAGATCAGCGCCCGCTCGACGCGCGAGCGGATTTCGGCCAGCGTGAACGGCTTCTGCACGACATCGAGGATGATGCCGTTCAACTCTTCGGCGCGCTCGCGCTGATCGGCATAGCCGGTCATCAGCATGATCTTCATCGCCGGGAAAAGCGTGGCGGCCGCGATCGCCATCTCGATGCCGTCCATCTCCGGCATGCGAATGTCGGAGACGACGAGATCGTAGCCGCCATGCGCGGCGCGTATCAACGCCAGACCTTGAGCGCCGTCCGCGGCGATATCGATTGCGTGTCCGGCGCGTTCAAGCGCGCGGGCTGCGAGGGTGCGGACGGACTCATCGTCCTCGACGATCAGAAGCTTTGCCATGCCGGCATATTTGGCGGGCAAAAGTTGACTTTTCCTGAAAAACCCGGCGTTCGACCGGGCTAATTTTCCCCGCGCGATTAAGGCCTTTTTCAGAATTCGCCGGTGCGCGGCGCTGGCCTCACGCGTCGCCTTTCACGACACCGACGAAGGGCAATTCACGAAAAGCGTGCGCGACGTCCATGCCGTAGCCGACGACGAAATAATCCGGGCAGTCGAAGCCGACATAGTCGGCGGTGAGCGCGGTCTGGCGGCGCATGCGCTTGTCGAGCAGCACGGCGATGGCGCAGCTCCTGGCGCCGCGCGACAGCATCAGGTCGCGGGTGAAGGTCAGCGTCTTGCCCGATTCGAGGATGTCGTCGATCAGAAGCACGTCGCGGCCGGCGACCTCATTGTCGATGTCGCGCAGCACCCTCACCTCGCCGCTGGTGGTGCCGGCACCATAGCTGGAGATGAAGATGAATTCGACTTCCGGCGACAGGCCGACATCATGCATGGCGCGGATGAGGTCGGCGGCGAAGATGAACGAGCCCTTCAGCACCGAAATCACCAGCAGGTCGTGATAATCGTGTTCGGCGATCTCCTTGGCGAGCTCGAGATTGCGCCGCGCGATCGCCGATGCCGAAAACAGGACTTCGATGTCCTTGTTGCGTACGATGGGCATTGGTGGTCTTCCCTGGTGATCGCGCCTATTGCGCGAAAGTAACCAAAACGGTCCTTACGCCGTTCTTAGGCACGTCGAGCCGGCTGGCAAAGCCGAATCTTTCGCCCGATGCCAGAGAGTGGCCGGATGTCCCCAATGTATAGCGGGTTGTGCGCCCGTCATTGCCTGTCACCCGGATTTCGAGCGGCGGCAGGGTCGCGGGCCCCTTCCCGTCATTGGCGGCCTCGCCGTCGACGAACAGCACCGGATTCGCGCCCGAGGCGTCGACCCGCGACGTGACCCCTGAAATGGTCAGCGCCGACGCTTGCGCGCCAGTGAGGAACGGCGCCTGGCGCACCAGCGCATGCCCGCCGGAGACCCAGAAGGCGGCAAGGGCAGCACCTATGCCGGCGATCCAGAAGACCGGCCCGCCGCGCACGGCCAGTGGCCGCTCCGCCGGCGCTTCCGGCTTGCGCAACATGTCCATGCCCTCGATGGACGGCGTGACGATCAGGCGCGGCTGTGGTGCCGCGGCTTCCGAAGTTGCAACCGTCCGCGGCATCACGACGTAATCGGCATCGACGATATCGGCCGCCGGACCGCGCACGATCCGGTCCGCCGCCGCAATCGCCGGAAGATCGGTCATGATTTCGCCGGAAACCGGGCGCGCGGTTCGCTCATCAGCCATCATGGCCCCAGTATCGCACGTGTTCGCTTTTCGTTTCTTTTGCGTAAACACAAATGGTTAACGCTTCCCCACCGGAGCCCTCGTGACGCGCCGAAACAACCCCGAAATTAACCGCCGGTTAACCATGCCGGCCGATGGTCTTTTCTCACAACGGGCCGGCTCGCCTCCGGCAGAAATTTCAGGTCGTCGAAATTGATTCGCTTCGAAAATGTCGGCCTCCGCTATGGCATGGGTCCGGAAATCCTCCGCGACATTTCCCTGCATATACCGGAGCGCTCGTTCCAGTTCCTGAGCGGGCCTTCGGGTGCCGGCAAGACGACGTTGCTGCGGCTTTTGTTCATGTCGCTGAAGCCGACGCGCGGCCTGATCACCATCTTTGGCAAGGACCGCTCGCGCATCTCGCGCACCGAGCTGCCGCATCTGCGGCGCCGCATCGGCGTCGTGTTCCAGGATTTTCGCCTGCTCGACCACATGACCACCTATGAGAATGTGGCGCTGCCGCTGCGCGTGCGCGGACGCGAGGAAGCGAGCTACCGCACCGACGTCACCGAGCTGTTGAGATGGGTGGGGCTGGGCGAGCGCATGCATGTGCTGCCGCCGGTTCTGTCAGGCGGCGAAAAGCAGCGCGCCGCCATCGCGCGCGCGCTGATCGAGCAGCCGGAAATCCTGCTCGCCGACGAGCCGACCGGCAATGTCGATCCGCCGCTGGCGCGGCGCTTGCTGCGGTTGTTCATCGAACTCAATCGGCTGGGCACCGCCGTGGTCATCGCCACTCACGATCTCGGCCTGATGGAACAGGTCGACGCGCGCCGCATGATCCTGGCCGGCGGAAGGCTGGACATCTATGACTGAACTGTCCGCGCAACATTTCGAGGAACACGAGCAGGACGCCGAGACGACTGCCGCGAGACCGCGTGCCCAGCGCCGGATGGCGCCGATCGTGCCGGCGCAGAACATCGCCGGCCGGGCCCTGGTCCTGGTCATCGCCATCATGACCTTCCTGTCCTGCCTGACCTTCGGCGCGGTGACGCTGGTGCGCGACACGGCCTCGGTCTGGGAGAACCAGATTTCGCGTGAGGCGACGATCCAGATCAAGCCCGCCGACGGGCTCGACATGGAGGCAGCGCTTACCCAGGCCTCGCAGATCGCTGGCGAGTTCCCCGGTGTGAAGTCGACCCGGATCATCGACCGCGAAGCGACCGCGAGGCTGCTGGAGCCGTGGCTTGGTTCGGGCCTCAACATCGACGACCTGCCGGTGCCGCGGCTGATCATCGTCACCATCGACGAGAACAGCCCGCCCGACTTCGCCGCCATGCGCGCCGCGATCACGCCGAAACTGCCGAGTGCCTCGCTCGACGATCACCGCACCTGGGTCGACCGGCTGGTGGCCATGGCCCGCACCACGGTCACCATCGGCATCGCCGTGCTGGCATTGATGCTGTCGGCGACCGTTCTGACCGTGGTGTTCGCAACCCGTGGCGCCATGGCCGGCAACGGCCACATCATCGAGGTCCTGCATTTCGTCGGCGCCGAAGCGCGCTTCATCGCGCGCGAATTCCGCCGCCATTTCCTGGTCACCGGCATGAAGGGCGCGGCCGCCGGCGGGGCGGCGGCGGTGCTTGTCTTCATCGTCTTTTCCTGGTGGTCGTCGCGCAATATGGCAACGCCGCAGGCCGACCAGGCAACCGCTTTGTTCGGCAATTTCGCCATTGGCTCGGCCGGCTATCTCGGCGTCGTCCTGATGGTGCTGGTGATCGGCGCACTGACCGCGGCAACCTCGCACGCCACCGTCGTCGCCTATCTCAGCGACATCGACGTTCGCCAACCCGATGCATGAGAGGGGAGCGTGCTTTGGCGAGAATGGAAGCAGGGCGATCACGGATGAAGAAGCGGCGTAACGCAAAGTGCGTCTTTTCCCTACCAAAGGCCGCATTTCGGGATTAACCATATGGCCATGGACGTGCGGGAGACGACCGGGACGGCTGGACAGATGCCAGTGGGGGTTGCTGGTTCGCGCGACCACGGTGGGATCAGTCGTTTAAAGACCGCACTGCGGATATCCGCGCTCTCTCTCCTCATCCTCGCAACGCTGTTTGCCGGCGGCTTCGGCTGGTTCGTCAACAAGGTCAGTCATCTGACCACGCCAGCCGATCCGGCCAGGGCCGATGCCATCATCGTGCTGACCGGCGGCCAGTCGCGCCTCGACGCCGCGATGGACCTGCTGGCGTCAGGCAAGGGCGAGCGGCTGTTGATCAGCGGCGTGCATCCTTCGGCCAGCCGGCGCCAGCTTCAGGCGGCGACCGGCGGCGACAAGCAGCTGTTTTCCTGCTGTGTGGACATCGACCGCGCCGCGCTCGACACGATCGGCAACGCCGAGGAAAGCGCCAAATGGGTCGAAAGCCATGCCTACAACACGGTGATCCTGGTCACCAACAACTACCACATGCCACGCAGCCTGCTGGAAATGGGCCGCCTGCTGCACGGCGCCAAGCTGGAACCCTATCCAGTTGTCAATTCCAATCTCGATGATGGCGGCTGGCTGACCAAGCCGCGGGCCTTGCGCGTGCTGTTCACCGAATACAACAAATATCTGCTGGCGCTGGCGCGGGGCATAGTGCCGGTGAAGCCAACGCCGGACGGCGTCGCGCTGGCCGAAACCGCGGCCGGCGGCTGAACCCCCGGCGCCATCCCATCATTCTCTGCCCGCCTCTTTCGACGCCGCCTTCAGGCGAACGATTTCCTGTTCGAGCTGCTGAATACGCCGGTCCCGCTCACCAAGCGCGGCCGCGACATCCGCCGCCTCGAAGCGCTGCGGAATGTGTTGCGGGCAATTGGCATCCCAGGCCGAAACCGTGAACAGGATGACCTGCTCGGGCCGCGCCTTGTAATCCTGCGGCATCAGCCTCGCCATCAGCTCGGCGTCGTTTTCGACGACGCGCGCCGTGCCCCAGATCTTGATGCGCTGGCGCAGCATGTAGTCGATCAGAAACAGGAAGGCGCGTGGATTGTCGGCCAGGTTGCCCTGGGTGATGAACTGCCTGTTGCCGGCAAAATCCGCGAAGCCGATCGTCTTTTCGTCGAGCACCTTGAGAAAGCCGGCCGGCCCGCCGCGATGCTGAATATAGGGCTGGCCATCGCCATTGGCGGTCGACAGGAAGACGCTGGTCTGCATCTCGATGAAGGCGGCAAGATCAGGCGTGATGACGGCCTGCCAGCCACCCCGCTCCTCGACGCGGGAGTAAGACTGGCGCGAGCCCTTGCGCGCCTGGATCGCCTTGACGGTCGGCGTGAAGGCGACGTCGCTGGTGACAGCATGTGCGTTCATCGAAAGCCTCCTTGCCCGATACGGCTTAAAATCAGTTGACGCAATTCCAGACGGAAAACCGCTTCACACTTTTCCTGGAATTGCTCTAAAGCCCGAGCTCCGACAATGTTGGGTGGTCATCCGGACGGCGGCCGAGCGGCCAATGATATTTGCGGTCTGTTTCCGCGATCGGCAGGTCGTTGATGCTGGCGATGCGCAGGCGCATCAGCCCGTATTCGTCGAACTCCCAGTTCTCATTGCCATAGCTGCGGAACCAGGAGTCCGAATTGTCATGCCATTCATAGGCGAAGCGCACGGCGATGCGGTTGCCGTGAAAGGCCCAGACCTCCTTGATCAGCCGGTAGTCGAGCTCGCGGCTCCATTTGCGATTGAGGAACGCCTGGATCGCGTCTCGGCCTTGCAGGAATTCGGCGCGGTTGCGCCAGCGACTGTCGGTCGTATAGGCAAGCGCGACCCGTGCCGGGTCGCGGGAATTCCAGGCATCCTCGGCCATGCGCGCCTTTTGCGCCGATGTCTCGGCGGTGAAGGGCGGAAACGGCGGACGGCTTTCAGACATGGGTTTTCCTCTGCGGCATGAAGACGGGGCCGGCTGACACAGCCGCCCCTGAGTCAGGCAGCATCGCGGGCGGAAGCAACCGGAAAATCGATCTCCGTCCCGGCAACCTCATTGATATAGTTGGTCCAGACATTCAGGGCGACATGCTGGACGATCTCGATGATCTGTCCATCATCATAGCCCGCCAGCCTCACGGCGGAGAGATCCTCATCGCCGACATGCCCGCGGCTCTGCGCAACCTTGGCGGCAAAACGCACCGCCGCGGCCGCTTTGGGATCCGTGGAGCCGCCATGGCGGTTGGCGTTCATTTCGGCATCGTCGAGCCTGGCGAGGTTCTTGCCCAAATAAGTGTGCGCGGACAGACAGTAGCTGCAGCCATTGATCTCGGCGACCGCCAGCGCAATGCGCTCGCGTGTCGGTGCCGGCAGCCTGCCCTTGGCCAGCGCCCCGGACATGCCGAGATAGCCTTCGAGCGCGGCCGGACTGTTGGCGACCATTCGAAACAGGTTCGGCACGACACCGAGCTGCTTCTCGACTGCCTGCAGGATGGGTTGCGCGGCTGCGGGAGCGGCGGCGATGGATGAAGGCGTAGCGATACGGGGCATGAGATTTTCCTTGTTGACAATTCCACCCATATGCACCCTCCCATTCCTCGGATATAGATGTCATATTTGCGAAGTGTCCTTCCAAATTTCGGAATAACCAATGGATCGCCTCGAAGCTATGTCCCTTTTCGCCACGGCGGCGGAGTCCGGCAGCCTTTCCGCTGCTGCACGCAGTTCGGGCGTTCCGCTCGCAACGGTCAGCCGCAAGGTCTCCGAATTGGAACGGCATCTCAAGACACGCTTGTTGAACCGGTCAACACGGCGGCTGACATTGACCGATGCGGGCCATGCCTATCTTGCCGCTTGCCGTCGCATTCTGGAGGAAGTCGGAGAGGCGGAGCGTACTGCCGGCGGCGAGTACAGCGCACCGACGGGTGAACTGATCATCACCGCGCCGATCGTTTTCGGCCGCCTTCATGTGCTGCCCGTCGTCACCGCCTTTCTCGCCGCATACCCGCAGGTGGATATCCGCCTGACGCTCGGCGACAGGATAGTCCAATTGGCCGAGGACCATATCGACCTCGCCATCCGTATCGGCCGGTTACCGGACTCGCGCCTGGTCGCGACCAGGATCGGTTCGATCCGGCATGTCGTTTGCGCAAGTCCGGCCTATCTCGCCGAGCACGGGGCGCCGAACACCCCCAAGGA
This sequence comes from Mesorhizobium sp. dw_380, assembly GCF_018588885.1. GTDB lineage: Bacteria > Pseudomonadota > Alphaproteobacteria > Rhizobiales > Rhizobiaceae > Mesorhizobium. Next base: position 83,665 of record NZ_JAFFIW010000001.1, read on the forward strand.
CCTTGAAACGCATGGCTGCATCACCTTCGAGGGCCTTGGCTCACTCGCCACATGGACCTTCGCGATGGACAAGGCTGATTTTCCTGTCGCCGTCCGCTCAAGGCTGAGGGTCAACACCGCCGAAGCAGCGATCGATGCGGCTATTGCCGGTGTCGGGATGACGCGGGTGCTCTCCTACCAGATCGTCGCCGCCGTACGCTCAGGGACATTGCAGCCTGTGCTCAGGGATTTCGAACCTGAGCCTTGGCCGGTGAACCTGGTGCATGCCGGCCAAGGCCGGCTGCCGGTGAAACTGCGCGCATTCCTCGACTTTGCCGGCCCGCGCCTGAAGGAGCGGCTGGCGCAGGCGACCTGGTAGAAAGAGCCGCATCGCAGCGTTTCCTTTTTGCGCCCGCTTGGTGTAACCAACGCACACTTCCTCACCGGACCTCCCCCATGCTCTATGTCAGATCGCTGGCGTTCAATTTCGTCTTCTACGTCAATCTGATCGTCCAGATGGTCCTCTGGACCCCCTATTATTTCCTGTCGCCCCGTCACCGCGCCTGGTTCGTGCCGAAATTCTGGTCGCGCAGCTGCATGTGGCTGTATGACAAGATCGCCGGCACCAAGAACGACATCACCGGACAGGAAAATCTGCCCGAGGGCTCCTTCATCCTGGCGCCCAAGCACCAGTCGTTCTGGGACGCGATCGCCTTCTTCCCCTTCCTTCAGGACCCGCTCTACATCCTCAAGCGCGAGCTGACCTGGATCCCGTTCTTCGGCTGGTACATCATGAAGATGCGCATGATCCCGGTCGACCGCGGCAGCCGATCCAAGGCTTTGAAGGCGGTGGTCGCGGCGACCAAGGAAGAGCTGGCGCGCAACCCGCGCCAGCTGATCATCTATCCCGAAGGCACGCGCCGGGCACCGGGCGACGAGCCGGCCTACAAATATGGCATCGTTGAAATCTACACGCAGCTCGGCGTTCCGGTAGTGCCCGTCGCCCATGTCGCCGGCCTTTATTGGCCACGCCGCAAGTTCCTGCGCTATCCCGGCACCATCAAGGCGCGTTTTCTGCCGCCGATTCCACCTGGCCTCGGCAAGGACGAGTTCATGTCGCGGCTGATCGGCGAGACGGAAGCCGCCTGCGACCAGCTTCTCGTCGAGGCCTCGCGCGCACCGAACCCGCCGGCCATGCCGCCGAGCGCGCAGAAGCGGTTGCGGGAGCTCGGTGTGAAGGCCTGAAGGACCTTTCCGGCCAGAGCAATTCCAGGAAAAGTGCGAAACGGCTTTCCGTCCGGAATTGCGTCAAAACAAAGAGAAGAGGGATTCACCGTTCCGTGTAACGGTGAATCCCTCTAGCCAATCAGCCGTAGACGGCCAGTACTGTCGTCAGCACCAGCGTCACGGCAAAGACCAGATTGATGATCCGTGAAGCAACGGGCCTGCGCAGGAAGCGCGCGAACGCCGCACCGGCAAGAAGCCACACGGCATGGATGACGACTATCATCGCCGCAAGAACCGTCAGCCTCGTCCATAGGCCGAACTCGGCACCGCCGTGGTCCGAAGCGGCGCCGGCGAACACCGCGGCGATCGCCACATAGGCTTTCGGGTTTGCGACCGCCAGCAGAAACCCGGCCAGCCATGTCGGGCGCGAGGTCTCGGCCGTGCGTACCGCCAGCGGCGGCGCCGTGGCGATCTTGAAGGCGAGATAGAGGATGTAGGCCGCGGACGCGACAGCCAGCAATGGCGCCAGCCCCGGCATCGACCCAAGCACCGCCCTGATCCCGGCCGCCACGGCCAGCAGCACGGCGATCGTGCCCAGGACGATCCCGCAGGTATAGCGCAACGAATCCCGCAAACCGAAGGCGGCACCCACGGCAGTGACGCTTATCGTTGCCGGCCCCGGGCTGCCCATGACGACCGTGGCGGCGAGCACCAGTGCGAGCAGCGGTCGCCAAAGCTCCGGCTGCGAAAGAAGCGGCTCAGTCATTGCACCCTCTGTCCTGCCCCAAGCGAAGGAGGGTACGGCAAGACAGGAGGGTGATCTTGGACGTTCGTGCGTATCGCGGCGGCGAAGCTTCAGCCGCTCGCCTTGTCGAGTTCGGCCATGTCGTCGGCAGTCAGCTTCAGCGACACCGCCCGGATCAGGCTGTCCATCTGCTCGGGCTTCGTCGCACTGGCGATCGGTGCGGTGACACCTGGCCGCGCGATGACCCAGGCAAGCGCCACTTCCGCCTGCTTGGCTGAATGCCTGGCCGACACCGCGTCGAGTGCCGCGAGGATGCGCATGCCTCGCGCGTTCAAATAGCTGCCGACGTCTTCGCCGCGCTCGCTTTGGCCAAGATCGGCCTCGCTGCGGTACTTCCCGCTCAGGAAACCCTTGGCCAGGCTGAAATAGGTGATGACGCCGATGTCCTCGGCCACGCACAGATCGCGCAATGGCCCGTCGAACGAGGAGCGGTCGTAGAGATTGTATTCCGGCTGCAGCACCTCATAGCGCGGCAGGCCGCGCAGGCTCGCCACATCGAGTGCGGCGCGCAACTGGCCGGCGTCGAGGTTGGAGCAGCCGACATGGCGAACCTTGCCCTTGGCGAGCAATTTCTCGTAGGCGCCGAGGGTTTCCTCATAGGGCGTGGTTGGATCCGGCCAGTGCGACAGGTAGAGGTCGATGAATTCGGTCTGCAGGCGCTTCAGCGAGGCATCGATGGCCTTTTCGATATAGGCGGCGGACAGGTCCTTGTGGCCCTGCCCCATATCCGAGCCGACTTTGGTGACCACCACGACCTTGTCGCGGTTGCCACGGTCTTTCATCCACTTGCCGATGATGGTTTCTGATTCGCCGCCCTTGTGGCCGGGCACCCAGCGCGAATAGGCGTCGGCTGTGTCGACCGCATTCAGCCCGGCACCGACGAAGCGGTCGAGCAGGTCGAAAGAGGTCTTCTCGTCGGCGGTCCAGCCGAAGACGTTGCCGCCCAGGACCAGCGGCGCGATGGAAAGGTCGGTGCGACCGAGACGGCGTTTCTGCAAGACGGATCTCCGTGATGATTGGACCGGGCGGATGCCGCCCGCTGGCTGGGTTCGGAGCCTAACCTAGGTCTCGCCGCATCAAGGTCAAAGGCCTGGCGGCTTTTTCGGCAGAGCCAGCGCTTCACAAAGGCGCTATCCGGCGCGCCACCTCCTCCAGCCAATGATCGCGGATGCCCAGCGCTTCCAGATGTTTCAACGTGCTGAGCACATAATCCTCATTGTCGCCGGATTGGCCGACCGCGCCGCGCACCACCGCCGCCGCATGCGCCGCGTCCAGCGCGCCGGCATATTGCTCATGCTTGCGGTCGACGATGTAGGCCACGGCTTCGACCGTCCCCGCCCCGTCGAGGCGAACCTTGAGCGTGCGCTCGAGATAGACGCTGGTGACGAGTTCGCGCTCGCGCAGATAGGCAATGACCTCGTCGCGCAAGTCCCCCGGCACACGAAACGCCAGGCCGACGCAGGAACCGCCATGGTCGAGGCCGAGCACCAATCCGGGCCGCTGGCGCGTACCGCGATGCACGAAGGAGTAGACACAAAGCGAGCGGCGGTAGCCATGCAGCTGCGCACGCCGTGTTTCGAGATGCGCGAAACCCGGCCGCCAGATCAGCGAGCCGTAGCCAAACACCCAAAAATCGCCCATATCGCCGCGCCTGATTGCAAAAAGAATGGCAACACCGCACCGGAAACCGGTGTTTTTTCCGCCCGTCTCCGTCTACCTATTCGTCTTTGTCTACCCAGTGGTGTCGGGATCAATAATCCGTCCACAACATCCATGCGTTAATGAGAGCCAAAGCATGACGTCAAGTGACGAACGCCAATCGGGTAACCGTCGCCGCCTGTGGTGGCTTGCGGCGTTCATCGTCGTGCTGTTCGCCATTTACAGCGCCGGCTGGTTCTACCTGGCCAACAGGGTCAGGACCGAGGCCGACAAGGCGGTTGCCACGCTCAACAAGAACGGAATCCAGGCCGGCTGCGCCAATCTTCAGATCAGCGGCTATCCCTTGAGCTTTGCCGTCTCTTGCGACAACCTCGCTTACGAGGACGACGCCAAGAACATCGCGGCCTCGGCCGGCTCCTTCAACGCCGCCGCCCAGATCATCCAGCCGCTGTCGCCGGTCGCCGATCTGCGCGGTCCGCTCAGGACCTCCGTCCCCGGCATGGTGCCGCTGTGGATCGACTGGGACATTCTGCAGGCCAACGTCAAAATGTCATGGCCGTTGCCACGGCGCATTTCGCTGCAGGCGGAGGGGCTTTCCGGCCAGACCGATCCAGCCGACGACACCGATCCGGTGGAACTGTTCAGCGCCGGCAGGGCAGCCGGCCAGCTGCAGCCGAACGGGCAAGATCTCGACTATGTCGGCAGCTTCACCGATCTGGAGATCGATCCGGACGCGATCGACGGGCGTGTGCTGCCGGCGCTCGATGCCAGCGGCGACGCCACGCTGAAGAATGGTGTCGCGCTGATCGGAACCCAGGTGAAGAGCCTGCGCGGCCAGAGAATCGAGATTCGCAATCTCGACCTGTCGTCAGGCACGGCGCGCGTTACCGTCTCCGGGCCGCTGTCGGTCGATGCCGAAGGCCTGGTCGATGCCGATCTGATGATCCGGATCAAGGATCCGAAGGCGGTGGCGACCATTCTTGCCGGTGCCGTACCCGAGCAGAAGAACGCGATCGAACAGGGCTTTGCCGCGCTCGCCTTGCTCGGCAGCGAGCCCTCGATGCCGCTGAAGGTGATCAAGGGCAAGGCCTCGCTCGGCTTCATTCCGCTCGGCAAGATCAAGCCGGTTGAGTAGCGCCGCCATGGCACGACCCGTGAGGCTCCTGAGTGTTGGCGCGCTGACGCTGGACACGATCCTGCGTGTCGAGTCGCTGCCCACGCATCAGGGAAAGTTCATCGCCTCCGACGGTGTCCAGGTCGCCTCCGGCATGGCCACCAGCGCTGCCTGCGCCGCGCATCGCCTGGGCGCCGAGATGTCGCTGTGGGCGAGCGCCGGCGATGATCCGGTTGGCGATCAGCTGATTGCCGGGATCGAGGCCGAGGGCGTCGACTGCAGCTATGTGCGCCGCGTCAATGGCGCGCGCTCGGCACTGGCCTCGATCCTGGTCGACGCTCATGGCGAGCGCATCATCGTGCCTTTCTATGACACGCGCGCCCAGACTGATCCCGAGGCCTTGCCTTTCGCGGACATCTCGGCGTTCGATGCCGTACTGGCCGACGTGCGCTGGCCCGGTGCCGCCGCCCTTGCCCTGAAGGCGGCGCGCGCCGCCAACCGGCCGGCGATTCTCGATGCCGATACCGCGCCGCTGGCGGTGCTGGAGCAGCTGTTGCCGCTGGCCTCGCACATCATCGCCTCCGAGCCGGCGGTCCGCATCATCTGCGGCCAGGCGCTGGATCTGGAGACCGCTTGCGCCGACATGGCCTCCCGCACCGACGCATTCGTCGCGGTCACCGGCGGCGTGGCAGGCACCTGGTGGTTCGATCGCGCGGCCGGATCAGCCCGCCATGTCGCCGCGCCAAGCATCAAGGCGGTCGACACGCTGGCGGCCGGCGATGTCTTTCATGGCGCCTTTGCCGTCGGGCTGGCGGAAGCCATGCCGGTCGAACGGGCGTTGCGCTTTGCGAGTGCCGCCGCCGCGCTCAAATGCCTGCGCTTCGGCGGCAGGCTGGGCGCCCCGGACCGGGCCGAGACGCTGGCGATGGTCGCAGCGACCTGGCCTGAAACAGCTTAGCTTTTGATCGGATGCTCGATCGCCTGGCGGCCGAAATCGGGCACGTCGATATCCTGGCCGGCCTCGATGATCGAGCGGCGCACGGCGCGGGTGCGGGTGAACAGGTCGAAGAGCTTGTCGCCATCACCCCAGCGGATCGCCCGCTGCAGGAATGCCAGGTCTTCCGAGAACCGCGCCAGCATTTCGAGGATGGCGTCCTTGTTGTGCAGGCAGACATCCCGCCACATGGTTGGATCGGAGGCGGCCAGACGCGTGAAGTCGCGAAAACCGGAGGCGGAATATTTGATGACTTCCGTCTTGGTCACCGATTCCAGATCATCGGCGGTGCCGACGATGTTGTAGGCGATGATGTGCGGCAAATGCGAGACGATGGCGAGCGTCATGTCGTGATGCTGCGGGTCCATCGTGTCGATGTTGGCGCCGCAGCGGCGCCAGAATTCCGACAGCCGTTCCAAGGCGTCCGGATCGGTGTCCGGCAGCGGCGTGAAGATGCACCAGCGATTGTCGAACAAATCGGCGAAACCGGCATCGGGGCCGGATTTTTCCGTCCCCGCCAGCGGATGGCCGGGGATGAAATGGACGCCATCGGGCACATGCGGCTGCATCTGCGCAATGACGGAGGCCTTGGTCGAGCCGACATCGGTGAGGATCGCACCCCTCTTCAGCGCCGATGCGATTTCTTGGGCCACGGCACCGGAGGACCCGACCGGCACCGAGACGATGACCAGATCGGCATCGCGCACCGCCTCCTTCGCTTCGATCGTGTAAGAATCGCCCAGCTCAAGCTCTTGCGCCCGCGCCAGTGTCGCGGCACTGCGGGTGGAGATAGCGACATGGCCGGCAAGGCCTTCGCGGCGGATGACGCGAGCAAGCGACGAGCCGATCAGGCCGATGCCGACCAGCGCGATCTTTTCAAACATCGGTGATGTCATGGTGTTCCAGCTTTTGGGCGTTCCAGCTTTTTCAGCGTTCTAGCTCTTCAGGAATGTCGTGAGCGCGGCGACAACGCCGCGATTGGCCTCTTCGGTGCCGACGGTCATGCGCAGCGCATTGGGAAAGCCGTAGCCGGAAACGCGCCGCAATATATAGCCGCGCGCCGTCAGGTAATCGTCGGCCGCCGCCGCCGAATGCTTCTGGTCGTCGGGAAAATGGATGAGGATGAAATTGCCGACGCTGGGCGTAACTCGCAATCCAAGCCCGGTCATTTGTTCGCTCAGCCAGGTCAGCCAGGTCTCGTTGTGCGCCACGCTGCGCTCGACATGGGCGCGATCGCGGATTGCCGCGATGCCGGCCTCGATCGCCGTCGCGTTGACGTTGAAGGGGCCGCGCACGCGGTTAATGGCGTCGACGATGTGCATCGGTCCGTACATCCAGCCGATCCGTGCACCGCCAAGGCCGATCTTGGAGAAGGTGCGGGTCATCACAACGTTCTCGGAGCCGCTAACCAGTTCGATCCCGGCTTCGTAATCGTTGCGGCGGACATATTCGGCATAGGCCGCATCGAGAACCAGAAGCACATTTCTGGGCAGACCGGCATGCAGCCGGCGCACCTCCTGGAAAGGCACATAGGTGCCGGTCGGATTGTTCGGGTTGGCAAGGAAAACGATTTTCGTCCGCGGTGTGACGGCCGCCAGCATCGCATCGATGTCCGCGCGCTCGTCGGTCTCCTTGACCACGACCGGCTTGGCGCCGGCCGACTGGATGTAGATCTTGTAGACCATGAAGGCATGTTCGGTGAACATGGCCTCGTCGCCGGGCGCGAGATAGGTCTGCGCCAGCAGGCCGAGGATTTCGTCGGAGCCGTTGGAACAGATGATGTTGGCCGGGTTGAGCCCATGCACCTCCCCGATCGCCTCGCGCAGCCGCCTGGCGGTGCCGTCGGGATAGACGTCGAGCCTGGCGGCGACCTCACGCGCGGCTTCGATCGCCTTCGGCGAGGGACCGAGAGGGTTCTCGTTCGACGACAGCTTATAGACCTTGGCGACACCGGCCGGCGCCGTGCTCTTGCCGGGCACATAGGCGTCGATGTCCATGATGCCCGCGCGCGGGGTTGGACGTGCCTGATCCGGTGTCTGGTTCATTTTTTGCAAAATCCGTCGAAATTGCCTCCACCCGGAAGCCGCAGCGGAAATACAAGCCATGGCCCGCAATGTCGAGAGGCGGCCGTGGTGCCAGCAGCCGGCCCACGAGCCGGCCCAGTAGCCGGCATTGACGGCAAGGCGGACGAGTTCTAGAAGGACAGCGACAGTTCCGTGGTGATTTGGCCGGTCGGCTTGCAGCCACGTTAAACAATTCGCTAAAGGGCCGTTTGCGTGACGTAACCGGCTTTGCGAAGGCAATGCCGGTTTTTTTGTCGTCCGCGACCGGCCGGACGGACGCATCGGCGGCGCGGAGATCGGCAGCGGTTTTCGCAAGAGCACGGTGCAGCAAGAGAGAATTGATGGCCGCTCTGCGCGCAGGAAAGACCAACGAGGAGGCCGACAAGCCGTCGAGCCCGGTGTTGCGCTTCGGGTCCGACAAGCCGCTGAAGCTCGACGCCGGCACGCTGCTGTCGCCGTTTCAGATCGCGTACCAGACCTATGGCACGCTGAACGATGCCCGCTCCAACGCCATCCTCGTCTGCCACGCACTGACCGGCGACCAGCATGTCGCCAGCACCAATCCGGTGACCGGCAAGCCGGGTTGGTGGGAAGTGCTGATCGGCCCGGGCAAGATCATCGACACCAGCCGTTTCTTCGTCATCTGCTCCAACGTCATCGGTGGCTGCCTGGGTTCCACAGGACCGGCCTCGACCAACCCCGCCACCGGCAAGCCCTATGGGCTCGACCTACCAATCATTACCATCCGCGACATGGTGCGTGCGCAGCAGATGCTGATCGACCATTTCGGCATCGAAAAGCTGTTCTGCGTGCTCGGCGGCTCGATGGGCGGCATGCAGGTGCTGGAATGGGCGTCGAGCTATCCGGAGCGCGTCTTCTCGGCGCTGCCGATCGCCACCGGCGCCCGCCATTCCTCGCAGAATATCGCCTTCCACGAGGTCGGCCGGCAAGCCGTCATGGCCGATCCGGACTGGCATGGCGGCAAATATTTCGATTACGGCAAGCGCCCGGAAAAAGGCTTGGCGGTGGCGCGCATGGCCGCCCACATCACCTATCTTTCCGAAGCCGCCCTGCACCGCAAATTCGGCCGCAATCTGCAGGATCGCGAAGCGCTGACCTTCGGCTTCGACGCCGACTTCCAGATCGAAAGCTATCTGCGCCACCAGGGCATGACCTTCGTCGATCGCTTCGACGCCAATTCCTACCTCTACATGACGCGGTCGATGGACTATTTCGACCTCGCCGCCGACCATGGCGGCCGGTTGGCCGACGCCTTCGCCAGCACCAAGACCCGTTTCTGCCTGGTGTCCTTCACTTCGGATTGGCTGTTTCCGACCGAGGAGAGCCGCTCGATCGTGCATGCGCTCAACGCCGCCGGCGCATCGGTGTCCTTCGTCGAGATCGAGACCGATCGCGGCCACGACGCCTTCCTGCTCGACGAGCCGGAACTGTTTGCCGCCATCAACGGCTTCATCGGCTCCGCGGCACGGGCGAGAGGGCTAAGCGCATGACCCCGGGAAATTGCAGATTTTCCAGATGCGCCAGACAAGAGGCGACATTATGAGCGTCAACGGCAGCCAGCGCGTCGACCTCGAGGTCGTCGCCAACCTCATCCCGCCGCAGTCCCGGGTGCTCGACGTCGGTTCGGGCGACGGCTCGCTGCTCGAATTGCTGCAGGACACCAAGCAGGTCGACGGCCGCGGGCTGGAACTGTCGCAGCGCGGCGTCAACGAATGCGTGGCGCGCGGCCTCTCCGTCATTCAGGGCGATGCCGACAAGGATCTCGAATTCTATCCCGACAAGGGCTTTGACTTCGTCGTGCTGTCGCAAACGCTGCAGGCCACCCGCAACCCCAAGCTGGTGCTCGATGAACTGCTCAGGATCGGCAACCGGGCGATCGTCTCCTTCCCCAATTTCGGCCATTGGCGGGTGCGTCTGTCGCTGTTCGTCAAAGGCCGCATGCCGGTGACCAAGGACCTGCCCTATTCCTGGTACGACACGCCCAACATCCATTTCTGCACCATCCGCGACTTCGTCAATCTGTGCGAGGAGCTGGGCGCGACGGTGGAAAAGGCGACGGCGCTCGACGCCAGCGGCCAGAAGATCGGCCTGTCGATGCCCTGGTGGTTCTGGAATTTCTTTGGCCAGCAGGCCGTGTTCTTGCTGAAGCGATAAGGCACAGCACGTCTATGCCAGGACGTCCGTCGCCTTGTGCGGATGTTCGACGCCGTCGGCGAACACCACGTCGGATTGAGAATTGTCCGTGCGCAGCGCCAGTATCGCCTGGTAGGCCGGTGAATCATACCAGCCGCGCGCATGCTGCCTGTCGGGAAACTCGATGATGATGAGGTGGCCCGGCCACTCGTTCTCGATCACTTCAACATCGCCGCCATGGACCAGGAAACGACCGCCGAAAGGTTCCAGCGTAGCATCGATCTTGTGCAGGTACTCGACGATCTGCGGGCCCATCGTTGCTTGGCGCATGTGGGCAACGGCGTAAGCGGCCATGGCATAACTCCTTCTGGTTCGAGGCCAGGTCATCGGCCTCGCAAGAACAATCTGCCCAAACATCAGCCGCAATGCGATTACCTCTGAGGTTATCGAACACATGCGCTTCGCGTCAGGCTGCCCCATCTTCGCATGGGCGATTCGCAGGCATCACGGGCAGCGATAGTGTTGCACTGGAAGCGCTAGCCGCGGGAATTCGTCCTTCCACATGAATTGTGCCGCGGCGCAACGAGTGACATGAGTGGCCGTCTTTTGTAGTCTCGGAACGCGTGTCATGAGGGTCACGGAAGGGGACGTCCGATCCATTTGACCATCCTGAAGATCGAGGGAACCGGCAGGACGCACATTTTTGCGCTGGACGCGGCATGACTGGGAAGTCGGAGCGCTCGCCCCTCATCACGGTCATCACGCCGACCCACAACCGGCGCGAAACGGTGCTGCGCGCCGTCGAAAGCGTGCTTTCCCAAACCATGCCGAGGCTTGAGCATATCGTTGTCGACGATGGCTCCTCCGACGGAACCGAGGCGGCGCTCGCCCGCATTCGCGACCCGCGGCTGATCTATGTCGGCGCGAAATGGCGAGGTGCCAACGCTGCCAGGAATGCAGGCATCGAGCGCGCCCAGGCGCCCGTGGTGACATTCCTCGATTCCGACGACGTCTACCTGCCGCATCGGGTCGAACGGACCTTGAAATGGTTTGATGATAATCCGGCGCTTCAGGTGCTGCTCTCTTCGTATGTTTCCCTGAAGGGAAACCGAGCCACCAACAGTGTCAATCGTACTGCCTTTCTGAGCCCGTCAATGCTGGAGCGAGCGGTGGTTGCACAAACGGCCTTCGTCGCCGGCTCTGCGATAACGGCCCGTCGCGAAGCCTTGCTGGCGATCGGCGGCTACGACAGCGACATCACCCGGATGCAGGATCGGGAATTGTTGCTGCGCCTGGCGCGGCGCTTCGGCGCGCAATTGTCCAGGGATATCGACTGGACGAAACACAATTCGCAGAATTCGATTTCTGGCCGCAGGGCGGGTTACGTCGAAGCCTATGCGGACCTGATGGGCAAACACCCGCAGATCGCCCGCAGCTACCCTCACATCCCGCCTTTCATGATCACGCGGCAGATCATTGCCGATCTTCTCAAAGGCCGGATACCTGAGGCTTTCGCAGGCTACATGGCTAACCGCTCGTCGCAAGCGCTTGGCTATTCATTGCCGGAACTGATCAATGGCTATCTCTATGGCCGGCGTTGGCGTCGCGATCTCTACGATGAAGTTCGCGACTAATCTGCGGCAGCGCCGGCGCGGCCGACGATTTACCGGTCGAGTTCCGGGAAATACGGATCCGAAAAGAAACGCCTGTCCCGCTCCCCTTGCAAGCAGTTGATCGGCGCGTCCGTGGCGACGTGAGTGACCCTCGCCTTGTCCTGAATGCCGGTCACTTCGAGGATTAGCTTGCGGCGGATGGCGGTGGAGAATTCGGCGGCCGCGTGGATCGGCAGCACGAAGGAACCGGGCCCGCCGGTCACACACCGTGCATAATACTGGTCGAGATGACTGAAGGTCGGCGATGGGTTGATCAGGATCGGCAGCCCGTTGATGACGACGCCTTTTGCGATTGCCGCATCGCGCATCGCGGTGACCGGCGGCCCGATATTGTTGGGGCCATCGCCCGATATGTCGATGACGCTCCGCTCGCCGGCAAAATTCGTTCTATCGAACAGCCCGGCGCCGAAGGCAAGCGCGGCGGAAATCGAGGTGCCGCGAAAACTTCGGAACGGGCGCGCCGCGACCTTGTCGGCAAAGCTGTTGGCGCTGTCGGCGCTGTCGATGATCCGCCAGGTGATAACCGCATCATCGCGCACCGTGCCGGCCCATTCGAAATAAGCGAGCGCGATGCGGCCCGTATTGCCGGACCGAACAGCCTGGACGAAGTCGGGATGCCGCAGCGCCTCGACATAGCCGGCGCGTTGCAAGGCAAATTCCTTCTCGTCCATCGACAACGAGATGTCGACCGCCAGCACCAGTTCGACGTCGACGGCCAGCGCCTCCGGTGGCGAGGCAACAGGGACAGCCTGCGCGCAGGCGAGACAGGCAAACAGAAGAGCATCAAGCATGGCCGACGCCAGTGTTGTTTCTCCTGGAAATCTTCCATCGCGATCACGGCAAAATAAGGTTTTGCGGCGCTATTCTCGATATCGGCCTTATTTCGCGTGATGCGCGGCGACGGGCGGCGGCTCGATCGCGCCGGCCCTGACACGGACAGGCTTCAGCGCCGGGGCGCCGGTATCCTTCACGATCGTCAAACCGCGCGGAAAGAACTGATTGTTGTGCTGGCCACGCCCGATGTTGATGATCGCAGATCCCTTCAGATGCTTTTCCAGCATCGACAGCACGCGCCGCAGCGAGGGTCCGTCGAACGCGTCCATGGCTTCGTCGATGATCACCCATTTCGGCTGCCGCAGGGCGAGCCTGGCCACGCCCAGCAAGCGCTGTTCGTCATCGCCCAACTCATGGTCCCAGCGCCCGACGCGGTCGAGCGACGACGACAGCCGTTCAAGACCAACCTCTGCCAGCACCGCCGAAATGTCGGCATCGCTCGCAGGCGCATGCCCGTTCGCGTGATTGAGCACCTCGCGCAACGTGCCGGCCGGCAAATATGGGACGCGCGGCACGAAGATGAGGGTTTCCCCAGCCGGCAGGCCGATCTTGCCGCTGCCCCACGGCCACAGCCCGGCAATGGCGCGGAAGAACAGCGTCTTGCCGGCACCCGGTTCGCCGGTGATCATGACGCGTTCGCCGGGGCGGATTTCTACATGCTGGTCGGAGAGTTTGGCACAGCCCTCCGGCGAGGCCACTGTAAGCTTCTCGAACGTCAGCTTGCCATTGGCATTTTGATCGAAGGTGATGCGCTTTTCGGTGCCGTGCAGCACATCGGTTTCATTGAGCGCGATGCGGAAGTCGGCGACACGCATCAGCGTGGCGCGCCAATCGGCGATGCTGCCGATGTTGTTGATGAACCAGCGCAACGAAGAATGAACCTGGTTGAAGGCGCCGACCGCCATCATCAGCCCGCCAAAGCTGATATCGCCCGCGAAATAGACCGGCGAGGCGACCAGGATCGGCGCTACGACAGTGATCCAGCCATAGGTATCGGTCACCCAGGACAGGTTGATCTGGGCAGTAAAAATGCGCCGCATGGCGCCCAGCACCGTGCCGAGATCAAGTTCGAGCCGTCGCCTGGCGTCGGCCTCGCCATGGTACAGCGCGATGGCATCGACATTCTCGTTGACGCGCACCATCGAGGAGCGCAGTTCCGCTTCCCGTGTGTAGCGGTCGCTGTTCAGGCTGATGAGCGGCCGCCCGACCAGCCAGCTCAGCCAGGAGGCGGTGCCGGCATAGAGGAACGCGGCCCAGACCATGTAGCCGGGTATGGCGAGAGACCAGCCGTTGACGTGGAAGACAAAGCCCGAAGACAGTTCCCACAGCACACCGACGAAGGATAGGAGCAGGATGAGCGACTGCAGCAGCCCGACGCCGAGATCGGTCGACAGGTCCGAGAAATGCGCCGCATCCTGCTGCATGCGCTGGTCGGGATTGACGCCGATGGCGCCGGCATTGGCCAGCCGGAAGGCCCGCGCCGGCCGCATCCACTGGTCGATCAGGTCCAGCGTCAGCGCCTCGCGCAGCTTCAGCCGGATCATCTGGTTGAACCAGGTCTGGCCGATATTGAGCACCAGCAGCCCACCGGCGATCATCGTGAAGACGAGGAGCTGATGCAGGAAGGCCGCCATGTCGCGGCGCGCCAGCGCGTCATAGAAAGGCTGGTTCCAGCGGTTCAGCAGGACTTGGCCGATCGATGTCGCGACAATGACGGCCATCATGCCGACCGACGTCCACAGCAACCATTTGCGAACCGGCGACCCCACCAGCGCCTGCTTGATCGTGGCTACCTGATCACGCAGGCTGCTGGCTTCGACAGCCACCAGCTGAACGGTGGCCTGATTGTCCAGTTGATCAGCCATGCCAGAGGTCCTTACGTTCAGGTGCGATGCTGAAACCGGATGAAGAGAGCCAGCGCCCTTTATCCAGCCCGCGAGCCCAGCACGACAGATAGGTTGAAAAAATCCCGGGCGACGTAAGTTTCCATCTTGATCACGAAGGTTTCACCTGGCTAGCGGACAGTGCCGCGCCTCCGGCCTCGGCACGGCGGCCGAGCCGCGTCGCACCGTGCGGCGACAGCACCGGCACGAAGACGCGCCGAGACGCGCGCTGGGCAACCGGCACGCCTTGATAGAGCCGCTTCTGCGCCTCCACGACGATGACGCCGGAAAAGATCGGCCACAGCCGCCGGCCGACGCGTTCCAGCACATTGTGGAAGCGCATCATGAAGCGTCGCCGGGACGGGGGGAAGAACAAGGCATCCGACCAGGCCGCCGGCGTGAAATTCGCCTCGCGCAGCAATTCGGTGAGCTGCCCGCGTGAGAAAGGCCGCCCATTGCCGAACGGCGTATGCTCGAAGCGCGCCCAGACACCGCGCCGGTTGGGCACGACGATGACGACACGCCCCGCGGGCGACAGCACCCGCCATATCTCGTTCAGCGTCTCGCGCGGATTTTCGACATGTTCGAGCGAATGGACGAGCAGCATGCGGTCGATGCAGGAATCGACCAGCGGCAGTTCCTCGTCGAAAACCAGGGCCGTCGCCGTCGGCCCCGTCGCCGGCCAGACGACGGCGCCCTGCGTCGCCGGCATGAAGGCGAAGACCCGCTCGGCATCGGTGCCAAAACGCTCCAGCCAAGGCAAGGTATAGCCGAGCCCAACCAGCCGTTCATTGGGCACGGTAGCCCATATCGACGACAGCGCCATGGTGATCGAGTGCTCGGCGAACCGGCCGAGCGTTGTCGAATAGAAGGAGCGAAGGTCGACGATGTCGGAATGCATGTCAGGGATGTAGCCGTGATATCGGCTGGATTCAACAAAGGCCCTGACGCGGCCACACATCCCGGGAGTGACACTTGTCATCTCCGGGAGTGACACTTGTCATCTCCGGGACTGACATTTGTCATCTCCGGGATGACATCCGCCCGCTGGCGCCCTATGTCTGCGGCGACAAATGGAGAGATGCGATGGCGGTCGAAATCGAACAGTTCATGTGTCGCACCGACAATTTCGGCGTGCTGGTGCATGATCCCGAAAGCGGGCAGACCGCGATCATCGACGCGCCCGAGGAAGCGCCGATCCTGGCCGCGCTCAAACGCACCGGCTGGACGCCGTCCATGATCCTGACCACGCATCACCATGCCGACCACGTCGAGGCCAATCTGGCGCTGAAGGAGCGCTTCAAGCTGCGCATCGTCGGTCCGGAGGCGGAAAAGGCCAAGATCCCCGGCATCGACGAAACCGTCGAAGAGGGCTCCGTCCTTCATCTCGGCAATGAACGGATCGAGGTGATCGCCACCCCAGGCCACACCGCCGGCCATGTCTCCTATCACCTGCCGGCATCGAAGGTGGCATTCACCGCCGATACGCTGTTTGCGCTCGGTTGCGGGCGACTGTTCGAATGCAAGCCGCCGGTGATGTACGGCTCGCTGAAAAAGCTTGCCGCACTCCCTGCCGCGACGGTTATCTATTGCGGCCACGAATACACGCTCGCCAACGCCCGCTTCGCGCTGACCGTCGACCCGACCAATTCGGCTTTGAAGGAGCGCGCCGCCAGGATCGAGGCGCTGCGGGCCGATAACAAGCCGACGCTGCCGACGACGATCGGCGAGGAACTGTCGACCAATCCTTTCCTGCGCTGGCACGATCCCACGATTCGCAAGCATCTCGGAATGGAAAACGCTGGCGACGCCGAAGTCTTCGCCGAGATCCGCAAGCGCAAGGACAATTTCTGAGGCCATGTTAGTCTTCGACTGATGACCAGTTCCGCAGAAATCATCGCAACGCTCGGGCTGAAGCCGCATCCGGAAGGTGGCTGGTACGCTGAGACCTTTCGCGACGAAGCCGGCGGTGTGCGCGGCCATTCGACGGCGATCTATTTCCTGCTGGAACAGCACCAGGTTTCGGCCTGGCACCGGGTCAAGGACGCCGCCGAGGTCTGGCACTTCTATGCCGGCGCCCCGCTGGCATTGTCGATGTGGGGAGAAGGTAGTGCCGTTGTCGAGCAGGTGCTCGGCATCGAACTCGCGGCGGGCGAACGGCCGCAGATCGTCGTGCCGGCAGGCTGGTGGCAATCGGCGCGCAGCCTGGGCAAATGGACGCTGGTCGGCTGCACCGTCGCGCCGGGTTTTGATTTCGCCGAGTTCGAATTGGCCGAGCCGGGCTGGAATCCTACCCCAGCAGGAACCCCAGCGTAATCGCGAGCTGGGCAGCGTAGTACAAAACCCAGACGGCGAAACGCATCCAGACGCGATGCGGCGAGATGGCGGCGACCAGGAATTTCTCCGTGGCGAGCAGTCCGTCCGATGCCATGAACAGCACGGCGCCGCCGATCACCCAGACGCTGCTTGTCGTCAGCGCCGACATGCCCATCGCCAGGATCGCGACGACGTAGATGGCGATCGGGATACGCAGGCCAGGGCCGACGCGACGCCAGAGCGCCGCCACCATGACGATCGCGAACACCGCCATGGCGAGTGCTATCGCGCCGCGCCACGATTCGGCGCCAAGCACTTCCAGCCCGCCGCCGCTGCGCAGGAAAAGAACGATGTAGGCGATGTGGGCGACGAGAAAGCTCGCCAGCCCGCCGAGGAACGCCTTCTCGCCGTCACGTGACAGGAAGGCGTCGCCGATGGCGCTGAGCGCAAGGGCCGCGACCAGCAGCAGCGGCCCGCCTTGCACTGCCGCCAGAACGGCAAGCATCGCTACGGCAAGTGTCTTTGCCGCAGAGCGGGCAAGCGTCGGCGCCATGCCAAGCGTGAAAGCGTAGATCACCGCCGCCACCAGTGAGAAGATCAGCGTTGCATTGGCGTTGGCATCGATACCGCCGGCAAACGGCATCGTCATGCCCCGGCTCCGCTTTCGGATGCCCCGGCTCCGCTCTCGGCCTTGCCCGGCTTGCGCAGGAACAGCGACTTCGCTGCAAGTGCCGCCCCGCCGGTGATGAGCACGCAGGCGGCGAGGATGCGCAGCGACGGTTCGGCGACGCCGGCCGCGATCAGCACCAGCGTCGACAGAAGCGGCGCCGCATAGCTTGCGGCACCCAGCACCTGGATGTTGCCTCGCTTGACGCCGATATCCCAGGCATAGAAGGCCGCCCCGACCGGCATCAGGCCGAGACCGAGCACAGCCAGCCACTGGCCGGCTCCATCAGGCAGCACCGTTTGTTCCAGCGCTAGGTGGCAGACGAGCGACAGCACAGCGGTCGCCGCGCAGAACCAGGTGACGATGCTGGTCGGCACCGAAGGAAACCGTCGCGACAGAAGCGAATAGGACGACCACAGCACGGCGCAGACGGCGGCCATCGCATAACCGAAGGCATAACGCGCATCGAAGGCCAGCCCACCGCCCTTGGTGACGATGAGCACGGTGCCGGCCAGGCCGAGCAGCGCGCCGACGACATGGTTCCACGCCAGCCGCTCACCCGGCATCAGCGCCGAACCGAGCACGATCAGCAGCGGCCAGAGATAGGCGATCAGGCTCGCCTCGACCGCCGGAGCGTTGCGCAAAGCGGTGAAATAGAAAAAGTGATAGCCGGACAGGCCGGCAATGCCGATCAGCCAGACCTGCGGCGGTATCTTTTGGCTCTTGTCGGCGGCCGGCATGAACAGCCGCGCGACAAGTCCGACGCCGGTGCCGATCGAGAAGGTGATCGCCGACAAAAGGAACGGCGGCACCTTGCCGGATGCATCGGTGAGCAGCGCCAGAAGCGCCCACATGGCGACCGCCGTAAAGCCGATCAGTGTTGCGCGCGCCATTCCGTCTCCAGTGGCGCGCCCAGTGGCCGCCTGGCCTATTGCACTGCTTCGAAACGCCGGGCGCTGATGGTCAAGGTGCCGATCTGCGTTCCAACCGTGGCGTGGATCGGCGCATATACCCCGGTTTGGCCGAGCGGCGCAAATGTCACCATCATGCGGCTTTTGTTCCTGAGATAATCGAGCGCCTTGCGGCCCTTGCGATAGCCCGCCACCGGCTCGAAACCCATGCGGCAGGTGACGGTGTCACCCTTGTAGCCCGGCACCGAGATCGTTCCCTTCGAGGCGTAGGTCAGCGTCAGGTCGGCGCGCATCTCGCCATCATAGAACTTGACCTTGCGGCCGCAGACCTGGTCGAGACTGTCGGCATGGATGACGGTCGCGGCCATCGGATCGAGCACCGATGCCAGGTCGCCGGTGCCGATCGGAACCCAGGCCTTGGGATCGCGTTTGCCGGGCGCCGGGATGACCTGCGTCGACGTCACGTTGCCATTGGCAAAGCGAATGTCGATCGAAGACGCCTTCTTGCCAGAGGTGTAGTCGGCGCGAAACGCCTGCGGCACCATCTTCTGGCCCGAAATCGTGCCTTTGGACGAGATCGTGCCCCGCGTGTCGTCGAACAGTTTGGCGAGACCCGCCGCGGAGACGCTGCCGTTGATCGCGTAGGCGCCGTTCTCATAGTGGCTGGAGAACGTCGATCTCGCGATCGAAAGGCCAAGGAACGACACCGTGTACTCGCCCTTGAACGACTGCGGCGAGGCAGCGGACGCGGCGGACGGCAAGGCGACGGCAAGCGCGGCAACAAGCGCGTGAGACGAACGAGGCATGGCGGGATCGGATCCTTGATTTTCGGCCGGAGGCGGGCAACTCCGGTCTGGCATGTCCCTATCAGACCGCTTATAGGATGAATTCCGGCCTTAATATGAAATGCCGGGCGCTTCCATGGGGAAGCCGGAGCTTGACGCCCCGGTGAAATGCAACTATGGAACGCCAACTTTTTCCATAAGGCCGCCTGACCAGAACCGCGCGCCACCCGGCGCGGGCACAAAGGTTTGGCAGGTCCCGACAGAACCGAAGGTTAGAACCATGTCCCGCACCTGCGAACTCACTGCCAAGGCAGTCCAGACCGGCAACAATGTGAGCCACGCCAACAACAAGACCAAGCGTCGTTTCCTGCCGAACCTCGTCAACGTGACGCTGATCTCGGAAGCGCTGAACCAGAATGTGCGCCTGCGCATTTCGGCCAATGCTCTGCGTTCGGTCGAACATCGCGGCGGTCTCGATGCTTTCCTGGCCAAGGCCGACGTCAAGGAGCTGTCGCAGCGCGCGCGTCTGTTGAAGAAGCAGATCGCCAAGAAGCTCGCCGAGCAGGTCGCTGCGTAACATCAGATAAAGGCGGGGGACGACCGCCCTGGCCAACCTCTTGTTGGCCTTGGGCATCGGATAGATCCGCAAGGTTCGACAATCCGGTGCTCAATCACGAAGCGAGCATTGTCCGATTGGTATGATGCTCCGCTGGTTCCATTACCCAGGATAAAAAAATGACTTCCTTCTCGCGATATTTGCCCTTCGTGGCCGCCATGGCGATTGTCGTCGTGGCGTCGAACATTCTCGTGCAGTTCCCGATGCAGGGCCAGGTCGGCGGCGTGTCGCTGGCTGACCTGCTCACCTGGGGCGCTTTCACCTATCCCTTTTCATTCCTGGTCACCGACCTCGCCAACCGCCGCTACGGGCCTGCCGTGGCGCGCCGGATCGTCTTTGTCGGCTTCATGACGGCGGTGGTCTGCTCGATCCTCGTGCCGCCCTTCCTGTTCCGCCATGGCCTGATCGAATTCGAAACCGCGGCCGACCGGCTGGTGCGCATCGCGGCAGCTTCCGGCGCGGCGTTCCTGTCCGCGCAATTGCTCGATGTGACCGTGTTCAACCGGCTGCGCCGGCAGAGCTGGTGGCGGGCGCCGATCGTCGGCACGCTGGTCGGGTCGGTGTTCGACACGATGGTCTTCTTCACCGTGGCGTTTTCGGCCGCTTTCGCCTTTGCCGGCCCGAACGACAGCTTCGCGCTCGAAACGGCACCGCTGATGGGGATCTTCCATCTCGACGCCATGCGCTGGGTGTCCTGGGCACTTGGGGACCTCAGCGTCAAGCTGATCATTGCCGTGGTCGCGCTCATCCCTTATCGGCTGCTCGCTGTCCGCTGGAGCCAGCCGGCCATCGCGGTCTAGACCATGATCCCAAAAAGTGGGTTTTTGGAAAAGATCATGGTCGGACAAACACCATGATCCCCTGGGTCCAGCTCGATTCGGCAAGGACTCCGGACGGTGGCCAAGAACTTCGCCTCAAACGACGCGGCAGCGAGTTCTCGATCATGCTCGGCACCAACGAGCTGATGAACAGCCGCCTCAGCGGCTCCGAGGAAGCGCTGGCGAAACTGTCCTGCCAGAAGATTGCCAGCCATCGGCAGCCGAGGATCCTGATCGGCGGGCTTGGCATGGGTTTTACACTGCGCGCGGCGCTCGCCGAGCTGGGTAACGATGCCGAAATCGTTGTCGCCGAGTTGGTGCCGGCGGTCGTCACCTGGGCGCGCGGCCCGATGTCCGAGCTGTTTGCCGGTTGTCTCGACGATCCCCGCGTCGCCATCGAGGAAACCGACGTCGGGCATCTGATCCGGTCCGGGCCCACGGCCTGGGACGCCATACTGCTCGATGTCGATAACGGCCCCGAAGGCATCGTCCACGAGAGCAATGACGCCCTCTACAGCCTGGCAGGTCTCGTCGCCGCGCGCACCGCCCTCAAGCCGGGCGGCGTGCTTGCGGTGTGGTCTCAAGGGTCGGACAGCGGCTTCACACGGCGGCTGAAACAGGCCGGCTTTGCCCTTGAGGAGGTCAACACGCGCGCCAATGGCAAGCGCGGCGCGCGTCATGTCATCTGGATAGCCACCAACGGCTCACGGTCCTGACCGAAACCGCGGGCTGGCGGTGTCAGGCTTACTTTGACTTCTGAAGTTCCGCGCCAAGGGCCTCCAGCAGGCCACGCGTTCCCTCTTCCCGCCCCTGGGCGGAATCGACACCGTCAAAAAAAGCGCCTTGCTCGGTATAGGTCAGTCTTGTGCCATCGCCCGAGGGTGTCAGTTCAACCGTCGTAAGCGATGCCGACATCGGCTGCGGCCCGACTGCCATCCGGTAGGAAAACACGATGCGCTGATCCGGGACGATGTCCTGGAATTGTGCGTCAAGCCTGACCTCCGGGCCGCCGCCATAGCTGAAGCGGGACACCTCGCCACCGCCGACGCGGAAATCGAAACTGAATTCGGCGATAGCAAAACCGTCGCCTTCGATCCGCCAGCGCCGCACCGTCGCCTTGTCGGCGAAGGCGTGAAAAACGCGTTCTGGCGATTGCGGATAGGTCCGCTCGATCGTGAAGGTGGAGTGGATGACGGAATGTTCGTCTTTCTCGGGGGCACTCTGGTTCATTGCGGTTCGTCCTTTTCCTGGTTCTGATTTTTCGGAGGCGGTTGGTCGGTCTCGGCCAGGATCTGGCCAAGACGGTCGAGGTGGCGTTCCGCCGGTATGCGGCGCTCCGCAATCCAGTCGGCGAGCGGGGCGAGCCCGGCCGGTTCGATCCGGCAGGTACGCACCCGCCCGATCTTTTCGCTGCGGATCAGCCCGCAGGCCTCCAGCGCCTGCAGATGCTGCAGCACGGCGGCAAAGGTCATGCCGAACGGCTCCGCCAATTGGCTGACGGTGGCCGGTCCGCGGCTCAACCTTTCCAGGATTTGTCGGCGGGTCGGCTCGACAAGAGCGCGGAGGATGCTATCGATCTCGGAATGGTTAAGCATGGACTTGAGTATTCAGCGACGCGCGTCAATTGTCAAGTCGGGACTAAAGTATTTTGGCAGGTGAGTGATGAACAGTCGACCCCCACTCTGTCGAGCTTCGCTCGCCACCTCTCCCGATCGACGGGGTAGAGGAAAGGCGCGAACTTATGCCGCCTAGCTCCCTTCCTCTCCCTCCGGAGGGGGGAGAGGTGGCGCTGCGAAGCAGCGACGGAGTGGGGGAAGGCGTCCGACCAAATCGGACCCGCCCCCAATCGAACCTGCTCCCAATCGAAGGCCGACAGCGCACCGAAATCGCGTGATGACGAGGTCATTTCCAGCCCGCTGATGAATTCGAGCGGACCGAACTGATTGCCGGTTCGGCCAATATGGAATTCGGTGATCGGGCGGGCCGAGACTTCGATCAAAGTCGGGCGAGCAGGGCGATGGCGGCGAAGAGCGTCTGCAGAAACCCGCCCTTCGAAGAGATCATCCGGCGCGCCGCATGCCGCCGCGCCGCGTGTCGCGTGCGCTTTCCTCGGCAAACAGCGAAGCCAGTTGCTCGGTCATGGCGCCGGCCAGTTCCTCGGCATCGACGATGGTGACGGCGCGCCTGTAATAGCGCGTGACGTCATGGCCGATGCCGATGGCCAGCAGCTCCACCGGCGAGCGCGTTTCGATCAATTCGATGACGGCGCGCAGATGGCGCTCGAGATAATTGCCCGGATTGACCGAAAGCGTCGAATCATCGACCGGCGCGCCGTCCGAAATCATCATCAGGATCTTGCGCTGTTCGGGCCGGGCGATCAGCCTGTTGTGCGCCCACAACAACGCCTCGCCGTCGATATTTTCCTTGAGCAGCCCTTCGCGCATCATCAGGCCGAGATTGCGCCGTGCCCGCCGCCACGGATGGTCGGCGGATTTGTAGATGATGTGGCGCAGATCGTTGAGGCGGCCGGGGTTCGGCGGTTTGCCGTCCTTCAGCCACTTCTCGCGCGCCTGCCCGCCTTTCCACGCCCGCGTCGTGAAGCCGAGGATCTCGACCGAAACGCCGCAACGCTCCAGCGTGCGCGCCAATATGTCGGCGCAGGTGGCCGCGACCGTGATCGGCCGGCCGCGCATCGAGCCCGAATTGTCGAGCACCAGCGTCACCACCGTGTCACGGAATTTGGTGTCGCGTTCCTGCTTGAAGGACAGCGGCTGCATTGGATCGATGACGACGCGCACCAGCCGCGCCGGGTCGAGATAGCCCTCTTCCAGGTCGAAATCCCAGGAGCGGTTCTGCTGCGCCATCAGCCGACGCTGCAGCCGGTTGGCGAGCCGCCCGACGACGCCGGAGAGATTGGCAAGCTGCTTGTCGAGGAAGGCCCGCAGCCGGTCGAGCTCTTCCTCTTCGCAAAGCTCCTCGGCACCGACCGTCTCGTCGAAAGCGGTGGTGAAGACCTTGTAGTCGATTTCCTTCGGCAGATTGGTGAAGGGATTGTCGTTGCGGCGCGCCTCGCCGGGCGTCTCGGCATCGGCATCGTCGTCGTCGGACAGGTCGTCGGCGGTGGCGTCGGAGGCTTCCGTCTCGGACGACTGCTCGTCATCGGCCGAAGCCTCGGCATCCTCGGACTGTGACTGCTCAGAGCCGGAATCCTCTTCGCCGCCCTCCTCGCTCTGCTCCTCGCCTTGCGGCTGATTGTCGTCATTGTCCTCGGAGTCTTCCGTCTCCTGGTCGTCGCCGAGTTCCTCGGCCATTTCCATGGAGGCGAGCATCTCGCGCACGACGCGGGCGAAGGCCTGCTGGTCGTCGACCTTGGCCGAAAGCCCGTCGAGATCGGCCTTGGCCTTTTCCTCGACCCAAGGGCGCCAGAGCTCGACCAGCCGCTCGCCGCTCTTGGGGATCGACCGGCCGGTCAGCTTCTCGCGCACCATCAGCGCCAGCGCTTCCTCGATCGGCGCGTCGGCCTTGTCCTTGACGTCGACGAGATTTGCCTTGGCGTATTTGTCTTCCAGCATCGAGCCGATATTGTCGGCGACGCCTTGCATGGCGCGGCTGCCGATCGCCTCGACGCGGGCCTGCTCGACCGCGTCATAAATAGCGCGGGCTGCTTTGCCTTCCGGCGCCAGCCTGGTGTGGATGCGCTGATCGTGGCAGGCGCGCTTCAGCGCCATGGAATCGCCGAGGCCGCGGGTGATCGCAATGTCGGTCTTCGACGCCTTCTTCGGCAGCTCGGGCAAGCGCGCGCGGCTGCCGGCGAGCGCCGGTCGGTCCTTGGCGAAACCGACTTCCATTTCCTTGTCGCCGGCAATGGCGCGCATGCAGACGGTGACGGCGCGTTTGAAGCTGTCGGCTTCAGACCCCGTCTTCGACTTGCTGCGCGTATTGTCGCCCGGACCCGCCATCGAGGCTCTGCTTAGCCCAGCACCACGTTGGCGGCGCTTTCCGGCAAATCCTCGCCGAAGGCGCGCTGGTAGAATTCGGCCACCAATGAGCGCTCGAGTTCGTCGCACTTGTTGAGGAAGGTCAACCGGAACGCCATGCCGATATTGCCGAAAATCTCGGCATTTTCGGCCCAGGTGATGACCGTACGCGGGCTCATCACGGTCGACAGATCGCCATTGATGAAGGCCGAGCGCGTCATGTCGGCGACGCGGACCATCTTGTTGACGATGTCCTTGCCCCGGTTGTCGCGATAGTGCTTGGCCTTGGCCAGCACGATGTTCACTTCATTGTCGTGCGGCAGGTAGTTCAGCGTGGTGACGATCGACCAGCGGTCCATCTGCGCCTGGTTGATCTGCTGCGTGCCGTGATAGAGGCCGGTGGTGTCACCGAGGCCCACCGTGTTGGCGGTCGAGAACAGCCGGAAGGCCGGATGCGGACGGATGACCCGGCTCTGGTCGAGCAGCGTCAGACGACCCGACGATTCCAGCACGCGCTGGATGACGAACATCACGTCTGGACGGCCGGCATCATATTCGTCGAAGCATAGCGCGACATTGTGCTGGTAGGCCCAGGGCAGGATGCCGTCGCGGAATTCGGTGATCTGCAGTCCGTCCTTGACGACGATGGCATCCTTGCCGACGAGATCGATACGGCTGACATGGCTGTCGAGATTGACGCGCACGCAAGGCCAGTTGAGGCGGGCGGCGACCTGTTCGATATGGGTCGACTTGCCGGTACCATGATAGCCCGACACCATGACGCGGCGGTTGTAGGCAAAGCCGGCCAGGATCGCCAGCGTCGTCGCCTTGTCGAAGAGATAATCCGGATCGATATCGGGCACATGTTCGCTGGTGACCGAATAGGCCGGCACCACCATCTTGGAGTCGAAGCCGAATTTCTCCCTCACCGACACCGTCGTGTCGGGCAGGTTGGCGATGTCGCGATCGACCTTGTTCATATCTCTCAACGTCTCCACGGGCGAAACGTCCCGTTTCGCCGGCAATCGATTTTGTTCGGGGGCGGTCTTAAAGCCTTTTCCAACCTTATGAAAGTTGGAAAACGACACAAACCATAGGGTCGCTCAGCACAGGCCCGCCTGTTTGAGCACGCGATAGGCCTGCAGCACATCGCGGAACCGGTCTTCCGAACCCCTGTCGCCGCCATTCGCATCCGGATGGTGACGCTTCACCAGTTCCTTATAGCGCGCCTTGATATCCTTGCCAGTCGCCTTTGTATCAAGGCCAAGCGTTTCCAGCGCCTTGGCCTCAAGCGGCTTGGCCTTGCGCTCGCGCGCCTCGCGCGGGTCCTTCGGCCCCTTGAACAGGTCGAACGGGTCGCGCATGCGGTTGTAGTAGCCGGCACGGCCGGAACGCATCTGCGCCATATCGGGCGACGAGCGGGTCGAGGCGCCATTGACACCCATCTTCCAGGTCGGCCGGTGGCCGGTCATCGCCTCCTTCTGGAAGCGCGCGACCTCGGTGTCCGGCACGCCGGAGAAATAGTTGAAGCCCTTGTTGTACTCGCGCACGTGGTCGAAGCAGAAGCGGAAATACTCGCCCTCCTTCATGCGCCCGACCGGCGCGCGATGGGTGCCCGGCTCCTTGCAGCCGTCCCACTGGCAGATCGGCGAGTGCGACTTCAGCTCCGCATCCTTCTCCGGGCGGATGCGAATCTTCTCGAAATATTTGGGGTACGGCTTCATCTAACCCATTTATGGGGCGTTCGCAGATGCGAAACAAGAATTGACATTTTCGCGATCATCGCCCTAACCGCTGAATCGCGGCATAAAGCAGGCGAATGGCGGATTTTGTCGCGCAGCAGCGGCCCCCAGGGCTGATGCGCCAGCCATATGTGGTGAACGGAGACGGCAATGTCCATACAGACGACCATGGAAGACAAGCTCAACAAGGCATTTTCGCCCGAGCGGCTGATCATCATCAACGAAAGCCATCTCCATGCCGGCCATCATCATCACGGCTCCGACCATCACGGCGCCTTCGACGGCAGCGGCGAGACGCATTTTCGCGTCCGCATCGTTGCTCCCGCCTTTGCCGGCATGAGCCGGATCGAGCGCCACCGCGCCGTCAACGACCTGCTCGCCGATGAGCTGCAGGCCGGCGTGCACGCCCTGGCTATCGAACCGGCGGCGCCCGGCGAAGAGACCCGCTGGTAGGTCCGCCCGCGCCTTCAGTGCCGCCGACCGCTATACCCCGATAAGAGGAGATCAGCCGACGGTCGATTTCAGGAACGCCAGCACGGCGGCCGTCAGCGCATCACCATCCCTGCCGAAACCATCCCTGCCGAAATCGCGATTGATCGACATGTGCGTATATGCGCTGCCGTCGAACAGCGTAACCTTGGTGCCCGTGGCGCGCAGGCGCTCGGCAAAGGCCTTGGAGGCCTCGCCGCGGCCGGCCGCCTGCGAATAGGCGATGAAGGTCGGCGGATGCTCGCGGCCGTCGACATAGCTCGCCGGCGACAGAGCGGCCCATTGCGATGGATCGGAAAACGCCCGGGCATAGGCCCGCACCATGCCGCCATTTTTGGCAAGCGCCGCGAGATCATAGGCCCTGGTGTCGTCGAGGATGAGCGCTGCCACGCCAGGCAGTCCACCGCGCATGCCGGTCAGAGCGATAAGATGGCAACCGGCCGAATGGCCCATGCCGACAATGCGGTTGGGATCGCCGCCATGCCGGGCGATGTTGGCCCTGACATAGGCATAGGCCTTTTCGACGTCGGCGGCCTGGGTGGCGACATCGGCCTGCGGCAGCATGCGGTAGTCGATGGAGGCGAAGCAGAAGCCGTTGGAGAGCAGGAAGGCCGGTTTGGCGTTCACCTGGCTGCGATTACCAAGCCGCCAGGCGCCGCCATGGACAAAAAAGACCACAGGCAGGCCGCTTGCACCATCGGGCGCGTAGATGTCGAGCTTGGCCGGTCCGTAGTCGAAGGTCCTTGGCACGGGCTGGGGCTGGCACCAGGCCGCCGGGACCCGCAGTGGCAGCATCGCCGCCATGGACGCTAGGATGAGGCTTCTCCGATCGATCATCAAGGTCTCCCGACCGATTTGCGGCAAGGGTGCACCCGAGCACGCCGGCCGTCCAGTCAAGGATTTGCAACAGGCCGGCCTGCCTGCATTGAAATGCGGGGCAACCGGCCCCACCTGAAGATTGAGATGCCCTGCTTGCGCCGACGGACCTGATCCGCCCAAGCGTTTTCCCCCCAGGGGGATGGCCTTGGACCCTCGGTGATCGCGGCTGCGCCTCCCTTCATGTGAAGGGAACAAACAGTGCTTCTCGGCAGTTGAATAGGTAATGAGCCGTCCGGCAGCCAAAACGGCTCTGAGGGCAAGCATCATGCGAGAGAATCAATCCGACATCTTCGATCTGTTTTCGGAGATTTACGCGAACGCGGCCCAGGAAGAGATCAGTCTCCAGCAATATCTCCTGGCCTGTAGCGAGGACAAGTCGATGTACGCCTCGGCACCCGAGCGGATGGTCGAGGCAATCGGCGAGCCGAACCTGGTCGACACCAGCAAGGATGAACGGCTCGGCCGCATTTTCTCGAACCGCACCGTCAAGGTCTATCCATCCTTTTCCGACTTCTACGGGATGGAGGATACGATCGAGCGCATCGCCGGATATTTCCGCTATGCCTCGCAAGGGCTGGAGGAGCGCAAGCAGATCCTCTACCTTCTCGGCCCTGTCGGCGGCGGCAAATCGTCCCTGGCCGAACGGCTGAAAAGGCTGATGGAGGAGCGCCCAATCTACACGCTGAAGGTCGGCAGCCAGATCAGTCCGATTTTCGAATCGCCGCTTGGTCTCTTCCATCCCGACCGCATGGGCGATCTGCTGGAGGATAAATACGGGATAGCCCGGCGCCGCCTCAACGGACTTATCTCGCCTTGGGCGGCCAAGCGGCTCGACGAACTGTCTGGCGACATTTCCAAGTTCAGCGTGGTCAAGCTGATGCCGTCGCGGCTGCGCCAGATCGGCATTGCCAAGACGGAGCCTGGCGACGAGAACAACCAGGACGTCTCGGCCCTGGTCGGCAAGGTCGACATCAGGCAATTGGAACATTACAGCCAGTCCGATCCGGACGCCTATTCCTACAGCGGCGGCCTGAACCGGACCACGCAAGGCCTGCTCGAATTCGTCGAGATGTTCAAGGCGCCCATCAAGGTCCTGCATCCGCTGCTCACCGCGACCCAGGAAGGCAGCTACAATGGCACCGAGAATTTCGGCGCTTTCCCCTATCAAGGCATCATCATTGCCCATTCCAACGAATCGGAATGGCAGCAGTTCAAGAACAACAAGAACAACGAGGCGTTTCTCGACCGCATTCTCGTGGTCAAGGTGCCGTATTGCCTGCGGATCACTGAGGAAAGGCATATTTACGAGAAACTGCTGCGCGAGAGCGAACTGGCCGGCAGCCCCTGCGCACCTGAAGTGCTGGACATTCTCAGCCGGTTCACCGTCTCGACCCGTCTTGCCGAGCACGACAATTCGCCCCTCTACACCAAGATGCGCGCCTATGACGGCGAAACCCTCAAGGAGGTCGACCCGAGGGCCAAATCTGTCCAGGAATATCGCGACGCCGCCGGCGTCGACGAGGGCATGACCGGCGTAAGCACGCGCTTCGCCTTCAAAATCCTGTCGCAGACGTTCAACTACGACACCACCGAGGTCGCGGCGGACCCGGTGCACCTGATGTACATTCTGGAGGAGGCGATCAAGCGCGAGCAGTTCCCGAAGGAAACGGAAGCTGCCTATCTCGAATACATCAAGTCGGAACTCGCGACCCGCTATGCCGAGTTCATCGGCCACGAGATCCAGAAGGCCTATCTGGAATCATACAGCGAATACGGCCAGAACCTTTTCGACCGCTACATCGCCTATGCCGACGCCTGGATCGAGGATCAGGACTACAAGGACCCGGATACGGGCCAAATCCTCAACCGCGAGGTGCTGGACAAGGAACTGTCGCAGGTCGAAAAGCCGGCCGGCATCGCCAATCCCAAGGACTTCCGCAATGAAGTGGTCAAATTCACGCTGCGCGCCCGGGCGCGCAACCATGGCCGCAATCCGTCATGGACCAGCTACGAAAAACTGCGTGAAGTGATCGAGAAGCGAATGTTCGGGCAGGTCGAAGACCTTCTGCCCGTGATCAGTTTCGGCTCCAAACAGGACAGCGTCACGGAAAGGCGCCACAATGAATTCGTGCAGCGCATGGTGGAACGCGGCTACACCGAGCGGCAGGTGCGCCGGCTTGTCGACTGGTACATGCGTGTGAACAAGGCGGGTTGAGGCAAGCCCGGATGCTTCCATGCCGATCTTTATCGACCGACGCCTGAACCCGAAGGACAAAAGCCTGGGCAACCGCCAGCGCTTTCTGAAGCGCGCGCGCGAGGAGCTCAAGCGAAACATCCGCGACAAGGTCCGCGCCGGCCGCATCGCCGAGGTCGACCAGGAGCATGCCGTGCCCATGCCGCGCAAGGGCACCAGCGAGCCTGTCTTCAGCGACGCCAGGGACAGCGGCCGGCGTCAGCACATCTTGCCCGGCAACAGAACTTACATTTCCGGAGATCTGATCCCCAAGCCGGGTCTCGGAGGCATGGGCTCTTCGTCTCCGGGAAACAGCGAATCCGAAGACGATTTCCGTTTCGTGCTGTCACGCGAGGAGGTTCTCGATCTTTTCTTCGAGGATCTCGAATTGCCCGATCTGGTCAAGCTCAGTCTCAAGCAGATATTGACGTTCAAGCCGAAGCGGGCGGGCTTCGCCGCCAGCGGCTCGCCGACCAACATCAATGTCGGCCGCACCATGCGCAACAGCCATGGCCGCCGCATTGCGCTCCGGCGCCCCAAACAGGCGCAGCTGGATGCGATCGCCCGGCAGCTCGCCATGCTGGAAGCGCAACCGCCGAACGCGGCGAGGCGCGAGCGCATCGCGGCCCTGCGCGAGGAATTCGACCTGATGGAGCGCCGCCGCAGGCGAATTGCCTATGTCGACCCGGTCGACATCCGCTTCAACCGCTTCGACCCCCAGCCGCAGCCGAATGCCAGCGCCGTCATGTTTTGCCTGATGGACGTATCGGGATCGATGGGGGAACGCGAAAAGGATTTGGCCAAACGCTTCTTCGTGCTGCTGCACCTGTTCCTGACGCGGCGTTATGAGAGGACGGACATCGTTTTCATTCGCCACACCCACGAGGCCCAGGAGGTCGACGAGCAGACGTTCTTCTA
The DNA here is from genome assembly GCF_018588885.1 of Mesorhizobium sp. dw_380. Taxonomy (GTDB): domain Bacteria; phylum Pseudomonadota; class Alphaproteobacteria; order Rhizobiales; family Rhizobiaceae; genus Mesorhizobium. Next base: position 114,401 of record NZ_JAFFIW010000001.1, read on the forward strand.
TCACACCCAGAGCGGCGGCACCGTCGTCTCCACGGCGCTTGAGGAAATGCATCGCATCATCGAACGGCGCTACCCGGCGACGGAATGGAACATCTATGCCGCCCAGGCCTCCGACGGCGATAATTTCGCCACCGATTCCGAGCGCTGCATCGAGCTGCTCGGCGGCAAACTGATGCGCTTGTGCCAGTATTTCGCCTATGTGGAGATCATCGACGAACGCGAAAGCCATATTTTCGGTTCGACCGAAAACGGCACCTCACTGTGGCGCGCCTATAGCGCCATTGAGCAGAAATGGCCGAATTTCCAGATGAGGCGCATCGCCGCTCCGGCTGATATCTACCCCGTCTTTCGCCAGCTCTTCGCCAGGCAGCCGGCGATGCGTGTGAGCGCGTGAGGTATGTCGGATGGCTAGTCAAACCGGGAAATCCGGATTGCTTTTCTCCGGATCCGACTGGGACTTCAAGAAACTGTCGCGTGTCTATGACGAGATCGAGGCGATCGCGATCGATCAGCTTCATCTCGATACCTATCCGGTGCAGATGGAGGTCATCTCCTCCGAGCAGATGCTCGACGCCTACTCATCGGTCGGCATGCCGCTGATGTACCGGCACTGGTCGTTCGGCAAGCATTTCCTGCACAACGAGTTCCTCTACCGCAAAGGCGGCCGCGGGCTGGCCTATGAACTGGTCATCAACTCCAACCCCTGCATCGTCTACCTGATGGAAGAAAACACCATGGCCCTCCAGGCCTTGGTTACCGCCCATGCCGCACTCGGGCACAATCATTTCTTCAAGAACAATCACCTTTTTCGCCAATGGACCGATGCCGCGGGGATCCTGAGCTATCTGGACTTCGCCAAGGGCTACATCGCCCGCTGCGAGGAGCGGCATGGCCCTGCCGCCGTCGAGGCTGTTCTCGATTCCGCCCACGCGCTGATGGACCAAGGCGTGTTCCGATACCACCGGCCGCCGAAACTGTCGTCGGAGCAGCAACGCGAAGGCCTTCGCGAACGCCTCGAATACGAAGAGCGTTCCTACAATGATCTATGGCGAACCCTGCCGCCCGCGCAGGGCACCGACAAGGCCAAAGCCGGGGAAGAAGGCCTGGCGGAACGGAAAAAATCGCTCAGCCTGCCCGAGGAGAACCTGCTCTATTTCCTGGAGAAGAACAGCCTCGTCCTCGAACCGTGGCAACGCGAGGTCCTCAGGATCGTCCGTGTCATCGCGCAGTATTTCTATCCGCAGCGGCAGACCCAGGTGATGAACGAGGGCTGCGCCACGTTCGTCCATTACACCCTCATGAACATGTTGTTCGATCGCGGCAGGATCAACGAAGGCGCCATGCTCGAAATCCTGCGCAACCACTCGAATGTGATCTTCCAGCCGTCCTTCGACGATCCGCGGTTTTCCGGCATCAATCCCTACGCCCTCGGTCTTGACATGATGCAGGACATCCAGCGCATCGCGACCGAGCCGACGGCGGAAGACCGCGACTGGTTCCCCGACATTGCCGGCCGCGGCGACTGGCTCGAAACCTTGCTCGACGCCTGGGCCAATCACCGTGACGAATCCTTCATTCGTCAATATCTCAGTCCGACCTTGATACGGAAATGGCGGCTCTTCGTGCTGGCCGACGGATCCGACCGCCCGCACTACGAGGTCGCGTCGATCCACAATGAGCGTGGCTACAAAAAGATACGTGCCGCGCTGGCCCAAAACTATGATTTGGGCGCGAACCGGCCCGATATACAGGTCGTGGACGTGGACCTGCTCGGTGACCGGCATCTGCGCCTGCAGCACAAGGTGAAGGATGGCATCATCCTCGAGAATGAGAGCCGCGACGCGACCCTGCGCCACATCCGAAGCCTTTGGGGGTACGAGGTCAGCCTGGCGGCGGTCGACGCCGAAACGGGCGCAACGCTCGGCGAACGCTGGACCAAGGACTGTTGAGCGGCTCGCCGTTTCCGTGAAAGGGTGGACCGCTCTAGAGCAATTCCAGGAAAAGTGTGAAACGGTTTTCCCGGGAAAAGCGCGTAGCGCTTTCCCTTGGGAATTGCGTCAAAACAAAGACTTAGAGCGATTCACCGTTCCGTGAAACGGTGAATCGCTCTAAGTCTCGGCTGCCGGTCTGATCCTCAGCCTGGCGATCCGGTTCTTGTCGCGCTTCATGACGATGAAGCGCTTGCCGTGGAAGGTGAAGGCCTGCTTCTCCTCGGGGATCGACTGCGTTTCGTGGATGACGAGGCCGGCAATCGTGGTCGCCTCCTCGTCGGGCAGGTTCCAGTCGAGCGCCCGGTTCAGGTCGCGGATCGGCACCGTGCCGTCGACGACAACGGAGCCGTCGGCCTCCTGCTTGACGCCCTGGATGTCGACATCGTGCTCGTCGGCGATCTCGCCGACGATCTCCTCGATGATGTCCTCCAGCGTCACCAGCCCTTCGACTTCGCCATATTCGTCGACGACGACGGCAAAATGCGCCTTGCGGCGCAGGAAGGCGTTGAGCTGTTCCTGCAAGGTCGTGGTGTCGGGCACGAACCAGGGTTTCGAGGCGATCTTCATCACGTCGATCCTGGAGAAATCATTGCCGACTTCGTTCAAGGCGCGCAGCAGATCCTTGGCGTGCAGCACCCCGACAATGTTGTCGAGCGAACCTTTCCACAACGGCATCCGGGTGTGCGGGCTCTGCAGGATCTCGCGCACCACCGCTTCCGGCGCATTGTCGGCGTTGACCGAGCGCATGTTGGTGCGGTGCACCATGACGTCGGAGACCTCGAGTTCCTCGAGATCGAACAGGCCGCCGACGCGGTCGCGATCCGCGCGCACCACCTGGCCGTCGCGGCGGAAATCGTCGACCGCGCCGCGCAACTCGTCCTGGCTCGATCGCTGCGGTTCGACGCGCGACAGCTCATAGCCGAACGCGGCAAGCAGGCGCTTGCGCAAGGCAATGGCCAGCAGGATGCCGGCGGCAACAACGGCAACGACGATCCAGCCGGTGTCCATCTCAGCCGGCTTTCCGGCTGGCTGGGTGGTTCTCCCTGAGGAACGACAGCACTTCGGAGGCCGGCACATCCTTGGCGATGAAAGCCTGGCCGATGCCGCGCGTCAGGATGAAGGTCAGCGCGCCGCGCGATACCTTCTTGTCCTGCGTGATGAAGGAAAGCAGTGCCTCGGCATCGGGCAGATCGCCCGGAATATCGGCCATCCGCCAGGGCAGGCCGACGGCGCGCAGATGCGCCTCGACGCGCGCCGCATCGTCCGGGCTGGCCAGATTGAGCCGCGAGGAGAACCGATGCGCCAGCGCCATGCCGATGGCGACCCCTTCGCCATGGACGAGACGGTTTCCGTCATACTGCGTGGCGGCTTCGAGCGCGTGACCGAACGTGTGGCCGAGATTGAGCAGCGCCCGGTCGCCGGTCTCGAACTCGTCGCGGGCGACGACATCGGCCTTGGCCCGGCAGGCCTCGGCAATCGCCTGCGCCCTCTCCGGCCCGCCGGCAAACACGTTGGCCCAGTTCGCCTCCAGCCAGGCGAAGAATTCCGGGCGGTCGATCAATCCGTATTTGGCGAGCTCGGCATAGCCGGCGCGGAATTCGCGGATCGGCAGCGTGTCGAGCACTTCGGTGTCGGCCAGCACCAGCTTCGGCTGGTGGAAAACGCCGACAAGGTTCTTGCCGCGTGGGCTGTTGATGCCGGTCTTGCCGCCGACCGAAGAATCGACCTGCGCCAGCAGCGAGGTCGGAATCTGTACGAAATTCATGCCGCGCCGCACGATGCCGGCTGCAAAACCGGCGAGATCGCCGATGACGCCGCCGCCAAGCGCGATGACGACGTCGCCGCGCTCCAGCCTGGCCGCCAGAACGCCGTCGACCACCGCTTCGAGATGCGCAAAGCTCTTGGTCTTCTCGCCCGGCGGCAGCGTTATGACGGCTGGCTGGATGCCGCCCGTCTCAAGCCCGGCCTTCAGCGTAGCGAGATGGACAGCGGCGACATTCTCGTCGGTGACGACCGCGGCGCGCGTGCCCGGCAGGCGGCGAGAAATCTCGGCGCCGGCGCGCGACAAAAGGCCGGAGCCGATCAATATGTCGTAGGCCCGGTCGCCAAGCCCGACTTCGACGGTGACCGGCTGATCCACGCTCACGGGCGCACCTCGCCTGTCGCTGCGATTTCATCAATGCCAAAATGCCGGCACAGCGCCTCCAGCACCTCGGCGGCAATGACTTCCTTGCGATCGTCGCGGGTCGGCACGGTGACATCGGATGTCGCGTAGACCGGATAACGCTCGCTCATCAGCCGCTCCAGCACGGCACGGGGATCGGGGTTTTTCAACAGCGGCCGGTTCTGCTTCTTCGAGACGCGGTCCATCAAAAGGTCGAGCTCGGCCTTCAGCCACACCGACACGCCATGCGCGGTGATGGCCTCGCGCGTCTGCGCGTTCATGAAGGCGCCGCCGCCGGTCGACAGCACCTGCGGGCCATTTTCCAGCACGCGCAGAATGACGCGCTGCTCCAGCGCCCTGAACTCGGTCTCGCCATAGCGCTCGAACAGTTCGGGGACGGTCATGCGCGAAACGCTTTCGATCTCCTGGTCGCTGTCGATGAAGGGCAGCGACAGCATCGTCGACACCTTACGGCCGATCGCCGTCTTGCCGGCGCCCATCAGGCCGACAAAGACGATGGACCGGCTGCCCAGCCGGCCAAGCAGTGCGGCATGGGTCTCGCCTGGAGGATTTGCCTGTAGCGCGTTCATCAGCTGTTTCTTGGGCCCTCTTTGCCGGCGTATCGACATGAAAAGCCCGTTTGCGTCAAGCGGGCCGAGCACCGGGGACCCTATATCGGCCGAGGGACGCCTGCATCAGAAGTTGCTAACAGGCCTCCGCTTCTTTCTTGAATTGGCCGGATTGGCGTCCCATAAGGGCACAGGGTTTGGAAACGCAGAACAAGAAGACGGGCGAAAATTGATGCCGACACTGTTTCGCTTTGTCGTGACCCTCGCGATTCTGGCCGGCATTGCCTATGGTACGATGTTCGCATTGGTGATGTTCGTCGAGCCAAAAAAAGCGGAGATGAGCGTGCGTATCCCGCCGGAAAAGCTGAATCCCAAGAGAAACTGATCTAAGAAAAACTGATCCTAAGAAAAACTGACTCCAGGAAAAAACTGATCCTAGGGATGAACAGCGCCGCCCGCATCGAGGCCTTCCTGGAAATGATGAGCGCCGAGCGGGGCGCTGCCGAGAACACGCTTTCCTCCTATCGTCGCGACCTCGAAGACGCTTCGAGCGAGATTGCTGGGGGGCTTGCCGGTGCGGCGGCCGTCGATATCCGCGGCTATCTCGACGACATCGCCGCGCGCGGCTTCGCGCCGACCTCGCAAGCGCGCAAATTGTCGGCGATCCGCCAGTTCTTCAAATTCCTCTACGCCGAGGGCCTGCGCGCGGATGACCCGACCGGCACGCTGGACAGCCCGAAAAAGGGACGACCGCTGCCCAAGACGATGAGCGAGGCCGACACCGGCCGGCTGATCGACCGCGCCGCGCAGGAAGCCGGCGACGCCGGGCTCGACCACGGTGACAGGCTGGCGGCGCTGCGCCTTCACGCGCTGGTCGAGGTGCTCTACGCCACGGGCCTGCGCGTTTCCGAGCTGGTCGGCCTGCCGGTGACGGTGGCGCAGCGCGACGACCGTTTCTTCATGGTGCGAGGCAAGGGCGATAAGGAACGCATGGTGCCGCTGTCGGCCAAGGCGCGCACGGCGATGCGCGCCTGGCTTGCCGCCCGGGCTGGGGTGCCGGCCTTCGCCGAAAGCCCATTCCTGTTTCCGGCCACGTCCGACAGCGGCCATCTCTCGCGCCAGGTCTTTGCCCGCGAGCTGAAAGGGCTGGCGGCCAGGGCAGGCATCGCCTCGGCCAAGATATCGCCGCATGTGCTGCGCCATGCCTTCGCCAGTCATCTCCTGCAGAACGGCGCCGATCTCAGGGCCGTGCAGCAGCTGCTTGGCCACGCCGACATATCGACGACACAGATTTACACCCATGTGCTGGAGGAGCGGCTGGTGCGGCTGGTCAACGATCATCATCCGCTTGCCGACTAGGCCTCATATCGCTATGTGAGGACGATATTTCACTGCCCGGAGCCTTGGTTTCAAGGGTTCCGCGGTCCTTGCCTTCCGACGTATCGGTCCGCTCAAGCATGTACAATTACCTCGATTTCGAAAAGCCGGTGCAGGATCTTGAGCTCAAGATCCTCGAGCTCAAGAAGCTTGCCGAGAACGGTGAGGCGGTCGACGTTGCCGACGAGATCACCAGGCTCGAGAAGCGCTCGCGCGACGCGCTGCGCGACCTCTACAAGGCGCTGACGCCCTGGCAGAAGGTGCAGGTGGCGCGCCACTCCGACAGGCCGCACTGCGTCGACTACATCAAGGGCCTGTTCAGCGATTTCACGCCGCTCGCCGGCGATCGCAATTTCGGCGAGGACCAGGCCATCGTCGGCGGTTTTGCCCGCTTCCGCGGCGAGCCTGTCGCGATCATCGGCCAGGAAAAAGGCTCGGACACGACCAGCCGGCTGAAGCACAATTTCGGCTCGGTGCGCCCTGAAGGCTACCGCAAGGCCGTGCGCCTGATGGAACTGGCCGATCGCTTCAATATCCCGCTTTTGACGCTGGTCGACACGGCGGGCGCCTATCCCGGCGTCGGCGCCGAGGAGCGCGGCCAGGCCGAAGCCATTGCCCGCTCGACCTCGGCCTGCCTTGGCCTGAAGGTGCCGTCGATCTCGGTGGTCATCGGTGAAGGCGGTTCTGGTGGCGCCATCGCGATCGCCACGGCAAACCGTGTCTACATGCTCGAACACGCCATTTATTCGGTGATTTCGCCGGAGGGTGCCGCCTCGATCCTGTGGCGCGACACGACGCGCTCCAAGGACGCCGCGACCAACATGAAGATCACCGCGCAGGATCTTCTTGAGCTGAAGATCATCGATGCCATCATTCCCGAGCCGATGGGTGGCGCCCAGCGTGCACCCGAAAAGGTGATTGCCACGACCGGTGATCTCATCGCCAAGACGATGAAGGAATTCGCCGGCGCCAACACCGACTTCCGCGAACAGCGCCGGGAAAAATACCTGGCGATGGGCCGCAGCCTCTGACTGCCGTTGACGCCGAACAAGGCCGTCGGAAGCCGCCTGCCCACCGCAATGTGGCGGCAATAAGCAATTTCGCCACAAAAATGCCGTCGCATTCGCGTCAATGAAATTGCCGTGAGGGGTTGGTCGAAGCTTGCGGTAAGGAATTTTCAAGGTTAACGGGCTTACGGTCCGTCGGTGTTCAGCATGCGGGCTCGGCCGTTTCGAAGCCATTGGCCCGAGGAAAAAGACATAGCCGCATCCATGTTTGCCAAGCTCGCCCGCACCGGAGTCCTCGTCACCTCGATAGCCATCGCCGGCTGCAATGATTCGTCGATGAAGGACTTTGCCCCGGAAGCCAACAAGCCGCTGCCCGACAAGATCCTGGCCGACATGAGGGCCAAGGGCATGGTGCGCACCTCCTCGGTGATGGCGCGCATCTTCAAGGAAGAGGGCAAGCTCGAAATCTGGAAGGCCAAGACCAACGGTCGCTACGACATGGTGGCGAGCTACGACATCTGCAAATGGTCGGGCAAACTAGGCCCCAAATACACCGAAGGCGACCGTCAGGCGCCGGAAGGCTTCTACACCGTGCGCCCGTCGCAGATGAACCCGCGCTCGAACTACCATTTGTCCTTCAACATCGGCTTTCCCAACGCCTATGACCGGGCCAACGGCCGCACCGGTCAGAACCTGATGGTGCACGGCGCCTGCTCGTCCTCGGGCTGCTATTCGATGACCGACGCGCAGATCGAGCAGATCTATGCTTTCGGCCGCGACGCTTTCCAGGGCGGCCAAACCGAGTTCCAGGTCGAGGCCTTTCCGTTCCGCATGACGGCCGCCAACATGGCGCGCTATCGCAGTGACCCGAATTACGAATTCTGGAAGATGCTGAAGGTCGGCTACGACAATTTCGAGATCACCAAAGTGCCGCCGAAGGTCGATGTCTGCGAGAAGCGCTATGTCTTCAACCAGGTTGCCGCCGATGGCCAAACCTTCGATCCGACGGGCCCTTGCCCGGCGACCATGCAGCCGGATTCGCTGAAGAGCGCCTACAATGCCTATCAGAGCACCTATGACGCCGCGTTCAACGGCGCCCTCAAGGCCAGCGTGCCGCCGCCCAAGCCGACCATTGCCGGCATCAAGGAAGCCAGCATCGTCTCCGATTGGTCGAAGCGCCGGGCGCGCGGCGAGCGCGTGCCGATCGACCCGCCGTCGCTCAATAACGACGGATCGGTGACCGAGACGGCGCGCATGGGCCGCATCGATTCGCCCGCCGGCCGCAAGATGGCTGCACTCGAGGCCGCGAAAGCCGCCAAGCAGAAGGCCGAAGAGCAGAGGCTGGCTGCGATAGCGGCCGCCAAACAGGCCAAGGAAGCCGCCAAGGCACAGGCGCTCGCCGAAAAGGAAGCCGCCAAGGCCGCCAAGGAGGCGCCTGTCGCGACCGCCACCATCGCGGCCCCCACGGAGGCTGCGCCGCCTGCCGAAACCCAGGCTGCAAGCGCCGATGAAAGCAGGGTTACGAAGCTGAAGAACAAGCTGCTCGGCATGTTCGGCGGCTGAGATCCGTCTTGGCCGAAGCTACCGCCATTTTTGATCTTAAGGGGCTGAACTGCCCGCTGCCCGTGCTCAAGGCGAAGAAGCGACTGGCCGGGATGCAGCCGGGCAGCCGGCTCTGGCTTGAGACCACCGATCCGCTGGCCGTCATCGACGTCCCGGCATTCTGTGCCGACAGCGGCCATCGCCTGGTTGAATCGTCGGCCGTTTCCGGCGGACATCGCTTTCTGGTCGAGCGCGGCGGACAGCAAGCGTAGGCGCTACCGCCCGGCGATCGCCAATGGGTTGTTCGCCAGCGCCGCGCGGTCGGGCGTATCGATCGACGGCCGGTTGGTGAAGGCGGCGAACAGCCTGCGCACATAGTCCTCAGGCATGTCGAGCGTGATCAGCACCAGCCGCGTGCCGCGCTGGCCGTCGGGCCAGGAAGGCAGCCGCGCCGGCGGATGCAGTATCTTCTGCACGCCATGTACGACCAGCGGCCGCGACGGATCCTCCTTCAGTTCGATGACGCCCTTCATGCGCAGCAGGTGCTCGCCATGCGTCGAACGCAACAGGTCGAGAAACATTTCGATGGCCGAGAACGGCACCGGCCCATCATGCACCAGCGAATAGGAGCGTACGCGCTGATCGTGCCGGTGGCCATGATCATGACTGTGATCGTGATCGCCATGATGGTGATGGTCGTGATCATGCGCCGCTTCCTCGCCGAGCCAGCGCCGCACATCGGCGGTTTTGGTGGCGGGATTGTAGAGGCCGCAGTCGAACAGCCCCGCCACGCCTGTTCCCGTGCCGGCGGCGTCAAGCAGGTCCGCCCCCGGATTGACCTGCCGCAGGCGCGCCCGCAGCGTTTCGAGGTCGCCGGGATCGGTGACCAGGTCGGCCTTGCTCAGCACGATGCGGTCGGCGACCGCGACCTGCTTGACCGCCTCGACATGGGCGTCGAGCGTGGCATTGCCATTGACCGCATCGACCAGCGTGATGACGCCGTCCAGCCGAAAGGCCTGGACGAGTGCCGGATGCGCCATGATCGACTGCAGCACCGGCGCCGGGTCGGCAAGGCCCGTGGTCTCGACGATGACGCGGGCCAGGCGGGCGATGCGACCGGTCTGCAGCCGGTCGACCAGATCAGCCAGCGTGTCGACCAGTTCGCCGCGCACCGTGCAGCACAGGCAGCCGTCCGAAAGCTGGATGATGCCGTCGGACGCCTGCTCGACCAGCAGATGATCGATCGCCACCTCGCCATACTCATTGATGATGACCGCCGTGTCGGCGAGCGCCGGGTCCTTCAGGAGCCGGTTGAGCAGCGTCGTCTTGCCGGCGCCTAGGAAGCCGGTCAGAACGGAGACAGGGATCGGGAAGTTTGCCATGTCGGCTAGTTCGCAGCCTTGACCGGCTGGTCACCTTGCGCGGCGGAGCCGGCAACCACCGGACCGGCGCCGGCCGGCGCCGGCAGATCGGGCCGCCAACTCGGGATCGGCACGTCGGCATATTCCTGGCCGCCCTGGTCGAGCATCGCCTTTGGTGCCGGACCGGTGGCGCCGCCGAGACCGACGGCAACCAGCGTCGGCACATGGTCGAGCTTTTCCTGATAGGGCGATTTCGGTGCGTCCTTGGCAACGGCCGGCGGAGCCTCCGACTGCTCATGCGGCTTCTTCTTCTTGCAGATCTCGTCGCTCATATCGTTGGGCGAGGTGGTGTCGCCGTAAGGCGCCAGGGTGGCGACGGTGGCCGAGCCGGCGACAGGCGCGTCAAAACCCTGGTCGAGCAGTTTGGCTGTCGTCTCGGCACGGCTGACCGCCGATTTCTCGCCAAGCACCACCGCCACCAGCGTGCGGCCGTTGCGCGTCGCCGAGCCGATCATGTTGAAGCCGGAGGGGCAGACGAAGCCCGTCTTCATGCCGTCGGCGCCGGGAAAGCGTCCGATCAGGAGATTGTAGTTCGCGATCGCCTTCTTGCCGACCGCAAGGCCCTCGATCGAGAACCATGGCGCATATTGCGGAAACTCGCGGCGGATCGCCATCACCAGCACCGAAAGGTCGCGCGCCGTCGTGTACTGGTCAGGCGAGTAGATGCCGTTCGGATTGACGAAATGCGTGCCGTTCATGCCGAGCCGGACCGCCTCGGCATTCATCCTTTCGGCGAAGGCGGCCTGTGAGCCGCCGACATTTTCGCCGACCGCCATGGCGATGTCATTGGCCGATTTGACCAGCATCATCTTCAGCGCATTGTCGAGCCGCATCACCGAGCCCGGCTTGAAGCCCATCTTGCTTGGCGGCTCGCCGGCGGAATGCTTGGTCACCTTGATCGGCGAATCGAGCTGGACTTCGCCGGCTGCGATTGCCCGGAAGGTCACATAGGCGGTCATCAGCTTGCTGAGCGAGGCCGGGTACCAGCGCTTGAACGCATCCTGATGCTGCAGGATCTGGCCGTTCTTCAGGTCGAAGACAACCACCGGATTGGCAAGGACCGGTCCGGCCAGGACCGACAGCATGATTGCGCCAGCCGGGAATAGTTTGAGGAAATGCCTGTGCCGCATGATCGAATCCGAAATCGCCTCTTGCCCTGATTGCCCCTGGCTCCGTAAGATTTCGTTACGTGACCGCCAGCATGATGCGTCCGTCCCTCAAAAACCGGACCGCATCGATGCGGTGCTATTTACCCTATGTGACGCCAACATGGCAAAGTGCCTGACAATCACAATTGCAAAACACTGGGCACGATTGCAAAACACCAGGCTGAAGCCGGCTGCTCCAACAACGAAATGGAACCATCATGCCAATCCTGAACCGCGCCGCTGAAATGCAGGACGAAGTTGCCGGCTGGCGCCAGCAGCTGCACCAGACGCCGGAGTTGAACTTCGACGTCTTCAAGACGGCGGCTTTCGTCACCGAAAAACTGAAGGAGTTCGGTTGCGACGATGTGGTCACCGGCCTCGGCAAGACCGGCGTCGTTGGCATCATCCGTGGCCGCCAGGGCGAAGGCGCCACGATCGGCCTGCGTGCCGACATGGATGCGCTGCCGCTCAACGAGATATCAGGCAAATCATACGCGTCGACCGTTCCCGGCAAGATGCACGCCTGTGGCCATGACGGCCACACGGCGATGCTGCTGGGCGCGGCGAAATATCTCGCCGAGACGCGTAATTTCGCGGGCTCCGTGGCGGTGATCTTCCAGCCGGCGGAAGAAGGCGGCGGCGGCGGCAACGAGATGGTCAAGGACGGCATGATGGAGCGCTTCGACATCTCCAAGGTGTTCGGCATGCACAACATGCCGGGCCTGCCCGTCGGCCAGTTCGCCATCCGTCCGGGCCCGATCATGGCGGCGACGGCCGAGTTCACCATCACCGTGAAGGGCCGGGGCGGCCATGCGGCGATGCCGCACGGCACGATCGACCCGATCGTCATCACCAGCCAGTTGGTCGGCGCGCTGCAGACGATCGCCTCGCGCAGCACCGATCCGGTCGAGGCCGTGGTGGTCTCGGTGACCAAATTCCATGCCGGCGACGCCTACAACATCATCCCGGAATCGGCCGAGATCGCCGGCACCGTGCGCACCTTGCGCAAGGAGATCGCCAAGAAGTCCGAGGAGCGCATCCGCACCATCTGCGACGGGCTGGCGACCGCCTTCGGCGCCAGGATCGAGGTCGACTACCAGGCAAATTACCCCGTCACCTTCAACCATGCCGCAGAAACGGTCTTTGCCAGCGACGTCGCGGCCAATGTCGCGGGCGACGCCCATGTCCACCGCGGCATCCAGCCGGTGATGGGCGGCGAGGATTTCTCCTATATGCTCGAAGCCCGGCCCGGCGCCTTCATCTTCATCGGCAATGGCGACACCGCCGGTCTTCACAACCCGGCCTATGATTTCAACGACGAGGCCATCCCGCACGGCATGAGCTACTGGGTGAAATTGGCCGAAACCGCCCTCGCCGCCTGAGGCGCGGCTTAACGGACGATGACAAGGCCGGCCGAATTGCGTTCCGCCGGCCTCTTGGCGAAACGGTCCGAAGCGGCTATGTGTCGGGCCGCGTGGTCCCGTAGCTCAGTAGGATAGAGCGGCAGATTCCTAATCTGTAGGTCACAGGTTCGATTCCTGTCGGGATCACCACGAAAAACCAAGGAAAATCAGCTACTTAGGCGATCTGGTCCGAAAGGGCTCGATCGCCATTCTACGCGAATAGCCGTGAATTTCGCCACTTTCCATCACCAAGAATCCGTAGAATGAACCCATTCTACGGATTTGCGCAGAACTGCTTGACAGGCTTTGACAGCTTCAGTTGCATGTCTGGACCGGTCATTGACGATGTCTCGCTGACGAGGCACATCGCACGAGACGCAACGAAGCCGGCACCACAGCGTCCTTCCCCCGCTCCAGTATCTTTCAGGAAGAGGGCCACCCATTCAATTTGGAAACGAAGGAAATCGCCGCATACTGCTCGTGGATTACGTCGGCCAAGGCGGCTCTCAGGAGGGCTCTTTCGTCGCCATTAGCCCAGCCAGTGCGAAGACCCTTGGCTAGTCGCTGGTGGTCAAAATCTGACGCTTGGTTCCGGGCCGTAAGCCCGCTCAGGGTGGAAAGCGGAAGTTGGGCGTGACCTAATGATCATTCAGCGCCGTGGCGACATCACAACTCGCCTCGCCTGCGGCAAGACGTGCCATAGAAGGTTTCCACAAATCCACCGAATAAGACTTCGCCTGATTTGCCTCCTCTTGGACAGCTATGCTCTTCTAATTCCACCAAAAATGTAAATATTTGAAAGGAATAGCAATATCAAGATAGTACTTACCTCTACTCCCTCGGAGAGACCGACAAAAATTATAGACAAAAGAACGTAAACAATTGATAACACCATATTGAAGATGAAAGACCGTCTATTCCAAGTGAAGATTATGCATGATAATACAGATAGAAATGTTATAATTAGCAAATAGTATTTATTATATGTTTCGCCGATGTACACTATCGATACGATTAAAAATAGTATTATAACTAACGTCAAAAACAATTTTGTCACATCAACACCCTGCTTATTGCAAGTTTAGAAAAAACTAATTTAGCGCCTTATTTTATTAGCCGTTGCGGATCAGTCTATGAAGTATTCTATCGGATCGTCACCACGGTGCCAACGCAGACCGGCCTTGTCGAGGGTTGCGTTCATGTCCACCGGACACAGGCATAGATCGAGATCGTGCCAATCCTTCCCCTCCGGCCACGGCACGAAGGGATTTCTCTTCTGCCAGACGCTTGTCCTCGCCGCCGAGCAATGCAGCGAGATCGCGCGGCGAAGTGTATTGCCGACCGTTCCTAACAACAGAATTGCACATGTCTAATCGACCATTTGACTAAGGTGACGATAGCGCATCGCGCATAGAGCACCAACCTTAACGTTTGTGTCCTACATTGGGTCGGCAGCGGTATTCCGTTTCGGGTATCAAGTGTCAGGTTTTGACCACTACCTCGTTTCCCGAGGGATCAATTGGTCAACATGAAGGCCGTTGGCGAAGGAAGATCGCCTTCTGACCTCGCCAGAACCTCATTACCTGAGTGGCGCTCGACCGCCTCGCCGTGAAGTTTTGGCCCGTCATATCGTTCATCTTGTCTGCGATGGCGGTGAGGGTTTGGCCAGCGCGCCCAAGGGGCCGACGACCCGCACGGCCTTCTCCGCTTCGACCTTCGCCTTCCTCGGACCGGCTCGTTGCGCTTCATGGTCTTATCCCTGAGCCCGTCTGTTCAATGAACGTGATAGGCGATTGATGTCCAGAAAATCTGGACAACGCTGGTTAGTACAACGCTACAAATCCGTAGAATCCCGTAGAATGAAACAGGCGCCCAATAAGTCATTGATTTTATTATGTTTTTCGGCGCGAAACATATTCCTAATCTGTAGGTCACAGGTTCGATTCCTGTCGGGATCACCATGCCTTTTCAGACACTTGGCAAGGCGGATCCCAAGGAGGCCGTTTGTTCGCCCTGGCGGCATCCGCAAGGGCCAAGAAATGCGCAGCCGCACTTCAGAGTCAGAGCACCTCCTCCGAGCCATCGGCGACACCCACGCGATGTCGGTAGACCATCTCCCACCCCTTCCAACCCGTAAACAGAAGGATGAGGACCACGACCAGCGACAAAATCAGGCCGGTGGGCACCACGGCCGCCACACCGTGGGCATATCGCGAGTACCAGTTGTAGAGTTCGATCAGGACGACGACCACATTGCCCCCAGCATGGAGCCATGCAGCACGCAGATTGCGGATCTGAACGTCGCCCAAAACATCGGTCAGGCCGGCAAGCGCTGCCAAGGCGGCCATTATCAGGCCAGCTCCAAGCAGCCAAAGGCTAGCCGTGACCCATCCTGGATTGCCTGTTCGCCAGAAGATCAGGTCGCAAACGAAGGTGGCGACGAAAAAGGCGATCGGGAATGGGATCAGCATGGGGTGGATGGGATGGCCGGCAACGCGTGCCGTGCTTTGTGGGTTGCGGCTCATGGTAGTGCCTCCAAAAGGCGGCGCGCACCCCCTCGCGGCCTGCAGTGCATTCCTGAAAGACAGCGTGCAAGCAAAACGCTGGCTCTAGTTGAATGTTCCACAAGCTGGAGGGGCAGAGCCTTACGGAGGCACGAAAAGGCGTTCGCTAGGCACGCGCCCGCCATGGCGAAGCATGGCGGGGTTTCATGCGGCCAGACGGATCAGCCCGCCTCAGCCAACCCTGACGACAAAATGCTTGGTCACCGGCTCGATGATCTTCCAGGTTCCCTTGAAATCGGCTTCCACCACGAAGGCATCGCCGGGACCCACTTCGACCGGCGTGCCGCCGTCGGGCGTGATGACGATGCGGCCAGCGATCATGTGCACGAACTCATAGTCGGTGTAGGTCGCATGATAGGTGCCGGGCGTCGCCCGCCATGTGCCCGACATCACCTTGCCGTCGTCGGTCGTGTGCTGGACGGCGGTTTGCATGGTCGGTCTGCCCTCGACCACGATCCAGCCAGGCAGATCGCCGGCTTCCGCGTGCTCGACTGCGCCGAATTTGAGGATCGTCTTGTTCGTCATGCCGGGCTCCGTTTGCTTCATTTGTCCGGGACGTCGGATAGCCGATGCGCATGACGGGAGCAATGCATGCACCAAGGGAACCAGCAGCGTTTATGCATCCAGGCAGCGCGGCCCGGGAAGTCCTGCTGCCCGCGCCGGACTTACGGTTTATGCCGAGCCGAGACGAGTTCCGCCTTGCGCCGCGCCGTCTCCAGGCCGAGACCGATGAAGGCGCGCGCGTGCCTGGCGAGCGCCATGTTGTCGGTCCAGAGATTGCGCCAGATGGCGGTCTTCTTCGACAGATTCTCGTCGACGATCTCAGAGGAAAAGGATTCGAAGCTGAGATCATCGGCATAGCCGATAGCGGTCAGTGCATCGAAAATCCCTGCGAAGTCGATATTGCCGGTGCCGAGGAAGCCGCGATGGCTCTCGCCGATATGGACATAGCCGATCTTGCCTGCGGCATTGCGGATGGCGAGCCCGACATCGGCCTCCTCGATGTTCATGTGGAACGTGTCGAGATGCAGGAAGATGTTGTCCGAGCCGGTGTCCTCGATGAAAGCCAGGCCCTGCGCGGCGGTGTTGAGCAGGTTGCTTTCGAAGCGGTTGACGATTTCGAGATTGAGCGTGACGCCGGCCGCCTTCGCCGTTTCGGCGACCTTGGCCAGCGTGGCAGTGCTGCGGTTCCATTGGTCGCGCGTCGGCGCCTCGACCTGCAAGCCGTGGCTGGTCGACAGGATGCCGGCGACCTTGCTGCCGCCAAGGTCGCGCGTCAACGCGATGGTTTCGTTGAGGATCTCGACGCCGCGCGCGGCGACCGCCTTGTCGGCGCTCGATATGTCGCCGTTCGTAGGCAGTCCGATGCTGATCGCCACGCCGAGACCGAGATCGGCGATGCGTTTGGCAAGCCCGCCAATGTCGACATCTGCCGGGTCGAGATAGGAGAATTCGATCAGGTCAAAACCGGCCTCCCTGGTGTTTGCCAGCGTGCGTTCGAGCTCGCTTTGCGCCGAGCTTGCCGACCAGACGAAAGAATGGATTCCGATGCGCGACATGATCGTCTCCGGTTCAAGACAATGATAAGGGGCGCGGCCGGAACAAGCCGGCCGCGCCCCTTGTCGGACTGGTCAGCGGGCCGCGGTCCAGCCCTTGTAGTCCTTGAGGTTCTCGGCGGTGATCAGCTTGGGGTCGAGCAGCACGGTGGCCTCCGCCGGCTTCTTGCCGGCCAGCAGATCGGCCGCCATCGTCAGCGACTGGCCAGCCATGACGTAAGGATCCTGCGAGGCCGAGGCCTTGATCATCGACTTGCCGGAAGAGAGCTCCTTTTCGATATCGGGCGCGCCATCGACCGCGGTGAAGATGAATTCCGAACGGTTGAGCTGCTTGGCGGCAAGCTGGGCGCCGATCGCCGTCGGGTCGTTGATGGCAAACACGGCGTCGATCTTGTCGAAGCGGGTGAGCAGCGACTGGAACACCTTCAGGCCGCCGTCGCGCGAGCCTTCGGCGTTCTGGTCGTCGGAGAGGACCTTGATGTCGGGATGCTGCGAAAGCACGTTCTTGCAGCCCTTGACCCGCTCGAGGATCGATGACGACGCCGGGCCGTTGAGGATGACGTAGTCGCCCTTGCCGCCGGTGTTGTCGACCAGGTACTGGCAGGCTTCCTCGCCGGCCTTGACGTTGTTGGTCATCACGGTGACGTCGGCGCCCGGCGCCGAAACGTCGAACGCGGCAACGATGATGCCGGCAGCCTGCGCCTTCTTCACCGCCGGCGCGATCGCCTTGGCGTCGACCGCGTTGAGCATGATCACGTCGACCCCGGCGGCGATGAAGGAATCGACCTGCGAGACCTGCTTGTTGAGGTCATAGTCGGCCGATACCGACGTCACCTCGACCTTCGGATTGATCTTCTTGGCCGCGTCCTCGATGCCCTTGATGGTGGCGACGAAGAAGGGGTTGCCGAGCAGGCCGACCGAGATGCCGACCTTGTTGAGGTCCTTGGCCGATGCCGGCGCGATGGCGACGGCCGCGAATGCGGCGCCGCAGAGCAGTTTGGCGATGGTCTTCATTACGCTTACTTCCTCCGATTGCCCCGCGCCTCTCACGGTGCGTTACACGAGCCGGTCGTTGATGCCGGCGATCAGGTCACTCACGTTCTTGCCCCAGCCTGGAGCCTGTAACGGTCGAGGGCGACCGCCACGATGATGACCAATCCCTTGATGATGTACTGCCAGATGTCCGAGACCCCGGCCAAGATGAGGCCGTTGGAGAGCACCGCGATGATCAGGCCGCCGATCAGCGTGCCCCAGATCGAGCCGACGCCGCCGACGAAGCTGGTGCCGCCGAGGATGACCGCGGCGATGGCGTCGAGCTCGTAGGACTGGCCGAGCTGCAGGCCGTTCGCGGCATAAAGCCTTGCCGCCGACATGGCGCCGCCGAGGCCGGCGAGCAGGCCGGAAACGCCATAGACGAAGAGCAACACCAGCGGCACCTTGATGCCGGTCAGCCGCGCCGCCTCGGCATTGCCGCCGACGGCATAGATCCAGGTGCCGAGCACCGTGCGCTTGAGCACCAGCCACGACAGCACCACCACCGCCAGCGCGATGACGACCAGCCAGGGAATGCCGAACAGCGAGCCATTGCCGATGAAATCGAACGGCAGGTCAGAGTTGAACACGGTCGTGTCCTGCCCAAGCAGACGGGCAACACCGCGCACCGCCGTCAGCGATCCGAGCGTGACGATGAAGGGCGGCAATCTGATGTAAGCGACGAGCAGCCCGTTGATGAGGCCGAAGCCGAGACCCACCAGGATGGCGGCGGGCACGCCGAGCAGGCCCCAGTCCGGCACCAGCGACACCAGTACCGCCACCATCGCCGAGGCGGCAAGGATGGAGCCGACGGACAGGTCGATGCCGCCGGTCAGGATGACGAAGGTCATGCCGGCGGCGAGCACGATGTTGATCGACGATTGCTGCGTGACGATCAACAGGTTGGTTTGGGTGATGAAGCGCGGATTGATGAACTGGAAGCCGCCAGCCAGCAGCACCAGCACCGGCAGCATGCCGAGTGCGGCGAAGGCGGTCCGCAGCCGCCGGCTCCTGATCGCCGCCTGGTCCACGGTCGTCCCGGTCGTTTTGTCGGACATCCTGTCGATCATTCCTGGGCCGCTCCCGTCGCAAGTTCCATGATCGCTTCCTGACGAAGCGGCTCGCCCCCGGATGCCGTCACCTCACCAGATATGGCGCCGTCGCGCATCACCAGCACGCGGTCGGCGACGCCGATAACCTCAGGCAATTCGCTGGAAATCATCAGGATCGCGATCCCCCGGTTGGCGAGATTGTCAATCAGCCGGTAGATTTCCGACTTGGCGCCGACATCGACGCCGCGGGTCGGCTCGTCGAGGATGACGACCTTCGGTTCGGTTTCCAGCAGCCGGGCGAGCAGCACCTTCTGCTGGTTGCCGCCCGACAGCGAGCCGGCAGTGGCCTGCGTCGAGCGGGTGCGGATCGACAGATCCGCGATTGCCTTTGCCGCACGCCTGTCGGCGGCGGTGAAATCGCGAAATCCGCCGGCCCGCGCATCCCTGGCCAGCACGCCCATGCTGATGTTGTCGGAAATCGACATGTCGAGGAACAGGCCGAGTTCCTTGCGGTCCTCGGTAAGGTAGGCGATGCCGGCATCGAGCGCCTCGCGCGGGGAGCCGATGGAGATCGGCCTGCCGTCGAGTTCCAGCGTGCCGGCGCTGCGCTTGTCGGCGCCGAAGATCAGCCGGGCGAGCTCGGTGCGCCCGGAGCCGACGAGACCCGCCAGGGCCAGCACCTCGCCTTTGTGGAGGTCGAACGAACAATTCTTCACCAGGTGCCCGTCGGACACGCCGCGCACTGAGAGCGCGACCGCGCGCTTCTCGTCCGGCGGGCGATGGTCCTTCTTGTAGAAAGCAGAGAGATCGCGGCCGACCATCATCGACACCAAGCGTGAAGCGTTGAGGTCAGTGCGCTCAAGCGTGCCGACATAGCCGCTGTCGCGCAGCACGCTGACGCGGTCGGCGAGCTGGTAGACCTCTTCCATGCGGTGGCTGATATAGATGATGGCGATGCCTTGCGCCTTCAGCGTCGCGATCACCTCGAACAGACGGTCGGTCTCGCGCGAAGTCAGCGACGTGGTCGGCTCGTCCATGACGATGATACGCGCATTGCTCGACAGGGCACGCGCGATTTCGACCAGCTGGCGCTCGCCGAGCGACAGGCTGGAGACAAGGGCGCGCGCCGAAAAGGAGACGCCGAGCCGGCCGACGATCTCGGCAGCACGCCTGTTGCACTGGTCACGGTCGACGACGCCGAAGCGCCGTGGTTCGTTGCCGAGGAAGACGTTCTGCGCCACCGTCAGATTGGGCGCCAGCGACAGCTCCTGATAGATCACCGCGATGCCGGCAGCGCGCGCCTTGATCGGATCGCCCGTCGCGGCGGGCATGCCATCGATCAGGATCTCGCCGCCGGGATCCGGCCGATAGGCGCCCGACAGGACCTTCATCAGCGTCGACTTGCCGGCGCCGTTTTCGCCCATCAGTGCGTGCAGCTCGCCGGCGTGGACAGTAAGCGAAACGTCCTGCAAGGCGCGGATTGCGCCGAAGGTCTTGGAGATATGGCGCATCTCCAGCACCGGCTGGCGCGTAGCCTGTGTCATGGCCGCCGCAGTCATCGTGCACCACCTGCCGCTTTGCTGGCGATGCCGCGGCCGGCGACGAGATCACGCCAGTCGTCGCGATAAACCGCAAGGCCGGTGAAGCGCGCCGCCGTCACCGGTTCCGGCGCCTCGGCGGCAAAGTCGCGGCCGACACTCTCGAAGGCGAGCGCTGCCGCGCCCGTGGCGCTGCCTTCGAGCGAGGCGCCTTGCAGGAAGTCCTGGCCGGGGCGCAGCTGCGCCAGCAGCCCCGCGAGCAGACCGCCAGCGTTCAGCCCGCCATCGACGATGACGGTGTTTTGCGAATGGATCAGGTCGAGGCAGAGATCGACCATCAGTGCGACATAGAGCAGCGCCATGGCCGCACGTTCCCCGGCATCGGGCATGCGCCCGACCAGCCGGCCGGGGCGGTCCGGCATCGGCCCACCCGGCGCGAAGCTTGGCAGCGCCATGAGCCCGGCATCGATTGCCTGCTGTATCGACCCATGCGGGATCGCGCCCTGCCAACCGCCGCTGATGGCAGCGAATTCGCGCCCGCCCATGAAGCGGATGGTCGGCACCGGGCCGCCGTCGACATCGACATTGACCAGCATGTCGCGGTCACGGTCGAGCGCCTCGAGCGGGCAGTCGGGATTGAGCACGATGACCCAGGTGCCGGTCGACACCACGGTCAGCGGGCCAAGCTCCTGCCGGCGATAGGCATGGAGCGCCGCATTGGAGTCGTGGACGCCATTGTGGATGGCGACCGGCCGCGCCGCGCCGCCAAGACGCCGCTCGCCGATGACCGCGCCCGCGCGCTCGAAGGCCGGCATCTGCCCGCGCCAGCCCTCGGCATCGACCAGCGAGGAGAAGTCACGCTTGCGCGGCGCCCACAAATGCGAATGGCAGCCGAGATAGGACACTTCCGAGACCGGCCTGCCGCCGAGGCGCCAGCTCCAGTACTGGGGATAGCCGAGGATCGACGTCGCCGCCGCGAACGCGTCGGGATCGACCTCCTGCAGCCACAGCATGTGACGGCCATAGTTGAAGCCGAGCGGCAGGCGGGGCGAGAACGTCTCGGCGAAATCGGGAATGCGCCGATCGAACCGGGCACTGATCTCGGCCGGCGGCTCCTGCTCGTAGTCGAGGATCGGATGCGTCAGCGCCTCGTCGTTCACAAGCGCGAAGGTGCAGCCATGGCCCGAGACCATCACCCCTTCGACGCCATGGTTTTCGACCGCGTCAGTGACGGCATCGAGCGCCCACTCATGCAGCTTGGCCTCGTCGAGCACGCTGAAGCCGTCCTGGCGCGTCCACTGCGGCTGTGTCCGGCGCTCGTCGAGGATGCGCCCGTCCTGGCCGAAGACGAACAGCTTCGAATTGGTCTTGCCGAAGTCGAGCACCGCCACTTTCATGGGACGGCTCCCGAAGTGGAAGCAATCCGCACCATCACGCCGGCATCCTCCAGCATGCGTGCATCGGTATCGGAGAGGCTGTCATCGGTGATCAGCGTGCCGATGCGCGACAGCGGCAGCGCGACATTGCGCGCGTGGATCGAAAGCTTGCGGCTGTCGGCCAGCACGACGATCTGGTCGGCGCAGAGGCTGAGCTCGACGATGGAGCGCACCAGCAGCGGATGCGATTCCAGCACCCCTTCCTGGTTGAGGCCTTGCGCGCCGAGAAAGAACTTCGAGGCGTAGAAAGCCGTGGCCTGCGTCGGCGAATGGATGATGCCGGGTTCGCGATGCAGGTCGCCGCCGGCAACCGTCAGGCTGCAATGGCCATGGTCGCTGAGATAGGCCGCCAGCGGCATCGAATTGGTGTAGAGCCGGATGTTGCGGTCGGCGAGCTTGACGCCAAGATGGAAGCAGGTCGAGCCGCCATGGACGATGACCGCGTCGCCGTCGCGCACCATGGTCGCGGCGAGCGCGGCGATCTGCCGTTTGGCCTCGACCGCAAGGTCACGGTTCTCGTCATAGGGCCGGGCATAGGCAACGCCCGCATGGGAAGCGCCGTCGAGCGCCGAAATGCCGCCATAGACCTTCCGCGCTTCACCGGCTTCGTCGATCCGGTCGATGTCGCGCCTCACCGTCGCCGCTGAAACGCCAAGCCGCTCCTGCAGCTCGCGCACCGAGGCGAACGGACGGTCCCGCAGCAGTTCGACGATCTGACGCTGGCGGCCGAAGTCGCTCAAGCCTTTCCTCCCGAAATGGCATTTCCTATGGCAACTGGTGCAACTTACTCAACATTAGTCGGATTGCAAGCTCGTTTTGACGATAGTAGATCACTGTTGACGTAGATCACTCATATCTGCGATATCAGCGCCAAATATCGGCCCCGGCAACGGGATTTTCGTGCAAGCGTTGGAGAGAAGGCGCCATGGCAACCCAAGCTGATGCACAGGAACTGGCTGCCTTACGCGCGCTTTCGGCCAGCATCGGGCTGAACCCTCACATGACCCAGGCGGCAGGCGGCAACACCTCGCTCAAGGCCGGCGACACGCTGTGGATCAAGGCGTCCGGCACCTGGCTGAAGGATGCGCTCAGCGACGACATCATGGTGCCGGTGGCGATGGCGCCGCTGCTCAAGGCGGTCGAAGAGCGCAATCCGGCCGCCGACAAGCCGCAGGCCTTTGCCATCGATGAATTCAACCCGCGCGGCCTGCGCCCGTCCATCGAGACCACGGTGCACGCCTTGATGCCGCAGCGCGTAGTCCTGCATGTCCACTGCGTCGACACGATTTCGCTCGCCGTGCAGGCCAACAGCGAGGCCGAGGTCGCCAGGCGGCTCGGCGGCATCGAATGGGCCTATGTGCCCTACTTCCGGCCGGGCCTGCCGCTTGCCCGCGGCATTGCCGAGAAATTGCGGCCCGGGGTCGACGTGCTGATCCTTGGCAATCACGGGCTGGTGGTCGCCGCCGAAACCGTGGCCAAGGCCGACCTTCTGCTGCGCCGCGTTCGGTCGCTGCTGGCGCGGCCGGCGCGCGTCGCCGCTGCGCCCGACATCGCGGCCTTGACGACGTTGGCCGGCGACAGCGTCTACCGATTGCCGGCGGATGTCGAAGCGCACGCGGTCGCGCTCGACCCGGAAAGCCGCCGCATGGCCGAGGCCGGCAGCCTCTATCCGGACCATGTCATCTTCCTCGGCCAGGGCTCGGTCGTGGCCAAGCCAGGCGAGGACGCGGCCGGTGTCGCCGCGCGGCTCGGCACCGCCCCTGTTGCGATCCTGTTTCCCGGCGCCGGCGTGCTGATGCGCGGCGACGCCAGCGCGGGCGCTGACGCCATGCAGCGCTGCCTTGCCGACGTGACGGCGCGCGTCGATGTCGCGGCGCGGCTGAACTATCTCACCGCCGCCGAGAACGACGAACTGGTCAACTGGGACGCCGAGCAGTATCGCCAGAAGCTCAACGCGGCAGGCGGCTAGCAAAGGACTGACATGATGCCCCTTGTCATCGGCATCGACATCGGCACGTCGGGCGCGCGCGCCGTCGCCATGCGCCCGGATTTTTCGATTGCCGGCCAGTCCGCCGTTCGACTTGATCGATTTGGCCAGAATCCCCGCGACCCCTCCGCATGGTGGCAAACGGTCCAGGCCGCCCTGACGGAACTGCTTTCGGGCATCGACCACGCCGCGGTCCGCGCCATCGCTGTCGACGGCACGTCGGGCACGCTGCTGCCGGTCGACGCCGCCAGGCGGCCGCTGGCGGAACCGTTGATGTACAACGACAAGGTCGCCGACGACGGCATCCTGGCCGTGATCGCCCGCCAGGCGCCGGAAGCGAGCGCCGCGCACGGGGCGACTTCCGGCCTCGCCAAGGCCTTGCGGTTCCAGCATCTGCACGGCATCGCGGCGGTGCTGCACCAGGCCGACTGGATCGCTGGAAACCTGTCCGGGCGCTTCGGCGTCAGCGACGAGAACAATGCCCTGAAGACAGGCTATGATGTCGAGGCCCGCCGCTGGCCGGACTGGATCGCGGCCACCGGCATGCGCGTGGAGTTGCTGCCTGACGTCGTCGAGCCGGGCGATGTCACCGGCACGCTCACCGCAGTCGCCGCGGAATTGTTTAGCCTGCCGCGCGATGTGGTCGTGGTCGCCGGCACCACGGATGGCTGCGCTTCGTTCCTGGCGACGGGGGCCACCGCGGTTGGCGACGGCGTCACCGCGCTTGGATCCTCCCTGACCATCAAGATCCTCTCCGACCGGCCGATCTCAGCGCCACGCTTCGGCATCTACAGCCATCGCCTCGGCGACGCCTGGCTGGCCGGCGGCGCGTCGAATTCCGGCGGCAAGGTGCTGGCGCAGCATTTTCCGCTCGCGCGGATCATCGAACTCAGCGCGGCAATCGACCCCACAACGCAAACAGACCTCGACTATTATCCGCTCGGCTCGGTTGGCGAACGGTTCCCGATCGCCGATCCGGCCTTGCCGCCACGCCTCACGCCACGGCCGGCTGACGACGCCGACTATCTCAAGGCAATGTTCGAGGGCATGGCCGCGATCGAGGCGCTCGGCTACCGCAGGCTGGCCGAACTCGGCGCGCCGGCGCTGACCTCGGTCCGGAGTGTCGGCGGCGGCGCGGCGAACCCGGCCTGGACGGCGATCCGGCGGCGCAAGCTCGGCGTCGATTTCCTGCCGGCACTTTCAGACGAAGCCGCAGCCGGCACCGCGCGGCTGGCGCTGAAGGGTGCAAGCAAGCAGGGACTCCTATGAGCGCGAAAACAATCGAACGCCTCGATGGCATCAGTCCGCTGGCGGAGCGCTACCAGGTTTTCCTGCTCGACCAGTTCGGCGTGCTGCATGATGGTCAGGCTCCTTATCCCGGCGCAGTGGAGGCATTGTCGGCGCTGAAACGTGCCGGCAAGACGGTGGTACTGATTTCCAATTCCGGCAAGCGCGCCAAGCCCAACGAGGATCGCCTGCTGAAGCTCGGCTTCGCAGCCGGAAGCTGGGACCATTTTGTTTCCTCCGGCGAGGTGGCGTGGCGCTCCTTTAATGACATGGCGGCATCGGGAAAGCTGCGCCCGGGCACAAAATGCCTGCTGATCAGCCGCGACAGTGACCGCACCGCGATCGAAGGTCTGCCCCTCGTGCTGACCGGGTCCGGCGAAGACGCCGAGCTGGTGCTGATCTCGGCCAGCGAGGGGGACCGCTACGACCTCGACCACTATCGCCGACTGCTTGCCCCGGCGGCGGCGCAAAAGGTGCCGTGCTTCTGCACCAATCCCGACAGGATCATGCTGACGGCGGTCGGCCCCCGCTTCGGCGCGGGCGAACTCGCCGATCTCTACGAAAGCCTTGGCGGCAGCGCTACCCGGATCGGCAAACCCTATCCGGCGATTTTCGACGCGGCGCTGGCGCTGGCCGGCGAACCGGACCGCGCCAGCGTGGTCTGTGTCGGCGACAGCGTCGAGCATGACATAGCGGGCGGAAACAACGCCGGCATCGCCACGGCATTGGTGCTGAGCGGGATATTGGCCGACACGCCTGATCTCACCACCGTTTTCGACGAGCAGCAGGCCTGGCCCGACTACGTCACGGGGTCCTTCAGCTTCCGCTGACCGCCTCGAGCATGCGCCTTGCGCTTTCCTCGTCGGTGATCAGGATCGTCGGCGCGATCAGGTTCATGGCGCCGAGCAGCGCCTCGGTCTTCTCCTCGCCGCCGGAGGTGAGGATGCGGATCGGGGCCTTGCGAAGCCGGTCGACGTCCACCGACATCACGTGACTATTGACGGGATGGTCGACCAGATCGCCGTTGCGATCGAAAAAATGGAACAGAAGGTCGCCGACGGCGCCACGTGCAAGCAGCGCCTCCCGGTCCGCCTCCTTGAGAAAGCCGCCGCGAGAGAAGGTGGTGGCCGAAGCGATGCCGCCGACGCTCAGCAGAACGGCATCGAGCACGTTGGCCATCTCAAAAACCTCCTGCAGGCCGCAGCGCTCGACCAGCGCGATCTTGGTCTCGACGCTGTCCACGACGGCCGGCGTCGGGATCAGATAGCCGTCACCCTGGAAGATTTGGGCAAAGCGCCACGCGAACTCGGCCGGGTTGTAGCGCCGCACGACGCCGACACCGCCAAGCAGCGAAATGACCTTGAAGTCGGTGAGCGATTTGGCGCTGATGAAGGGCAGGCTCGAGAACAGTGTCTGGCCCCAGCCGACGCCGACGCGCATACCGGATTTCATGGTGTCGGACAGGAAAATCCCGGTCTTGGCGCTGATCGCGGGGATCGGATCGGCATTGGGCGCGGAGAGCGGTGCCACCAGCGCCTGCTGCAGGCCGAACGTACGCTCCAGCGCGCGCTCCAGCCGCACGATCTCGGACAATTCACTCTCGATGGTGATCTTCACCTCGTTGCGCGAACGAGCCTCCGCTAGCATGCGCACGATGGTGACGCGGCCGACGCCAAGCACGTCGGCGATCTCGTTCTGCGTCATCTGCTCGACGAAATACATCCAGGCGGCACGAATCCTGAGGCGATCCGTCCGGCTCTCATTGACGATCTGCTCGGGCGCGTCTGCTCCTGCCCGACCCTCTTCGGTTTGTCGTCGCCTGGCCAAATCATCCTCCCCCGCGGCGACGGACGAGCCCGCCGCCGCCGATTCTGCATGCTGGTCTAGTATCGCCTATTGATCTACCAATCGATAGGAACAATGTAGAGTCGGTGGCTGTCCTCTTGCCGGGCGGCCCTCAACGGAACTTTCGAGGCGATCCGCGATGCTCCGACAAATCTCCGAAGATGTCCGCGTCAACCTGAAGGACCGGTTGCGGGAAATCCGCGACATCATCCGCCAGAGCCGCCATGACGGCAGCGGCGACGCCAGTGTCGTGCGCGAAGCGACCAGCCATCTGCCGTCGTTTCCGGGCAAGGGCATCGAAGGCCTGCTCAGCCATGCCGCCAGCGCCGTCGACGAAGCGCTGTCGATCGCCGAATCCTTTGTCCCGCATGAGCGCCCGATCAAGGTGGATGGCACGACCGTCAAAGGCCTCGGCACCTATTTCCCGGCCGGAAACGAAGAGCGGCAGTTGAGCGCCGAGCGCCTGTTCCGGCGCGACATGTATTATCTGACCAAGTCCGTTCTTGCCGGGCTGAAGATCGACAATGCCCGCATCCACGAAGCCGATTTCGCCGCCGCCCACGCCGCGATGCGCAAGCGCCATGGCGATCTGTTGGCCGCGCTTGCCGCGCCCGGCGCTGGATTGCAGGCAATCGCGGCCACCTGCGCTGCGCTACTGGTCGAGTTGCTCAACCAGCGTCCGGTCCGCTTTGGCGAAGCCGCGCCGGAAACGGCAGCGGCGGGCGAACGGGCGCTCGATATAAGCTGCCTGGCGCCGGTCGTTCTGGCCTGCGGTCTGGCGACCACCGGCCGCGACGGCGCGCCGGAGCCGGAGATGTTGGAGATAGCCATCCTTGCGGCCGATATCCGTCACGATCGCATCGTACAGGCCTGCGCCAAGGCAAGCCCGGTCGATGAACTGACGCCGGTCTTTGCCACCTTGCTTGCGCATTTGCCGTAGGCCTAGTCCCCGGCCAGGGCCATGATCGTCTTCTTGGCGCGCTGGATCGAGGCCGGGCTCATCGAAAGTTCGGTCAGCCCCATCTTGACGAAGGTCGCAATCAGGTCAGGACGCCCGGCCGCCTCGCCGCACATGCCGACCATGATGCCGGCATCGACACCGGCTTTGGCCGTCAGCTCGATCGCCGACATGACGGCCGGATTGGTGACGTCATTGAGCTTGGCCACGGTCGGGTTGAGCCGGTCGGCCGCCATGATGTACTGGGTCAGATCGTTGGTGCCGATCGAGAAGAAGGCCACCTCCTTCGCCAGCGCCGGGGCAATCAGCACGGCGGCCGGGGTCTCGATCATCACGCCGAGATCGAAAGTCGCGTAGGGCACGCCTTCGGCCTTGAGTTCCCCCACGCATTCATCGACCAGGATGCGCGTCTGTCTCACCTCGCCGATGTCAGACACCATCGGCAGCATCACCTTGATATTGCCATGTACTGACGCCCTGAGCAGCGCCCTGAGCTGGCGCTTGAAGATATCGGGCCGGTCGAGGCACATGCGGATGCCGCGCCAGCCGAGGAAGGGATTTTCCTCGTCGGGGAACTCGATGCCGGCAATCGGCTTGTCGCCGCCGATATCGAGCGTGCGCACGATGACCTGATATGGCGCGAAGGCCTTGGCCAGCGCCGCATAGGTCTCGGCCTGCATGTCTTCCGAGGGCAGGTGCATATGCCGCATGAACAGAAGCTCGGTTCGGAACAGGCCGACGCCCATCGCGCCGGCCTCCTGCGCCGCCTCGATTTCCTCGAGTGAGCCGATATTGGCCGCGACTTCGATCACCCTGCCGTCGGCAAGCCGGGGCGTCACCGTCTTGAAGGCGGTCAGACCGGCGCGCTCCTTTGCCGCCGCTTCGACGCGGCCGGCGAAATCTGCGCGCGTCGCCGCATCGGGGTCGATGATCACATGGCCGCTATTGCCGTCGATCGCCACTTCGCGCGCGGTGCGCAAGGCGTTGATCTGCTCACCAAGACCCAGCACCGCCGGAATGCCGTGAGAGCGGGCGATGATGGCGATATGCGAGGTGGCGCCGCCATGGCCGCACACCACGCCGCCGATGCGTTTCAGCGGCGCGCGCGCCAGATCCCAGGCGCCGATGTCGTCGGCGATGAGGATGGCGCCTTGGGGGATGCTTTCGAGGCTGACATCGTCCTGCCCGAGCAGCACCAGGCAGATCTGCCGCCCCACGGCATGGACATCATCCGCCCGCGCATTGAGGTAGTGATCGTCGACGGCGCTGAAATCGGCGGCGATCGTGGATGCGGCGGTGATCACGGCCGAAACCGCGTCATTGCCGCCCTTGATCGCCTTTTCTGCCTCGCCGGTCAGGCTATCGTCAGCGGCAATATCCCTGAGCGCAGCGACGATGCCGCGGTCCCCGGCCGACAGGCTGTCCTGCGCCAGCGCCCGGTCCATCCGTGCCTGGACGGCGGCGACGGCGGCGCGGAACCTGTCGATCTCGCCGGCGATCTCGTCAGCCTGCAGCATGCGGCCCTGTCCGGCGACGTCAGGCGGGAAATGCGCGAAAGCCGGCCCGATCGCAACGCCCTCGCTCGCGGCGACACCGCGCAAGCCATTTGCTTCGCCGGGTCCAGCCGGCGCAGATTGGGTCGCCTGTACGGGTGCCGCGTGGCCGGCATTATTCGCGGGACTTTGCGTCTCGGCGTCGTCGTCGAGACCCGCCTTGGGATTCTCGAGATAGCCGATCAGCGCCTCGATGGCTTCGATGGCGTCGGCGCCGTTCGCCCGCACGGTGACTTCCTGGTTTTCCTTGACCGCCAGCAGCATCAGCTTGACCGAACTCTTGGCACTGACCGCCTTGCCGTCCTTGACCAGCTCGACATCGGATTCGAAGCCCTTGGCGAGCTTCACGAACCGCGTGGCGGGACGGGCGTGCAAACCTTCATGCACTCTGACGATGGTCGAGCGTTCCATGGCAAATACTCTGCTTTTCCTGGCGCCAGGACCAGATGGGTCGCGGCGCGAATGCTTCAGGCGGCGATGGTGATGATCGCGCCGGTCTTCAGGGCGGCCACGAGCGCTTGTCGGTCGACCTCCGATGCGCAGATCTCGCCCGGCCTCTCGGCCTCGGTGGCGCCGTTGAACGAGATGACGACATGGCCCATCTCAAGAACCTTGCTCCATGCGCTGGAGCCGACGGCGGTGATGGTCGCGGACACATCGCCAAGGGTGATCGACGCGCCCTTGGCGGGCGCGCCGTCGCTGGGTCCAAGCTCCGTCTTGTGGAGCACGGAGACCTCGGCAAGCTCCGGCGGCGAGCCATCCGCGAACAGGATGACCACGCCCCCTTCGGCAAGATCCGCCACTTCGGGCCCGATTTCAGTGACCCGTGTTCTCAACAGAACCGTCATATGGCGAACCTCATTTTCCAACTCTTCTGAGAGTGGCTCATCGTTTTGTGGAAACGGCGAGCCACTCTATCTCTTTTGTTTTGAAGCGATTCCGGACGGAAAACAGTGGAACACTTTTCCTGGAATTGCTTTTTAAAACACGATCAGGCTGACGATCCAGGCGATCAGCACCGAGACCGGGCCCATGATCTGGCGGCTGATGAGCACCGCCGGCACACCGATTTCGATCGTCTTCGGCTTGGCTTCGCCCAGCGCCAGGCCGACGGGGACGAAGTCGCAGCCCACTTGGGTGTTGTAGGCAAACAGCGCCGGCAGGGCCATCGCCGGCGAAATCGTGCCGTTGGCGATCTGCGGGCCGATGATGGCGACGCCGATGACCTGCGCGATGACGGCGCCCGGCCCGAGTATGGGTGACAGGAACGGCAGGCCGCAGATCGCCGAGATGATCAGCAGGCCGACGATGTTGTTGGCGAGCGGTCCCATCGGCTGCGCCAGCACGTCCCCGATGCCGGTGTACAGGATCAGGCCGATGAGCATGGTCACGAAGGCCATGAACGGCAGCACGTTGCGCACCACTTGGTCGATGGTGCGGCGACCGGCATTGAAGAAGATGCCGACGACGCGGCCCATGACGCGGCCGATCGAGCTGATCAGGCCGATCAGCCCGCCTTCGCTCGGCAGCGGCTGTGGCGCAGCGGCCGCTGTGTTGTTGTTTGAACTCATCGATGCTGCTCCCCCTGCAGTGGTGACCGCCTCGGACCCGTCCGCCATTGTGACGTTGGCCGGCTTCACGCCCGAAACGTAGATGTCTTCCGTGATGAACTGGGCGAGCGGCCCAGCCTGGCCGACCGGCGTCAGATTGACGGTCGGGATGCGCTTGCGCGGATAGACGCCGCATCGTGCGGTGCCGCCGCAGTCGACGACGACAACCGCCATCTCGCTTTCGATCGGCGGCGCCTTGAAGCCGTCGACGGCCGTGGCGCCGGTCATGTCGGCGATGAGCTGTGCCACGGGATGGATGCCGCCTCCGGTGACGGAGACGATCTTGTCGCGTTGCGCGGTCGGCTCGATGACGAGCGGGCCGCCCCAACCGGTTTTGCCCCGGGAGATGCGTACGGCTTTGTATGTCTTTGCCATGATGTCCTCCCCGCCCTTACAGCTCGACGCCCTGGCGGCGTGCCATGATGGCGGTGATGCGCTCGGTCAGCATGCCCTTGAGCAGGATAACGACGAGGCCGACAATGGCGTACCAGATCGCCACCTTGACGTGATAACCGGCGACGACCGCACCCTTCTTTTCCAGCTCCAGCAGTGCGACGAGAATGCCGCCCCAGACGAAATATTCGCCGGGATTGATGTGCGGGAACAGGCCGAGCGGCGGGTGCACGTAGGACACGGCCGCGTCATAGAAGGCCGGCTTGTGCTTTTCTTCCAGGAATGACCCGAACGTATAGGCCATCGGATTGGTGAGGAAGAACACCGCCAGCAGCGGCAGCAGCGTGTAGCGCGTCAGCGCGATACGGCCGGCGCCGCGCGCCAGGCCATGCACGCGCTCTTCGCCGACCAGTTCGGTGACGGCGTAGAAGGC
This sequence comes from Mesorhizobium sp. dw_380, assembly GCF_018588885.1. Lineage (GTDB taxonomy): Bacteria > Pseudomonadota > Alphaproteobacteria > Rhizobiales > Rhizobiaceae > Mesorhizobium. The sequence goes on from NZ_JAFFIW010000001.1 coordinate 146,267, forward strand.
GGTCATCAGCACCACCAGCGTCGGGATGATGCCGGTGACGAAGCCGGCGAAAACCTCGCCGCCCTTCTGGAAGATGCCGATGAAGTATTTGCCGATGGCGGTCAGCCAGCCAAGCTGCTCTTCCTGCTGGACCTCTTTCAGCTTTTCCTTGAACTGGTCGACGGTGATCGGCCCGCTGTCCGCCTGTGCCAGGACAACGAGATGGTCAGAGGCATGCTCGACGGCGAGCTTGCCATGCAAAGCAGCATCCGAGACCATGGCACCTGCGACATGCAGATTGTGCACGGCCATGTCGGCATGCTGCGCCAACAACGAAAATACAGACATTTCTCCTCCTTATGCCGCCCGCCGGTTTATCCCAGTCGGTGCGCGGCTTCCTCTAGGCCCTTGCTACGTTCAGACCGGACAGACCCGGCTTCTTCCCCGGCTCCGACCGTGCTTTGTCGATCTGTTCGATCGCTCGCTTCACGGCCTCGGCCACACCGGGTTCCCCCTCCCCCAAGATTGCAGGGTTGGACCGGAGTCGATCGAGGGCAACACCCTCGAATTCTTGAAATCTCTTGAATTTGGTGAAGACGGAACGGCCGCTCATCACCATCAGGCGGCGCACGATCAGGTCAGGCGTCACCACGACGAGCGCGATGGTGCCCTTGGCCAACCGACCGCGAAAATTGCCGGCTCCGACGAAGCCATCCTTGTACTGGTCGGTGACGCCCCGGAAGACATCCGAATAGTGCCGCATCTGCAGCCAGACGCCGAGCGACTGCAGCGCCCACACAATAACCAGCAGAAGCAGTCCCCACTGCCAAATCGCCATTCGGTTCTCCTCCCGAAGCCTATGTTGAACCGCACTTTGGACCGGCGCGCGACAACAGCAAAGTGAGAACATTTGTTTCCGCGAATGTCAATATGTATGATATTGGCCCTGGTCACGGTCATCCACAGGGCCGTCGGCCGATTTCGGCGGCGGCACGGCTGTGCTAGCCTGTCACCAAACGGGATGCGTGAAATGGAACTGCCCTTCAGGGATGAACTGGCCCTTATGCCCGACCTGCGCCACCGGTTACGGCAGCTGCGCTGGTTCCGCGCCACCTTCCGCGGCAGCGCCAGAGTGGTCGCCGACACGTTCGGCGTGCGTTTCGAGATCGACGAGGCGAAGCTCACCCGGGCCTTTCTCGACTGGGTCGAGGTCATGGAAGCGCAAAAGCGCTTTGCCGCGGTGGACCGCGCCGACTTCATCGTCTTTGCCGCCGGACTCGTGCTGCGAGAACTGATCAAACAGGCACCGGCCAGGGAAATCTCCGGCCTCGCGCATCTCAATGAAACGGAACAGAATGCCGGCACGCTGGAAATCATCCGCTTCTGGCCGGAAGGCTTCCTCTACACCAATTACTGTGTCTCGGTGATCTCGGCGATCTACGAGCAGGAATTCGGCACGGCGCCCAGCATCGACAAATGCGCCGACGACCTGCGCACATGGTGGTCCTATCGCGAGAATGTGACCGAGATGCCGGCCTACACGGTGGCTTTCCTCGACCGCTTCCTCGGCGCCGAGCCGAACTGGATCACGCCGGACCGCGCCCAGTCCCGGCAGGCCATGCAACGGGCGCTCGGATCCGCCCGCGCGAGCGATGTCCTGCGCCAGCTTTGACTGCTCGTGGCTGCATGCTCCAAACGCCCTCAAGACATCGAGCTATTGAACATCTGACTTTTTGCCGATAGCGATGTGCGGAATTTGACTTAGGGAGACGAGCGCGTGGCGCGACCAAGGCCTATCATTTTCGATTGCGACGGCGTTCTCGTCGACAGCGAGCCCCTGGCCGCCAAGGCCTATGAACGCGTTTATGAAAAGCACGGCATGGCGGGCGTCCATGGCGGCATCATCGCCCAGTGCGTCGGCATGAAGCAGTCCGACATCATCGTCAGGATCAGGGAATTGACCGGCCACCAGTTTCCCGCAGCGGCGGACGGCGACATCTGGGCCGAGACCAAGATCCTGTTTTCGCAGGAATTGAGCCCGACACCCGGCATCGCCGCCTTTCTGGAAACGCTCGAGGGCGACCGCTGCGTTGCCTCGTCATCTTCCGTCGAGCGCATAAACCACAGCCTTGCCGTCACCGGACTGGCGCATTTCTTCGGCGATGCGATCTACAGCTCCTCGATGGTCAAGAACGGCAAGCCGGCGCCGGATATCTTCCTGTTCGCCGCCGCCAGGATGGGCGCCAATCCCGCCGACTGTATCGTCATCGAGGATTCCCCCTTCGGCATCCAGGGCGCGGTTGCCGCCGGAATGACCGCGATCGGCTACACCGGCGGTGGCCACACCTATGCCGAACACGCCGCACGGCTGATTGAGGCCGGTGCCGATTTCACCTGCGCCGACTGGCATGAAGTTAGCCGGCAATTGGCTGGCCTCGGCGTGCCTGCCTAGTAGGGACTGGGTAATCTAAGAGGGCCCCATTCGCTGGGTGGGATCATTTGCCCCACACCGAAGTTGAAGGACAGAACCTTCGTCGCATCGGTGTCGACCTCGCACCGAAAGCTCAGATGATACCATGTGGTTGTCGTGCTGAACGCGACATCCGGAGCGTCAAGGACATTGCCCGCCTTCAACGGAACAGATGGCACCCATTTGGGAAAATACGAGGCGTCAAGCAGTTGCTGCTGCAACGCGCTGGCGCAAAGTTTGGCTGCACGCTGAGCGCGAGGCACGCCGCCCATCGAGGTCGTGGCCAACGCATCGCCGCTAGCGCCTTGTGAGTAAAGCCTGCGGACGCCCGGGAGGCCCGAGTCGTTCCGAGATACAGACTTCGAGGCCTTTGAGGGGCTGGGCTTCGGCGCATTTGTGGGTTTGGGCATCGGCTTTTCGGCCGACATGGGAAGCTCGATCTCGCCGCCGCCGCCATCAGCAGCCCAAGGCGCTGGTGCGGCGCCCCGTTGCTTGGCGGCGTCGAGCGCCGCCTGCCTGTCTGCCTCCTGTTTGGCTGCCTGTTGTCTATCAATCTCCTCGGTTGAAGCTGCCTGCTTCTCCACATCCTGTGTCGGCTTCGCGTCCGCCGTCACGGTTACCGGCTTCTCGTCGGCCTTGGTTGGATCTGCCCCCTGCTCGGAGTCTGGCGGCGTGGCGGGTTGGTTCTCTGCGGGTTTCGGCTTGATCGGCGGCTGCGAAGCGTCATCCTTGGCCGGCGACGGCGAGCTGTCCTGAGCGCTGGCCCCATCCAGGGATTTCCGCGGGCCGGTATCCTTGTCGCCGAACTGAAAAACGGGCTTCAGGACCTCGACTGGCAGGGGCTTCGGCGCCTGTTTTTCCGGCAGAGGCGGCTTTTCAACCTTCTGCTCGGGTGGTTTTTCAACCTTCGGCTCTGGTTGTCTAGGAGGCGGCGCCGGAGTAGGTTTCGGTTTCGGCTGATCGGGCGGAGGCACGAGCGCGACATTAACCGGCTGCTCCTCCTGCGGCTGCTGGGGAGGCACTTGCAGGCCATACACCAGGAGCGTCGCGACAAGCACGTGCAGGATCAGCGATGCGGGCATGCCCCACAACAGATTCCGACGCCGTTCATCTGTCTCGCCCTTCATCCTAACCGATGTGGAATGAAATAGCGGCGGCTTCAAGCATAGACATTGGATTTGCGCAATCTAGCCGCTGACAACTTGTCGACTTGAATCACCACACCCACGGCAGCCCGACCAAGGCGCTGGGGCGACTCAACGAGCGGCAGCCCACGATCCGATCCATCAAGACCTGGGATCAGCCAGTTCGCCGCCGCCAGGATGGGCGCCAACCCGGCCGACTGCATCGTGATCGAGGATCGCCCTTCGGCATCCAGGGCGCGGTCGCCGCCGGCATGACGGCCATCGGCTACACGGGCGGCGGCCATACCTATCCGGGAGCACGGCGCGCGGCTGATTGCGGCCGGTGCCGATTTCGTCTGCGCCGACTGGCATGACGTCAGCCGGCAATTGGCCGGACTTGGTGTACCGGCCTAAGGCTGGCATAGACTAAAGAGGCCGCGGCCATTCGCTATGTGGGATTTGAGCGCCGACACGGAAGTTGAACGACAAGACCCTTGTCGCATCGGGGTCGACCTCACACCGGAAACTCAGCTGGTACCAAGTGGTCATTGTGCTGAAGGCAGCCTCTGGCGGGCTGAGAACATTGCCTGCCTTGAGCGGAATAGTTGGCAACCATTTGGGAGAATAGTCAGCCTGCTGCAACTCCTGGTTCAGTACGTTGGCGCAAAGGGTGGCAACACGCTGACCGCGAGGCACGCCGGACATGGAGCTTGTTGCCAGCGCGTCGCCGGTAGCGCCCTGCGAGTAGAGCTTTCGAACACCCGGAAGGCCGGAATAAACCGGCGATCCAGCAATCTCTGTGTTCGTGGGACTTGACGTTCCTGCACCCCCGCTTCGAGCTTTCAAAGCCTTGGCGGATCTGAACTTCATTGCCTTTGCAGGTTTGGGCTTTGCCTTTTCGGCCGGGGTCGGAGGCTCGGGTTTGGCGTCGGCCTCGGCCGCCAACGGCGTCGGCGCCACGGCTGCCGGCTTCTCGGCGGTTTGCTCTGCCGCCTCCGGTTTGTCTGCCTGTTGTTTATCGGTGTCCTCGGTCGCCGCCTTATCAGCGTCCTCGGTCGCCGGCTTTTCCTCGCTCTGTGTCGGCTTGGCGTCCGTCACGACGGTTGCGGGCTTCTCGTCAGCCTTGCTTGGCTCTGCCTGCGGCTCCGCTGGTGCCGAAGATGGGGGCTCCGCAGGCTTCGAAGTTTCATCCTTGGGCGGCGACGGCGCGTTGTCTCGGGCACTGCCTCCATCCAGGGATTTCTTCGGCCCGGTATCCTTCTCGCCATATTGGAAGACGCGCTTCAGAACCGGATCGTCCACCGGCTTACGCGGCTGCTCGGGCGGTTTTTCAACCTTTGGTTCCGGTGGCTTTTCGGCTTTGGGTTCCGGGGGTTTTTCGGCTTTGAGTTCCTTTGGCGGCGGGGGAGCAGGTTTCGGCTTTGGCTGATCGGGCGGAGGCACCAGCGCGACATTGACCGGCTGCTCCTCCTGCGGCTGTTGGGGAGGCCTCGGGACGTTGTAGACCAGGAGCACCGCGACGAGCGCATGCAGGATCAGTGATGCGGGCACGCCCCACAGCAAATTCCGACGCCGTTCTCGTGCCTCGTCCTTCATCCTGACCGATGTGGAACGAAATAGCGGCGGCTTCAAGCATAGGCACTGGATTAAGGGAATGTAGCCGCTGCACAGCTTGGTGATCAGAATGGCCAGGCGCACGGCACCTCCATCGGCGCTGGCGCGATCGAACAAGTGGCTGTGCCATCCTGACGGTCGCGGCGACCCGCATTTTACGGCCGAGCCAGGATCCCATCCAGGAATCGTTCGTCCAGCCGCGTTTCGCCAAACCAGTTCACATGACTGGTGGATGACACAGCGCATGCACGACCAGATCAGGCGACAGCGTCGCGCGAAATACCTTCACGGCACAACAGTAAGGCCCGCGGAACGGCGGTCCACGAGCCTTGTGACCGCCTTGGGCGGGCTGGCGATCCTGCTACGCAATTGAGGCAACCGAAGGCTTCGGCGCCTCGGCCGGCCCTAGACCAGCATGCCCATCGGGTTCTCGATCAGCCGTTTGAAGGCGACCAGCAGTTCGGCACCCAGCGCGCCGTCGACGGCGCGATGATCGGTCGACAGCGTCACCGACATGATGGTGGCGATTTTGATCTCGCCGTTCTTGACCACCGCCCGCTCCTCGCCGGCACCGACCGCCAGGATCGTCGCATGCGGCGGGTTGATCACCGCGGCAAAGTCCTTGATGCCGAACATGCCGAGGTTGGACACGGCCGTGGTGCCGCCCTGGTATTCTTCCGGCTTCAGCTTGCGACTGCGCGCCCGGCTGGCCAGGTCCTTCATCTCGTTGGAGATGGTGGACAGCGTCTTTTCGTCCGCCTTGCGGATGATCGGCGTGATCAGGCCGCCGGGGATCGAGACGGCGACACCGACATCGGCATGCTTGTGCTTCACCATGGCGCTTTCGGTCCATGACGCATTGGCATCCGGCACCGCCTTCAAAGCCATGGCCATCGCCTTGATCACCATGTCATTCACGGACAGCTTGTAGGCCGGCGCTTCACCCTTGTCGGTCTTCTTCACCGGGGCCGTCGCATTGATCTGCGTGCGCAGTGCCAGCAGTGCGTCAAGCTCGCAGTCGAGCGTCAGGTAGAAATGCGGGATGGTGGTCTTGGCCTCGACCAGGCGGCGGGCGATGGTCTTGCGCATATTGTCATGCGGGACGATCTCGTAGGAGCCGGGTTCGAACAAACGCAGGACGTCCCCCTCCCCCTTGAGGGGAGGGTGGCCGGCCGAAGGCCGGTCGGGTGGGGTCGGTTCGACTGGACGCGGCGCCAGGGCAGTGCTGGGCGGGGAGGTGCCTTCTGAGGCGACCCCCTCCGTCCGCTTCGCGGACACCTCCCCCTCGAGGGGGGAGGAAAGCACGGCGTCTATGTCGGCCTTCACAACGCGGCCATGTGGACCGGTGCCTGCGATATTGGAAAGTGCAATGCCTGCTTCCCGAGCCAGACGCCGCGCCAAAGGTGTAGCGCGGGTTTTCCCCTCCCCCTCGAGGGGAGGGTGGCCGGCCAAAGGCCGGTCGGGTGGGGTCGGTTCGACTGGGCTCGACCCGGCAGTGCTCGACGCCAGGGCGATGCCTCCTGAGGCGACCCCCTCTGTCGACTTCGTCGACATCTCCCCCTCAAGGGGGGAGGTCGGCGCATAATTTTCATCGTCGGCATAGATCCACGCCACAGGCGCGCCGACCGGAATATCGACGCCTTCCTTGCCGGTCACATCGCGCAGCACGCCGCTGGCCGGGGCGTCGATCTCCATTGCCGCCTTGTCGGTCTCGATCTCGAACAGCACATCGCCCTTCTTGACCCGGGCGCCTTCCTCGGCGAACCAGCGCGAGATCTGTCCGGTCGCCATGTCCATGTCGACCTTGGGAAGAATGACTTCGGTCGGCATTCTCAGCGAACCCCTTTCACGAGGTCGCGCGCGGCGGTGATGATGTCGGGAACCTGCGGCACGGTGGCCTTCTCCAGCTCCGGATTGTAGGGGATCGGCGTCTCGGCGCCGCCCAGCCGCACGATCGGCGCGTCGAGATAGTCGAACGCCTCGCTCTCGGCGATCATGGCGCTGACCTCGGCGCCGATGCCCAGCGTCTTGACCGCTTCGTAGACGCACATCAGCCGCGATGTCTTCTTCACGCTGTCGATGACGGTCTGCTTGTCCATCGGCCGGATGGTCCTGAGATCGACGATCTCGACGTCGATGCCTTCGGCCTCCAGCGCGGCCGCGGCGTCGAGCGCCTTCTGCACCATGATCGACGTGGCGACGATGGTAAGGTCGCGGCCCTCGCGGCGGATGTCGGCCTTGCCGATCGGCACCGTGTAATAGCCTTCGGGCACCGGGCCCTTCATCTTGTAGAGCAGCTTGTGCTCGAAGATCATGACCGGATCGGGATCGGCGACCGCCGCCAGAAGCATGCCCTTGGCATCATAGGGCGTCGCCGGCTGGATGACTTTGAGGCCCGGCACATGGCCAAGCCACGCCTCCAGGCTCTGGCTGTGCTGCGCGGCGGCACCCGTGCCCGAGCCGGCGGGAAAGCGCATCACCACGGGAACGGAAACCTCGCCACCCAGCATGAAGCGCATCTTGGCCGCCTGGTTGACGATCTGCTCCATGGCGAGCGTGGCGAAATCGGAGAACTGGAATTCGAAGATCGGCCGCATGCCGGTGAGGGCCGCACCCACCGCGACGCCGGCGCCGCCCAGTTCCGAGATCGGCGTGTCCATCACCCGGTCCGCGCCAAAGCGCTCGACCAGGTCACCCGTCACCTGGAAGGCGCCGCCATAGACGCCGATATCCTCGCCCATCAGGAAGACGCGTTCGTCCATGTCCATGGCAATTGCCATGGCTTCCTGGATCGCCTGGGCGTAGCTCAGTTCACGCACCATCGCGTCCATCACGCCTGCTCCGTATACACGTAATTTCCGGCCTCGCTGATATCAGGCGACGGACTTGCCTTGGCGAACTCGATGCCGTCGGCAATCTCCTGCGCCACGGCATCGCGGATGGCCTCGATGCCCTTGTCGTCGATGAAGCCGAATTCCCTCAGCTCGTTCTCGAACAGCGTGATCGGGTCGCGGTTCGACATCCAGTCCTCGATCTCTTCCTTGGTGCGATAGCGGTTGCGGTCGCTCTTGGAATGGCCGCGATGGCGGTAAGTCTTGGATTCGATCAGCGTCGGCCCCTCGCCGGCCCGCGCGCGCTCCACGGCCTTGTGCGACGCTTCGGCGACTTCGGAGAAGATGTTGCCGTTGACGATGACGCCGGGCATCGAATAGGCGGCAGCGCGGTCGGCGATGTTCTTGACCGCGGTCGACCGGGCCGTCGACGTCGACATGCCGTAGCCATTGTTCTCGCAGACGAAAATGACCGGCAGCTTCCAGACCGCCGCCATGTTGAGCGCCTCGTGGAAGGCGCCCTCATTGTTGGCGCCGTCGCCGAAGAAGGACACGACGACCTTGCCGGTCTTCATCATCTTGGAAGAGAGCGCCGCGCCAACCGCGATCGGAATGCCGCCGCCGACGATGCCGTTGGCGCCGAGATTGCCCTTGCCGACATCGGCAATGTGCATCGACCCGCCACGGCCCTTGCAGTAGCCCGTGGTCTTGCCGAAGAACTCGGCGAACATGCGCTTGACCTCGGCGCCCTTGGCGATGCAGTGGCCATGGCCGCGATGCGTCGAGGTGATCTGGTCATCCTCGCCAAGCGGCATGCAGATGCCCATGGCGCTGGCTTCCTGGCCGATCGACAGGTGCATGGTGCCGTGGATCAGGCCGCGCGTATAGCTTTCCTCCGCGCCCTCTTCGAAGCGGCGGATGAGGTACATCTTATAGAGCACCTGCTTGAGCTGCTCGGCGCTGTACTGGCGGTAGACGAAAGGCAGGTTGGCGCGACTGTCCGCGGCGGCTTTGCTGGCTGCGGCCATGGTCAGGCTCCAACGGTTCCATAGACGAGCTTGTCCTGGCGGGCACGCAGTTCGGCGATCTTGGAGCCTGGGGCCGGGGCCGCATTCGCATAGGTGATGAGCTCGCCCTTCCTGATCGGCGCGGTCACCGAGCCGCCCTGCAGCAAGCCGCAGGGAATGGCCTTGGCGGCATGCGCTTCCGGCGCCGTCATGATCCAGGCGCGGTAGCAATATTCGCCGATCGCATCGAGCTTCTCGCCCGGTTGCATGTCCTTCTTGGCCACGGCGCAGACTTCGGCCACAGGCTTGGCCAGCGGCACCATATCGGCCTTGCCGTAGAGCACGACGCGGGCGCAGGTCAGCGGCACTTCGAGCGAGGTCAGGTGATAGGGGCGATGGAAGGTGAAATACGGGCCCTTGCCCATCTTCAGATCTTCCATGCGCTCCGAAATGCGCGGATGCGACATGTCGGCGACGACGAAAACGCCGGGCGCCACGCCCTTGCCGATCGAATAGTCGACGACGCCGACCTTGGACAGCACGCCACCGTCCTTTTCAGGCACCAGGACTTTCGACAGTTCGCCGAGCGTCGCGGCCGGGCCATGCATGCCTGCCTTGTCGGGCACCAGCCCGGTGGCATTGGCGATCGCCGCCATCTCGACCATGGTCTTGGAACCGTCGACGAATTCGACCAGCATGCGCACATTCATGTGCCGGCGCTTGGCTTCTTCCTCATAGGCGGGCGGCGTGGCATCGATGTTGAGCGGATTGTTCTTGCCCTTGCCGGCGGCGACGATCGGATGGCCCATTGCCGAGACGAACTCGATCAGCTCCATGCAGGAGGAGGGCTCGTCGCCGGCGCCCAGCGAATAGGTGACGCCCAGCCGGTCGGCCTCGCTTTTGAGATAGGCGCCGATGGTGACGTCGGCTTCGACATTCATCATCACCAGATGCTTGCCGTGCTCCATGGCGCGCAGGCCGATCTCGGCGCCAACGGCCGGAACGCCGGTGGCGTCGATCACCACGTCGATCAGATCATTATTGATGACCAGGCTGGCGTCGTTGGTGACCGCCACCTTGCCGGCCTCCATGGCGGCCGTCATCGCCGAGGCGTTCGACACCTCGCGCGCATGGCCGGTTTCCTGGAAGGCGATGTCCACGGCCCTGCTGGCGGCCGGCAGGTTGAGCTCGGAGATCGCGCCGATCTCGATGCCGGACATATGGGCGACCCGGGTGACGATGTCGGTTCCCATCTCGCCGGAGCCGATCAAGCCGATGCGAATGGGCTTGCCCGACTTGCCGCGTTCCTCGAGATCGCGGGCAAGGCCCGTCAACGAAACATTGGAAGCCATACCGCTCATTCCTCCCATAATGCAGGCTTGTTCAATCGCCTGACGGGTATTGAACATCTGTATTTCTGTCAAGACTAATGTCCAAAATTGAGCGCTTTTTGAGTGCTTCGCAGAGACTCCGCGTAAGTCGCAAAAGACAGCCCTGCAGCAACAGAGGCAGCGCCGCGTCGCCCTGACCCGATCAGAGCGACGGCGGCACCGGAAAATCATGGAAATGCACGATCACCCCATCCGCATCGATCAGGACCACGGCATAGGCTGGCGGCTCGTGACCCAATCGCCACCTGGCGTCATCAGATGCGGATCGGAAAGCTGGATGATTTTCAAGGACCTGGCCGAGTGCTCTCCCGCCAGCACCCTGCGGCATCGACCAGAAGACAGAGCGCTTCGCCCACGCTCTACTGTGCGGTCCAGCCGCCGTCCATCGGCAAGGTCGTGCCGGTGATCTGCCTGGCTGCATCCGAGCACAGGAACAGCGCCAGCGCCGCAAGCTCCTCGACGGTGACGAACTCCTTTGTCGGCTGTGCGGCGAGCAGCACATCATGCTTGACCTGTTCTTCGGTCATGCCGCGCGCCTTCATGGTGTCGGGGATCTGCTTTTCGACCAGCGGCGTCCAGACATAGCCCGGCGCAATGGCGTTGACGGTGATGCCGTCCTGCGCGACTTCCAGCGCCACCGTCTTGGTCAGGCCTGATATGCCATGCTTGGCCGAGACATAGGCCGATTTGAACGGCGAGGCGACCAGCGCATGCGCGGACGCCGTGTTGATGATGCGGCCCCATTTGCGGCTCTTCATGCCGGGCAGCACCGCCTTGATGGCGTAGAAGGCCGCCAGGAGGTTGATGCGGATGATGGCTTCCCACTTGTCGTCGGGAAAGTCCTCGATCGGCGCGACATGCTGGATGCCGGCATTGTTGACCAGGATGTCGAGACTGCCGAACGCCGCCTCGGCCTCATGCACCATGGCGCTGACCGCCGCACCGTCCATCATATTGGCGTCGGAATATCGGCATTTGACGCCGAAATCCTTCTCGATGCCGGCGCGCTCCTGCTCGATCGCAGCCGCGTCGCCAAGGCCGTTGATGGTGACGTTGGCGCCTTCGGCGGCAAAGGCGCGGGCGATGGCCAGGCCGATACCGCTGGTCGAGCCGGTGACGAGGGCATTCTTCGAAGACAGGGAACCCATAGTGATCTCGCGAGAGGTGGGAGGGAAGATGAGGATATAATTGTGCGTCGCAGCATGACAATGCCAGAGCCATGTGTCGATGCGATTACAGCCAGACGGCAGCGCCGGCATGGCTCTCGATCGTTCGAAACCATGGTCGTCCGGCTGACACGGCACTGTCATGGTGCCATGCAACATAATCGGCTGCGCATTCGCGCGGTCATTCCTGAACCAAATTCGCCCAACAAAACTTCGCCTGACAAAACCTTGGGGGTGCAGCTTGGAAATCGCCGATGTCGTGAAGCGCGCCTATGCGATGCCGTTGACCAATCCGTCCTTCCCGCCCGGCCCCTACCGTTTCTTCGACCGCGAATACATCATCATCACCTACCGCACGACGCGCGAGGCGCTCGAGGCCGTCGTGCCGGCGCCGCTGGAGATCGACGAGCCGCTGGTCAAGTACGAGTTCATCCGCATGCCGGACTCGACCGGCTTCGGCGACTATACCGAGACCGGCCAGGTCATCCCCGTGCGGTACAAGGGCCAGCATGGCGGCTACGTCCATTCGATGTATCTCGACGACGACGCGCCGATCGCCGGCGGCCGCGAACTCTGGGGCTTTCCCAAGAAGCTGGCCAACCCAAAGATCGTCCATGAGGGCGAGGTGATCGTCGGCACGCTGCACTATGGCAGCGTTCTGTGCGCCACCGGCACGATGGGCTACAAGCACAGGGAGGCCGACCACGATTCCGTGCTCGCAGCACTCGCCGCCCCCAATTTCCTGATCAAGATCATCCCGCATGTCGACGGCACGCCCCGCATCTGCGAGCTGGTGCGCTATTACCTTACCGATATCACGCTGAAGGAGGCCTGGACGGCGCCGGCCGCGCTCGATCTGCGGCCCCATGTCATGGCCGACGTGGCGAAGCTGCCGGTGCTCGACATCGTCTCCGCCGTCCACTTCAAAGCCGATCTGACGCTTGGGTTGGGCGAGGTCGTCCACGACTATCTTGCCGATCACGGCCGGCTCGCAACCAGCACAACCCAGCCGGAGAAAATTCGTGCTTGAACGCAACCGAAACAAGGAAGCCGCCGCCACGATCGAGGAGATCTCGGCGCAATATGACCGCATCGCATTGGTGTTCCAGGGCGGCGGCGCGCTCGGCGCCTACCAGGCCGGCGTCTACCAGGCTCTGGCCGATGCCGGCTGTGAGCCGAGCTGGCTCTCCGGCGTGTCGATCGGCGCCATCAATGCCTCGATCATCGCCGGCAATGAGCCGAGCCGCCGCCTGCAGCGGCTCGAACAATTCTGGCAGACGATCTCGGGGCGCAAGATCTGGGCCTATACGCCGGAAGGCGACATCTACCGCGACATCCGCAACCGCACCTCGTCGTGGATGACGATGACCATGGGCCAGCCCGGCTTCTTCAAGCCGCGCAACCCCAATCCCTGGTTCGAACAGCAAGGCGCCGAGGGCGCGACCAGCTTCTATGACACCGCCGAATTGAAGGACACGCTGGAGAGCCTGATCGATTTCGACGTGCTGAACGACGGCAAGAAGCGGCTGAGCGTCGGCGCGGTCAACGTCCGCACCGGCAACTTCGTCTATTTCGACACCGACAAGGTCCGCATCGGGCCCGAGCACATCATGGCCAGCGGCGCCCTGCCGCCGGCCTTTCCTTCGGTCCGCATTGAAGGCGAGTACTATTGGGACGGCGGCATCGTCTCCAACACGCCGCTGCAATATCTGCTCGACCAGGAAGAGGACCGTTCCTCACTGGTGTTCCAGGTCGATCTGTTCAGCGCGCGCGGTGTGCTGCCGCGCAGCATGCCGGACGTGCTGTCCCGCCACAAGGACATCATGTATTCCAGCCGCACGCGCCAGAACACCGACAATTTCAAACGCATCCATGGCCTGAAGATGCGCCTGCTCGATGCGCTCAAGCGCGTGCCCAAGGAGCAGCTGACGCCAGCGGAAGAAGCCCTGATCGAGGACTATTCGGATGCCGGCATCGTCAACATCGTGCACTTGATCTACCAGCACAAAGGTTATGAGGGACACGCCAAGGACTACGAATTCTCCGGTACCTCGATGCGCGAACATTGGGAAACCGGCCTGGAAGATACACAGCGCACCTTGCGCCATCGCAAATGGCTGACGATGCCGACCAATGTCGATGGCGTCGCCATCCACGACCTGCATCGCGAGGATCCGACCTGAGGTCAGCCTCGCCGGAATCGATCATCTGACACCGAGTTCCGTCACACCCCCCTCTGTCCTGCCGGACATCTCCCCCGCAAGGGGGGAGATCGATGCCGCCTGGGCCTTCGCCAATCTCCAACAGCTCAAAGCTGGCGGGACGCATGGGCTGCTAATCTCCCTCCTTGCGGGGGAGATGGCCGGCAGGCCAGAGGGGGGTGCTGTCCCGCCGGCGCTTCGGCATGAAACAACAGAAAAGGCAGCACCGATCACCGACGCTGCCTTTTTTGTTTTGTGAAAGGCCTGCTCCCGCTCAGAACACCTGGCGGAAGATGATGAACAGCACGAACGCCAACGCGATCGAGCATGGCAGGGTCAGCACCCAGGCCAGCAGCAGGTTGCGCACCGTCGACCATTGCAGGCCCGAGCCGTTGGCGGCCATCGTTCCGGCGACACCTGACGACAGCACATGGGTTGTCGACACCGGCAGGCCGAGCCGGTCGGCCATGCCGATGGTCACCATCGCCACGAGTTCGGCGGCGGCACCCTGGCCATAGGTCAGATGGCTCTTGCCGATCTTCTCGCCGACCGTGACGACGATGCGCTTCCAGCCGACCATGGTGCCGAGGCCGAGCGCCAGGGCGACGGCGATCTTCACCCAGAGCGGGATGAACTTCGTCGCGTTGTCGACCGCCTTGTGGTAGTCGGTCACCGCCTTGAGATCGGCGGCCTGCATCGGCAGCAACTGCTTCTTGTCGATCAGCTTGAGCGCCTCGCCGATCAGGTAGATGTCGTTGCGGGCGTTGCTGACCAGATTGGTCGGCACGTTGTCGACCGAGGCGTAAGGTTGCAGCGAAGCGGTGGTGTTGTGGATGTAGGTCTGCAGCGCGACCGTCGTCTGGTCGTTCCAGGTCCGTGTGCGCACAGCGTCCTGGACGGCTGCCTTGGCGTCTGTGACTGTGACGCCGGGCTTGGCATATTTGCCGAGCGCCTGCTCCACGCTGACCGAGGCCGCCTTGTAGGCCTCGAGATAGTTGATGTCGGGCGTGCGATTCAGCGCATAGGCCGTCGGCACGACGCCGATCAGGATCAGCATGATCAGGCCCATGCCCTTCTGGCCATCGTTGGAGCCATGCGCGAAGCTGACGCCGGTGCAGGTGAAAATCAGCAGCGCTCGGATCCACCAGGGCGGCGGAGCATTGCCTTTCGGTGCCTCGTAGAGCGCTGGATTGCGGACCAGAAGCTTCATCGCATAGAGCAGGATGGCCGCGGCAAAGAAGCCGACGATCGGCGACACCAGCAAGGTGGTGCCGACATTGGTCGCCTGCGACCAGTCGACGCCGCTGGTGGCGCTGCCTGCAGGGGCCATGAACTGGTTGGCGAGGCCGACGCCGATGATCGACCCGACCATCGTGTGCGAACTCGACGCCGGCAGGCCGAGGAACCAGGTGCCGAGATTCCACAGGATCGCCGCGACCAGCAGCGCGAACACCATGGCAAAACCCGAGGAGGAGCCGACCTGCAGGATCAGCTCGACCGGCAGCAGCGACAGGATGCCGAAGGCGACCGCGCCGCTGGAGGTGAGAACCCCGAGGAAGTTGAAGACGCCGGACCACATGACGGCGAATTCGGCCGGCAGAGAGCGCGTGTAGATGACGGTCGCCACCGCATTGGCGGTGTCGTGAAAACCGTTGACGAATTCGAAGCCGAGCGCGATCAGCAAGGCGATGCCGAGCAGGATCCACGGCACTGTCTTGGCCACCGCCAGATCCTGGCTGAGCGCATAGCCGACATAGACGACGCCGACCAGCACCAGCACCCCAAAGGCGGGCAGGAACCACTTGGCACCGCCCGATTGATCGAGCGGATGCTCCGGTCTCGGTATACCCGCCTCACTAGAAACTATGTCCACCATGTCCCACTCCATTGCATTGCGGCAAAGAACTGGGAAAGACGCTATGTCCGGTCGATGAACCCTGTGTGACGCCGGGAGAGCGGTTTAGGCCTATGATGCCCCTACACCGGACCCGAGCTTGTCTTCAGGATCGCCGAGAACAGCGGATCGAACGCGCGGCTGATCGGGGCCGCGGCTGCGCCGAGCGCGATCGACCAGGGGTCGGTGGTGCCGAGTTGCAGGCGCGGCAAAGTCCGGCCTGGCCGGTCGGCGATCGACGGCAGCAGCGGATGCATCGCCTCGACAAGCCGGCGCGCCAGCGCTTCCGGCGCGCCGCTGGTCAGGATGACGGTCTGCGGATCGAAAATCGTTTCGATGAGATGCACGCTCCAGCGCAGATCATGCGCGGCCCCGTCGATCCAGGCCATCATCCTGGGATCCTCGGCCAGCACCAGGGTATTCATTTGCTGGTAGATATCCTCGTCCGCCGGGTTGAGGCCGAGATGCTGGTAGAGCGAGGCCAGCGATGCGCGATGTTCGAGCGGCGTCGAACCAGGACCGGCCGGCGCGAGCAGCGCCATGCCGATTTCGCCGGCATTGCCATGGCCGCCGCTGTAGAGCTCGCCATTGAGGATCAACCCGGTGCCGATGCCGTAGCCGACATAGAGGCAGACCGCGTGATCGACGCCATGCGCCGCGCCGACGATGCGCTCCGCCGTGGCGCAGGCGGCGGCATCGTTCTGCAGGCCGACATTCAGCCCCGTCCTGGCAGCCAGCGTCTCCAGCAGCGGAAACTTCTGCCAGGCAGGCATCATCCATTTGTCGTCGGAATTCTTCAGGCCGAAAGGGCCGGGCATGGCGACGCCGAGACCGACCAGCCGTTTCTCGGATTGCGAGGAAATCCCGGCCAGGTCGCGCCGGACGCCATCGATCAGGCCGAGGATCACCTCGACGCCCTTCGACGGCTCATCGAACGGCAGGTTCGCGTCGGCGCGCGCCAGCACGCTGCCCATCAGGTCGACCGCGACCGCCCGCGTCAGGTGGCGGTCGATCTGCAGGCCGATGGCGAAGGCGCCTTCGGGCACCAGCCTGTAAGGGGTCGAGGGTTGCCCCCTGCCCTTGCGCACCGCATCGAGAGCAACGACCAGGCCGTCGCTTTCCAGATCCTCGATGATGTTGGAGACCGCCTGCTTGGTCAGCTGCGTCGCCCGCGCCAGATCGGCACGCGACAGGGCGCCATTGAGGCGCAGCGCCTCGATCATGACACGGCGGTTGTGCGCGCTGGTGCCTTCCTGATTGGTGCCGCTTTTGGCGCGGATCGGGCTGATGTCGTCCACCGGCGTTTCCCCTCTTGACTCCATTAGAATATTGATCGACTAATTAAGTCAAGCGAATTGACTTAATGTAACCGAACGCCCCAAAACAAGATGGCCAAGGCCCCTCGGCCTGTCGCCACTGGTCAGCCGGTTCATTATCAGGTCACGCGACATGGATCCGGGAAGACGATGCGAAATGCCCGTATCGCCGGCCCGTCAACGCCGGAAATGGGAGAAGAAGATGCTTAAGACAATCACCAAAACGCTGGTCGGCGCGGTCTTCGCTGGAGGACTGTTCGTTCCTCACGCTTTCGCCGAAACGACGCTCAACGCGCTTTTCATGGCACAGGCCGCCTACAGCGAGGCCGACGTGCGCGCCATGACGGATGCCTTCACCAAGGCCAACCCGGACGTCAAGGTCAATCTCGAATTCGTCCCCTATGAAGGCCTGCACGACAAGACGGTTCTCGCGCAGGGATCGGGCGGCGGCTATGACGTCGTGCTGTTCGATGTCATCTGGCCTGCCGAATACGCCACCAACAAGGTGCTGGTCGACGTCTCATCGAAGATCACCGACGACATGAAGAAGGGTGTGTTGCCCGGCGCCTGGACCACGGTCCAGTATGACGGCAAGTACTATGGCATGCCCTGGATCCTCGACACCAAATATTTGTTCTACAACAAGGACATCCTCGAAAAGGCCGGCATCAAGACGCCGCCGAAGACCTGGGAAGAACTCGGCGCACAGGCCAAGATCATCCAGGACAAGGGCTTGCTGAAGACGCCGATCGCCTGGAGCTGGTCGCAGGCCGAAGCCGCGATCTGCGACTACACCACACTGGTCAGCGCCTATGGCGGCGACTTCCTCAAGGACGGCAAGCCGGACTTCCAGAATGGCGGCGGCCTGTCAGCGCTGAAATACATGGTCGACAGCTACAAGTCCGGCCTCACCAACCCGAATTCCAAGGAATTCCTGGAAGAGGACGTGCGCAAGGTCTTTGAAAATGGCGACGCTGCCTTCGCGCTGAACTGGACCTACATGTACAACATGGCCAACGATCCGAAGGACAGCAAGGTGGCCGGCAAGGTCGGCGTCGTGCCGGCACCAGGCGTCACGGGCATCAGCGAGGTGTCGGCCGTCAACGGCTCGATGGGCCTCGGCGTCACCGCGGTCTCGAAGCATCCGGACGAGGCGTGGAAGTACATCACCTTCATGACTTCGCAGGCGACGCAGAACCAATATGCCAAGCTCTCGCTGCCGATCTGGGCCTCGTCCTATGACGACCCGGCCGTCACCAAGGGCCAGGAAGAACTGATCGCCGCCGCCAAGCTCGGCCTGGCCGCCATGTACCCGCGGCCGACCACGCCGAAGTACCAGGAGTTGTCGACCGCGCTGCAGCAGGCGATCCAGGAATCGCTGCTCGGCCAGACGTCGCCGGAAGACGCCCTGAAGACCGCCGCGCAAAACAGCGGCCTCTGAGGCACTTTTCTACGGTCACGGGCGGCCTAGTGCCGCCCGTGCGATGTCAGAAACCAAGATGAGTTAGGGAGAGGCTGCTCTTATGTCGGGCACCTGGATGACAACCCGTGCATGGCTCTTGATGCTGCCGCTGTTCGTGGTCATGGTCGCCGTCATCGGCTGGCCGCTGGTCGACACGGTCAGCCTTTCCTTCACCGACGCCAAGCTGGTCGGCACCGGCGGCAATTTCGTCGGCTTCGACAATTACACCAACATGCTGTCGAGTTCGAATTTTTCACGCACACTGGTCACCACCACGCTGTTCGCTGTGATTTCGGTTGCCGCCGAAATGGTGATCGGCGTTCTCGCCGCCCTTTTGCTCAATCAGGAATTTCGCGGCCGCGCCGTCCTGCGTGCCCTGATGATCCTGCCCTGGGCGCTGCCGACGGTGGTCAACGCCACACTATGGCGGCTGATCTACAATCCAGAATATGGCGCCCTGAACGCCGCCTTGACGCAGTTGCATCTCATCGACGCCTACCGCTCCTGGCTCGGCGAACCCGGAACGGCGCTGGCGGCGCTGATCGTCGCCGACTGCTGGAAGAACTTTCCGCTGGTGGCGCTGATCGCGCTCGCCGCCCTGCAGGCGGTGCCGCGCGACATTACCGCAGCCTCACTCGTCGATGGCGCGGGACCTTTCAACCGCTTCCGCTTCGTCATCCTGCCCTATCTCGCCGGCCCGCTGATGGTGGCGCTGGTGCTGCGCACCATCGAGGCGTTCAAGGTCTTCGACATCATCTGGGTGATGACCCGCGGCGGCCCGGCCAACAGCACGCGCACGCTGTCGATCCTCGTCTACCAGGAAGCCTTTTCCTTCCAGCGCGCCGGCTCCGGCGCGTCGCTGGCGCTGATCGTCACCTTGCTGGTCACCGTGCTCGCCGTTGCCTATGCGGCACTGGTCAGGAAGACTGCCGGGAGTGCCGCCTGATGGAACGCAAAAGCCCGGCCTTCAGCGTCTTCATCCATGCCTGCGCGCTGTTGCTCGCGGCCGTCATCCTGGCGCCCATCGCCTGGCTTTTCATCATGAGCATATCGCCGGCCGCCGATCTCGCCGCCAAGCCGCTGCGCTGGTGGCCGCAGGCGGCCGACTTCTCGCGTTACCGGCAATTGCTGTCGACAGCCGAAAACAGCGCCGGTGCCGCCTTCACCTCGTCGTTGCGCAACAGCCTGGAGATCGCCGGCATGGCGACGCTGGCGGCCCTCGCCCTGGCGATCCCCGCCGGCTGGGCGGTGTCGCGCACGCCGGCGATCGGCTGGTCGCTGTCGATGGTGATCGCGACCTACATGCTGCCGCCGGTGGCGCTGGCCGTGCCGCTCTATATGGGCCTTTCGCATCTCGGCCTGCTCAACAACGTCTTCGGCCTGGCGCTGGTTTACCTGACCATATTGGCGCCCTTCACCACCTGGCTGATGAAATCAGGCTTCGATTCCATCCCGCGCGAGATCGAGGCGGCGGCGATGATCGACGGCGCCGGCCTGTTCCAGACGCTGCGCATCATCACGCTGCCGCTGGCCGCGCCGGTGATGGCGACGTCGGCGCTGTTCGCCGTGCTGCTCGCCTGGGACGAATTCTTCTATGCGCTGCTGTTCACGTCCGACCAGCGCGCCAAGACCTTGACGGTCGCGATCGCCGATTTGGCCGGCGGCCGTGTTTCCGATTACGGGCTGATCGCCACGGCCGGCGTGCTCGCCGCCCTGCCGCCGGTGCTGATCGGCCTGGTCATGCAGCGGGCGCTGATTTCGGGCCTGACCAGCGGCGGTGTGAAAGGATGATGATGACTGCAGCAAAAACTCGGCCGGCCGGACTGGTCGCGATCGACCGCGAAATGGCACGCCAGCATGCGGACGCGCGTGCCTCGTTCGAACACAACACCGCCATGGCGGCAGACGTCGCCGCCTCGATCAGGAGGACCGGTCGTCTGCTTCTTCTCGGCATGGGTGGCTCGCATGCGGTCGGGCGCGCCGTCGAGCCGCTCTATCGCGCGGTCGGCATCGATGCCCTGGCGCTGCCCCTGTCCGAACAGCTCGGCCAGCCGCTGCCGCTCGCGGGCCGGACGGTGCTCGTCACCTCCCAGTCGGGCGAGAGCGCCGAGGTTGTCAGATGGTTTTCGGAGGCCGGCGGCGCCGCCGATATTTTCGGCCTGACGCTCGAAGGCAGCTCGTTCCTGGCGCGCACGGCGCCTTGCCTGGTCGGCGCCGGCGGCACTGAACTTGCCTTCGCCGCCACCCGCAGCCTGACTGTGACCTTCGCCTTGCATCTGGCCATTCTTGCAGCACTTGGCGAAGACCCGGCTGCCGCGCTTGCCGCACTGGACCAGCCGCAGGACAACGACATCACACAGGCGCTCGCAGCGCTGGATAAGGTCACGGCCATCGTCACCTCCGGCCGCCGGTTGCAAGGCGTCGCCGAAGCGCTGGCGCTCGGTCTTGCCGAACTGTCGCGGCTGCCCTGCTTTTCGCTCGAAGGCGGCCAGTTGCGGCATGGGCCGATGGAGATGCTCGACCCACAGGTTGGCGTCATCCTGTTCCGCGGCAACGATCCGACAGCGGAATTGGTCACCGCCATGGCCCTTTCCGTCGTCGAGGCCGGCGCGCCGCTGGTCATCTTCGACGCATCCGGGCAAACGCCCGTCGCCGGCGCCGTCACGCTCTCGTTCAAACCGGCTTCGGGGCTCGCCGCTGTCTTTGCCATGCTTCCGGTCGCGCAGCGGCTGATGATCGCCTTTGCCGACAGCCGCGTCGACAATGCCGGCACGCCCGTGCGCTCCACCAAGATCACCAGGAGCGAGTGATGCGTCCGCTCGCGGTGATCGGCAACGTCAATGTCGACCTGATCGTCGGCCCGGTCTCGCCATGGCCGAAGGCCGGAACGGAGACCGTCGTCGACCATGACGAATTGCGCGTCGGCGGCCAGGCCGGCAACAGCGCGCTCGCCTGGGAGGCGCTGGGCGTCGACTTTACGATCGCCGCCAATGTCGGCGACGATCAGTTCGGGCACTGGCTTCGCAAGGCGTTCGGCAGCCGCGCCGAGACATGGCCGGTGCGTCCCGAAGGCACGACGCTGTCGGTCGGCATGACGCATCCGGATGGCGAACGGACCTTCTTCACCACACGCGGCCACCTGCCGCGCTTCAGCCTCGCCGATGTGCTCACGGTTCTCGATGGCAGCGCATTGTCCGGCGGCTACGCGCTTCTGTGCGGCTCCTTCCTGACCGACGATCTCACCCGCGACTACGCCGCGTTTTTCGACTGGGCGGACAGCCACGACATTGCCGTGGCGCTCGACACCGGCTGGCCGATCGACGGCTGGACGCAGGCCAACTGCGCCGCCACACGGGCATGGCTCTCGCGCTGCGCGCTGGCATTGTTCAACGAGGTCGAGACCGTGACCCTGGCCGGAATGGAGAGCCCGGTCGAGGCCGCGCGCGCGATCCGCTCCAGCATGCGGCAGGGCGCGACCTTCGTCGTCAAGCGCGGACCGCGAGGCGCCATCGCCATCGGCCCGGACGGCTCCCTCGTCGAAGCCGCCGCGCCCGATGTCCGCGTCGTCGATACGATCGGCGCCGGCGATGTCTTCAACGCCGCCTTCCTCGCCGCTCTCGCCCAGGAACAGAAGCTGTCCGCCTGCCTTTCCGCCGCGACGCATATTGCGTCGCGCGCCATTTCCACCCTGCCCCGCAACTATGGCGGGCCGATGCAGTTCGAGGGATCCACGCATGAGCGCGCTTGAAATCCGTGGCATCCGCAAGAGCTATGGCAGTGTCGAGACGCTGAAAGGCATCGACATCGCGCTGCAGAGCGGCGAGTTCCTGGTGCTGCTCGGCTCGTCGGGCTGCGGAAAGTCGACGCTTCTCAACATCATCGCGGGGCTCGCCGAAGCGACGAGCGGCGACGTGCTGATCGGCGGCCGCTCGATCCTTGGCGTTCATCCCAAGAACCGCGACATCGCCATGGTCTTCCAGTCCTATGCGCTCTATCCGAACCTGACCGTGCGGCGCAACATCGGCTTCGGCCTGGAAATGCGCGGCGTTGCGGCCGACGAGCGCGAGAAGGCCGTGAACGAGGCGGCGAAACTGCTGCAGATCGAGACGCTGCTCGACCGCAAGCCGAGCCAGCTTTCCGGCGGCCAGCGCCAGCGCGTCGCCATCGGCAGGGCGCTGGTGCGCAAGCCGCAGGTGTTCCTGTTCGACGAGCCGCTGTCCAACCTCGACGCCAAGCTGCGCCTGGAAATGCGCACCGAGCTGAAGCGCCTGCACCAGATGCTGCAGACCACCGTCGTCTACGTCACTCATGACCAGATCGAGGCGATGACGCTGGCGACCCGCATCGCGGTCATGCGCGACGGCAGGATCGAACAGCTCGGCACGCCCGAGGAGATCTACAACGAGCCGGCGACGCTCTATGTCGCCGGCTTTGTCGGCGCGCCGTCGATGAACATGCTGCAGGCGGTCGTTGCCGGCGGCAAGCTGGCAATTGCCGAGTCCGACGTGCGCATCCCTCTGCCCGCACGCTATGCGAACGCGGCCCGTGAGGGTGCACAACTGATCGTCGGTATCCGCCCCGAAGCGCTTCGCGTGGCGACCGGGGCCTCGACAGACCTGTCCTTGCCTGTGGAGATAGAGGTCGTCGAACTGACCGGCCCCGAGCTGGTCACCACGGCCCGGATCGGCACGCAGCGGCTGACGGCCTGTCTGCCGCCACGGGCCCAGGTCGCCAAGGGCGAAAAGCGCAGCCTCACCTTCGACGAAGCAGCACTTCGCCTGTTCGATCCTTCGACGGGCAAGGCCCTGCCAAGGGCTTGAAGGAAAGTCACGCACGCGGCGGCGCTGTCGCCTCGCACCGCAGACTATTTGGCGATCTCCAACAGGGAGGAGACCAGCAGCTTGCGCTCATCTTTCGACAGCACATCGGAATCGAAGAGGTTCATGCTGCGCAGCCCCTCGATGGCGAGATAGCAGACCAGCAGCGATTTGAGGTCGGGCGCCTCGCCCTTCAGCCGTTCGAAAAGCTGCCGCTTGAAAGTCTTTATCGGTGTCATGAAATCGGGATCCTCGGCGATCGCCGAAAAGATCCAGGACGCCGATGGCTGCTTTTCCTCGCAGTCCTGGGCCGACAATTTGATATAGACTGCGAGTGGATTTTTGCCGTTGTCGTTGCCGCTGGCGGATTCCAGCGCTTGCTCAAAATCGCGCAGATAGCTTTCGACCAGCCCCTGCATCAATTTGGCCTTGGTCGGAAAATTGTAGAGCAGCCCGCCCTTCGACACGCCGGCGCGGCTGGCGACTGCATCGAGCGACAGGCTGCCGGGCCCGGATTCCCGGGCAACATCAGCCGCCGCGGCGAGAATCTTCTCGCGCGAGTTCGGTCGTTGGGCTCTCATGGCGCCTCCCTTCGCAAGCTTAGGCCCAATTGACAAGACCGTCCAGACGGTACAGTAAGACCGCCACTATTTGAAATCGGGACCCACAGTCGATATGTGTCCCGATGTCCGAGCTTCGCGCCGGATTTCGACTGGGGGACTTCCTTGCTCAAGCGCGTACTTCGTATATCTATCGTTATTGTGGTTCTGGTCGTGCTCGTCATTGTGGTCGGCGGCATCGTCGGCTTCAATTTCCTGCGCGACAACGGTATCAAGCAGTATTTCGCCACTATGAAGCCGCCGGCGGCAACCGTGTCGACGACCATCGCCCAGCCGTCGAGCTGGACGCCGGGCGTCGAGGCGATCGGCACGGTCCGTGCTGTGCGCGGTGTCGACCTGACGGTCGAGACCACCGGCATCGTCAAGGACATCCTCTTCCACGCCAATCAGAAGGTGGCGGACAATGCGGTGCTGTTGCAGCTTGACGACGCTGTCGAGCGCGCCGATCTCGAAGCGCAGAAGGCGCAGGCCACATCCGACCAGGCAGCATTCACCCGCGCCATCGAGCTGCAGCGGCGCGGCGTCGGCACCGATGCGACACTGGATGCTGCACGGGCGGCCGCGAGCGCATCCGCGTCGCAGGTCACCAGGCTGCAGGCCGTGCTCGACCAGAAGCAGTTGACGGCGCCTTTCGCCGGCACGGCTGGCATTCCGAAGATCGACATCGGCCAATATCTGGCGCCCGGCACTGCCGTGGTGACACTGCAGGATCTTGACACGATGCGGGTCGATTTCTCGGTTCCCGAACAACAGCTCCCGCTGCTCAAGATCGGCCAGACGATACGGCTCGGCCTGGGCGGCGACGACAAGCCATTTGCCGGCGCCATCCGTGGCATCGACCCCAAGATCGACCCGTCCAGCCGGCTGGTGAACGTCCGGGCGGAAGTCGCCAATCCCGAGGGCAAGCTGACTCCTGGCCAGTTCGTGCAGGTGCGTGTCGAATTGCCCGAGGAGCAGAATGTGCTGGCGCTGCCGCAGACCGCGCTGACCACCAGCCTCTATGGCGATTACATATTCGTGGTGCAGCCGGCCAAACCCGCCAGTGCGGCCCCGGCGCAGCCAGCCAAGCCGGAAGAAAAGCCAGCCGCGGCGGCCACCGATAAATCGCCGGACACCAAATCGGCGGACGCCAAGTCGGCGGACGCGATGAAGCCGGCTGCTGACGCAGCCAAGCCGGCAGACACAGCCAAGCCAGCGGACAAGTCCGCTTCTGATGCCACCAAGCCAGCAGCAGCCGGCCCGGCCAAGCCGGCGGCGGAAGGCGACAAGCCCGCGCTGGTGTTGTCTCAGGTCTTCGTCAAGCCCGGCCGCCGCAATCAAGGCATGGTCGAAATCGTCGAAGGGCTGAAAGCCGGCGACGAGGTCGTTACGGCCGGCCAGAACCGCCTCTTCAACGGCATGTCCGTCATCGTCGACAACACCATCGACCCGACCAAATCGGCAAACAAGCAGGCCGACCAGCAATGAGTTTTTCCGATCTCTTCATTCGCCGGCCCGTCCTCTCCACAGTTCTCGGCTGCATGATCCTGCTGCTCGGTTTCCAGGGCATCTTCAACCTGTCGATCCGGCAGTATCCTAAGGTTGACGAGACCGCGATCACCATCACGACGGCCTATCCGGGTGCCAGCGCCGACCTGATCCAGGGCTTCATTTCGGCCCCGATCGCGCGCGCCGTCGCCTCGACCGAGAACATCGACTACGTCACCTCGTCCAGCCGTCCGTCCTCCAGCACCGTGACGGTGCAGATGAAGCTCGGTTCCAACCCCGACGTGGCGCTGACCGAAGTGCTGTCCAAGGTCCAGGGCGTGCGCGGCACCTTGCCGGACGCCTCCAAGGATCCGGTCATCGTCAAGGGCACCGGCCAGCAGTTCGCGATGATGTACATCTCGATGCAGAATCCGAACATGACGAAGGAGCAGCTGACGGAGTATATCGAGCGCGTCATCAGGCCCCGCATGTCGACGGTCGAAGGCGTCGCCGACGTGCAGATCTTTGGCGCCCAGGAATATTCGATGCGCGTCTGGATCGATCCGGTCAGGCTCGCCGCGCGGGGCGTGACGGCAGCGGAAGTGCTGACGGCGATCAACAACTCCAACTTCCTGTCGGCACCCGGCAACACCCAGAACGAGTATATCGTCTCGTCGATCACCGTGCGCTCGACATTGCAGACGCCGGAAGCCTTCGCCGCGTTGCCGCTGCGCTCGACCGACGGCAATGTGGTGCGCCTGCGCGACGTGGCGCGCGTCGCACTCGCCGCCGCGAACACCGACACCAGGGTCTCTTTCAACGGCAAGCCTGGCACCTTCCTCGCCATCTTCCCGACCCCAGCAGCCAATCCGCTGACCACCGCTGCAGCGCTCACAAAACTCGTGCCGCAGATCCAGGAGACGCTGCCAAAGGGCATGACGATCGAGGTCGTCTACGACGCCACCGGACAGATCAGCGCTTCGATTGAGGAAGTGTTCAAGACCATCGGCGAGGCGGTCGCCATCGTCGTCGTGGTCATCCTCCTGTTCCTTGGCTCTTTCCGTTCGGTGATGATGCCGATCATCACCATCCCGCTGTCGCTGATCGGCGTCTGTTTCCTGCTGTTTGCGGTGGGCTATTCGATCAACCTTCTGTCGCTGCTGGCCATGGTGCTGGCGATCGGCCTTGTCGTCGACGACGCCATCGTGGTGGTGGAGAACATCCACCGCCACATGGAAGAAGATCACATGTCGCCGATGCAGGCGGCCTTCAACGGCATGCGCGAAATCGCCAATGCCATCGTTGCCATGACCATCACGCTGGCCGCCGTGTTCGCGCCGCTGGCCTTCACCGGCGGCCTGACCGGCGCGCTGTTCCGTGAATTCGCGGTGACACTCGCCGGCTCGGTGGTGCTGTCGGGCGTCATCGCCATCACCATCACCCCGATGATGTCGGCGCGCCTTCTGAAGCCTG
Source organism: Mesorhizobium sp. dw_380 (assembly GCF_018588885.1). Lineage (GTDB taxonomy): Bacteria > Pseudomonadota > Alphaproteobacteria > Rhizobiales > Rhizobiaceae > Mesorhizobium. Next base: position 173,099 of record NZ_JAFFIW010000001.1, read on the forward strand.
GCAATGCAGGCCGTTTCCAGCGCATCGTCGACGGCATCTTCTCGCGCGTCGAGCACGTTTATGAGCGTGCCGTTACCGGGTCGCTGAACTATCGCCCGCTGACGCTGATCATCGTGCTGGCGCTTGTCGGCGTGACCGGCTTCATGTTCACCAAGACCTCGACCGAGCTGGCGCCCGAAGAAGACCAGGGCTTCCTGCTCTCGCTCGTGACTGGGCCGCGCTATGCGACGTCCGATTACACCGAGACCTACGTCAACCAGATCCTGGGTCTGGTGAGGGACATTCCGGAGACACGGGCGCAATTCTCGGCGGTCGCCTTCGGCGGCACCACGAACACCGCCTTCGTCGGTTTTGCCTTCAAGGATTGGGCCGAGCGCAAGCGCGGTTCGAAGGAGCTGCAGGCTGACATTACGGCGCGTATCAACAAGGTCGCCGGCGTCCAGGCCTTTGTCTTCGCGCCGCCGACACTGCCGGGCTCGGGCGGTGGCTTGCCCATCTCGATGGTGGTGCGCTCGACCGGCGATTCCGCCGAAGTGTACGAGGCGGCCGAGCAGATCAAGAACAAGGCGCAGGCCTCCGGCCGCTTCATCGTCGTACAGAATTCGATGGCCTATGACGCGCCGCAGGTGACGGTGACCATCGACCGCGACCGCGCCGCCGCCCTCAACCTGCCGATCGCCGATATCGGCCGGACGCTGACGCTGCTGGTCGGCGGCGCCGAAGTGGCGCAGTTCGACCGCGACTCCAACAGTTATGACATCATCCCCCAGGTGCCGCAGGAATTCCGCGACAACCCCGAAAAGCTCGGCGAATACTTCGTGCGCAGCGTGACGGGCGAGATGGTGCCGCTGTCGGCCGTGGTGAAGATTTCGAACAATGCGTCGCCGGCGGCAATCGAGCAGTTCAACCAGCTGAACTCGTCGACGATCTCCGCGCTGCCGCTGCCGGGTGTCACCACGGGCGACGGGTTGAAGGTCCTCGAGGACATCGCCAGGGAGAGCCTGCCCGACACTTTCTTCATCGACTATTCCGGCCAGTCCCGGCAGGAGAAGGAACAGGGCAACACGATCCTGATCGCTTTCGCGGCGGCCGTCATCGTCATCTACCTGGTGCTGGCGGCGCAGTTTGAAAGCTTCCGCGACCCGCTGATCATCATGATGGCGGTGCCGCTGTCGATCTTCGGCGCCATCGTGCCGCTCAATCTGGGCCTCGGCACGCTCAACATCTACACGCAGGTCGGCCTCATCACGCTGATCGGCCTGATCACCAAGCACGGCATCCTGCTGGTCGAGTTCGCCAACCAGCAGCGCGAAATCCATGGCATGCGCCGGCATGACGCCATCATCGCCTCGGCCAAAGTGCGCCTCAGGCCGATCCTGATGACGACGGCGGCAATGGCGCTTGGCGTGGTGCCGCTGATCGTTTCCAGCGGTGCTGGTGCCGCGGCCCGCTATTCGATGGGCCTGGTCATCTTCACCGGCATCCTGGTCGGCACCATGTTCACGCTGTTCGTCGTGCCCATGTTCTACACCTTCATCGCCAGCAAGGACCTGCCGCATCTGGCGGAGAAGCCGGATCCGAAGCTGATGCCGGCGCTGCCGAGCTAGCAACACAAAAAGAGGCCGGAATTTCCCGGCCTCTTGTTTTGGCTGTGCTCGATACCGCCGGTTTGAACCGAAGCTTTCCGGCGGGAGTCCTGAACAGGCACGGCGATCCGCCGGCCCACCCACAGCCTGCTACTTGACGATGACGATGCTGGTGTTATCAGGCCCGAAGGTCTCGACGAGCTGGTAGAAATCGGCGGCATTGTCGGGATGCAGCCGCACGCAGCCATGCGAGGCCGGCTGGCCGAGACGCTTGATCGCATCGGTGGCGTGCACCGCGTAGCCACCGCTGAAGAACACCGCGTGCGGCATCGGCGCATCGTCGTACTTCTTCGAATACCACATCTCATGCATTCGCGTCGGCTTGAACGAGCCCGTCGGCGTCACATGTGCCCTGTCGCCGGTGGAGACCTTCCAGGCGAAGGTCGGCCGGCCATCGACCGAGACCTCCATGACCTGCTGTGAAAGCGAGACCCGCGCCACGATCTTGTTCGCGGCATGGGCGGCGTGGGCGCCGAACAGAAGCGCGGCGCCCGTGAACGCGGCGGCGGTGATGTTGATGAGCCTGGCGGCAATGGTGCTGTGCATGATGTCCCTCTCTCTGCCGGCCGGCCGGCTCCAATTCGATGAGCGGCTTATCGGCGCGACCTGTTTCGGATGTATTTCGCTAGATGCTCGTTTGTGTTTCGGATTTGTTTCCACTGATTAACAGGCCGGACAATCGGATTGACGGCGCTCACCGCCGCCAAACGTGTACAAGCCCAGCACATAGGTATTCGCGTGGAAACGAAAGTTCGAATTATCGTTATATGAAAGGTTGCGGCTCAATTTCGAAACCGAACTGCAACAAAGCGCGGCTTTCGGCGGCATGATCCGGATACGGGCCGGAAGCAAAGTTGACGCAACGAAAGCAGACGGCAACGACCATGGGAACGAAAACGAACACACGATCCTGGCTCTTCAGGATCAGCATCGCGGCGGCGGTCATCGGTGGTGTCGGCACGGTTGCCGGCGGCCTCGTGGCAAGGCTCGCGGCGATGAGTTCAAGCGAAATCTCGACCCTGCACGTCGCCCTGTTTTCCGCCACGGTCTGGATTGTTTCCAGCGTGCGCATCGCCCGGCTCAAGGCCCTCTGGCGGGTTGGCCTTCGGCTGCTGGCGTTGCGCGGCCCCTCCGGCAACTTGCTGCCGAGAGGACCGAAGGCCCGCGCCGCGACGGGGGGCTCCGTGGGCGGCGCGGGCACTTCGGGAGCGTCCTGAAGCGACCCGCACACATTCATTGTTGAAGAATTGGCATTTCTGGAGATTGGAACGATGAAAACGAAATTCGCGGCCTCGGTGCTTTCCGCACTTCTTTATGCGCAGGGCCTGCTTGGCTTTGCCGCGCTTGCCAGCGTGCTCCTCAAGGACCGTGCCCAGGCAAACGAACTCGTCATGAGCAACGACATGCCATCAGGTCCGTCGCTGCTGGTGGTACGCTGAATTTCGGGAGCATCGGCGAGTTGGAAAATCCGATGCTCAGCCAGAATGCGCTGCCGTCAATCGGCGAATTGCTGCGGCGGATCGAACCGGTAGCCGGCGCCACGTATGGTGGTGATGGTCTCGGTGTCGAGCTTGCGGCGCAGCCGCACGATGCGCGAATCGATCGAACGGTCGAACGCGTCGGCATTCTCGGCCGGCGCGGCGGCAATGATGTCGTCACGCGTCAGCACCTTGCGAGGGCTGGCCAGGAACAGCCTGAGCAGCGCCACCTGACCGGGCGAAAGCTGTTCCTCCGTGCCGGAGCGGTGCATGACGATTGCCGATCTCAAATCGACGGTCGCATTCTCCAGCACGATCAGTTCCTGTGTGCCCCTGCCGCGCCGCGAAAGCAGGCCACCGACACGGGCGGCGAGTTCCCTGACATTGAGCGGGCTTTCGATAACGTCGGCGGCGCCAAGTTCGAGCGCCAGCACCTTGTCGACGAGATCAGCCGGCCGGCAGATCAGGATGAAATCCGGCCCGCTTTCGCCGCCCCCGCTTTGGCCGCCATAACGCCTGAGCAGGTCGCGCCCTTCCGCCTGGCTGAGACTGTCGCCGACGACGACGACATCGACGCCCCTGCCCGCCAGCAGCGATTCCGCCTCCCAGGGCTGCCGCGCCTGGCGCACATCATGGCCACGCCGCTCAAGATGGTCGGCGAGTTCGGTCGCGACCACGTCGGCGACGGAAACAAGCGCAATGACGGCTCGTGCGGTCATGTTCTCCAACCGTTCCCTGGCAACTGGATATGAGTGCTGGACATCATGTTTATACCCAATCTACTTTCCACTGAAAGTGGGAGCGAGAACATCGTGCGGGCAAGAATTGTCATCGTCGAGGACGAGCCCGACCTGAGGGACGCGGTTGCCGAATATCTCGGCGCTGCCGGCTATGATGTGGTGCCAGCCGAAACCGCGGCCGCTGCGCGCAGCCTGATCGAGACGCAAGCGTTCCATCTGGCCATCCTCGACATCGCCATGCCGGGCGAGGACGGTCTGTCGCTCGGCCGCTGGCTGCGTTCGAGAATGCCGATCGGTATCATCTATGCGACCGCCGCCGGCACCGCGCTGGACCGCATCGTCGGGCTGGAACTCGGCGCCGACGACTATATCGTTAAACCATACGAACTGCGCGAAGTGCTGGCCAGGGTCCGCAGCGTGCTGCGCCGCGTTCCGCAGCTGACGGAGCTGCTGGACAGGAAAGCCAGGACGGACCGCCGTTCCGTCGTTTTCGGCCCCTTCCAGGCTGATCTCGACGGCAGACTGGTCACCGGAGCCAACGGCGTCGTGATCGATATGGCCAAGAGCGAATTCGACGTGCTGGAGGTTTTCCTGACCCGCGCCAACCGGCTTCTGACGCGCGCCGCGATCTCGGAAGCGATCGGCTTCACCGAGGATCCGGAATCGTCGCGTGCCGTCGATATCCGCATCATGCGCCTGAGGAAGAAGATCGAGGCCGACCCGGCCAACCCGAAATTCCTGCGCACGGTGCGCGGCGAAGGCTATATCTTCTCGCTGCCGACCGGTGACGGCAACTGAGCGCCAGGCCCCCAAGGCTTGAGGTTCGCAGCCGTTGCCAGTCGATCGGATTGGCATGACTTTGGAACGACGGCTGACAATGACGGGCAAAGCGGCAAGCGCGGATATGCAGGCCTTCAGGCAAGGCGCGGCCATGGCTGCCGTGCGCGTCGTTCGCCGGCTGCGCGAGGCCGGTGACTGGCAGCGCGAGATGGACGGCATACTGGAAACGCTCTGCCGTGCCATGGAGTGCCAGCGCGGCATCCTGTTCCGCTTGCGCGAACTGCCCGGCCAAGGTTTTGCCCAGTCGGTGGCCGCCTATTGGATAGACTCCGACTTCGGCGGTGAACTGGCGTCCCCGACCGTCATCGTCCAGTCGATCGTCAACTCGGACCCGCTGCTGGAGCGCGTGGCCGAGGACGAACGGCAGGGTAAGATCTTCGCAGGCCATACACGAAATCTCGAAGGCTTCCTGAGAGCCGATTTCGAAAAGCAGAGCATCAAGTCGTTCCTGTCGGTGTCGGTCTTCGCGCACGGCCATCTGTGGGGCACGCTGGCGGTCAATGACTGCGTCGACGAGCGCGAATGGACCGACGAGGAAGAGGCGACGCTGCACATCATCGCGCTCGCCATCGGCGACGCCATCGAACACTCGCCCTCCGACGCCCATGCCAGCGAAGTGATCCGCCGCACCATGCTGCAGGCCTCGCTCGACGCCATCGTCGTCATCGACGAGACCGGCTCGATCATCGAGTTCAATCCGGCCGCCGAGAAGATGTTCGGTTTCCAGCGCAGCGATATCCTCGGCAAGGACCTCCTCGACACCATTGTGCCGATCTATTACCGCAAGGGCTATGCATCGGGCGCCGAGTACATGTCGGGACGCGGCGCGCCGATGGTCGGCCAGCGGCTCGAAACGGTGACGCAGAACGCCGCCGGCGAAGTGTTTCCGATCGAACTGACGGCGACCGAGATGCGGGTCGCAGAACGCCGCCTGATCTTCGGCTCGATCCGCGATCTGCGCGACAAGCTGCGCGCCGAGGAAGAGATCAACCGGCAGCGCGAGAAGCTGCACCAGAACGAGAAGATGGCGGCGATGGGCTCGCTGCTTGCCGGCGTTTCGCACGAGCTCAACAACCCGCTGGCGGTGGTCGTCGCGCAATCGACGCTGCTGCATGAATTCGCGTCCGACCCGCAGACCAAGGTCCGCGCCGAGAAGGTGCGTGCCGCCGCCGAGCGCTGCGGCCGCATCGTCAAGAGCTTCCTGTCGATGGTCCGGCTTCATCCGGCCGCGCAAGCCGAGACCGACCTCAACCAGGTGATCCGCGCCGCGCTCGAGGTGACGGCCTATGGCGCACGCTCGAGCGGCATCATCATCGACACCGACTTCGCTGCCGGCCCGCTGCTGGCCATGGCGGACGCCGACCACGTGACGCAGGTGGCGGCCAATTTCCTCATCAACAGCCAGCACGCGCTGGCCGGCATTGCCGGCGACCGCTTGATCAAGGTCCGGACATTCCGCGGCGATCGCGGCAATCCGGGCTTTTCGGTCGAGGACAACGGGCCCGGCATTCCCGAAGCGATCCGCAACCGTATCTTCGAATCCTATTTCACCACCAAGCCGGTCGGCGTCGGCACCGGCATCGGTCTGTCGATCTCGAAATCGATCATCGAACGGCACAATGGCAATGTCTGGTTCGAGGAAGTGCTGCCCAGGGGCGCGCGTTTCGTCGTCCAGCTGCCGGCCATATCGGCGGGCCTCGCCGCTGCCGGCGAAACCCAGCCACGCTCGAGCGGCCTGCGCCATGCCCTGATCATAGACGACGAGCCTGACGTCGCCGGCTCGCTGTCCGACATTCTCGAATTGATGGGTATCAAGTCGCGGATCGCCCCTGTCTGGGAATCGAGCACCGAAACCTTGAGCGGCCACATGCCGCCGGACATCGTCTTTTCGGACCTGCGCATGCCCGGCATCAGCGGCATTGCCATCTACCGCGAGTTGCTGGCCGAAAGGCCCGAGCTGGCGCGTCGTTTCGTGCTGGTTACCGGCGACCTGATCGGCGCCAAGGCGGAGATCGAAGCCTTGCCGGCGCAGCAGCGGCCGCAGATCCTGGAAAAGCCGTTCAGCACGCTGGATGTGCGCAGCGTGCTTTCAACCATCGCCGAGCAGGCCGCGTTGAAAGGATAAAAAAGTGGCTCCCGGCCGACGACGCGGCGGGAGCCGAAGGGAGCGCTGGAGGAGCGCTCGGGGAGGTCACGGCATGATCCCGAGATGGGAACCGGTTTCGGGATCACGCTTCGACGAAATCAGAAAATGTTTGGCGTGTTGGTCAGCGGTGCGGCATTGGCGATCATGCGGATCGCACGGGCCTTGTGCATGCCGGACTGCTCGGCAATGGCGCGCAGGCAATCGACGTTCTCGGCGCCCCAGGCCTGTCCCTTGCAGGCGAAGTCGAGCGCCGGCATCGGCAGACGGGCGGTCTTGGTCGTCGTTGGCGCGCCGTCAACGATATTGGCCGGCGGCTTCAGCGAAGCGAAGGCCGGCCCGACCGTCGGCGTAAGCGCCATGCCGACGAAGGAGCAAGCAGCCAGCCCCATGAACATGGCCATCGGGTGGTCGCTGGCACGCTGGCGCAGCGCCAGTTTCGGGCGGCGGTCAGCGCGCTCTGGAGCTTGCAGGCGGCGCTCGGCGGCGATGGTTTCGACTTTCGCATGCATTGCCTTCCCCTTCGCTGAGTTTCTTTTGAAGATGAAGCGAACTTAACCGCGCTTTGTAACGGCGCGAACGTGGTGCAGGTCTGGCAATGTAACCAGATTGAAACGGCGTTTCGGGCAAAACCGGGCAGTACCGGTCATGAGGACTCGCCTTCGCAGCGCAAGCGAGCCCCGGCCGAACGCCGCAGAGGACCCCGCCCAAAGGCTCAGCGAACAGCAGATCAGACGCAGCACGGCAAGCGCTTTTGCCTTCCGGCAAGGCACCTTGATCCTCGGCCCGCACGCTTTGCAAAATCGCTGAGATGGCGCTTCGGAACCGGGGCTAACACTCGGATTCTTCGCGATTTTCCTGGCCGGCAGCAGCATCGGACTCGGCTTGGATCGGCGCAAGGACTCTGCGTGAAAACCAGCCGAATTTTCACAAGCCATTGCATTTCAATGAAAAATGTGATTTTATTGAATGACTATTCAATAAAAAGAAGAGACGTTTATGAACCCGCACCTCCGTGACGTGGCGATCCCCAATGATTGGGACCGGCGCGGACTACCGGGCTGGAGTTACCATTCCGATGCCCTTCTCGAGCTTGAGAAGGAGCATGTCTTCCGCAACCACTGGCAGATCGTCGGACATGTCTGCGACATACCCGATGCCGGTGACTATCTGACCATGGACGTGGTCGGTGAGCGCGCCCTGATCGTGCGCGGCAAGGACGGCGTGGTGCGCGGCTTCAACAACATGTGCCGCCACCGCGGCAGCCGCGTCGTCGCCGACAGCCAGGGCAATTGCAAGAATGCCCTGGTCTGCCCGTTCCATGGCTGGGTCTACAATCTCGACGGCACGCTGCGCGGTGCCGCGCGCCCGCGCTCTTTCCCCGATCTCGACAAGACCGAATTCGGCCTGATGCCGCTCGACCTCGAAGTGTGGATGGGCTTCATCTTCGTCCGCTTCCGCAATGGCGGGCCGCAGCCTTCGGTCGCCGAGCTGATGAAGCCGATCGAGCCGGAATTCTCGCATTACAATGCCGCCGACATGGTGCCGTCCTGGGGCATCTGGACCCAGAAGACCCCGGTCAACTGGAAGTCGGTGCGCGATGTCGACAATGAGGGCTATCACGTCGCCATGGCGCATCCTGCCTTGCAGGATCTTTATGGCGCCACCTATTTCGACGAGCCCTTCATCAACGGCGTTTCGCGCTCCTTTGCCACCTACAATCCCCATGCGGGCCGCCGCTGGAGCGTCAAGAACTACGTCAAGATCGCGCCCGAGCCGACGCATCTGCCAGACTATCTGAAGAAGGCCTGGGTCTATTACGGCATCTTCCCCAATGCGGTCATCTCGGTGATGCCGGAATCCGTGCAGTTCTATCAGGAGTTTCCGCTGTCGACGGGCGAGACCCTGCTGCGCGGCGCCATCTATCGCTACCGCGACGAAAGCCGCGAACAGGCCGCCGCCAGGTATCTCTCCTTCCGCATCGACCGCGACACCATGGCGGAAGACGTGCAACTGTCGGTGTGGTCGAACGAATCCATGCTGTCCGAGGCTTTCGAGGGTTTTTACCTTTCCGACCTCGAATATGGCGTGCGCACCCACCACGACCATTTGCGCAAGATGCTGCCTGTGCTGGGCCTGGAGACCGCGCCCGAGGAGAAGGACATGTGGAATTTGAACGACGCGCTCAGGTCGCGTTCGTAGTTGCGCGCACGTTGAGAATTGGCGAAACCGCCAATGAGAGCGCCCCTCTCCCCGTCACTATACGGGGAGGATGCCGGCAGGCAGGTGAGGGGCAGCACCGGCTTGCGGGTTATTGTTTTGACGGACGATAGGTTCCAGTTTGCGTCGGATGCGACCAATCACCAACGTTGGCGCTGCCCCTCATCCGCCTGCCGGCACCTTCTCCCCGTAGAACGAGGAGAAGGAAAAAACTTCATCCCCGCCACACGCCTTCTTTCCTCAGATCATCCATAGTCCGCGAAATACCCTCGCGCAAAATGCCGACCATGTCGTCGATCTGCTCTCGCGAAATGATCAGGGGCGGCGACATCACGCACATATTGATCAGCGGCCGCACCAAGAGGCCGAGTTCATGGCAATGGGCGTCGATGCGTTTTCCGACATCCTTGTCGAGTTGGAGCGGGTCCTTGCTTTCGCGGTCGGCGACGCATTCGACGCAACCCATCAGCCCGAGGCCCCGCACCTCGCCGACCAGCGGCAATTCTTCCAGCGTCTTCAACTGCGCCTGGAAATAGGGCGCGACCGCCTGCGTGTGGGCGAGCACGCTTTCTTCCAGCAGGTCGAGGTTTTTCAGCGCCACGGCGCAGCCGACCGGATGGCTGGTGTAGGTCAGCCCATGCCCGAACATCGCATCGGGATGGTTCGAGCGGCGCAGTTCTTCCAGCAGCCGTTCCGAGATGATGACGCCGCCGAGCGGGAAATAGCCCGAGGTGACGCCCTTGGCGAAGGTGATCATATCGGGATCGATGCCGAAGACCTCGCCCGAGGCGAAGACATGGCCAAGCCGGCCGAAGCCCGTCACCACCTCGTCGGAGACATAGAGGATGTCATTGTCGCGGCAGATCTCGCGAATGCGCTTGAGATAGCCGTCGGGCGGCACGACGACGCCACCGGAGGCCTGTACCGGCTCGCCGACGAAAGCGCCGATCTTGTCGGCGCCGACGCGGGCGACCGTGTCGCGGAACTGCTCGACCAGGAAATCGGTGAAGGCGGCAAGGCTCATGCCTTGCGGACTGCGGAACGGATCGGGTGAGGACAGCTTGATCACCAGTTCGTCGGCGCCATCCATCCAGTCGCGGTCGCGCGGGCGGCCGTTGAGCGAGGCTGACAGATAAGTCGAGCCGTGATAGGCGCCGCCGCGCGACAGGATCAGCTTCTTTTCCGGCCGGCCGCGCACATTGTTGTAGAACTGCATGAAGCGCAGCGCCGTCTCGACGGCCGAAGAGCCGCCCGTTGTGTAGAAGACATGGCCGAGATCGCCCGGCGCATGGCCGGCGATGCGCATGGCAAGTTCGGCCGACGGCGCGTTCATCGTGTACCAGGGCGTGTTGTAGGACAGCGCCATCGCCTGGTCGTACATCACCTTGGCCAGCTCCTCGCGGCGGTGACCGACATTGACGCACCACATGCCCGCAGGCCCATCGATCAGCCGCTTGCCGGTGTTGTCGGTGATGTAGATGCCGTCACCCTCACCGATCAGCGCGCGCGCCTCCGCACCGACGGAACCAGCGTAAGGCCAGGGCTGGATGAGATGGCGCTTGCCGAGTTCGACGGCATCGTCATCCCCAGGCGCTGCTCCTTCGGTCGCCCTCAGATCTCTTACCGCAGCCATCGTCGCCTCCAGGTCACTTGTCGATTTTTCTCGAGCATGAAATTCAGCTTCGACGCCGGAAAATCAGGCTTTCTTCGCTTCATTTTGAATGTCCGTTCAATCAATATTGCAGAAATAGCGCTTGATTTCAATTGGCGGATGCGCGCATGATGAAAGAAAGCCGGCAAGCTAGAGGCGCGATCAGCAAGAGTGGTCACCGGTTTTGCGTTCGATCGCGCTCCAAACAAAATTGGGAACAAACAGCCGGCGTCAGCACAATGGGATGCCGCATGGCGGAACAGTCCAGGCCAGCAACCGAGATCGCGCCCGGAGCCCTGCAATGACGGCGGCCGTGGAAGGGTCGCCCCCGTTGCGCATGACGCGGGCCAGACGAAATGCCCTTCTGCAATCCGAACCCGTCCAGGGCCTTGCCCTGATCAGCCCGACCTTTTTTTACGCGCTCATTCTTCTGGTCTTGCCGATCCTGGTGGTCATCGCCCACTCCTTCTGGACGCAGCACTACCTGACCATCGACCGCACCTTCACGCTGGAAAACTACCGCGTCGCGCTGACCGAACCGATCTACCGCGACCTGTTGTGGCGCTCGCTCTACATCTCGCTGACGGTCAGCCTGTTCACCGTCATCCTCGCCTACCCGATCGCCTACTTCATTTCCTTCCATGGCGGCCGCCACAAGAGCCTGTGGCTGTTCCTCATCACCATCCCGTTCTGGACCAGCTATCTCCTGCGCGTCATGTCATGGAAGGTCATCCTCGGCTATAACGGCGTCTTGAATTCCGGCCTGATGGGCCTCGGCATCATCGACGAGCCGTCGACAGCCCTGCTCTACAATACGAGCGCCGTCATCATCACGCTCACCCATGCCTGGGCGGCCTTCGCCATCCTGCCGATCTTCGTCTCTCTGGAAAAGGTCGACCGCACGCTGGTCGAAGCGGCCACCGACCTTGGCGATGGCCCCTTGCGCTCATTCCTGCGCGTGACCTTGCCGCTGTCGGCGCCTGGTGTCATCTCGGCGGCGCTGATCGTCATGATCCCGACCGTCGGCGACTACGTCACGCCAAAGCTCGTCGGCGGCAAGGACGGCGTCATGATCGCCAACGCCATCCAGGCGCAGTTCGGCAAGGCGGCCAACTGGCCATTGGGGGCCGCCCTTTCCGTCACCACCATGCTGATCGTCACCCTGATGGCCGGTGCCACGGTGCTGATCATACGCGCATTGCAGAGGCTGGCACGATGAGAGCGCGGCGTTTCCTGCCGGGCGGCTGGCTGTCCGCCTATGCGTTCCTCTATATCGTCTTCCTCTATCTGCCCGTCATCTTCCTGCCGATCTTCTCGATCAACACAGCTCCGACACCGAAGTTCCCGCTCGCCGGCTATACGCTCAAATGGTATGAGGACCTGCCCAACACGCCGGCCCTGCTCGATGCCGCCTGGAACAGCCTGGTCGTCGGCGTCTCGGCTTCGGTTCTCGCCACCGTGCTCGGCATCCTCGCCGCCCGCTCGATCACCCGCTACCGCTATCCCGGCCGCCGCACCATCAATGGCCTGATCATGGCGCCGCTGGTGCTGCCGGAGGTGATCGTCGCCATCTCCATGCTGCTGGTGATGCTGCAGCTGGGCCTCAGCCTGTCATTGTTCACCGTCGTGCTCGGCCACGTCCTGGTCTGCATCCCCTATTCGATGACGGTGCTGACCTCCGGCTTCGAGGGCTTCGACCGCAGCCTGGAGGAAGCCTCCGCCGATCTCGGCGAAAGCGCCTTCGGCACATTCCGCCGGGTGACGCTGCCGATGGTGGCGCCGGCCATCATCTCCAGCCTGCTGGTCTGCTTCACCATCTCGCTCGACGAGTTCATCATCGCCTTCTTCCTGACCGGCACCGAGGCGACGCTGCCCATCTACATCTGGGGCCAGCTGCGTTTCGCGTCGAAACTGCCCGGCGTGCTGGCGCTGGGCACGCTGCTTCTGGTTGCCTCATTCCTGTTGATGACCATTGCCGAAATCCTGCGTCGCCGTGCGGCCAGACGCACCCAGAACGAGGGAGGCCTCTATGCCTGAGCAGCTGCAGCGATCGATGATCGAGATCAAGAACGTCACCCGCAGCTATGGGGCGTTCAAGGCGCTGGACGATGCGTCCCTGACCATCAGGGAAGGCGAATTCTTTTCGCTGCTCGGCCCCTCCGGCTGCGGCAAGACCACGCTTTTGCGCATGATCGCCGGTTTCGACAATCCGACCAGCGGCTCGATCGCGGTCGGTGGCCAGCCGATGGAAGGCATCCCGGCCAACCGCCGGCCGACCAACATGGTGTTCCAGAGCTACGCGATCTTCCCGCATCTCAATGTCGAACAGAACGTCGCCTATGGCCTGAAGCGGCTGAAACTACAAGGCGGCGAGGAGAAGCGGCGCGTCGAGGAGGCGCTGGCGCAGGTCTCGCTGACCGGGCTTGGCAAGCGGCTCGCCACCGAGCTCTCCGGCGGCCAGCGCCAGCGCGTGGCGCTCGCCCGCGCGCTGGTGATGCGGCCCAAGGTGCTGCTGCTCGACGAACCGCTGTCGGCGCTCGACAAGAAATTGCGTGAGCAGATGCAGGTCGAGCTGCGCCGCCTGCAGCAGGCCGTCGGCATCACCTTCGTGCTGGTCACCCATGACCAGTACGAGGCGCTCGCCATGTCCGACCGCATTGCCGTGATGTTCGGCGGCAGGATCGCGCAGGTCGCCTCGCCCAAGGAAATCTACCAGCGGCCGGTCAACCGCCAGGTCGCCGACTTCCTCGGCGGGATGAACTTCGTCAAAGCCGAGATCGTCGAGGAGAACGGCGCCACGCTGGTCGTCGACACGCTGGGCTTCGGCCGCGTCAAGACCGACAAGCCGAAGGCATTCGTGCGCAATGGCGGCGGCGCGACGCTTGGCATCCGGCCGGAGCGCCTGCGCGTGCTGTGGGACAATGCGACGGCGAAATTCGAGGTCGCCGGCAAGGTGGTCGAACGCCACTATTTCGGCGAGATCACCCATCTGATCGTCGAGATACCGGGGCTGGAAAAGCCGCTGTCGGTCACTGAAACCAACGATTTCGGCGCCGACGACATTCCGGTCGGCACCTCGGTCCGCCTTGCCTACGATCCCGAGGCCCTGGTGGCGATGGCGGACTGAAACTCGTCGATAATCTTTTGTGCCGCGATGCGCCCGGCCACGATCGCGCCTTCGACATAGCCCGGAAAGGACGGCGACAGCTCCGACGAAGCGAAATGGACTGGCGGCGCGCCCGCAAGAATCGTGCGCTCGGCATCCCTTACCGTCACGTCGACAATGAGGTCGCTGTAGGCACCGCCGCTCCAGCGGTCATATGCCCAGTCTCGCGAACTGAAATCGATGACATCGCCGGCATCCGGACCGAAGGCTGCCTCCAACCGGGCGATCACTGCCGCACGCAGTTCCGCCTCGCCGAGGTCATGCCAGCGCAGTGCCAGCGGTCCGCCCACGAATACGACGAGCGCGGCCTGCTCGGCGTCCCTGCTGGCGTCGCAGGCAAACAATCCTGGCAGGTCGCGCCACATCACCATGCCGCTCAAATCCCGCTCGCGCCAGAACGGCCTGGCATAGCGCACCAGGATCTTGATCACCGCGCCGCTTTCCCACACGCCAAGCGCCTCCCCGAGACGCGGCGGCAAGAGGGGCGTGAAATCGAGCTTCGCGGCAGTTGCCGGCGGCAAGGCGACCAGCACTTGCTGCGCTTCGATCACGCCATTGCCCGTGGCGATACGAACCCCCTGCGGCCCATGCTCGATGCGCGTGACCGGTTCGTTCACCCGCACCCGGTCGCCGAGACCGCCAGAGAGATCCTCGGCCAGCGACTGCATCGTCTCGCGCAGAGAATACTGCAGCTCAGGCACCTCATTGGTGATGCGCCGGTCATTGTCGATCAGGTGCCAGAGCGGCACCTTGTCCATAGCCAGGCACCACAGGCCTTCGATCATCGACCGGAAAGCCGTCTTGGCATCGGTGGAATCATGCTGGCCTTCGAGCCAGGCCGCGACTGTCATGCCGGCTATCGAGGGGTCGTCCGGCTCGATTCCGTTCATGCGCTCGCGGATCGCCATGGCGCCATGATAGGTCCGCTTGGCGTCCTTGGCCGACATCGACGGATAGGCGATGAAATCGCCCTCGACATAGGTTTCGACAAACGCCTTGCCGCGCGCCCTCGCCAGCGCCATCACCTCCGGCATGTCCTCGCAGAGGAATTGACCGCCGCTGTCGATACGCTCGCCAAGACTGTTGCGAACAGCTTCGACCCGCCCGCCGACACGGTCGCGTGCTTCGAGCAGCGCGAAGCCGATGCCGGCCTTCTTCAGTTCAATCGCTGCCGACAGGCCGGTGAAGCCGGCACCGACGATGACGACGTCGGTTCTTTTCGGTTCGTTCGTCAATAGCCGGCCTTGATCTTCTCGAACTCGTCGACCATGCGCTTCTTCATCTCGGGCGCGACAGGCTGCTGGAACAGCGTCTTGTCGAGAAACTTGTCGAGATTGTCGAAGCCGCGGTCGGTGAGCACCTCGTGGTCGATGGCAGCCATGCCGGCGCCGTTGCCGTGGCCATAACCGAAGGTCTTGACCAGATAGTCCGAAACAGCGGGAGCGTTGACCGCGTTCAGGAAGTCATAGGCTTCATCAAGCTTGACCGGCGCATCCTTCATCAGCACATAGCCGCACACCCAGGTTGAAATGCCCTCCTTGGTATCGCGGTTCATGGCGATCGGCAGGCCCTGACCCTTCAGTGTCACAAAGGTCTCGTTCCAGCCCCAGACGAGATCGACCTCATTGCCGATGAAGGCCTGGTTGAGGTCGGTGTCATCGGTCCAGTAGAAGCGGATGTTCTTGTGCACCTCGCGCAGGAAAGCGGAGGCCTCCTTGAACTGGGCATCGGTCATCTTAGTCCAGTCCTTGAGGCCGATGACCAGGCTCGCCAGCGCGTAGGCGTCGTCGACATTGTCGCCGATGGTGACGCGGCCCTTGTATTTTGGATCGGCGAAAATCCTCAGCGACTGCGCCTCATCCGCCGTCACTTTGTCGGTGCGGTAGAGCAGCGATGTGTTGCCCCAGTCGAACGGCATGAACCAGGCCTTGCCGTCGGCGGTGACGGCGAGATCCTTCATCGCCATGATGCCGGGATTGAGGTCCTTCCAGCCTGATATCCTGGAGGTATCGAGCGGCTGCAGCACGCCGGCCTCGCGCCACTTCACCACGCTTTGCGAGCAGGGATGCGCGATGTCGGCCTTGAAGCCCGCCCGCATCTTCTCGAAGGCTTCGTCCTCGTCGCCGAAGAAAGCAAAGGTCGGCTCGGCGCCATATTTGGCGGCGTAGGCGGGATGCAGCAGCGGATCTTCGTAACCGGACCAGTCGAACACCACGAGGTCGCCGCCGCCTGCCGCCCAGGCATAGACCGCGCCGGCGCCGATCATGCAGGCGGCGGCGAGGGCAAGGCGGCGCAGCATCGGCATCATGGCAAAACTCCCCCATCGCGAAAAAGCTGCTGCGAGGTTAGGAGAAATCATCTGCCTTGGCGAGGCCCGTCCGCTCGCCATAGCTGTGGCGGAACGGGCAATCGTGACGGGATCAGTAACCTGCTTTGATCTTCTCGAATTCGGCGATCATCTTCAGCTTGAGGTCGGACGGCAGCGGTGACTGGAACAGCGTCTTGTCGACGAATTTCTGCACGTCGTCATAGCCTTTCTCCTTCAGGATCGCCTGATCGACACCGGCCATGCCCTTCGCGTTGGCCTGGCCATAGCCCCAGTCCTTGACCAGGACCTTGGCGGTCTCCGGATCGTTGACGGCGTTCAGATAGTCATAGGCCTTGTCGATGTTGCCGGGCGCGTCCTTGAACAGCACATAGCCGCAGACCCAGGTCGAGATGCCCTCATTGGTGTCCTTTATGGACTCGATCGGCACGCCGGCGGCGACCGACTGAACGGTGGCATCATTCCAGGCCCAGGCGAGGTCGACTTCGCCACCGCTCAACAGCTGGACGATGTCGGTGGTGTCGGTCCAGTAGGAGCGCACGTTCTTGTGCACCTGGCGCAGGAAGTCGGAAGCCTGCTTGAACTGGTCATCCGTCATCTTGGTCCAATCCTTCAGGCCAATGGCAAGGCTTGCCAGCGCATAGGCGTCGTCGACATTGTCGCCGATGGAGACGCGGCCCTTGAACTTCGGGTCAGCGAACGCCTTCAGCGACTGCACATCCTTGGCATCGATCTTGGAGGAGTTGTAGGTGAGCTGCGTGTTGCCCCAGTCCCAAGGCATGAACCACGCCTTGCCGTCATCGGTCGTGGCGAGATTTTTCATCGCCATGATACCGGGATTGAGGTCTTTCCAGCCGGCAATCTTCGAGGTGTCGAGCGGCTGCAGGAGGCCAGCCTCGCGCCATTTCACCACACTCTGCGAGCAGGGATGGCCGAGATCGGCCTTGAAGCCGGAACGCACCTTCTCGAACGCTTCGTCCTCGTCGCCGAAGAAGGCGAAGGTCGGCGAATCGCCGTTCTTCTCGACATACTTCGGGTGGAAGCTGGGGTCTTCGTAACCGGACCAATCGAACACGATCAGGTCCTTGTCTGCAGCGATCGCCAGCGCCGCGGCCGAAGCCGCCAGCGCACCAGTCAGCACGAGGGTCAATGTCAGGCGTCTTGTCAGTGTCTTCATCGCTGTTCCATCCTCTGTGGTGTTCTGGTCTTCTTATGGTTTCGTCTTTTCTTATGACCTCGTTGGGCCGTCGGCCTGTGCCGGGTAGTGTCTGGGGAACGCCGCCGACAGGAATTCATTAGCCGCCTGCAAGGCCGACTCGCGGGTTGTGTCCTCGGTGCCCATCATCAACCGCAGCCACAAACCTTCCAGCATGGCGCTGAGCGCCAGCGCCATGACCTGCGCCTCATAGGCATAGCCGCCGCTCTCCTTCAGCGCCGCGCAAAGGTCGATGAAGATGTTCTGATAAACGGCATCACGCGCGCTGCTCAGCGCCTGGTAGGTTGGCCGCGACTTGGCCTCGCCCCAGAAGGCGCACCATGCGGCAAGCTTGCGCTTGTTGCAGATCGAGCGGTCGAAATCGGCCGCGACCAGGGCCTGGAGCTGACGGGCGGGATCATCTCCTGCCCTCTGCAACGCATTGCGCCAATGTACCGAGTACTCGTCATACATGTGCTGCAGCGTCGCGATAAGCAGCTTTTCCTTGCTCTCGAAATGGAAATTGACGATGCCGCGCGACAGGCCGGCGCCGTCGGCGACATCGGCCATCGTCGTCTCCGAATAGCCGCGCTTGGCGAGCGAATCGATCGTCGCCTCGATGAGCTGGAGCTGCCTGACCTCCTTCGAGGCCTTGCGCCCGCGCTTCTCGGATTCGGCCTTTCGTGCTGTTTCAAGGAGCGCGTCCCTGGCGTCTGCCGTCTTCATGCGTGTGATGGTCTCCAGCATCGCCGGCTATCCCTTTGCATCCGGCTTCCACCCGCGAAGATGAGTGGGACGGTGCTCACCACTGTCAAGCACCTTCTGCATGGCTTCCCAGGTCCGGATATTCTTGTCGACATAGGCGGCGCCGACGATGGCCGCGACCGGCGCATAGAGCGGCCCTTTCAGCCTTCGCAACTCGCCGCGCGCGACCTCGCGATACCACGGGTTGCGGTCCCTGACGGTGACATCGGCGAAGCCGGCGCCACGCATCGCCTGGGCATAGCGCGCCGGCGAGGCCATGGCGAAGGACAGCCCCTCGGCGGCGACATAGGCCTTCATCTCGGGCGACGGCTCGCCATCATGCGAGATCATCCAGTTGGAGGCGGCAAAGACGCCGCCCGGCTTCAGCACGCGGAAGATTTCGGCGAACAGCGCGCCCTTGTCGGACACATGCAGCAGCGCGTCCTTGGAAAAGACGACATCAAAGGAGCGGTCGGCGAAAGGCAGCGGTCCCGGCGGCGCCTGGATGAAGCTGGCGCGATCCGCGAGCCCGCGCCCGGCAGCTCGCCGTCTGGCCGCCTCGATCACCGGCTGTTCGACATCGAAGCCGGTGGCGTGGGCGGCGCCATGGCGCTCGATCAGATGCAGCGCGATGCCGCCAGAGCCGCAGCCAATGTCGAGGATCGTCTTGCCCTCGAGGGAAAGCCCCTCAACCACCCGGTCGACCTCTTCAGGCCCACCCGGCGACAGGTAGCCCTCACCCCACAGCGCTTCGAGGAAGCGGATGGCGGTGTCGTCATACTCCGGCTCGACATTTGCCGTTTCGATCATCAGCCCTCGATCCCCAATCGATGAATGCTAGTTCGAACGCCGGCAAAGGCTAGCGCATGCGTGCGAAAACGCAACATCATTTGTTGAACATTCATTCAGAATGGCTGGACAAAATAGCTGATGCCATGCCAAATTCGGTGCATTCGGGAACAGATCACGCAAAAATGAAGAGCGGGTCGCACAGAGCAATTCCAGGAAAAGTGTGAGCGGTTTTCCCGGGAAAACCGCGCAGCGCTTTCCCTTGGGAATTGCGTAGAAACAAAAAGACTGGGCCACAATGAAAGCTTGGGATGCGATCATCATCGGCGGCGGACACAACGGCCTGGTCAACGCCTGTTATCTGCAGCGCGCCGGGCTCGACGTGCTGGTGGTCGAGAAGAACGACTGGGTCGGCGGTGCCGCCACCAGCCGCGAGCTGACGCCGGGCTTCCTCTACTCCAACTGCTCCTATGTCTGCTCGCTGTTCCGGCCGGAGATCATGCGCGATCTCGAACTGCCGCGCTTCGGCCTGCAGGTCATCTCCTATGAGGGCGGCGCGGTGTTCACCCGCGACGGCGATTATCTCGCCAACTGCCGTGACCACGACGCGCACCGGCGCGAATTCGCCCGCTTCTCCAGACGCGACGCCGAAGCCTATGACCGCTACGCCCGTGACGTGACGCGGCAATGCCGTTTCATCCAGCCGCTGTTGATGCGCACCGCACCGGATCCGACCAGCCTCAAGCCGCGCGACCTCGGCGAGCTGCTCTATCTCGGCAAGAAGTTCGCCGGCCTGTCGGCTGAGGAAATGGCGCTGACGCTGCGCTTCTGGACGATGTCGATCTCGGAATTCCTCGACGAATATTTCGAGACTGATGTGATCAAGGCGAACTTCGCTTTGTCCGGTATCATCGGCACCGCGCTCGGGCCGATGTCGCCCGGCACCGCTTACGTGCTGCTGCACCACTATATGGGCGAGGTCGACGGCTCGGTCGGCGCCTGGGGCTATGCGCGCGGCGGCATGGGCGCCGTCACCAAGGCGCTGGCCGCATCGTTTAAGGCCTCGGGCGGCACCATCCGCACCGGCGCCGAAGTCGATCATGTGCTTGTCCAGCGCGGCAAGGCCAAAGGCGTGGTGCTGGCCGGCGGCGAGGAAATTTACGGCAAGCTCGTCGTCTCCAACGCCGACGTGAAGCGCACCTTCCTCAAGCTGGTCGAGGAAAAGGAGCTGCCCGACATCTTCCTGCGCCGGGTGAAGAACTTCAAGATCCGCGGCTCGTCCGGCAAGGTCAACATCGCGCTCGATTCGCGGCCCGAATTCCCGGCGCTGCCGAAGGACTCGCCGGTCTATCGCGGCGACATGCATCTCACCGATTCGATGGAGCGCATGGAGCGCGCCTATGACGACTGGAAGGCCGGGCGTTGGTCGGCCGATCCCTTCCTCGACATGGTGATCCCGACGACGCTCGACCCGACCATGGCGTCGCCGGGCAAGCACTTCATGAGCTGCTTCGTGCAATACGCGCCGCCAAAAGTGAACGGCCGCGAATGGACCGACGCCGACCGCGATGGTTTCGCCGAAAGCGTGATTGCACAGATCGCGGAGTATTCGCCGGGCTTCCGCGACCGCATCGTCCACATGGAGGTGCGCACACCGCGCGAGATCGAGGCGGAAGTCGGCCTTACCGAAGGCAACATTTTTCAAGGCGAACTGACCTTCGATCAGCTTTTGTTCAACCGCCCGGTGCCGGGTTACGCGCAATACCGCTCACCGGTTGGCGGCCTTTATATGTGCGGTTCCTCGACCCATCCAGGCGGCGGCGTCATGGGGGCGCCCGGCCGCAACGCCGCCGTCAAGATCCTGCGCGATCTCGCGAAATCCACCTCGCATATGAGCCCCGCCCATGACGTCATTTGATGCAATCGTCATTGGCTGCGGCCACAACGGCCTTGTCACTGCTGCGACGCTGGCGACAGCCGGCCGCAAGGTGCTGGTGCTGGAGGCCGGAAAAGAAGTCGGCGGCGCCGCGCGCACCGAAGAATTCGCCCCCGGCTTTCGCGGCTCGTCCGTCGCCCATCTGCTGAACCGCCTGCATCCCGACGTGGTAAAGACGCTGGAGCTGGAGAAGCACGGGCTGAAAATCGCGCGTGCCGACTTCATACCGTCGGTAGCGCTGTCGAAGAACGGCCCGCCGCTGGTCCTGCATGGCGCCTATGGCGAGGTGTTGACCGGCGCCAGTTCGTCCGAACAGTCCGCCTGGAGGGACTTGCGCGCGCAGCTGCTGCGCTATGCCGGCATATTGAAACCATTCCTCTCCCGACGTCCGCCCGATCTCGACGGCATGTCGCTGCTCGAGACCGCTTCGCTTGGCCAGACCGCACTGGCGCTGAGAAAACTCGGCAAGGAAGATATGCGCGACTTCCTGCGCGTGCTCTTGATGAATGTCGCCGACCTGCTCGACGAGCAGCTTGAAGATATCAGGCTGAAGGGCCTGCTTGCCTTCGACGCGACGCTTGGCTGCCATCTCGGCCCGCGCTCACCGACATCGCTGCTTGGCCTCTACTATCGGCTGGCAGGCGAGACTGGCGGAGCGGCCGGCGCGCAGATGCTGCCGCAAGGCGGCATGGGTGCGGTCGTCGCCGCCATCCGAGCCTCGGCGGAAAGGGCTGGCGTCGTCATTCGCATATCGGCTCCGGTGGCAAAAATCGTCGTCGAGAAAGGCCGGGCTGTCGGCGTCACGCTCGACAATGGCGAGGAGCTGCGCGCGAGCACAATCGTCTCCGCCATCAATCCGGCAACCACCTTCCTCGATCTCGTCGGACCGCGCGAGATCGACACCGGCTTCGTGCGCAAGGTGAAAAACATTCGCATGAGGGGCGACGCGGCCAAGCTCAATCTGGCGCTCGACCGGCCGCCCCAATTCACCGGCGTCGATGCCGCCGGTCACAACGGCCGGCTGGTCATCGCCCCCTCGCCCGACCATGTCGAGCGCGCCTTCAACCCATCCAAATATGGCGAATTCTCGCAGGAGCCGGTGATGGAGATCACGCTGCCCAGCCTTGCCGACCCGTCGCTCGCGCCTGGTGGGGCCTGTGTGCTGTCGACGGTGGTGCAATACGCGCCGTACGCGCTGAAAGAAGGCTGGGTTGCCGGCAAGCCGAAATTCCTCAAGGCGATCATGGCGCAGCTCGAGGCTTACGCGCCCAGCATCGGCAAGAGCATCGTCCATGCCGAGCTTCTGACACCGGCCGACATCGAGACGCGTTACCGAATGCCGGGTGGCCACTGGCACCACGGCGAATTGCAGGCCGACCAGATGCTGATGTCGCGCCCCGTCTCCAGCTGGTCTGGCTACGATACCCCGATCGAAGGACTGTTCCTGGCCGGCGCCGGCTCGCACCCGGGCGGCGGCGTATCCGGCGCCCCTGGCCTCAACGCAGCATGGCGCATCATCGCGATGGGGAGATAGGCATGATTTTTCTGTTCGCGAAAGCCGCGCTCTGCGGCGCCCCCCTCTGTCCTGCCGGACATCTCCCCCACAGGTGGGGAGATTGGCAGCTTCGGCGCCCTCGCTCATTCCTGGAACATTGCTGGTTGGCGAAAGCCGGGACAACAGTCGATCTCCCCCCTCGTGGGGGAGATGTCCGGCAGGACAGAGGGGGGCGCGAAGGAACGCCGTCATGAATCGTCATGTGAAAATCAACTCAGCTCGCATCGCGGCGCAATCTCATTTCCGCACGCTGCGGCTCGGCACGCCGTTCCAGCCGCGCATCGACGCGCTGGCCAAGACCCAGGACTGGTACAACTGGGCCGGCTACCGCGCCCCGCATTCGCTGTGGGACGAGGAGCTCGAATATTTCGCCATTCGCAGCCAGGCGGCGCTGTTCGACATTTCGCCGATGACCAAATACCGGATCGAGGGGCCGGATGCCGAAGCCTTCCTCGACCGCGTCACCTTGCGCGACGTGACAAAACTCAGGCCTGGTCGCATTCACTACACCGCATGGTGCGATGACGAGGGATTCGTCCTCGACGACGGCACGCTGTTCCGGCTGTCGCCGACACGCTTCCGCCTGTGCTCGCAGGAACGGCATCTGCCGTGGCTGCTCGACAGCGCCATCGGATTCGACGTCACGGTCAAGGAAGAAACCGAGGCCGTCGCCGGGCTCGCTCTGCAAGGACCAACCTCTTTTGCCGCGTTGCGCGATGCCGGCTTCGCCGGCGTCGAGAAACTGAGAGTCTTCGACCTCGCCGATTTCGCGCATGATGGCAGCACCGTAACCATTTCGCGCACCGGCTTCACCGGCGATCTCGGCTACGAGCTGTTCGTGCCGGCCGACAAGGCGCTCAGCCTGTGGGACCGGCTGATGACATCAGGCGAACTGCACGGCATCCGCGCCATCGGTTACACCGCGCTTAATCGCGCCCGGCTTGAGGCTGGCCTCATCGTCGCCAATGCCGATTTCACCACCGCCGAGCACGCCATCCGTGCCGACCGCTTGCGCATGCCGGACGAAATCGGCCTCGGCTTCATGATCGATCTGGAAAAAGGCCATTTCAACGGCCGCCGCGCCATTCTCGCGGCCCGCGCCAAATGCAAGCTGCGCCACGTGCTGGTCGGACTTGAGATCGAAGGCAACATTCCGGCCGAACATGCCATCGTCTACCACAAGAAAAGCGGGGAGGTCGGGCTGGTCAGCGCCGCCATGTGGTCGCCGATGGCCAAGCGCAACATCGCCATCGCCTCGCTGGCGCGGCCCTACGGTGATACTGTCGTGGAGGACCTGTGGGTCGAGATCTACGCCATGCGCGAGCTGCAATACCAGAAGCTGATGAAGCGGGCCAAGGTGGTGGCGCGGCCCTTCATCAAGCTCGAGCGCCGCACCACCACTCCGCCGGCGGATTTCTGACCATGACCGACGACGACGACAAGCAGCAAGACGATGAGGAAGCCGCCGAACAGTGGCAGCTGATCAACACGCCGCTCGGCGAGAAATGGTCCGGCCGCACGCGCTATGCCGCCGCCATGTTCTTCTACAAGCGCGGCGAGATGAGCGCCGAGACGCTGGAAGTCTACCGCATCTGCGCGCGGCTCGATTCGGAAAATCCACTGCCGATCATCCGCGACCGTGGCGTCGGCAAGGACTGGCTCAAGCGCATGGGCTTCGAACAGCGCCCACGCTAACCGATCGTTCGTTCCAGCATGCTCAGCCAGTTGCGGTAAGCGATCTTTTCGATCAGCGCGCGGCCGAAACCGCGAGCCGCCAAGGCATCGATCAGCTTGGGCAGGCCACCGACATCGCCGATGGCGGCGGGGATCATGGCGCCATCGAAATCGGAGCCGAGACCAACACCATCTTCGCCCAGCGCCTGCAGCAGCGAATCGACATGACGCACCATGATGTCGAGGCTGGTGTCGGCATTCATGCGCCCGTCCTCACGCAAGAACCCGGTGGCGAAGTTCAGACCGACCATGCCACCGGACTCGCGGATGGCGCCGAGCTGCCAGTCGGTGAGATTGCGCGAATGGCCGCAGATCGCGTGCACGTTCGAATGGGTAGCGACCAGCGGCGCATCGCTGAGCCCGGCGACATCGCGAAAGCCCTTCTCGTTGAGATGCGAGAGGTCGATCATGATCTTCAGCTGATTGCAGGCCTTGACCAACGCCTTGCCGGCATCGGTCAGGCCCGGCCCGGTGTCGGGCGAGGATGGAAAACGGAACGGCACGCCGTTGCCGAAAGCATTCGGACGGCTCCAGACGATGCCCAGCGAGCGCAGGCCGGCGGCATGCAGCACATCGAGCATCGTGAGTTCGGGATCGATCGCTTCGACGCCCTCGATGTGGAACACGGCGGCGATCGTGTCTTGTGCCATGGCTTTGCGCACGTCGGCGGCGCTGCGGCAGACGGCGAGCGCTCCCGCCCGTTCCAGCCGAAACAGGATGGAGGCCATCGCGATCGTCGAGTTGAGCGCATCGGCGCGCGGGACCTCGGGCGGCAGTGGTTCGCTGTCGCTGGGTGCCGAGGGCACGGCGCTGCGCCTGGTTTTCTCGACCGGCGGCGGGAAAATCGCGAACATGCCGCCGGCGAAGCCGCCGGCCTTGGCCCGCGGCAGGTCGATGTGACCGCCCGATTTCCCTTCGATGAACAGCTTTTCGACGTCCGTGTCCTTGGACTGATACAGCCTGAGCAGCGTGTCGTTATGGCCGTCGAAGACGGGGACGATATCGGATGCTGTCATTGGGGGGTCATTCAGTTCGTTTGTCGGCGCGGGAGCGATATATCATACCCACTTAGGCACGATGTGCTACCCGCGCAAATTACAAAGCCGTGCCGGCGGCTGCCCTTTTATACCCCGCACCTGATCGCCCGCTTGTCTGACCCTAATGCTTCAGCACGTCGGCCCATTCCGCGTGGCGGCGGAATTGGGCGTTGGCGAACGGGCAGAGCGGGATGATCTTCTTGCCCGCCGCGCGTGCATCCTCGACGGCGCGGGTGACGAGCCGAAGCCCGGCACCCTGGCCGCGAAAGACGTCCGGCACTTCGGTGTGGTCGATGATGATCTGGTGCTCGCCGATCTTGGTGAAGGTCATCTCGGCCTCGGCGCCATCGGGGCCGCGCAGGACATAGCGCCCTTTGGAACCGCGATCTTCCAGTTCGATCTCAGGCAGTTGGTCGGGCATCGCTAAGCTCCTTGGGCGACACCGGCAAAAAGCCGCCGCGCCGCCTCGATTTCATTTGGCCGAACCTCATGCCCGCCTTCGTGCCACTCCACTGTGACATCGGCACCGTCGGCACGCAAATAGGCTTCGAGCCGCGTCGTCAGGTTCGGCGGGCAGATCGGATCACGCTTGCCGGCGGTCACCAGGATGTGACGGCCGACGAGGCTGCCCTTGACCTGCGGCTCGAACGGGATCAGCGGATGCATCAGAACTGTGGCATCGAACAATCCCGGCATGGCAAACACCACCGAGGCCAGGATGTTGGCGCCGTTGGAATAGCCGAGGCCGAGCACTGCCGATGGCTTTGTCGCCCCGACATGGGCCGCCTCGACATGCGCCTTGACGAATTCAGCCATCTTGTCCGTCGCCCGGCCCAGGTCGTCCATGTCGTAGACGCCCTCGCCGGTACGACGGAAGAAGCGTGGGGCACCATGTTCCGACACATCGCCGCGCGGCGAGATGATGGTTGCCTGGGGCGCGAGATCGCGCCCCAGCGAGACAAGCTGGTTCTCGTCCGCCCCCGTGCCATGGAAGACGAAGAGCAGCACGCCGCCCGGTGAACCGGGCAGCACCGTGTGGATGTAAGCGTCCTTGCTCATGGCCTTAGCCTTCCAGCTTCTGCAGATGCTGCTCGAGATAGGGCCTGAGGTGCTGATGCTGCGTCGGCAGTTTCAGCGCTTCGCCCAGATGAGCGGTGTCCTCGTCCTTGTCGAACCCCGGCTCGTTGGTGGCGACTTCGAACAGCACGCCGCCCGGCGTGCGGAAATAGATCGCCCAGAAGTAGTCGCGATCGATCACCGGTGTCACGCCATAGCCCGTATCCATCAATGCCTTGCGCACTTCGAGCTGCTTGGCGCGGTTCTCGACGGCGAAGGCGACATGGTGGACCGAGCCGGCGCCGAGATCGGCGAAGGGTGCGGTCGGCAGCGATTCGATATCGACGACATCGGCACCATTGCCGTTCTTCACCGCGAACCGGCTGACATTGCCTGATTTCTCGATTTCCTCGTAACCCATGAATTTCAAGAGCTCCTCTGTGGCGCCGCCATCCTTCAGCCTGAGCGCAACCGAGTGAAAGCCACGGATCGCTGCGTCAGCCGGAACCCCGCTTTTCGCCCAGGGCGCACGGCCGTCGGCCTTGGCCTCGACGAGCGCGAAACCGTCGCCGTCGGGACCGGCAAACGCCAGACGCTTCTCGCCGAACGTCTCGTCGCGCGACAGGCCGGAGACACCTGCATCGGCGAAGCGCTTTTCCCAATAGGCGAGCGTGCCTTCGGGCACGGAGTAGACCGTGGTGCCGACCTCGCCGACGCCATGACGGCCCTTGCCGATATTGGGAAACGGAAAATAGGTCATCACCGAACCGGGCGTGCCGACCTCATCGCCATAATAGAGGTGGTAGACGTCGGGCGCGTCGAAATTGACTGTTTTCTTGACCCGGCGCAGGCCAAGCTTGTGGGTGAAGAAATCATTGTTCTGCCGGGCATCACCAGCCATTGAGGTGACGTGATGCAGGCCCTTGATCTGGTCGAGCATTGTCGTGCTCCTTCCCTTGTATTTATGCGGCCCTTGCCGCTGTCCACGCCAATATGAGGACACGACTGCCAGCGGCAAAGGCGGCAAACACAGAATGGACTGTGCTGAAAATATGAACAATCGGAAGAAGGTCGTTCACCGATAGACTAACAGGCCAGGCTTGCGCCGTTGCTGGAAATCGGTTCCATGAGCGGCATTCGAACATGTTGCGACAAGGGCATCGCGAGTGACAGGAAAAGCCAGGCGCCCGAACGTTCTCCTGATCACCTGCGACCAGTGGCGCGGTGATTGCCTGTCGGCGGTTGGCCACCCCGTGGTGAAGACGCCAAATGCCGACGCGCTCGCCGCCGAGGGCGTGTTGTTCAAGCGGCACTATGGCGGCGCGGCGCCTTGTTCGCCGGCGCGTGCCTGCCTCTACACCGGTCTCTACCAGATGAACAACCGCGTCTGCCGCAACGGCTCGCCGCTGGATGCCCGCCACGGCAACATCGCGCTGTATGCCCGGGCGCTAGGCTACGATCCGACACTGTTCGGCTACACCGACGTCTCGCTCGATCCGCGCCTGCTCGCGCCTGGCGATCCAAGGCTGCAAAGCTATGAGGGCGTGCTGCCGGGGTTCACCGTGCGCCAGCTGCTGCCCGAGCACCAGAAGCAATGGCTGTCCTGGCTGAAGCAGCGGGGCATCGATATCAGTGCCGGATCTCCCGGCATCCATCGTCCGGTGGACGGCAGCGGCGAGGCCGGCACCGTCAGCAATGCCCCGCCGGTTTATTCCAGGGACGAAACGCCCGCCGCTTTCCTGACCGGTGAATTCACACGCTGGCTCGGCGAGCAGGAACAGGGCAAGCCGTGGTTCGCGCATCTGTCCTTCATCAGCCCACACCCGCCCTTCATCGTGCCGGAACCGTACAACACGCTCTATGAGCCGGCCGACGGCCCCGCATTCCATCGTGCGGCCAACTGGCAGGCGGAGGCACGGAGCCATCCCTATCTCGCCTATGATCTCGGCCGCCAGAAGCAGGCCAAATTCCGTCCCGGCGCCAATGGCAAGGTGCACGACTGGAGCGAGGATGATTTCCGCCGCATCCGCGCAATCTATTACGGCATGATCTCCGAAACCGATGCGCAGCTCGGCAGCATCTGGCAGGCGGTCAAGGCCGCAGGTGCCTGGGACGACACGATCATCGTACTGACCTCGGACCATGCGGAGATGCTGGGCGATCATTTCATGCTGGGCAAGGGCGGCTATTTCGACGGCAGCTACCACATTCCGCTGATCATCCGTGATCCGCACCACGGCAAGGCTGCCGGCCGCGGTGTCGATCGCTTCACCGAGGCGGTGGACATCCTGCCGACGCTCCTTGACCTGTTTGGCGAAGACCCCGAACCGCACCTTGATGGGCATTCACTGACGCCGTTCCTGAGCGGCGGGAGTCCCGCGGCCTGGCGCGACGCAGCGCATTGGGAGTTCGATTTCCGTTCGATTGCCGGTGGCGAGGCCGAAGCGCATTTCGGCATTGTCTCGCGCCAGTGCAACCTGGCCGTCATCCGCACGGAAAAATTCAAATATGTGCATTTCAACGGCGGCCTGCCGCCGCTGCTGTTCGACCTCGAGAGCGATCCCGGCGAACTCACGAATCTCGCCACTGACCCCGCCTACCTCGCGGTGCGGCTGGAGTTCGCCGAGCGGTTGCTCGCCTGGCGCGCCGAACATCTCGACCAGTCACTGGCGCTGGCGGAGCTGACGGAAAATGGCGTGGTTGGCCATGTGAGCAAGGCAGTAGGCAGTAGGGAATAGGGCTTGCCTACTGCCTACTGCCTACTGCCTACTGCCTACTGCCTACTGCCCTATCGTACCATCATTCGCTGCTGGTCACGCTGCTGGGCATAGCTGCCCTTGTTATAGGCGGGCTGTGCCTGGAGCTGTTCCTTGGTGAATGTCGTGTAGAGATATTTCTTGCCATTCTTGTCGGTCATGAATTTGAGGTTGTCCATGCCGACCGCCACTTCCTTCGAACCTATGCCAAGGAAGCCGCCGACATCGACGATCACCGCGTCGGTCTTCTTGTCCGGCGTCAGCACGACATCGCCGATCTGACCGACCTTGGCGTCATTGGCGCCGTAGACAGTTGTGCCTTTCAGATCGTCACCGCGGATTTCCCCAATCGGCATCGGCGTGAGCGTAGACTTGTCAATTGCCCCGGTGGTTGTCTGGTCGGGGGCCGGTGCGGTAGTGGCTGCGGGAGCCGCGGCCGTCTTGTTGGCGGGAGCGGCGGCGGGGGCCGTGGTGACAGCCGGTGCGGTTGCCGCCGGCTGATTGGATGCCGTTGTGGCCGGGGCCGGGTCATAGGCCTTGCGGTTGAACTCCGCCTGTGCCTGCAGCTCCTCCTTGGTGGTCTGCGCCACCAGCCAGCGGTTGCCGTTCTTCTCCGCCCACTGTGTCTTGTTGAAGTCGTAGGTGACGTTCTTGGCGCCCAGACCAAGGAAACCACCCACGCCGATGACCAGCGACTGGGCTTTTCCTTCCTTGGACAGGACGATGTCGTCGACCTTGCCGATGTTCTGCGCGTCATCGCCGGTACCGTTGTAGACGGTTTCCCCGATGATGTTGGTGGCAAGGTTGCCCTCGGCACGATTCACCGGCTCGACCTTGGCGGGAACCTGCGCGGTGTCGGCCGGTGCGGTAGCCGACGGAGCTTCCGCGGTTGTCGACGGCGCGGGTGCCGGTGCATAGGCCTTGCTGTCGAAGTCCGGCCGTGCCTTCAGTTCGTCCGTGGTCGTCTGGGCGACCAGCCAACGGTCGCCATTCTTCTCGGCCCACTGCAGCTTGTCGTAATCGAAGGCGACATTCTTCGTCCCCACGCCCAGGAAGCCGCCGACGCCGATGACGACGGATTTCGCCTGGCCGTTCTTGTCGAAGACGACGTCGCTGACCTTGCCGATGTTCTCGGCGTTGTCACCGGTGCCGTTGTAGACGGTTTCGCCGATGATGTTGGTGACGATGCTGCCCTCTGCGCGCGGCACCGGTGCGGTGGCCGCAGGCGCCTCTGGGGCGGCAGGTGCTGGGGTTGTCGCGCTCTGCGCGAAGGCGCCGGTCGCAATCAATGTAGCGACGGCGGTGGTGGCTAAAAGGGTGCGGATCATGATGGTGTCTCCTGGTGCCTGATTTCGTACATGCCGTGCGGAAACAAAGGAGATCCGGCGCGGCATCTCTACAGGTTCACAACGTCGTGAACATGCTGTTGTTCCGACAAAAGTGACCTGGGCGCTCGCGGCCAATCCCAAGTGCCACATCATCAAATGCAACCGCGGATTTCGGCGCTGCCGGAACTTTCATCGGGGCGCCGCGTTTCAGTCTTCGGCTGGGTTCGTCCCGGCCTGTTCGTGGTTGAACTGACGGAGCGGGGCATGAGATTTGCAGCGGTGCTGAACCGGGACGGCGGCACCTTGCGCTCCACCGACATTGCCGCTTTTGCCGACCGGATGCGTCAGACACTGGAAACGGCAGGGCACTCGCTCAGCATAGACGTGGTTGCCGGAGAGGACGTGGTGGAAACCCTGGACAGCGTTTCGCGCCGCGCCGTCGACGTCGTGCTGGCCGGTGGCGGCGACGGAACCATTTCAGCAGCGGCCGCGAGGCTGATGGGCAAGAAAAAGGCGCTCGCCATACTGCCGGCCGGCACCATGAACCTGTTCGCGCGCGGCCTCGGCATTCCACAATCACTCGACGCTGCGCTGAATTCCTTCGCTGACGGCGAAATCATCGCCGTCGACATGGCCACGGCCAACGGCCGGCCCTTCGTGCACCAGTTCTCCATCGGAATGCATGCGAAGATGGTGCAGTTGCGCCAAAGGATGGAATTCGGCTCGCGCCTGGGAAAGATCGGCGCTTCGGTCAAGGCGGCATGGGCGACGATCAAGAACCCGCCGTCGATGAACGTCACGCTCAGCATCGGCGAAGCCGAGATGACTGCGCGCATAACCGGCATCGGCATTACCAACAATCTGTTCGGCGAAGGCCACTTGCCTTATGCGGACAACCCTTCCGGCGGCGTGCTTGGCATCTATGTCACCGTGGCGCAGCAGCGCGCCGAACTGGTCAAGTTCTTCTTCAACATGGCACGCGGCAAATGGCGCGACAACGAACATGTCGAAATCCACCAGGCCGACCGGACGGTCCTGAAAATCCATTCCGGCAGCAGGAAGTTCCGCGCCGTCATGGATGGCGAACTGGTCAGGCTCGAGCGTGAGACGACGATCGAAATCCAGCCCGGCGCGCTGAATGTCCTGGTGCCGTCCCGCATCACCGAGGCGAAGGCTGCCTGATGTTCGGTGGAGCGGTGCAATCAGCGGTTCTAGCCCGAGGGCGCCTCTCCGGTCGTAGGCGGCGTGGGGACATGCTGCTGATCGCTGTTCGTCGACTTGATCAACGCCCCATAAATCTCAGCGACGCCCCACGCGATGAGCACCAGAAGCAGTGCGGCGATCAGGATACGGAATCCATGCTGACCCCATCGCCCCTGACGCGCTTTGTTTTCGGGAATGATCTTGGGCATGGTCGGTCCTTGTCTCTTCATGCGCCTATCGGCACACGGTCGGGTAACGGTTCCTTGCTACGATGGTTCCGGGGAAGGCGGCGCCAGGTCTGCCGGCCGAGGTTGCGCGCGCGGTGAAAGACAAAGACCGGCTGGCCGTGCTGCACGGGCTGAAGATGCTGGCCATGGCGGCCGACCTGGGGACCGCATCAGCAGCCTCGCCGCGTCCGTGATGCAGGTACCGATCGCCCTGCTTGCGCTCGTTAGTATCGAGCGGCAATGAATACCGGCCCGAAGGCGTCTTCGCCGAAATATCGATGCCGCTGGAAGATCTGACCAAGCAACGGATATTACCCCGACCGCCGGCCCTATTTCCCCTCCCCGGCATCCGGATCGTCGTGCTTCACGTTCTCACGGTAGATCGCATAGGCCGCGAGCGCCAAGGCTGGACCCAAAATGACGCCGAGGCCGCCCTTCCCCTTAAGCAGGGTCGGCAGCACCGCGAGTGCGGCCGTGATACCGATCGCCATGATGTTGGCCTTGCGCCGCCTTGCCTCGCGGCGGGCATGGACGCCGGACATCAACCGATAGGTCAGAAAAACGAGGCCGGCGACGACCAGGAAGCCGCCGCCGAAACCAAGCGATGCCGCGAACGATCCATAGCGCGTCGCGGCCCAGATATAGGCCGCCCCGACCAGGAAGCCGAGGCCGCAGAACGCGGCAAGCGCGGCAAGCGCGTAAACGATGGCCGCCGTGCGTGCTCGATGTATGGCTGCCACGGTTTCGCCCGAGGCGAGACCCGAGAGCAGGGATGCCAGCAGTCCCATCTGGGGGCGGAGCTAGCGACGCGCGAGCAGCGCGAAGAGGAAGCCGACGCCGGCGGCGATCGCCAGCGACGTCACGGGCTTTTCGCGCACGCTGGCCACCATTTGCGCTTCAATGTCCCTGGCGTTGCCGCGCAGGCTGTCGAAGGCCGCTTCACCCTGGGCGCGCAACTGTTCGACGCCCTCGGCCGCCGCACGGCGCGCTGTCCCGTAGCCGTGCTCACCGGTCTTGGCCAACTGTTTGGTGAGCTTGTCGATGTCAGCCTTCAATTGCCGGATGTCGGCTTCGAGATCCGAATTCGTCCGCGCTTCGTTGGCGGTCTTCCCTGCACCGGTGGCCATTCCTTAACTCCTTGTGATTGCGCGGTTTCAAACGCGCCGTGCGTCTCAAGGTTCCGGCATCGGGACAAACTAGCCGAAAACCTGTCCGCGCGCACCCGATCCGCCTTCCCGGTAGTGGGTCAGTTTGAAATTTCGCCTTTGAATGGCCGGCGCGCTGAATGCCATATTCGACCTATGACCGATAAGCACCCAAAGCGCCCGCGAAGGCAATCCCGATCCCAAGCACGTCAGCACGTCATTTGCTGAACGCCAGAACCTCACCATGCGAATGCATATGCGCCGCTTCACCCGCCTGACCAACGGCTTTTCCAAGAAGGTCGAGGCTCACGCCAATGCGGTCGCTCTGCACTTCATGTACTACAACTTCGTTCGCATTCATTCATCGCTTCGCGTTACCCCGCAATGGCCGCCGGTGTTACGGACAAGCTTTGGGAAATTGGCGATATCGTAGCGCTGATCGAAGCGAAAGAAGCGGAGAAGCCGATGGCGCGCGGGCCCTATTCAACCAAGGGCCGGGGCGGTCTTGCGCGAGAGCCCCAGCCCTAGTAGTGCCGCTTATATCAGGCTGGTACTAGTTCGATGATACGCATGATGCTGGGCTTGTCGCTCTTATTCGTGTCGGTTTCTACGTTTCCAACAGGGCAGAAGTAGATGTCACCGGGCTGTAACGTGAAAGGTTCCTTCCCTTTGATTTCCGCATAGAGCGGTGCACCCTGGATTTCGCATATGTCCACGGTTTTAGAACCCGGGTCCGAGAACGTTGATCCGGGCTGGAAGGTGATTTCCATAAGCAGTGCTTTCGAAAAGCCCGGAACCGGCCCTATGGGCGCTACTTCCCTGAACGTTTTCAATGTTACCCCTGGAGCAAGTTCCTCGACTTTCACGTCCTCCGCATTAGCGGACGAACCTCCCCCGAACAGCGTCGCGGCGCCCATCGCACCGAAGATCAAAACCGAACGCCGATCAAATTCAGACTTTGCTTGAATGTGTTCCATGCCTTTCCTCCCTATTCTTTTATGAACGCAACAAACAAGTATAGCATTTAATGGCCCAACCTTCCACTGACCGGCACCTGACAAAGCTGACTTAGCTAGTTGCGGACGGACGCCCCCATCCAGTGCGAAATTTCAAACTGACCCACTGCCGCCTTGCCCGGCAAGCGGTGCTGCGTCAGATCAGCGGCCGGCGGCCCTCGCCCAGCCCTTCCCAGCCTGCGAGCTGCTTGAGCCCGTCATTGTCGATGACCTCGCAACCACCATCGCGCCAGATGATCAGCTTGCGATCCATCAGCTTGCGGATCGTCTTGTTGGTGTGAACCAGCGACAGGCCAAGCGTATCGGCGATATGCTGCTGGGTGATCGGGATCTGGATGGATTGCTTGCCGCTCAGCCTGACGGCCCTGGCCCGGCTGCCGATGAAGGCGATGAGATAGGCCGCGCGCGTCCATTCTGGCCTGGCATTTCGACCCCTCTTCGAAAGCCTGCCGGCCGGCAGGTCGCGATCAACGTTTTGCCAAGATCGAGGTTCCGACCTCGGCGACATGTCTTTTTTAAATGACAACGAGTGCAATTGCGATCATGACTCCGACGTTTCAAAGGAGCCTTTGCCTGTGTCGCCATTGCTTGACGGATTGCGGATTCTTGTGCTCGAGGACGAATTCCTCATTGCCATGGACGTCGAGCAGCTTTGCCGCGATCATGGTGCACGGGAGGTGGTGATTGCCCGCGATCTAGCCGAGATCAATGGCCGAGAGGTCGCCACGCAATTCGACGCGGCCATCGTCGATCTGATGCTGGGCGGCACCTCGACGCTCGAATTCGCAGCCGGCTTGCGAAAAACAGGCGTCCCTTTCGTGTTTGCCTCCGGCTATTCGGATGCGGAAGAGATCAGGACATCCTTTCCGGGAGTGAGGCTGGTGACTAAACCCTATTCAGGTGAAGATCTCGTCGAAGCGCTGGCCGTGGCTTACGGACGCGGCTCTCCTGGGTGAGATCGATGCTGATGTGCCCGGATCGCGTGTCCGGATCACGCGTCAATGCGCCGCCGTCCCCGTGACCTGCGCCGAAATCGCATCGGGTCCATATTCATCCTCGCCGGAAATCTTCAGGATTTCCTGCAGGCGCGTGCGGGCCCGGCTGACACGGCTCTTGATCGTTCCGACTGCACAACCGCAGATTTCCGCGGCTTCCTCATAGGAGAAGCCCGATGCGCCGATGAGGATGATGGCCTCGCGCTGGTCTTCCGGCAATTGTTCGAGAGCGCCACGAAAATCCTTGAGATCGAGTTGGCCGTGCTGGGCCGGATGCACCGCGAGCCTGGCCGTCATGATGCCGTCGCTGTCCTGCACCTCTCGGCCGCGTTTGCGCATCTGCGAATAGAATTCATTGCGCAGGATCGTGAAAAGCCATGCCTTGAGGTTGGTGCCGGGCTGAAAGCTCTCATGCTTGTCCCATGCTTTGACCAGGGTCTCCTGAACGAGGTCGTCGGCCTTGTCGGCATTCTGCGTCAGCGACACGGCAAAGGCTCGCAAGCTCGGGATTGCCCCAAGCAGATCGGTCTTGAAGCCTTGGGAGACCGCTGCCATGGCTCAGTCCTTCTTCTGTGCGGGTTCGGCCCGCTCCAGTTGGCTGAGCAACTGGGCAAAGCGATCCGGCACATCGTCGGAGACCAGCTCGTCATAATACTGTTTGAGTTTGCGTCCGATTTCGGAGTTCGGCCCGAGCGGGTCGCCGACACCGTTCCGGCGCCTGCCCGCGGCGCCAGTCAAAATATCTTTCGTCATGTCCTTCATTTCGCCCTTATATTCCCAAACCCAAGCCGCTATTCAACTCAAAACAAGGCAAGCGGCACCATCGTCTGGTTGCCCATCCCAACCTCCAGAACGCCGTTCCCGCCTATTCGTTCCATATCGCGCGGAACTTTTTCGGAAGACCCGCGTTGTTAAATGGGGTTTGCAATCAGTTGATCTGCAATCCGGGCAATCACGTCATTCTGAGGGAGACGTCTTACCATGAGTTTATCCGCCACCATCGCCCCGCACCTGCCGTTCCTGCGCCGCTTCTCGCGTGCCGTGTCGGGATCGCAAGAGAGCGGCGACGCGCTGGTCGCTGCGATGCTTGAGGCCATCATCGCCGATATAGACATCTTTCCCGAGGCATCGAGCGACCGCATCGCCTTGTACAAGGTTTTCGCCAAACTCTTCACGTCCATCGCCATCCGCGTGCCGCAGGAGCAGGCACAATCGGCCTGGGAGCAGCGCGCGGCCGCCAATCTCAACGCGATCGCGCCTCTTCCCCGTCAGGCCTTCTTGCTGGTTGCCGTCGAAGGCTTCAGCGAGGACGAGGCGGCCGAGATTCTCGACGTCAGCGAGCAGGAATTCTCCGAGCTGCTTGCCCAGGCAAGCAATGAGATTTCCCGCCAGGTGGCGACCGACGTGCTGATCATCGAGGACGAGCCGTTGATCGCCATGGACATAGAGGAGATGGTCGAGAGCCTCGGCCATCGTGTCGTCGGGACGGCGCGCACCCATGCTGAAGCGGTGACGATGTTCGGCAAGACACGGCCGAAGATGGTGCTGGCCGACATCCAGCTCGCCGACGGCAGTTCAGGCATCGAGGCGGTCAACGAGATCCTGTCGTCAACTTCGGTGCCGGTTATCTTCATCACCGCCTTTCCCGAACGCCTCCTGACCGGCGAGCGCCCGGAACCGGCCTTCCTTGTGACCAAGCCGTTCAATCCCGACATGGTCAAGGCGCTGATCAGCCAGGCGCTGTTCTTCGACCGCCAGGCGAAAGCCGCCGCATAGTTTCGCTGCTTTCCAGCGGGAACTCACGAAAAAAGGCCGTCCGGTGCGATGCATCGGGTGGCCTTTTTGGCAGCCCGGCCCATCATCCGCGAATTTCGAGGCCCGCTCCTGCCTCTAACGGTTTGCAAGCTTCGTCTTTTTCGGCAAAGGGTGGAACAAACCGCATTCACCCACGTTTTTACCGCACCATTCGGAAGGAGATGAACCATGCTTTACTGGGCGCTCGTATTTCTTGTCGTGGCGATCATAGCCGGCGCGCTTGGTTTCGGCGGCATCGCCGGCACATCTGCCGGCATAGCGCAGATATTGTTCTTCATCTTTCTCGCCTTCCTGGTCATTTCGCTCCTGGCCGGCCTGTTCAGGCGGGTGTGAGGCTGAGCGTTCATCCAGGCGAACACTGGAAGCCGCACCCCTCAAACGGTTTCCAGCCACCGCC
Organism: Mesorhizobium sp. dw_380; assembly: GCF_018588885.1. Classification (GTDB taxonomy): domain Bacteria; phylum Pseudomonadota; class Alphaproteobacteria; order Rhizobiales; family Rhizobiaceae; genus Mesorhizobium. The sequence goes on from NZ_JAFFIW010000001.1 coordinate 210,237, forward strand.
GGGCGGTATCCCCCAAAAGGACGCCGTCCGGCGGACCGCTTTGGAAGCCGGCCCACGGGATTTCATTTTGGGAACCCATTTGACAATGAGCCGTTCAGCCTGATTGGGTGGACAGATTGACCGATGCGTTCCAGGACTGCAGATAAAGAGGGAAACACACGGACAGACGAAGTCATCGCGCTGCATCCTGTCGAAAGCGGCATGCAGCTTGGTCGGGCACTTCTCCACGCATTGCACAATGCCGGCATTTCCGTCCTCTATCAGGATCGCGAGATGAAAACCGTATGGGCCCGCAACATGCGAGAGCCCTGGGTTCCCGCCGCCGCTGAAGGCGACGGCATCCTGCCGACGACACAGGCTGACCGCATCAGCACCGCCAAGCGCGAGGTCATCGCGTCGGGAAATCCGCAGCGCCTGGATATCAGTGTTCCGGTCGAGGATGGCGTGCGCTGGTTTCAGGTTTGGGTCGACGCCGACCATGGCGATGGCGGCGACGTGCAAGGTGTCGTCACCACAATGGTCGAGACGACCGAGCAGAGGCGGCGCGAACAGACCCTGACAACGCTGCTGCGCGAAGTCAGCCACCGCTCGAAGAACCTCCTGGCGATCATCCAGAGCATCGCCACCCAGACCGGTCGCTATTCCGACAGCATCAGCGATTTCCTGACGCGCTTTCGCGGCCGGCTGCAGTCATTGGCCTCCTCCCAGGATCTGGTGACATCCTCCAACTGGCGAGGTGCCGCCCTTCATGAACTGGTGACGAGCCAAGTCGGCCGCTATGGGACGAACACATCGTACAACCTTCGCTTTCGGGGTGCCAATCCCTACCTCAATCCCAACGCCGCGCTGCATATCGGCCTGGCCATGCACGAACTCGCCGTCAACTCGGTCAGCTACGGCGCCTTGTCCCGCCCGGATGGGTTCGTCGAAGTGACCGCCGATCTCGACACCACCGCCACCGGTGAGGTTGCCTTGGCGCTGACATGGGCCGAAACCATTGGCACCGATGGCGGTCGGGAGACGCAAAAGCGCTTCGGCAGCGTGGCGCTGGAACGGGTGGTTCCCACATCCCTGGGCGGAACCGCGAGCCTCGACATCGCGGATGGTCACCTTGAATACCGTCTTGTCGTCCCGCATGGCAATTTCGAGACGCAATGAGCGCCTGCGGCAAGCCACGATCCTTAACCGGCTGTTCACCATAAGAGCAGATGCTGTTTATCCTGATACCGCTGGAACCCGCCGGCAGGCGCTGCAGCGCTGGCATTATTCGCTCGCCACCCCGAGCGCTCAGGAACTTTCCCCCAATATGGGCCGTTACTGTGGCGGGAGGGCATCCCGCCATGGAACACATCGCTGCATTCTTGCTGGTCATCGGCTGCACCAACTCGATGGCCGACTGCCGTGAGCTACAGGTGCCGGTGAACGTTTTCGAAACCGCCGAGGAGTGCACGGCCGAGCGGCCGTTCGCCATGGGCGACGTGCAGGGACAGGCGCAGCATATCGTCGCCAAATGCCTTGCTGTCGACCCGGCGCTCGAGGATGATTACGACCAGATCGTCTGGAAAGTGCGCCCCGATGGCAGCCTCGACGCCTCGCTGGCGATTTCCAGCCTGGTCATGGCATCGAACGCAGCGCGCCCAGAATAAGACTCCCTTGACCAACAATAAATTCGAGCAGCAAAGGCCGTTATTTCATGCTAGATGGCTGCTGGTGCTTACCAAAGTGTGGACACAAAGTGAGGAGTGACTCAATGCGGAAGATGATTATTGCCATGGTCGCGGTGGTCGCGGTCAGCGGCTGCACCTCGACCGAGCAAGACGTGGTGGGCGGCGGCTTGATTGGCGCCGGTATCGGCGGCTTGGTCGGCGGCGGCAAGGGCGCTCTGATTGGTGCGGCTGTCGGCGCCGGTTCCGGCCTGCTGGTGCGCAAGCTGCAGAACGGCCAATGCGTGTATCGCGACCGCCGTGGAACCTACACGGCACGCTGCAACTAATTCCGCGATAGAGGAATGCAAATCCGGGGGCCAAGTCCGGCCTCCGGATTTTTTTGATTGGCGATCTGTCGCTGTCCCTGCTGACCGGCAGAATCTTAATGCATGTCGCCCAAAAGTGACCTCGGCTTTGGGAGAACCACATGCATAGAGCAAATCGCTAAAGCGCGTCGCATGAATCCGTTTCAACGCGACGCGCTTTAGAGCAATTCCAGGAAAAGTGTGAACGGTTTTCCGTCCGGAATTGCGTCAAAACAAAGAGCTAGAGCGATTCACCGTTTCCGTGAAACGGTGAATCGCTCTAGCCGACCAGTGGAATTTTGATTTCCACTTTCAGACCGTCGGCCTGAAAATCGCGTTTGATCGTGCCACGCAGTTCACGCGTGACGTTCAGGTCGATCAGCTTGGTGCCGAATCCGGTCTCGGCTGGCGCTTCGACCTTCTTTTTCCCAGCCTCCCGCCAGTTCAGCGCCAGCGTCCGCTCTCGCCCACGCCCTTCCAGCGACCAATCCACCTTGAGCGCCCAGTCATGCCCAAGCGAATTGGCGGAATTGCCGGCTTCGCCATATTTCAGCGCATTGGTCGCCAGTTCATGGAAGGTGAGGCCAAGCGCCTGCGTCGTGGTCTCGTCAAGCAGCACCTCCGGCCCCGACAGCAGGCCCTCGGGCAGATCCTTGCCGAACACCTGGCCAAGTTCGATGCGCAGGAGATCGGCCAGATCGGCCTTCTGCCAGCGTGAGCGCGTCAGCATGTCCTGGGACGCCGCCATCGCCTGCAGCCTGGCCGAAAAAGACGCGGAAAACTCATTGACGTCGGTCGCTCGCGACGCCGTCTGCCGCGCGATCGCCAGCACCCTGGTGATCGAATTCTTGATGCGATGCTTCATCTCCTGCAGCATCAGGTCTTTTTCGAGCAGGCTCTTTTCGGTCGTCTCGTGCAGGCGTGATGCCGCCTCATATGCCCGCTCCTGATAGCGCGCCACCAGCGCGATGGCACCGGCCAGCAGCAAGCCGAACAGCCCCAGCATCAGCGGGATGGCGCGCGACGACGGCTGCGAGAAGGCGCTGGTCGGCCTGAACAGCACAGTCCACGGACGGCCGGCCACCGTGACCTTGCGGGTGACCAGCAGCCGATCGCCGAATGTTGGAGCTGGCGGCGTCTCCGACCGGAACAAAAGATTGTCGCCATTCACCGCGCCGTCATAGATCTCGGTGTTGACCGGCAGCAGCGGCGCGCGGCTGAGCGCGATCTGGAACAGGTCCCGTGCCCGGAAGGCCGCGTAGAGCAAGCCAGCGGTCGAGGATCGTGATGCGTTGATGACCTCCGGCGCGGTTTCGACGTTGAGCCGCACGAAGACCAGGAAGCCGGTGAAGGTCTGCGCCACACCCGTGCCCTGGCCCAGCTGCACCAGCCCACTCGCGTGCTGCTGGTCATCGGCCATTGCCTTCTCGATCGCTGCGCGTCGCACCGGTTCGCTGAACATATCGTAGCCAATGCTGGCCCGGTTGGACGGGTCCAGCGGCTCGAAAAGCGTGATGGGGGCGCGCCAGGGCTGCGTCGTGCCCGGATAGACCGGATGGCTGACGCCAAAATCATGCAGGATATCGCGTTCGACCGCCGCCTCGTCGCCCGTCTTGACGAGCCGCAGGAAGCCGATGCCGCGCAGGCCGGCGAAATTGTTGTCGATATCCAGCGCGTCGAAGAACGCCTTGAACTCGTTCTGCGAGATGTCGCCATTGCGGGCGTCGAACAGCGCCTGTGTCGACCGCAGCAGCGACAGATGCAGGTCGATCCGGCTCTCGATCCGGTTGAGCGCGTCATCGGACGCCGCTTCGAATTTGATGCGGGCGGCTTCCTGCGTCGCGAAATAGGCGAACCCCGCCATGGTCATGCTGATCAGCGCAACGGCGATGAACGCGACGATTGGAAAAAGCTTCTTCAACGGATGAATGCGGTCCATGGGCAATACCGGACCTTTATGGGCAAGTCCCCGGGCCAAGACAATGGCAAGGCCAAGCCATCGCGATCACTGGCATATCACGTGAGCGGCAACCGGCCATCCCCGATCAGCCCACACCGGAACTGTGAACAGGCCTCAGGCGGCGATCTTCAGCGCGCCCGGCCCGGGAATGGCGCCCGGAGGACATTTGCCCAGGATGATCATGCCGAGCACCTCGTCCTGGGTGACATCAGTGGTGCGCGCAGTGCCGACCACCTGACCGTTTTTCATCACGCAAACCCGGTCGGCCAGTTCGAACACATCATGGATGTCGTGGCTGATCAGGAAGATGCCGATGCCGTCCGACTTGAGCTGCCTCACCAGTTCGCCGACCTGCGCCGTTTCCTGCGGACCAAGGGCCGCCGTCGGCTCGTCCATGATCAGGATGCGGGCGTTGAACAGGATCGCGCGTGCGATCGCCACCGATTGCCGCTGTCCGCCCGACAGCTTGATCACCGGCTCCTTGAAGCGCTGGAAGCGGGGATTGAGCCGCCCCATCACCTTGCGCGCTTCGGCCTCCATGGCGACGTCGTCGAGCGTGCCCCAGGCGGTCATCAACTCGCGGCCGAGGAAAAGATTGGCGGCGGCGTCGACATTGTCGGCGAGCGCCAGCGTCTGGTAGATCGTTTCGATGCCGTATTTCTTGGCGTCGCGCGGATTGGAGATCGACGCCTCCTCGCCGTTGACGAATATCTGGCCGGCATCGCGCTTGTAGGCGCCGGACAGGATCTTGATCAGCGTCGACTTGCCGGCACCGTTATGGCCGAGCAGCGCCACGACCTCACCGGGGAAAAGATCGATGGAGGCATCGTCGACGGCCCGGATGCCGCCAAAGGCGATCGAGATGTTGCGCATATCGACCAGCGAGGTGCCGGCGGGAGCGGTTGTGGGAGCGGTTTTGTCTGCCATGATTTTCTCCTCCCTACAGTTCTTGCTTGAGCATGATCTTGTCCGAAAACCGGCTTGCACTTTTCGGGATCATGCTCAGACCCGCTTGCGGTAGACGGTATCGAGCCAGACCGCGACGACGAGCACGGCGCCGACGACGATGCTCTGCAGCGGTGAGTCGATGCCGAGCAGCACCATGCCAGATTGCAACGACTGCATCAGCAGCGCGCCGAGCATGGCGCCGAGCACTGTTCCGGAGCCGCCGGCAAGCGAGGTGCCGCCGATAACCGCGGCGGCAATCACCAAAAGCTCGTCCAGCGTGCCCAGCGCATTGGTCGACGCGTTGAGGCGGGCCGACGAGATCGCCGCGCTGATCGCGGCCAGCACGCCCATGATCATGAACACCTTCATTGTCACCCAGCGCGTGTTGATGCCGGCGAGATTGGCGGCCTCCGGATTGCCGCCGATGGCAAAGACGTAGCGGCCGAAACGGGTGCGCTTGGTGATGAAGGTCATGACGATGCCGACCGCGACCGCCATCAGCACCGGTATGGCAATGCCGTGGGCGATGAACAGTCCGCTTTCGGGAATGGCGATGCCGTTCTGCTGTGCGTACTGGCGCACGATGCCGATTGGCCACGGATAGGAATTGGCGATCCACACCGCGCAAAGTATGGCAACGCAGGCGACTACGCCGAGAAACGTTTCCGCCCAGACGGGACGCAGTGGAAAGTTGAACCGTTTGCGCTGCGATCGACCGTTGAGCAGCGCGAAAGCGACAGCGGCGCAAGCAACGATGCCTATGATCCAACTGGCGGTGGCGCCGATCGAGCCCCGGGGTCCGCCCCCCATCAGCTGGAATGTAGCGTCGAGCGGCGCGACCGTGCGCCCGTTGGTGATGAGCCATGCCATGCCGCGCCAGACCAGTAGGCCGCCCAGCGTCACGATGAAGGCCGGAACTTCGAGGTAGGCGATGATGAAGCCCTGGAATGCACCGATCGCGAGACCGAGCACCACGCCGGCGGCGAGCGCAATGATCCAGAGCCAGGGATTTCCAAGCTGGAAGCCGATGACGCGAATGAGGAATTCGGCTTGTGCCACGCCCATGATCATGCCGATCACACCTTCGACGGAACCAACCGAAAGGTCGATGTTGCGCATGACGATGACCAGCACCATGCCGGTCGCCATGATCGCGACCGAGGAAGTCTGCACCGACAGGTTCCAAAGATTGCGCGGCGTCAGGAAAAGGCCGCCCGACAGGATGTGAATGCCGACCCAGATGACCAGCAACGCACCGACCATGCCAAGCATGCGCGTATCGAGTTCGGTTGCCTTGAGGAAGCGTCCGACGGCGCTCAGTTCCGACGAGCGCGCTCCGTCTGCGGGCGCATTTGCGGCGGGCGTGTCAGAGGTCGTGTCGGTCATGAAATTCTCCCGCCGGGCTGCCGTCTGGCGCGGATGCCGGAATGCAGCCTAGAAGTTACCCGCCCGGGGCGGAAACACAAATCTTCTTGAAGAAACGCCGCGGCCTGACAGCCGCGGCGCCTCATTGCTTGGAATCGTCAAGATCAGTTGCAGGCCGCGACGCTGCCGGCGGCGACACCCGCGCAGACTTCGTCCTTCTTGATCCAGCCGGCGTCGATGACGAGGTTGAGATTGTCCTTGGTGATCGCGACCGGTGTCAGGAACAGCGACTTGACGGTGTTGCCGCCAGGCGTCGTGAAGTCCTTCACACCGGCGATGTCGGTCATCTTCTTGCCGTTGGCCAGCTGCGAGGCGATCTCGGCGGCGTTCTTGCCGAGTTCGCGTGCGTCCTTCCACACCGACACGGTCTGGGTGCCGAGCGCGATGCGGTTCAGAGCGGCATGGTCGCCGTCCTGACCCGACACCGGCACGGTGCCGGCAAGACCTTGCGCCGTCAGCGCCGCGACGACGCCGCCGGCGGTGCCGTCATTGGCGGCCACCACCGCATCGACCTTGTTGTCGTTGGCGGTCAGGAACTGCTCCATGTTCTTCTGGGCGTTGGCAGGCAGCCAGCCGTCCGTATAGGCCTCGCCGACATTCTTGATCTTGCCGCTGTCGATGGCCGCCTTGAGCACTTCCATGGAACCGGCGAACAGGAAATCGGCATTCGGATCGGCACCCGAACCCTTGATGAAGACGTAGTTGCCTTCCGGCTTGACCTTGAACACTCCGCGGGCCTGCATGCGGCCGACTTCCTTGTTGTCGAAGGTCAGATAGAAGACGTCCTTGTTCTCGATCAGGCGGTCATAGCCGACGACCGGAATGCCTTCGTCCAGCGCCTTCTGCACCGCCGGGCCGATAGCCGAGGCATCCTGCGCCAGGATGATCAGCGAATTGGCGCCCTGCGAGATCAGGCTCTCGACGTCGGTGAGCTGCTTGCCGGGATTGGACTGCGCATCGGCGGAAATGTACTTGTCGCCGGCGGCCTCGATCGCCTTCTTCATGGCCGCCTCGTCGGTCTTCCAGCGCTCTTCCTGGAAGTTGGACCACGAAACCCCGATGACCTTGTCCTTCGCCTGCGCGACCGACACAAGCGTCAGCGACATGGCGACACCCGCCAGGATGGCGGCTGTAAATCTCTTCATGATATTCCTCCCTACGCCGCGTATGGCGCGACCAAACTGGCCCTAAGGCCGGCACAAAGGCCCTATTTTTTCGAGCCTCGAAAAAACACTGATCCATCGCCGGAACGCTGTCAACAACGATTCTGATGGATTTTGAGGTGCCGCGGACTTTTTTTCGAGCTTCGGAATAAATAATGACAGCGTGGGGCGCTTCTGCCAGTATTTGGCCGCTTCGCTGACGGCTTCGGGAGGCACGAAAGGCCGCGGCGACCGGGAGGATGTGGGAAAATGTCGGTCGGAATCCGCCACGACGATCTACGCCGGCGCAACCGTGCCATGGTGATCGCCGCCGTGCGCCGGGCCGGCCGGCCCTCGCGCACCGAGATCGCTGCGACGACCGGCCTCAGCCATTCGACCATATCGGCGATTTCCTCCGACCTGATCGGTGAAGGCATCCTGACCGAGAGCAAGCCGAGCGAGGCCGGCTCGCTGAAACGCGGAAGGCCGCAGGTCGGTCTCGGCCTCAACCCGGAGGCCGCGGCGGTGATGACCGTGGTGCTGTCGCTGAATTTCCTGTCCGTCGCCGTCATCGACTATGCCGGCCAGGTGATGTCAGAGGAGCAACGCCGGCTGGACACGCTGACCATGTCGCGCGAGGCGCTAATCGGCGAATGCACGGCAATCGTGCGGCGGCGCCTTGAGGATCCCGACCTCGATGTACGCAGCGTCGCCCGCATCGCGCTGGCAGTCCAGGGCATCACCGACACCGAGGCGCGTGCCATGCTGTGGTCGCCGATCACGCCGCAGACCGACATCGCCTTCGCCGACATACTCGAAGCCGAGTTCGGCATCCCCGCCACGATGGAGAACGACTGCAACATGATGGCGGTGGCGCTGCGCTGGCGCGACCCCGGGCGCTATCGCGACGACTTCATCGCCATCCTTTTGTCGCACGGCATCGGCATGGGCCTGGTGCTGAAGGGCGAGCTGTTCACCGGCACCCATTCCTCGGGCGGCGAGTTCGGCCACATGATCCATCGTCCCGGCGGCGCACTCTGCCGCTGCGGACGGCGCGGCTGCGTCGAGGCCTATGCCGGCAACTATGCCATCTGGCGCAATGCCAGGCAGCTTGGCGAGGACACCGAACCGGCCGCCGATGTCAGCGACGCGCAGATGCGGGCACTGGCAGCCACGGCGCGGGAAAGAGGCGGGCCCGAGCGCGAAGCCTACCGCAAGGCCGGCGAAGCACTCGGCTACGGCCTCGGCAGCCTGTTCGCGCTCATCGATCCGGCACCCGTCGCCATGGTCGGCGTCAGCGCCGCCGCCTTCGACCTGATCGAGCCGGCATTGCGTGAGGCCATCGCCCAGACCGCCGGCGGCCAGCATTCGGAATCGATTTCCTTCGATACCGAGCCGAACGAACTGCCGCTGATCCGCGAAGGCTGCGCCATGCGCGCGCTGACCTTCGTCGACCAGGAGATTTTCGCGCCGGGCGCGCAGGCGAGAGCGGGCCTCGCCGGCAAGAACGTGGCCTGAGCCGGTGTCGCCTAGCCGAGGGCATCGCCGACGTTCGAGATTGGCTGCGGCTTCAGAGAGGTCGTCATCCTTGGGCGAAGCAGGAGCGAAGCTCCGTCGCGGAGACCCAAGGATCCATGCCGCGACCTTAGCCGTGGGATGCAGCTGAGCAGAATTCTGCACCGTGGCAACGCTCCGAAGTCGCGGCATGGATCCTCGGGTCTGCGCCGCGTAGCAGCGCTCCTTGCTCCGCCCGTGGATGACGAAGCAATGGCTGCTGGCGCAAGCATGAATCCGACTGTCGGACCCTCCGCGTCGAGAAACTAATCTTCCCTGATCGCGTATCCCGCCCCGCGAATGGTGCGGATGACATCCGGCATGCGGCCATTGTTAACCGCCTTGCGCAGGCGGCCGACATGCACGTCCACGGTGCGCTCGTCGATGTAGATCGTCTCACCCCAGACATTGTCGAGCAGCTGGCTGCGCGAGAACACGCGGCCGGGATGGCGCATCATGAATTCGAGCAGGCGGAACTCGGTCGGCCCGAGCCGGATCTCACTCTTCTTGCGGTAGACCCGGTGCGATTCGCGGTCGAGCACGATGTCGCCGACCTTGAGCACGCTGGACAGGACTTCCGGCTTGGCGCGGCGCAGCAGCGCCTTGACCCTGGCCATGAATTCCGGCGTCGAGAACGGCTTGACCAGATAGTCGTCGGCGCCGGTCGAGAGGCCGCGCACGCGGTCGCTCTCCTCGCCACGCGCCGTCAGCATGATGATCGGCAGCCGCTCGGTCTCCGGCCGCATCCTTAGCCGGCGACAGAGTTCGATGCCGGACACCGCCGGCACCATCCAGTCGAGCACCAGAAGGTCGGGCACGTTCTCCTGCAGGCGGATCTCCGCCTCGTCGCCGCGCGTCACCACCTCGACCTGGTAACCCTCGGATTCCAGATTGTAGCGGAGCAGCACCCCCAACGGCTCCTCGTCCTCCACCACCATTATGCGTGGCGCGATCATTGGCTGGTCACCCCTGCTATGCCGCCGGTGCCGACATCGCGGTTTCGTCCTGCTTCGGACGATTGGCGGGCAGCTGCGTGCCGGTCAGCACGTAATACGCATTTTCGGCGATGTTGGTCACATGGTCGCCGATACGTTCGAGATTCTTGGCGCAGAACAGGAGATGCGTGCAAGCCGTGATGTTGCGCGGATCTTCCATCATGTAGGTCAGGAGTTCGCGGAAGACCGAGGTGTATTTGACGTCGATGCGTTCGTCGGCGGCGCGCAGCTTCGCCAGCGCCTCGGCATCGCGCGCCGCATATTCCTCGATGACGCCCTGGACCTGGATCAGCACCAGCTGCGCCATGGCGTCGATGGAATGCGACAGGTCGCGCGGCGTGGCGCTGAGGCCGACAGTGCCGACGCGCTTGGCGATGTTCTTGGCAAGGTCGCCGATACGTTCGAGGTCGCCCGCCATGCGGATCGAACCCACTACATGGCGCAGATCGTCGGCCATCGGCTGGCGCTTGGCGATCAGCGTGATGGCGCGATCGTCGAGCTCGCGCTGGCGCGCGTCCATGATCGCATCGTCGGAGACGACGCGCTGGGCGAGAGCATTGTCGGAGTTCAGCAGCGCCTTGGTGGCACCGCCGACCATCGAGCCGGCGAGATCGCCCATGTCGCTGATCAGCCTGCTGATCTGTCCGAGATCTTCGTCAAAGGCTGCGACTGTGTGTTCGGCCATGATCCTGGTCCTCGTATGCGTGCGATCAGCCGAAGCGGCCGGTGATGTAGTCCTGCGTGCGCTTCTCGCGGGGCGAAGTGAAGATCTTCTCGGTCCGGTCGAACTCGACCAGTTCGCCCAGATACATGAAGGCGGTCTGCTTCGACACGCGCGCCGCCTGCTGCATGTTGTGGGTGACGATGACGATGGTGTAGTCGGCCTGCAGCTCGTCGATCAGCTCCTCGATCTTGGCGGTCGACAGCGGGTCGAGTGCCGAGGCCGGTTCGTCGAGCAGGATGACTTCCGGCTTCACCGCCACGGTGCGGGCGATGCACAGCCGCTGCTGCTGGCCGCCGGAAAGGCTGAGGCCGCTGGCGTTGAGCTTGTCCTTGACTTCGGTCCAGAGTGCTGCGCGTTTCAGCGCCTGCTCGACACGGCCGTCCATCTCGGCCTTGCTGATCTTCTCGTAGAGCCTGACGCCGAAGGCGATGTTCTCATAGATCGACATCGGGAACGGCGTCGGCTTCTGGAACACCATGCCGATCTTGGTGCGCAGCAGGTTGAGGTCCTGCGAGCGGTCGAGGACGTTCTGGCCGTCGAGCAGCACCTGGCCCTCGGCCGTCTGCTTGGGATAGAGCTCGTAGATGCGGTTGAAGACGCGCAGCAGCGTCGACTTCCCGCAGCCCGAGGGGCCGATGAAGGCGGTGACGCTGCGCTCGGGCAACGACAGCGTGATATCCTTCAGCGCCTTCGACTGGCCGTAGTAGAAATTGAGGTTCTTGACCTCGATCTTGGCCTTGGCGGCCGCCTCGCCGGCGATCGTCATGTCTGGAGACAACATCTGGCTCATTTGTCCTCTCTGCGTCCGGTCAGGCTGCGCGCAAAGATGCTGAGCGCGAGAACCGTCAATGTGATGATGAGTGCGCCGGTCCAGGCCAGTTGCTGCCATTCCTCATAGGGGCTGAGAGCGAACTGGAAGATGGTGACAGGCAGGCTGGCCATCGGCGCGTTGAGATTGCTCGACCAGAACTGGTTGTTGAGCGCGGTGAAGAGCAGCGGCGCCGTCTCGCCCGAGATGCGGGCGATGGCCAGCAATATGCCGGTGACGATGCCGGAAAGTGCCGCGCGGTACGCGACCGAACGGATGACCACCCAGCGCGGCGCGCCGATCGCCGTGCCGGCCTCGCGCAAGGCATTGGGCACCAGGTTGAGCATGTCCTCGGTGGTGCGCACGACGACCGGGATGACCAGGATGGCCAGCGCGACGGCGCCGGCGATCGCCGAGAAATGCCCCATCGGCCGCACCATCAGCTCGTAGACGAACAGGCCGATGATGATCGACGGCGCCGACAGAAGGATGTCGTTGATGAAGCGCACCACGGTCGTGAGCTTCGAGAATCGGCCATATTCGGCCATGTAGGTGCCGGCCAGCACGCCGATCGGCGTGCCGACGATGATGCCGATGATGGTCATCACGATGCTGCCGTAGATGGCGTTGAGCAGGCCGCCCGCATCGCCGGGCGGCGGCGTCATTTCCGTGAACACCGAAAGAGAAACGCCGGACAGGCCCTTGTAGAGCAGCGCGCCGAGGATCAGCGCCAGCCAGACAAGGCCGATGCCTGCCGCGGCGACGCACAGCGTCATCATCACGCCATTCCTGCGCTTGCGGCTCTGGTGAAGCGATGCGGCTGTCGACATCGGTCAGGCTCCCGTGCGGGCGTCGATGCGCATCAGCATGTAGCGTGCGATGGCAAGGATCAGGAAGGTGATAACGAAAAGGATCAGCCCGAGCGCCACCAGCGAAGATGTATAGAGATCGCCGACCGCTTCGGTGAATTCGTTGGCGATGGTGGCCGAGATCGTCGTTGCCGGCGCGAACAACGACGTCGAGATGCGATGCGCATTGCCGATGACGAAGGTCACCGCCATGGTTTCGCCGAGTGCGCGGCCAAGGCCGAGCATGACGCCGCCCATGATGCCGATGCGGGTGTAGGGAATGACGACGCGGCGGGTCACTTCCCAGGTCGTGCAGCCGATGCCGTAGGCCGATTCCTTCAGCACAGGCGGCACTGTGTCGAAGACGTCCTTGGTGATCGAGGTGATGAAGGGCAGCACCATGATGGCAAGGATCATCGCCGAGGTCAGCAGGCCGATACCGTAGGGCGGACCGGCAAACAGGCTGTTGAGACCGGGAATGCCATGGAAAACACTGATAATGAACGGCTGCACGGTCGTCTGCAGGAACGGCGCCAGCACGAACAGGCCCCAGATGCCGTAGATGATCGAAGGAATGCCGGCCAGCAGTTCCACCGCCATGCCGATCGGGCGCCGCAGCGGGCGCGGGCACAGTTCGGTGAGAAAGATGGCAATGCCGATGCCGAGCGGCACGGCGATCAGGATGGCGATTGCCGAGGTGATGATGGTGCCGTAGATCGGCGCCAGCGCGCCGAATTTCTCCGTCACCGGGTTCCAGCTTTCGCTGGTCACGAAGGAGAAGCCGAAGGTCGACAGGGCTTGCCAGGAACCGGCAAACAGCGAGATCGCAACGCCGCCGAGCAGGACCAGCACCAATATCGCGGCAGCGCGGGTCACTGCGTGGAAGATCGCGTCGGTCAGCGCGAACCGTCGGACGGTGGCGTCGCGCGACCCTCTGACGGCTGGCAAGGCTTCCTGGACAGCGCTCATGTCAAGCTCGGCTCTTTGAGTTGAGGGAAGGGAGCGCCGCGGTCGCGGCGCTCCCTCAGAAGGTATTACTCGCCGGCGAAGACGGGCTTGCCGTCGGCCTTGATGTCAGCCTTCCACGAAGCCTTGATCAGGTCGACGACGCTGTCGGGGATCGAGACGTAGTCGAGCGCCTTGGCGGTTTCCTTGCCGTCCTTGTAAGCCCAGGCAAAGAACTTCAGTGCCTCGCCAGTGGCGGCGGCATCATCGGGAGCCTTGTGGATCAGGACCCAGGTCGAAGCCGCGATCGGCCAGGTGGCGTCGCCGGGCTCGTTGGTGATGATGACGTTGAAGTTCTTCGCGCCCTTGAAGTCGGCATTCGAAGCGGCGGCGCCGAAGGATTCGAGCGACGGCTCGACGACCTTGCCGGCTGCATTCAGCATCTTGGAGTAGGACAGGTTGTTCTGCTTGGCATAGGCGTATTCGACATAGCCGATGCCGCCGTCCGTCTGCTTGACGGTGTTGGCAACGCCTTCGCTGCCCTTGGCGCCGACGCCGGTCGGCCATTCGACGGCGGTGTCCGAACCGACCTTGTCCTTCCAGTCGGGCGAGAGCTTCACCAGATAGTTGGTGAAGTTGAAAGTGGTGCCCGAGCCGTCCGAGCGATGCACGACGGCGATCGCCGTCGACGGCAGGGTGAGGGTCGGGTTCAGCGCCTTGATCGCGGCATCGTCCCAGGTGGTGATGGCGCCGAGATAGATCTGGGCGAGCGTCTTGCCGTCGAGGATGAGTTCGCCCGGCTTGACGCCGGAAAGGTTGACGATCGGCACGATGCCGCCCATCACCATCGGGAACTGCACGAGGCCGTTCTTTTCCAGATCGGCGTCGGACATCGGCTTGTCGGTGGCGCCGAAGGTCACGGTCTTGGCGATGACCTGCTTGATACCGCCGCCCGAACCGATCGACTGGTAGTTGAGGCCGATGCCGGTATCCTTCTTGTAGGTGTCGGCCCACTTGGCGAACACCGGATAGATGAAGGTCGAGCCGGCGCCGGAAAGGTCAGCTGCCATTGCCGCGGAAAGGGTGAAGGTAGACGCTGTAGCCATTGCAATCGCAACGGCCGCCGAGCGGATGAAATGTCTCATGTGGCCTGCTCCTGTTCGGAAGATGGTCTCTCGGCGCCATTTCTTTCCAGCGCCCGCTGAGGCCAATAGCCTTCGATTATAACAGTCGCATGACAGTTTCATGTCACCCCGGTAACGCGTCACCGGCGCCTCGAAAGGCGACAGCGACCGGTATCAGGGCCATGGCTCGGGTTTGCCCTCCGAATCAGCGGGTTGAGCAGCTTGCAACGTGCAGTCGCCGCCGGATTCGAGACCGCTGGCTTTGGTGAAAAAAATCCGGGCGGGAGTGCGTTGCTCGAGGCCAGAGCGTGTCGTGGCCGGGCCATCGCCAAAAACAGGTCCGTTGGGGTAGGTTGACGCTGTTCAGTGCTGGCGGTCGCTGCTCCCGCCCGTAACTGGAAGAGCGGAATTCGATGATTGCTATTGTCCCGGCTTAGCGCCGCCTTTGATATGGTGCGATCGCACCATAGGCATTGCACGCAGGGGTAGCGGCAAATCCGGATTGATTCTCTCGGCTTGCCTCTTCAGGCCCCTGGCACCGGGCGACGCGGTCTATCCCGCGTTGCGCTGGACCTGGCGGCCGGCACCGACCCAGCGCTCGACTTTCTCCAGCAGCGCCCTTGGGCTGATCGGCTTGGGCAGATAGTCGTCCATGCCCGCCTCCAGGCACCGTTCGCGATCGCCCTTGAGCGCATGCGCGGTGACACCGACGATCGGCACATGGCTGCCGGTTTCCTGCTCCAGCAGGCGGATCGCCGCGGTTGCCTCGAGCCCGCTCATCTCCGGCATCGAGACGTCCATCAGGATCATGCACGGATTGAGCCTGCCGAAGGCGTCGAGCGCCTTGCGGCCATTGCCGACGATCTCGAAACCATAGCCGGTCTCGCCGAGGATCTGGGTGAAGACCATCTGGTTCACCTCATTGTCCTCGGCGACGAGGATATCCAGCCTGTGTCCGCCCTCGCCGGTGGCGGGCAGCCGGGGACGAACCGGCGGCGGCTGCAATTGCGCGCGTTGTTCGGACGGCGCCAGCGGCGGCCGCTGAGCAGTGTCGATCCCCTCGGTTGCCGGCGGCAGGGCGGTGTGGCCGTCCGTGGCGTGGCGATGCCGCTGGATGGTCGCGACCAATGTCTCCAGGAGCACCGAGGAGCGCGCCGGCTTGATCAGCTGGGCGTCGATGCCGAGCTCGCGGTAGCTGGTGTTGGCAAGCGATTGGTCGACCGAGGTCAGCATGATGATCGGCGTGTCGGCGAGGCCTTCGGTGTTGCGCACGATGCCCGCCATTTCAGCGCCGCTCATCTCCGGCATCTGGTAGTCGAGCACGACGCAATCCACCGGCACGCCATAGGCGGCGGCGGCGATCAGCACCTTGAGGCCCTCGGCGCCGCTTTCGGCCGCGCAGGAATCGAATGTCCACGAGGTCATCTGCTCGGTCAGGATCGCTCGGTTGACGGCATTGTCGTCGACGATCAGCACGCGTGCGCCCGTCACGTCCACCGGCATGATGCGCTGCCCGTTCTGCTGTCCGGCCCTGGGCAGCGTCACGGTGAACCAGAAGGTCGAGCCCTTGCCCTCGGCGCTCTCGACGCCGATGGTGCCGCCCATCAGTTCGACCAGTCGTGAGGTGATGGCAAGGCCAAGCCCGGTGCCCTCGTGCCGTCTTGTCGACGAGGTGTCGACCTGGCTGAATTTTTCGAACACCAGTTTCAGCTTTTCCTCGGGAATGCCTATGCCGGTGTCGGTGACCGAGATTGTCAGCCTGGTTCCGGTCGGGACCCTCTCGCCGGTCACGTCGACCAGCACATGGCCCTCATCGGTGAATTTGACCGCATTGCCGATCAGGTTGGTGACGATCTGCCTGATACGGCCGACATCGCCGATGAACAGGCTCTCGAGCCTCGGCTCGATGCGCACGATGAGCTCGAGGTCCTTCTCCTTGGCGCGGGTCGACACCAGCGTCGCCACATCCTCGATCGCCTCGGCAAGATTGAAGGGCGCCGGATCGAGCACCATCTGGCCGGCATCGATCTTGGAGAAATCCAGTATGTCGTTGATGATGGTCAACAGCGCGTTGCCCGATTTGACGATGATGTCGGTGAACGTCTTCTGCTTCGGATCGAGATTGGATTTGGCCAGGAGTTCGGCCATGCCGAGCACGCCGTTCATCGGCGTGCGGATCTCATGGCTCATATTGGCGAGGAACTCCGACTTGGCGCGGTCGGCGAGCACGGCGCGCTGGCGCGCCTCGCTGAGCTCCGCCTCGCGCATCTTCAGTTCCGTGATGTCGGTGGTCGACCCGATCAGATAGAGCGAACCATCCGAGGCGATCATCGCGCCCTTGCGCGCGAACTGGTGCCTGACACTGCCGTCGGCAAGCCGCACCGTCTCCTCGATTTCCTGGGTCTCGCCGGTGCGCAGCACGGCGAGATCGCCAGCCACCAAAGCCTCGCCATCCGGCCCGAAGATCTCGACATCGGTCTTGCCGATCGCCTCCTGCTTGCTGAAGCCGGTGAGATCGCACCAGCCCTTGTTGACATAGAACTGCCGGAGGTCGGAGCGCTTGGCGTAGATCGACACCGGCACATTGTCGATCAGGCTGCGGAACACCTCGTTCTCGCGCATGCTCTGTTCCAGAGCCCGCTCGCGCGCCTTGACGTCGGTGATGTCGGTGCTGGAGCCGACCAGATGCACCGAGCCATCCAGCGCCACCAGGCGGCTCTTGCGCGTCATCAGTTGCCGCACCGTGCCGTCGCGATGGGTGACCGGCTCCTCGACCTCGCGCACCGTGCCTGTCGCCACGACATCGCTGTCGTCATGGCTGTAGCCTTCCGCGTCCTCAGCACCAAACAACTGGCGATCGGTCCGGCCGATGACGTCTTCCTTGGCGAGGCCGGTAATCGCGCACCAGGCCTTGTTGACGAATTCGATGCTCAGATCCTGCGCCTTGATGAAGGCGGCCACCGGCAACTCGTCCATGACATGCCGGAAGAGATCGATCTGGCGCATCGAGTCGCGCAAGGCCGCTTCGCGGCTCTTGATGTCGGTGATGTCGACGCGCACGCCGATGAACGTGCCGTCGTCGGTACGCATGTCATAGACCTGGTACCAGCGTCCGTCCGCGTTGAGGCGCTCGTAGGAAGAATGTGGCAGACGGTAGCGCGCCAGCATGCCGTCGAGCCAGCGTTCGGAATCGACCGCGTACAGGCTGTCGATCCCGGTATCGCCGCTCGAGCGGAAATAGCCGACCGAATGGCCGAACTCCAGCGCCTGGCGGAAAGTGCGGCCAGGCTGCCAGAAGGGCTTCAGTGCCGGCAGCGTGTCCTGCAGCTTGCGGTTGGCGAAGACGAACTTGTCGTCGCGGTCGTAGATGATGACGCCTGCCGGCAGCGATTCCAGCACACTGGACAGATGCTTGCGCGCATCCTGCGCCTCGGTCTCGCGCCGCTTCATGTCGGAGATGTCGAAGAGAAAACCGGCGACATAGTCGCGGCCGCTTGGCATGCGGACGCGGTTTTTCCGCACGATGCGTGAGCGAACGACGCCTTCGTCCTCGAAATTCTCCTCGACCTCGTACATCTGTCCGGTCGACAGCACGCCGCGTTCGCTCTGTTCGAACAGCGCGATATCGGCCGGTCCAAGGAAATCGCCGCCAGGCCTGCCAAGCATGGCCTGTGGCGTCTGGCCGAACAGCGCCGCGAATGCCTCGTTGACGAAGACGAAGCGCAGCCGATCGTCCTTGACGAAGATCGGATCCTTGACGCCGTTGATCACCGCTTCCGCCAGCCGCGCCTTTTCCAGCGCGTCGGCGAGTTCGGCGTCGCGCAGCTTCAGTTCGGTGACGTCGTAGTAGGTCAGCAGACGCTTGCCGCCCGACAGGGCGGTGACGGAGAACAGCATCGTCTTGCCGTCGGCATGGCGAAACTGGCGTGGCGCGACGCTGCCGGCGCGGATCTCATCCAGCCGGCTGGTGAGATAGCGCTCCCATTCCGGCTGGGCGATATCGCCATAAATGCCGTTGCGCCGGTTGATCTCCATCAGCAGGCTGAAGGGTGCGCCGACCGCCACATCGCTTTCCGACATCTTCGAGATGTCGCGATAGGCCTTGTTGACGATCAGCGTGTCGAGCTTAGCGTCGAGAAGCACGACGCCCATGCGCATGGCGTCCATCGTCCGCTCGAGATCGGCAAGATGCCCGGCGGTCTCGCCGCCGGCCGGCGGTTCCTGCCTGGATTCCAGGTCTTCGAAGGCGCTGGCCAGCGCGGTGACATTGCGGCCTATGCCGCGATAGCCGGAAAACTTTCCGTCGCTGTCAAAGCGTGGGAAGCCTGAGGTCAACACCCAGCGGCAATCGGCGCCGCCGCCCTTGAGCTCGTAGACGAAGTCGCGGAACGGCCGGCGCGCCTGCAGATCCTCCAGATGCGCCGATGCGCTGCGGTTGCCCTTCAGGACCTGGTTGAGGAAATCGAAACGGAACCGGCCAAGCACATCAGCCGGATCGATCCCGGTGGCCGCCTGATAGTTTTGCGAAAGCCAGGAAAAGCGCAGCTCGGCGTCGGTCTCCCAGATCCAGTCCGAGCCGGCCTCGACCAGTTGGCGAAGCGCGTCCGCACAATCCCTGTCGGCAGCGCATGATGACGTGTCGTCGTCATGCACTGCCAGTTTGCCGGGCCCGCGCTTGCCGCGCGCGCCGATTGCTTCATCCATTTCCGCCATGCCGTCCCCACCCCGAAAACCAAGGCCGAACCCTCCCTCCGCGGTTCGTCGGCGGACTGTGCCCGAGAAGCATTAACGATCCGCTAACCTTAACGGCGCAACCGACCCGCTGCTCCTGCGTTATTCGGTCCGGTTGTCGGGCGGACCAAGGCCGCGTTATAAGCCTTGCAGGGGTGTTGCTTATGTCTGGACGAATAGGGCCTTTCTTGCTGGGCGTGGCGCTGCTTTTCGGCAGCGGTTGTTCGCGCAGCTATGACGGCACGGTCATCATCCCGCGGCCGCTCGACGCCAGGCGCTTCTGGGACCGGCCGCCGCCCAATGTCGACTACGCACCGCAGGTCGAAAATGATGCGCTTCCGGTATCGCCACCGCCCGCACGGTTTTCCGAGCGCAGGGTTGCGAAGCCTGCCGTGCAGAGACGGGACCAGACGAGGCTTTCACCGCCGTCTCCCCCGTCCTCGGAGCCGGAAAAACAATTGGCATGCCGGAATGTAAGCGCACCAGGCCAACGGGTTCGCATGGTCTGCGACTGAAGACATTGCTGAAGGGCGTTTACCGGCGCCTGAGCCTGAAACCTTTGCCTGACTGCGGCGTTGAAGCGCAAAGGAGAGCGCGGATGTCGATCCACTTCACGGTATCGGAACTGACAAGGAATCTTTTTCATTCTCTTGGGCTGGATCATGAGCGTGCGCCACGACCGCTCAATCCCGAGCAGAACCTGTTGCTGGAGTGCTATCTGGCCGGGCAAATTCCGGAATCGGCCTGGAGCGACTATGTCTTCGAGACACCGGATCTGGCCCGGCATGCCGAGGCACGGCGCCTGCGCCATTGAGCCCGTTGATCCCGGAGGGGACCGGCCAGGCGCAGGTATAAAGCCTGCCGGACGTCTGCTTTTCGCGAGCTTTCCCTGCCCCATTGACTTCATGAATGGTCACCCGGTTGCAGCTGCTTCTCGCTGAAGGTCGGCGGGAACAGCTATTACTTCGGGGAGACCGATTGCAACTGCTTCGGGGAAACCAATTGCAACGTGAAGACCTTGCCGCCGATCCCCTGTGCCAGCGTCGGCGAGAAAGTCAGGGGTGTGCAATTCTTGACGGCCGCGGTGGCCGCGTCGATGAAGGCCCGCCGCGCCTTGTCATCACCGGCCACCTTGACGGCGGTCGGCCGCGGCGTGCCGATCAGGGTGCCGTCGCGCTTGAAGCTGAAGCTCAGGGTTACGGTCGAATTCCCGGCATCCGCCGGTGGGGTCCAGCACGCCTGGATCGCGGTCCCGACATCGTCCATTGTGTTGAGCGTCGCGGCCTGTGACGGGAGAAGGGTCCCGACCAGCATCCCAACGGCGATCATCGGCCTTGCCGCCACGCACTTCATCGCAATCCCTCATTTCACTGCCGGCCGGCATTCATAGCCGGGCCGCTGTAAGGGATGGTAGAGCCGAGGTCGGCAATGACAATATCTCGACGCAAAAAGTTGATGCTTCGGCGTTGCCTGACTTTTGTGCCGCGATGTCCCGGCACTACCGCCTCAAAAAGCAAAAAGGCCGGCACGGAGCCGACCTTTCCTTTCCACCGACTGGGCGCCAGTACATCCGTGGTCGCGCGGTGAATTCCCGGCAGTAGACAGGGCTTTGGTTAACGAATCCTTAAGCTCAGGCCTTCGCCTGCGACTTCACATGGGCGATATAGCCCCGCACATCGCCCGCCGGCTCGGCATAGGCCTTGCCGAGCTTCTTCTCGATGGCCGCCATGTACTCCTTCGCCCATTTGGGCAGCGTGTAGTCGATAACCGCCAGGAACTCGAGCGTCGCCGCCAGCCGGATGTCGGCAATCGACGGGTGCCTGCCGCCGATGAACGGCTTGCCATCCCGGAAGAAGCTGTGAAACACCTCCAGCGGCTCGGCGATGGCGTCCATCGCCGCCTTCTGCGCTTCGGATTTCTTGTCGGGATGGGCGTCGCTGTGGCCGACCTCGCCGGCATATTGCGGGAAACCCAGCGCCGGATAGGTGGCACGCGCAACATAGGGATAGAGCGTGGCCATCAGATAGAACATGGCGCTGTCGACCATCGCGCGCTTGGCCGGTGCCTTCGGATAGAACTTCTCCAGCCCGTGCTTGTTGGCCAGATACTGCATGATGGCGCAGCTTTCCCACAGAACGCCGCGCGGCAGGCCCTTGTCCTCGATCATCGGCGTCAGATGCGCCGGGTTTCGCGCCATGTATTCGGGTGAGCGCGTGTGTCCCCAGGCGTCGGTCTCGGCATGGTCGAGCCCGGCTGCGCGCGCGAACACCCGCACGCTCATATTGTTGACGCTCGGCTTCAGCATGCTGAGCGTCAGTGCCGGTTTCTTCGCTGATTTCGCCTTGGCCTGCGGTGCGGACGTCTTTGCGGCTGGCTTTGCCGCCGCTTTCACTGCAGCCTTTGGCGCTGCCTTGCCCGCAGGCTTCGCTGCTTTCCCTGTCGGTTTGGCCGCTGCCTTGGCGGCAGGCTTCTTCGCACTCTTCGTCACTGTCTTTGCCATTTGGTCCTCCCTTTGTTTTTTCTGGCGGTCAGTATGGGTTCTTCGGCGCCCGTTCGTCCGACAAGGTTGCGCGGGAACGCTCGACGAGCGCCTGGATCGCATCGGCGAGATGCACTTCCGCGATGTTGTAGTCGCCGCGCCCGACACGCAGCCTGTGCGCCTCCATCAAGACGTCGGCATGGGTGAAGCCCGCCGGCGGCTCGAAGCGGTAGGAGGCGAGCTCGATCAGCAGGCCGAGCGGATCCTCGAAGTAGATCGAATCCATGAAGCCGCGATCCTTCACGCCACTATGCTTGATGCCGCGCTCGTCGAGCCGGACGACGGCCTGCAGGAAGGTGACGCGCGACACCGCGAACGCGATGTGATGGACGCAGCCCGGATCGGTCGGCGTGCGCCGCTTCTGCGGCGTGCGGCTCTCATCGGTGAAGACGGTGATCAGCCGGCCGTCGCCCGGATCGAAATAGAGATGACTTTCGCTGGCCTTGTCGAGGTTGGGCTGCTCGAAGATGAACGGCATGCCGAGCACGCCTTCCCAGAAATCGATCGAAGTCTGACGCCCGGCGCCGACCAGCGTGATATGGTGGACGCCCTGCGATTGCAGTTTTTGCATTGGCCCTCTCCCGGGGCATCAGCTGCCCGTGCGGATCTGCCCGGCATCCGGCGTTGTGTGCGCCGCCGTGCCTCAGGATCCATCATGTGATGCTAATGCAATCAGTCCCACCGCGCCAGAAGCGGCGAACTCTATTGTTGTACGCCGGCGAAACCGCTCTCGGCCTTTAGGGTTACAGAACCTTTTCAAGGAAAGGCCGGCGTGAAAGTCGCCCCGTCGGTTCGTGGCGAAGCCGCGACTAAGCGACGGCCCTGAGCTCGGCTTCCGCCAGCATTCCCAGGCCGCCACACTCGGCGCAGGTGAGGGTCTTGCCCGGGCAGCTCGTCTGATGTGTCCCTTGCGGGCAGCAATACCCTTTCGACACACTCCATCTGGAGCAATCGAAAACCTTGCCGCCGCCATGGCAGCGCGAGCAAATCGTCTTGACTGAGGACATTCCAACTCTATCCGACCCAAGTCCGCTAGCCGCAGACGCTACCCCCGCACGCCAAGTACCAGAGATCGTTGCGCTTTCAAGCGTCGCGGCCTGACTTAAATTGGGGGGATTCGGGAATGCGGAGCCCCTCGACATCTCCGTCGAGGAGAAGGATCGGGCGGTTGAGAAGACTGCGAAACTTCCGTTGCTGTTTGCCTGCCCCTCCGTGATCAGACCGGGTGCAAAAATGGCCCGCTACGGTGTAGCAGCGGGCTCACGGTCTAAGGCAAACGTGCCTTCAATAGTCGGGCGTTGGTCGGACGGGGCTGGTTTCAGCCACCCATCTTCTTCGCCATCGCGCAAAATTCTGCGTGCGACTTGTTGAGCGTGGTATCGCCGCAGTCTTTCAACACGGCCTTCTTTTCATCGGGTTTCATGGCCATCCATGCGGTCTTGAAATCCGCTTCCGTTCTCAAGGTTTTCATGCCGGCATCGGTGAAGAATGGTGACATCTTTGCCGGATCGTCGAGTGCGGAAGTGCTGCCGGCGAGTGCTGAACCAGTCATCATCGCAAGCGCCATCGCGCCCGCTGTGAGCATCTTGATGTTCATCTGACTATTCCTCCGTTAGGTCATTCTCCTCCGTCAGGTCATTCAACCTGACCTTTAGGAGAAACGTCATGTGATCAACTCGGTTCCAGCGCCGAACCGGCAAGATTCGGAATTGATTGGCTACCCGGACGTGAGGAATGGCGAGGATTATCTTCACTGGAGTTTCGTCTCGCCAACCGGGCGGAGGCCGACCTCGACAGCAAACCGCACCAACTGAAGCATCGTCCGCGAGTCGGCATCCACATGCAGCGCATTTGACCGCTATTTGACGGTTTCGGTACGCCTGCAGCTATATCGCTTGAAATCCTTGGTACGCCCAAGGGGAATCGAACCCCTGTTCCCGCCGTGAGAGGGCGGTGTCCTGACCGCTAGACGATGGGCGCGCTCAAGAACCGGCGATATAGGCTGACGGCCAGGAAAAAGCAACTGGGGTTCGGCGGCTTTACCGCATCGAGGAAAACGCGACCCCGCCGCTAGAGCCGGATGACTTCAGGTCGAATCGGCCTGAAATCTGAATCCGCCTCTAGATCAAAGAGATAGAGCATGATGCCTGGACAAACGGTGCCCGTTTGTCCGAGAAAACCGCTTCACACTTTTCGGCATCATGCTCTAGCGTTTCGGCTCGATCAGATCCCAGAGATTGCCATGGAGATCGGCGAAAACCGCCACTGTGCCATAGGGTTCGAAACGCGGCGCCTCGCGGAATTCGACACCCTTTTCCAGCATCGCCGCATGGTCGCGCGCAAAGTCGTCGGTTTCGAGGAACAGGAAGACGCGGCCGCCGGTCTGGTTGCCGATGCTTTTCCGTTGCGCCTCGTCGGACGCCTCGGCCAGCAGCAGCCTGGCGCCCTGCCCGTCGGCCGGCGCGACTGTAACCCAGCGCTTGCCGCCGCCGAGATCGACATCCTCGAGGAGCTGAAAACCCAGCCGCTCGACATACCAGGCAATCGCCTCGTCATAATTGGCGACGACCAGCGCCACGGTCGCGACCCGGCGGTGTTCGGCAAATCCGCTCATTTGTTGCGAATTGCAAAGCGGCCGATCAGGCGGCGCTCGGCGATATCATAGACGAAGATCGTACGGCTGCCGTCGGTCAGTTCGGCGTCGATCGAGATGCGATTGCCGGACAGCGACTGGCTGACCACCTTGGCGCCGACCGGCAGCACGATGTCGCCGCTGAGCGGCTCGCCGGCGGGCACCTGGATATCGCCAGCCAGCGGCGGGTTTGCCGGCGGCGCCTTGCGGGCTTTGTAGACAATCGCCGCGATCACCACCATAAGGGCCAGCAAAAGCAGGCCAAGATTGATGGCCATGAAGCGGACGAGCTTGCCACGCATCTTTTCGACCTGGGGGTCGAGCGGCTTTTCCTGATCTTCTTCGGCAGCGGGCCGGGCCATGACAGATATTCCAGAACGGATTCTCGATGAGCGCTCATAGCGAAGAGGCCCCCCAATTGATAGGGGATCAATTGATAGAGGCAGCACCGACTGTGCTGGTGGCGGGCGCGGATGCGGCCGGCCAGCGCCTCGACCAATGGCTGGCGGCCAGCCTTGGCCCGGATATGTCGCGCAGCCGTGTGCAGATGCTGATCAGGCAAGGCGCGGTCACGATCGACGGCAAGCCGGTCGACGAGACCAAGCGCAAGATGGCCGCTGGCGAACGTGTATCGGTCGCCATGCCGGAGCCGGCGCCGGCCGAACCGCAGGGCGAGAACATCGCGCTCGATGTGCTCTATGAGGACGACGCGCTGATCGTCATCAACAAGCCGGCAGGCCTTGTCGTGCATCCCGGCGCCGGCAACTGGACCGGCACGCTGGTCAACGCGCTGATCCATCATTGCGGCGACAGCCTGTCAGGCATTGGCGGGGTGCGCCGGCCGGGCATCGTGCACCGCCTCGACAAGGAGACCAGCGGCGTCATGGTGGTGGCCAAGACAGACCGCGCCCACAAGGCGCTGTCCGAAGCCTTCGCCGACCATGGCCGGAGCGGCGATCTCGAACGCGCCTACCTGGCTTTGGTCTGGGGCATACCGCAGAGGCCGACCGGAACGGTCGATGCGCCGCTTGGCCGCGCCGCCGACCGGGTGCGCCGCGCCGTGGTGCCGGAGGGCCGCGACGACGCCCGTCACGCCGTCACCCACTTCGCCGTGCAGGAGCGCTTCGGCGCGGGACAGCGGGAATTCGCCACCGCAAGCCTGGTCGAATGCCGCCTGGAGACCGGCCGCACCCACCAGATCCGCGTCCACATGGCCCATATCGGCCATCCCGTCATCGGCGACCCCGATTATGGCCAGGCCTTCCGCACCAAGGCCAACCGGTTGCCCGAACCGCTGAAAAGTCAGGTCAAGGCATTTTCCCGCCAGGCCTTGCATGCCTGGCTCCTTGCATTTCGTCACCCGGATACCCATTTATCCCTGAGGTTCGAGGCGCCGTTACCGGGGGACATGGAGGAACTTGTCGACGGTTTTCGCAAGCTCTGAACTGCCAGCATCTAGCCTCGAGCTAGCCATCAAAAAACCTGACTGGTATTGTTCACTTTAGCGTGACACACTGTTTCGTGTTGAACAAATGCCTGTCTTTTCTGGTTTTGTTCCTGTATAAGATCTGGTGTCGCGGGCGAGCCTTCTGGTGCTCGCGTCACATGTCCGCCGCGTTTCGGGGGCATCACTCCAATAGAGAGGGGGCGCTATCATGGCCCAGTCACTACCAAGTATCGTTTCCGGTGAAGGCGGCCTCAGCCGCTATCTGGAAGAAATCCGCCGCTTTCCCATGCTGCAGCCGCAGGAAGAGTATATGCTCGCCAAGCGTTATGCCGAGCATGAGGACACTTCCGCCGCCCACAAGCTCGTCACCAGCCATTTGCGGCTCGTCGCCAAGATTGCCATGGGCTATCGCGGCTACGGCCTGCCGATCGGCGAGGTGATCTCGGAAGGCAATGTCGGCCTGATGCAGGCCGTCAAGAAATTCGAACCCGAGCGCGGCTTCCGCCTCGCCACCTATGCCATGTGGTGGATCAAGGCCTCGATCCAGGAATACATCCTGCGCTCGTGGAGCCTGGTCAAGATGGGCACGACCGCCAACCAGAAGCGTCTGTTCTTCAACTTGCGCAAGGTGAAGGGCAAGATCCAGGCGCTGGATGACGGCGACCTCAAGCCCGACCAGATCGCCGAGATCGCCACGCGGCTGAACGTTTCCGAAGCCGAGGTGGTGTCGATGAACCGCCGCCTGTCCGGCGACGCCTCGCTCAACGCGCCGATCCGGGCGACGGAAGGCGAGTCCGGCGAATGGCAGGACTGGCTGGTCGACGACCACGAAAGCCAGGAAGAGATGCTGATCGAGCAGGACGAGCTGGAAAACCGGCGCGGCATGCTGTCCGGCGCTCTTGCCGTGCTCAACGAGCGCGAGCGGCGCATCTTCGAGGCACGTCGCCTCGCCGAGGAGCCGCTGACCCTGGAAGAGCTGTCGGCCGAGTTCGACATCAGCCGCGAGCGCGTGCGCCAGATCGAGGTGCGCGCATTCGAGAAGGTGCAGGATGCCGTCAAGGCCGCCGCCAAGCGCCAGACCCAGGCGCTGCGCACCATCGAGGCTCAGCCCGCGGCGTAAAGCCGGGTTCGGTTACGAAAAAGCATCAAGGCGGCGTCAGGAAACTGGCGCCGCTTTTTTTGTATTCGGCTGTGGCTAGCGAAAGCGAGGGCGACAGCCAATCTCCCCACTTGAGGGGGAGAGATTGGCAACGTCAACAACGGCGCCTACAGCGTGAGCCTCCCTAAAGCCCATCCAGCGGAAACTTCAGGTACCTTCGGCCGTTGGCTTCCGGCTCCGGCAGCCGACCGCCATTCATGTTGACCTGCAGCGCGTGCAGGATCAGCCGCGGCATCGGCAGCGTCCTGTCGCGGGCTTCTCGCAGGGCGACAAACTCAGCCTCGCTATGCGCGGCGATGAGGTGGGTGTTGGTGGCCTTCTGCACCGCCACCGTGCTTTCCCATAAGGGCGCGCGGCCACCGGCCTGATAGTCATGGCCGACGAAGACGCGCGTCTCGTCCGGCAAAGCCAGGATGTTCTGGATCGAGCGCCACAGCCGCGCCGCGCTGCCGCCGGGAAAGTCCGTTCTCGCCGTGCCGCTGTCCGGCATGAACAGCGTGTCGTGGATGAAGGCGGCGTCGCCGATCACGTAGGTGATCGAGGCCAGCGTATGTCCAGGTGAAAACAGCACCTTGACCGGAAGGGTCCCGACCCGGAAGGTCTCGCCGTCCGCGAACAGCCTGTCCCATTGCGAGCCATCGGCGGGAAAATCCGGCCAGTTGTAGATCACCTTCCACAGCTTCTGGATGTCGATGATCCTGTCGCCGATCGCCATCGGCGCCCCGGTCTTCTGTTTCAGGTAGTGCGCGGCCGAGAAATGATCGGCGTGTGGATGGGTGTCGAGGATCCACTCGATCTCCAGCCCGTTTTCCCTGACGAAATCGAGCAGGGCATCCGCGCTTTTCGTACCCGTCGCGCCGGATTTCTCATCGAAGTCGAGGATCGGATCGATGATGGCGCATTGCTTCATTGTCGGGTCGGTGACGACATACTGAATGGCCCCGGTCGGCTTGTCGTAGAAGCCCCTGACCTGCGGTCTTGCCAAAGCAATGTCCAACCCGAGCTCCCAACCCAATGCCGCGGCAGGAACGATTTTCTCCGCCGAACCCCAACAGAGGCATGCTTGTCCAGCGCTGCTGGCCAGTCAAGCATGACCTGGCCAGCAAGGACGTAAAAGACAAAAATCGTTCCGGCGCCTGTCTCAGGCGGACGGCTGCTTGGTCTTCCTGAGATAGGGCAGGATGGTCTCAAAGGCGCCGAAGCGCTTGATCGCATCCTCGTTGGAAACGGCGGCGGTGATGATGACGTCCTCGCCTTGCTTCCAGTTCGCCGGCGTCGCCACCTGGTGCTTGGCGGTGAGCTGCATGGAGTCGACCGCGCGCAGGATCTCGTCGAAGTTGCGGCCCGTGGTCATCGGGTAGGTCAGCACCAGCTTGATCTTCTTGTCCGGCCCAATGACATAAACCGAGCGCACGGTGGCGTTGTCGGCGGGCGTGCGGCCTTCCGACGTCTCGCCGGCCCCGCCCGGCAACATGTCATAGAGCTTGGCGACCTTGAGGTCCTTGTCGCCGATCAGCGGATACTTCACCGACTGGCCGGTCGCCGTCTTGATGTCGTCCTGCCACTTGCCATGGCTTTCGACCGGATCGACCGAAATGCCGATGATCTTGACGTTGCGCTTCTTGAACTCGCCTTCGAGCCCAGCCATCGTGCCAAGCTCGGTGGTGCAGACCGGTGTGAAATTCTTCGGGTGGCTGAACAGGATCGCCCAGCCGTCGCCGATCCAGTCATGGAACTTGATCGTCCCTTGCGTGGTCTCGGCGGTGAAGTCCGGCGCGATGTCGTTGATACGAAGGCTCATGGTCCTACCCCTGTGACAATGCCGCAAACCCACTGCCGCGGCTCGACACCTTTTTACACCCTCGGCAGCACCAACAAAATGCTTAAACCTGCCAGCGGCAGCGCTGGCGGCGAAAAAGATGCTGTCCATCATGGCAATGGCGGCAGGAATTTTCGGATGTCCGCCGACGCCGAGGCAGCTTCCGCTGGAGAACGGCCTGCATCCGGCGCGCGGTGCTTCAGGCCTTGTTGATCGCCAGCGTTGCCGTCAGATCTTCCATGCGCTGCGCCAGCGCGCCAAGCGCGGTGGTCAATACGCTGTCGCTCTTGTCGGCCTTGGTCAGCGCCTCGTCGCGCGTCTTGCGCAAGGTCAGCACCTCGCTTTCCATGCCCTTGACGCGTTTCTGCAGCTCCGAAAGCTCGTCCATCACCATGATGCCGGCCATGACGGTCAGCCGCTGGTCACCTATCTCGCCGAAGGAATCCTTCAGGTGCGAGACATACCGGTCGAACCGCTCGGCGAGGTCGATCAGATGCTCTTCCTGGCCCTCGTCGCAGGCCATCCGATACTGTTTGCCGTCGATTGAAACCGTGACCTGCGCCATGGGCCAGCTCCTATCTGTCCAACACGGCTCGGATGGTTTCCATGGCGGTCACCAGCCGTCGCGAGACTTCCTTGTTGGCGTCTTCCAGCCGTTCGGCGCGTGCTTCGGAATTGTCGAGTTCCTGCGCCAGCCGCGAGCGGTCGGCGTTCATCCGCTGCACCTCGGCCTCGGCTTCCGAGTAGTCGCGTTCATGCTCGAGCTTGGCCGCGACGGCGTTTTCCAGCCCTTCTATGGCCTTGCCCAGCCTGGCGATCACTTCCTTGAGCGTGGTTTCCCCGGTCATGGCGTTCGTCCTGTGCCCTGCCCATCACCGAATCGTTCGCGTTCAGAACGCGTTATCCCGGAAACATTAGGCACCGGGTGAAGGCGACGTCAATAAAGCTCTCGCGACTGTCCCCCGCTAACGCTAATGTTGGCCCGCCGCCGGCATCACAAGACCGGCAAATGTGCACCCGATTTGTTGACTAAAAGCCCGCGCCTGCTATGTGTCGCGCACCCTTTTCAAGGGCTCTCCCAAGCCCCCAACTCCCCACCATGGAGGAACCATGACGTCGCGTGAACAACATGACCGGATGGCCAACGCAATCCGTTTTCTCGCCATGGATGCCGTCGAGAAAGCCAATTCGGGCCATCCCGGCCTGCCCATGGGCTGCGCCGACATCGCCACGGTGCTGTTCACGCGCTTCCTGAAATATGATCCGAAGAACCCCCATTGGCCTGACCGCGACCGCTTCATCCTGTCGGCCGGCCATGGGTCGATGCTGCTCTATTCCCTGCTGCATCTGACCGGCTACGAAGACATGACCATCGACCAGATCAAGCACTTCCGTCAGCTTGGTTCGAAGACCGCCGGCCATCCCGAATACGGCCATGCCACCGGCATCGAGACGACGACCGGCCCGCTCGGCCAGGGTCTCGCCAATTCGGTCGGCTTCGCGCTTGGCGAGCGCATCATGAACGCTGCCTTCGGCAACGACCTCGTCGACCACTACACCTATGTGCTGGCCGGCGACGGCTGCCTGATGGAAGGTGTCTCCCAGGAAGCCATCGCGCTTGCCGGGCATCTCAAGCTCAACAAGCTGATCGTCTTCTGGGACAACAACAACATCTCGATCGACGGTCCGGTCTCGCTCGCCGACAACACCGACCAGGTCGCCCGCTTCCAGGCCTCCGGCTGGAACGCCAGCCATATCGACGGCACCGATCCCGAGGCGATCGCCTACGCCATCGAGGCCGCCCGTCATTCCGACAAGCCGACGATGATCGCCTGCAAGACCACCATCGGCTTCGGCGCGCCGACCAAGGCCGGCACCAACAAGGCACATGGCTCGCCGCTCGGCGCCGACGAGATCGCCGGCGCGCGCAAGTTCTTCAACTGGCACTCGGCGCCCTTCGAGATTCCGGCCGATATCCTCGAAGCGTGGCGCACCGCCGGCAAGGGCAGCCTCAAGGCGCGCACCGACTGGGAAGGCCGCCTCGCCAAGGCCGAGCCGAAGCTGAAGGCCGAGTTCGAGCGTCGCGTCGCCGGCAAGCTGCCGTCCAATTTCGACGCCGTCATCGCCGACTACAAGAAGAAGCTTGTCGCCGACAAGCCGAAGGTCGCCACGCGCAAATCGTCCGAAATGGCGCTCGAAGTCATCAACGGCGCCGTGCCCGAAACCATCGGCGGCTCGGCCGACCTGACCGGCTCCAACAACACCAAGACCAGCCAGACCAAGAACATCACGCCCGACGATTACGGCCAGCGCTACGTTCATTACGGCGTCCGTGAGCACGGCATGGCGGCCGCGATCAACGGCTTGACGCTGCATGGCGGTCTCATCGCCTATGGCGGCACCTTCCTGTGCTTCTCGGACTATGCCCGCCCGTCGATGCGGCTCTCTTCGCTGATGGGCATCCGCTCGATCTTCGTCATGACCCATGATTCCATTGGGCTCGGCGAAGACGGCCCGACCCACCAGCCGGTCGAGCATCTGGCGGCTCTGCGCGCCATCCCGAACCACAATGTCTTCCGTCCGGCCGACGCGGTGGAAACCGCCGAATGCTGGCAGATCGCGCTCGAATCGGAAAAGACGCCCTCGACCTTGGCGCTGACCCGCCAGAACCTGCCGACGGTGCGTACCGAGTTCGTGGAAAAGAACCTGAGCAGCCAGGGCGCCTACGAACTGGCCGCCGCCAGCGGCGAGGCGGCGGTGACGATCTTCGCCACCGGCTCCGAGGTCGAGATCGCGCTTGGCGCCCGCGACCTGCTGGAAAAGCATGGCCACCCGACCCGCGTCGTCTCGGTGCCTTGCTTCGAACTGTTCGACAAGCAGGGCGACGACTACCGCAAGAAGACGATCGGCAATGCACCGATCAAAATGGCGATCGAGGCCGGCATCCGCCAGGGCTGGGATCACCTCATCGGCTCGGACGGCATCTTCATCGGCATGACCGGCTTCGGCGCCTCGGGCACCATCGAACAGCTCTACCCGCATTTCGGCATCACCGCCGAGGCGGCCGCAAAGGCGGCGGAAACCCGCCTGCACGGCAAATAAGGGATTGAGGCGTGCCCGCGAAGGCGTCCAGAGCGACTTCGTGGGCTGGCTGGCCCAACCTAATCGATTTAAATCCATGCCTTGGATGGCTGGATTCTTCTGCCGTCCGCCGCTATGAAGCTGCGGACCAAATTACCTTCCAGCTCCCAGGGAGAGAAGAATGACCGTCAGAGTTGCCATCAACGGATTCGGCCGCATCGGCCGCAACATCCTGCGCGCCATCCATGAATCCGGCCGCAAGGACATCGACGTCGTCGCCGTCAACGATCTCGGCCCGGTCGAGACCAACGCGCACCTTTTGCGCTTCGACAGCGTGCACGGCCGCTTCCCGCATGAAGTCTCGGTTTCCGGCGACCAGATCACCGTCGGCAGGGAAAAGTTCAAGGTCACCGCCATCAAGGATCCGACGCAGCTGCCGTGGAGGGAACTCGGCGTCGATATCGCGCTCGAATGCACCGGCATCTTCACCGCCCGCGACAAGGCCGCCGCGCACCTGACCGCCGGCGCCAAGCGCGTGCTGGTCTCGGCGCCTGCCGACGGCGCCGACCTGACCGTCGTCTACGGCATCAACCACGACAAGCTGACCAAGGACCACATCGTCATCTCGAACGCCTCCTGCACCACCAACTGCCTAGCGCCGCTGGCCGCCGTGCTGCATGAGACGGTCGGCATCGAAAAGGGCATGATGACGACGATCCACTCCTACACTGGCGACCAGCCGACGCTGGACACCATGCACAAGGATCTCTACCGCGGCCGCGCCGCGGCGCTGTCGCAGATCCCGACCTCGACCGGTGCCGCCAAGGCGATCGGTCTCGTCCTGCCCGACCTCAAGGGTAAGCTCGACGGCATCTCGATCCGCGTGCCGACGCCGAACGTCTCGGTCGTCGATTTCAAGTTCATCGCCAAGCGCCCGACCACGGTCCAGGAAATCAATGAGGCGGTCATCGCCGCTTCCAACGGCAAGCTGAAGGGCATTCTTTCCGTCACCCATCATCCGAACGTCTCGATCGACTTCAACCACGATCCGCATTCCTCGATCGTGGCGCTCGACCAGACCAAGGTGATGGACGGCAACTTCGTTTCGGTGCTGTCCTGGTATGACAATGAGTGGGGTTTCTCCAACCGCATGTCCGACACAGCGGTCGCATTCGGCAAGACCATCGCCTGATCGCGGATCATCTAGAGACTTGAAACGCCCGGCTTCGTCCGGGCGTTTTCATTTGCCGGAGCCACAACGCGGAACCGTCCGAAAATCAGCGGCATAGGCAAAAAACCACCCTCCCGCCTTGCGCTGGTCACGCCTTCGCCCCACTCTCCGGCAAAGCGGGAGAGTAGAGGAATTCGAGGGGCAAATCACGGATGGAGCATGCGATCTATCTCGTCACGCTGGTCGGCACGGCGCTCGTTGTCGCCGCCGCGTTTTCGAGCCTGATCGCCTTCCGCTTCGGCGCCCCGCTCCTGCTTCTGTTTCTCTGCATCGGGCTCGCCACCGGAACCGACGGCCTCGGCATCGAGTTCGACAATGCCCGCATCGCCTATTTTGCCGGCTCACTGGCGCTGGCCGTCATCCTGTTCGATTCCGGCTTCGGCACGCCGCTCAACGCCTTGCGGCAAGCGGCGGGGCCGGCGCTGTCGC
Organism: Mesorhizobium sp. dw_380; assembly: GCF_018588885.1. Taxonomy (GTDB): domain Bacteria; phylum Pseudomonadota; class Alphaproteobacteria; order Rhizobiales; family Rhizobiaceae; genus Mesorhizobium. Next base: position 243,789 of record NZ_JAFFIW010000001.1, read on the forward strand.
TGGCGACCTTCGGCGTCCTTCTCACCACCGGCCTGTTCGGCGCCGCCGCCCACTACCTGCTCGATCTTACCTGGCTGGAATCCTTCCTGCTCGGTGCTGCGGTCGCTTCGACCGATGCGGCGGCGGTGTTCTTCCTGCTGCGTGCCGGCGAGATCAATCTGCGCGAGCGCGTGCGCTCCACGCTTGAGGTGGAATCCGGCACCAATGACCCGATCGCCATCTTCCTGACCATCACCCTGGTCGAGATCATCGCCGCCCACGCCAATCCCGAAGCCAATGTCCTGGTCACCAACCTGGTGCTCGGCTTCCTCGTCAATATGGGGCTCGGCGCCATTGTCGGCGTACTCGGCGGTCTTGGCATCGTGCGCCTTGTCGACCGGCTCAATCTCGATCATGGGCTGCTGCCGATCTTCGTGCTGACCCTGTCGCTGATGGTCTTTGCCGCCGCCGGCGCGATCGGCGGCTCGGGTTTTCTGGCGGTCTATCTCGCCGGTCTCATCGCCGGGAATTCCGACATCCGCGCCGTCACCATCCTGAAGCGTTTCCAGGACGGCATGTCTTGGCTGGCGCAGATCATCATGTTCCTGATCCTCGGCCTGTTCGCCACGCCTTCGCAATTCCCGGCGATCATGCTGCCGGCGGTGCTGCTCGGTCTGTTCCTGATGTTTATCGCGAGACCCATCGCGGTCTGGCTCTGCCTGGTCCCGTTCCGCCTGCCACGCCCCGAAGTCGCCTTCGTCTCCTGGGTGGGCTTGCGCGGCGCCGTCTCGATCCTGCTCGCCATCACCCCGCTGCTCGGCGGATTGGAAAATGGCCGCACCATCTTCAACGCAGCCTTCATCATCGTTCTGGTGTCGCTGGTCATCCAGGGCTGGACGGTCGGCCCGCTGGCGCGTCGCCTCGGCCTGATCGTGCCGGCGCGGCTGGGACCGCTGGACAAGGTCGAGCTCGAATTGCCGGGTTCCGCCCATCACGAGCTGCTCGCCTATCGCGTGGCGCCGGGCAGCCCAGTGGCGCGCGGCGAGCGCATCCCGCGCTGGGCTCGACCCTCGCTGGTGCTGCGTGACGGCCGCTCGATGCGCTTCCAGGACATGGGACGGCTCGCCGCCGGCGACCAGGTCTACATCTTCGTGCCCGATCGCTATCCGCGCCTGCTCGACAAGCTGTTCGCCAGCCGCGCGGTCGTCGATCCCGAGGATGCCGATTTCTTTGGCGCCTTCGCCGTCGACCCGGCGCGCTCCGCCGCCGAACTGGAAGCCGCTTATGCGCCGGGACTGACCGAGGCGGAACAGAAGCAAACCGTTGGCGCGCTGGTCACTGCGCGGCTCGGCGGCCATGCCGAATACGCCGACCGCGTGCTGATCGGTCCGATCGAGCTGATCGTCCGCGACGTCGACGACAAGGGCAGGATCACCGGGCTCGGCCTCTCCTTCGAGCCCACCGCGCCGGTGGCGCGTGTGCCGGTCTTCCTCAGCGCCGGCGAGATCGGCGACCGCCTCGGCGCCTTCATCCGCAACTGGCGCAAGCCGGCTGAGGCGCCTGCCGCCGAGACACAGGCGGAAGAGACGTCCGCCCCGGGACCGGCAGCGGGGAGAAGAGGGAATCCCTAGCAAATGCCACCGGCCATTCAGAACGGGGACTGGCCGGATCGCGCCATTGCGGTCATTCGGCGGGACAATATGCCTGTCCCTCCCCGCCGAATTCTGCAATGGCAAACGAGATAATGCTACGCAAGCGTGGCGTCATGCGTCGATCGCGATGGTAGATGAGTGACATGGGCCGCTCTCGCAGATGCCAATCCGGGAAGAGCCGGACGAGAAGGCCCACCTGTATATCCGAAGTCAGCAGAATGGACGGTTGCATAATTACGCCCAGCCCAGCGCGAGCAGCCATGCGTACGGCCTGACCGCTATTGACGGTGATCGACATTTTGAGATCGATTTCGACCTCATCCTTACCTTTCGATAGCCTCCAGGGCGATCGTGCTGCTGGGGTAAAGCCGATGGTTTCGTGGCCGGAAAGCTCGCTTGGATGGTGAGGATTCCCGTGGCGCGTGAGGTAATCCGGTGAAGCACAAATCATCATTCGATAGGGAGCAAGATGACGTGCAACGAGGCGGCTATCGGGTAACTCTCCGATGCGAATCGCGATGTCGAAACCTTCTTCCACGATATCGACGTTGCGATCTGTCAACGTGATATCCAGCGTCACGTTAGGGGCAAGCTCTCGATAACGCTGCAAGGCTGGCATTAAAACCTCTGCCCCAAAAGTCGTTGGCGCTGTGATCCTCAATAGCCCGCGAGGCTTCGTCTGCGATGCCTCTGCTTCCTGATCGGCAACGGCCACGCGCTCCAGGATATCCCGGCACTGCTCGACATAGCTCATGCCAAAATCCGTCAGGCTCTGGCGACGCGTGGTTCTATTCAGAAGTCGCGTACCGAGCCGTTCCTCTAGTGCGGCCACGTGCTGCCCGACCATCGCAGGCGATATGCCGAGCTTCGCGGATGCCGCGCTCATCGAGCCTTCCTGCACCGTTGTTACAAACACCTGCATGGAGCGGAAAAGGCCCATTCGATACCTATGCTTTTAAATGAGTAAATACCTTTACCTATTATCACGGAATAATATGGGAATTACAACGGCCACGACCCAATTCATTTAAGGAGCACGGCATGACGCAGACCAGATTCATGGGCAAAACGGTTCTCATTACGGGTGCTGGAACCGGTATGGGGCGGGCCGCTACCCTTCGCTTGGTGGCGGAAGGTGCACAGGTTGTCCTGGTCGGGCGCCGCCCCGATCCGATCCACCAACTGCTGTCCGAGATCGAGACATCGGGTGGTGCGGCAATTGCGATTGCTTGCGATATTGCGGACAACGAAGCAGTCGCGGCGACTGTGGAGAAGACAATTGCGCGTTTTGGACGTCTGGACGCCGTGTTCGCCAATGCTGGGGTCTTGGGCGAATTTAAACCGTTGGCAGTGACTGATGCAGACGATTTCGACGTGCTCGTCGGCACCAACCTTCGAGGTACCTTCTTCACGATCAAGCACTGCCTGCCATTCCTGGAAGGAGGCAGCATTCTCATCAACGCCTCGTGGACAGCAGGCGGAGTGATGCCAGGTGCGGGGGCTTACGCAAGCACGAAGGGGGCGTTGCTTGCCATGATGCGTACGTTCGCGGTGGAGCAGGGTACTCGGAACATCCGGATTAATGCCATCAACCCGGGCATCATTCTTACACCGATGGCAGATGACGTTATCGATCCGGCTTTTGCCGCACGCCTAGCCGCCCATACGCCTCTTCGGCGGAACGGAACATCGGAGGATGTCGCAGGTACCGTCGCTTGGTTACTTTCCGAAGATGCCAACTTCGTCACCGGGCAAGAGATCACCGTTGATGGCGGCTATACAATAGGAGGTCTCCGGCCCTAGGGCCGAGACAACCGTGTTCCTGACGTAATCCTAAGTCGCTCGCAAAGTTCGGCCGACGGTTGATTTTGTGAGCTCTTCAATGTCCGCAATGGGCACTGCCGCGAGCAGATTCATGCTGCGATTTGTATGCCAGATCCGTAATGTGTTCAGGTTTTTCCCAGCATGCTCGCCATAAGCTGGATCTCGGCATTGTGAGGGGCAGTGCTAACCACCGCCACCGCCATAGCCTCGCACCGACCTCAAAATTTCGCACCGCACCGCGGCCAAAGCCTTGCATCGCCGCCGATGCGGGGTATGGTCCCGGCGATTTTCCGAGGAAAGGGATCGGCATGGCTGCCTTCAGGACACTGGACGACATCGGCAACATCAGCGGCAAGCGCGTGCTGGTGCGCGTCGACCTCAACGTTCCCGTCGCCGACGGCAAGGTCACCGACGCCACCCGCATCGAGCGCATCGCGCCGACCATCGCCGAACTTTCGGCCAAGGGCGCCAAGGTCATCCTGCTCGCCCATTTCGGCCGCCCGAAGGATGGCCCCTCGCCCGAATTCTCGCTGGAACCGATAGCCAGGGCGACAGCCGAGGTGCTCGGCCGTCCCGTCGGCTTTGCCTCGGATTGCGTCGGCGACACGGCGGGAAGCGCCGTCGCCGCCATGAACAAGGGCGATGTGCTGCTGCTCGAAAACACCCGCTTCCATAAGGCCGAGGAGAAAAACGATCCGGCCTTCACAGAACGGCTCGCCGCCAATGGTGACATCTTCGTCAACGACGCCTTTTCCGCCGCCCACCGCGCCCATTCCTCGACGGAGGGGCTGGCACACCTTTTGCCGGCCTTCGCCGGCCGCACCATGCAGGCCGAACTCGAAGCGCTGGAGAAGGGCCTGGGCGATCCGGTCCGTCCGGTCGTCGCCATTGTCGGCGGCGCAAAGGTCTCGACCAAGATCGACCTGTTGATGAACCTGGTGAAGAAGGTCGACGCGCTGGTCATCGGCGGCGGCATGGCCAACACCTTCCTTGCCGCGCGCGGCACCAATGTCGGCAAGTCGCTGTGCGAGCATGATTTGGCCACGACCGCCAAGCAGATCATGATCGAGGCGGCAGAGTCCGGCTGCGCCATCATCCTGCCCGTCGACGGCGTCGTCGCCAAGGAATTCAAGGCGGGTGCTGCCTGCGAGACCGTCGCCATCTCGGATGTGCCGGCCGACGGCATGATCCTCGATGTCGGCGCAAAAACCGCGACCGCCGTCGGCGAATGGATCGACCGCGCCGCGACGCTGGTCTGGAATGGCCCGCTCGGCGCCTTCGAGATCAAGCCGTTCGACCACGCCACGGTGGCAGCGGCCAAGCACGCGGCGGCACGCACCAAGGCCGGCAAGCTGGTCTCCGTTGCCGGTGGCGGTGATACGGTGGCAGCCCTCAACCACGCCGGTGTCGCCGACGATTTCACCTATGTCTCGACCGCCGGTGGCGCCTTCCTGGAATGGATGGAAGGCAAGCCGCTGCCGGGCGTCGACGTTCTGAAGCGCTGAGGCGATCAACATAGAGCGAGCCATCACGGGCGCCTCTGACTTTCAATCGATTCGAGCTTTCCGATGCCATTCCTTTGGCGGTAGACTTCCGTTAAGCGCGGAACGAACCCTTTCAGGAGAAGCATGATGAGCGAACGTCTCGAAGACATTGCCGCCGCGATCGTGGCCGACGGCAAGGGCCTGCTGGCCGCCGACGAAAGTTCCGGCACCATCAAGAAGCGCTTCGACGTCATCGGCGTCGAATCGACAGCCGACAGCCGCCGCGACTATCGCGAGATGATGTTCCGCGCCAAGGACGCGATGACCAAGTACATTTCCGGGGTCATCCTCTATGACGAGACGATCCGCCAGAAGGCCGCCGACGGCACGCCGCTGGTCGACATCATCAAGGCTTCAAACGCCATTCCCGGCATCAAGGTCGATGCCGGCGCCAAGCCTCTGGCCGGCTTTCCCGGCGACACCATCACCGAGGGTCTCGATGGGCTGCGCGAGAGGCTTGCCGACTACTACAAGCTTGGCGCCCGCTTCGCCAAATGGCGGGCGGTGATCGACATCAATACGGCCAAGGGCGTGCCGTCGGCCAATTCGATCAACTCGAACACCCATGCGCTCGCCCGCTATGCCGCACTTTGCCAGGAAGCCGGCATCGTGCCGATCGTCGAGCCGGAAGTGCTGATGGACGGCGCCCACGACATCGACACTTGCTACGAAATCTCCAAGGCAACGTTGATGCGCCTCTATGACGAGCTTTACGCGGCGCGTGTCGTGCTCGAAGGCACGATCCTGAAGCCCAACATGGTCTTGTCGGGCAAGAAGTCGGGCACGGTGGACAGCCCCGAAGAGGTCGCCGAGAAGACCATAAAGCTGTTCCGCGAGACCGTGCCGACCGCGGTGCCGGGCATCGCCTTCCTCTCCGGCGGCCAGGAGGACGAGGAGGCGACCGCCAACCTCAACGCCATCAACGCCATCGGTCCGCATCCGTGGAAGCTGACCTTCTCCTATGGTCGCGCGCTGCAAGCCGCCCCGCAGAAGGCATGGAGCGGCAAGGCATCGAACGTTGCCGCCGGCCAGGCCGCCTTCACCCACCGCGCCCACATGAACCATCTGGCGGCGCTGGGCAAATGGAAGCCGATCCTCGAACAGGCCGCCTGATTTTTATCTTTCTGTCCTCATTCAAACCCGGGCCGATGCGCCCGGGTTTTTGTTTGTGGCTGCCGGACTTGGGGCCGAGCCTCGCCGTTCTTATTTCCCCTGCAGCAAATCGGCAGCGATGTCGGTTCGTGCCCATCCCGAACGTCCTTGGGGTGCAGACAGGAGAAGTTCATGCATCGCAACAAGGTTGTTTCACGCGAAGAATGGTTCCAGGCACACAAGGCACATCTCGCCCGCGAGAAGGAACTGACGCGGCTTCGCCAGCGCATCGCCGCCGAACGGCGTGAATTGCCCTGGTTGAAGATCAGGAAGGACTATGTCTTCGAGACCGAGCAGGGGCCGAAGAAACTGGCCGACCTGTTTGGCGCCAACAGCCAGCTGATCGTCTACCATTTCATGTTCGGGCCGGGCTGCGTCCATCATTGCGAGGGCTGCTCCTTCCTTGCCGACCATATTGACGGCGCCAACCTGCATCTGCGGCATCATGACGTGTCGCTGGTGGTGATCTCGCGCGCGCCGCTGGCCGAGCTTTTGCCCTACAAGCAGCGCATGGGCTGGAAATTCGACTGGGTGTCGTCCTATGCCTCGGATTTCAACTTCGACATGCAGGTCTCCTTCACCGACCGGCAGATCGCGGCCGGCGACACCACCTACAATTTCGAGACCCGTCCCCGGACGTCGAAGGAGCTTCCCGGCACCAGCGTCTTCTACAAGGACGAAAACGGCGACATCTTTCTCACCTTCATGTCGCGCGCCCGCGGCGGCGAGGCGCAGATCGGCGCTTACGACTATCTCGACATGACGCCGAAAGGCCGTAACGAGACCGGCCCCTATCACGGGCTGATGGACTGGGTGCGGCTGCATGACGAATATCAGGACAACCAGGCCGGCAAGGCCAACTGCTGCGACTGAAAGCGTTCACCTCGGCCGAAACATGCGCTAAGGCTGCCGCTGATCGTTAAACGGTATCGCCATGCGCTTCCCGGCCGTTCTCACCTGGTTCGCCTTCCCCGTCTATGTCTGGCAAGGATTGGGCGTGCGCCGCCGCACCTCGCGCATGCTGCCGGCGCAGGGACCGGTCATGCATGAGATATCGGGCGAAGCGCCTGATATCTCGCTGCTGGTGCTGGGCGACTCCTCGGCCGCCTCGGTCGGCATCGGCAATTCCGAAAACGGCCTGGCCGCGCAACTCGCCGTGCTGATCTCCCAGTGCACCGGCCGCGCGGTGCGCTGGCGCGCCGCCGGCTTCAATTCGGCGACATCGGGCCAGATCCGCGACCATGTCCTGCCCAATCTGTCGGCTGATCCGTGGACGCATATCGTGCTCGCCATCGGCACCAACGACACCAAGAATTTTCATTCCGTGCCGCGCTTCAAGAAGGAGTTCGGCGGCCTGCTTTATGCGCTGCGCGCCAAATGGCCGGAGGCGCGCGTGGTGTGGTCACCGGTGCTGGAATTCACGCGCGCGCCGGCCATGCCGCCGCTGCTTGGCAAGATCCTCGAAATCCGCGCCACCGCAATGAACCGGATGGGCGAACGTCTCTGCCTGGAACGCGGCGCGGTGCCCGCACCTCGCCTGCCGATCACCAACCCCGAGGCCGGTTTTGCCTCCGACGGATTCCATGCCTCGGAAGCCGGCTATCGCGCCTGGGCGGAACATCTCGTCGGCCCGGTGCTTGCCGGCTGAACACCGACCGCGCCGTTTGGGCAGCTATGTCAAATGGCCGAGCACCGCAGCCAGCGAGATCGCCGCCATGGCCAGCAGTGCCAGCTTCCAGAAATCGGCGCGGCGCTTCAGTCCGGGCCAGCCGAGCGGCTTGATCAGCTGGATGACCATGAAACCGACGATGACAAGGGCGAGGAGTTTCGTCATGCCGCCTTTGATCAGCAACGCGGCTGGCTGTCAAAGCGCGTTGTGCCGTCTATGGGAAAGAACAGGCGCCACGATCCCGGGACATGGCGCCCGCTTTTTGTACAGAGCGGTCTACTTCAGAGGCTTGAGACCCGCCTCGATCGAAGCGCGCTTCGGTTCAAGGAAAGGCGGCAAGGCAAGGCTCTCGCCCAACGTCTCCAGCGGCTCATCGGCGGTGAACCCCGGTCCGTCGGTGGCGATCTCGAACAGGATGCCGTTCGGCTCGCGGAAATAGAGCGAGCGGAAGTAATAGCGCTCGACCTCGCCGCTCGACGGCAGGCGGAATTCGGCCAGGCGTGCGGTCCATTGATGCAGCGTTTCCTGGTCCGGCGCCCTGAAGGCGACGTGGTGAACTGCACCGGCGCCTTGCCTTGCGGGTGCCAGCCCGGGCTGCACGGCAACATGAAGCTCCGCCGCCGGCCCGCCTTCGCCCATTTCGAAGACATGAACCTCGCCCTCGCCGTCCGGCGAGGCATAGTCGCGGACCTTGCGCATGTTCATCACCCTGGTCAGCACCGCCTCGGTGTTGGTGATGTCGGGGACACTGATGACGATCGGTCCGAGCCCGCGGATCTGGTGCTCGGCCGGCACCGGGCTTTGCGCCCAGGGATGGCTGCCGCCTTTGCCGCCATCGCTGACCAGCCGCAGGCGCTGGCCCTCGGGATCCTCGAAATCCAGGCAGGGGTAGCCGCCGATATCGGCAATCTCTCCTGCCACGATGTTTTCATCGGCCAGGTGCTGCTTCCACCAGGCAAGGCTCTCCTGGCTGCCGACCCTGAGGCTGGTCCGCGCGATGCTGTTTGTGCCGCGCCGTTCCCGGCCAACCGGCCAGTCGAAGAAGGTGAGATCGGTGCCCGGCGTTGCCTCGCCGTCGGCATAGAAGAGATGGTAGGCCGAGGTATCGTCCTGGTTCACCGTCTTCTTGACCAGCCGCAAGCCGAGCACCTTCGTGTAGAAGTGAAGATTGCCGGGCGCATTGGCGGTGATGGCGGTCAGATGGTGGATTCCTGTCAGTTGCAGGCTCATGGTCGTCTCCCTGTTTTTGGGGAAGAATTTTCTCCTTTCATATCAGAACTCCGGTCATGTCGCTGAAGGCCGCTTAATCCGACAGTCCGTCACCGCCGAGTGAACAGCAACATAACAATTGGTACTCTGCTGGTGAACAGCCGAGCGCCGCTGACCCGGCTTCGGCCACGCGTGACGGAGCGAAAACGAAGCTTTCCCCAAGGGATCTGCATCAATCGAAACAAACGTCCAGCGCCCTGCCACCCTCCTGACAGACTGCTGTCAGGAGGGGTATGCGATACTGCCTCCAGTTAAAGAGAGGAGACTAGCCATGAACGGTTTCACCATCCTGCGGGGCGTGCAGCATTATGTCGGCAAGGTTCGCACCATGCGCAACGAAATCCGCACACAGCGTTTCTTGAACTCGCTTCCCGCGGACATCCGCAAGGATATCGGCTGGCCGGATATGTATGCCGACCGTCGCCTTCGCGGCAATTGAGAAGAATTTTTCGACATCGCGGCTTGGACACGGACGTCTGAACGCCCAGATATCAACGCAGTTGCCCAAAGGTGACCCGGTTTGGGGGCACGACATGCATGAACACAACGTCCGACGCGCAAGGGATGGTTTTGCCGACTGGGAATATGGTCTGCTTGCAGCCTCGGCGGTCGAATGGTTCGGCGCTCGCGCCGTGTCGCTGACGCCCGAAGGCAAGCCGGTGACCGGAATCAGCGGTTTTCAGCTGACCCCCGACCGCTCGGCCGGCGTTGATGAGAATGCTGACCTCGATGCCGTCGCCGTGATCGGTTCCGATCAGTGGGCGGGCGAAGCGCCGCCGGATGTCGCCGAACTGCTCAATGCCGTTGCAGCGCGTGGCGGCGTGGTGGGCGGTATCTGCGCCGGCACGCTGGCGCTGGCCCGGGCCGGCATGTTCGAGAAAGCCAAACATACCAGCAATGGCCGTGATTGGATCAACGGCCATGAAGCCGGCTATGCCGGTGATCTGAACTATCAGGACGTGCCGCACGCCGTGGCCGACGGCAAGATCGTTTCCGCGCCGGGTTCGGCGCCCGGCACTTTCACCCTCGCCTTTCTGAAGACGCTCTACCCCGAAAGAAGCAGCGATCTCGCGCAAATGCGAACGCTGTTCGCCCGGGAATATGCTGAAGCCTCCTGACACTATGCTGTCAGGAGGCACGTGCGATGGTGGGATAATGCGCATGGCCGGCCGAGAGGACGATCGATGAAAAGCTGGAACGACAGGCTGAACACGCCTGGCATCAACGGCGTGAAACCAACGCCGCGTTCGATGGGGGACGTCATCGAAGGCCAGCCGATGCTGGTGCCGACGGCGCGGCAGGTCGACGATTTCATCCGCTCGATTCCCGAAGGCGTCGAAATGGACGTCCGCGCGCTGCGCACGGCGCTTGCCGTCGAACATGGCGCCGAAGTGACATGTCCGGTCACCATAGGCTATCATCTGCGCACCGTTGCCGAGGCCGCTAATGAAGACCTCGGGCGCGGCATGACGCTGGGCGACATCGCGCCCTTCTGGCGCGTGCTCGATGCGAAGACGCCGACAACGAGTAAACTGTCCTTCGGCGCGGAGTTCGTCGCCGCGCAGCGCAAGCGCGAAGGGCTGAGACCATAATGCATGTCATCTGGAAGTGGGTCCGGTCCGGGAGCCACGACATGCATAAAAACACTGGGGAAGCAAACGATGCGGCGCGCCGACAGGCTCTTTCAAATCGTGCAGCATCTGCGTGGTGGCCGTCTGGTCACCGCGCAGAAGCTTGGCACGTGGCTCGAGGTTTCCGAGCGAACGATCTATCGCGACATAGCCGACCTGCAGTCGACCGGGGTGCCGATCGACGGCGAGGCTGGCGTTGGTTACATGATGAGGGAGGGTTTCGACCTTCCGCCGCTGATGTTCACGCGTGACGAGATCGTGGCGCTGGTTGCAGGCGCGCGCATGGTGCGCGCCTTTGGCGGCGCCGCCATGGCGCGTGCCGCCGACGAAGCGCTGGTCAAGATCGGCGCCGTGCTGCCCGATGCCGAAAAGGACCGCATCGCCCGCACCGAGATCCACACGCCGATGTGGGTGGTCAGCGACGCCGCCCGCGAGGCGATCGACCTGATCGAGCGCGCGGTGGAAAAGCGCCAGGTCTTGACCATTGACTACTCGGACGAGGCCGGGCGGGGCACCGCGCGCGACATCAGGCCGCTCGGCCTGTGGTTCTGGGGCAAGGTGTGGACGCTGGTGGCCTGGTGCGAGATGCGCGATGACTTCCGCGCCTTCCGCATCGACCGCATAGCCTCGGTGGTGATCGCCGGCCGCATCTTCAAACCGGAGCGCGGCAAGCAGCTTGCCGACTTCTACCGCGCCGTGGAGCGCAGCGAGGACTACGGCATGGCGCCGGATCGCGCGGCGCGAAGCTGACAAAAAAGCCCGCGCGAAGCGGGCTTTTCGTTGTCATTTTGCCGCGCTCATTCCTCGTCGTCGGAATCCTTGTCCTTGGACTTCAGCGCCGAGAGCTTGGCGAACACCGCGTTGGCGTCGAGTTCTGCATCCTCGTCCTTCGGCTTTTCGGGAGCCGGCACCAGCCGCTCGGTCAGGGCGGCCGGCAGCAGCGTGTCACCGACCGGCTGCGCCTGTTCGCGGCCGCGCGAGGCGCGGTTGACTTCCATGTCGAGGTCGATCTGCGAGGCGAGACCCAGCGTCACCGGATCCATCGGCTGCAGATTGGCGGAGTTCCAGTGCTTGCGTTCGCGGATCTGCTCGATCGTCGACTTGGTGGTGCCGACGAGACGCGAAATCTGCGCGTCCTTGAGCTCGGGATGGTTGCGCACCAGCCACAGGATGGCGTTCGGCCGGTCCTGACGCTTCGACAGCGGCGTATAGCGCGGACCCTTGCGCTTGGATTCCGGCACCCGAACCTTGGGGTCGGAAAGCTTCAGGCGCTGGTTCGGGTCCTTCTCGGCGCGGGCGATCTCGTCGCGGGTCAGCTGGCCGGTCATGATCGGATCCATGCCCTTGATGCCTTGCGCCGATTCGCCGTCGGCGATTGCCTTGACCTCGAGCGGATGCAGCCCGCAGAACTGCGCGATCTGCTCGAAGGAGAGCGCGGTGTTGTCGACCAGCCAGACGGCGGTCGCCTTGGGCATCAGCAGCGTATTGGCCATTTTTAAAAATCCTTCTCGTTCGCCCGCGTTCCCGCGCGGGCGGTGGTTTAGAGCCACCAAAATGGGAAATTCGCGGCCTATATAACCGTTCCCTTGCCGTTTCGCAATGTTTTTGGAGGCGCTTGTTTTTTGGAGGAGCGGGGGCTCCAATACATTCGGGAACCGGCCAGCGCATTTGAATGCCTTGACCGCCAGCGATCTCAGCCGAAGCGGCCAGCGCTTTTGAGCAGGGCCACGAGCTGGCTTTGCTGACGTGTGCCGGTCTTGGCGAATATTCGCTCCAGATAGGTCCGGGCGGTTCTTTTCCGTGATGTTGGACCCGGCTGCGGCGGCGCGAGCCTATCGAAGCGCTATGCGCGCTTGTGGGATTGCCTGGATCCCAAAAGACAAAACCCGCTGGACAGGGTCCAGCGGGTTCGGAACCGGAAACGGGAAACGTCTGCGACGGCTCTACTTCTCGGCACCAGCCCGGCCTTGCGGCCAAGTCGTGCTTGAAGACGTCATGCTTGAAATCAAATCGCCTGGCGGGCGATCCGTTCGATGTCGCCGCGGTTGATGCCGAGGTCGCTGAGCTGACGTGCGTTGAGGCGGTTCAGTTCGCGCACGGTCTCGTTGTACATGCGCCAGTTACGGAAAGCGCGGATCGGGTTCATGATGGTCCTCCTGATGGGGTGTTCGTTTCGATGATGCTCAAATAGTCATCATCGACCAGGACTTGAATGGACGATTTTGCATAGCAATGATGCAAATGCTGCATTGCACCATTAAACCTCTGTTCATCTTGTAGGCAGTGAGACCCAAGCCAAGGACGTGTCGAGATTCAGGTTAGGCCGAGTCGAAAATGATGGTTTCCGAGAACCGGAGCGGAGCGCACTTAAGTACGTGAGCACCGGCCTACGCCGGCCGTAGCCTTGATTGCTACGACCATTCATAAATGCTTCGGCCGGCGAAGGCCGGAAGCGCAGGAAGCCATCATTTGCAGGCCGGCATCACCTGAATATCGATACGTCCTAGCCGACATCGAGCACGATCTTGCCGATATGCTCGCCCTCCTCCATCCGCTCGTGGGCGCGCCAGGCATCCGCGAGCGGGAAAATCATATCCATGACGGGAGCGACCTTGCGCGCGCCGAGCATTGGCCACACCTGCGCCTCCAGCGCCGCCGCGATCGCAGCCTTGAACTCGACGGTGCGCGGCCTCAGCGTCGAACCCGTATGGGTCAGCCGCTTGACCATGATCTTGGAAAAATCGGCGCTGGCGACGGCGCCGGCCTGCACGGCGATCTGGACGATGCGGCCCTCTACGGCCGCGGCCTCGTAGTTTCGCTGGACATAGTCGCCGCCGACCATGTCGAGGATGACATTGGCCCCTTTGCCATCAGTCGCCTCTTTCACCGCCGTGACGAAATCCTCCTCGCGATAGTTGATCGCGCGGTCGGCGCCGAGTTTCAGGCAGGCGTCGCATTTCTCTTTCGATCCGGCCGTGGTGATGACATAGGCGCCGAACGCCGAGGCAAGCTGGATCGCCGTGGTGCCGATGCCGGAAGACCCGCCATGCACCAGCAGCGTCTCACCCTTTTTCAGCCCGCCACGCTCGAACACATTGTGCCAGACGGTGAAATAGTTTTCCGGCACCGCCGCCGCTTCCGTGTGGGTGAAGCCGGCCGGCAGCGGCAGCACGCTTCCGGCATGAACCTTGACATATTCGGCATAGCCGCCGCCAGGCGTGAGCGCGCAGACCCGGTCGCCGATGCGCCAGCGCGATATCTCGTCGCCAAGGGCCGCCACTTCGCCCGACGCCTCAAGGCCGGGCAGGTCCGACGCCCCGGGCGGCGGCGGGTAGGCCCCTTTGCGCTGCTGCACGTCCGGCCGGTTGACGCCGGCGGCATGGACCTTGATCAGGATCTCGCCGGGGCCGGGCAAGGGAACCTCGCGCATTTCCGGTTTCAGCACCCGTGGGCCACCTGGCTCCGAGATCGCGATCGCTGTCATGCTTGCCGGAATTTTCTGTCCGCTCGCCATGAAATTTCCCGTCTTTCCTCGCCGCATTCTTACCGGCTGTTTGCATCGACGCCCCTGCCCTATGTATGCTGATTGCCAAATCAGGCAAATGGCCAATCTGGTGTGGCGGAGGAGGAGCAACGATGGCGATCTTCGACGACGAACCCAAGAAGAAGGCGCGTCCGCACGAGATCGGGCAGGACCTTTCGCTGCTTTCCGTTGCCGAGCTGTCGGAGCGGATCGGCATCCTGCGCGACGAAATCGCGAGACTGGAAGCGGAGCTCAAGGCCAAGGACAGCACCAAATCGGCCGCCGAGGCGCTGTTCCGCCGCGGATAGGCCGACGGGCGGAACGGCCCGCCGCTGAAAAGCCGGAATGCGACTGTCTTCAGACCTGCGTCCCTTCCAGAGTCCAGCCGGATCAAAAAATGCTCGCATCCTACAGACCGATCCTCTCCCTGCTTCGCGGCACCGCCTTCCTGCTGGCCGCATCGGGGCTGCACGGGCTGCTGTTGCCCTTGCGCGGCCAGTTGGAGGGCTTCTCGACCGCATCGCTCGGCCTGATGGGTACGGCCTGGGCCGGCGGCTTCGTCACCGGCTGCTTCTTTGCACCGCGCATCGTGCGCCGCGCCGGGCATGTTCGCGCCTTCGGCGCCTTTGCCGCTTCCGGTGCCATCGTGGCGCTGCTCACCGGCCTCATCATCGACGAATATGTCTGGATCCTGCTGCGCGCCTTCACCGGCTTCACCATGGCCGGCGCCTTCATGGTCATCGAAAGCTGGCTGAACGAGAAAGCCACCAACGAGAACCGCGGCACAGTCTTCGGCCTCTATATGATGGTCACCTATGCCTCGATCATGGGCGGGCAGATGATCGTCGCCGGCGGCGATGTGAAATCGGCGTCGCTGTTCATGATCACCGGCATCCTGTTCTGCCTGTCGCTGATCCCGACCGCGGTATCGACGGCCTCGCACCCCAAGCCGCTGCAGGACGTCAAGCTCGACGTCAAGGGTCTCTACGCCAATTCGCCGGTGTCGGCGATCGCCTGCGTGCTGATCGGCATCGCCAACGGCGCCTGGGGCACGCTCGGTGCGGTCTATGGCGCCCGCATCGGCATTTCCACGGCCGAGATCGCCTTGATGATGAGCCTGGTGGTCGTCGCCGGTGCCGCCATGCAGCTTCCGGCCGGGCGTCTATCCGACACGACCGACCGGCGTTTCGTGCTGGCGGGTGCGGCTTTCGGCGCCGCGCTGTTCGCGCTCATGATCTTCCTGTTCGAGCCGCGCTCCGGCGTCTTCGTCATCGTCTTCACCGCCGCCTACGGCGCTTTCGCCTACACGCTGTATTCGATCGCCGTGGCGCATGCCAACGACCACGCCCGGTCGGAGGATTTCGTCAAGGTATCGGGCGGCCTGCTGCTGCTTTACGGCTTCGGCACCATGATCGGCCCTTTGCTGGCGGCGGCGCTGATGGGCTGGATGCGCCCGGAGGGCCTGTTCCTGGCGACCGCCTTCGCGCATCTGTCATTGGCCGGCTACACGCTGCTGCGCATCAGCCGCCGCGCTCCGGTGCCGATCGGAGATCGCGACGCTTTCAAGACGCAACCCGCCGACCGCTCGGTGACGCCGGAAGCATTGCGGCTCGATCCAAGAAGAAAAGCAGAAGCAAACAGTTGAGATTCGAAAAACTTTGCCCCACAAATGAGGCATGATGTTTTCTGACGCCTTCATGGCGATCGCCGACCCCAATCGGCGCCATCTTCTGGAAGAACTTCGACGCGGTCCGAAGACCGTCAACGAGTTGGCGGCCGGGCTACCAGTCTCACGCCCGGCCGTATCACAGCATCTGAAAGTGTTGCTGGAGGCCGGGCTCGTAAATGCCAAGGCCGAAGGCACGCGGCGTGTCTATGCGGTAAGCAACTCCGGCTTCCTGAAACTCAACATCTGGCTCGATCAATTCTGGGAAGCCTGATCCGCGCGCCCTAATCAGCGAAGGCCGATACGATACTCAGGCTTGCGCATGCAGGAAGGCGCCGAGACCATCGAGCAGTTCGCCGGTTCCATGCTCGCGCGTAGCAGACGTGTCGTGGCCGTCGAGGAAGGCGCCCTGCTCCGTCATCACAAGCCGCGTGCCACCACTTTCCGCCACAAACTCGATCGTCGCCAATGACACCGAGACGCGGGTTTCGCCAAAAAGCAGTTCATAGCTGTAGACGATGCGCTGGTCCTGCACGATGTCCTGATAGACCGCGTTGAAGAAATGCATCTGCCCATCGCTCGGGCAGCCGGCATTGACCTCCTTGCCGCCGACGCGGAAATCCATTTCGTGCCGGCTGGGCATCGGATCGTGAGGATCGACGAACCAGCGCCGCTTGGCATCCGGGTTGCTAAACGCGGAGAAGACTTTCGCCGGCGCCGCCGGATAGCTCCGCTCGATGACAAAGGTGGAATGGACGACGGAACGTTGGCTCATTGAGGTCTCCTTCATGTTTCGTCCCTGGTTTCGGCAAGAAAATCGCCGAGCCGATCCAGCCGGCGCTCCCAGGAGAGGCGCCGTTCATTGATCCAGTGTTCGGCCGCCCGCAGCGCCTTGGGCTCGATCTGGCAGGTGCGCACCCGTCCAACCTTTTGCGTGCGCACCAAGCCGCTTGCCTCCAGAAGGTTCAGATGCTGGACGACGGCCGACAGCGACATCGCCAGCGGCTCGGCCAATTGGCTGACCGAAGCAGGACCACGCGACAGCCGGTCGACCATCTGCCGCCGCGCCGGATCGGCAAGCGCCTGGAACATAAGGTCGAGCTGGGCGGGATCGTGCAGCATTGCGGTCAGCCGTTGTTGTAGGGGAAGAGTTTGAAGTAGGGCTGCGCCTCCGCGATCACCCTGCTGAAGGCGGGGCGCTGCAGCAGGCGGTCATGGTAGCGTTTCACGGCCGGATATTTGTCGCCGAACGGCTCGACCTTGTTGGCGTAGAACAGCGCCGGAGAAGCCGCGCAATCGGCCATGGTGAAGGCGTCGCCCATCGCCCAGCTCTTCGACTGCATCTCCTGCTCGATGATGGCATAGGAAGTGCGCAGCTGGTCGCGCGCCTGCTCGACGCCGAACGGATCGGTCTTGTCCCGCGGCCGCAATCGGTCAGCGACGATCTTCTGCATCGGCTCCTGCACATAGAAATCATAGAAGCGATCAGCCTGGCGGACCGCCAGCGCCAGGTCGATGTCGGCGGGAACGAGCTCGACCGGCCCCGGATAGTGCGCGGCCAGATATTCGACGACGATGGTCGATTCCAGCACCGTGCGGTCGCGCGCATCGTCGCGAAGCGCCGGCATCTTGCCGGTCGGCGATATCTTCAGGAAGGCCGCACGCGAGTGCTCGTCACCGAGATCGACGATGACCGGGCTGAAGGCCGTGGCGTTCTCGTAGAGCGCGATCAGCGGCTTCCAGCAGAAGGAGGCCAGGGGATGGAAATGAAGCGTCAGGGACATTCTTTGCTCGTCGGTTTCTGGTTCATCGGTGGCCGGATGGCGTGCGCCGCCAAGCCAACACTGAAGCACTTACTTAACTATTGCGGCAAACCTTCTCCGTCAAGGCCAACCCTGGAAGTCTCAATCGGGTCGGATATGCGCGGCGATGGCGGCTACTACATCGGGCCAGTCTTGCGGATGCAGTTCATGGCCGCCACCTTCGACGCGAAGGAGTTTCGCGCCGTCGACCGCCTCGGCCAGCGCCTCGCCATGCTCGATCGGGAAGATCGGATCCGCCGTGCCATGGATGACCAGCAGCGGCGCCGTCAGTTCGCCCAGCCGGCCCTTCCAACGGTCGGAGCCCTTGACCAGGAAATGATTGGTTGCGCTCAGGAACCCTCCGGACCGGTCATAGTCCCGCTCGATGAAGGCTCTCATCGCGGCCTCGTCGAATGGATGTGCGACGCTGGCGATCGCCCTGATATCCCTGACCATGAAGTCGATCACCTGGCCGCGATCCGACCAGTCGACGTCAGCGCCCTCCGCCGAATGCTTGATATAGGCGTCGGTCGTCCGCGGCAGATGGGAGGTGTCCATCCCCATCGGCGAGCTGCTGATCACGGTCAGCGACGCGACACGCGAGGGGTGCTTGAGCGCCACGAGTTGCGCGATCATGCCGCCCATCGACATGCCGGCGACATGGGCCTTGTCGATGCCATGGCTATCGAGCGCACCCACCGCATCGTCCGCCATGTCGTCGAATGTGTAGGGCGGCTCGCCCGGTGCATATTTGGTCGAGCGGCCGGTATCGCGATTGTCATAGCGGATCACGTACAGGCCGGCATTCGCCAGCTTCCGGCAAAAAGCCTCCGGCCACCATAGCATCGAGGCCATCGCGCCCATGATCAGCAGCAGCGGGGGATTTCCAGGGTCGCCGAAGGCTTCGGATATGATCTCGGGATGGTCGATCGTCGTCATCACGGGCCTCCAAATCTGATTGCATTTCGCAATCGGTTGCACCATAGTAAAACCGATACGATAATGCAACCGGTTTTGTGGAGAGAATCGAATGAGCCTCGATCGCCGGTCCGGCTGTCCGATCAACCTGTCGCTGGAAGTGTTCGGCGACCGCTGGAGCCTGATCATCCTTCGCGACATGATTTTCGGCGGCAGGCGCCATTTTCGCGAACTGCTCAACGGATCGATGGAAGGCATCGCCTCCAACATCCTCGCCGACCGGCTGAAACGGCTCATGGAACTGGGCATGCTGACCAAGGCTGACGACCCCAGCCACAAGCAGAAGGCGATCTACAGCCTGACCGAGATGGCCATCACCCTGGTGCCGATCCTGGCCCATCTCGGTGCCTGGGGCCGGGTCTGGCTGCCGACCAGCGAGGAACTCTCGATACGCGCCGAACTCCTGGAAAAAGGTGGACCGCCACTGTGGGAGAAATTCATGGACGAGTTGCGCCACGAGCATCTCGGCACGCCGCTCGATACAGCGTCTGGGCCGTCTGTCCGCGACACCCTGCAGGCCGCCTATGAAGCCGTGGTCGCTCGTAAGGCTCTCAGTGCCAGCCCGGCTGCTTGACCAACTAATTTCCCCGCTGGGAGGCCGGTTCTGCTACAAGGGACGGAAAACCACACGTGACGGGATTGGATACGCTCTTGGTTGAGAACTCTAGGGATAGCGCCCGCGCACGCGCCGATCTGCGCTTCAAGAAGCAGGAAGAGGCGGCAACCGTCCGCCAGAAAGCGATGGCGGAATATGCCGCGGAGAGCGACGCCCGCAAGGCCAAGACCGACAAGCTGCGGGCGCTCCGCCTCGCCAAGGAAGCCGAAGACCTTGCCAATGCGCCGGCAGTGCCCGCCAAGAAGCCTGCACGCGCCAAGAAGAAGAAATAACGCGCTTCCCTCGCGCGATACGGCCTGAACCGGACCGGCTCTGCCAGCCTGTCGACATGGCCGCTCGACGGCACCACATAAACAGCCGCGGCCCTTCATCCCACCGCTTCACAAGAAGTAATTTCAACCGAAACTGGGATTGCTTCGCCCGGCTGGCCGCCGATGATTGTCCGTTCAAACAGGAGATTGCCATGACCGCACTGCTGCTCGAAAAAGCCAGGCAAATCATCGATGCCGCCTTCGCCAAGGGCGCCGAACTCAAGCTCAAGCCGCTCGGCGTCTCGGTGCTCGATGCCGGCGGCCACCTGGTCGCCTTCCAGCGCCAGGACGGCGCCTCGTTCCTGCGCCCGCAAATGTCGGCGGGCAAGGCTTATGGCGCGCTGGCCATCGGCATGGGCTCGCGCAAGGTCGAGGCCTTCGCCAAGGAGCGGCCGCATCTGGTTGCCGGCATTTCCGACGTGTCGGGCGGGCGCGTGCTGCCGGTGGTCGGCGGCGTACTGATCCGCGACAAGGCCGGCGCGATCATCGGCGCCGTCGGCATTTCCGGCGACACTTCCGACAATGACGAGGCGGCGGCCATCGCCGGCATCGAGGCCGCCGGCTTCATCGCCGATCCGGGCTGAGCCCCTTCGGCATCGGGGTCGGGACGCAGCCTCAGAGCAATTCCAGGAAAGTGTGAAGCGGTTTTCCCGGCAAAAGCGCGTAGCGCTTTGCCTGGGGAATTGCGTTAAAACAAAGAGACAGAGCGGTTCGCCGTTTCCGTGAAACGGTGAACCGTTCTAGTTGATGTTGACGTCGCGGCTCGCCGACCGCATCGACACCGCGAACCCGGCCAGCACATCGAACAGCGCAATGATCATCAGCGTGAAGAAGATGGAGTGCGCGGCACCCTTCACCAGCAGGAACTCGACCAGGAAGGCGACGAAGACCAGCGTCGACAGCAGATGGTCCATGATCGAGGCGGTGGTCGTGCGTGCCGACTTCACCATTTCGAGGAACAGGAAGATCAGCCCGATCAGCACCATCAGGTCGCCGAGCGTCATCGCGAACACCCCGCCCGACATCATGCGGAACGAGAAGACCTCGCTCGCCCACGGATCGTCACCGCCGCCGAAAATTCCGAGCAGGCCGAGATTGTAAAGAATGAAAGGCACGATCAAAAGCGGGACGGCACCGAACATCTGGCGTCTCCATATGGGGGCACCTTCTGTAGAATGCGCTACAGGCACGCCGTCAAGATTTTTCGTGCGAGCCCGCAAACACGGTGAAAGACCGGATGCAACAACCATGTCAGCCGATTGCCGGCTGACATGGTTTTCATTTTTGGCGTTTGAATTGACCGGCGCGGACGGCGGCACCAATGACATTGAGGATGATGCTGCCTGCCGTCATCGACGTGATCTCGTTGAGGTCGCGTGCCGGCGCGATCTCGACGATGTCGACGCCGACCACTTCTCCCTTGGCGAACAGACCCTTGATCAGCTCGATCGTCTGGCGAAAGCTGACGCCACCCGGCGATGGTCCCTCGACTGCGGGCATCACGGCCGGATCGAGGCCGTCGGCGTCGATCGTGAGGTAGTAACGGCCGCCATCGGGAATGCGCTCAAGCAGGGCGGCCGTGCCGATATCCTGCCACTGGCCGGCGGTGATGAGGTTGGAGCCGTAGGCGCGTGCCGCTTCGACTTCTTCCAGGCGAGCGCTGCCTTGGCCGCGAATGCCGAGCTGGAAGATCGCCTCGATATGCGCCATTTCCGATGCCCGGCGGATCGGGCTGGAATAGCCTTCCCTGACGCCGTTGACATTGTCGCGCCAGTCGAGATGGGCATCGATCTGCACCAGCGTTATCGGACCCTCGCCGTCGAGCGCCCGGAAAATCGGGATCGGAATGCCGTGATCGCCACCGATGGTGATCGGCAGCGCGCCGGCGGCGCGTATCTTGCGGATCGCCGCTTCGGCTCTGGCGTAGTGCCCGGCAGAATCGGACGCTTCAGCTGGCACGTCACCGACATCGACCACCTTGATGTCCTGCCCGTCGAACAATGTGCCGCCAATGTCGAAATCATAGCGATCGAGCCCGAGGCTTATGCGCTGCGAGGCGCGCCGCACCGCGGTCGGCGCATTGGTCTGGTCGTTGATCATCTCGTCGATCGTGTAGGGCGCGCCATAGGGCATGCCGATGATGACGACATCGGCCTCCAGCCTGTCGAGATCCTCGACCAGCGGGAAGTTCATGAATGTCTGGAAGACAGTGCGCGGCGCGATGGTAAGCTTGGACATGCGGTCTCCTCTGTTCCCTCGCCTTCGCGGTTCCAGCAGTGAGATCTCGCGGGCGTGTTTCAGCCGCGAAAAATGGCAGCGAAGGCGTTCAACCCCAGTACAGCACCGCCACCCCGGTGAATATCGCCACCGACCGCCTTGCCTTTGGCATAAAGCGAACCGCCGCACCTATGCCGGGGCATGCCCGGCCCGGAAGCCCGCACAACGCAAAAAGACCGGCCAGAGGCCGGTCTTTTGCAACTCAAACCTTCGAAAAAAGCTGAACTCAGCTTTCCTTGGGCGTCAGCACCTGGCGACCGCGATACATGCCGGTCTTCAGATCGATGTGGTGCGGGCGGCGCATTTCGCCGGAATTCTTGTCCTCGACATAGGTCGGGGCCTTGAGGGCGTCGGCCGAGCGGCGCATGCCGCGCTTGGACGGAGAGGTTTTGCGTTTCGGAACGGCCATGGATATGCTCCACTACATGGTCAAAAGCCCCGCCCGCCCTCGTGAAAGGGCCATGTCGGGGCCTAAATCTGAGAAAGTCGGGTGCCTATACACGCCTGACACGGTTTTGGCCAGCACTGCGGTGAATTTTTTTAATATTGGCTATTCGACACAGCCGACATAGGCGCCGGAGCGGCCAGCCCTGCGCTCGATAAGATTGGCGAGCCGTCTGAGGCCAGGTCCGGGTTTTGCCGGGTTGCGCGCGATCGGATTGGGCAGGGTGACGGCGAGAAGTGCCGCCTGCCGGCGCGACAGCTGCTTTGCCGAAACGCCGAAATGGTGCTGCGCCGCGGCCTCGATGCCGTAAATGCCCGGCCCCCATTCGGCGATGTTGAGATAGATCTCCATGATGCGCCGTTTCGACATCACCGCGTCGAAATAGACGGCCAGCGGCAGTTCGACCACCTTGCGCACCGAGCCCAGCGGCCGTGACCACAGGAAGAGGTTCTTCACCGTCTGCATGGTGATAGTCGAGGCCCCGCGCGTCGCTTCGCCCGCCAGCGCATCATCGACGACGCCGCGCAATTCGCCGAGATCGACGCCGCGGTGGAAGCAGAATTGCCCGTCCTCCGACATGATGACCGAATGGGCGAGCACCGGCGACACGTCGTCGATCGAAATCCAGCGGCGGTCATAGCCGGAGAAGGTCGCCAGATCCTTCAGCATCAGCGTCGACACCGGGTGCACGAAGAACGGCAGGTAAAGGAAGGTCAGCGCCGCCGGGACAAGCGCCAGCACGGCGGCTACGACAATGCCGCGCCGGACCCAGCGTCTAAGATTACGGCGGCTCACGCCGCGCAATCTCGTCGCCATGTCCAGCTTTTCGGTTTCATGATCGACGATCGGTTCCGCCAAGCCGCCCAACCCGTGCCAGAGAGCTCGTTTTGAAACTCGCTCCTGTGAATCATATGATGGTGTTTTCGAGAACCGGAGCGGAGCGTACATTCGAGTACGTGAGCACCGGAAGCGCAGAAAACGCCTTCAGATGACCGCAGGAGTAGAGTTTCCAAACGGGCTCTTACTGCTCCGGCATAATGGCGCTTGCCTTCTTGCGCAACGTCTGAGTGTCGGCTACCGCTCCCGGCCATGACGAATGACGACGAAATGGCGTTCGAAATGGCGCTCATCAGACGGGCGGCCGCCGTCGAGGTGCTGCTGCGGCGGCTGCTCGACGACCGCCCGCTTTCGGGCGAGATCGCGCGGCCCGGTCGTCTGATGGCGGCGATGCGCCATGGCGTGCTGAACGGCGGCAAGCGCCTGCGCCCGTTCCTGGTCATGGAAAGTGCAGCCCTGTTTTCAGCCGATGGCGAAGCCGCGCAGCGCGTCGCGGCGGCACTCGAATGCGTGCACTGCTATTCGCTGATCCATGACGACCTGCCGGCGATGGACGACGATGATCTGCGCCGTGGCCAGCCGACCGTGCACAAGGCGTTCGATGAAGCGACAGCCATCCTGGCCGGGGACTCCTTATTGACGCTGGCCTTCGACATCATCGCCGATGAAACGACTGTGCTGCCGGCGGAGCGGAGGGCCGCTTTGGTGGTGGCGCTTGCGCGCGCCGCCGGTGCCGGCGGCATGGTCGGCGGCCAGAAGCTCGACCTCGAAGCCGAACACACACCGCCGGATGAGGCCGGCATCATAAGGCTGCAGGCCATGAAGACCGGCGCGCTGATCCGCTTCGCCTGCGAGGCGGGCGCCATCATCGCCGGCGCTCAGGCCCAGGATCGCGAAAGACTGGCCGAATTCGGCTCCGCGATCGGCCTTGCCTTCCAGCTGGCCGATGACCTGCTCGACCTGACGGCCGACGCCAACCAGATGGGCAAGGCGACCGGCAAGGACGCCGCCGCCGGCAAGGGAACGCTGGTGGCGCTGCACGGCGCGAATTGGGCGCGCAGCCAGCTGCAGGGCCTTGTTGGCCAGGCGCACGCGCTGCTCGAACCCTACGGCGACAAGGCGGCGCTGCTGAAGGAGGCTGCAACGTTCGTGGCGACGCGCAACAACTGAGAGTGCGCCCCGATATCCGTGAGGCAAAAGGGAGATCAGCTTCGATGTCGTCCAATCTGTTCGATCTCAGCGGGCGGCGGGCCCTCGTAACCGGCTCGTCGCAAGGCATTGGGTTCGCTTTGGCCAAAGGCCTGGCGCAAGCCGGCGCCAGCGTGGTCCTCAATGGTCGTGACGCGGCGAAGCTCGGCGCCGCGGCCACGCAGATCCCCGGGGCCGAAACGCTCGCTTTCGACGCGACCGACCATGACGCGGTTCGCTCCGCGATCGACCATTTCGAGCTGTCCCGCGGACCGCTCGACATAGTGGTGAACAATGCCGGCATGCAGTTCCGCACGCCGCTCGAGGATTTTCCCGCCGATGCATTCGAGCGCCTGCTGCAGACCAATGTCGCCAGCGTCTTCCATGTCGGCCAGGCTGTCGCGCGCCATATGATCAGGCGGGGCCGCGGCAAGATCATCAACATCGCCTCGGTGCAGACAGCACTTGCCCGCCCCGGCATCGCGCCCTACACGGCAACGAAGGGCGCTGTCGGCAACCTGACCAAGGGCATGGCGACGGACTGGGCCAGGTTCGGCCTGCAGTGCAACGCCATCGCACCAGGCTATTTCGACACCCCGCTCAATGCAGCGCTTGTCGCCGATCCGGCATTCACCACCTGGCTCGAGAAGCGCACGCCGGCCGGCCGCTGGGGCAAGGTGGAGGAACTGGTCGGGGCCTGTGTGTTCCTGGCCTCCGATGCCTCGTCCTTCGTCAACGGCCAAGTCCTTTATGTCGACGGCGGCATCACCGCATCGATCTGATCCGCCGCGCTGCCGCGCGGACGAGCAATCGCGCCGCCGCGCGAACGAAATCTTAATGTAAATGAAGCGTAATCCCGACCATTAGAATAATGCGTATGTGTTGGGGTTGCGCATGCCGGAATATTCTTCCTTCATCCGGTTTGTCCGGATTCGCTATCTTTCAGGATTGCTGATTTTCGCGCTGGCCTCAACGGCCATCATGTTTGCGCTCAACCGTGTCAATTCCTTCCGCCACGAGATCGATGCGCTGAGCAGCAACCTCGTCGTCTTCACCCGCGACCTGCGCAACGCGACCAGTTTCGCCGAGACGACCGGTTCCGCCTGGCGCAACGAAACGCGCGATGCGCTGACCGCTTCGGCGCGCGATCATTCCGAACGCCTGACCGGAGAGATCGACACGCTAACCGCCCAGCTCGCCGCGATCCGCACCCGCCTGTCGGTCAAGACCATCAATGAACTCGATACCGCCTCGGTCAATGGCGATCTGTTCTGGTCGCCGCGCGATATGGTGCGCAATTTCAACCTGATGTCGGTGGCGCAGAAGGCTGATGAATGGAGCTATCGGGAAATCCGCAACCAGAACGACCTGTTCGTCCAGCCGATGCTGGTCCGCGTCCGCACCGCCCTGGACGACGAGCGCCATTTGGCCGACGCTTCCAGTGACCGGTTGCTGCTGTGGGCGAGCGGTCTGTTGTTCGCCGTGCTGGCCATCGTCGCCCTCTGGATTTTCCGGCCGATGGAACAGGCGATCCGCCGCGCCTTCGCCCAATCGGCGGAGTCCCTGTTCAAGGCCGAGGCCGCCGACCGTGCCAAGTCCGAATTCCTGGCCAATATGAGCCATGAGATCCGCACGCCGATGAACGGCGTGCTCGGCATGGCCGAACTGCTGGCCAAGACCGAATTGAACCCGCGCCAGAAGACCTTCACCGACGTCATCGTCAAGTCCGGCAATGCGCTGCTCACCATCATCAACGACATCCTCGATTTCTCCAAGATCAATGCCGGCCAGCTGACGCTGGACCCTGCTCCCTTCCGCCTCTCCGAAGCGGTCGAGGATGTGGCGACGCTGGTCTCGGCGCGTGTCGCCGAGAAGAACCTCGAACTGATCGTGCGTGTCGATCCCCGCCTGCCGCCCTATGTGGTCGGCGACGCCGGCCGCTTCCGGCAGATCGTCACCAATCTGGTCGGCAACGCCGTGAAGTTCACCGAGAAGGGTCATGTGCTGATCGATGTCGGCGGCGAAACCGTCGATGATGTCGTCCAGCTCAAGCTGCGCGTCGAGGACACCGGCATCGGCATCCCGGCCGAGAAACTGCAGAACGTGTTCGAGAAATTCGCCCAGGTCGACGGCTCCTCGACCCGCCGTCATGAAGGCACCGGCCTCGGGCTTGCCATCGCCGCCCGCCTCGTCGACCTGATGGCCGGCAAGATCGGCGTCGAGAGCGAGATCGGGCGAGGCTCCGTCTTCTGGTTCGCGGTGCCGCTGCCCGTCCATCGTGCCGAGGCGCGCGACGCGATCGTGCCGGTCGACGTCACCGGCGCGCGCGTGCTGGTCATCGACGACAACCCGGTCAACCGCGAAATCCTGCTCGAGCAGCTCAGAAGCTGGAGCTTCGACTGCGCCGCCGCCGAAAGCGGCGCGATGGGGCTGGCCTTCCTCGATCGCGCGTTCCAGCTGGGCGCCAGCGTCGATTGCATCATCCTCGACTACCAGATGCCCGGCATGAACGGCGCCGATGTCGCTCGGGCCATCGCCGCCGACAGCCGGCTGTCGGCCATTCCGGTCGTTCTCCTGACCTCGGTCGACCAAGTCGATTTCGGCAAGATGATCATCGACTTCGGCATATCGGCGCACCTGACCAAGCCGGCACGCTCGGCGGTCCTGCTCGGCACCGTTATCTCGGCCATCCAGAAGGCCCGCTCGCAGGTCGGCAAGGCACAGTTCGTTCGCGAGCCGGTCCGGCCGATGCCGCAGGCGGCTCCGCCTGCCTTCACCGTTATCCGTGGCCCCGCCCTGCCGGTCGTGACCGCGCCGGAATCGACCGCCATGCCGAACGGCCCGATCGACATCCTCATCGCCGAGGACAATGACGTGAACCAGCTTGTGTTCGGGCAGATACTCAACGGGCTCGGCCTGAGCTATCGCATCGCCGGCAATGGCCGCACGGCGGTCGAGATGTACCGGTTGTTGCATCCGAAACTGATCCTGATGGACGTCTCGATGCCCGAGATGAACGGTTACGAGGCAACCCGCGCCATCCGCGCGCTCGAAGCTTCGTCGGGCAGCCACATCCCGATCATCGGCGTCACCGCCCATGCGCTGAAGGGCGATCGCGACAAGTGCATCGAGGCCGGCATGGACGACTATCTGCCGAAACCAGTTTCGCCCGATCGCCTCGGCGCCAAGATCGGCACATGGCTGAGCGAAACGGTGGTGGCGAAGACTGCTTAGCCTTGGCCGGTCGATTGCCCGATCAGCGCAGCCGGCCGATCGGGATTATTTCCGGCGACGTGGCGACATAGGGTGCGCCCTGCCAGTCACCGAGCCACTGCTCGACCAGCAGGCCGGCCTCGCCGAGCATCCTCTCAAGATCTTCCTTTGCCGGGAACGCTATCTTCGATTCGGCCCCCAGGACCTTTCCGCCGCCAGGAATTTCATAGAACGTCGAATAGGTGACGATGGCGGTCTCAGCATCGCGTTCAACGTCATTCCAGGATTTCACCGCGCCAAGGCTGGGATGCATTACTATCCGTTCGGAGCGCTGAGGCGTCCATTCCAGCCATTCCTTCGCGGCAGGATTTCGAGTGTCGAAAATGAAGCGACCATCCGGAGCAAGATGATCGGCGATAGTGCGCAGGACTGCCTTTTGGTCCTCCTCTGTCAGAAACACCTGAAAGGCATGCCCGGTCAGCAGCACCAACTCGAAGCGCCGGCCGAGCCGAACTGTTCGCGCATCTCCCTCAACCCAGTCGACCTTGTCTCCACCAGGTCTGCCGCGCCCGACGTCGAGCATCGGCGATGCCGGATCGACGCCAGTGACATTGCGCCCTTGGATGAGCGCCGCGGCCAGCTGCCCGGTGCCGCAGCCGAGATCAAGAACTGAGCGGGCACTGCCGGCGAATCCAAGACAATAATTGAAATCGTCACCGCCTGTGTTCTCGATATCGTAGAACTGGACGAGATCAGGATCGCTATAAAGTCTGTAGGTCATGGCGGGCCTATAACCGAAATTTCTGCCGGGTGCGACTGTGGACTTGTCGGTTCGGCTACCGGTTGCGCACCACCACGCACGCCCCGCCGACGCTCTGCAGTTTTTGGCAGATGACATTGGCGGCGGCGCGGTCATCGACCCCGATCCTGACCGCATAGATGCCGCGGCGGCCGATCGGCGTGCGCACCCGGCTGACCACCGGGTCATGGTTGGCAAGCATTGCCGGAAACCGGCTCCGCACCCGCAGCCATTGGCTGATTGCGGCACTGCGGCGGAAATTGCCGGCCACCTGGATGCCCCATGGCTTGATGTTGATCGAGGCCATCGCCACGGTCTGCGACATGATCACCGGTAGCCTGCGGCAGGCGACGGCGAAATCCGTTTTGGCGTCGAGCGGCTCGACTTTTCCGGCGTAGGCCTGGTCGGCAAACTTGTCGACCGGCTCGCCCATGATGTCGAAGACATAGCTCTCGGTCTCCATCGGCAGGAAGCCGCCCGAACCAAGCCAGCGCGCCACCCGGTTTTCGCCGGCATTGTAGGCGGCGGCTGCCAGGCCAAGATTGCCGTAGCTGGTTTTCATTTCGGCAAGATACTTCGCCGAGGCCGGGATCGCCTGGTTGATGTCGAAGGAATTTTCGAGCCCCCGCATCTTGGCGGTGCCCGGCATGAACTGGGCAATTCCTTCGGCGCCGACCGGGCTGACGGCGTTGCGATCGAACCGGCTTTCCTTCCAGATCAGCCGGGCGAAGAAATCCCGCGGCAGGCCGTTCTGGTCGGCATGTGCCTGGATCAGCTTGCAGACCTGGTCGATCAGTCTCTGCTTGGCCGATTGCGGCGGATCCGCCTGAACGAGTGTCGGCCAGCCCAGCCCGCACAGCAGGATCAAAGCAATTCCAGGAAAAGTGTGAAACGGTTTTCGCGGGAAAAGCGCATGGCGCTTTCCCTTGGGAATTGCGTCAAGACAAAGAGGTAAAGCGGTTCGGCGTTTCCTCGAAACGATGAGCCGCTTTAGCGTCGCCCAGAGGAAACGCGGCATCTGATCTACTCTGCCGCGGCCTTGCCGCCGCGACCAAACCTCTGCTCGATATAGTCGGCGACCATTTTCTCGAAATCCGCTGCGATCGACGGCCCGCGCAGCGTTGCCGCCTTCTTGCCGTCGACGAAGACGGGTGCCGTCGGCGTCTCGCCGGTGCCGGGCAGCGAAATGCCGATGTCGGCATGCTTGGATTCACCCGGGCCGTTGACGATGCAGCCCATCACCGCGACCTTGAGGTTCTCGACGCCGGGATATTTCTCGCGCCATACCGGCATGTTCTTGCGCAGGTCCGCCTGGATGTTCTGGGCGAGTTCCTGGAACACTGTGGACGTCGTGCGTCCGCAGCCGGGGCAAGCGGCGACGATCGGCACGAACTGCCGGAAGCCCATGGTCTGCAGCAATTCCTGCGCCACCTGCACCTCGCGCGTGCGGTCGCCATTCGGCTCCGGCGTCAGCGAGATGCGGATGGTGTCGCCGATGCCTTGCTGCAAGAGGATGCCCATCGCCGCCGACGAGGCGACGATGCCCTTCGAGCCCATGCCAGCCTCGGTGAGGCCGAGATGCAGCGCATGGTTGGAGCGGGTGGCAAGTTCGGTGTAGACGGCGATCAGATCCTGCACGCCGCTGACCTTGGCCGACAGGATGATCTTTTCGCGGCCAAGGCCGATCTCTTCGGCCATCTCTGCCGACAGGATCGCCGACTGCACGATCGCCTCGCGCATCACCTCCTGCGCCGTCAGCGGAAAACCCTTGGCCTGGTTGTCGTCCATCAGCCGGGTCAGGAGCTCCTGGTCGAGCGAGCCCCAGTTGACGCCGATGCGCACCGGCTTGTCGTGCTTTATCGCCATCTCGACGATATCAGTGAACTGCCGGTCCTTCTTGTCCTTGAAGCCGACATTGCCCGGATTGATGCGGTATTTGGCCAGCGCCTCGGCGCAGGCCGGATGATCGGCCAGAAGCTTGTGGCCGATATAGTGGAAATCGCCGACCAGCGGCACGTTGATGCCGAGCCGCTGAAGCCGCTCGTGAATGCGCGGCACGGCCGCCGCACTCTCGTCGCGGTCGACGGTGATGCGCACAATCTCCGAGCCGGCTCGGTGCAGCGCCGCGACCTGCGCAACGGTCTGGTCGATATCTGCGGTGTCGGTGTTGGTCATCGACTGCACGACAACCGGCGCACCGCCGCCGACGACCACGCCGCCGACATCGACGCCGACCGAGGTGCGGCGAGGGAAGGGAAAGGAAAAATATCCGGTCATGCCGGCAGCCTTTTGTCTCTGAAGCCCCGTACGCCCACTCGGACGCACGAAGACTCCCGGGGCCGATGCGCTGAAGTCCGGGCATGAGGTGGAGGAGCAAAGATGGCTTGTCAATGGCGACAGGTCGCCACTGGCAGCAATTGACGCTCTACAATTTCCTTGACGCCGGAGTTTTGACGGGTCGCTTGCGCTGCGGTCCGCATGCCTTGGCGATTGGCGCAAACGCCTGTCGCTTCGTCAATCCTGGGGCGGAGCAAGGAGCAAAGCGACGCAGCGCAGACCCCAGGATTCATGACATCCGAGTGTTGCTGCGTGCAGAATTCTGCTCCGCTGCGCTCGTCGACCAGGGTTACGGCATGGATCCTCGGGTCTTCGCGACGCCGCTCTGCGGCTGCTCCGCCCGTGGATAACGAAATTTGGGAGGCTTCGGCCAATCTCGAATGTTTATGATGATCAACCGAAACGAATGATGGAACCTTGTGACAGCCGAAGCGGAGATTGGGCTGATGAAGGCCAGCTTCCGGCTCATGGCGCAGCGCTGAAAACCAAAACCCATCACACCGGCGGCGGTTGCCGCCGGCAAGGAAGACCGCAAGTGGTGAGCGGCTATGTCAGTTGAGCATCAATGGGTGGTCGGTTGCGCTTTCAGTTTCTCAATCGCATCCTTGAGTGCCAGCTTGCGTCGCTTGAGATTCACGATTTCGAGGTCGTCCACCGACGGGTGGTTCATCGCGTCATCGATTTCGCGTTCGATGTCGCCGTGTTTCCGCTGCAACTCATCAAGATGGGATGCAAGAGACATGATTGGTTCTCCCTTTCATGGTTTCCTCGATTGCAGCCGCCACTGCGCGTCCACCGCAGGTCGCTTCTGTGACGGCACAATGACAGTGTGCCACCTTCCGGCTGGGATGTCGAATGCTGCGTGGTAGCATTCCACGTCAATGTGAAATGTGATATTGGCTGCGCGCCGGTGGCAGAAATTGCCGCCCCCGCCCAATCAGGCCCAGTTTTGGGCGCCGCAGACGTGCAGACGGTAGAGAATGTCCGATCAGGAACAGGCCGATATTCGCCTCGAATTTTCCCGGCTGAAGCAGGAACACGCCGACTTCGATGCGGCGATCAACGCGATGATCGCCATGAACTGCGATCCCTTGCAGATCCAGCGCATGAAAAAGAAGAAGCTGGTGCTCAAGGACCGTCTGATGGCCCTGGAAGACAAGATCATCCCGGACATTATCGCCTGAACACATTCGCTGGTCGCACGCCTAGAGCAATTCCAGGAAAAGTGTGAAACGGTTTTCCGTCCGGAATTGCGTCAAAACAAAGAGTTAGAGCGGTTCACCGTTTCCGCGAAACGGTGAACCGCTCTAGCCGGCGATCGAAAGCCTGGCCGCGCGGTCGCGCAGCAGGCCGATGAGACTGGCGGTCCGTTCCTCGGACGTATCGATGGGAACCACCAGGCACATCGTCGCCTCGACCTTTCCCGGGGCTGAAAAGACCGGCACGGCGAGACATTTCGTATAGGCATCGACCAGACCCGAGGTGACGCAGTAGCCGGTGACCCGCGCCTTGGCGATGTCGGCGATGAAATCGTCGAGCTTGAGCTTGCGGCCGTCGGGCAGCACGAGATCGTCGTCCGACACCATGGCTTCGATCTCAGCCCGCTCCAGCCCCGCCAGAAGCAGCCGCCCGGAAGCCGTCCATGGCAGCGGTATCTGCAGGCCGGTGGCCGAGCTGATGCGGAACGGCCTGGTGCCTGGGCTCGCGTGGACGATGGTGTAGCGGCCACTCTGCAGCATGCACAGTTCCGAGGTCTCGCCGGTCTCGCGCGACAGATTGTCGACCTCCTGGCGCCCTCGCCGCAACAGGTCGTTGCCACGCACGTAGTCCATTCCATAGAGATAGAGCTTCTTGCCGAAATAGACGCGGTTGCCGTCGCCCTCCAGTTCCAGCAGGCCGGCGTCGACCAGCGAGCGCACCAGCGTATAGGTGGTCGAGCGGGGAGCATTCACTCCCTTGGCAAGATCGCCAATGCCGATCGCCCGCTGCGTCGTGTGCAGAAACTCCAGGATCTCGAGCACCCGGTTGAGCCCCTTTTCGCGCGAGCCCGAAATCTTCCCGCCAGCTGAAACTGCGAAGGCATTGCCATCTTGCATTGTCGATTCCTGGTGTTAGTATCTGTCTTGTACAGCATACACGCGTCTCTTGTAAGAGACAATCGTACAACTCATCGACGCGTGTAGCGCTCGTCCACAGGGGAACACAACACGAAAGGAGGTCGCCGTGAACGACACATCCGGAAGACGTGATTTTCTGAAATTGGGAATGGCTGGACTGGCAACCGCCGGCGTGCTGGCCACAGTCGATGCCCAGAAGGCCGCCGCCCAAGCCGCGTCCGACAGCCTGCTGCGCACCGTGCTTGACCGCGGCAAGCTGATCGTCGGCACCGGCAGCACCAACGCGCCCTGGCATTTCGAGAACGATGCCGGCGAACTGGTCGGCATGGACATCACCATGGGCCGCATTCTGGCCAAGGGCCTTTTCGATGATCCGACCAAGGTCGAGTTCGTCATGCAGGATCCGGCGCAGCGCATTCCCAACGTCACCACCAACAAGGTCGACATCACCATCCAGTTCATGACGATGACGGCGCAGCGCTCGCAGCTGATCAACTTCACCCGGCCATATTACGTCGAGGGCGTTGCACTGCTGACGCTGCCCACCGCCGAGAACAAGACCTTCGACAAGCTGCTTGCCGGCGGTTCGGCGACACGCATTTCCATCCTGCAGAATGTCGATGCCGAAAACTCCGTCCACTATGCCTTGCCGCAGGCGCAGGTGCTGCAGATCGACACCCAGGCCAACGTGCTGCAGGCGCTGGAATCAAAGCGCGCCGACGCTGCCGCGGTCGACCTGTCCACCGTGCGCTGGCTCGCCTCGCGCAATCCCGACAAATATTTCGATGCCGGCAAGAGCTGGTATTCGATGCTCTACGGCGCGGCCCTGCGCCAAAGCGATCTCGACTGGCTGACCTTCGTCAACCAGACCTTCACCATCGCCATGTTCGGTCATGAGACGGCGCTCTACGACGCCGCCTTCAAGGACTATTTCGGCCAGGAGCCGCCGGCGCGTCACCCCGGCTTCCCGGTCATCTGATCCCAGATCGCGGAAGGGCAGCATTCTCGCCCTTCCGCGATCTCCTCGACGCCCTTCACACCGAGGCGGACGCATGGGCTATGCCCTTAATTTCAACCTGATCTGGCGGCATTTCGACAAGCTTTGGGGCGGTCTGCTGCTCAGCCTCGAGCTTGCCGTCATCTCGATCGCGATCGGCGTCGTCATCGGCCTGGTGCTCGCGGTCTGGTATGTCTCGGCCGGACGCATCGTGCGGGCGGTGATCGCCGCCTATGTCGAATTCATCCGCAACGTGCCGCTGATCCTGCTGGTCTACCTCGTCTTCTACGGCCTGCCGACCGTGGTCGACCTCGCCTACAGCGCCCCGACCTCCTTTGTCCTGACGCTGTCGGTCTATAGCGGCGCCTATCTGGTCGAGGTGTTTCGCTCGGGCCTCGAGGCTGTCCCGCGCGGCCAGCTCGATGCCGGCAAGGCGATCGGCCTGACGCCATGGCAAAGGCTGATCCACGTGCGCCTGCCGACCATGCTGCGCATCACGTTGCCGGCGTTGTCCAACACTTTCATCTCACTGTTCAAGGACACGTCGATCGCCTCTGTCATCTCGGTGCCCGAACTCACCTTCGGTGCCCAATGGATCAACTTCAATACCTTCCGCATCGTCGAAGTCTATCTGGTGACGACGGCGATGTATCTCGTGACCGGCTATGCCATGCTATTCGCGCTCAGGCTGGTCGAGCGCCGGTTCAGGGCGGCGCGCTGACATGCTTGGCCAGATTCTCTACGCTCTGCCCTTCCTCGCCGAAGGCTTCGCCGTGACCTTGTGGGTGTCGCTGCTGGTTGTCGTGCTTTCGCTCATTGCCGGCGTCCTGCTGGGTGTCGGCCTGGTCTACGGCCCTGTCCCGTTGCGCTGGGCGGTGCGCATCTTCAGCGATACCATCCGCGGCATTCCGATCCTGGTGCTGATGTTCTTCGTCTATTACGGCCTGCCCGCGATCGGCCTGCATCTGCCGTCGTTCTGGGCCGCCGTGCTGGCGCTGACCCTGTTCAAGACGGCGCAGGTCATCGAATATCTCAGGGGCGCGGTCGGCTCGATCCCGAAAGGTCAATCCGAGGCCGCGATGGCGATCGGATTGACCTTCCGCCAGCGCTTGACCTACGTTATCTTCCCGCAGGCCTTCAGGCGGTTCCTGCCGCCCTGGATCAACGGCGTCACCGACGCGGTCAAGGGCAGCGCGCTGGTCTCGCTGCTCGGCATCACCGATCTGATGCAGGCCGTCAATCAGGTCATCGGCCGCACCTATGAGGCGATGCCGCTCTACATACTGGGCGCGCTCATCTATTTCGCGGTCAACTACGCGCTCTCGCTCGCCAGCCGGCGGCTCGAGCGGCGCTTCTCCTTCATCCGGGAATAGCACGATGTCCGAAGCCTCAAATGCCACTCCCGCGCTGCTCGACGTGCGCGACGTCTCCAAGGCCTTCGGCGCCGTCGAAGTGCTGCGTTCGGTCAGCCTTCAGGTGAAGCGTGGCGAGGTGGTCACCGTCATCGGCCCCTCGGGCAGCGGCAAGACCACGCTGCTGCGCTGCGTCAACTTCCTCGAAAGCTACGACAGCGGCTCGATCCGCATCGACGGCAAGGAGGTCGGCTATCGCGAGGCCGGAACGCGCCAGCGCCGCAGCGAGCGCGACCTCGCCGCCATGCGTGCCGAGACCGGCATGGTGTTCCAGAGCTTCAACCTGTTTCCGCATTTGACGGCGGCCGGCAACATCATGCTCGGGCTCACCAAGGTGCGGAAAAAGAGCGAGGCCGAGGCGCGCCAGGCCGCCGAACACTGGCTCGGCCGCGTCGGCTTGGCTCATAAGGCCGACAGCCTGCCGGCCGAGCTCTCCGGCGGCCAGCAGCAGCGCGTCGGCATCGCTCGCGCCGTGGCGATGGAGCCGAAGATCCTGCTGCTCGACGAGATCACCTCGGCGCTCGATCCCGAACTGGTCGGCGAGGTGCTGGCCGTGGTGCGCAGCCTTGCCGAGGACGGCATGACGATGCTGATGGTGACGCATGAAATGGCCTTCGCCCGCGACGCTTCGAGCCGCATCGTCTTCATGGCCGATGGCGGCGTCAGCGCCGTCGGCCCGCCCAAGGAGATCCTCGCGGCGGACACCGCCAATGAGCGCCTCCGCACCTTCCTGGCGCGCTTCCGCGCCTCGCATTTCTGACATTGGACGGCCGACGCCGCTCATTTTTGAATATCGGATGGCTGAAGCCAACCAAGGGAGCCTTCTTCCATGACGCCTTACATCCGGCTCGCCGAACTTGGCCTGACGCTGCCCGAGCCGCCGACGCCTATTGCCAACTTCGTCACCCATGCCGAGAGCGGCCGGCTGATCTTCCTCTCGGGCCAGGGGCCTCTGCGCGCCGATGGCACGCTCTGCACCGGCAAGGTCGGCGAGGATGTGACGGTCGAGCAGGCCTATGAGCATGCCCGCCTTACCGGGCTCAACCTGCTTGCCGTGATGCATGCCGCCGCCGGTGATCTCGGCCGCATCGTTCGCGTCGTCAAGCTGCTCGGCTTCGTCAACGCAACACCGACCTTCAGCGACCACCCGAAAGTGGTCAATGGCTGTTCGGACCTGTTCGCCGACGTCTTCGACAAGATTGGCGGCCATGCGCGCTCGGCGATCGGCGTCGGTTCACTGCCTGGAAACATCACTGTCGAAATCGAGGCGGTCGTCGAGATCGCCGCCTGATCTGCCACCCACGGGATCTGCTCACATGAAAACCCATTCCGACACCGGCTCCAACACCACCATCCGCGAACGGCTGGGCTTGAGGCCGATCATCAATGTCTCTGGCACCATGACCGCGCTCGGCGCCTCGATCATCGTCCCGGAAGCGATCAGCGCCATGGCCGAAATCGCCTCGCAATGGGTGGAGATGGACGATCTGCAGCGTGCCGCAAGCACGGTTGTCTCCCGCCTCACCGGCGGCGAGGCCGGCTTCATCACCGCCTGCTGCGCCAGCGGCATCACCATGGCGATCGCCGGCGCGATGACGGGAACCAGCCTGCTTGCCATCGAGCGCCTGCCTGACGACACCGGCGACCTCAAGTCGGAGGTCGTCATCCAGTTGGGCCACATCGTCAATTACGGCGCACCGATCGATCAGTCGGTCCGCGTCGCCGGCGCCAGGGTCGTGCCTGCCGGCACCGTCAGCGTGACACAGGACTACCATGTGCGCGAAGCGATCAACGAGCGCACGGCCGCGGGCCTCTATGTCGTCGCCCACCACACGGTGCAGTACGGCATGCTGTCGCTAGAGGAATTCTGCGAGATCTGCCACGCCAGCGGCGTGCCGGTGATCGTCGATGCCGCCTCAGAATACGATTTGCGCGGTTTCCTGGCGCGCGGCGCCGACGTCGTCATCTACAGCGGCCACAAATTCCTCTCAGGGCCGACCAGTGGTATCGTCACCGGCCGCAAGGACCTGGTGCGATCAGCCTATCTGCAGAACCGCGGCGTCGCACGCGCCATGAAGGTCGGCAAGGAGAGCATCGCCGGCACCATGGCGGCACTGGAGGCGTGGGAGAAGCGCGACCATGCCGGCATCCGCCGACGCGAGGAGGCGGCGCTCAATCTATGGAAGGACGCTTTGCAGGGCATACCGGGCATATCAGCCGAGATCATTCTCGACCCGACCGCCAATCCGCTCGATCGCCTGCAGGTCTTCGTCCGGCCGGAAAGCCGCTTCAGCGCCGCCGGCCTCGCCTTGGCGCTGGCCGCGGGCTCGCCGCCGATCATCGTGCGCAACCATGAGGTCGAGCGTGGCCATTTCTTCCTCGACCCCTGCAATCTCCATCCCGGAGAGGCGGAGATCGTCGCCGAACGGCTGCGGGCCGTATTGACCGCCAAGGACCGCCCCGCCGATGCCATGAAAGCTGCCCGTAAGGATTCCTCCGGCGTCTTGCGCTGGCCGGACTAGGCTCGCGGCGTCGAGTAATTATTTCATCGGGGATTCCATCGATGGATGATTCTCGTCTATCTATGCGCCCTTGGGAGGATCGCAAAAATGGAAATTCCAAGGCTTGGCGAATGTAAATTTGATGAACGCGATGGCTGCTACGTTAGCGAACCTATCTCGTTGGCGGTTATGAATAGGAAAAAATGCAGAATACTCGTTGAAGGATACGACGAAGATCCTCCGGTTGAAGACTTTCACGAAGCAATTTCCAACTTCTTGGAAGCACCCAGTACTGTTCTTATGGCAGCAGAGCCGCATAGCTTCAAATATTATCTAGACGTCAAGGCAAGCATTGAACCAGAAGATGATTTCCCATCTATCGGTTCGCCCTCTGAGATATGGCCATTCGTCCAGCTTCGCGGAGAAGCCATCGTTAGCCGCCGGCCCTACGGCGACAATGGCATATACATCTCGCTTGAGTGCAATTGTGATTGGGAGCCCGAGCACGGCCTTCAGATCGTTTTTAAGAATGGTGCCGTCGTTAACAAAATAGGCCCTTATGATGGGCACCTCACAAACTCAGACGCCTATGCTGATAGCGCCCTTGAAAATGTTGTCTATCGCTAAGCGCTGCCGCCCGCCTGATGGACAAGCACGAAAGGAGGCGCCTACACTGGCCGCGCTGAGCGCGCCAACCGACCAAGCGTATCTGCAGGGGGCTGATCACAAAACTGTGACCAACCTTAATTGCGCAGGGCAGGAATAAAACGCCTCCCGAACAAGTCTCCTCGTCATACGCCACTGCTGGCGTTGAGGAGATCGGCATGCCCTATCATCGCGAGCCCGGCGAACATGGTTGCGGCGTCAGCCGTCGCCATGTGTTGGAGCGCATGATCGTCATCAGTCCCTCCTCCTTGGTTCTTGACACTGGTGGCGCATATGAATTCACTTCCAGCAAGGCAGGCGACCTTGCCTATTCCCGGGGGTTTTGCCCCTGTGAGCAAGGCAAACTCGCTGTCGCGTCCTGAGGCGGCACGCCCGGTCTTGTCCGGAGTATCGGATCATGGTGCTGCTTTGAGCGAGAGGGCGCTGGCAGAACGCTTCAACGAGGTGGTGCTGCCGCATCTCGGCGACGCGCTGGCGCTTGCCCGCTGGCTGACCGGCAATGCCGCCGATGCCGAGGATGTCGTGCAGGACGCCTGCATCAAGGCGCATGCCGGCATGTCGGGCTATGCCGGCGGCAATGCCCGCGCCTGGCTGCTGACCATCGTGCGCAACACCTCCTACAGCTGGATGTCGCGCAACCGGCCGCGCGGCATGCTGGCCGTCGGCGACCTCGGCGATCTCGACGACATGGCGGCCGCGCACGGCACCAGCCTGTCGGACGAGGACGGCCCGGAAGCGAGCCTGATCGCCAAGGCCGATACAGCGGCGCTCGAGGCGGCGATCGCCGCCCTGCCGCAGCCGTTTCGCGAAACGCTGGTGCTGCGCGACATCAACGGCCTCAGCTATCGCGAGATATCGGCCATGCTCGACGTGCCGATGGGCACGGTGATGTCCAGGCTGGCCCGTGCCCGCGGCCTGCTGGCGTCCGAACTGGGGAGAGCGCCATGACCAGCCATGACGACGGACTACCCAACGATCCCGAAGGTATCAGACTGATGATCCACGCCCTTGTTGATGGCGAACTCGATGCGGCGGCGGCACTTGCGGTGGAGCGTCGCATCGCCGCCGATCCCCGGCTTGCGGCCGAGCATGCCCGCATCGTTGCCTTGCGCGGCGCGGTCAGCCGCTTGCCGCGGCCCGATGTCAGCGATGCCTTTCGGGCCCGCATCGCGGCGATCGGCATGGCCGGCACCGAACAGCAGGAGCCGCAGCGGGACACGTCGGTGCTGCCCGGATTGATCTCAGTCGCTGGTGGTGGCCAGAGACGAGAGGCCGGGGCACGCCCGCCCCAGGCGCGGCCATCGTCAAGGGCACGCCGCTTCGGCTCGTTCGATTGGCGCGCCATGGCCGCGTCGATCATGATCAGCGCGGTGCTCGCCAGCGGGGCGACGCAATGGGTGATGTTCAGCGGCGCGGAAGACGGCTTTGCCGCGGCGGTCGCCAGCGGCCATCGCCGCAGCCTGCTGGCCGCGAGCCCCATCGACATCATCTCGTCCGACCGCCACACGGTCAAGCCGTGGCTTGATGCCCGCATCGGCGTGTCGCCGCCGGCGCCCGACCTTGCCCAGGACGGCTTCGCACTGATCGGCGGCCGGGTCGAGGTGATATCAGGCCGGCCGGTGCCGGCACTCGTCTACCGTCACCGCGAGCACCTGATCACGCTTGTCGCCGAACCGCAGCAAGGCGGTAAGATCACCCAGCCGGACGACCTTTCATCCGGCGGCTTCTCGATGGTGCACTGGAGCGACGGCGCCTTCTCCTACTGGGCGATCTCCGACATGGAGCGGCCCGAGCTCGACGACTTCGTCGCCCGCTTCCGCAAGGCGGCGGTGTAAAGACGCCCCTGCCCCGTTGCTGATTCCAATGCGCTAACAGGTCCTTCAGCCTGCGGAGCCGGTTAAACACCGGCACTCAAGTCGCGCGTCTCAACCTCGCCAAGGCTGGGCCCGACAGCTGGTCGCAGCCTTCAAAACAATTACTTTACAAACTCTTCAATTTCTGTAAAGTTATGAAGGATGAAGGATAGATTATGCCAGCCAACCGTTTCGCCACGCGTCTGAATTCCTTTGCCTCACGGCCACAGGCCGAATGGCCTGATCTCGCTGGCAAGCCGTCGCTGATGCAGATGGCGGCGCGCGCCGCCAAGGTTGCCGGGTTGACCGATCTTGACCTCAACTTCCCCGACCATGTCGGCGAAAAGCCGGCCGAAATTGCTCGCAAACTCAGTGATCTCGGCCTGTCCATCAACGGCTTTGCCATGCGCTACTATTCCAATCCGGCCTTTAAGCTGGGCGCCTTCACCAACCCTGATCCAGCGGTGCGCCGTGAAGCCATCGACATGACCAAGGCCGGCATCGACGCCGTGCGCGAGGCTGGTGCCGGTCTGATGACTTTGTGGCTCGGACAGGATGGCTTCGACTACGCTTTCCAGGCCGACTATGCAGCGCTTTGGCAACACGAAATCGATGGAATTCGTGAAGTGGCAGCGCATGACCCCGGCTGCCAGATCAGCCTCGAATACAAACCCAACGAGCCGCGCTCCTACAGCCTGATGCCAGACGCGGCGACGACCCTCTTGGCGATCCGCGATGTCGGCCTGCCCAATCTCGGAGTCACACTCGACTTCGCCCATGTGCTCTATGCCGACGAGCAGCCGGCCTTTGCCGCAGCCCTCGTAGCGCGCCACAGCAAGCTGCTCGGCGTCCATCTCAACGACGGCTACGCCAAGCGAGACGATGGGCTGATGGTCGGCGCGGTGCACACGCTGCAGACCATCGAGTTGCTCAGGCAGATCCGCCGCGACGGCTATGCCGGCGCCATCTATTTCGACACGTTTCCGGACATGACCGGGCTCGACCCGGTGCACGAGTGCGAAGTCAACATCGCCACCGTCAAACGCATGCTGCGCGTCGTTGACCGGATCGACCAGGACAACCGCCTGGCAGCCGCCATGGACAGCCAGGACGCCGTCACATCGCAGGCCATCATCCAGGAAATCATGCTCGGACCGGACAGCTGAGGGTCGGCCGAGCCGCTGCCGTTTTTCAACAAGGGAGGAATACAATGAAGTTGCTGCTTGCCACCGCCACACTGATCGCACTGTCGATCAGCTCGGCCTTTTCGGCCGATCTTGCGCCGCTCAATTCCGATACCGAGAAGGACCGTATCGACTGGTCGCAGGTCGAGGCCAAATTCGGCGCGTTCCCCAAGCTGCCCGCTGGCACGAAGGCGGGTGCGGTCTCCAAGACGCTGACCAACGAATACTGGCGCTCGCTGGGCGATGGCTACAAGGCGTTCGGGGAAAAGGCCGGTGTGCCCGTCGTTTATCAGGCAGCGCAAAGCGAAGGCGACCAGCTCGGCCAGCTTACCATCGCCGAGGGCCTGGTGACGCAGGGCTACAACGTGCTGCTGGTCTCACCGCAGACGGA
The DNA here is from genome assembly GCF_018588885.1 of Mesorhizobium sp. dw_380. Classification (GTDB taxonomy): domain Bacteria; phylum Pseudomonadota; class Alphaproteobacteria; order Rhizobiales; family Rhizobiaceae; genus Mesorhizobium. The sequence goes on from NZ_JAFFIW010000001.1 coordinate 285,622, forward strand.
CTCCAATCTGCAGCCCATCATGGAGCAGGCAAAGGCAGCCAATGTGCCGGTTGTCAACGTCAATGACGCAGTCATCCCGCAGGCGGAACATTATGTCGGCAACGTCCAGCGCGACAACGGCGTGCGCGTCGCCAAATGGTTCATCAAGAACCGGCCGAACGGCGGCAAGGTCGCCATCGTGGAGGGCCAGGCCGGCGTCTATGCGGCAGTCCAGCGCACTGACGGCTTCAAATCCACCATCACCGAGGGCGGCAAGTTCGAGGTTGTCGCCAGCGTGCCCGGCAACTGGGATCGCCAGACTTCCTATGACGCGGCCACCAACATTCTGCAGCAGCACCCCGACCTGATCGGCTTCTATGCCAACAATGACGGCATGGCGCTGGGCATCGTCGAGGCGGTGAAGGCAGCCGGCCTGCAGGACAAGGTTGCCGTCTTTGGCACTGATGGCATCTCCGATGCCTACGCTTCGATCCGCGCCGGCGAACTGACCGGCACGGTCGACAGTTTCCCGGTGTTGACCGGTGAAGTCGCGCTCGAAACGGCGTTGCGCCTCGTCGCCGGGCAGAAGCTGCCGCGCGTTGTCGCCACGCCTCAGGCACTGATCACCAAGGACAATGCCGATCGCTATTCCGGTCCCGATGCACGCAACGCGCTGCTCGAGGACGCGGCCGCCGGCAACTGAAGCACAATGGCACGGTGCCGGCCAGAGCCTCTGACGGCCGGCACCGGTCTGGGAGACCGATCCAATGTCTGTCCGGCTGCAGTTCGACGGCATTTCCAAGCTGTTTCCGGCCGTCCGGGCGCTCCATGAGGTGTCCTTTTCGGTCGGCGCCGGTGAAATTCATGGCCTGCTCGGCGAGAACGGCGCCGGCAAGTCGACGCTGCTGCGCATCCTGTCGGGCGTCTACCGGCCGACGGCGGGAAGCGTCCTGATCGACGGCAAGCCGGTCACGCTAGCCAATCCGGTTGCGGCGCGTGCGGCGGGCGTGGCCATGATCCATCAGGAACTGCAGCAGGTGCCGCGCCTCAGCGTCGCGCAGAACATGTTTCTCGGTCATCCGCTGACGCGTGGCAGCATATTCGTCGCCCGGCGCGAACAGGAGCGCCGCGCCGCCGAGGCTCTGGCGGCCATCGGCCCGTCCATCGATCCAGCGGCACCGCTCAGCACCCTCAAAGTGGCTCAAAGGCAGATGGTCGAGATCGCCCGCGCGCTGCTCGATCGTGCTAGGATCGTGGCGATGGACGAGCCGACATCGAGCCTTACGCCGAGCGAGTTCGAGCGTCTAGCCGAAGTCATCAAGGGCCTGGCGCGTGACGGCGTCGCCATCGTCTATGTCTCGCACAAGCTGGACGAGGTGTTCGGTATCTGCCGGCGCGCCACCATCATGCGCGACGGTATCGTCGTCGATTCCGTCGATCTGAAAAGCCTCTCGGAAAAGGCGGTCGTGGCGATGATGGTGGGCCGCGAGCTGGCGCAGGAACAGCACAATTCGCATGCCTCCAGTCAGGTGATGCTGAGCGTGCGAGGCCTCGCTTCTACAAAGGTGCGCGACGTCTCCTTCGATCTGCATCGCGGTGAGGTGCTGGGCATTGCCGGCCTTGTCGGGTCCGGCCGCACTGAACTGCTGCGGCTTTTGGCCGGCGTCGACCGCGCTACCACCGGTAGCATCGTGATCAATGGCAAGGCGATCAAACCTGCCAGCCCGCGCGACGCGATCGCCGCCGGCATCGGACTGGTGCCGGAAGAGCGCAAGCGTGAGGGCATCGTGCCGTTGCGCTCGATCACCAGCAACATGGCGCTGGCCTCGATGAGCGTGTTCGCGCCACACGGCATCATCGATCATCGCGGGCTGAAGCAGATCGCGGCCGAGAAGATGAAGCGGGTCAATCTCAGGCCATTTCTGCTCGACCGGCCGATCCGCCTGTTCAGCGGCGGCAACCAGCAGAAGGCGATCATCGGCCGCTGGCTGGCGGCGGGCACGCGCATCCTTTTGTTCGACGAGCCGACACGCGGTATCGATGTCGGCGCCAAGGCGGAAATCTACCACCTGATCGAGGAGCTCGCTGCCGAGGGCCATTCGGTGGTCGTCGTCTCCTCGGAGCTCCCCGAGGTGATCCGGCTCGCCGATCGCGTGCTGGTCATGCGCGACGGCGCCATCGCCGCCGAACTCGGCAGGGCGGATCTCTCGGAGCAGGCGATCGCCGCGCACGCCATCCCGCAAACCCGAACGCCGGCCGCTGAGCCGGCAAGGCAATAGGTGACGGATATGTCGGACGCTACTCTGGTTCAGCCAAGGACCGAATTCCTGCGCGGCTTTTCCATGCGCGATGCCGGCACGCTGATCGGCCTGATTGTCATCCTCGCCGTCTTCGGCGCGCTGGTGCCCGGCTTCTTCGCCGAGCGCAACCTGATCAACATCCTGCAGCAGTCGAGCATCAACGCCTGCTTGGCGCTGGGCATGACGCAGGTCATCATTTCCGGCGGCATCGACCTGTCGGTCGGGCCGACGGCGGCGCTCTCGGCCGTCATCTCCGCCTCGATGATGGTTGCCGGCGTCCCATTTCCGCTGGCCGTTGGTGCGGGCTTCGCCATCGGCCTGCTGTGCGGTCTGGTGAATGGCATCCTTGTCGCCCATGTCGGATTGCAGCCCTTCATCGTCACGCTGGGCACGCTCAGCACCTATCGCGCACTGGCGCTGATTTACACAGGCGGCAATCCGGTGCTCGGCCTGCCCGCCGGCTTTCGCGCCATCTTCAACAGCTCGCTGTTCGGCCTGCCGCTGGCGGTGATCATTGTGGCCTTCGTCGCAATCGCCGCATGGATCGTGCTGAAGAAAACCCCCTTCGGCGAATACCTGCTCGCCGTGGGTGGCAATGAGGAGGCGGCCTACATTGCCGGCGTGCCGATTGCCCGCACCAAGATCGCCGCCTACATGATCTCCGGCCTGCTAGCAGCGCTTGCGGCGCAAATCCTGATCGGCCGGCTGGGCGCGGCCGAGCCCATCCTCGGCAATCTCTGGGAGCTTGACGCGATCGCGGCGGCGGCCATCGGCGGAGCGTCGCTGATGGGTGGCAAGGGCAGCGTCGTCGGCACCATCCTTGGCGCCGTCATCCTCGGTGCGATGCGCAACGGTTTGACGCTGATGAACGTGCAGTCCTTCTATCAGCTTCTGGCAACTGGTCTTATAATCCTCGCCGCGATGCTTATCGATCGCGTGACGAGGGGGCGTGGATGACCTTGAGCGGCCTGGACCTGAAAGCGGTAGGACCGCGCATCCGCATGATGATGCCGCATCTCACCCCGCTGGAGGCGAAGGTGGTGGAAACCGTCTTCGGCCGGCGCGGCTTTGATGAGAGCATACCGCTGAAGCAGATCGCCGAGGAGGCCGGAGTATCGGAAGCGATGGTGGTCAAGATCGCCAAGAAGCTCGGTTTCTCCGGCTATCGCGACTTCCGCACCGCCGTCTATGAGTACAGCCGCCTGCCGACCGCCGAGATGCACCAGGAATTGTCGTCCGACGACAGTTCGGCCGAGATCGTGCAGAAAGTGTTCCGCACCTCGATCCAGGCGCTGGAGGAGACGCTGGCCATCCTCGACATAGAGGATTTCGACCGCGCCGCCGATCTGCTCTTCCGATCCAAAACCCGCGACTTCTACGGCGTCGGCGGTTCGGCGCAGATCGCGCGCGACGTCTCGCACAAATTCCTGCGCATCGGCATCCGCGCATCCGTCTACGACGATTCCCACATGATGCTGATGTCGGCCTCGCTGCTTGGCGCGGACGACATTGCCGTCGGCTTCTCGCATTCGGGCAACACGTCAGCCGTCATCGATGCCATCCAGCTGGCGCGCAAGAGTGGTGCGCGCACGCTTGCCATCACCAATTACGACAACTCGCCTCTGGCGGCGGTCGCCGATATCGTTCTTTGCTCGACCGCCCAGGGGTCACCCCTGATGGGCGAGAATGCGGCGGCGCGCATCGCCCAGCTCAACATCCTCGACGCGCTGTTCGTGGCGGTGGCGCAGCGCGATTACCAGTCGGCGGAGCGCAATCTCGGTCGCACCATGTCGGCGGTGGCATCGAAACGAAAAGACCGGGGCTCATGACGCTGCCAACAACACAGCCGGTCACCGTCCTCGGCAGCCTGCATTACGACATCATGGTCGACGCGCCCGACCGCCCGCGCAAGGGCGAGACGGTGACCGGCCATGCCTGGCGCCCGAAATGCGGCGGCAAGGGTGGCAATCAGGCGGTCTCAGCGGCGCGGGCCGGCGTAAGCGCGGCGATGATCGGTGCCGTCGGCGACGATGATTTCGGCACGGCGTTGCTGGCCAATCTCGATCACGCCGGCGTTGACCGACGCTTCGTGCGGGTGGCGTCGGATGCCGGCTCCGGCATGAGCGTGGCAATCTTCGACGCAGGCGGTGACTATGGCGCGGTGATCGTCTCGGGCAGCAATCTGACGCTCGGCGAAAAGGACATCGCGGCCGCTTCCGAAGTGGTGACCCAAACGGCGGTGCTCCTGCTGCAGAATGAAGTGCCGGAAGCTGCCAACATTGCCGCCGCACGCGCGGTGAAGTCACAGGGCGGCCGCGTCGTGCTCAACGCCGCGCCGGCACGCGAGCTCTCCGCCGAGTTGATCGCGCTTGTCGACATTCTCGTGGTTAACGCCATCGAGGCGGAATTCCTGGCCGGCGTGGCCGTTGTCGAAACCCTCGACGGCGCCGTGCACGCCGCGCGGCGGCTTATCGATCTCTGCCCGGTCGCAATCGTGACTGCGGGCGCGGATGGTGTCGCGTGCTGCGACCGGCAAGGGGAGGCCTTCGCGTTGCCGGCCATCCCGGTCAAGCTTGTCAGCACGCATGGCGCGGGCGATGAGTTCGTCGGGGCCCTGGCGGCGTCACTTGCCCGTGGGGAAGGAATGCGAGCGGCCGTCAGGGCCGCCAACGCCGCTTCGGCTTTGCTGGTCTCGACGCCCGAGGCGGAGCGCCATGGTCTCGGAAGCGCTGATTTTCATCGTGCCGGGGAGCGGCAATAGCCGCATATCCTTGCGGCATCGCGCGAATTCCGCTAAGGCGCGCCTTTGTCGCCGGGAGCATTAGCTTGAACGATCAACGCGCCGACGTCGCCATCATCATGGGCAGCCAGTCCGACTGGGCGACGATGCGCCAGGCGGCCGAGACGCTGGAGGCGCTGGGCGTCCCGCACAAGCGGCTGATCATCTCCGCGCATCGCACACCCGACAGGCTCTATGAGTTCGCCAGGGGCGCCAAGGCCGCCGGCTACAAGGTGATCATCGCCGGCGCCGGCGGTGCGGCGCACCTGCCCGGCATGACGGCGGCCATGACACCGCTGCCGGTATTTGGCGTCCCGGTGGAATCGAAGGCGCTGTCGGGACAAGATTCCTTGCTCTCCATCGTCCAGATGCCGGCCGGCATCCCCGTCGGGACGCTGGCCATCGGCAAGGCCGGCGCGGCCAATGCCGCCCTCCTGGCCGCCGCCGTGCTGGCGCTAAATGACGACGCGCTTGCCCAACGCCTCGATGCCTGGCGTGCCTCGCAGACCGCCAAGGTCGCGACTGAGCCGACGGACACGCCGTGAGCCTGCCCGCCGGATCGACCATCGGCATCATTGGCGGCGGCCAGCTCGGCCGCATGCTGGCGATGTCAGCCGCCCGCCTCGGCTACCGCACCGTGGTGCTGGAGCCGCAGCCGGAGTGCCCGGCCGCCCAGGTCGCCAACCGGCAGATTACGTCAGCCTATGATGACCCGGCCGCTCTTGCCGAACTGGCGGCCGCAAGTTCCGTCGTCACCTACGAGTTCGAGAATGTGCCGGTCGCGGCCGCTGGTGCGCTTGCCGCCGACGTAGCGGTTTATCCGCCGGCGCGAGCGCTTGACATGGCGCAGGACCGGGTGAGCGAAAAGACATTCCTCAACGGTATCAGCATTGCCACTGCGGATTTCCGTTCGGTCGACACTGACGATGAGCTGACGGCGGCGCTGAAGGCATTCGGTGGCAGCGGCATCCTGAAAACGCGGCGCATGGGTTATGACGGCAAGGGCCAGCGCGTGTTCCGCAACATGGAAACCGGCGGCTTCGCCGGCACCTGCGAGGCGATGGGCAATGTGCCGCTGATCCTCGAAAGCTTAGTACCGTTCGAGCGCGAGATATCCGTGATCGCGGCGCGTGGGCTGGACGGGACGGTGGCCGCCTACGATCCGGCCGAGAATGTCCACCGCGACGGCATTCTCCACACCTCGACCGTGCCGGCCGCCATCCTGCCCGAGACGGCGGCCGCCGCACGCGCGGAGGCATCGAAGATCCTGTCGGCGCTCGATTATGTCGGCGTCATCGGCGTCGAGTTCTTCGTGCTGGCCGACGGTTCGCTGCTTGCCAACGAGATCGCGCCACGCGTGCACAATTCCGGCCACTGGACCGAAGCCGCCTGCATCGTTTCGCAGTTCGAACAGCACATCCGCGCGGTTGCCGGCCTGACGCTCGGCAGTCCGGACCGCCATTCCGATTGCGTGATGGAAAACCTGATCGGCGACGACGTGCTGCGTGTTCCGGAACTGCTCGCCGAGCCCGATCTGATGCTGCATCTTTACGGCAAGGCGGAGGCGCGGCCCGGCCGCAAGATGGGCCACTTCACCCGCATCAGCCGCCGTACTTGACCTCGAAAACGAGCCTATTGCACCTCGTCCTCGTCGGGACTGGCGCAGCTCGCATCGCCTTGCTCGCAATTGGAAGAAGCGAGTTGCTTGATGCGCTCATTGGTCAGCCTGGTCAGGCATTGCGAAACCTCCATCGCGTGGATGGAGCCGCCTGCGCTGGCGGCGGTGGTATCAGCGCATTCGGCGTCACGGAAAGCGATCCAGGCGCGTTGCGCCGCCTGCAGCGATCTCTTGCCATCGGCATCGTCCGAGCCGATCAGGTTCTGGTAGGCTGTATTGAGCCTGGCGTCGGCGGCCTGGTAGTCCTCGCCGGCGCAGATGTTCATCATCTGCTGGCCGTCGTCGGAGCGGTCGCATTCCTGGGCGCGCGCGGTTGCGGTCGCCGCCAGGACGACAAGGCAGGCGGGCAGGAATATTCGGCGCATGATCGTCCCCAAATCACTTGAAATACACGGCATCATCCCAGCCCGCCCCTGGCCAGGCAATGCCGCAGGGCCGACATGGCGGATATTTGATGATATCAGGACGTGGAACACGCTTGCGGTTGACACGGGCAAGGCTCCTCGTTTATGAGCCACCCACAGTTCAAAGGCGCGTCTTCTGGCGCGCCTTAAAATTTCGACCCGGAAGCGGGTCCACACCGACAGGCAAGACAATGAAGATCAAGAATTCGCTCAAGGCGCTGAAGGCGCGTCATCGCGACAACCAGCTGGTTCGCCGCAAGGGCCGCGTCTATATCATCAACAAGACCGCCCCGCGCTACAAGGCGCGCCAGGGCTGAGCTTTCGGCCGGAGGCTTTTTTGCCTCCGTTTGCACGATGCTGTCGCCGGCCCTGCCGGCGCCTCACGCTAAAATCACTTTGATGTTCCGCCGCCCGGGATTAAAGTCGGGCGATGCGGTTTCTTTTTGCATTTTTGATAGCTTTCCCTGTTTCCGTTGCCATGCCGGCTTGGGCTGCGGACGATCAGCCTGCTCATCCGGCGGCCCCTGAGGTTCCGGCCCCGCCGGTGACCAAACAGGCCCGGCTCGACAAGCTGTTCACCGACCTCAGGCGCGAGCGCAACGAAAAGGCGGCCGAGCGCATTGCCGGCAACATCTGGAACGAGTGGTCCCGGTCCGGCAGCGCCTCCATCGACCTGATGATGCAGTGGTCGCAAAAAGCCATCGAGAACCAGAAATTCGACGTCGCGCTCGATTTCCTCGATCAGGTGGTGACCTTGCAGCCGACCTACGCCGAAGGCTGGAACCGGCGCGCCACGGTGCATTTCATGATGAAGAACTACGGCAAGTCGATGTCCGACATCAATCGCACGCTGCAGCTCGAGCCGCGCCATTTCGGTGCGCTGTCGGGTCTTGCGCAGATCATGGCGCTGACCGGCCACAAGCAGTCGGCGCTCGAGGCCTGGCAGAAGGTGCTGGCCATCTATCCGATGATGCGCAACGCCCAGGACCAGGTCGCGACACTCTCGGAAGAGCTTGCCGGAGAAGGCATATAAGGCAGTAGGGAATAGGGAGTAAGGCAGTAGGGTTGCAGATTGCACGGTGAAACGCAGCCCCTACTGCCTACTGCCTACTGCCTACTGCCTACTGCCTACTGCCTACTGCCTACTGCCTACTGCCTACTGCCTACTGCCTATTCCCCTCCTCCAGAACTTATCCCTCCCCACCCCCGTATTCCCCCATGAACCTGCTCTACGCCGCGCCCGCCTTCCTGATGGCGTTTGTTTTCAGCCTTGTCGGCGTCACCCGCGTCGGCTCATGGCTGATCGAACGTCGCAATCCGCCGATCGGCGAATTTGCCGACATTGGCGGCACACGCATCCATTATGTCCACATTCCGGCGCCCGCCAACGCGGACCTGCCGCCGATCGTCTTCATCCACGGCGCCAGCGCCAATCTGAGGGATCAGATGCTGCCGCTGAGGCCAGTGCTCGAAGGCCGCGCCGAAATGCTGTTCTTCGACCGGCCGGGGCACGGCTGGTCGGGGCGCGGACCGGGCAACAACGAAGACCCGTCGGCACAGGCACGAACGCTGGCCGCACTGATGGACCAACTCGATATTCCCAAGGCGATCATCGTCGGCCATTCCTTCGGCGGCGCCATAACCACCGCCTTTGGCCGTGAACACCCTGATAAGACGCTCGGTCTCGTCTTGCTGGCGCCCGCGACCCATCCCTGGCCGGGCGGCGCGACCGCCTGGTACTACGATCTGACCACCATTCCGTTGATCGGCCGGCTGTTCTCCGAAACGCTGGCCTATCCGGCCGGAACGCTGCGGATGGGTGATGCCACGACCTGCGTCTTCTCACCCAACAAGGTGCCGGATGGCTATGGCAACAAGGCCGCGATCCCCCTGGTGCTGCGGCCATCGGCCTTTCGCGCCAACGCCACCGATGTAGCCGGACTCTATCGCTATACGCTCGGCGCGGCGCCGCACTACAACGAAATCACGGCGCCGACCGTCGTCATCTCCGGCGACCGCGACAAGGTCGTTTTTGCGCATATTCACTCCGTCGGCCTGGCACGCGACATATCGGGCGCCGAACTGGTCTGGGTGCGCAATCTCGGCCACAAGCCGGACTGGATTGCCGCCGACCTCGTCGTCGGCGCCATCGAGAAGGTCGCGGGCAAGGATATCGATCTGGAGGCGATGGCCAGGGTGGTCGAAGCTCGGATTGCAGTCGATGCCCATGGCGTCGGCAAGTGCGCCGACATCAAGGAGCCGGAGGCGGAGCTGGCACCGACCTGACCGCCAACTCCGCCACAGCTAAGACTTTCAGGGCAGCGCTGCCTCATCGCCTACCGGGCATTTCTCCCCGTATTGCGACGAGGAAAGGGCCGGCAGGCGGAAGGGGCTGGCGCCCGCGTCGGAGATTCCGCGCGGCAGTCCCACCGGTCTACCGGCCGGCCGATTCCGATCCGACATAGGCGATGCGCAGCATGTTGGTCGATCCAGGCGTCCTCAACGGAACGCCGGCGGTGATGATGATGCGATCGCCTGGCTTGCCGAACTCTTCTTCCAGCGCGATGCGGCAGGCACGGTTGACCATGTCGTCTAGATCGGTGGCATCGGGCGAGACGACGCAATGCGTGCCCCACAGAAGCGACAGCCGCCTGGCCGTGTTGACGATCGGCGACAGCGCCACGATCGGCACCTGCGGCCGTTCGCGCGCGGCGCGCAGGCCGGTGGTGCCGGACGCGGTGTAGGTGATGATTGCCGACAGTTTCAGCGTCTCGGCGATTTCGCGGGCGGCCAGCGAAATGGCGTCCGCGCCCGTCGCTTCCGGCTCCGAGCGCTGCGCATTGATGATGCCGGCATAGGTCGGGTCGGTTTCGACCTTGGTGGCGATGCGGTTCATCATCGCCACCGCTTCGACTGGATAAGCACCCGCCGCCGATTCGGCCGACAGCATGATGGCGTCGGCGCCCTCGAAGACGGCGATCGAGACGTCGGACACTTCGGCGCGGGTCGGCACCGGTGCGGTGATCATCGATTCCAGCATCTGCGTGGCGATCACCACCGGCTTGCCGGCGCGGCGTGCGGCGCGCGTGATCTGCTTCTGGATGCCAGGCACAGCCTCGAGCGGCATTTCGACGCCGAGATCGCCCCGGGCGACCATCAGCGCATCGGACAGTTCGATGATCTCGGCCAACCGGGTGACGGCCTGCGGCTTCTCGATCTTGGCCATGATCAGCGCCCGGCCGCGCGCGATCTTGCGCGCTTCGGCCAGATCTTCCGGCCGCTGCACGAAGGACAGTGCGACCCAGTCGACGCCCGTGGCGAGCACGGCGTCGAGATCCCTGCGATCCTTCTCGGTCAGCGCGCCGACCGGCAGGTCGGTGTCAGGCAGGCTGACGCCCTTCTTGTCGGAAATCGTGGTGCCGGCAATGACGGTGCAGACGATCGACTTGCCGTCGCTCTTCACCGCCTTCAGCTCGAGCTTGCCGTCATCGATCAGCAGGCGGTGGCCGGCTTCAACCGAACTCAGGATTTCGGGATGCGGCAGATAGACCCTGCTCGACGTGCCGGGCTCGGGATTGTCGTCGAGCGTGAAAGTCTGGCCTGGTGTCAGCACTTCCTTGCCGTTGGCGAACTTGCCGACGCGCAGCTTGGGGCCTTGTAGGTCGGCGAGGATGCCGATCGGCCGGCCAACCTGTTCCTCGACGGCACGGATGCGCCCGACCAGCGTGCGCATCAGTTCGTGGTCGGTGTGGCTCATATTGATGCGGAAAACGTCGGCGCCCGCTTCGAATAATTTCTTCAGCATCTCCTCGGAAGAGGAGGCCGGACCGATTGTGGCTAGGATCTTGACCTTGCGGCTGCGTCTCATTGACTGTTGGTTCCCGGGGCGGCTGGTGCCCCTCCCGTTGCGGGCTCATCGGTCAGCTGGACCATCCAGCTTGCCTGCTCGCCCGTGTCATATTCCTGGAATCCGGCGCGCTGGAAGCCCCGGGCGACGCAGTCGTTTACGCCGGCGATCTTGAACTCTTTCTCAGCCACGCACATGTTGATCGGGCCGTCCCAGCGTCCACCGCGCTCGGCGTCTTCTGCGTAAAGGTAATAAAACCTTGATGACAGCGGCCCTTCGATCAACGTCTTGCAGCTCGATCCTTCAATGTGCCACCAGCCTTCTGTGATCCAGCCGGCCTTGGCACGATAGCCGATGCCGACGCCGACCAGGTTCTGCGTGGCGTTGCAGACGCGGAAATCGGCGCGCGCCGGCGAGGCCATGACTATTGCCGACATGCCAACGGTCAGGGTCAGGAGCGGCATGGCAAAGGCAGAGCGCATGCTCTGCCTGCCGGCGGAACCCATTCCAAAACCCCTCAAGAACCACATCAGCATCTCTCTGCGCCCCTTTTCGGAAAAGTCCGCGCGCATGTCAACGCGCCGTCTTGTCCAATTCCAATCGATTTAGGAAGGCTCCCGGCGCACTTTCCGTCACCCTTGCCAGATTTCAGCGGAAACCTTGGCCAAACAACGGCATTGCACACGCATCGTCTTCGTGGAATGACGATAGCACCCTCCCCGGAAGCCAGCGAACAGACCATTTCCCGCCAATGACCCGATCCACAGTTTTCGCGCCTTGCGACATTGTCGAAGGCGACCGCAAGCGAGGCATCGTGCTTTTGGCCGATCATGCCCGCCGCGACCTGCCCGACGACTATGGCAGCCTCGGCCTGCCCGCGGCGGAGTTCGACCGCCACATCGCCTACGACATCGGCGTCGAGGCGGTGACGCGCGAACTCGCCGCCTTGCTTGACGTGCCGGCGGTCATCGCCAATTTCTCGCGGCTGCTGATCGATCCCAATCGCGGCGAGGACGACCCGACCCTCATTCGCCAGCTTTACGACGGCACCGTCGTTCCGGGGAACTATCCCATCGCGTCGGAGGAGCGCGAGAGGCGGCTCGAGCGCTTCTACCGCCCCTACCATGACGCCGTCGGCGCCATGATTGCTTCGGTCGCGCGGGCTTCCGGGCAAGCGCCCTTCATCTTCTCGGTGCATTCCTTCACGCCGACCATGCAGGGGATCAAGCGTCCCTGGCATGTCGGTATCCTGTGGGATCGCGACGACCGGGTGGCGCGGCCGCTGATCGATATGCTGGCCGAGGACAAGAACCTCGTCGTCGGCGACAACGAACCCTATGACGGCGCGCTGCGCGGCGACACCATGTTCAGGCATGCCATCGTCAATGGCTATGCGCATGCGCTGCTCGAAATCCGCCAGGATTTGATATCGAGCCAGCAGGGCGCCATCGCCTGGGCCGAACGGCTGGCGCCGATCGTTGACGTGATTGACCGCCGCGCCGATATACATGCGGTAAGGATGTTCGGCTCGCGCACCGGGCCGCTATGACGGAGGTTTCGATGACCGAACTCAGCGACGATCAGAAACGCGACTTCGAGGCCGCCGCCTTTCGCCGGCTGCTCGAGCATCTCAGAGAACGCAGCGACGTCCAGAACATCGACCTGATGAACCTCGCCGGCTTCTGCCGCAACTGCCTGTCGAACTGGTATCGCGAGGCGGCCAATGCCGAGGGCATTGATCTCTCCAAGGACCAGTCGCGCGAGATCGTCTACGGCATGCCCTACGCTGAATGGCAGGCGCTCAACCAGACCGAAGCCTCCGACGCCAAGAAGGCCGAATTCGAGGCAAGGCGACCCAGGGACCATTAGGTCACCAGCAGCCGGCACGCGCCTTCGTCATCCACGGGCGGAGCAGGAGCGAAAAGCTCCGTCGCGAAGACCCGAGGATCCATGCCGCGACCTTAATCGAAAAGCGCAGCGGACCAGAATTCTGCACCGTCGCATCGCTCAGAAGTCGCGGCATGGATCCTGGGGTCTGCGCTGCGTCGCTGCCTCCTTGCTTCGCCCCAGGATGACGACGGCATGGGCGCTTCAGCAATCTCCAACATAGGTAAGTCGCCACGAAGCGAGGCAGGGTTCTTCCCGCCTGTTTGGTCCAAGCATTTTCAGACAGCCAGCGCTTGACTGGAAATTGAATCGATCTAATTTGCCGCGCAAAGCCATTTTCTGACCGGATTCGCCTTATGAACGCGTCAAACGCCATGCAGACTGCCATTCGCGGACGATGGGCCGTGGCGGCGATTTTCCTTGCCAACGGCTTCCTGACCGGCAGCTGGGCGCCGCAGATCCCGGTGTTCCTGACCCGGCTCGACATCTCCAAATTCACCCTCGGCCTGCTGATCCTTTTGTTCGGCGCCGGTGCGGTCACCGCGATGACCTGGTGCGGCCACCTGATTTCGAAACACGGTTCGCGCACCGTGCTGCGCTGGTTCGGCCTCTGCGGCAGCCTCGGCCTGCTGGTCGTGGCGCTGGCGCCGAACCTGCCGCTGGCGGCCATCGCCATGTTCATCTTCGGCGGCTCGATCGGCGGCATGGATGTTGCCATGAACGCCAATGCGGTGGTGGTAGAGCGGAAATTGTCCCGCGCGATCATGTCGTCCTCGCACGGATTCTGGAGCCTTGGCGGCTTCGCCGGCGGCGCCCTTGGCGGTTTTGCCATCCAGAATTACGGCCATCTCGCCCATGCCGCGGTGGTGACCGGGCTGGCCTTCGCGGCGATTGCCTTGGCGGTCCCCCATATCGTCGCCGAGAACAGGCCGCAGGCGGTTGAGCATCATAAATTCGCTTTGCCGTCAAACCCGCTGGTCTACCTGGTCGGCGTGATGGCCCTGCTGACAATGATCTCCGAGGGCGCGGTGCTCGACTGGGCGGCACTGTATCTGCGCCAGGAACTCGGCGCCGACCTTGCCGTTGCCGGTCTTGCCTATGCCGCCTTTTCCGGCGTCATGGCGATCATGCGGTTCTTCGGCGACGGCGTGCGCAACCATTTCGGTGCCGTGACGACCCTGCGCGGCACGGCGATCATCGCTGCCGCCGGCATGCTGATCGCCGGCCTGTCGCCCTCGCCCTGGCTCGCCATAGCGGCCTTTGCGCTTTGCGGTTTCGGCATCGCCAACATGGTGCCGATCATCTTTTCGGCCGGCGGCAACCAGGAAGGCATGTCGTCCGGCACCGGCATGAGCGTCGTCACCACCATGGGCTATTCCGGCATCCTGGTGGCGCCGTCGGCGATCGGCTTCGTCGCCGAGCATTCCAGCTTCGGACCGATCTTCATCGCCATGTCGGTGCTGTTGATCGTCGTGTTGCTGATGGCCGGGCTCGCTCACCGCGCCGAATTCGCACCCGCACCCGCCGAATAGCGCTTCAGCTCCTCGTTGAGAAAGTCAGCCACGCGGCGGATGCGCACGCTGCTGCGCACATCGCGATGCATGGCCAGCCACACGGGCAGGCGGGGCAGCGGCAGGTCGGGCAGGACCTTCTCCACCAATGGGTCCCGTTCGGCCAGCGGCTCCTGGCCGAGGCCAATGCCGTTTCCCGCGCGCACCGCCTCCCATAGGACGATCTGGTTGTCGGCCCTGAAGCGGAAACTGCCGCGGGTGACAGGTATGCCGAATTGCGTAAAGGCTCGGATCATCTCGTCGCTGCGGTCGAAGCCGATCAGGGCGTGATTGACGAGATCGGCCGGTCCCAGCGGACGACCGCGCCTCTCGAGATAGGAAATCGCCGCACAGGCACAAAGGGGAATGTCGCAGACCTTGCGTGCCACCAGCTCGTTCTGCGCCGGCTTGACCATGCGGATGGCGATGTCTGCATCCCGGCGCAACAGGTTCTCCACCTGGTTGGAAGCAACGATCTCGACCTCGATGCCGGGTTCCTCGATGCCAAGCCGTGCCATCATGTCGGGCAGCACATAGGCAGCCACCACCTCGCTCGCGGCAATGCGCACCGTGCCTTCAATGGCCTCGACCGAACCCAGCGCCAGCCGTGAGAAGGCACTTGCCTGCTCGCTGACCGTCTTGCCGCGCTCGAACAGCGTGGCCCCGGCTTCCGTCAGCGCATAGCCGCTGCGCCCACGCCGGAACAGGGTGACGCCGAGCGCCTGTTCCAGTTCCGAGATGTGACGACCAAGCGTCGGCTGGCTTGCCGACAACTTTCGCGCCGCGGCCGACAGGCTGCCGGTCTCCGCGACTGTGACGAAGCTCTTGATCAGGTTCCAGTCGATGTCTGTCATTCAAGAATGAATATCAGAACTGCATCCATGGTCAATTTCAATTCATCCGTGTGGCAATCATATTCGACCTGCAGACACCGATACGGACTGCAACAAACCAACCAGGAGTAACTCAAATGACCAAGATCGCACTCACCGCCGCCGCCCTCCTCATGGCCGCCAGCACCGCTTTCGCCGGCAGCGACAAGTTCGGCTCGAACGATGCCAGCCAGGCGCCTGTCGCCAGCACCGACAAGACGATCACCAAGTCGATCGAGAAGTCGGATGCGATCATCCGGACGCCGGTCGTCCAGGGCAGCAATCGCGACCTGTTCGGCAGCCGCTGAACAGACGCCTCGGAAGATCCCGAAAGCGGCGGGCTTGTCCCGTCGCTTCAGATCAGACCCCGTTACTTCAAATCAGACAAGGAGACGAAGAATGACCAAGATCGCAATTCTCGGCGCCAACGGCCGGCTCGGCCGCATGGTCGGCAAGGCTTTCATCGATGCCGGCTATGATGTCCGTGCCGTCACCCGCGGCGGCAAGGTGCCGGCCGAACTCAAGGGCGCCAGCGCCGTTGCCGGCGACGCACTCGACCGGGAAGCCCTCATCCGCGCCACGGAAGGCGTCGACATCATCTTCAACGGCCTCAACCCGATCTACACCGACTGGGGCAAATGCCTGCCGATGGCCGAAAATGTCATGGCCGCCTGCCATGCCAACGGCGCTCTGCATCTCTTCCCCGGCACCGTCTACAATTACGGCTCACCGATGCCGGCGGTGATATCGGAAGACACGCCGTTCCATCCGACGACCGAGAAGGGCCGCATCCGCTGCGCCATGGAGGATCTGTTCCGGCATGAGGCTGAAGCGGGCCGCGTGCGCACCATCATTCTGCGCGCCGGGGATTTCTTCGGAGGCACCGGCAGCGGCTCCTGGTTCGACCTCGTCGTCGCAGCCAAGATCGGCAAGGGCACCTACACCGCGCCCGGCCCGGTCGATCTGGTGCATGAATGGGCCTACCTGCCGGACTTCGCCATAGGCTTCGTCGCGCTGGCCAAGAATGTCGACAAGCTCGGTTCCTACGAGGCGCTGAATTTTCCCGGCCACGCGGTCACCGATCTGCAGATCAAGGCAGCCGCCGAGAGGGCTGTTGGCCGCTCGCTCAAGATGACCTCGATGCCCTGGTGGGTGCTGCGCGCCGGCAGCCCGTTCATGGCGATGTGGCGCGAGATCGTGTCGATGTCCTATCTGCGTTTCGAACCGCACCAGCTGGTCTCGACCCGGCTGGAAGGCATTATCGGCGAAATCCCGCATACGCCGCTCGATCGGGCTGTCGCCGAGGCTCTGAAAGACATCGGCGTCGCAACGGTGAACGGCGTTTCCAAAGCCGCCTGAACGTAATATCGAAGGGGAGGCCTAAGCTTAGAGCCGCCCCATCAGCAGCAACACCAGAACCACCACCAGCACCACACCGACAATGCCTGAAGGTCCGTTGCCCCAGGAGCGCGAATGCGGCCAGGCCGGCACCGCGCCGATGAGGACAAGGATCAAGATGATGATGACGATGGTGGTGATCGGCATGACATTTCCCCACTGTTCCCGAGACAATGCTTCGCATTGCTTGTGGGGAGAGAATGCAAAAGGCCGCCCGGTTGTTCCAGGCGGCCTTTGCCAGTCAGACCAGGAAGCCTGTCTATTCGGCGGCTTTCGGGAAGGCGATTGCCGGCTCGGCACCGGTATCCGCCGTCGGCGTGTCCGACGAGATCTCGCCCTTGCCGCGACGGAACAGCCGGCTGAACAAGCCGCGCCGCGCGCCGGGCTTCACCTTGGCCCGGGTGAACACCATCAGCATCGACGGCGTCACCACCAGCGTCAGCACGGTGGCGAAGGACAGGCCGAAGACGATCGCCGAGGACAGCGAAATCCACCATTGCGTCGACGGTGCGTTGATCGTCGTCTCATGATGGAAGATTTCCAGCCCGAGGCCGAAGGCGATCGGCAGCACGCCAAGGATTGCCGACACCGCCGTCAGCACCACCGGGCGCGCACGCTCGCGGCAGGTCTGCAGCACGGCATCCATCTTGTCCCAACCCTCTTCGCGCAGCCGGTCATAAGTGTCGATCAGCACGATGTTGTTGTTCACCACCACGCCGGCCAGCGCGATGACGCCGATGCCCGACATGACGATGCCGAACGTCTCGCCTGTTATCAGCAGCCCGAGGAACACACCGATCGTCGCCATGACCACGCAGGACAGCACCAGCCAGACGCTGGTGAACTTGTTGAACTGCGCCAAAAGCACCAGGAAAATCAGGAAGATCGCGGCGCCGAAGGCCTTGCTGAGGAAGGCGCTGGCTTCCGCGCTGTCCTCGTTCGAGCCGGCCAGCTTCCAGCGGATGCCGCTGCCGAGATTCATGTCGGTGACGGCCTGGGTGACCTCCTGCTGCACGGCGGCGACCTGGGCGCCGGCGGCAACGTTGGCCTGCACCACCACGGTGCGGGCGCCGTCGATGCGGTTGAGGATGCCGACGCTCGGCTTTGCCTTGCGGACGACGAAGTTCGAGATCGGCACCGATCCCTGCGAGGTCTGCACCCTGAGCTCGTCGAGCGTCGACAGCGTGCGCCGGTCCTCCGGCAAGCGCAGCCGGATGTCGACCGCCTTGTCGGCGCCGGCAGGCCTATATTCCGAGAGCTTCAAGCCGTTGGTGACAAGCTGCACCACCGTCCCGACCGAGGTCGGGCTGATGCCGTACTGGGCAGCCTTGGCCCGGTCGACCTCGAGTGCCCAGTCGACGCCGGGCGGCGGCAAGCCATCGGAAATGTCGATGACGCCGGGCACCTTGGCGATGCGCGCCGCCACCGCACGCGCCTTCTCGTCCAATCCCTTGGGGTCAACAGCCGAAAGCCTGATCTGGATCGGCTTGCCGGTCGGCGGGCCGGCTTCCGGCACGCGGACCTCGACGTCGACGCCGGGAATGCCGGCCATGACGCCGCGCAGGTCGTTCAGGATGTCGTTGGCTGATTTGCGCTCGCGCCAGTCGATGAATTCATAGTTGATGACGCCGACCACATCTTCCGGAACGTCCTGGCCGCCGCCCTGGGACTTGCCGACGCGGGTATAGACCGACTTCACGCCCGGCCAGCCAAGCAGCCGGTTTTCGGCGATCTTTGTCGCCGTGTCCATTTCGGCTAGCGAAAGATTGCCGCGGGCATGAACGTAGAGCAGGCCATAGTCGGGTTCGACACTCGGGAAGAACTCGACGCCGGCGCCATACTTAGAATAGCCGACGAAGATGCCGGCCAGCAAGACGACGGTCAGCACCATCACGGTGATGGGGAAGCGCACCGCTTGCTTGACGACAGCCATGTACCAGCCGTCGCGATTGCCGTCCTCGTGATGCTGCGGCGCCTTGGCGAAGATCGCTCCCAGCGTCGGCGCGAACACCAGCGCATAGAGCATCGAGGCTGAGAGCGTGACGATCAGAGTGATCGGCATGTATTTCATGAAGTCGCCGATGATGCCCGGCCAGAACAGCAGCGGCGAGAAGGCGGCGATACGCGTCATCGTCGCCGCGATGACCGGGCCGGCCATGCGCTTGGCGGCCAGCGCGAAGGCTTCCTGCTTAGGCATGCCCTCGCTCATCCGCCGCTCGGCGAACTCGGTGACGATGATGGCATCGTCCACCAGCATGCCGACCGCCAGGATGAGGCTGAACAGCACGATCATGTTGATCGTGTAGCCCATCATGGCGAGCAGCAGGATACCGATCAGGAAGGACGACGGAATGGCGAGGCCAATGAGCAGCGAGGCGCGGCCGGACAGCGCGTAGAGGATGACGATGAACACCAGGATCACCGCGATCATCACATGGTTCTGCAGATCGCCAAGCAGCTGGTTGACGAAGACCGACTTGTCCTGCGTGTAGGTGACGTGCATCCCCTCGGGCATGGTCTTGACGAAGGTGTCGGACACCTCCCTTACCTTGGTGAGCGTGTCGATCAGATTGGCGCCGATGCGCTTCTTGACCTCGATGGCGATGGCCGGCTTGCCGTTGAGGCGCGTGATCGTGGTGGCATCGGCGAAGGTCGAGCGGATCGTCGCTATGTCCTTGGCCTGCACCACGGCATTGGGGCCGGCGACCACCGGCAGCGCCGCCACATCCTCCGGCGTCTCGATCAATGACGGCACCTTGACGGCGTATTTGCCCTCCGATCCCTCTATGTTGCCGGCGGCGACCAGGCTGTTGGAGGCGCCGACGGCACCGATCAGCTGGTCGAGCTGCAAGCCGTAGGAAGACAGTTTCATCGGATCGATGACGACCTCGACGAGATCGTCGCGGGAGCCCTGCAGCGAGCCTTCGAGAACGCCGGGCACTTCCTCGATACGGTCGCGCAGTTCGCGCGCCGCGGCGGCCAGCACGCGTTCGGGCAATTCGCCGGACAAGGTGACGACCAGCACCGGAAATTCGGAAATGTTGACCTCGGTAACGACAGGCTCCTCGGCCGCCTGCGGCAGGTCGGCCTTGCCGTCCTGCACCTTGGAGCGCGTATCCTGCAGCGCCGTCGCCAGGTTCGTCTGCGGCTGGAACTCGACCAGCACATAGCCGCCGCCCTGGAAGGCGGCCGAGCGCATTTCCTTGAGGCCCTTCAGGCTTTTCAGCTTGCTTTCCATCGGCCGCAGCAGAAGGCGCTCGGAATCCTCCGGCGAAATGCCTTGATAGATCAGGCTGACATACATCATCGGGATCGGAACGTCCGGTTCCGCTTCCTTCGGCGTCGACTGATAGGCGACCCAGCCTGCGATCAGCAGGAAGACCAGGACCGAGATGGTCAGGCGGGCATTGTTGATTGCGAGTCTGACGATATCCATGACTTATGCCTGCTGTTGCTTGTCGGGGAGTGGCGAACGGACTGACGTCGCCGGGCAGAGCCCGGCGCCGGCACGCCTGCGCTACTGCGTCCCGGCGGTGGCCTCGCCGATCAGCTTGTTGATGGTCGCCTGGTCGGCCTCGACCGGCTTGACCTCATCGCCTTCCTTCACCAGTTCCTGGCCGGCGACGATGATGCGTGCATCGGCCGGGATGCCGCCGAGCACGAGACCGGTGGGCGTGTCGTCGACGAGGTCGATCGTGAAGAACGCCACCTTGTTGTCCTTGCCGACGGCGCGGATGCCGAGGTCGCCCTTGTCGCCGAGCGTCACCACCGAACGCGGCAGCAGCACCGCGTCGGTCGGCAGCGCGCTGAGCTGGATTTCCGCCGTCATGCCGGCCGGCACGGAGCCATCGGCATTGGGGATCGCGACCTCGACACGGAAGGTGCGGGTCGCCGACGACGCGTCGCGGCTGATGTAGCGCACGGTGCCTTCCACGGTCTGGCCGCTGACCAGCCGGACATTGGCCTTGTCACCGATCTTGAGATAGCCGAGGTCGCGCTCGCTGATCTCGCCGCGCGCGATCACCGGATCGAGCTTGATGATGGTCGCCACCTCGCCGCCCTGCATGACGGAGCTGCCGAGTTCCACCGGCACCCGGTCGATGACGCCGTCGAACGGCGCCTTGACTTCGTTGCGGTCGAGTTCGGCCTGCGCGGTATCCAGCTGGGATTGCGCCTGGGTCAGATTGGAGCGCGCGGTGTCGAGCTGCAGCTTGGGCAGATTTCCGGTCTTGGCGAGCTGCTCGGCGGCGTCGAGCTCGGCCGTGCGCTGCGCCACGAGCTGCTTGGCGTTGTCGACCATCGAGATCTTTTCCTCGGCGGCCAGCATCAACACCAGGTCGCCGGTCTTGACGTGCTGGCCTTGGCTGACCGGCAGCTTGTCGATGACGCCGGCGACGCGGGTTGCCAGCACCGCGCGCTTGTCGGCCTCGGTCAGCCCGGAAATGCGGATGGCGCGCGCATAGGTCTTGCGCGGCGGCGTCACCACCGCCACCGTGCGCAGCGGCGCCTTCGGTTCGGCTTGCGCCGTCTTCGGCTTGCTCGCGTCCGGCGCCTTGCCCTGTTCGACTTCGGCTGCCTTGGCCTTGTTCGCCGCTACGCTGCCGACCGAGGAGAATTCACCTGTCGCCATCCACGCCGCGAAACCAATGAGCACAACAATGGCTGCAAGCTTGTGAAACCTGATTTTAGGCATCGTCATTTTTCCACTGCGGGTTCGGCCAGCACCGCGCCCTCATGACGCGGGCGCGTCGCCGATATGGGTGCGCGCCTGACCGTGTTCAAATTGCCGTGATAGGCGAGCGCGCTTCTACATCAAAGTTGCACCGCAATATAGTCCGAAAGTTGCAACAGCATTGCGCAGTCGGGCAAGGTGTGGCTGCTGCGAAACAGTTGGGATCACCTGTCGGGGCATTTTAGCAAAGCCGCATTAGCTTCGCGGGCCGCCGCCAATGATCTGCCTCGAGCGACGGATTTGTCATCGCCGACGGGCAGCCCGACCTCGCTGGCGATGCAGCCACCATTGCGTGCCCGATATTCGGATCGAATGCGGATTTCAGCCGGACAGCCCTGCCCTCCCGGTCGGCGAAAGATGATGATCATTGGCGGCGCAGATATCAGGCAACAGATTATAATTGCTGGATAAACACTGTATTTCGCCTCTCCGAGCCGGATCATTGAAGCCCAATCCGCCAGCCTCGAACAAACGGGGAAGCGCCAACGCATCCGACACCGGAGCGCAGCGGCGTGGCGCGGTCAGTCGTTCGCGAGATGACGCACAGTGCGATGCGGATACGGGAACGCGACTTACGTTCCCCCGCTGTTGGCAGTCGCGTTGCTGATGCTTTCGCTTGTCAGTTTCCAGTGCTCTTTCGCGGTTGCGGCGGCGTTGTCGGGACCAGGGTGGCAGCAGACGTCAGCATGATGAAGAATCCTCACACGCGAAGGTTGTCGCCTTGCCGGATCGCCCTAGCAACGCGGATCGGCTCTCGCTCCTTCGGCACTTGGCGGACTCAGGCCCGACGGCGCTCTGCTTCCGGGTTCTTGCGCACGGCGAGGAATTCCTTCACCCGCCGGCCGGGCGCCGGACCGCGCACCGGCTTGAAACCATCATCGAGTTCGCCGGAGAGATCGAGTGTGGCTTGGCTGCCGACGGCATCGTAATTCTCTTCCAGCCAGTCGCTGGCAGCGGTGCGGCCGAGGTCGCGCAGATAGGTCAGGAACGCCCATTCGGCATTGACCTTCGATGATGCCGACAGGTCCTTGAACGCCTCGTCGGCATCGATGCGGTGCATGCGGATGTCGCGGTATTCGCCATGCGGCAGCCGGCCGGCGGCGATCAGTTCCTTGACGAAGGCGATCGAGCGGAATTCGCGCAGCAGCCCGGCGTTGAAGGTGATCTCGTCGATGCGGTTCTGGATCTCGTTGGCGCTCCTGGGCGTACCCTCACGCACCACCGGATTGATCTGCACCAGAAGCACGTCTTCGGTCGCCGCCGTCTTGAAGAACGGATAGAGCGCCGGATTGCCGCCATAGCCGCCATCCCAATAGGGCACGCCCTTGATCTCGACGGCGCGGAACAGTTGCGGCAGGCAGGCCGAGGCCATCACCGTGTCGAGGTCGATCTCGCCATCGGAAAACACCCGCAATTGTCCGGTCTCGACATTGGTTGCGGAGATGAACAGTTCCATCGACTTGCAGGCGCGAACATTCTTGAAGTCTATCTCCTGGGCGACCACGTCGCGCAGCGGATTGAGGCCGAGCGGGTTGGCGACATAGGGCGAAAACACCCGCGACATGGTGTCGAAGAAGACATAGCCCGGCGAGTTCTCGATCGACCAATTGCCCCAGGCGACATCCCAGGGCATGCGCTGCACCGGGCTGAACCGGCCCTTCGCCGCTACGGCACGCCAGAAATCGTCCAGCTTCTCACGCGCGCCGTCGACCCCGCCGCGCACGAGGCCGTCGGCCAGCGCCACCGCGTTCATGGCACCGGCGCTGGTGCCGGAAACGGCCGATATCTCCAGCCTGCCGTCCTCAAGCAGCCGGTCGAGCACGCCCCAGGAAAAGGCGCCATGCGAGCCGCCGCCCTGAAGCGCGACGTTGATCTTCTTCTTTTCCTCCGCCTTGCCGTTCTTCGTCATGGCGTTCCTGTCATCGTGATGCGCCAGCCTGCCCCAGCGTCATTGCAGGGAAGCAGCTATCGGCGACTATGTTGCAGTGCAGCATATAGGGGCAGACCAAGGCAAGAACACGAACACGGTCGCGTGATCACATGAAATTTCGGGTCATGCCGAAAAGCCCCTCCGCTGCAATGCGGAGAGGCCGAGTCTTTCGAACAGACAGAGGAGTTTAGGCGACCAGGTCCGGCACCGGGCCGATATAGCGCGATTGCGGACGGATCAGCCGCCCGGTCGTCTGTTGCTCGCGCGCATGGGCAATCCAGCCGGCAACGCGCCCGGCTGCGAAGACATTGCTGAAAGCTTGCGGCGGGAAACCCGCCGCTTCCAGCACCAGCGCGGTGTAGAATTCGACATTGGTCTGCAGCGCGCGCTGCGGCTTGGCGACCCGAAGCACGTCGAGCGCCGTTTGCTCGACCTTTTCAGCGAAGGCCAGCCGGCGGCCGGTCTCGCCTTCGCTGCCGAGCTTCCGCACGACTGCTTTCAGCACATCGGCGCGCGGATCGCGCACGCGGTAGATGCGATGGCCGAAGCCCATGATGCGCTTGCCATGAGCGATCTCTTCGCGCAACCACCCGGCCGCATCGCCATGCGCCTCGATGGCGTCGAGCATCTCGATGACGGGGCCGGGCGCGCCGCCATGCAGCGGCCCCTTGAGCGCGCCGAGCCCGGCCAGCACCGATGATGTCAGCCCGGCCAATGTCGAAGCGACGACGCGGGTGGCGAAGGTGGAAGCGTTGAGGCCGTGGTCGCAGACCGTCACCAGATAGGTGTCGAGCGCCTTCGCCAATGCCGGCGACGGGACGGAACCCTTGAGCATCCTCAACATATCGGCGGCATGGTCGGCCTTGCCGTCCGGTGCGATCGGCTGTTCGCCGCGCTGCAGGCGCAGCAAGGCAGGCGTCAGCACCGCCGGCGCCGCGATCAGCCGCAAGGCATCCTTCAGCGTCTCGCCGTCCGGCAGCAGTGCCATACCGGCCCGCATGGCGCTGTAAATGTCCAGCGATGCCAGCAAGGGCAGCGAAGACAGGAGCCGCTCGAACACTTCAGCGCGCGCCTCGCCTAGTCTCGCCGCCAGATCGGCGTCACCAGGCAAATCCTCGAAGAACCCGTCCAGCAGCAGGCGGACGACCTGCGGATAGGTCCATCGTCCAGCCAGTTCCGGCAGGGAATGACCGCGGATCGTTAGGCGGCCGCCCAGACCATCCACGTCGGAGAGCACCGTTTCGGCCGCCACCACATCATCGAGCCCATTCGCCATAGCCTTGTCTCCTTGAAGCTTTTCCGGATGGGATATAAGGGTGAGCAACACAGGCATCAATCTTGATCAATAGAATCAATACCAGAGCCCGATATGTCCGAATGGTTGTCGCGGGAAGAGGCGCTGGAGAGGCTTCGGCTGAGGCCGCAGACGCTCTACGCCTATGTCAGCCGCGGCCGGATCGGCATGCGCCCGGACCGCGCCGACCCGCGCCGCAGCGAATATCGCGCCGACGATATCGCGGCGCTGGCAACCCGGCGGGCGCGCGGACGCAGCCCGTCGGCCATCGCCGAAAGTGCGATTGCCTGGGGCGAGCCGTCGTTCGTCACCTCGATTTCGACCGTTTGGCACGGGCACCTGATCTATCGGGGCCGGGACGCCGTTGCACTGTCCGACCATGCCACGCTGGAAGAGACCGCGGCGCTGCTTTGGGCCCGGCCTGAACCGGTGAGTTTCCAAGCGCCGTCGCCGGACGCGCAGCACCAGACCGGCCGAGCCCCGGCCTTTGCGCAACTTGCCATGCTTGCCGGCCACGGGCGGCCTTCCCTTGGACGCAGCGCCGCCTCGCTATGTGCCGACGCCGCGCACGCAATCGGCGCGCTGGCTAATGCCCTCGGTGCCTCGGCGGGGTCCGATCCGGTGCATCGGCGGTTGGCGCAAGGCTGGTCGGTCGACGATGGTGGCGCGGAAGCGATACGGCGCGCCCTCGTGCTGCTCGCCGATCACGAACTCAACGCTTCGACCTTTGCCGCCCGCGTCGCGGCCTCGACGGGAGCCTCGCCCGCCGCTTGCCTGTTGGCGGGTCTGGCGACCCTTTCCGGTCCAAGGCAAGGTGGCGCCGGCGAAGCGGTGATGCAGCTGGCCGAGGATGCGGCGCGGCACGGCGCCGATGCCGCGATACGGCGCTGGCTCGGCCATGACCGGCCCTTGCCAGCGTTCGGCCATCAGCTCTATCCCGAGGGCGATCCCCGGGCGACCGCGCTTCTGGCGGCCATCGGCAACACCGACGAGACCTTGCGATCGCTGGAAGCCGCCGCCATTGCCGCGACCGGCGCCCGCCCGAATATCGACTTTGCACTGGCCGCGCTGACGCGCAGCCTCGGCTTGCCGCGCGATGCGCCGTTCCATTTGTTCGCGCTGGGACGCAGCGTCGGCTGGGCCGCGCACATGGTCGAACAGATAGTGAGCGGCAGCATCATCCGGCCGCGCGGCCGCTATGAGGGACCGGTGCCGTAAGTTCGCGAGAGAGCGCTGGTCGCCTCTACGACATCGTGTCGAGTTTGCGCTGCATGGCCGCGATCTGGTCTTTCAGCTGCTGCAGATCGTCGGATTTTTCCGGCGTTTCCTTCCTGGCCGGTTCGGCGGGAGCGGCGGCCGGCGCCGAACCCGCGGGCGGAAATGGCGTGAACAGCCGCATCGCGTTCTGGAACATTTCCATGTTGCGGCGCGTCTGTTCTTCCAGCGCCTTGATCGGCGTCGCCATCTTCATCACTTCCAGCGGCGACTTGCCGATGGCGCCCTTCATCTGCTCACGGAACCGCTCCTGTTCCTTGGAGAAGGCGATCATCGACTGTTCGAGGAAACTCGGCACGATCATCTGCATCTGGTCGCCATAGAAGGCGATCAGCTGGCGCAGGAACGGGATCGGCAGCATGTTCTGCCCATCCTTGTTCTCCAGCTCGAAAATGATCTGGGTCAGCACCGGATGCGTGATGTCGTCACCGGTCTTGGCATCCTGGACGGTGAACTCCTCGCCCTTCTTGACCATCTCGGCCAGATCCTCGAGCGTCACATAGGTGCTCGTCCCCGTATTGTAGAGGCGGCGATTGGCGTATTTCTTGATAATGATCGGATCGTCTTTTGCGGCCATCTGCATCCTCCCCGGACACCGGCACGCCTGAGTAAGCCGCCGGTAACGATTGCGCCTTTTTTGAGGATATGCGCAAAAGCCTCACAATTCCAAGCGCTTTGTGCAGTGCGGGATCATATAATGCTGCATAGCAGGCAAAATATGCTGCGCAGCAGCGGCCAGCCTGCCGCCACCGCGAAGCACGACCTGCTTGCGGCGCATGGGCGCCATACCGATTTCCGGTTTGACTTGAGGTTGGGAAACGGCAAGAAAAGTCCTCAACGGCAGAACAACACCCTTGAAGTCTGGAGAAGAAAATGTCCGCTTCCATCGTCATTGCCAGCGCCGCGCGCACGGCCGTCGGCTCCTTCAACGGCGCCTTTGCCGCCACTTCAGCGCATGAGCTCGGCGCCGTCGTCATCAAGGAACTGTTGTCGCGTGCCGGTGTCGATGCGGCCGAGGTCGACGAGGTCATCCTCGGCCAGGTGCTGACCGCGGCTCAAGGCCAGAACCCGGCCCGCCAGGCCTCGATCATTGCCGGCCTTCCCAAGGAAACCACCGCCTGGGGCCTCAACCAGGTTTGCGGCTCGGGTCTGCGCGCCATCGCGCTCGGCATGCAGCAGATCGCCACTGGCGACGCCAAGGTGATCGTCGCGGGCGGCCAGGAATCGATGTCGCTGTCGCCGCATGCGCAACATCTGCGCGCCGGCGTCAAGATGGGCGACTACAAGATGATCGACACCATGATCAAGGACGGTCTGTGGGATGCCTTCAACGGCTATCACATGGGCAACACCGCCGAAAACGTCGCCCGCCAGTTCCAGATCACCCGCGACGACCAGGACCAGTTCGCGCTGGCATCGCAGAACAAGGCCGAGGCAGCGCAGAAGGCCGGCAAGTTCAAGGACGAGATCGTTGCCTTCACCATCAAGGGCAAGAAGGGCGACACCATTGTCGACCAGGATGAATATATCCGCCACGGCGCCACGATCGACGCCATGACCAAGCTGAAGCCGGCCTTCGACAAGGACGGCACCGTGACCGCAGCCAATGCTTCCGGCATCAATGATGGTGCGGCCGGCGCGCTGCTGATGAGCGAAGCGGAAGCCGTAAAGCGCGGCATCACCCCGCTGGCGCGCATCGCGTCCTGGGCAACCGCCGGCGTCGATCCGGCGATCATGGGCACCGGCCCCATTCCCGCCTCGCGCAAGGCATTGGAAAAGGCCGGCTGGTCGGTCGGCGATCTCGACCTTGTCGAGGCCAATGAAGCTTTCGCCGCGCAGGCCTGCGCCGTCAACAAAGACGTGGGCTGGGACCCCTCGATCGTCAACGTCAATGGCGGCGCCATCGCCATCGGCCATCCGATCGGCGCCTCGGGTGCGCGCATCTTTAATACGCTGGTTTACGAGATGCGGCGTCGCGGTGCCAAGAAGGGGCTGGCCACCTTATGCATCGGCGGTGGCATGGGCGTCGCGATGTGCGTGGAAGCGCTCTGAAAAAAAGAAGTGAATAGCGAATAGGGAGTAGCGAATAGGGAAGAATGGCGTTCGCGCGACGGGACATCGGATCCCTACTCGCTATTCGCTATTCGCTACTCCCTACTCGCTCCTCCGACCAACGGGAGGAGCACATATGACCAAGGTTGCAATCGTCACGGGTGGATCGCGCGGCATCGGCGCGGCGATCTCGATCGCTTTGAAGGCCGCCGGCTATTCGGTCGCCGCCAACTACGCCGGCAATGACGAGGCGGCGGCGAAGTTCAAGGCCGAGACCGGCATTCCGACCTACAAATGGTCGGTCGCCGACTATGACGCTTGCGCCGCCGGCATCAGACAGGTTGAGGCCGACCTCGGCCCGGTCTCGGTGCTGGTCAACAATGCCGGCATCACCCGCGACGCCATGTTCCACAAGATCACGCGCGAGCAGTGGAAAGAGGTCATCGACACCAATTTGTCTGGCGTCTTCAACATGACGCATCCGCTGTGGAGCGGCATGCGTGACCGCAAATTCGGCCGCGTCATCACCATCTCCTCGATCAACGGCCAGAAGGGGCAGGCCGGCCAAGTCAACTACTCCGCCGCCAAGGCCGGCGACATCGGCTTCTCGAAGGCCCTCGCTCAGGAGGGTGCGCGCGCGGGCATCACCGTCAACGTCATCTGCCCCGGCTACATCGCCACCGAGATGGTCAAGGCGATCGACGAGAAGGTGCTCAACGAGCGCATCATCCCGCAGATCCCGGTCGGCCGCCTCGGCGAGCCGGAAGAGATCGCGCGCTGCGTCGTCTTCCTTGCATCGGAGGAGGCCGGCTTCATCACCGGCTCGACTTTATCAGCCAATGGCGGCCAGTATTTCGTCTGATACGTCTGACGGCTTCGGACGATTCGTATCCTGTGGCCGACGGACCGGGAAACCGGTCCGTTTTCAACAGACGCCCTGGAGTCGCAAAAGGCCGCGCCATGCGCGATGCCCCAATCCGGCACGCAAAGGTTAATGGCTGCAGCGCCGCCTGTGCGCAACCTGTGGCCAAGCCTGTGAATTCTCGGTGGATAAGCTGTTCACAACACAAGATATTGAAGGAACAAAAGGGGAAAATTCCGCTGGCGCCGATTTGTCGCTGATTCGTTCCGGGTTTGAGCGGAATGTTAATGTTAATAGCCGCAATCCCCTGCCATTCCTTAACATCCAATTCAGAAAGATTAACGATTTCATAAGGTTGAGCGGAGGCATCGGGCCGCTTCCCTCGTTTACCGGCTAACGTTAACGGCAAAGCTCTCCCAGCATAAAACGGGCCAGTTCGGCGATTCAGCATGTGGTGAGAGTCGGGGTCCCAAAATCCATATGTAGCCGTGAACAAAACCTGAATCTGCTGGAGTCAGCGATTCGTCGCCGATTCGTTCCAGACTCGTTCCAACTCTTAATCTGCACCCGATCCCGGGCTTGACAGAGACACCCTTCGAGCCGCCGGCGGAACATTCCGCTTTCGCTTCGCGCCCGAAATCCCTATGTGTCGCCTGTCATACGCGCCGTCCAGGGCACGCTCCCGACAATGAGAGGCTAGAAAGCCCTATTTCCGAGCCGATGAACATCCAGCCGAAACACACCCAGCCGCTGATCCTGTCGGGCCGCGACGTGACCGCCGTGCTTGGGCCGACCAATACCGGCAAGACCCATCTCGCCATCGAGCGCATGGTGGCGCACGAAACCGGCATTATCGGCCTGCCGCTCCGGCTGCTGGCGCGTGAGGTTTACACCCGTGTCTGCGAAAAGGTCGGAGCCCACAAGGTTGCGCTGATCACCGGTGAGGAGAAGATCCAGCCGAAGGGCGCCAAGTATTCGGTCTGCACGGTCGAAGCCATGCCGCGCGAGACAGACGCCGCCTTCGTCGCCATCGACGAGGTGCAGCTCGCCGGCGACCTAGAGCGCGGCCACATCTTCACCGACCGCATTCTGCATCTGCGCGGCCGCCAGGAAACGCTGCTGCTGGGTGCGGCCACCATGCACGGCATCCTGCAGCGCCTGCTGAAGGGCGTCTCGGTGGTGACGCGGCCGCGGCTGTCGCACCTGGCCTATGCCGGCTCCAAGAAGCTGACCCGCCTGCCGCGCCGCACCGCGATCGTCGCCTTCTCCGCCGATGAGGTCTACGCCATCGCCGAGTTGATCCGCCGCCAGCAGGGCGGCGCCGCCGTCGTGCTCGGCGCGCTTTCACCCCGCACCCGCAACGCCCAGGTGGCGCTGTTCCAATCAGGCGATGTCGACTATCTCGTCGCCACCGACGCCATCGGCATGGGCCTCAACCTCGATCTCGACCATGTCGCCTTTGCCCAGAACCGCAAGTTCGACGGCTACCAGTATCGCAACCTGACAGCGGCCGAGCTCGGCCAGATCGCCGGCCGCGCCGGCCGACATCTGCGCGACGGCACCTTCGGCGTCACCGGCCAGGTCGACCCGCTCGACGAAGACCTGGTCAAGAAGATCGAGGGCCATGATTTTGATCCGGTGAAGGTGCTGCAGTGGCGCACCGCGCGTTTCGACTTTGCCAGCCTCGATGCGCTGAAGCGCTCGATCGAGACCAATGCCCCGGTCGAGGGCCTGACCCGCGCGCTGCCGGCGGTCGACGCACAGGCGCTCGAATATCTGTCGCGCGACGGCGACATCCGTTCGCTGGCCACCGATGCCAAACGCGTGGCGCTGCTGTGGGAAGCCTGCGCGCTCCCCGATTACCGCAAGATCGCGCCGGCCCAGCACGCCGACCTCATAGCCTCGATCTACATGGACCTTGCCCGGCATGGCCATGTCGACGAAAATTACATGGGCGAGCAGGTGCGCCGCGCCGACACCACCGAAGGCGACATCGACACGCTGTCGCACCGCATCGCTCAGATCCGCACCTGGACATTCGTGTCGAACCGGCCTGGCTGGCTGGCCGATCAGGCACACTGGCAGGAAAAGACGCGCGAAATCGAAGACAGATTGTCGGATGCGCTGCATGAGCGGTTGACGAAACGCTTCGTAGACCGCAGGACTTCCGTCCTCATGCGGCGCCTTAGAGAAAATACCATGCCTGAAGCCGAAATCAGTCCTACCGGAACCGTCCTTGTCGAAGGCCATCATGTCGGCGAGCTGCAGGGGTTCCGCTTCACCGCCGACCAGACCGCCGGCGGCGAAGACGCCAAGGCCGTGCGTACGGCCGCGCAAAAGGCGCTGGCCGCCGAGTTCGAAGCGCGCGCCGAACGCTTCGGCGCCTGCGCCAACGGCGACCTGGCACTTGGCTCGGACGGCACGCTGCGCTGGATCGGCGCGCCGATCGGCACGCTGGTTTCCGGCGAAGACACGCTGAAGCCGCGCCTGGTGCTGCTGGCCGACGAGCAGCTGACCGGCCCGGCGCGCGACAAGGTCGCCGCGCGCGCCGAACGCTTCGTCAATTTCCAGATCGAAACGCTGCTGAAGCCGCTGGTCGACCTGAAGAACGCCGAGCAGATTTCCGGCATCGGCCGTGGCATCGCCTTCCAGCTGGTCGAGAATTTCGGCCTCATCAACCGCCGCGACATCGCCGACGAGATGAAGTCGCTCGACCAGGAAGGTCGCGCAGCACTTCGCCGGCTGGGCGTGCGCTTCGGCGCCTACCATGTCTTCGTGCCGGCGCTGATCAAGCCGGCGCCCGCCGGACTGGTGACCTTGCTGTGGGCGCTGAAGAACGACGGCAAGGACAAACCGGGCTTTGGCGACGTCGTCCACGCGCTGGCGTCGGGCCGCACCTCGGTGGTCATCGACCCGGCCTTCGACAAGGCCTTCTACAAGCTTGCCGGCTATCGCAATCTCGGCCGCCGCGCCGTGCGCATCGACATATTGGAGCGGCTGGCCGACCTCATCCGTCCGGCGACCAATTGGAAGCCCGGTCTCGGCCAGCGCCCGGACGGCGCCTATGACGGCCAATCCTTCATGGTGACGCCGCCGATGATGTCGATCCTCGGCGCCACCGCCGACGACATGGAAGAGATCCTGAAAGGCCTGGGCTACCGCGCCGAGCCGAAGCCGGCGGCGGAAGTCAAGGCACGGCTCGAGGCGCAGGACAATGCCGCGCGGGAAGCTGCCGCTGCGAAACTCGCGGCGGAAGAGGCCGCGCGCGCCGAGCAGGCCAAGGCGGCGGAAGCCGCCGCTACGGATGCGGCCGCGGAGGCAGCGGTCGAGGGTTCGGAACCGGAGTCCGCCGTTGCTGTAGAGCCGGAGCCGGACAAGACCGGCGCTGTCGAGGCTGCGGCTGAAGTGCCTGCCGAGCCTGTCGCTGAGGCGGCAGCCGAACCTGTTGCTGAACAACCGGAAACTTCGACTGAAGTTACTGACGAGAACGAGCGCCTTGCGGAGTCTGTCAAGGTAGCGCCTGCTGAGAACGCCGACGCCCCCACCTCCCCCTCGATAGGGGAGGTCGCGGCGCGAAGCGAGGGGGGTGATGGCGCTGACGGCGCAAGTGGTGCTGACGACGGCGGCGCGGCCCCCACCCCGGCGCTGCGCGCCGACCCTCCCCACGAGGGGGAGGGTGAGGCCAGCGAGCCCGCCGCCGAAGCCGAAGCGCCAAAGCCGATTCTGTTGTGGCGTCAGGGCCGTTTCGACCAGCGCCCTCGTCACCATGAGGGCCGCAACAACCGCCAGCGCAACGGCCAGGCGCGCGGCCGAAGCAATGCACCGGCCGATGCAGGTGGCGCGCAGGTGGCTGCCACTCCTGGAGAACGTCCCGCCCATGAAGGGCGGCGCGACGGCGCCGGCAAGCCACGCTTCGACCGCTCCAAGTTCAAGCCCAAGCCGCAGGGCGAAGGCGAACAGCGCCGTGACGGCCGCCCGCAAGGCGAGCGTCCCGACCGCCGTGAAGGCCGGCCCGACTGGAAGGGCGGCAGACCGGACGGCAAGGGCGCGAAGCCGGCTTTCCAGCCGAAACCGCGCGAGGAGCGTCCGGCACGCTTCGATCCGGATTCGCCCTTCGCTAAGCTCGCCGCCTTGCGCGACCAGCTGAAGAAGTAGGCCAGAGCCGGATGATTTCAGGTCGAATCGACCTGAAATCTGAATCCGCCTCTAAACCAAGAGATAGAGCATGATGTCGTCCGAAAACCTCTTCGCACTTTTCGGCATCATGCTCTAGGCGCTTCGATGGTTGCTGAAGGCCGCCAGCGCATCGACAAATGGCTGTTCTTCTCGCGCGCCGTGAAATCGCGTTCGCTGGCGGCCAAGCTGGTGGTCGCCGGGCGCGTGCGCATCAATCGCGACAAAGCAGCGCAGGCCTCCGATCTGGTCAAGGCGGGCGACGTGCTGACCATCACGGTCGACCGGCGCATCTTCGTCTGGAAGGTGCTTGGCGCCGGTGTGCGGCGCGGCCCGGCCGAGGAAGCACGCACCCTCTACGAGGACATGTCGCCGCCGCCCACACCCAAGGGCGATGCCGTTCCCGATGCCATCCCGGCGCTGCGCGAGGCCGGCAGCGGCCGCCCGACCAAACGGGAGCGCCGCCAGACTGACCGCTTGCTTGACGAAGACTGAGGCTTGCCGCCCACGAAGCGGACCGCGATTTGGGGGCAACGACACCCGCCAGACAAACCCGAACCCGGCAAACGGGACACCCTTGCAGGACATTGCACGCCCTTACCGCGCTTTGCTGCATAAAATTCCATTCCGGAAATGCCGGGACCGCCGGGCATCGCAACCCTTGCAAGCGACGGTCAAAGGCGTTACCTCACGGAAAAAGCCCAACAAAACTGGCCCACTAAAGCTGGGCGTCCCGGAGCCGAGCGATGACCTATGTCGTGACCGACAATTGCATCAAATGCAAATACATGGACTGCATCGAGGTCTGTCCGGTCGATTGTTTCTACGAAGGCGAGAACATGCTCGTCATTCATCCCGACGAGTGCATCGACTGCGGCGTCTGCGAACCGGAATGCCCCGCCGACGCGATCAAGCCCGACACCGAGCCCGGCCTCGACAAATGGCTGCAGATCAACACGGAATACGCCGAGAAATGGCCCAACATCACGGCCAAGAAGGAGCCACCGGCCGACGCCAAAACCTTCGACGGCGAGGCCGGCAAGTTCGAGAAATACTTCTCCGCCGAGCCCGGCGAAGGCGATTGACAAATCGGCCGCAAAGGCCGGTATTACGCAGGGTAAGAGCCAGGTCGCATTAACCGCCTTGACAGGCGGCGCGAAGCTGTGGCCTTCGCTTATGCAGCAAAACCTTGATTCTTCCGACTTTTTGTGTTACATGAGCGAAACATGCCGGTGACACAACGTCGATTTATGGCGCAGACGCCCCAAATCACTGAAAGGTGAAAATCCCATTCCGGACCAGAGCGATCTGGGCCAGGCGGTGGCAATCCATTTGGTTGCCGGTCCGGCTTTTCCGATGGGTTCATCTGTTGTGCGGCGAACGATCGGTTCCCCCGGTCGCACGAGTTCGGGCCGGCAGGACGCCGGTACCACAACAAGGAGTTCAGGGCGTAATGGCAACGATCACCCCGCAGAAGAAGTCCACCGGTGCGCGTCACGGTTTCAAGACCGGCGAGTACATCGTCTATCCGGCGCATGGCGTCGGCCAGATCGTCTCGATCGACGAGCAGGAAGTGGCTGGTCACAAGCTGGAACTGTTCGTCATCGACTTCCAGAAGGACAAGATGCGCCTGAAGGTGCCGGTCGCCAAGGCGACCTCCATTGGCATGCGCAAACTGTCGGAAGAGGATTATGTCGAGCGCGCGCTGAAGGTCGTCCAGGGCCGCGCCCGCGTCAAGCGCACCATGTGGTCGCGCCGCGCGCAGGAATATGATGCCAAGATCAATTCGGGCGACCTGATCTCGATTTCGGAAGTCGTGCGCGACCTCTACCGCGCCGACAACCAGCCGGAGCAGTCCTATTCCGAACGCCAGCTCTATGAGGCGGCGCTCGACCGCATGGCCCGCGAGATCGCGGCCGTCAACCGTATGTCGGAAACCGAAGCCGTGCGCCTGATCGAGGTCAACCTCAACAAGGGCCCTAAGCGTGGCGCCAAGGCCGACAATGAGGAAGCCGAGCAGGAAGAAGCTGCCTGAGCTTTTTGACTTTTGAATTCTGGAAACCCGGCCTTGCGGCCGGGTTTTTTTTGACCCTCCCCCTTGTGGGGAGGGTCGCTGCGAAGCAGCGGGGTGGGCTGCGCCGGCCCCGCCCGGACCTTCGGTCCGACCTCCCCACAAGGGGAGGGCTCAGCCCCCGGCCTCTTTCTCCGCCTCCTGCTTCAACGTCGCGATGAACCGCTTGGTCCGTTCGCGCTCCGGATTGCCGAACAGCACGGCGGACGATCCCTGCTCAACGACGACGCCGGCATCGAGGAACACCGCTTCCTGTGCGATCTTGGAGGCAAGCCGCAAATCGTGCGTTGCGATCACCATGGTCGTGCCTTCGCTGGCGAGCTTGCCGAGCACGTCGACCACCTCCTGCGCCAGTTCCGGATCGAGCGCAGAGGTCGGCTCGTCGCAGAGCAGCACTTTCGGTGACGGCGCCAGTGCCCGGGCAATGGCCACGCGCTGCTGCTGGCCGCCCGACAGTGTCGCTGGCCAGGCATCGGCCTTGTGCGCCATCCCCACCTTCTCCAGCAAGGCGAGCGCCCGCTCACGTGCCTGCTCAGGCGACCATTTGAGCACCGTCACCAGCCCTTCCATGACATTCTCGATAGCGGTGCGGTGCGGGAACAGCTGGAAGTTCTGGAACACCATGCCGGTTTGCAGGCGCAGGCGCCTGATGTCTCCGGCCGGCACCTTGACGCCTGGGTGGAATTCCAGCGTTTCGTCGCCGATGCGCACCGTGCCCGAGGTCGGTATCTCCAGAAGGTTGATGCAGCGCAGCAGCGTGCTTTTGCCGCCGCCCGAAGGGCCGACGAGTGCGGTGACGCTGCCTTCGGCAATGGCAACCGTCACGCCCTTCAGCACCAGATTGTTGCCAAAGCGCTTCTCGATGTTGGTGAGGCCGATCATGAGCGTGCCTCCAGGAAGCCGCCATAGCGGTTGAGCCGTTTTTCCAGCCGCGTCTGCAAGGCCGACAGCACGGAACTCATCGCCAGATAGAGGATCGCCGCTTCGACATAGAGGATCAGCGGCTCATAGGTGGTGGCGACGATGCGTTGCGCCGCCTGGAACATCTCCGGCACGGTGATGGCGGCGGCCAGCGACGTGTCCTTGACCAGCGAGATGAAGGTGTTGGACAGCGGCGGCACCGCGACGCGGCCGGCTTGCGGCAGGATGGTGCGCCGCATCGCCTGGCTCCAGGTCATGCCGATCGAATAGGCGGCCTCCCACTGGCCTTTCGGCACCGAGCTGATGGCCGCGCGGATGATCTCCGACGTATAGGCGCCGATGTTGAGCGTGAAGCCGATCAATGCCGCCGTAAAGGCGTCGAGCAGGATGCCGACCGACGGCAGGCCGTAGAAGATCAGGAACAGCTGCACCAAGAGCGGCGTGCCGCGGAAGATCCAGACATAGAAGCGCGCGAGCGCGACCAGCGGCTTCGGGCCGAACAGGCGGCCTAGCGCTGCACCGAGGCCGACGGTCAATCCGAGGACGAAAGACAACAGCGTCAACGGCACGGTGAAGATGAGAGCGGCCCAGAGCAGCGAAGGCAGCGACTCCAGCATCAGTTGCAGCCAGTGCGGCACGAAAGACCTCCAGAATGGCGAGGCGGCGTCATCGAAGTATGGGCGCCATATCACGACAAAAGCGGCGGACCGTCAAAGACGGCTCGCCGCTGGATGCCTCGCTTGAGCCGGCACCCGGCCCATCGTCAAAAGTTACTTCGAAACGTCCTGGCCGAAATAGGTGTCGGCGATCTTCTGGTAGGTGCCGTCGGCCTTGATGTCGGCAAGCGCCTTGTTGATGGCCGCGACCAGTTCGGGATCGCCCTTGCGCACGATAACGCCGGAATAATCGGCATTTTCCTCTTGCGCGGCGATCTTCACATTGGCGTCGGGCTTGTGCTTCTTGAAGTCGAGGAACGACAGGCTGTCATTGATGGTGGCGTCGGCGCGACCGGTCAAAAGCAGCTGGATCGACTGGTCGAAGCCGTCGGTTCCGACCAGCTCGGCGCCGTTCGTCTCGGCCAGCTTGCCGAAGTTCGAGGTCAGCGACTGCGCCGACTTCTTGCCCTTGAGGTCGGCGAAACTCTTGATGTCGGTGTTGTCGCCGCGCACGATCAGCACCGCCTTGGAGGCGATGTAGGGCTCGGAGAAATCGTACTTGGCCTTGCGCGCGTCGGTGATGCCGACCTCGTTGATGACGGCGTCGTAGCGTTTGACGTCGAGACCGGCGATCAGCCCGTCCCACTTGCCTTCGAGGAACTCGACCTTGACCCCGAGCTTGCCGGCGATCGCCTTGGCGATTTCGACGTCGAAGCCGACCAGCGCGCCGGACGCGTCATGATAGGTGAAGGGTGCGTAAGTGCCTTCCGTACCGACCTTGATGACCCCGGCCTGCTTGATCTGGTCGAGATTGGCGCCGGCATGGCCCGATGCGACGGCCAGGGCCTGCAGTGTTCCGGCGATGATGAGCGACTTGAGCCATTTCATTTTTCTGTGATCCCGTCCTTGGCTTGATATCAGGCCTGTTGTGAGGGCTGGAAAATGACAGACGAAGGCCGAAAGAATAAGGAACAAGATTTCAAAAATAAATAATTTCTGAAACCTCATTCTCAAAATGAGAGTCTTCCCCACGTAAGAAGCTTCCGGGGAACCATATCGAAATCGCCCGGACAGCATCGCTCGCCTGCCCGCGCCAGCGGAACTTTTCTCGCGCATGGCAGTTTTGGCTGTTCTAGGGCACGACGCCGCCATTTCAACCCCGGCGCCGGGCAAGTTCGCAAGGTCATCCGCATCGCCTGAGCCAGGGAGCGCCTCATGATGGAAGACACGGCAGGACGGATCATGGTCCGCGCGGCAATGAAGGCTCCCTATCTCGAACGCGACGAGGAGCACCGGCTCGCCTTGCTCTGGAAGGAAGACAACGACCAGAACGCCCTGCACAGCATCACGGTCGCCCATATGCGGCTGGTCATATCGATGGCCTCGAAATTCCGCCATTACGGCCTGCCGCTCGGCGATCTGATCCAGGAGGGCCATGTCGGTTTGCTCGAGGCTGCCGCGCGTTTCGAACCGGAGCGCGAGGTGCGGTTCTCGACCTATGCGACGTGGTGGATCCGCGCCTCGATGCAGGACTACATCCTGCGCAACTGGTCGATCGTGCGCGGCGGCACGAGTTCTGCACAGAAGGCCCTGTTCTTCAATCTCAGGCGCTTGCGTGCCCGGCTGGCGAACGGCCCGGAGCCGCTGTCGAACACAAATCTCTACCGCGAAGTGTCGGTTGCGCTTGGCGTCTCCGAGGCTGATGTGGCGATGATGGATTCAAG
This sequence comes from Mesorhizobium sp. dw_380, assembly GCF_018588885.1. Taxonomy (GTDB): domain Bacteria; phylum Pseudomonadota; class Alphaproteobacteria; order Rhizobiales; family Rhizobiaceae; genus Mesorhizobium. The sequence goes on from NZ_JAFFIW010000001.1 coordinate 324,006, forward strand.
GCTGTCGGCTCCGGATTCCTCGCTGAACGTGCCGCTTGCCGACGAGTCCGGCGCCACCGAGCGGATGGATTTCCTGGTCTCGGACGACCCGCTGCCCGACGAGATCGTCGGCGACAAGATCGACGTAGCGCGCCGCTCGCATTGGCTAAGGGAGGCTCTCGCCGCCCTGAACGCCCGCGAACTCCGCATCATCGAGGAACGTCGGCTGACCGACGAAGGCGCCACGCTGGAAGCACTGGGCGAAACACTCGGCATTTCCAAGGAGCGCGTTCGCCAGATCGAGGCGCGCGCCATGGAAAAGCTCAAGGTCGCGCTGGTCAAGCAGAACCCGGAATTTCTGGCGACTGCCGCCTAACCTCCAAAAAAGGTCAGAGCCCGTTCGTTGAAAACTCGGTCCGCTGAGGTCCAGCCGAGTGAGTTTGCAACGGCTCTTATTTGTCGGTGACGATCTTGACCTTGTCGCCGGCCGAAACCGCGGCTCCCGGCGACAGCGCGTTGAGCACGCGGAACAGGTCGAGCTTGCGGTCGACGCCGACCATCTGCGCGGCGAGCGAGCCCATGGTCTGCCCTGGCTGCACGGTGAGCACGCGGATATGCAGCGGCTTCAAGGCCGCCTTCTCAGCAGCGCTCAGGATACGGAACGACCCGCTGACCGAGCGTGCAACCGTTTCCAGCGAGGTGCTGGCGGAGGGTGCCGCGGTCAGCAGCCGGTAGACCTGGCCGCCGGCACGGATCACCGCAATGTCGAACTGCCAGCCTTCGGCGCCGGCATGCGCGGTCGCGGCCTCGTTGCCGTTGATGGTTTCCTGCTTGACGGTGCTGTCGTCGAGACCAGCCACCCAGCCGCTGCGGATATAGTCGGTCAAGGCGCGGTTCTTGTCGATCGAAACGCCGTCGAAGCGGATCGCTATGTCGCCCGGCCCGGTCGCCGTCACCGCCGCCGCCGAATTGTCGATGATGAACCCGTCCGGCACCGTGAATGACACGCCGAGGCCTGGATGCAGGAAGGTCTCGCCCCGCACATAGCCTTCCTCCGGCGTGTCGCCATAGAGCAGGCCGTCTACGCCTGCGAGGAAGGAATCGCGGTCGCGCGTGCCGACGCCGGGCGCGCCGAATTGGCGGGCGTGGCGCTGCGCCAGGTCGATGCGCTGCGGCGTGTTGGGATGGGTGGCCAGGAAGTCGAGGCTGGCGTCGGTGGCGCCGCTGATCGAGCGGAAATCGGTGTAGGCCGACATCGACTGCAGGAAGCGGCCGGCCGCGTAGGGGTCGTAGCCAGCTTCGCCGATCGACTTGATGCCGATGGCATCGGCCTCAAGTTCCTGGTTGCGCGAGAACTGCGCCAGCCTGAGCTTGCCGCGGATCAGTGCCGCCTTGGCGGTCGGGCTGTCGCCCAGCACATCCGAGACCACCTTGGTCGCCAGGCCTTCTTCGGCCTCCAGCTGCTGGCGCTGCAGGCCGTGATTGGCGGTGACGTGGCCCATCTCATGCGCGATGACAGCGGCAAGCTCGGACGAATCATTGGCCAGCGCCAGCAGACCGCGTGTGATGTAGAGATAGCCGCCCGGCAGAGCGAAGGCGTTGACGTTGGGCGAATTGAGGATGGTGATGCGGTAGGTCTGGGTCGGGTTCGCCGACACCACAGTCAGGTTGCCGACCACCTTGGCGACCATGCGCTCCAGCTTGGGATCGGAATACTCGCCGCCATAGGTGGCAAGGATGCGCGGATGTTGCGCCTTGGCCAGCTCGGCGAGCTTGTTGTTGGCGGCGACATTGTCGACCGTGATCGGCTTGTCGGACGGCTGGAAGCCGGATTCCTGGACCGCCGGAGGCGTGAACATCTGACAGCTTGCCAAGGCCACGGCAAAACCAGCCAGCGCCAGAAAGCGCGCCAGCGGATTCAATCTTGGTCTGTCAACGCCGATCGCCAGAACGGCTTCCTTTCAGGTCCCGACGCATGATCACGAAAATCGGGGGCGATCTTCGGAACCTGTCATGCGCAAAAACAAAACTTCTACAGCATCCGTCACGCGTCCCTCGGGGCGTGCGGCGGATGCTGCAGGCAAATCACGGCCTGTGCCGGACCGGTATTGAGCGGACCTAGCCACACTACTCCAGTCATGGCAAGCAAGCGCCTCATCGCCCGAACCCGGTTTGACCGTAAATTATGTCCGCTTCCGGGCAATATCTCGTGATACGGCATCCCCGGCACCTGCGCCGATATAGCGCCGGAAGGCTTGCGGACCAGCCCCGGCAAAAAAATCCTTCGCCTTGCCGGTGGCCGCGACAATACCGTCGTCCAGGAACACCACATTCTGAGCGATCCGGCGGGCATCTTCAGGCTGGTGCGTGACAAACAGCACCGTCATGCCCCGCTCGGCATGAACGGCCGCGACCAGATCCAGCATGTCGTCGCGCAAGGCAGGCCCGAGTGAGGCGAAGGGTTCGTCGAGCAGGAGCACCGGCCTGTCGCGCACCAGCACCCGTGTCAGCGCAACGCGCTGCCGTTCGCCGCCGGAGAGTTCGCGCGGCAGACGCTTCTCCTTGCCGGCAAGGCCGGTGCGCGCCAGCGCGCCAGCGATATCAGCGCGGTCGGCTTCGGTCAGTCGCAGCGATGGCGAGCGGCCGAGCCCGACATTCTGCTCGACGGAAAGATGGGCGAAGAGGTTGTTTTCCTGGAACACCATCGACACCGGCCGCGCTGCCGGCCGCGCGGCGCTGACATCGGCGCCGCCGATCAGCACATGGCCGGACCGGGGCGTCTCGAAGCCGGCGACCAGATTGAGCAGCGTCGACTTGCCCGAGCCGCTCGGCCCCATGATGGCGGTGATTTCCGCTGCGGCGAACGCAACATCGAAGGCCAGCGGCGCCTCGCCCTCGCCATAGCTGAACGAAACCTTGTCCAGCCGCACCGGAGCACCCTTCCTGCCAGTTGCCCCGTCAGACATCGCGGGCCATTTCCTTTCCCAGCCGATCCGCGGCCAGGACCAGCGCCAGGCAAACCAGGCCGAGCAACAGTGCCAGGCCGGCGGCGTCCGCGGTGCGGTAGCTGCCCATGCGCGCCAGCAGAAGGTAGGGCAATGTCTGCACGGAATCACTGCCGAACAGCGCGATGACGCCGAGATCGCCAAGCGACAGCGCCATGGCGAAAGCGAAGGCGGTGGCGAGTGGACGCCGCAGCGACGGCCAATCGACCAGCCGCAGCCTTGCCCAGCCGGAAATGCCGAGCTGCGCGCAGAGCCGTTCGTGACGTTCGCTTGCCGCATCATAGGCGGGGCGGACGGCGCGCAGCGCGAACGGCATCGCCATGACAGCATTGACGGTGACGACCATGACCGGAGCGATGGCAAAGACGTCGCCGAAATGGCGCAGCAGCAGGAACCAGCCCGCGCCGACGACGATCGGCGGCACGACCAGGACGAACCCGGCGCCGGTATCCGTGGCATGTTCGAGCAATGTGCTGGGGCCGGCGCGGCGGTTCAACGCCAGCGCCCGGCGCGCCATGGTCAATGCCAGCGACAGCATCACCGAAAGCAGCGCCGACAGAAAGGCCAGCACCGCGCTGGTCAGTGTCGCCTGCCGGACAGTGGCCTCGCCGGCGAGCCGGCCGAGATCGGCGCCCAAGCCGGCGATCACCGTGGCTGCCATCGGTCCAGCAACGAACAGCAGCGCGAGTGCGATGAGCGCGGCGTTCAGCGAGGTCTCGGTCCGGTTGACCGAGAGATAGCGGCGCGGCGCAACCGGCAGGTTGGTGTCGCCGACGACGTTCACGCCAAGTCGCGTCAGCGCCAGCACCACGACAAAGGTCAGCGCGATCTGCAGCAATGTCAGGGTGACGGCTCGCGCGGGATCGAAATCGAAGCGCAGCGCCTGATAGATGCCGACTTCCAGCGTCGTCGCGGCCGGTCCGCCGCCGAGCGTCAGCACGATGGTGAACGATGTGATGCAGAGCATGAAGACGAGCCCGGCGACTCCGGGAAAGGCGGCGCGCAACGTCGGCCATTCGATCAGCCGGAACGCCGGCCGAGCGCCCATGCCAAGCTGGCTCGCCAGCCGCCATTGGTCGGCTGGTATGGTCTGCAGCGCCTCGAGGAATAGCCGCACGCTGAGCGGCAGGTTGAAGAAGACATGGGCGACGAGAATGCCCGATAGGCCGTAGATCCCCGGCCAGCCCTGGCCGCCGGCCGCGCTGAACAGGCCGGCGAAATAGCCGGCGCGGCCGTAGAGCGCCAGTATGCCGAGCGCCGCGACGATCGCCGGCAGCGCCAGCGGCACGGCGAAGAGCTGCAGGATGAAGGCGCGGCCCAGGAAGCGCGGATGCCGCGACAGGGCGCGTGCAACGAACAATGCCGGGATGACCGAAAGCAGGGTCGACAGCGCCGCTTGCCAGAGCGTGAAGCGCACCACGCGCAAGAGGTAGGGATCGAAGGCTGCCAGGGCGCCCGAGAAATCATGGGCGCCTTCGACAAGCAGCCCGGCAAACGCGCCGCCGATCAGCAGCGTGATCGCGGCAAGCGCGATGATGCCGGCGGCGATACGGTGGTCAGACGCGCGTCTTCCACCCTCCCCCTTGTGGGGAGGGTCGGAGCGCGGATGCCGCGAAGCGGTATCCGCGAGCCGGGGTGGGGGTGAGGCAGTGCTCAGCGTCGCAGCCCCCACCCCGCTCCGCTTCGCGGATCGACCCTCCCCACAAGGGGGAGGGTGAGGTGCGCGCTCATTTGCTCATCACCGCCAGCCATTCATCCACCCATGCCTTGCGGTTGGCGGCGACCTCTTGCGGGCTGAACAGCAAGGTCTTGGTCGGCTTGACCAGTTTGTCGAAGGCCGGGTTGAGCGGCTTGTCGGTCTTGCCGGCCGGGAACATCCAGTTGGTCTCCGGAATAGCGTCCTGGAATTTCGGTCCGGTCATGAAGGCTATGAATTTCGCGGCCAGCGGGTTCTTGGCGCCCGTGGTGGTGATGCCGGCGACCTCGATCTGCAGATATTCGCCTTCTTCAAAGGACGCCGCCTGGTAGCGCTGCGTATTCTCGGCGACCATGTGATAGGCCGGCGAGGTCGTGTAGGACAGCACCATCGGCGCCTCGCCCTTGGTGAACAGGCCATAGGCCTCGCTCCAGCCCGGCGTCACGGTCAGCACCTTCGCCTTGAGCTTGGCCCAGGCTTCCGGCGCCTTGTCGCCATAGACCGACTTCACCCACAACAGCAGGCCGAGACCGGGGGTCGAGGTGCGCGGATCCTGGATGACGATCTTGTCGTCGGCACTGCCCTCGACCAGCTCCTTCAGGCTCTTGGGCGGCGTCTTCAGCTTTTCGGTGTCATAGACGACAGCGAAATAGCCGTAGTCGAAGGGAACGAAGGTATCGTCGCTCCAGCCGCCCGGCACATTGACATCCGTGACCGCGCCATGCGGGGTAAACAGGCCGGAAGCCTTGGCATCGGCGGTGAGATTTGTGTCGAGACCGAGCACGATATCGGCCTTGGTCGATGCCCCTTCGAGCTTGACGCGGTTGAGCAGGGCCACACCATCGGCGACCGAGACGAACTCGACATCGCAGCCGCACTCGGCCTCGAATTCCTTCTTCACCACGGGACCCGGACCCCAGTCGGCGGTGAAGCTCTCATAGGTGTAGACGGTGAGCTTGTCCTTGGCAAAAGCCGGCCCGGACAGCGCCACAACCAGTGCTGAAGCAGCTGAAGCAAGAGAGTATAAGAGCGTGCGCATCGGCGCCTCCTTCGTTCGTGTGACAAGGAATTGAGGCGTCGGACTATCCGAAACGTCTAATCCCTCCGCCGGTACAAACCGGATCAGGTTCAGCGGGTTGGCGAGACTGCCTCTCAGCCGGTCCGCGAAGATCGCGTCCGGCACCCCGTTAGAGCGTTTCGAGACATAGGCCCGGCCGACGAACCACGCAAGTGGGAGTTTGCCGCCTTCCGTTTCCCGTGCCGGGCTGGTAAGGGCGACAGGATATGAGCACATTCACCATCCTGCTTGGCGGCGATCTCATCCGCACGCCCCGGCTCGACCGCCAGGTCGAAGGCTCGCGCGTCATCGCCGCCGACGCCGGCATCGGTCATGCACGGATGCTGGGCCTTGTCCCGGAACTGTGGGTGGGTGACTTCGATTCCGTACCGGCCAATCTGCCTGACGATCTTGCCGCCGTCCCTCGCCAGACCTTCCCGGCGGAAAAGGACAAGACCGATGGCGAACTGGCGATCGCCGCGGCACTTGAACGCGGCGCAACCCGCCTTGTGCTGGCAGGAGCCTTCGGCGGCGAGCGCGCCGATCATGCCTTCCTGCACCTGGCGCTCGGCCTGCGCCTGGCCGAGGCCGGAACGGACGTGCTGCTGACCAGCGGTGCACAGGAAGGCGTGCCCCTGCTGCACGGCATAGCCGGTTTCGACTATGCCGGCGGCACGCTGTTTTCGATTCTCGGCTTTTCCGACCTTGCCGGCCTGACCGTCACCGGCGCCAAATGGCCGCTGAACCAGGTCGAAGTGGCTTTCGGGTCGTCACTGACCATTTCCAACGAGGTCAAGGGCCATCTCGAAATCGCGCTCGGCCGTGGCCGCGCGATGCTGCTCGCTCATCCCCATCCACTGCCTGAAAGCTGACATGGCGCCGCCCCTTCTCAATCTCGACGGGATAAAGCTGACCTTTGGCGGCACGCCGCTACTCGACGGCGCCGCCTTGACCGCTTCGGCCGGCGACAAGATCGCGCTTGTCGGCCGCAACGGGTCGGGCAAGTCGACCCTGCTCAAGATCGCCGCCGACCTGATCGAACCGCAGGACGGCGAAGTCTTCCGCCAGCCTTCGGCGACCGTGCGCTATCTGCCGCAGATGCCCGACATGGAGGGCTTTGCCACCGTGCGCGCCTATGTCGAGGCAGGCCTTGGCCCCGCCGACGATCCCTACCGCGCCAGCTATCTGATGGAACATCTCGGCCTGTCGGGCGAGGAACGGCCGAACGATCTGTCGGGCGGCGAAGCCAGGCGTGCCGCGCTTGCCCGTGTCATGGCGCCGGAACCCGACATTCTGCTGCTTGATGAGCCGACCAATCATCTTGATTTGTCCGTCATCGAATGGCTGGAAGAAGAGCTTGTCCGCACCTCCTCGGCGCTCATCGTCATCTCCCACGACCGCCGCTTCCTCGAACGCGTGTCGCGCGCCACCGTCTGGCTCGACCGTGGCCAGACGCGCAGGCTGGACAAGGGCTTTGGCCATTTCGAGGAATGGCGAGACCTGGTGCTGGAAGAGGAGGAGCGCGAGCAGCACAAGCTCGGCCGCCAGATCGTGCGCGAGGAACACTGGCTGCGCTATGGCGTCACGGCGCGGCGCAAGCGCAACATGCGACGTCTCGGCGAGTTGCAGACCATGCGCCAGCGCTTTCGTGGCCATCGCGGCGCCGAAGGATCGGCAACCATGGTGGCGAGCGACGCCGCCGAATCCGGCAAGCTGGTCATCGAGGCCAAAAACATCGAAAAGAGCTTTGGCGACCTCGCCGTGGTCAAAGGGTTCTCGACCCGCATCCAGCGCGGTGACCGCGTCGGCCTGGTCGGGCCGAACGGCGTCGGCAAGACGACGCTGCTGAAGATGCTGACCGGCGAACTGCAACCGGATGCCGGTTCGGTGCGGCTCGGCACCAATCTGGAGATCGCCACGCTCGACCAGAAGCGCGAGGCGGTGGACCCGCAGGAGACGCTGGCGCAATACCTCACCGACGGACGCGGCGAAAACCTCGTCATCAATGGCGAGCAGCGCCACGTCGTCTCCTACATGAAGGATTTCCTGTTCAAGCCGGAGCAGGCCCGCACGCCGGTGCGCGAGCTTTCCGGCGGCGAGCGGGCGCGGCTGATCCTGGCGCGCGTGCTGGCGCGGCCGGCGAACCTGCTCGTGCTCGATGAACCGACCAACGATCTCGACATGGAGACGCTGGAACTGCTGCAGGAACTGGTCGCCGGCTTTGCCGGCACCGTCATCCTGGTCAGCCACGACCGCGATTTCCTCGACCGCACCGTCACCAGCATCATCGCGCCGGACGGCGGCGGCCGCTGGATCGAATATGCCGGCGGCTATTCCGACATGCTGGCGCAGCGTGGCGGCACCAGGCTCGACGATCGCAAGGCGCGCGGCAAGGCTGAAGCCAGCGATACACCGGCGCCAGCCAGGAGCGAGCCGGCAGCACCAAAAGGGCCGGCGAAGAAACTGTCGTTCAAGCAGAAATTCGCTTTGGACTCCTTGCCCAAGAAGATCGAGGCGGTGACGGCCTCGATTTCACGGTTGGAGAACAACATCGCCGACCCGGCCTATTACGAGCGCGATCCAGCCTCTTTCCAGAAGACCATCGCCGCCCTCGACAAGGAGCGTGCGACGCTGGCGGCACTGGAGGAAGAGTGGCTGGAACTGGAAATGTTGCGCGAGGAGATGGAAGGGTAGGAGCGTTCGGCCGTAGCCAGTATTGCTTGATCCATTGTCGCGATGCGCATACATTATGCGCATGTTGCGGAGGCTATTATGCGTAAGATTGCCTTGAATGCGATCCGTCAGCCGGCAAATCTGTCGATCGATTCCAACCTCATGAGGGAAGCCAAGGGGCTTGATGTTAATGTCTCGCGCGCCGCGGAAGCTGGCATCGCGGAAGCGGTAGCGGCCGAAAAAACACGGCTGTGGAAGCTTGAGAACCGCGCCACGATGGATGCGTGGAACGACTACATCGAGAAACACGGCATCCCGTTGCAAGAGCACCGGCAATTCTGATGCCCCGCTATGATGTCTTCGCCAGTCGCGTCGAAGGCAACTATTTGCTCGATGTTCAGTCCGACCTGCTCGACAATTTCAAGACGCGGCTAGTCGTGCCGCTGCTGCCGGTTGCAATGGTGCCGCCGCCGATGCGAAAGCTTCATCCGATTTTCGAGATCAACGGCCGGAAGCTGGTTATGGCGACACACCTGATTGCCACCGTTCCGGCAACCGAATTGGGTGAAAGTCGGCTGAATCTGACGAAGCATCACGACGACATTGTCGCCGCGCTCGACATGCTGTTCCAGGGTTTCTGACCGAAGGCGCCCGTTGCGCCGCCCTCCTCAACCCGCCGTCTTGGCCTGCCAGGCCTTGATCGCCTCGTCGAACACCTTCTCGCCGGGGATGCCCTTTTCCATCGTCAGCAGCGCCCGCCGGCCGGTCTTGTAGACCACCGGCACGTCGATCCAGTCCTGGCCGCGCAGCAAGGTCATGTTGGCGTCCTCGTCGGCCTTGGTGTCGTTGAGCGCGACGAGGAAGAAGCCGTCGGCGATCTTGGCCGGAATGCCGATCAGCGGGCTGCCGGCGTCCTGTTCGGAGCTCTTCATGGCGACGCGCAGGATGTTGTCGACACCGCCGCCTTCGAACCCGTCGGGCGTCAGGAAGATCATCTCGATGATATGACTGGCCGGCAGGGTCTGATCGGTGTTGCGGCGGATGGTCATGCGCAACTGGATGTCCTTGCCGGGAATGGTCGCCTCGGCACGGATCGCGGGCTCGGGCGGCAGGTCGCCGCCGGGCGATTCCTGGACCAGCGACCAGACGATGCTGCCGGGCTCGGCCGAACCTTGCGCTGTGCTGGTGCGCTCCTCATAGAAGATCGCCTTCTGGCCGACCGGAACCGAGGCTTGCGTTGCCGGAGCGGCGGCCGGGGCCGCCGGCGGGG
>NZ_JAFFIW010000010.1 GCF_018588885.1 Mesorhizobium sp. dw_380
CCACCAAGTGAACACCACAAAAGAGGGGGGGGGTAAAAAGTTATAGCAAAACCGGACGTAAAATGCAGGGTGTCCGGGGAGGCAAGCGCGTTGGGGGCAAATGGCAACATCTGGTCCCAGGGCATTGGAGGGAGGTCCGGTATTTTAGACTAGAAAGAGCCACTTCCGCTTCAGCGCATCGGCCAGCGCCGGCGCGAACGCGCCTTGCTGCGCCGGCCGCTCCGGCTGGCGCTGCGGCGCCGGCGAACGCGGCACCGGCCTGCCGCCGCCATTGTCGCGCGGCCCGCCTTTCGGTGCACCGCCCTCGCCGCCATCCCTGCGCATGGAGAGCGCGATGCGCTTGCGTTTGATGTCGACGTCGACGACGCGCACCTTCACCACATCGCCGGCCTTGACCACCTCATGCGCGTCCTTGATGAAACGGTCGGCCAGCTGCGAGACATGCACCAGCCCGTCCTGGTGGACGCCGATGTCGACGAAAGCGCCGAAGGCCGCGACATTGGTGACGGTGCCTTCCAGCAGCATTCCGGGGTTCAGATCCTTGATGTCGTCGACGCCGTCGGCGAAGGTCGCGGTCTTGAAACCGGGGCGCGGATCGCGGCCGGGCTTTTCCAGCTCGGCCAGGATGTCACGCACAGTCGGCAGGCCGAAGCGCTCGTCGACGAAGACGCGCGGGTCGAGCGCCTTGAGCGCCGCACTGTCGCCCATCAGCGAGCGCACATCACGGCCGCAGGCAGCGACGATTTTTTTCGCCACGCCATAGGCTTCGGGATGCACTGACGAGGCATCGAGCGGTTCGCTGCCATTGGCAATGCGCAGGAACCCGGCGGATTGCTCGAAGGCGCGAGGCCCCAGCCGTGGCACTTTGAGCAGGTCCTTGCGGCTGGCGAACGGCCCGGCCGCATCGCGATGCGCGACGATGGCGTCGGCGAGCGACGCACCGAGGCCCGAAACGCGGGCCAGCAGCGGCGCCGAGGCAGTGTTGAGATCGACGCCGACCGCATTGACCGCGTCCTCGACCACCGCTTCCAGCGAGCGGCCGAGCCGGTACTGGTCGACATCATGCTGGTATTGGCCGACGCCGATCGACTTGGGCTCGATCTTGACCAGTTCGGCCAGCGGATCCTGCAGCCGCCGCGCGATCGACACCGCACCGCGCAACGACACATCGAGGCCAGGGAATTCCGCCGCCGCCGTCGCCGATGCCGAATAGACCGAGGCGCCGGCCTCGCTGACGATCACCTTGAGCGGCTTTGGGCCGCCATCGGAAGGCATGTCGGACAGCATGTCCGCGACCAGCTTCTCCGTCTCGCGGCTGCCTGTGCCGTTGCCGATCGAGATCAGTTCGACCTTGTGCAGGCGGATGAGCCTGGCAAGCTCCGCTTGCGTGCCGCGAACATCGTTCCTCGGCGGGAAAGGATAGACCGTCGTCGTTGTCAGCACCTTGCCGGTGCCGTCGACCACGGCCACCTTGACGCCGGTGCGGATGCCGGGGTCGAGCCCCATCGTCGAGCGTGAGCCAGCCGGGGCTGCGAGCAGCAAATCCTTCAAATTGCGGGCAAAGACGTGGATCGCCTCTTCCTCGGCCCGCTCACGCAGGTCGCGCATCAGATCGAGCGTCAGGTGCAGCGACAACTTGATGCGCCAAGTCCAGCCGGCCACCTCCATCAGCCAGCGGTCACCCGGCAAGCTGGCGCCGATGGCATAGGCGTTGGCGATCATCCGCTCGACCGGTTTCACCGGCGAGGTGTCATCCGCATCGACCTCGATATCGAGCGACAGCACCTCCTCGTTGCGGCCGCGCAGCATGGCGAGCGCGCGGTGGCTCGGCACCGTCGCCCAGCGCTCGACATGGTCGAAATAGTCGGAGAATTTCGCGCCGGCCTCCTGCTTGCCGTCGACCACCCTGGCGCGCATGAAGGCGCGGTCTTTCATGTAGGTTCGCAGCTTGCCGACCAGATCGGCATTTTCGGCGAACTGTTCCGACAGGATGTCGCGTGCCCCTTCCAGAGCCGCCTTGGCGTCGGCCACCTCTTCGGTGACATAGGCAAGCGCCAGTTCCGCAGGCACGAGCGAGCGATCGCCGAGAATGGCCTCCGCCAGCGGCCCCAGCCCGCGCTCGCGGGCGATCTCGGCCTTGGTGCGGCGCTTGGGCTTGTAGGGCAGATAGATGTCTTCCAGCTCCGCCTTGGTGGTGGCGGCGATGATCTTGCCCTCGAGCTCCTGCGTCAGCTTGCCCTGTTCCCGGATCGAACCCAGGATGGTGTCGCGTCGCGCGTCGAGCTCGCGCAGATAGCCGAGGCGCTCCGCGAGGTCACGCAGCTGCGTGTCGTCGAGCCCGCCGGTCACTTCCTTTCGATAGCGCGCCACGAACGGCACCGTCGCGCCTTCATCGAGAAGTGCGATCGCCGCGGCCGCCTGTTCCGGACGCGCGCTGATCTCGGCCGCGATGATGGCTGCAATGCGCTTGATGTCGGATGCCATGTCGTTCCTGCTCTCATCGAAAGAGCGGCGACCATAGGCGTAGATGCCTGCCCCGCCAACCGCGACGTTTTCAACCGTCGCAGGCGGTCCACAGGAAACCATGCGGCAACGGAACCGCGCCGGACGATTCAGACCAGTCGGCTCAGCGCCTCGAAGAACGCGACGATCTCGACATCGAGCGGATCATCCACCGGCTCCGGTTGCGACGACATCTTGGCGATCACCACTTCGGTCCTGGGATCGACGTAAAGCCACTGGCCATGGATGCCGATGCCGCAATAGGCGCCGTTCTCATGTCCTGTCTGGTACCATTTGTTGCGGTAACGGCCCTTGGGAAACAGCGGCAGCATCGTGCCGCGCTGCCAGGCGTCCGCATTGCCGCCGGTGCTGGTCGTGTCGCGCACCCAGGCCTCGGGCACGATGCGCCGGCCATTGGCGGTGCCGCCTTGCCGCATCATTTCGCCGACGCGCGCCAGGTCGCGCGGCGTCACCGAAATGCCGCCGGCCGTGCGTGCCGTGCCTTCCATGTCGACACCGATCGAGGCCTCGCTGACGGCACCGAGCGGCAGCCAGAGCTTCTCGCGCATCAGCTCGTTGAAGCGCTGGCCCGACGCCCGCTCCAGCAGCAGGCCGAGCAGGTCGGAATTGGGCGAACGGTAGCGAAAGGTCTGGCCGTGCGGTTCGGCAAGCCGCTGCAGGGTCAGGATGAATTCGCGCAGGCTTTCCGTGCCCCCGCCCGGATTCCACAGCGTGGCGCGGCGATAGCGGGCGAAGGCGCTTTCCGGATCGAGATAGGCCTCCTCGAAATCGAGGCTGACGCTCATGTCGAGCACATGCCGCGCACTGGCATCGCCATAGGCCGAGCCGGCGGCTTCCGGAATGTAGGCCGTCACCGGCGCTTCCGGATCGAACACGCCCTCGCCTTCCAGTATGCCGGCAACGACTGCGGTCAACGACTTGCTGATCGAGAAGATGATGTGGCGGGCGCCGAAATCCATATGCGGCGCGAACCAGTCGCCAATGATCTTGCCGCCTTTCATGACGGCCAGCGCGTCGGTGCTGGAGCGTACGAGGAATTCGGCTGCCGTCTCCGGTGCGCCGGCGACCGAAACCTTTTCGCCGAGCAAACTGCCCATGTCTTGCACCGCCGCTTCGCTGCCGCCCGGCGCCGCCGCAACACGCGCCGTCGGCACCAATTCGCCGAGATTCTGGAACGACCAGCGATTGAACGGATTTTCGCGCCAGTTGGCGAGCAACACCTCGTTGCGGCGGAAGCCGTAGCGGGTCTCGAACGCGGTCTTGCCGGTCATGGCGTTTCCTTCCGGTCTTTTCTTCTTGAGATTCAGGTTGAGATTCAGGCCAGCGCGGCGGCGATGGCATGCACGGCCTTCAGCGTCGCCGTGGAATAGGCGACATTGCTGAAATCCGGATAGGTCGACAGCTTCACCACGACCATTCCCGTGTTCCAGTCGATGTGGATCATCTGCCCGAACACGCCCCGGCACATCAGCGCGCGCGAACGCGGATCCTCGATCCAGAACTGGTTGCGGTAGCTGCCCTCGGGCAGGCTGGGGTTGAAGTCAGGCCCATGCCTGCCGTTGCGTGTCGCCTCGATCCAGTCGGCCGGCACGATGCCGCCGCCATTGTCGAGGATCATTTGGCCGAAGCGGCCGTAGTCGCGCAGCGTCGCGTTGAAGCCGCCATCGGCGAGCGCATAGCCGGCGCTGTCGACGGTGAAGCAGGCGCTCTCGTCGGCGCCGAGCTTTTGCCAGAGTTCCTCGGAAACCAGTTGCGCCAGCCGCTTGCCGGTCACCCGCTCCATGATGAAGGCAAGCACATCCGTCTCGATCGAGCGGTATTCGAATTTCGCCCCGTGCGGGCGGACCGTATCCTTGAGGCCGAGGATCAGCTCGAACATGTGCGAGGGCCAGCGAAAATCCGGATCGCTGCCCGGCGGCACCGGCTTCCAGCCGGTGGCGACATCGACCTGGCCGATGTCGGAATATCGGTCAGTATACTCCTCGGAGAAACGCACGCCCGTCGTCATGTCGAGCACGTGCTGGACGCTGGCGCCGACCCAGCCGGTGGCGCCGAGTTCCGGCAAATAGTCGGTCACCGGCCTGACCGGGTCGATCAGGCCGCGTCCGGCCAATATACCGAACACCGATCCGGTGACGGACTTGGCCATCGACTGCGACAGATGCAGCGTGCGCTCATCCATGCCGTTGAAATAGCGCTCATAGGCGATCCTGCCGTCCTTGAGCACCAGGAAGCCGTCCGTATAGGTCTCGTCGAGCAACCCTGCGAGCGTTGTCGGCCTAGCTTCGCTATCCTCGACCGCCAACCCGTCGAGATCGGCCTCGGCGCGTTCGAGACGGTGACGGTGGCCATTGCCGCGCCAGACTTCGGCGGTCGGCAGAATTTCCCTGATGTGCTGGAACGCCCAGCGGTTCCAGGGCGGCCGGTCCCAGTCGAGCCTCGGCGGCACCATGGCGGGCGGCGAGCCCTGCATGATCAGCGGCCGCGGATCGCTGTTGCGATAGGAGTCCATGAAAGGCCATTCCCGGGAAACGGAAAAGACCCGGCGGCCTAGAGACGGGTGATTTCAGGTCCGTTCGACCTGAAATCTGAATCCGTCTCTAAGTCAGAGAGATAGGGCATGATGTCTGGACAAACGGTGCCCGTTTGTCCGTGAAAACCGCTTCACACTTTTCGGCATCATGCTCTAGCCGCCGGGTCCGTTATGCAGCGATTACTTCTGCAGTTCGGTCCAGATCTTGGTGTAGAGTTCCTGCGTTTCCGGCGGGCACATCTTCTGGAACTCGCCTCTCGGCTTCGCGTCGGCCGGAATGACGACTTCTGGTGCGTCTTTCATGTCGGCAGGCATGTATTTGTCCGACCCGGTGATGGCGTTGGCATAGCGGTGGAAGGCCGAGAGGCCGGCCGCGTTTTCCGGATCCATGATGAAGTTCTGGAACAACTTGGCATTCTCGACGTTCTTGGCTTCCTTGAGAACGACGACATTGTCGCTCCACAGGCCGAAGCCTTCTTTCGGGTAATTGTAGTGGATGGCCGGGTTGGCTAGCCGCTGCCGCAGCGCCGAGCCGTTCCAGTCGCTGGTGGCCTTGAAGTCGCCGGCGTCCATCTTCTCGATGGTGTCGTATTCCATGGCGATCCAGTTCGGCTTGGCCGCCACCAGCAGGTCGCGCACCTTCTTCAGCACCGCCTTGTCGTCGGTGCACTGCTGGCCGCCGGCATATTTGATGGCCGCAAAGATCACGTCGTTCATTTCCGGAACGACGTTGACCTTGCCCTTCAACTCGTCGGGCGTGTTGAAGACGATACCCCACGTATCTGCCGGGCCCTTATAGGCGTTGGTGTTGACGACGACGCCGATCGTGCCCCACGCCCACGGCACCGAATATTTGCGGCCCGGGTCGAATTCAGGATTGGCCCATTCCGGCGCAACGTTCTTGAAGTTTTCCATCTTGCCCGGATCGGTCTCCTGGACGAGACCTTCCTTGATCCAGATCGGCACGTAGGTCTGCGAGGGCACGGCGATGTCGAAACCGGTGCCGCCCTGGCGAATCTTGGCAAGCGCGGTGTCGTTGGAATCGTAGTCGGTGATGGTCACCTTGACGTTGTACTTCGCCTCGAACTTCTTGATCACATCGGGGCTGGTGTAATTGCCCCAATTGTAGATGTTGAGCACGCCATCGGCGCGGGCAAGGCCCGTCGAAGCGAGCAGCGCCAACCCCATGGCGGTCGCGGTTGTCTTCCAGTTCATCGTTCTAGCTCCCATTTTCAGGTTCAGTCTCGTTTCCTGCTGACGAAGAAAAACAACGTGACGATCGCGACCGAAAGCAGCAGGAAAGCGGTCGATATCGCGTTGATCTCGGGGGTGATGCCGCGGCGGATCTGGCCGAGCATGTAGGTGGGCAGCGTGTCCTGGCCGCCCGACTTGACGAACTCGGTGATGACGACGTCATCGAGCGAGATGACGAAGGCCAGCATCAGTCCTGCCAGAATGCCGGGCCACAAAAGCGGCAGCGTGATGCGGCGGAAGGTCTTCCACGGCGTCGCGTAGAGATCGGCCGCGGCGCGCTCCAGCGTCAAATCCATATTCTCCAGCCGCGCCCGGATCGGCAGGTAGGCAAAAGGAATGCAGAACGCCGTATGCGCGGCGACCAGATAGCCGATGCCGGAATAGCCGGTGAAGATCTTGATGCGCGAGAAGAAGATCAGCAGTGCCACGCCGGTGACGATCTCGGGCACCATCAGCGGCTGGTTGATCGCCGCGTATTTGAAGGTAAGGCCGGGATAGGAGGCGGTGCGCGTCGTGGCGAGTGCCGCCATGGTGGCAAAGGTGGTCGACAGGATCGCCGCGATGGAGCCGATCTGGAACGAGCGCAGTGTTGCGTCGATGACCTGCGTGTTCTGGTATGCCGACTGGAACCACTTCAGCGAAAAGCCGCCCCATTCGGAGGTCGAGGTTGCCGCGTTGAAGGCATAGAGCACCAGCACCACGATCGGCAGGTAAAGCACGACGAAACAGGTCGCCGCGATCGCCGTGAAGCCCGGCTGGTGCTTGATGGAAAAGTTGCTAGCCATGACGCACCCCCGACTTGCCGGCATTGCGCACATAGGCAAGCAGCGCCACCATGACGATGATCATCACCGTGATCGACAGCGCCGAGCCAAGCGGCCAATTGCGGCCCTGCCCGAACTGCAATTCGATCAGGTTGGACAGCATCATGTTCTTGCCACCGCCAAGCACGCTCGGCGTCACATAGGCGCCGAGGGCGGGAATGAAGACCAGGATGGAACCGGCGATGACGCCCGGTTTGACCAGCGGGAAAATGATCTTCCGCAGCACCTTGAAGCGTGTCGCGTAGAGATCATAGCCCGCCTCGACGAGGCGGAAATCGAGCTTCTCCATGCTGGCGTAGATCGGCAGCACCATCAGCGGCAGATAGACATAGGCCATGCCGATCAGGATCGCCGTGTCGGTGTAGAGGATCTGGATCGGCGCCGAGATGATGCCGAGCTTGAGCAGGATGGTGTTGATGATGCCTTCGTTGCGGATGATCTGCAGCACGGCGAAAGTGCGGATCAGGAGGTTGGTCCAGAACGGAATGGTGATCAGGAACAGCCAGAGATCCCTGGTCTTTTCGCTGCGCGTCGCCATGAAATAGGCGGTCGGGAAACCGAGCGCCAAGGTCGCCAGCGTCGTCACCACCGCAAGCTTGATCGAGCGCCAGAAGATGGTGACATGCGCGGCCGCGAGCGAAAGCGTGTCGTCGAAAATGTCGCGTTCCAGGAACACCGACGTCCAGGCGTCGGGCGAGAATAGCCATTTCACATCGCCGTAAGCGCCGGGCGTCAGGAACGAATAGACGAGCACGATCAGCAACGGGCCGGTCGCGGCGAACAGAATGACCAGCAGCGCCGGCGCTGACAAAAGCCAGCGGTCACGGACATCACGCCGCTCCGCTGCCTTGGCGACTTCCTCCGCGGTCGCCATCAGTCCCTCAGCACTTGCGCGGCGTCGTTGCCGATCAGGATGCCGACCTTGTCGCCGCGCTCGAAACCGCAGCCTGCGCTGCGCGTGTTCTGCTGGCGCACGGTGAAGGCCTCGCCGCTATCAAGCTGGACATGGATGTGGGTGTCGGTGCCGAAATAGACGATGTTTTCGACCTTGCCCGACAGGTCGCCCTTGTCCTTTGTCAGCTTGGCATGCTCGGGCCTCACCACCACGGTGGCGTTGTCCTTCGGCTGGAAGCCTTCGGCAACCGTCGCCTCGATGGTCGTGCCGGATTTGAGCGTCGCGCGCGCCTTGCCGTTGCCGGAGCCCGATATGGCGGCGATGAGGAAGTTGGTTTCGCCGATGAAGTCGGCGACGAAGCGTTCCGCCGGCTTGTCGTAAATGTCCCAGGGCGACCCGACCTGCAGGATCTTGCCCGACGACATCACCGCGATGCGGTCCGACATGGTCAGCGCTTCTTCCTGGTCATGGGTAACGAAGATGAAGGTGATGCCGGTCTCATGCTGCAGCCGCTTCAACTCGATCTGCATCTCCTTGCGCAGCTTGTAGTCGAGTGCCGAGAGCGGCTCGTCGAGCAACAGCACTTTCGGCTGCGGCGCGAGCGCCCGGGCGAGCGCCACACGCTGCTGCTGGCCGCCGGAAATCTGGCCGGTGCGGCGGCCAGCCAGGGCCTCCATCTTGACCAGCTTCAGCATCTCGGCGACGCGCGCCTTGATCTCGGCCTTGGGCTTGCCCAGCATCTCCAGGCCGAAGCCGATATTGTCGGCCACCGTCATGTGCGGGAACAGCGCATAGGATTGGAAGACGGTGTTGACCGGCCGCTTGAAGGGCGGCAACGGCGCGATGTCCTGGCCGTAGAGCAGGATTTCGCCGGCGGTGGGAAAGTCGAAGCCGGCGATCAGCCGCAGCAGGGTGGTCTTGCCGCAGCCGGATGGTCCCAACAGCGTGAAGAACTCGTTCTCACGGATCGATACCGAGACGTTGTCGAGGGCAGCGACCTGCCCCTCACCCGATCCGAAAATTTTGCTGACGTTTACTACTTCAATCGCATTCCGATCCGGTTTGTCCGGCACGATTACGCCTCACTGTTGACCCCGCTCTTGCTGGCGGAGCTGTTCCCCTGTTGGATGTGACCACACGCCCGGTGGGTTGGCAAGCCCGGCATTGAATCACAGTTCAGTCAGTCATTTGGCTGGAGCGGTTCATCGTTTCACGGAAACGCCGAACCGCTCCATCTCTTTGTTTTCACGCAATTCCTGTGGGAAAACCGTTTCACACTTTCCTGGAATTGCTCTAGCAAGCGGCATGCCATTGTCAGGCTTGGTAGGTGATCTTGCCTCCGCAGATCGTCGTCACCGGGCGCAGCTTGTGCAGATCGGCCGGGGCCGTTTTCTCGATATCGGCCGACAAGACGACCAGATCCGCCATATAGCCCGGTTTCAGCGTGCCTTTGCGATACTCGGCGAATTCGGCATAGGCGCCCTCGACCGTGTATCCGGCAATCGATTCATGCAGCGAGAAGCTCTGGTCCGGGTCGCTTTCTGCCCATGGTTTGCGCATCACTGCCGCCTGAATGCCCAGGATCGGATCGATGGGCGACACCGGCCAATCCGAGGCGAAGACGACATGGGCGCCGGCGTTCTTCAGGGTGCGCCAGGCATAGCTCAGCGGCCAGCGGGCCTGCCCTATGCGCGACACCGTCGGCTCCAGCGGGAAATCCATGGCGCCGGGTGGATGTGGCGGCTGCATCGAGGCAATCACATTGAGCTCGGCGAAACGCGGCACGTCTGACGGGGTGATGACCTCGATATGTTCGACGCGATGGCGGCTGTCGCGCTTGCCATTGGCCTTTTGCGCCGCTTCGTAGCCGTCGAGCACGGCACGCACCGCGCCGTCACCGATCGAGTGGACCGCGATCTGCAGCCCGCGCCTGTCGACGGCAACCGCCAGATCGATGAACTGCTGCGGCGTGAACAGCGGCTCGCCGACCCAGTCCGGACGATCGGCATAGGGCTCGACCATCACCGCCGTCCAGGAATCGAGCACGCCGTCATAGAACACCTTGACCATGCCCGACGACAGCCACTCGCTGTCGTAGCGTTCGGCCATCACGGATGCCTTGTCGAGCATGTCGAGCGTCATGAAGTTCTTGTAGTGGAAGGGTATCTGCACGCGGCAGGGCAAGCCTTCCTCGGCCTCGATCTCGGCCAGCAGTTCCAGCTGGTAGAGATTGCCGTCCATGTTCTGGATCGAGGTGATGCCGTGGCGCGCGCACCAGGCGAGCCCGCGCCGCATGATGTCGCGGTCGGCGGCCCGTTCGGCCGCGGACGGCATCGGGTCGGGCTCGCCGCCGGTCGCCAGCCCCAGCCGCACCCGGCCCTCGCCGGCGAGATCGAGCACCGGACCAAAGGCTTCGCCCTCGCGCAATTCGCCATTGGCCAAGCCATCGTCACCCATGACGATCTCATTGCCCGGACCGAGCGTCTGGCCTTGCAGGATGCCGGCCATGTCCAGCGCCTTGGTGTTGGCCCACATCGTGTGGTGATCGGGAGCGGCCATGACGAAAGGCCGATCCGGCAGGATCGCGTCGAGATGGTGGCGAGTCACCCGCTCGTCGCCAAGTACTGTGTAGTCGACGCCCTGCCCGACCAGCATCGTGACATTGGGCCGTGTCGATGCATAGTCGCGGATCGCCTTTTGCAGCGCCTCGAACCCGTGGACACCCGACAGCTGCAGATGGTCGAGCTCGGCCGCGCCTGAAAACAGATGCATATGGGCTTCGATGAAACCCGGGATCACCGAACCGCCCTTGGCGTCGACGACCTTGGTGGCCGGTCCCTTGAGCTCTTCGATGGAGGCGCGGCTGCCGATGGCGATGATGGCGCCGTCCTTGACGGCAACGGCCTCGGCGGCGGGATTGTCATCGTCCATGGTCAGCACAAGACCGTTGATGACGATCAGATCCGCATTGTGACCCGCACCCGTGACTGACATCGCAACTCCGCGCTTTTGATGACCGACCGTGACCGACAACCCTGCCCAACGACCTGCCGCTCCACCGGAGCGGCGCCATGGAACAAAAATCGATGCCAGTGCGCTGTCTTCGAAATTCCCCTTGTTATCCCTGGGACAGCGTGGATAAAGAATGCGACTGATTATTCGCGTTTGTCAACATGCGGAATTTAGAATGTATTGTGGACAGCACCCCGCGCCTGTGTTGGGGCCGGGCGGGGAACGAGGACATCAAGCAGTGAAGCGCAGTCTCGACCGCAAAACCAGGATAGCGCTCGAACCACGCAAGCAGCCGCGGCAACAACGGTCGAGCAAGGTGGTCGACAGGATACTCGACGCGGCGCTGATCTTGACGCGGGAGCAAGGAACCAAGACGCCGACGACGCTCGCCATTGCGCAGCGCGCGGGCCTGTCGGTCGGTTCGGTCTACCAGTACTTTCCCAACAAGGAAGCCATTCTTCTGGACCTTGCCCGGCGCTGGCTATCCTCCTTCCCGAAGGTGATCGAAAGGCGCATCAAGGTCGCCCCGCCCACAAACCGCGAAGAGTTTCGGCGGGAAGTGCGCAAGCTCTTCACCGATACGTCCAGGCTCTATCTCGACAACGCCACCCTGATGCCGGTGATCGAGGCCATTTCAGGCAACGCCGACCTCCGGCCGATCCAGAACGAATATGACGACCAGATCATCGCCCTCTACGCGGCATGGCTGCGGCATGTGAACCCGGCTCTTGAAGACAAAGTCGCCAGCCGGCTCGGCGTGGTGATGATGGAGGTCGGGCACGCCTGCCGGCTTATAGGGCTGAAAAAAGATCGCAGGACATACGACCTCATCGAGGACGATGTGGAAACCATGTGGCTCGCTCTGGTGAACCCTTATCTCAACCTTGACTGATTCCGCATTTCGAGAGGAATTTTATGAAGACTGTCTATTCGCCGCTTCACGTCGGTCATGCCGGCCAGATGGAACTGGTCACATCAGCCATCGTGCCGGGCTTCGAGAAGCCCTCGCGGGCCGAGTTCATCAAGGCGCGGGTCGAAAGCGAGAAGCTGGGCCCGATCGTCCTGCCGCTCGAGCACGATCTCACCGCCGCCAAGCGCATCCACAAATCAGACTACATCGACTTCCTGCCGACGGTCTGGCCGCAATGGGTGGCCTCCGGCCACGAGGGCACGGCCATGCCCTTCACCTGGCCGACACGTGGCCTGCGCGGCGATGTGCCGCCAAAGCGTGTCGATGCGCTGCTCGGCTACTATTCCTTCGATGCCGGCGCCACCTTCGTCGAAGGCACATGGGCCGCGATCAAATCGTCGTATGACGTGGCGTTGACAGCAGCCGGCCTGGTCAAGGGCGGCGAGAGGTCGGCCTTCGCGCTTTGCCGTCCGCCCGGCCACCATGCCGGGGCCGGCTTCATGGGCGGCTATTGCTACATCAACAACGCCGCCGTCGCCGCGCAGTGGTTCCGCGACCAGGGCGCCAAGCGCGTCTCCATCCTCGACGTCGACTACCATCATGGCAACGGCACGCAGGAAATCTTCTATGACCGCGCCGACGTGCAGGTTCTCAACCTGCATGGCGACCCGATGGTCGAATATCCGTTCTTCCTCGGCCATGCCGATGAACGTGGGGCCGGCGCGGGCGAAGGTTTCAACATCAACTATCCCATGCCCTTCGGCACCGGCTGGGACGCCTGGAACGCCTCGCTCGAAGATGCCTGCGCCAAGCTCGCCGCCTACGCGCCCGAGATCGTCATCGTCTCGCTCGGCGTCGACACTTTCGAGAAGGACCCGATCAGCCAGTTCAAGCTGAAAAGCCCCGACTATCCCAAGATCGGCCGCCGCATCGCCAAGCTCGGCCTGCCGACGCTGTTCGTCATGGAAGGCGGCTATGCCGTCGAGGAGATCGGCGTCAACGCTGTCGGTGTGCTGACCGGTTTCGAGGACCGCTAAGCCTGCGCCCAAAAGCGGCAGCCGCTCTCGAAGAAAACAGACAAGGAAAAGGGCGGCATCAGCCGCCCTTTATACGCTCAGGCCCCTATTAGCCCACCGGAAACAGCCGCTGGCCGATATGGCCAGCTTGCACAGTCCCCGCATTTTCGCATCTCAACGATCACGAAAATCGCCTCCTGAGTCGCTCCTGAGTCCACCAGATTCGATTTTGTCAAATCGCGTTTGATGTCAGATTCATCTGCAGGTAGATTAGACCCGAATCAGCCGGTCCTCGGGGGGCGCGGCGACCACCCAAAGTCTCACGTTCCGGAATTTTTCCGGCGCCAGACGCGGACGGCTTCGCGTTCCCTGAATGGATTCCGTCTGGTTGGGCGCGGCCCCGCGCCTCGTGTGTGTCTCGTAAAAGTAACGCGTTTTCGGGTTCGGCGGCTGGCTCTCCAGCATCCGGACATCAGAATCGATTCCGGCCAAAAGCAGCAGATGAGCAGTCCCGCCGCGCCTCTTCGATCCGATACACTGGGCTCGCGCCTGACGTCGCGCGGCGATCTCACCAGCTTCTTCATGGAACTGACCGCCGAGATCGGCGCCGACAGCTACATGCTGGTCGCCATCGTCCACGACCAGGATCGCAACGACGCGCGCATCGTCTCCTCGAACTGGATCTTCGACGCCATCGAACTGATCGGCAAGCGGCTGATCGCCAGCCTTGCCCAGGGCACGCTCACCGTCGCGCCCGGCATCCGTCCGAGGCCGCTGGTGGCGGCCGAGGCGCCCGATGCCAACGGGCTGGTCTCAGGCGAAGAGGCCCGCCTCCTCGACGTGCTTGGCCATGCCGAAATCTATTCGCTCAGACTGAATGTCGGCCGCCAGCGCCTGTTCGCGCTGTTCTCGGCGGCGACAGCCGGCCAGATCGACCAGCCGGCGCTGATGAAGGCGCAGCTGAAATGCTGCTACGCGCTTTCGCATATCCCGCAGCTGATCGCCGCCGCGGCGATGCAGGATCCGTTGTCGGATCGCGAGCGCGAATGCCTGTTCTGGGTCTCGGAAGGCAAGACCACCGATGAGGTGGCCGTCATCCTTGGCGTCTCCTCCAACACCGTAAACAGCTACATCACCCACGCCATCCAGAAATTCGCGGCCAGCAACCGTGCGATGGCCATCGCCACGGCGATCAGGAGTGGCATCATTTGAAACAGGCCGACATCAAGGACGCCGCGGAGGCCCTTTTCAACGAGCAGCGCAGCCCCTTCGGCGCCTTCTCGCTCGGCTCCGAAACGCATCACGCCGTCAGCATTCCTGACGCCGTGCGCCGCTGCCGCTGGATATCAGTCGACATCAACGCCTCGGCCTTCGGCCTGTTCTTCGTCAGTCCGTCGCCGGAACGGGCGCGGCTCGTGCCATGCTTTGATTCCGATTATCCCGGCGTTGCGGTGGCGACGAAATTCATTTCAGGCGCCAATGGCGAGGAGATCGTGCGCCACAACCGCCTGTCGACCGAACCGCGCTGGTGGACCGATGACGGCGTGGCGGCCATGGCCGAAATGTTCGGCAATCTCGCCTGGACCGCACAGATGGCGCCACTGACGCCTGGCTCCAGCGGCATAGCCTTTCCCGTCCATGCGGATCGCGGCCAATGCGGCCTGGTCGTTTTCCTGGGGTCGGAGATGGTGCTGTCGCAGGATGCACTCTACGAAATCCACGCCCGCTGCTTCTCCCTATTCGCCGCTGTCGCCCGTATTCGTCCCGGCGACACCGGCAGGGCACGCTCGATCTCCAAGCGCGAACTCGAATGCCTGAAGCTGACCGCCAACGGCAACACCAGCGAAGAAATCGCGCGGCTTCTGAAGCTGTCGGTGCACACGGCCAACCAGTATCTGACGCAGTCGACCCAGAAGCTCAACGCCGTCAACCGCAACCAGGCGGTCGCCAAGGCGCTGCGGCTCGGTCTGATCGAATAGTGCTTGCAGCCGGATAAGGTGCTTCAAAAGGCCAGCGGCTCGACTTTGCGGATACGCGCCTGTTCGATCACCGCCTCCAGAAGTGTCGTATTGTGCTCGGGGTCTTCGCCAGGCTTTTCGAACGAAACGTAATTGACCGCGACCGAGTTGCCGGTCTCGCCGAGCGTCAGCTGGAAATAGACGGTCACCCCGGGCGGCCTGAGTTCCAGGTCGAGCACGATGCGCGGGCTGCCGCTCCAGTCGACATGCGCCTCGCCGCCATGGCCGAGCCTGAGCGTGCCCGGCTTGAAGAACAGCTCCACCGCTGAATCGACCAGGTCCGACAGGCAGGCGAAATGCTCCAGCCGGATGAAGGCGATGTAGTCGGCGACATCGATCAGCCTCAGTTCGCCAACCACCTGCTCGATGGCGCTGGCGACGATGATCTCACGGGATTTTGCGTGCGGTTGGCGGTTCATGAAATCTGTCTGCGCTCAGCCTTTTTCGAGTAGACGATCCGCACCAGTTCGGCGACGGCCTGGTAGAATTGCGACGGGATCACATTATCGACCGAAACTTGCTTGTACATGGAGCGGGCGAGCGCAACGTCCTCGAAGATCGGAATGTTGTGTTCCCGGGCGATCTCGCGGATCTTCAGCGCCACCAGATCCTGTCCCTTGGCCACCACGAGCGGTGCCGAATCCTCGTCGCGCACATATTTCAGCGCGATCGAGAAGTGGGTCGGATTGGCGATGATCAGCGTCGCGCGCGGCACCGCCGTCATCATCCGCTTGCGCGCGCGGTCGCGCGCCAGCGAGCGCAGCCGCGACTTGACGATCGGGTCGCCCTCGGACTGCTTGAACTCGTCCTTGACCTCCTGTTTGCTCATGCGCAGGTCCTGCTTCCAGTGGAAGCGCGACCAGACGATGTCGATCGCCGCGATCAGTCCCATGACGAAGACGATCGCCACCAGTATGTCGACCGCGATGCCGCGAATGACGAGCCCGAAAGCGACCGGATTGGTGATCATCCCGGCGAGCAGCTTGCGGTGATCCTCCGACAGCGTGAAGACGAGCACGGCGATGGCGAAGCCCACCTTTGCCAGGGACTTCAGGAATTCGACCCAGCCCTGGGCACCGAACATCCGGTTCCAGCCCTTGACGATCGAGATGCGCGAAAGCTGCGGCCTGATCCGCTCGCCGACGAATTGCGGCATGTTCTGCAGCACCGAAGCGCCAATGCCGGCGACAGTCAGCAGCACCAGCAGGCTGACGAGGGCGCGGCCCACTTCCAGCATGACGAGCTTGTAGAGCGCGATGACATCGGTCTCCGTGTCCATCGGCCAGGCTTCCGGCTTCTCCAGGAACATCGACAGGAACATACCGAGATCGACGATGGCGTCCCTGGCATAGAAGACGGTGAACACTAGTATGGCGACGAAGGAGGCGAGGATCGCGGTTTCCTTCGAATGGGGCAGCTTGCCCTGTTCGATGGTGTCGCGGATCTTCTTTTCCGTCGCCTCTTCGGTTTTGGAGTCCTTGTCGACGGCGTCGGCCATGCCTTAGGCGGCGTTCTGCGTCGAGGGAAGTTCGAATGCGCCTTCGCGCGACAGCCGGATGGTGGTCGAAACGATGGTCTTGCGCGCCGCCAGGATGTCGGCTGCCGGAATGCCATCCGACCCCTGCCCGAGTTCGGCTTCGATCATGCGCCGCGAGCGCGCGCCGATCGCCGACAACACCGCTTCGGCGAGTGCCGCCGATGTGCCGCGCAGCGCCAGCGTGACCAGCTCGGTCGACAGTCCATCGAACAGCAGCACGCGCGCCTTCTGAGTGAGCAACGGCAGGTCGTCGAAAGCGAAAAGCCTTGCCCGCACACCGTCGAGGTCGGGCGTGCCGGCGGCTTCCAGATCTTGCATGACCTCGTCGAGCTGTGACTTCTCCAGCTCGTTGAGCACACTGGCGACGCGTGCCTGCCCAGCCGACGTGTCCTTGGTCGAGGTTTCCGACAGCACGCTGGCGCGCAGCCGGTTCTCGACGATCCTGGTGGCGGCGGGCGGAACATTGGCCATCGTCACCATGCGCTTGATGATTTCGCCGCGCATCGGCTTCGTCAGCGTCAAAAGCACGCTCGCCGCCGCCTGCGGCGCCAGCTTCGACAGCACCATGGCAGCCGTCTGCGGATGTTCGCCGGCCAGGAAGGCGCCCAGCCGCGAGGGTTCGAGCTTTTCGAGATCGGGCCAGATCGGTGGCGGCCCTTCAGGCGCCGCCTCCGGCTTCTTGTTGCCCATGATGGCGCTCA
The DNA here is from genome assembly GCF_018588885.1 of Mesorhizobium sp. dw_380. Taxonomy (GTDB): domain Bacteria; phylum Pseudomonadota; class Alphaproteobacteria; order Rhizobiales; family Rhizobiaceae; genus Mesorhizobium. The sequence continues at coordinate 17,224 of NZ_JAFFIW010000010.1, forward strand.
TCTCTTCGGGCGACAGCGACTCGTTGAGGATCGTGTCCATCCTGTCGGCGGAATCGAGCAGGCCGGCACCCTCGGTGAACTCGGCCTCGAATTCGGCGACGATGCGCTCGAGATCGCTCTGCGGAATGGTCCTGAGCAGCCGCGCGCCCTCGATCAGCGCCTTCAGCTCTTCCTGCTTGAAAAATTTCAAGAGACGGCTGGCCGACGGCTTGCCCATCGCCACCAAAATGGCGGCGGCCTTCTGTGCGCGCGTCAGGGTAGTCAGCGTCGTCATGCTGCCTCTCGCTTCCGCTGCCAACGGCAAGCCCCGCAATCCATGTCTAGGCGCCCTTCGTGCCGGCGATGATTTCGGTTAGTCTGATACCGAAGCGCGAGGGGTCGCTTTCGAGCACCGTGATCTCGCCGCGCGCGATCTTGCGGCCGTTGACCACGACGTCGACCGGTTCGCCGATACGGCGGTTGAGCGCCACCGTCGACCCCTTCTGCAGCGCCATCAGGTCGGCAACCGCCATCTCGGTGCTGCCGAGGATGATCTGGACATCGACGGGGATGTTCATGATGACGTTCGAATTGGTCCCTGCGGCCGCCCTGAAGGCCGCATCGGGGCGCTGCTCCTCCTCATGCAGGACCCCGCGCAATTCCTCGATGGCGCGGTCGAGCTGCTCGTCCGGCTGGTCGAGTTCTGCTTCCACTTTGGTCTTGGCCATGCGTCGTCTCCAAAAGCTCAGGCGCGCCCGGCACCGGCCGGCATGAGCCCATCGATGAAATCCTGTCCGGCATCGAAGGGATGCTTGATTCGGACGGTGTAATTCTGCCCCAGTTTGCCAAACTCGCATACGAACAGCGGCTGGCCGCGCGCGCTGAGGCGAGCCCGCGACTGCGCCGTTTCGTCGAAGTCGATGACCTGGCCGACGTCGAGATTGGCGAGGTCGCCAAGCGTCAGCCGCGCCAGCGGCATGGTGGCTTCGAGCGCCACCGTCGAGCGCATCACCTCTTCCGAAAAGCGTGCGCGCCAATCGGTGCCGTGATCGTCCTCGCTGATGCCAACGGTGCCGTCGCGGCTGGCCAGGACGACACGCTGCGGCATCATCACCGTGATGGAGCCACTGTCGACCGGCGTCGAGATGCCAAGGACGATGCGGATCGCGGCACCGTCGCGCAGCACATGCCGCCTGGCCTCGATGCCGGACATGGCCCGCGGCACGGGCAGCCGCAAGTCGAGCGAGCGCCGCCCCGATCCATTCAGCGCCTGCGCCACCTCCTGGAACACCATGGTCGAGACATCGGTCTCGATCGACGACAGGTCGCGCTCGATCGGCGATGCGGGCATGTCCGGATCACCGCCGAACAGCGTCGAGACCATGATCGCGATCGCGGGAGCATCGATGACGAGCGTCATCGCGTCCGAGGACGCCGGCGAGCCGACCACGGTCATGGCGAAATTATCGCCGGCGCGCGAGCGCGCCTCGGGGACGCGGCTGATCTCGACCGCCTTGAGGTCGACGATCACGGGAACGCCAAGCTCGCTCGCGAGCCCCTTCTGCAGCAGCGGCACGGCGCGTTCGGCCATGGCGCGGCCGGCGTCGTTGACCTGATCGGCCTCGCCGCTGTCGCCGACCAGACGCTCGATGATCAGCGAGCGCGCTTGCGCGGGGCTGCCTGGGCTGGTCATGAGCGTGTCGGCACCGATCTGTCGTGCATCGCTCAAGCGGCCTTCTTCTCGGCGCTGCCGGTGTTCATCGTGCTCTGCTCGACGGCGTCGATGGTCGGCCGTTCATAGGATGAGATGGTCTTGCGGCCGAACTCGATGGCCACCTGCGGCAGCGCGCCGTTCATATAGGCGAGCAGCGTCTGCTTGACGATGATGTAGAGGCGGTTCTTCTTCTCGCGCACCGTCTTGATCTTGGTGGCGACGGGCCCGACCACGGCGTAGGACAGGAAGATGCCGAGAAAGGTGCCGACCAGCGCCGCGCCGATCAGGCCGCCGAGGATTTCCGGCGACTGGTCGAGTGCACCCATCGCCTTGACCACGCCGAGCACGGCGGCGACGATGCCCAGCGCCGGCAGGCCGTCGCCGACCGCGACCAGCGCGTGATAGGCCTTCATCTTGTCGGACTTGATGGTCTGGATCTCCTCATCCATCAGCGCCTCGATCTCGTGCGAGCGGGCATTGCCGATGATGATGATGCGGCAGTAGTCGCAGATGAAATTCATCAAGTCGTGATTCTTGAGTACGGTCGGAAACGCCTGGAAGATGGCTGATTCTTCCGGGTTGTCGATATGCGCCTCGACCTCGCTGCGCGACTTCGAGCGCAGTTCGCGCATAAGGCTGTGCAGCACACCGAGCGTTTCCAGATAGTCCTGTTCCTTCGGCACCGCCTGTTTGAAGGCTTCCAGAATGCCCCTGCCGGTATCCTTGACCGTCTTCATCGGGTTGGCGACCAGGAAGGTGCCCAACGCAGCGCCGCAGATGACCACGGCTTCCCACGGCTGGACCAGCACGTGCAGGTGCCCGCCCATGGCCATGAAGCCGCCAAGGACGCAGCCGAGCGTCACCACAAGTCCAATGAGAATGCCCACGACAGGTCCTTCCGCATTTCACGTCGGTTGCAAGGGATAGTCCCCGTGCCTTGTGTGAGGCTTGAATCTGAACCGCCGGACTGATTCAGTTTCGCGCAAGGAAGTGAGGCTATTGTGCCGGCATAGCTTCGGCCGGAGGCACGTCCTTGCTCAATACCTTTACCAGCTACCAGTTGATCACCAAAGACATCTCGAAGTCGATCGACCGCATCGAGCAACAGCCGACGGTCGATCGCGATACCAAATATTATCTCGCCAACATCACCAAGGTGAAATCGATCGACGATTTCGTCAACAATGACCGGCTGTTCAAATATGCCATGAAGGCCTACGGGCTGGAGGACATGGACTACGCCAAGGCCTTCATGGTCAAGGCGCTCAAGGAAGGTGTGTCCGATTCCAACAGCTTCGCCAACAAGCTGACCGACAAGCGCTACGCCCAATTCGTCAGCGCCTTCAACTTCGCCGCCAACGGCGCCGATGCGACGATCTACAACAAGGCGCAGCAGCTGGTGACGAAGAACTATGCCACGCAGGCGCAAATCGCCGGCCTCGATCCGAATTCGGATTATGTGAAGGGCGAGACGACTTACTACCTCGCCAACATCACCAAGGTGAAGTCCGTCGACGACCTGATGTCGAACAGTCGGCTCTATACCTACGCGCTGGCAGCGTTCGGTCTCGATTCGGCGACCGAGGACAAGGACCTCATCAAACAGGTCCTGCAGGGCGGCGTGCGCGACCCCAACAGTGTCGCCAACAAGCAGACGGATCCGGCCTATGCCGCGCTGGCCTCGGCGTTCAACTTCGAGCAGTACGGCGAGAACGCCACCACGATCAATCCGGCACAGCAGCCGACCGTCGACAAATATATGCGCCAGACCCTGGAGGAGGACGCCGGCAACACCAATCAAGGTGTGCGGCTGGCGCTTTATTTCCAGCGCAAGGCGCCCGACATCACCAGTTGGTACGACGTGCTGGCCGACACGGCGCTTGCCAGCGTCGTGCGCACTGCCCTTGGCCTGCCCGATTCCTTTGCCACCGCCGACATCGACAAGCAGGCGCAGCTCTTCGGACAGAAGCTCAACATCTCGGATTTCTCCGACCCCGAGAAACTCGGCAAGTTCCTGACCCGCTTCACCAGCATGTACGAGATCAACAACCCGACCTCGACGGCCGTGACATCGGTCAGCGTGCTGTTTGCGCAGCCAGTCACGGTCGGCATCTCCACCGATCTGATGATGGCCATGCAGAAGTTGAAGTTCTGATCATGCGGGACAGTCTCTACGTTGCCCTTTCCGCGCAGATGGCGCTCGAGCGCCGGCTCGACACGATCGCCGACAATGTCGCCAACGCCAACACCGTCGGCTTTCGCGCCACCGGCGTGAAATTCGAGGATGTGGTGTCAGGCACCGGGCAGAAATCGGTGTCCTTCGCATCGTCGGGCAAGACCTATCTTTCAGGCGCCCACGGGTCCCTGAGTGAGACCGGCAATCCGTTCGATTTCGCCATCCAGGGCGACGCCTGGTTCGCCATCGACACGCCGGCCGGCACCGTCATGACCCGCGACGGCCGCTTTTCAATGAACGAGAACGGCGAGCTGATGTCGATCGAAGGCCATCCGGTGCTCGATGCCGGCGGCGCGCCGATCCAGCTCGATCCCCGCAACGGTCCGCCCAAGGCCGGCGCCGACGGCTCGCTGCGCCAGAACGACCAGCTTGTCGGCTCGATCGGCCTCTACAATTTCGACCCGGGCCAGAATTTCGTCCGCTACGGTAATTCCGGCATCGTGCCTCCGCGCACCCCCGACCCGGTCACCGATCGCTCCGACGTTGGCATAGCGCAGGGCTTCGTCGAGGAATCTAACGTCAATCCGGTGCTGGAGATGACCCGGCTGATCATGGTCCAGCGCGCCTTCGAAAACACCGCGGCCCTGATGCGGCAGACGGATTCCTCCACCGACGAGGCGATCAAGACGCTCGGCTCGAAGTCGTAGCATGTCATCAGGCCAGCCATCCATCCGTGCACCTGAAAGACAGGTCCAGCCGGCGCCGGAGGATCGGCTCGCCGCGTTGGAACGGATATGGCGGCGCTTCAGCAACGCCGATGGGCTGGTCAAGCGTGGCGGTCTCGTCACCGAAGTCACGCCCACGCATTACAAGGTGCGCGGCCTTTCCGATTTCGCCAGGCTGGGCGACATCGTCGAGCAGCGCGGCCAGGCCGGTGCGCGCCGCGGCGAGATCGTCAAGATCAGCCGCGACGAGATCGTCATTGCTCCATTTGAACGCAGCGCCGATGCCGGTATCGGCGATGCCGTCTTCCGCAGGGGTCCGCTCGCGGTGGCTCCGCACGGCTCATGGCGCGGCCGCACGATCGACGCGCTCACCCGCGCGATCGATGGCGGTCCGCCGCTGATCAGGGGCGACGACATGACGGGCGGCGCCACCACGCCCGGCGCCATGGCGCGGCAGCGCGTCGGCACGGCTTTCATGACCGGCGTCAAGGTCATCGACATCTTCACACCGCTGTGCTTTGGCCAGCGCATGGGCGTCTTTGCCGGTTCCGGCGTCGGCAAGTCGACGCTGCTCGCCATGCTCGCCGGCGCCGACGCGTTCGATACCGTGGTCGTGGCGCTGATCGGCGAACGCGGCCGCGAAGTCCGCGAATTCCTCGAGGACACGATCGGCGACAGCATGGCCAAGACCGTGGCCGTCGTCGCCACCAGCGACGAGAGCGCCATGATGCGGCGGCGTGCGCCCGACACCGCCATGCGTGTCGCCGAGCACTTCCGCGACCAGGGCCACCGTGTGCTTCTGGTGCTGGATTCGATCACCCGCTTCGCCCATGCGCTGCGCGAAGTGGCGACGGGAACCGGCGAGTCGCCGGTCGCCCGCGGCTATCCCGCCTCGGTTTTCACCGAACTGCCGAAGCTGTTGGAACGCGCCGGACCGGGAGCCGAGGGGAAAGGATCGATCACCGCCATCATTTCGGTGCTGGTCGACGGCGACGACCACAACGATCCGGTCGCCGATTCCGTGCGCGGCATCCTCGACGGCCACGTCGTGCTCGACCGGGCGATCGCCGAACAGGGCCGCTATCCGCCGGTCAATCCGCTGTCATCCATATCGCGCCTCGCCGGCAAGGCCTGGAGCATCGAACAGCGCGCTTTGGTGACGCGGCTGAAGTCGATGATCTCCCGCTTCGAGGACACGCGCGACATTCGCCTGCTCGGCGCCTATCAGGGCGGCGCCGACGCCGAGCTCGACATCGCCGTGCGCCAGGTGCCGCTGATCTACGAGGCATTGACGCAGTCGCCCAGGGACCGCCCGTCAGCCGATCCGTTCTCCGATCTCGCCCGCCATCTCAAGGGAAAGCAAAATGCCGAACCAGGAGACTGAGCTTCAGCACACCGAGCGCCTCCTGCGCGAGATGATCGCCGAGGCGAAGGCCAATGAACAGATCGAGGCCAGCCGCAACTCGGTCATCGACGGCCTCTTTTCGGCTTCGCAATGGCCGCAACCCCCGAAGGCCGCGTTTCCCAGGCTGGGCAAGAAGGCGGACCGGCGCAGCGACTTCGTTATCGCCGCGCTCGGCATCACGCTCGGCCTGATCTGTGCCCTGTTCCCCTGGTATATCTTCTTCAACCAGGAACAGTTCGGCGTGCAGGCGATCAAGTTTGGCGGCACCGGCACCAATTCGGGGCGCGAGGGCGGTGGCGTGGTCGCCGAGCGCAGCGCGCCGCTGACGGCCAAGGATGTTCCCAACGCCAATATCGATTTGCTAGCCACCGGGACCGTGCAGGATGATGCAGCCCCGGCACAGGCGCCCGGCGACCAGCCCTTTCCAGCCGATGTGGCGAAATTCCGCATGGTCCATGTCGCCAACGGCCGCGCCATGATCGAGGACGACGCCGGCCTGTGGATCGTCCAGCGCGGCTCGACGCTGCCTGACTCAAGCACGGTGTCGTCGATCGAGCAGCGCAACGGCAAATGGGTCATGCTGACCAGCAGCAACCAGTTGATCCCGCTTTCCAGGTAAGGCCGTCGCGGTTCTGCCCTCTAAATCTAGAGAGATAGAGCGATGTCGCCCGAAAACCGCCTCACACTTTTCGGCGCCATGCTTTAGAGCAATTCCAGGAAAAGTGTGAAACGGTTTTCCGTCCGGAATTGCGTCAAAACAAAGAGATGGAGGGGTTCTCCGTTTCGGTGAAACGGTGAAACCCTCTAGCGGCCGTCCGCAAGGTCCGCGCAAGACTGGCGGCCTAGTCTTTGGGCACATCCCCGGAGATTCCCATGGAGCCCGTTTCCCTTTTCGATCTCGCCGCCAAGCAAGCGCAGTGGCTTTCCGTGCGCCAGTCGGCGATCGCCGGCAACATCGCCAACGCCAACACGCCGGGCTACACGGCAAACGATGTCGAGCCCTTCGAAAAGGTGCTCGACCGTACCGCGGTGTCGCTGCAGACCACCGAGGCCGGCCATCTCGGCAGCGCGGCGACCAATGCCGGCTTCACGATCAAGCCGCAGGTAGACGATGGCGTGGTCCTGCCGTCCAAGAACTCGGTCGTGCTGGAAGATCAGTTGTTGAAAGCCGGTGAGGTGCGCCGCTCCTTCGAGCTCAACACGGCCATCGTCAAGGCGTTCCACTCGATGATGATGATGGCGGTGAAGAGCTGACCATGGACGCGCTGACCGCAGCCCTGAAAGTCGCAGCATCCGGCCTCGGCGCCCAGTCCGAGCGCTTGCGTGTGGTTTCCGAAAACCTCGCCAATGCCCAGTCGACCGGCACCACGCCCGGCGCCGACCCGTATCGCCGCAAGACCATCAGCTTCGTCTCCGAACTCGACCGGACCTCGGGCAGCTCGACGGTTGAAGTGAACTCGATCGACCGCGATCCGAGTGCCTTTCCCGTGGAGTTCCAGCCCGGCAACGAAGCCGCCGACGAGAAGGGCTACGTCAAGATGCCCAACGTCAACACGCTGGTCGAAATGGCCGACATGACCGAGGCCAACCGCTCTTACGAGGCCAACCTGCAAGTCGTGAAGCAGGCGCGCGACCTCATTTCAATGACCATCGACCTGATGAGGAACCAATGATCGTGAACGGCATCGGCGCGCTTAACCTGAAGCCCGGGCTGGGCGATACGGCGACCGACCTGCTTCAAGGCGGCGTCGCGCCCGCGACATCAGGCAACATTGGCACTTCATTTGCCGAAGCTGTGAGCCAGGCGGCCTCCAAGACCGTCAACACGTTGCAGAATGCCGAGCAGGTGTCGCTCCAGGCACTCAAGGGCGATGCCGACACCCGCCAGGTCGTCGATGCCGTGATGAGTGCTCAGCAGGCGCTCCAGACCGCCGTCGCCATCCGCGACAAGGTTGTCTCGGCCTATCTCGAAGTCAGTCGCATGGGTATCTGAGGAGCAGGCCATGAAAGCACTCTCGATCGCCGCCACCGGCATGAATGCCCAGCAGACAAACCTGGAAGTCATCGCCAACAATATCGCCAACATCAACACCACCGGCTATAAGCGGGCGCGCGCCGAATTCTCCGACCTGCTCTACCAGGTCGACCGCACGCAAGGGGTGCCCAACCGCTCCAACGCCTCGCTGGTGCCGGAGGGTGTTTCAATCGGCCTCGGCGTCAAGACGACGGCCGTGCGCAACGTGCACACACAGGGCGAACTGACCAGCACCGGCAACAGTTTCGACATGGCACTGACCGGCAGGGGCTGGTTCCAGATCGAAGGCGCCGATGGCGGCACGCTCTATTCCCGCGCCGGCGCGTTCAACACCAACGCCACCGGCCAGCTGGTGACCGTGGACGGCGCCAGCGTCATTCCGGCCATCACGGTGCCGACGGATGCGGTCGAAGTCATCGTCAACAAGACCGGCCAGGTCTTCGCCCGCATCGACGGCCAGACCGCGCTCCAGAGCCTCGGCCAGCTTCAGATCGTCAACTTCGCCAACGAGGCGGGCCTCGCACCGCTCGGCGACAATCTGTTCCAGGAAACGACGGCCTCCGGCCCGGCCAATGTCGGCGTGCCCGGCGATCCCGGCTTCGCCACCATCCAGCAAGGCTATCTCGAGGCTTCCAACGTCGACCCGGTCAAGGAAATCACCGAGCTGATCTCGGCGCAGCGCGCTTATGAGATGAATTCAAAGGTCATCCAGGCCGCCGACGACATGGCCTCGGTCGTTTCCAAGAACATCAGGTAACGGATGATGGTCATGCCGATCTCCTGCTCCGCATTCCGCCGCGCCGCGCTCATCCTTGCGCTGGTGGCCGGCGGCATGCCGGCCTTCGCCCAGGAATCGACAGACCAATCGGCAAGTCAATCGACCAGCCAGTCGTCCGGCCAATCGACGACGCGGACCGCCAGCAATCAGCCTGCCGGCGAGGTCGTGCTGATCCCCAACCGGGTCATCTATCCCGGCGAGACCATCGAGCTCACCGCGCTGAAGCAGGTGACCCTCGTCCCAGGCAAGCACAAGCCCGATGCGGTGGCGACCCGTGCCGAAGAACTTCAGGGCAAGATCGCCAAGCGCACGCTGCTGCCCGGCCGCTACATTCCCTCCACCGCCATCCGCGAAGCCTGGCTGGTCGAACAGGGTGCTGCAGTGCAGGTCTTCTTCATCGCCGGCGGGCTAACGATCACCGCCACCGCCGTGACCTTGCAGCCAGGATCTGCCGGCGATCTCATCAAGGTCCGCAACAGCGACAGCGGCAAGATTCTCTCCGGCACGGTGATGGCCGATGGAACCATCCAGGTCAGCGCTTCATGATGCGCCCGCTTGCCCTTCTGCTCGCGGCCGCGCTCGGCCTGCAGCCGGCCTTCGCCGACGGCCTGACCCCCAAGGCCAAGCGTGAGCTCGCGGCCAAGAATGGCGGTGTCTACGACGATCCGGAATATGATCCGGCCACCACCGCCCGCATGTTCCGCGTTTCGCCCGGGCCAAGCTCGCTGCCGCCTGGCCAGGTCGCCTCGCGCATCAAGGACATCGCCCAGCTGCAGAGTTCGCGCGACAACCAGCTCGTCGGCTACGGCCTTGTCATCGGGCTCGCAGGATCGGGCGACAGCCTGCGCAATTCGCCGTTCACCGAACAGTCGATCCGCGCCATGCTGGAAAATCTCGGCATCGCCACAGAGGGCGGCAGCGCACGCGCCAAGAACGTCGCCGCCGTCATCGTCACAGCTAATATGCCGCCCTACGTGCAGTCGGGCGCCCGCATCGACATCGACGTTTCCTCCATGGGCGACGCCACCTCGCTCGCCGGCGGCACGCTGATCATGACGCCGCTGAAGGCGGCGGACGGCGAGATCTACGCCGTCGGCCAGGGCGCCGTCATCGTTTCCGGCTTCACCGCCCAAGGCCAGGCCCAGCAATTGACGCAAGGCGTGCCGACCGCCGGCCGGGTGCCGAATGGCGCCATCGTCGAGCGTACGGTGAAGGCCGAGTTCGACGACCAGGCGATCTTGACGTTGCAATTGCGCAATCCCGATTTTTCGACCGCCATCCGCATCGCCGACGCGATCAACGACTACACCAGCCAGCGCTTCGGCATGCGCGTGGCGGGCGAGCGCGATTCCCGCACCGTGCAGATCGGGCGGCCGAAGAACGTTTCGGCGGCTCGCTTCTATGCCGAGATCGAAAATCTGGTGGTCGAATCCGACACGCCGGCCCGTGTCGTCATCGACGAACGCACCGGCACCATCGTCATCGGCAACGACGTCAAGATCTCGCGCGTCGCCATCAGCCACGGCACGCTGACCGTGCGCATCACGGAAGCGCCGCGCATCGTGCAGCCCGAACCCTTCTCCAAGGGTGTAACCGCCGTCGAACCTTTCACCGCCATCGACGCCAGCCGGCCCGACGCCCGCGTCGCAGTGCTCGACGGGCCCGACCTGCAAACCCTCGTTTCCGGCCTCAACCGCCTCGGCGTCAAGCCGGACGGCATCATTGCCATCCTGCAAGGCATCAAGTCGGCCGGCGCCCTGCAAGCCGATCTGGTTCTCCAATAGGCGATGCCGATGATCCCCTTCCTTTTATCCCATGAAAGACCCCGCCCCCGCGCCATCCTGTTCGCGGCCGCGGCTCTCGCGGCCATGTCCGCTTCCGGCGGCGGCGCCCATGGCGAGGATGCCGTTCGGCAGGTTCTGTCCGGAGCGCAGCCCGCGGTGGCGCCTCAGCAATTGACGCGGGAGAAGGCGCCGGACCAGAGCGAGATCGAGCGCTTCTGCTCCAACATCGCCGACGCCGCCCGCGACCGCCGCTATGCCTTGCAAGCCGAGGAATTGAAGCAGCTCCAGGCCGGCATCGACGAGCGCATGAAGGCGCTGGACGCGAAAAAGGCCGAATACGAGACTTGGCTGAAGCGGCGCGAAGTGTTCCTGGCCCGGGCCGAGGACGGCGTCGTCAAGATCTACGCCGGCATGAAGCCCGATGCGGCGGCCGAACGCCTGGCAATCGTCAACGCCGACCTCGCCGCGGCCATCCTGATGAAGCTCGATGCGCGCAAGGCCGGCGTCATTCTCAACGAAATGGACCAGAAGGCGGCGGCGACGCTCACCGGCATCATGGCCAGCGCGGCCCGAAGGGTAGATCCGTCATGATCCGCAGAATGCTTGTCCTGTGCGCGGTCGCGGCGCTGTCCGGCTGCGGCACCAACCTCAGGGAGGTCGGCAAGGAACCAGCGCTGTCCCCGGTGGGCTCCGGCATCGACGGCGGCGACGCCGGCTCTCTCTACAAATACCCCGAGACGCCGCGCGCACCGGTCAAGAAGTTCTCGCTGTGGGACGATCGCCAGAGCCGGCTGTTCACCGATCCCCGCGCGCTGTCCCAGGGCGACATCCTGACCGTCAGGATCAAGATCAACGACCGCGCCAACTTCAAGAACCAGAACGACAGGAGCCGCACCGCCAACCGCACGCTCGGCCTCGACCTCAGCGCGCAGTGGGACAAATGGAGCACCGCCGGCAAGGGCTCCGGCACGATCAACTCCGCCACCGACACAACCGCCGACGGTGAGATCAAGCGCTCGGAAACGCTGGAGCTCAATGTCGCCGCCATCGTTACCGACGTGCTGCCAAACGGCAATCTGATGATCACGGGTTCGCAGGAGGTGCGCGTCAACGCCGAACTCAGGGTGCTGACCATTGCCGGCATCGTGCGGCCGGCCGATATCGGCGCCGAGAACACGATTCCCTACGAACGCATCGCCGAGGCGCGCATCTCCTACGGCGGGCGCGGCCGCATCACCGAGATCCAGCAGCCGGCCTACGGCCAGCAGGTTCTCGACCAGGTTCTTCCGTTCTAGGGATTGGGGAACAAAGCACCGTGGCCAATGTCGAACAGCTTCAGCCCCGCAAGGGTCCTTCCCTTGCCGTCCAGGGCGCCATGCTGCTGGTGGTGACGGCCGCCGCCATCGGTATGGGCTGGCTGTCCGGCGGCTATCTCAAGGGCGTCGGAGCACCATCATCGGTGCCGGTCGCGCCGGAGAATGAGGGCAAGGTCGACCAGCCCGCCGCCGCGCAACAGCCGGGCACCGGGCCGACGCTTGTCGCGCTGGCACCGATCACCACCAACATCGCCTCGCCTGCCGACACCTGGATCAGGGTGGAAGCATCCGTGGTCTATGACGCGCCGCAGCTGCCGGCGATGGCGGAGGACATCCAACAGGATCTTCTGGCCTTCGTGCGCACGTTGAAGATGCACCAGATCGAGGGCGCGAGCGGCTACCAGCACCTGAAAGCCGATCTCGAGGAACGCGCCTCGATCCGCAGCCAGGGCCACGCCAAACAAGTACTCATCAGGACATTGCTGCTCGAATGAGAAAATTCCTTCTTGCCGTGGCGCTGATCGGTGCCGCCACGTCGATCGCGACAGCCCAGCAGCTGGACCTCGGCGGCATCGGCAAGGCCGACGGCACCACCGTCGGCTACATCATCCAGATGTTCGGCCTGCTGACCGTATTGTCGGTGGCGCCGGGTCTGCTGATCATGGTCACCAGCTTCACCCGTTTCGTCATCGCCTTCTCGATCCTGCGCGCCGGCATCGGCCTGCAATCGACGCCGGCAAACCTCATCCTGATTTCGCTGTCGCTGTTCATGACCTTCTATGTCATGGCGCCGACCTTCGATCAGGCCTGGAACACCGGCGTCAAGCCGCTGATGGACAACCAGATCAGCCAGACCGAGGCGTTCGAGAAGATTTCGGATCCGTTCCGCACCTTCATGCTGCACAATGTGCGCGACAAGGATTTCGACCTCTTCGCCGACCTCGCCCGCGAGCGCGGCCAGGTGGTTGCCAAAGAGACGGTCGACCTGCGCATCCTGGTGCCAGCCTTCATGATCTCCGAGATCCGCCGTGGTTTCGAGATCGGCTTCCTGATCGTATTGCCGTTCCTGGTCATCGATTTGATCGTGGCCACCATAACCATGGCGATGGGCATGATGATGCTGCCGCCCACCGTGGTGTCGCTGCCGTTCAAGATCCTGTTCTTCGTCCTGATCGACGGCTGGAACCTGCTTGTCGGCAGCCTGGTGCGCTCCTTCACCTGACCTCGCCGTCTCGCAGAGCCTCGACTGTCCGGAAGAACCGGGCAGTCGGGAGACGCCATCGAATTTTTCTCCAATTATTTTCGATTAACCGTCCGGTTTAGTCCTTTGGTAGGGACTAGCCGCCATAGTCGCTCGCAGATGGCGGGTGACCTGTTTCAACGGTCATGGGCATGATGCCGCTCCGTCATACCGGACAAGCCGGTATGTCAAAAAAACACCCGTAAAATCAAGGTACGAGTATCATGTCCAGCATCATGACGAACACCGCCGCGTTGACCGCGCTGCAGAGCCTCAACGCCACCAGCAAATCCCTCCAGGACACCCAGGCCCGCATCTCGACGGGTTACCGCGTCTCCCAGGCTTCCGACAACGCCGCCTACTGGTCGATCGCCACCACGATGCGCTCCGACAACCAGGCTATGTCCACCGTTTCGGACGCGCTCGGTCTCGGCGCTTCGAAAGTCGACACCGCTTACACCGGCATGAACAGCGCGATTACCACGATCAACCAGATCCAGCAGAAACTGACCGCATCTTACGGCCAGACGGATGCGTCGAAGGAAAAGACCCAGGTCGAAATCGCCGCTCTTCAGAAGCAGCTGAAGTCCTATGCCGACGGCGCCACCTTCTCCGGCACCAACATGCTGTCCGTAAACAGTGGCACGGCCACGACGGCTGCCGACGTCAAGATCGTTTCGGCCTTCAACCGCAGCGCCACCGGCGCGGTTTCAATCTCCACGATCGACGTCAACGTGGAAAGCATCAAGCTATATGAAGCCGGTGCTTCAGCGACTGCCAAAGGCATCCTCGACACCGACCGCCTCGGCATCTCCGGCGTTGCTGCAGCGGCCTCGGCCCCGACCCTCGGCGCTGCCGCGGCTGCTACCGACACCTATTCGGTCGCCTCGTTGAAAATCTTCTCGGGCACCACGGCCGCCAGCGATACCCAGATCCAGCAGATGATGACCGTCGTCGACGCCGCGCTCAAGGATATGACGACCGCCGCCACCAAGCTCGGCGCCGCCAAGAGCTCCATCGACCTGCAGAAGACCTTCACGCAGAACCTGATGGACTCCATCGATCGCGGTGTCGGCCAGCTCGTCGATGCCGACATGAACAAGGAATCGACCCGTCTGCAGGCCTTGCAGGTCCAGCAGCAGCTCGGCGTCCAGGCGCTGTCGATCGCCAACGGATCGTCGCAGTCGATCCTGTCGCTCTTCCGCGGCTGATCGCGCTCAACCGATTACATCAAGCAAACGGGCCGCGCCAAAAGCGCGGCCCGTTTTGCGTTTGCTCCAGCCCCGCGCAATCCTCGTTCCTTAACCCTCGAAAGCGAGCCTTTAACAGGCCGTTAACCATAACGCGCTAGTCATGGTTAACCAATAGCTTACAACGGATTGGCGAATCGGCCCGGTCGGCGCGACGGCAATCCATGGGCGGGCCAGGCGGCTCGCGAGGGCAACGCCGGTTTTGAGAAACCGGCCTGGAAAAAGGAGCGAGTTTCTTGGCGAGCATCATGACAAACGCTGCGGCGTTGACAGCACTTCAAAGCCTCAACGCCACCAACAAATCGCTCGAGCAGACACAGGCCCGGATCTCGACCGGCTACAGGGTCTCAGAGGCCTCCGACAACGCCGCCTACTGGTCGATCGCCACGACGATGCGCTCCGACAACCAGGCGCTGTCGACCGTGCAGGATGCCCTCGGTCTCGGCGCCTCGAAGGTCGACACGGCCTACACCGGCATGAACAATGCGCTGGACACGATCGGCAAGATCAAGACCAAGCTGCTTTCCACCATTGGCCAGACGGCTGCCGCCAAGGCAAAGACGCAGACCGAAATCACGGCGCTCCAGGCGCAAATGAAGTCCTTTGCCGATGCCGCCACTTTTTCGGGTTCGAACTACCTTTCGGTGACGTCCAAGCAGGTCTCGGCCGCCAATGACGGCGTCCAGGCTGACGCCCAGATCGTATCCTCGTTCAACCGCTCCTCGTCGGGCGCCATCTCGCTTGGTACGATCGACATCAATGTCGAAAGCACCAAGCTGTTCGATTCCGGCCTCGCCACCGGCGTCAAGAACTACGGCACGCTCGACCGCCAGACCTCCGTCTACGCCACGGCGGCCGCCCAGAGCCTGTACGACACCGCCTATGCGACCGCGCTCGCGGGCGGCGGCACGGACATCGCCGCCAACAACGCGGGCCAGACCGCGGCCGGAGCGGCGGTTGCCAGGATCGACAACGTTTCCGCCTACAACCTCGACATCACGGCGGCGGGCGTAACCGACGATATCATCACCCAGATGGTCGGCAAGATCGACAAGGTGATGAGCCAGTTGACCGACTCCGCCACCATCCTCGGTTCGGCCAAGAGCAGCATCGACCTGCAGAAGACCTTCACGCAGAGCCTGATGGACTCCATCGACCGCGGCGTCGGCCAGCTCGTCGACGCCGATATGAACAAGGAATCGACCCGCCTCCAGGCGCTGCAGGTGCAGCAGCAGCTCGGCATCCAGTCGCTGTCGATCGCCAACAGCTCCTCCCAGTCGATCCTGTCGCTGTTCAAGAACGGCTAGTTCAGCCGTAGCTGACAGATATCCGTACTTCCCATTCACGGGCCGCGCCGCAAGCGCGGCCCGATTTCATTTTCGCACAAGCTTCGGGGGCTAGTGTTCCGGCGGACAGTCATGCTGGGAGTCGCTCAATCGTGCCGGAACAGATCCAGAGCATCATCTCGAATCTCCGCGGCTTTGGCGTCAGGCGCCTGGCCATGCTGGCGGGCATCGCCGTCCTGGTGATGGGCGTCATCGGCATCGCCTCGGTCTATCTCAACCGCCCGGCCTACGACACGCTCTACGTCGGGCTCGACCGCTCCGACGTGAACCAGATCGGCCTGGTTCTGGGCGAGGCCGGCATCGGCTTCGACGTCGGCGCCGACGGAACTTCCGTGCTGGTGCCGGCCGGCACTACGGCGCAGGCGCGCATGCTGCTTGCCGAAAAGGGTCTGCCGACCAGCGCCAATGCCGGTTACGAACTGTTCGACAATGTCGGCGCCATGGGCCTCACCTCGTTCATGCAGCAGATCACTCGCGTGCGTGCGCTCGAGGGCGAGATCGCCCGCACCATCCAGTCCATATCGGGCATCAAGGCGGCGCGCGTCCACATCGTCATGTCCGAGCGCGCCAATTTCCGCCGCGACGAGCAGCAGCCCTCGGCATCGGTCGTCATCCGCTATGCCGGCATCGACGCCGAGAAAAGCGCCCAGTCGATCCGCCATCTCGTCGCCGCCGCGGTCCCCGGCCTTTCGGCCGACAAGGTGACGGTGCTCGATTCCAACGGCAACCTGCTGGCCGCCGGCGATGATCCCTCCAACACCAGTGCGGCCCGCACGCTCGGCGTCGAGCAGACCGTGGAGGCGCAGATCGGCGACAACATCCGCCGCGCGCTCACACCCTATCTCGGCCCCGACAATTTCCGTGCCAGCGTCAAGGCCGAGGTCAACACCGACACTCGCCAGACCGAAGAAACCATTTTCGATCCGAATTCCCGCGTCGAACGCTCCGTGCAGTCGGTGCGCGCCAACGAAAACAGCAACCAGAAGCAGGCTTCGACCCCGGCCAGCGTCGAGCAGAACCTGCCGGAGACCCAGGCGACCAGCACCGAGGGTCCGCAGACCTCTTCGGCGAACGACCGCAAGGAGGAGATCACCAATTACGAGATCAACTCCAAGAAGATCGCCACCGTCTCCAATGGCTACACCGTAACCAAGATGTCGATAGCCGTCGTCGTCAACCAGGACCGGCTGAAGACGATCCTGGGCAAGGATGCGACGCCCGAACAGATCGCCAAGCGCGTCGCCGAGATCCAGAAGATGGTAAGTTCCGCCACCGGCCTCGACGACAAGCGCGGCGACGTCATCGACGTCTCGGCGGTCGAGTTCATCGACGGGCTGGATGGCGAGGCGATCCCGCAGGCTGGAATGCTGGATTCCATCGGCCAGCATGCCGGCACGCTGATCAACGCCGGCGCTTTCGTCGTCGTGGTGTTCCTGGTCGCCTTCTTCGGCTTGCGGCCGATGGCGGCGGCGCTGACGGCAAAGTCGGCGCCCGCCCTATCGGGCCCCAATTTCGATGAGGTCCAGCGGTCGTTGCCGACACCGGAGGCAGCCGCGAACGCAGATGCGGGTGCCGCCATCGGCGCCTTGCCCGGCGCGCGGCCAGGTGCCACTCCGCTCGATGACCTTCGCCAGAAGATCAGGCCGGCACCGCAGGAGCGGCTTGCCCGCATGGTCGACCTCAATGAGGAGCGCACAGCGCAGATCCTGCGCAAATGGGCGGCCCAGGAAGTCGCGGCATAAACCATGGCCTCCGCAGCTCTTTTCGATCTTCTCCCCGATTTCGGCACGCGCACCCCGCGCGTCAGCCAGCCTCAGGCCGCGTCCGAGCGCAGGCCGGAAACATCCGCACCGCAGGCCGACATCGGCACGCTGATCGCCGAGGCCGTTGCCCAGGCGGAGGCAACGCTCGCGGAACGGCTTTCGGCAGCCCATGACGCGGCGCTGGAAGCAGAGCGCCAGGCCCATGCCGAGGAAGCAAAGGCTTTTCTCGAGAGCTTCGGCGGCGACATCGGCAAGGCGGTGTCGCAGCACATCGATGCCATGGAGACGCGCGTGACGGACCTTGTCGCCGCCACGGTCGCCCGCATCATCGGCGGCGTTGTCAGCGACGATCTGCAGAAGCACTCGCTTGAAGCGCTTGCCGGCGCGGTTCGCGAAGCTGTCGGCGATGGCGAAGCGGTGCGCATCGCCGTGCGCGGGCCGCTGTCGCTGTTCGAAACGCTGAAGGCATCGCTCGGGCCACGCGCCGCAAATCTCGACTTCATCGAGGCGCCCGGCTTCGACCTGACGGTGACCATCGACGAGGCCGTGTTCGAGACGCGCATGGCCGAATGGTCGGCAACGCTTTCCGAGGTCCTGTCATGAGCGTCGCCGACGCCGATCATGGCAGGCACGAGATCATCATCGTGCGGCGGGGTCATGACGACCACGACGAAGCCCATCATGGCGGCGTCTGGAAGATCGCCTTCGCCGACTTCATGACCGCGATGATGTGCTTCTTCCTGGTCATGTGGCTGATCAACGCCGCCAATGAACAGACCAAGGCGGCCGTCGCGAGCTACTTCAACCCGGTCAAACTGGTCGACCGCACGTCGAGCCGCAAGGGCCTGGAGGATATCGGCGACGGGCCGCGCGCGGTCGGGCTGACGGCCGACGACCCGCAGGAGGCGACGACAAAATCCGGACAGAATGGCATCGGCGCCGCAGGCTCATCCAACCGCAAGCAGGACAAGCAGGAGCCGAAGCAGGCTGAGCAGTCCGACGAGCATCTCTTCGCCGATCCCTACGCCGTGCTCTCGGAAATCGCCACCGACACCGGCGTCATGCAGAATGTCAGCCAGAAGGGCGACGGCGGCGCGCAGGCTGCCGGCCCGGCGACCGGCGCCTCGGGTGGCGCCTCCTACCGCGATCCGTTCGAGCCGGATTTCTGGTCGCAGCAGGTGGCAGCGCCCGGTGCCGAGGCAAGTGCCCAGCGCCCCAGGATCGAGGGCGACCCGGTCAAGCCCGGCGACAAGGCCGCCGAGACGCAGGTCGCCAAGATCAAGGCCGTGCCACCGGCGCCGCCCGTCAAGGACGCACCGCTCGAACCCCTGGCAAAGGATGGCAAGATCGCCACGGCCGCAGCCAAGGCCGGTGACGCCAAGCCCAGCGAGGCCAAACCCGAAGACAGCAAGGCCGCAGCCAAGGCGGAAGCCTCCGCGGCACAGGAGGCTGCAAAGCCTGAAGCCGCGGAAAAGCCGCCGACCGCCGTTGCGCTGAAGGCGGCGGCCGACGTCAAGCGGCAGCTGGCCGATGCCTTCAAACCCGGCGACAAGCTGCATGACGGCGTCTCGGTCGAAGCCACCGACAAGGGCGTCGTCATCTCGATTACCGATCAGCTCGACTTCGGCATGTTCGAAGTCGGATCGGCGGTGCCGAGCCGCGAACTGGTGCTGGCGATGGAAAAGATCGGCCGCATCGTCAACGGCCAGAAGGGCACCATCAGCATCAACGGCCACACCGATGCACGGCCCTTCCGCAGCGCCGGCTACGACAATTGGCGGCTGTCGACGGCGCGTGCGCATTCCGCCTACTACATGCTCGTGCGCGGCGGCGTCGACGAGCGCCGCATCACCGAGGTCGCCGGCTTCGCCGACCGTCAGCCGAAGGATCCGGCCGATCCGATGTCGGCGGTCAACCGCCGCATCGAGATCCTTGTGGCGACCGGCGGATGAACCGGGCGGCCGTCACCAGCCGGCTGATGGGCCTGTTGCTGCTGGCAGCCGGGTATCCGTCGGCCGGCTTTGCCCAGGACACGCTGCAGCCTTACCAGCTGGTTCGCTCGCTGCAACTCGTCCAGGACCGCATTGCCACCGGCGATCACGCGGCACTGCCGATGCAGGCCAAGCTGCTTGAGATGACCGATGCGCGCCTGCGCGAAGCGGACGCGCAGGATTTCAAGGACCCCCGGAATTTTCGGGCACTGCTGGTCTACGGCATGAGCGGCGGCAATCCGGTGACCGTCGAGGCGGCCGTGTCGCGCGCCGCCACCGATCCTGGGAACCTGGCCATCGCCAAGGGTGTGATCGACTATCTGAACGGCCGGCCCGGCGACGCGATCGAAGCCCTGAGGCCGATCGATCCGATGGCGCTGCCTGGCGATGTCGGCGCATTCCTTGCCCTGGTCAAAGGGTCGCTGCTTGCCGGGGATCAACCGGCGACGGCACTCACGCTGCTCGACGAAGCCAAGCTGCTCAGCCCCGGCACACTGGTCGAGGAAGCGGCCCTGCGGCGCTCGGTCGGCATCGCCGTGGCGCAAGGCGACGCGGCACGGTTCGCGCTTGCCTCCACCCAATATGTCGAGCGCTATCTCTATTCGCCCTATGCCAGCCAGTTCGCCGATTCCTTCGTCTCCGGAGTCATCGCGCTGCACATGTCGATCAGCCAGGACAAGCTGGCCGACATCACCTCGATGATGGATCCTGAGCGCGAGACGGTGATTTATCTGCGCATCGCCCGCCGTGCCGCGATCGACGGCCTCAGCGAATTGTCGGCCTTCGCATCGGCACGGGCCGAGCATGACCGCGACGGCAACACCATTCAGGGCGATCCGCGCGCGCTGCTCTATTCCAGTCTGTCCACCGTGACCTCGGACACGATCGAGGACGTGCGCAGCAAGCTCGGCAGGATCGACCGCAGCAGGCTGTCGGACGGTGACCGTGCCCTGCTCGACGCCGCCCAGGCCATCGCCGGCGAAGTGGTGGCGCCGCCCGCTTCCCTTCCAGCCGCAAGTCCGACGCCTTCGGCCGTGGCACCCCAGCCCGAATCCGAGGTCGCCACCGCGCAGGCTGCTGATGCTGCTGGATTGCCGCCCGTAGAGGGTGCTGTCTCCGAACAGCCCGCAGTCGCGTCAGCCGGCGGAACGGCGGTAGCCGCGCCGGCTTCGCCGGCCCCGGTATCTGCCACCGATTCAGCAACGGTCCTGCCGGCATCGGCGACGGCCACCCCTGCCGGTCCCGACATGAACGACCCGACCGACGCCGCCATGATGAAAACCCGTCGACAGCTCGACCTGATCGACCAGATGCTTGGAGCCGCCCCGAAATGACCCCCAGCCTCGGCCCGGCCCTGCCAGGATTTACCGCCGCGCGTACGGCGGAGCTGCCGGCCGCGCCCGGAAAGAACGATGATTCCGGTTTCGGCGAGATGGTGCATGGCGGCGCAAGCAAGGCCCACCCGGAAAAGCAATCGGCGACCGAGGCCGGGCCCCGCGATCCGCGCTGGAGCAAGCTTGCCGCTGGCCTTGCGGCACAGGCAGGCGAGGACGAACCGATGCCGGCCGGCAAGGTAAGGACCGCACCGACCGGATCCGCGAAATCCACGAAAGACGGCACGGACTTTGGGGCGGACAAGGACGCCGACACCGAAATGCCGGCGACCGATGCCGGAGCAACGCCGCTCGACGACCATCTGCCGCTACTGATCGCGTTTCATGACCTGCGCCATTTCTCGACATCGGCCAATTCAGCCGACGCAAGCGAAACCGGACAGCAACCTGCACTCGACGGGCGGCTCCTGCCGAAGGCCTATCGTGCGACATCCGCCGCCGGGCATGATGACCCCGAACCCATGTCGAAGCCTGAGCGGGCGTCGCTCGTCGACGGACCGCTGACCAAGCTCGATGTCCAGTCCGTCCGCGATGCCGGCGCTGGCGCGTCGCGGCGTGACAATGCGATCGCTGCCGGCCCGTTGCCGGAGACGGCGACCGCCGAGGTGCCGGGCGTGAAGCCGAAGCATGCGGCGCCGCAATTGAAGTCGATCGCCGACGTTCAGTCTTCGTTGCGGTCCGAGTCAGGAAAACAGCTCCCTGCGTCGGCGCGCATCGACGTGGTTTCGGAGCGCAGCTTCCCTGCTCCGCCGCAGGCTCCGATGAGCCAGGCAGCGCTCAACGTGATCAATGCCGTGGCGGCCGATGGAGGCCCCCACCAGGCGCTTTCAACGGCCTCGTCGACCGCCCAACTCGCCGGCCCTGTTGCCGTTCCGACACATGTGCTGAAGATCGAACTTCACCCGGCCGAACTGGGCATGGTCACGGCCCATCTTCGCCTCTCCGGAGAACAACTTTCGATTGAACTGAAGCCCGAAACGCACGACGCCTACCGCCGGCTTTCCGGTGACAGCGAGGCGATCGTCAAGTCGTTGCGCGGGCTCGGTTTCGAGGTTGATAAGGTCACCATCATGCAACCATCAGTTGCAGTACCGGCTACAACCAGGGCCGATGCAACCGCCTCTCTCGCCGCCGCGCCTGGCCGCGACCAGCCGTCCTTTCAGCCCGGAAATTCCGGCGGCGGAAACAGCGGAGCCGGCGGCCAGCAACCGGGCCAGCAGTCCGCAAGAGGTAACCATGATGACGTGCAGGACTACGGCCGCGCCACTTCGCCTTCTCGCGAGCGCGCTGGCGGCGATATGTTTATCTAGCCTCGCGAGTGGTGCCTCCGCCGCGACCAATCCCTGCGAGCCCGAGATCCTGCGTGCCGCCGACCGCTATGGCGTGCCCGCCGGCATCCTCTATGCCGTCGGCCTGACGGAAACCGGGAAGAAAGGCAGCCTTCAGCCCAACGCCTTGAATATAGAAGGAAAAGCGGTCTTTCCGAGGAGCCGGACCGAGGCGCTTGCCACATTCGCCAATGCGCAGCGCGAGGGCAAGACGCTGATCGATCTCGGCTGCATGCAGATCAACCATCACTATCATTCCTCGCATTTTCGCAGCGTCGAGGACATGCTCGACCCGCGCCAGAACGTCGACTACGCGGCGCGTTTCCTGGCTAGTCTCCATGCCCGCCACGAAACCTGGTCGATGGCGGTCGCCCGCTATAATGCCGGTCCCGACAACGACCCGGCGCAGAAGGTCTATGTCTGCAGGGTGATCGCCAACATGGTCGCCACCGGCTTCGGCAAATGGACCACCAACGCCCGCGCCTTCTGCAACCCATAAGCGTATTTTCCACTTCTAATAAACCAATCGCGCGGCTCCCGGGTTTCGGTTTCGACTTCGTCAAGACTTGCCCCGCAAGCACATCTGGTCGCACGCTAATGCAACCGTTCCGATTCCAGACTCCCAAGAAACTAGTTACAAGAAATGATGGTTGTTCAGGATTCCCGCCAGCGGCTACGCCTTTCCCCACGGGGCAAATGAGCTGATTCGGAGGCGGGGCCGATGATCGTGATCGTTGACGAGCGAGAGCTCGTAACTGAGGGATACAATTCACTTTTTGATCGCGAGGGCGTCGCCTGCGCGGGCTTCGCGCCAGGCGAATTCGGCGAGTGGGTCAACTCGGCCGCAGACACCGACCTGCGCTCGGTGCGGGCCTTCCTGATCGGCGACTGCCGTGACGGCGCCATCTCTCCGCGCCAGATCCGCGACCGCACCGGCGCTCCGGTCATTGCACTCAGCGAGCAGCATTCGCTGGAAAACACGCTCCGGTTGTTCGAGAGCGGCGTCGACGACGTCATCCGCAAGCCCGTCCATATCAGAGAGATCCTGGCCCGCATCACCGCCATCCGCCGTCGCGCCCATGAGGATGTGGCCTACACCGAGATCGGCGCCATGCGCATCTTCATGGACGGCCGCGACCCCGAGATCGACGGCCAGCCGCTGCCCTTGCCGCGCCGCGAACGCCGCATCCTCGAATATCTGGCGAGCAACCGCGGCCGCCGCGTCACCAAGACCCAAGTCTTCAACGCCATCTACGGCATCTTCGACGAAGAGGTCGAGGAGAACGTGGTGGAAAGCCACATCAGCAAATTGCGCAAGAAACTGCGCGAGAAGCTGGGCACCGACCCGATCGATTCCAAGCGATTCCTCGGCTACCGGCTCGTGTTCTGATGCCGCGCCGCGCCAGCCTCGCGCAAGACAGGACGCGTAGCCTCGCTGCCAGTGGCATGGATATTGCGGAGACATCTCGATGAGCCTCTACGGAATGATGCGGACCGGCGTTTCCGGCATGAACGCTCAGGCAAACCGCCTGTCGACAACCGCCGACAACATCGCCAACTCCGACACCACCGGCTACAAGCGGTCCTCCGCCGAATTTTCGACGTTGGTCATGCCCTCGACGGGCGGCGCCTATAATTCCGGCGGCGTCACCACGACGATCCGGCAGGCGGTCAGCGATCCGGGCGTGCTTCAATACACGACCTCGGTCTCCGACCTCGCCGTCAGCGGCGATGGCTTCTTCGTCGTCCAGGACCCCAGCGGCACGCCCTTCCTGACCCGCGCCGGCGCCTTCGTTCCTGATGCACAGGGCAGGCTGGTCAACGCGGCCGGCTTCCAGCTCATGGCCTACAGCTACGCCAACGGCGTGCCGGCGGCCACGGTGAACGGCTTCGACGGACTGGTTCCGGTCGTCATCTCCGACCAGGGAATGACCGCGACGCCAAGCACCCAGGGCACCTACACCGGCAATTTGCCCGCCGGTGCCACGCCGGTCGCGGCTGGCAGCCTGCCCTCCACCAACTCGGCAGGCGCGCAATACACCTCGAAATCCTCGATGGTCGCCTACGACAATCTCGGCAACAAGGTGCTGTGCGATGTCTATTTCACCAACACTGGCCCTGGCACGTGGGAGGTGTCGGTTTTCGACCAGTCAAAGGCTACACCTGGGACCTCGTTCCCCTACGCCGCCGGCGGCGCTCTGGGCTCGGCCAACCTGACCTTCGACACCACCACCGGCAAGCTGACCGGCGCCACCACTGGCGTTACGTTTACCGTGCCGAACGGCGCCAGCCTCAATCTCGATCTGTCGAAGCTGACCCAGCTCGGCACCGGCTTCACGGTTTCCGATGCCCAGGTCAACGGCAATGCGCCGAGCACCATCGACAAGGTCCAGATCAGCAAGGACGGCACCATCTACGCGCAATACAAGGACGGCTCCACCAAGCCGCTCTACAAGATCCCGCTGGCCGACGTGCAGAGTCCGGACCAGCTCAAGGCCCTGCCCGGCAACGTCTACGCGCAAGGCACCGAATCCGGCGCGGTCCGCGTCGGCTTTGCCAATGAAGGCAAGCTCGGCTCCATCATCTCCGGCGCGCTCGAGAATTCCAACGTCGATATCGCCGAGGAACTGACCAACATGATCGCGGCGCAGCGCAGCTACACGGCCAATTCGAAAGTCTTCCAGACCGGTTCCGACCTGATGGACGTCCTTGTCAACCTGAAGAGATAAACCGGGCATTGCCCGTGAAAGACCAGCATGTCGCTATCTTCCGCATTGAGCATCGCCCAATCGGCGCTTCTGAACACCGCACGGCAGACCAGCGTTGTCACGCGCAATATCTCCGACGCCTCCAATCCGGACTATGCGCGCCGCATCGCCCTCGTCACCAGCACGGCGCCCGGCGCGCGTTCGGTTGACATCCAGCGCATCACCAACGACCTGCTCTTCCGGCAGAACCTCGGCGCCCTCTCGGCGTATAGCGGCCAGAACGCGCTTTACAGCGGCATGGATCAGCTGGACGTTTCGGTCAATGGCGTCGACAATGCGTCCTCGCCCTCGACCGCGATCGGCAATCTGCAGCAGGCGCTGCAGCTCTACGCCACTTCGCCCTCCAACCAGAATCTCGGCTCCAGCGTCATCGACGCGGCCAAGCAGGTCGTGCGCTCCCTGAATGAAGGCTCCCAGGCCATTCAGGATTTCCGCACCCAGACCGATGGCCAGATCGACACGGCGGTCAAGGATCTCAACTCGCTGCTCAGCCAGTTCCAGGACGCCAACCAGGCGGTCATTTCCGGAACCCGTTCCGGCACCGATGTTTCCGATGCGCTCGACCAGCGCGACGCGCTGCTGAAGAAGATCGCGGACTATGTTCCGGTATCGACCTTCACGCGCGGCGACAATGACATGGTCATCACCACGGGTGACGGCACCACGCTGTTCGAGACGATACCGCGCACGGTGAGCTTCACGCCGTCGGCCGGCTATGCCGCCGGAGCCGCCGGCAACACCGTCTATATCGACAACGTGCCGGTTTCGGCGGGAGCCGGCGGCAACACCAGCGCCAGCGGCAAGCTTGCCGGCCTGCTGCAGCTGCGCGACGGCGTCGCCTCGACCATGCAGAGCCAGCTCGACGAGACCGCGCGCGGCCTGATCACGGCCTTTGCCGAGACCGCGCCGTCGATGCCCAACGCCGCCGGACTGTTCACCTGGTCCGGCGCGCCGGCTGTGCCAGCCGCGGGCACGCTGGTCAATGGCCTAGCCGGCACGATCAGCATCAATGCGGCGATGGATCCGAGTGCTGGCGGCAATCCGACATTGCTGCGCGACGGCGGCACCAACGGCGCTGCCTACATCGCCAACACCAGTGGCGGGGCTTCCTATTCCAGTCTTCTGATCGCCTATGGCGACCGGCTCGACCAGCCGATGACGTTCGATCCCGCCGCCGGGATTTCGGCCACATCAAGCGTCTCCGACTACGCCGCCAATTCGATCGGCTGGCTCCAGGGCATGCGCCAGCAGGCCTCCACCGCCGCCGATGCCAAGCAAGCGCTGGCACAGCGCAGCGCAGAGGCCCTGTCCAATGCGACCGGCGTCAATGTCGACCAGGAAATGTCGCTGATGCTCGATCTCGAGCATACCTATCAGGCATCGGCCCGGATGATGAAGACCGTCGACGATATGATGACGGCCCTGTTGAACGCGGTGGGATAATCCATGACCTCAGTCTCCTCGGCCGCTCTCTCCAACGCCATGCGCTACCAACAGATGCGCATGCAGGCCGAACTCGTCAAAGCCACGAAGGAATCCTCGACCGGCGTGGTCGCCGATGTCGGTCTGGCACTGGGCGGGCGAACCGCCCAGTCCGTCACCTTTTCGCGCGACCTCGACCGGCTGAACGTGATCGTCGATTCCAACGGGCTGGTCGCCGCCCGGCTTGCGTCGACGCAGACCTCGCTCGGCCAGCTCTCCAGCGTGGCGCAGACCTTCCTGTCCAGCCTGACCACGGCATCGTCGGGCGACAACTCCGACTCGCTGACCCAATCAACCGGCCAGACGACGATCCAGCAGCTTGCCTCGATCCTCAACACCAGCGTCAACGGCGAATATCTGTTTGCCGGTACCAACACCGACGTCAAGCCGATCAACGATTTCACGGCCGCCGGCTCACCGGCCAAGGCCGCCTTCGACGCCTCCTTCGTCGCCAAGTTCGGTTTCACACCCAATGACCCGCTCGCGGCCGACATTACCGCCGCCCAGATGGACGACTTCATCACCAACGATGTCACGCCGCAGTTCCTCGGCTCGGGCTGGCAGACCAACATGTCGAACGCCACCGACCAGCAGATCGTCAGCCGCATCGCGCTCAACGAAACCACCGAGACGTCGACCAGCGCCAACAGCGACGGCATCAAGAAACTCGCAATGGCCGCCGCAATGGTCACCAGCCTGATGTCCACCAACATCAGCCAGGCGGCGAAGGACAGCATCGTCAGCCACTCGCAGATACTGGTCGGCGAGGCGCTGAGCGGCATCGCCCAGGTCCAGTCGCAGACCGGCATCGTCCAGAAGCGCGTCTCCGACGCCAGCGACCGCATGAAGACGCAGATCGACCTGTTCGAACGCCATATCCTCGATCTCGAAGCCGTCGATCCGGCCACCGCCGCCACCAGGGTCGCGGACCTGACGCAGCATATCGAGACGTCCTTCGCTCTGACAGCGCGCCTGCAGCAGCTCAGCCTGTTGAATTACCTGACCTGACAACTCCTAGCGGAACGGTAGAGCCGACGATGTACCAATTCTCCTACGCCGACATCCAGAGCACCTCTGTCGCGGACGCCAAGGACCGTGAGCGCCAGCTCCTGACCCGCTCGATCGACATGCTGTCGGCGGCGGCAGTGGCCGGCCAGGATTCGAGAGAGGCAGTGGAGGCGCTGCATTTCACCAACCGCGTCTGGACCACCTTCGTCGAGGATCTTGGCTCCAGCGACAATGCGCTTCCCAAGGAATTGCGCGCCAACCTGATCTCCATCGGCCTGTGGCTGCTGCGCGAGGCGGAAGACATCCGCCAGGGCCGCACCAACAATTTCGAAGGGCTGATCGAAGTGTCCCAGATCATCCGCGACGGCATTCAATGACCAACACGCTGAAGATATCGCTGAAGCCCAACGAGAAGATCTACATCAACGGCGCCGTCATCCGCGTCGACCGCAAGGTCACCGTAGAACTGATGAACGACGTGCAATTCCTGCTCGAAAGCCACGTCATCCAGGCCGACGATGCTTCGACGCCGCTCAGGCAGCTGTATTTCATCGTGCAGATCATGCTGATCAACCCCGCTGGCGCCGGCGAGGCGCGCGAGATGTTCCGCCGCTCTCTGCCGCTGCTCATTGCAAGTTTCGAAGACGCCGAGATCTGCTCCGCGCTGAAGCAGATCGACCGCATGGTCGGCGAGGATCGTATCTATGAGGCCTTGAAGGCGATCCGTTCGCTTTACCCTCTCGAACGCCGCGCGCTTGGCGGCAATGACGATGTTCCGGGCGCCCCGCGCCCGCTGGCCGTGGGAGCACGCTACTGATGACCGTGGACATGACGACGACGATACCGGTTGGCACCAATTCGACGACCACGTCGACCTCGAAGACAGCGGTCGACTACCAGTCATTCCTGAAGCTTCTGATCGCCGAGATGAAGAACCAGGATCCGACCAAGCCGATGGATTCGACGGCGTATGTCGCGCAGCTCGCCACCTTCTCGCAGGTCGAGCAATCGGTGCAGACCAACACCAAGCTCGACCAGATCATGCAGTCCTCGGCGCTGTCGCAGGCCGACGCGCTCATTGGCCGCAACATTACTTCGGCCGACGGCAAGACGTCAGGCACCGTCGCTTCCGTGCGCCTCGCCAGCAGCGGCCTCATCGCTGTGCTGGGCAACGGCACCGAGGTGCCGGTCGGCCCGGGCGTTTCTGTCAAGGCGGCAAGCTGACAGGTTTGGCAAGGCCGATCCCATGAACGAGGCCGACGCACTCGACATCGTCCAGTACGCGGTGTGGACGGTGCTGACCGCGTCCGCGCCGGTTGTGCTGGTCGCCATGGCGGTGGGTATCGGCATCGCCCTCATCCAGGCGCTGACGCAGGTCCAGGAAATCACCTTGACCTTCGTGCCGAAGATCGTCGCCATCATGTTGGTGGTGGCGCTTACAGGCCCCTTCATCGGCGGCCAGATATCGGCCTTCACCAACGTCATCTTCGAGCGCATCCAGAACGGGTTCTGAAACCCGCGACGCAGGATGCGGCGGCATCCTTCCGAATTTGCCGGAAAGCACCGGTCGGCTTGCGCAAGCGCAACCCGATCGCCGCCGGTGATCTCTCCGACGTCGGCCGGATGATACAGGCACTGCCGCAAGCCGGCGGATGCGTGGCCCCCCGCTATCCCCTTGTTGGACCATGATCTTTCGCGCATGACATTCGCCCTTTGCAGCGCGATGCCATAGTTTCGGCAAACGATGCGGAGAAACCGTGGGGATCAGCACGCTGTGGCAGGAATTCATCCATGATTGACGAGAAGCCGGAAAGCGAAGGCGTTTCGGCGCTGGCGCCATTCCGGCATGGCATTTTCCGCGCCGTCTGGGCCGCAAGTCTCGTCTCCAATTTCGGTGGCCTGATCCAGGGCGTCGGCGCGGCCTGGATGATGACCACCATCGCCACCTCGCCCTATCAGGTCGCCCTGGTCCAGGCCTCGACCACCTTGCCGATCATGCTGTTCGCGCTCGTCGCCGGCGCCATCGCCGACAGTTTCGACCGGCGCAAGGTGATGCTGGTCGCGCAGACCTTCATGCTGGTCGTTTCGGTGCTTCTGACCCTGTTCACCTATTCCGGCCTGATCACGCCGTGGACGCTGCTTGCCTTCACCTTCCTGATCGACAGCGGCACGGCGCTGAACAGCCCCTCATGGCAGGCCTCTGTCGGCGACATCGTTCCCCGCAACAAGGTGCCCGCCGCCGTGGCGCTGAACTCCATGGGCTTCAACCTGACACGCAGCGTCGGCCCGGCGATCGGCGGCATCATCGTCGCGGCGGCCGGCGCTGCAGCGGCCTTCGCGGCGAATGCGGTGAGCTATATCGGTCTCATCGTCGTGCTGGCGCGCTGGAAGCCGGATGTGCCGGTATCGACCTTGCCGCGCGAGTCGCTTGGCTCCGCGATGGGCGCGGGGCTGCGCTATGTCGCCATGTCGCCCAACATCGGCAAGGTGCTGGTCAGGGGCGCCGCCTTCGGCTTCAGCGCCGGCGCCGTGCTGGCGCTCTTGCCGCTGGTGGCGCGCGACGTCGTCAAGGGCGACGCGCTGACCTACGGCATCATGCTTGGCGCCTTCGGCATCGGCGCCGTCGGCGGCGCGCTGATCAGCGTGCGGCTGCGGCAATTGCTCTCCAGCGAGACCATGGTGCGCTGCGCCTTCGCCGGCTTCGCCGTCTGCGCCTTCAACGCCGCCGTCAGCCAGCATGCCTGGCAGACGTCACTAGGCCTGCTCGTCGGCGGTGCCTGCTGGGTGATCGCGCTCTCGCACTTCAACGTCACGGTGCAGATGGCGACGCCGCGCTGGGTGGTCGGTCGGGTGCTGTCGGTCTACCAGACCGCGACCTTCGGCGGCATCGCGCTCGGCAGCTGGATCTGGGGCGTCGTCGCCGATGCGCATGGCGCCGAGACGACGCTGATCGCGGCCGCCATCGCCATGCTGGCCGGCGGTGCCATCGGCCTTGTGCTGCCGCTGCCGCAGCAGCAGGTGCTGAACCTCGATCCGCTCAATCGCTTCAAGGAACCGCACCTCGCGCTCGACCTGAAGCCGCGCAGCGGTCCCATCGCCATCATGATCGAATATGTGATCCGGCACGAGGACGAGGCGGAATTCCTCGCCACCATGGCTGAACGCGGCCGCATCCGCCGCCGCGACGGCGCCCGCAACTGGACACTGGCGCGCGATCTCGAAAATCCCACAATATGGATCGAGCACTATCACACGCCGACCTGGCTCGAATATGTCAGGCACAACAGCCGCATCACCCATGCCGACGCCACGATCGGCGAACGCCTGCGGGCGCTGCACAGCGGCAACGAGCCGCCGCGCGTGCGCCGAGTCATCGAGCGCCCGACGACCGCCGGCACCGCGCTGGTGATGGCCAAGGGGCCGATAGAGCACTGATTCCACGCGTGGCTGACCTGGCGGTCAGCCGGCCGACTGGATCATGTAGAGCTTGCGCGTCGTCTCGCTGATCCGCCATTCGCCCTTCCATCCCTGCGGCAGCACGAGAAGGTCAACCGGCCTCAGCTCGCAGGTCTCGCCGTCGGCGCGGCTCACCTCCAGCCGCCCCCAAATGATGTGGCAAATCTCCGACGAACCTGACCGGTCGGCGGTGAAGCGGCCGGGCGTGCACTCCCAGATGCCGACATCGATGGTCCCGTCCGGTGATTGGAAGAGCGAGCGCACCGCCTTGACCTGATTTCCTTCGATGGAAGTGGGCTTGGATGAGAACGCGCCGAATTGCGTCAAAACAAAGAGTTAGAGCGATTCACCGTTTCCGTGAAACGGTGAATCGCTTTAGTGGCCTGTGATGCTGTCGGCCAGGGCGGCAAGCCTGGAGGTGTGCGCCAGACCGGCGGCTTCACGGCGATCGGCGAGATGGTAGAGCTGATACATGGAATGCACGCCGAGCCACCGGAACGGCTCCGGCTCCCAGCGCCGCACGGTGCGGTTGACCCAGGGCAGGCGCGTGAGCTCCGTGTCCTGGCCGAGGATCAGGTCGGCAAGCGTGCGCCCCGAAAGATTGGAGCTCGACACGCCAAGCCCGACATAGCCGCCGGCCCAGCCGATGCGCGTCGCGGGATCGAGGCCGACGGTCGTGCACCAGTCGCGCGGCACGCCGAGCACGCCGCACCAGGCATGCTCGATGCGGCAGCTCGCCGTCTGCGGCAGCAGCGCCGTCAGGATCTGATGCAGCTGGTCGATCGTCGCCTGCTGCGT
This sequence comes from Mesorhizobium sp. dw_380, assembly GCF_018588885.1. Lineage (GTDB taxonomy): Bacteria > Pseudomonadota > Alphaproteobacteria > Rhizobiales > Rhizobiaceae > Mesorhizobium. The sequence continues at coordinate 48,960 of NZ_JAFFIW010000010.1, forward strand.
CCGCCCGTTGACGTCGGTGCGCGAGCCGTAGCGATAGGGCACGCCGCGCCCACCCATGGTGATGCGCCCCTCGCGCGTGCGCTGGGCATAGCAATAGGCGTGGGCGGCATTGCCCAGAAGCTCATGCCCTTCCCAGCCGATGTCGCGCCACAGTTCCGGCGGCAGCGGCTCGGTCACAATCTGCGCGCTGTTGAGCGCCAGCCAGGTCCTCTCCTCGCCGGGGATGCCTGATGTAAAACCCTCCGTGGCGCGGATGATGGTTTCCGCCCGCACCGTGCCGCGGTCGGTCGTCACGCTGCCCTTGGCGATTGCCGTCACCGTCGTCTGTTCGTAGATCGGCACGCCCAGCCGCTCGACCGCGGCGGCAAGCCCGCGCACCAGCTTGGCCGGCTGCACGCGCGCCTGGCCGTGGACGACGAAGCCGCCCATGACGTCGCGCACATTGATGCGCGCCCGCGTCGCCGCTGCATCCAGCATCTCGACGCGGTTCGGATCGACATCCCAGGCGCGGATCGTCTCGCACTCTTCGCGCGCGCGTTCGAGCTGCGCCGGGTTGGTGGCCACCGTCAGATTGTCGACGCGGCGGATATCGGCATCGATCCCTTCCACGCTTGCCACCCGGATCACCTCGTCGACGCAGCCCGCCATGGCCGCCTGCATGGCGCTCACACCTTGCCGGGTCGAGGTCTTGAGATACTTCTCTCGCGACCAGGAGAAGCCACCCGACAGCCAGCCGCCATTGCGGCCCGAAGCGCCGAAGCCGGCAAACTCGCGCTCGATCAGTGCGATGCGCAGCGAGGGCCTGGCCTTCTTCAGATAATAGGCGGTCCACAGCCCGGTATAGCCGGCGCCGACGATCGCGACATCGGCTTCCATGTCGCCGGGCAAGGGTGACCGGGGCGCGGGAACCCCTCCCATATCCGCATACCAGAACGATATGTCGCCGTTGCGTTTGGCTTGCATGGGATGACTTTCGGGTTGAGTGAGATCAGGTCAGCGTCGGTAGAGTTCGGCGCGCGCCGAGGTTGGCCGCGATGATCCGCATCACTTCGGCTCTGGCACTGCCGATGCTCTCGTCGCCGCATGAGTAAACCCTACCCCTCGCCCGACAGGTCCCGGCGCGCCTTTTCGAGTTCTTCGGCATAGCGCCGCATCAGATGGCCCTCGGTCAGCAGGCCGAGCACGATATGGTCGGTGAAATCCTCGACCACCGCCAACTCCTCGGCGCCGGCACGCTGGAACGTCTCAGCGGCGGCCTGCACGTTCATGCTGGGGACCAGGACGGCGTCCTTGTACTGCGCAAGATCGCGCACCGGCATCTCGCCGCCGGAGGGATCGCTGTGCAGTTCGGCCACGATCAGCACGCCGACATACTGATCCCCCGGATCGACGGCGATGACGCGCTGGGCCGAGCCGAGCGGGATTTCGTTGCGGAAGGCGGCCAGCGTCGTCGAGGCATCGATAGTCTTGATGTCCTTGCGCATCATCGAGCCGACGGTGAGGCTGCGCATCCAGCCGACATCGTGGGCGCTGCGGATCGTCTCGCCGCGCAGATGGAAGCGCCAGGTCGAGAACGAATAGCCGAAGGTTTCGCGCACCAGGATCGCCGCCATGATCGAGGCGGCCAGAACCACGCCGGTGAGCGTCAGGTCGCGGGTCGATTCCAGCGCCAGGAAGGTCATGGTCAGCGGACCGCCGACGACACCAACGGCAAGCGACGTCATGCCGACGACGGCGGCAACCGAGGGGTCGATGCCGGTCGCCGGCGAAACCATCGCCATCACACCGGCGAAGGCCTTGCCGAGCAGCGCGCCGAGGAACAGCGAGGCGAAGAACAGGCCGCCGCGAAAGCCCGACCCCAGCGAGATGGCCGACGCTGCCAGCTTCAGCACGAAAACGCTGGCCACCACCGTCAGCCCGTAATTCATCGCGAATTCGCGGTGCAGCGCACCATGGCCGCTGGACAGGACCTGCGGCGTGGCCAGCCCCAGCAGGCCGACGATGACGCCGCCGATGACGGGGCGCAGCGAGGCATCGACCGACAGCCTGTTGAACCCACGTTCGATCAGCGTCACCAGATGCATGATGGCGATCGAGGCCGCACCGCCAAGCAATCCAAGCAGCAGGAACGGCACGTACTGGCTTGCGGTCAGCGTCGGCAGCCCGGCTAGTTCGAGCGGGAACGGCACGCCGCCGAACATTTCCGCCGTCAGCGAGGCCGAGATCGCGGCCGCCATGACAGGCGCGACATTGGCGACCGAGTAGATGCCGATGACCAGTTCGAAACCGTAGAAGGCGCCGGTCAGTGGCGCGTCGAAGGCGGCGGCGATGGCGCCGGCGGCACCACAGCCAACCAGGACGCGGACATCGTTGCGCCGCAGCTTGAACGCCCGCGCCAGCCGCGACGCCATGCCGGAGCCGAGCTGCGTATAGCCCGCCTCCAGACCGACCGAAGCACCGAAGCCGCTGGAGATCATCGTCTGGCAGACGATGATGAAGGTGTCGGTCAGCGACATGCGCCCGCCATAAAGCGCGTTGGCTTCGATCGGATCGACTGGGGTGCGAAATTTTCGAATCCTCAGCCAGATCACCGATATGCCGAGCAGAATGCCGCCGATTGCCGGTATCGCCGCTTGCACCGGACTGGCGAGGGAGAACATGCCGGAAAGCCGGCCGCCGGGCTGAACGCCGAACAAGAGCCCGTGCAGGTCCTGCACGATTTGGCTCATCGCGGTGACCAGTATTCCCGCCATGATCCCGACGACGCCCGCCAGGATGACCACGGCGATGCCGCGCGCCTCGAGCAGAGGGATTGACCTCAAAAGCACCGCGCGCAGCCGGCGGGCGTAGACTTGCGGTTCGTTTCTGGAAAGCACCGGGCGGCTCGCCGATATCAAAAGGCAATGGCAGACCCGCCTGATACGCCGGGCTGCACGCCATGACAACCACAATGGCGATATCAAAGGCGCCATTATGGCCGCGAAACGGCTGATTTCGATCTTTCCCTCCCCTCAATTCGGGAAGCAACCGCTGCTGCCGTCAGTCCGGTATGGTCAGCGGCCCGCAGTCGTCGTCGGCGATGAAGGTTGCCAGCAGGTCGGCGGGCTCGGTGGTGCTGGCATTCTCGGCTGGCCTTGCGGGCATCGGGCCGCGAAGCCCTCAGGTCGGCATCGGCTCGCCGGCCTCATAGAGCACGAGATTGCGCTCGCCGATGCCAAGCGCCGGCCAGCTCGAGCGCCAGTCGGCGATGTGCGGCGAGCGGAAATGCGCATCGAGTGCCGCCCTGTCGCGCCAGGCCTCGGTGACCCGGATCAGCCCGGCATCGAGAACATCCCGCGCATAGGAATATTCGAGGCAGCCGTCCTCGGCCCGACTGGCGCGAACCATGCGCTCCATCACCGGTCTTGCCTCCTCGAACCGATTGGGCGGCAAACGGATCGTGCCGATGATCAGGAGCATGGGTTTTCCTTTTTTGGACGCGCGGACCTGAGCTCGGTTAGCCACTCTCCCACCCTCGCGCAAGCTTGGCCAGCTAGCCTCGCCGGGCTGTCGCATGCTCGGCAGCCCAGGGTTCGAGGACGAGAATGGCGATCAGCGAAAGCATCCAGCCCGGCGCGGTGGCCAAGAACGGCCGCGATATCTTCTTCGCGCTCGGCATCGTCATCATCCTGGCCGTGCTGTTCCTGCCGATCCCGGCCTTCCTCATCGACATCGGCCTCGCCTTCTCGATTGCGCTTTCGGTATTGATCCTGATGGTGGCGCTGTGGATCCAGCGGCCGCTCGATTTCTCCTCATTCCCGACCGTGCTGCTCATCGCCACGATGCTCAGGCTATCGCTCAACATCGCCACCACGCGCATGATCCTGTCGCATGGCAATGAGGGCACGCACGCCGCCGGCTATGTCATCGCCGGTTTCTCCAAGCTGGTGATGGCCAGCGACTTCGTCATCGGCCTGATCGTCTTCATGATCCTGATCGTGGTCAACTTCATCGTCATCACCAAGGGCGCCACCCGTATCGCCGAAGTCGGCGCCCGCTTCACGCTCGACGCCATCCCCGGCAAGCAGATGTCGATCGACGCCGACCTCTCCGCCGGCATGATCGACGACAAGACCGCGCAGCTGCGCCGCCGCGAATTGGAAGAGGAGAGCTCCTTCTTCGGCTCGATGGACGGCGCCTCGAAATTCGTCCGCGGCGACGCCATCGCCGGCCTCATCATCACCGCCATCAACATCGTCGGCGGCATCGCCATCGGCTACATCAGGCACGGCATGGGTATGGGCCAGGCCGCTGACGTGTTCATCAAGCTGTCGGTCGGCGACGGTCTCGTCACCCAGATCCCGGCGCTGATCGTTTCGCTCGCCGCCGGCCTGCTGGTCTCCAAGGGCGGCACCCGCGGCTCGACCAACCAGGCCGTGTTCGGCCAGCTCGGCGCTCATCCGCGCGCGCTCTACGTGGCGGCGGCGCTGCTGGTGCTGCTCGGCCTCATGCCCGGCCTGCCACTGTTTCCATTCTTTGCGCTGGCCGCGGGCATGGCCGGCCTCGGCTACGTCATTCCGATGCGCCACAACCGGGCGGTCGCCGAGGCCGAGGCGCTGAAGAACCAGGAAAAGGTCTCCAAGGCCGAGGAAGAGAAGAACTCGGTCAAGGCCTCGCTCGCCACCGCCGAGATCGAATTGCTGATCGGCAAGCAGCTTTCGACCCGGCTCCTGGTGTCGCATCAGGAGCTGGTCTTCCGCATGGCCAAGATGCGCAAGAAATTCGCCCAGCAATACGGCTTCGTTGTGCCGGAAGTGCGCGTCGCCGATGATTTCGCCATCCCGCCGAAGAGCTACCAGATCAAGGTGCACGGTACAGTGGTCGCCGAATACCAGATGCGCGTCGGCGAGATCATGGTGCTGCTCGGCAACCGTGACGTGCCCGAAATACCGGGCGAAGAGATCCGCGAACCCGCCTTCGGCATGCGCGCCTATTCCGTCATGGAAACCTTCGCCGAGGATTTGAAGCGCGAGAACTACACCTTCGCCGACAACATGTCGGTGCTGCTCACCCATCTTTCCGAAGTCATCCGCAACAACCTGCCGCAGCTTCTGTCCTACAAGGACATGAAGGCGCTGCTCGAACGCCAGGACCAGGAATACCGCAAGCTCGCCGACGAGATCTGCACCACGCACATCTCCTATCCCGGCCTGCAGGCGGTGCTGAAGCTGCTTCTCGCCGAGCGCGTCTCGATCCGCAATTTGCACCTGATCATCGAGGCGATCGCCGAAATCGCGCCGCATGTGCGCCGCACCGAGCAGATCGTCGAGCATGTCCGCATCCGCATGGCCCAGCAGATCTGCGGCGATCTTTCGGAAGGCGGCGTGCTCAAGGTGCTGCGCCTCGGCAACCGCTGGGACCTTGCCTTTCACCAGAGCCTAAAGCGCGACGCCAAGGGCGAGGTGCGCGAGTTCGACATCGATCCGCGCCAGCTGGAGGAATTCGGCCAGGACGCCACCAAGGCGATCAAGAAATTCCTCGAAGCCGGCGAGCGTTTCGTCCTCGTCACCGCGCCCGACGCCCGCCCCTATGTGCGCATGATCATCGAGCGCCTGTTCACCACGCTGCCGGTGCTCTCCCATGTCGAAATCGCCAAGGGCGTCGAGATCAGGGTGCTCGGGACCATATCGTGAGCGTTCTCTCGCAAGCCGTCGTCATCGCGGCTTTCCTCGCCTTCTGCCGCATCGGCGCCTGCTTCATGCTGATGCCGGGCCTGTCCAGCGCCCGCGTGCCGGTGCAGGTCAGGCTGTTCGTGGCGGTCGCCGCCACCGGCGGCCTGCTCGCCTTCCTGTGGGACAAGATCTTTCCCTTCGTCGATCCGCGCCCGCAGATCCTGGTGCCGATGATCATCTCGGAACTTCTGGTCGGCGGGCTGATCGGCGCCATGACCAGGCTCTACATGGAAGCGCTGCGCTTCATGGGCTCGGCCATCGCCATGCTGATCGGCTATGGCGGCTCGGGCGGACCGGCGATCGAGGAGCCAGAGCCGCAGGCGGCCCTTGCCGCCATCATCTCGTTTTCGGCGCTGCTGATGCTGTTCGTCTTCGATTTCGACCACGAGATCGTCCGTGCCCTGGTGGCGTCCTACACGGTGGCGCCGGTCAACGTCTTCTTCAACCCGCAGGCGGCCCTCGTCGATGTCACCGACACCGTGTCGGACACCTTCTTCCTGGTCATCCGCCTCGGCAGCCCGTTCGTCGCCTATGCCATCCTCGTCAATTTGACGATCGGCTTCGTCAACAAGCTGACCCCGCAGATCCCGATCTATTTCATCTCCCAGCCCTTCGTCATCGCCGGCGGCATGCTGATCTTCTATTTCGCCGTCGGCACCATGCTGTCGCTGTTCGCCGGCGGCTTCGTCGACCTGACGCTGGCGAGGTGAGATGAGCACGCGCAAGGAGCGTCTGCGGAAACTGGTCAAGGTGCAGGAACAGCTGAAGGCGCTGCACGAGACCCGCCACGCCACCTTCCTGGCCGCCGCGAACGCCGCCGAGGCTGAGACCCGGGAATTGATCGGCCATTTCGACCAGGACAATTCCCTCTCCGGGCTGTTTCCCGATCTCTATCATCGCCGCATCGCCCAGGCGGTGGTGCGCCAGGAGACAAGCCTGGAAAGCGCAAGGCAAGAGGCCGGCCTCATCGCCCAGGCCAGCGCGCGCACCAACATGGTCGAGCGCGCCTACAAGGACGTGCGCAACCGCGACGAGCGCGAACGCTCCGACCGCGAACGGCTGGATCTGATCGCGCAGAAGCGGGATCAGGAATAGCTGCGGGAGTTTTGCTAGCGGTTTGCGCCTAGCCTGAAACAACCCCGACGAGTTGACGCCCGAGCAGCCGGCGAAACGGAAGCGTGGCGCCTCAACGCCTTGCTCGTCGCACCACCTCAGTCAATCCGAACGCAAATAGCCCGCTCCCAGCAGTGGCGGCCTTCTGGATTTCACACCGCAGCGGCCGGGATGGGTTGCGGAACTCAAGGAACGACTAGGCCGGCCTTCGCGTTATTTAACGTCGAACTAATGGAGGTAACCGTGAGAAAGCTGATATTGGCATCTGTGCTCGCGCTTGCTGCCACAGCCGCTGTGACGTCACCGACCAAGGCGCAATTTCTGTTCTCACCCTTCGGTGGCTATTTTGGTGGTTTCGGAGGGCCCCCATTTCCTTACCGGCCCTATTATCATCCGTATTACGACCCCTATTACGGCGACCCGTACTACCAGCCATATCGCCCGTACTTCCGATACCACAGGTATTATTATCACCGGTACTATTTCCCGCACCGGCATTACCACCACAGGCACTATCACCACCGGCACTATCACCACAGGCACTACTACTATCGGTAGCTATGGTTAGGCCGCCGGCGCTTTTGTCGTCGTGAGAAACGTTCAGTCTTCTGGCGGTCAGATCGGCGATCGCTGCCAGACTCGCGTTTCGACAGTGTAAGGAAGCCCTTCTCATTCGCCTGCTGCTCATTCTGGCGCAGCTCTTCGCTGCCGGCTGCGATCTACTGTTCCCGTCTCTCAGCGTGGGAAATCCTTCAAGTCTCGATAGGGCGTCAGGTCGAGGTCGTGAGGGACGGCCTTCACCCCGGCACGGGCGCGCTCGCACTGTCTTCGCCAAAAGAGAGCCCGCTCAGCGCCGGCGCGTAGGCGGTGACACTCTCCCTCGCAAGCCTGCCACAAGCTTGTTGAGGCATGGTCTGGCTGAGGAAACCCGGTAAAAGGCGGACTTTCTTGGCGATTTCTCCACCCAGCGACATCGTTATGGATGTCGCCCGAGCCGCGGAGCCGGCGGACATCGAGGCTGCCCGTGCCGCGCTGACGAAGCGTGCGGGCGGTGCTGCGGGCACGTTCTCGGTCGACACCGCCGCGTCCATAGACCCCGGTTCGATCCTGTCGCGCGCCACCGCCGAGCATGCGGCCGGAACCGATCCGGCCAAGAAATTCAAGAAGTTCGAGGCGATGGTCTTGCAGACCTTCATCCAGAACATGCTGCCCAAGGACACCGAGGGCGTCTACGGCACGGGTCTTGCCGGCGACATGTGGAAGTCGCAGCTCGCCGAGCGCGTCGCCGACGTCATGGCCGATCGCGGCGGCATCGGCATCGCCAAGTCGCTGCTCGCCGACCACTATATGGACGGCAAGCGCAAGGTGCCTATCGGACCGGTTTCAAATGGACCGGAAAAGACCGAGATCGATCAGCAAACCCGCCTGTCCACCTCGCTCGTTCAGGAATTGCAGCGCAAGGCCGCCAGGTCGATGACCGGCGACGAGCCAACCATAAAAACAGACATCAAGATCTAGACTGGGAAACACCATGGCCGATTCTTCCGAATTCACCGCCAACCTGCCAGCGCGCACGACCGCGTCGGAATCGCCGATACCGTTCGCACGGCCCGGAAACCTTGCCGCCATCATCGGCCGCATCGAGGAAGTGGTCGAGGAAGAGACCGCCGGCATCCGCAGCGATACCGGCTATGATCTCAAGGCGTCGAACGCGCGCAAGAGCCGCTATCTCTACGAACTGACCCGCGCCATGAAGGGCGGCAGCGAAGCCGAGTTCCTCGAACAGCACCGCGAGGGCCTGACCCGGCTGCGTCAGAAACTGGCGAAGAACGAGGCGGCGATCCTGGCGCATCTGAGCGCCGTCAACGAAGTCGCCAGCCTGCTGCGCAGCGCCATCCAGCGCGCCGAAACCGACGGCACCTACTCCGCCGGCGAGTTCGGCCGGGTGAAGGGCTAGAGCATGATCCCGAAAAGTGGATGCCGGTTTTTGGAAAAGATCATGCTCAAACAAAGAGATAGAGCCCCATCCCGATTAAATCGGGATGGAACAGGCTCTAGAGCATGATGTTGTCGGACTCGGCTTCCGAATGATCAAGGCCATCGCCATCGCGGTCTGGGTCTGCGCCGCCACGCTCGGCGCGGTGTTCTATTCGTTCCAGGCGGCCGGCGAACGCGGCGTCGGCGAGAAACCCAAGCCCATGCTGGGCGGGCTGGATTACGTCAAGACCGAAGTCATTTCGGTGCCGCTGATCCGCGATTCCAGGATCAACGGTTACTTCCTGACCAAGCTCGTCTACACGGTCGAACCGGAGCAGATAAAGAAACTGTCGATACCGGCCGAGGCGCTGATCACCGACCAGGTCTACACCTACCTCTATTCCAATCCCCAGATCGACTTCACCAAGAAGGCGACGATCGACCTCGATGCCTTTCGCGCCGCGATCCGCGACACCGTCAACACCCGCGTCGGCGCACCCCTTGTGCATGAGGTTCTGATCGACCAGGTCAATTTCCTGAGCAAGGACGAGATCCGCGACAACTGGCTGCGTCGCCGCCAGGATTCCGGCACCACGGCGCCCGAGACGACCAAGCCGGTCAGCGCGCATTGAGCCGCCGGTGCTGACCAGGGCGCCCGGCTCCCGACAATTCGCCCGGTGCGGCGATAGGAACCAGTCCCTGCAATTCGCATTGACGTAAACGTCAACCCAAAGCTATATGCGGCAGCGACCATGATCGCCGGAGATGCCGCATTGACTCGGCCAGACCGAAGCGCCGTTGCGCTACAGATGCAACCAGACAAGCAGATGCAACAGGACAAGGAGAACAGCGTGAGCGTTCAGGAGATTGCCGAGAAGATCAAGTCGCGCGTGGCCAGCAGCGGGTTCGATCGTTCCGTGAAGTTCGACACCGGCAGCGACGGCGTCATCGTCATCGACGGCGCTGATGTCTCGACCACCGACGCCCCCGCCGACTGCACCATCAAGCTGTCGCTCGACGACCTCGATTCGCTAATATCAGGCGACCTGAACCCGACCATGGCGTTCATGACCGGCAAGATCAAAGTCGAAGGCGACATGACGGTCGCCATGGCGCTCAGCCAGTTGATCGGCTGACGGCATGTCGCAAGCCTATGGCGGCTTGGATGGACATGCATAAACAACGCTGAAGCGCGCCACGTGGTCCATTTGGACGCGCTTCGGACCTTGTAGGGGCACCGTCTTGAAGACGGCACATTCGTTCCACAGGCTTCAGCAATCTTGGCATGAAACCTTCACGCGGTGGGGAACGGCAAGCTGCTCGTACCTTTGATTGTGAAACCATCCATTTAGTGTGGCCTCGGCCCCAATGGCGGCAAGACAACGAGGTCCGATAATGAATATCCATAGTGTTCGATCAGTGGCGCGCGCGATGCTGATCGCTGCCCTGGTTTCGATGACAGGGGCGGCAGCGGCCGACGAACGTGTTCTGATTTCCTATGAGGCCACACCTTCGGTGGGCTTCAATCTGCCAAAACTGAAGACGGCCGGTTACGCTGAACGGGCTGCCTTTTCGAAGGAGGTGCTTGAGAAAATCGTGCCCAAGATCGCCGCCAGCATAAGCGTCGATCCGGTGGTGCTGGAGACGGAAGTCACACCGGGTGGCTACCTCCTCAAGACCAACGCCTCGCTGCAGACCGAGGCCACGCTTGACGACGTGACCGCCGATCGTTTGGCCGCTGCCTTCGGCTACATTTTCCACCAGCACAGCGTGCTTGTCTCTCGACTGGACGACAGCAGCGGGAGCACGGGCTTCGTTACCGTTCGCTTCCCCGAGGATACGCTCGATGCCACTGTGGCACAGCGTTTCTTCGAAAAAGCGGATGCGGTGGAAAAAGGCCTGGGCGGCGGTTACACCGCCTTTGGCGACGAGCAGATATTTCTCAATGTCGTGGACGGCAACGGTAAACCCTACAGCGGCCTCGACAATGCGAGGTTTCTGGATGGTCTCAAGCGGACGGCAGCCTCGTTTGGGCCGCCGGCTCCGCAAGTATCGGACTCCGGGACCGCAACGGCCCGCTTCATCGGCAACGACTGGGACAAGGCGCCCAAAGGCGAGGAGTACGCGGCTCGCCTGGGAGGTGCCGGTTCACCGACGGTGACCGGCCTGGATGTCGTCGCAACCGAGTATGCCGTGCTGGTTTCAGCCAGCGCGTCGCGCTTCGGCTGGAACTGAAAGCCTGTGGCCTGAAGCCCTCAGCGTGCCTTGCACGCCGTCAAGCGCGCCGTCCACCAGCTCCAGCGCCAGCAAGCGGTGCCGCTCGTAGGGGCCTGGCATGGCGAGTGAACCGGTCCTGGCGGCCGAGAAGCCGAAACGTCCGTAGTAGGGCGCATCGCCGACCAGCAGGATCGCCGCGTGGCCCAGACGCGCCGCCTCGGCGATGGCGTGGCGCATCAACGCCGAGCCGATGCCGGCATCCTTGAGCGACGGGTCGACGGCGAGCGGGCCAAGCAGCAATGCGGCCGCACCGCCCTCGCCCAGCCTGACATCCCACAGCCGCACCGTGCCGACGACGTTGCCCGACGCGTCGCGCGCGACGAAGGCCAGGCCTTCCGAGGGCCGGCGGCCACGCCGCAGCTTCTCCGACGATTTGGTCTTGCGCTTCGGCCCCATGGCGTCGTCCAGCAGCGCTTCACGCGCGGCGATATCGGCCGCGGTTTCAGCAACGATGGCAACCGCGCGGGTACTCTCCGCCCTCGAGGGGGAGATGTCGCCGAAGGCGACAGAGGGGGTTATAGCGCGTGACGCGCCGACGCCACTTTGCCCAAAGGAGGTCGAGGCATCCGAGAGGACGCCCTCTGGCCACTTCGTGGCCATCTCCCCCTCAAGTGGGGAGATTCCGCGCGCAGCGCCGTCAACGATGAAATTTGCAATGTCCATTTCCGCAATCCCTGGCGAGCGGAGATCTGTTCCACAGGCGAGCCCGGTGGACGACAGACGCCCACCTGGGATGATCTGATCGGTTCTCAACGCATTTTCAGGCGAAGTGGTATCCGGTTCGCCGTCCGAAAATGCGCCAAGAAAGAACCGTCAGATCACGTAGGATCGGAGAGGCTCGAAGCCGTTGAACGCGACCGCCGAGTAGGTGGTCGTGTAGGCGCCGGTGCCTTCGATCAGCACCTCGTCGCCGATGGTCAGCGACAGAGGCAGCGGATAGGGCGTCTTCTCGTACATCACGTCGGCCGAATCGCAGGTCGGGCCGGCGAGCACGCAAGGCGCGGTCTCGGTGCCGTCATGGCGGGTGACGATCGGGTAGCGGATCGCCTCGTCCATCGTCTCGGCCAGACCGCCGAACTTGCCGATGTCGAGGAACACCCAGCGTACATTGTCGTTGTCGGCCTTCTTCGAGATCAGCACGACTTCCGACTTGATGACACCGGCATTGCCGACCATGCCGCGGCCGGGCTCGATGATGGTCTCGGGGATCGCGTTGCCGAAATGCTTGCGCAGTGCCGAGAAGATCGCCTGACCATAGGCCTGCGCCACGGGCACATCCTTCAGGTAACGGGTCGGGAAGCCGCCGCCCATATTGACCATCTTGAGCACGATGCCTTCTTCAGCCAGCGTCGCGAACACCGTCTTTGCATCGGCCAGCGCACGGTCCCAGGCGGTCAGGTCGGTCTGCTGCGAGCCGACATGGAATGACACGCCATAGGCGTCGAGGCCAAGCCCCTTGGCATGGCGCAGCACGTCGACGGCCATTGCCGGCACGCAGCCGAACTTGCGCGACAGCGGCCATTCGGCGCCTTCGCCATCGGTCAAAACGCGGCAGAACACGCGTGCGCCCGGAGCGGCGCGGGCGATCTTCTCGACCTCTTCGACGCAGTCGACGGCGAACAGCCGGATGCCGAGCTGGTAGGCGCGTGCGACGTCACGCTCCTTCTTGATGGTGTTGCCGAAGGAGATGCGGTCCGCCGGCGCACCGGCGTCCATCGCCATCTCGACTTCGGCAACGGAAGCGGTGTCGAAGGACGAGCCCATCGCGGCAAGGAGGCGCAGGATTTCCGGCGCCGGATTTGCTTTCACCGCATAGTAGATCCTGGAATCGGGCAACGCCTTCTCGAAGGCGCGGAAATTGTCGCGCACGACATCGAGGTCGACGACGAGGCAAGGACCGGTGGGACGTCGGGTGGCGAGGAAGTCGAGGATGCGCTGCGTAGCCATCGGTTTCTCCATCACGCCTTTCGGCGCGCACAAGGGTGCGGACGCGGGCTGTCGGCCTCGCGAACACGCGGTGGACAAAGGCGGGACGTAAATTCCATGGAACCAGCCGGTGGAGACCCCGGAACCATGAAACGCCGTCTCGCGGCGATGGACCTTGGCCTTGCCCGGCTTCGGTCCGCTTTGTCTGCCTTGGCTTGGATCGGGAGAACCCCGTTCCGCACTGCCGGCAATGAAGGTGTGCCTCTTCAGTAACCCCGGTCTTTGGACAACCGGCAGAGAACCAGAAAGGCCCGCACCGTCGTTGCTTCAAGGTGTCCTCGGTCTGGCGGTTGGCCGCTAAACCGACTGGAGGGGTTAGCTCCAGTTACCTTACCGATTTCCCTCACCATTCGAGGATCGGCGGACACCCACAGGCACGTGCGACTTTGGGCAAGCGCGATATAAGAGGGAAGGATTTCACAATCAATAAAAATCGTATCCAAGGTTGTAAAATTTCTGGCATCGAACAATGTTGATGCAACCGTATCCGGATATCGAACGATGCCAGGCACGCACGGCCCTTTCAACGCCTTTCTCGATCTTCGCCAGATGCCGGTGGCCCATGCCGAACTCGGCCCGCTCGCCGGCCTGCGGCTGGCCGTCAAGGATATCTATGACGTCGCCGGCTACCGCACCGGCTGCGGCAATTTGCAGAAATTCGCCGGCAGCAATGCCGCCTCGCGTACGGCGCCCGCCGTGCAGATGATCCTCGATGCCGGCGCGCGCTTCGCCGGCAAGACCCAGACCGACGAACTGGCCTTCGCGCTGTTCGGTCAGAACGCGCATTTTCCGTTTCCGGTGAACCCTGCGGCCCCCGACCGCGTCACCGGCGGCTCCTCGTCGGGGTCGGCATCGGCGGTGGCGGGCAGGCTGGCCGACATCGCGACCGGCTCCGATACCGGCGGCTCGATCCGCGCGCCGGCGAGTTTTTGCGGCCTGATCGGCTTACGCACCACACATGGCCGCATTTCGCTCGACGGCACCATGAAGCTGGCGCCGAGCTTCGACACGTTCGGCTGGTTCGCCGACGATATCGAGACCTACGAAACCGTCGGCAAGCTGCTGCTGGGGCGCGATCCGCACCAGCACACGCTGGACCGCCCGTTGTCGCTCGACTGGCTGGACGAGATGGTCGCCCGCCCCGCGCTCGCCGAATATGCCGGGATGAAGGCATTGGCTGCCAAGGTTTTCGGCGCGCCGGCGACGCCGGCGATGCACTTCAGTTCGTCTCCGGATGAACTCTATTGGTGCTTTCGCCGGCTCCAGGCCAGGGAGGCCTGGGGCGAGCATGGCGACTGGATCACCAGCGGCGAGCGCGGCCTTGGACCCGGCGTCGAGGAGCGTTTCGGCTTTGGCCGCGCCGTCGACGACCGGACGGCGCAGGCCGAGAAAGTGCGCCGGCTGACCTTTCGCGGCGAACTGAGCGCCCTGCTCGGCAGGGACGGCTTCCTTGTCATGCCGACGGTGCCGGGCCCGGCACCCTATGTCGACAGCACGCCGGAGCAGTTCCAGGCCTATCGCGAGCGGGCGCTGCATCTCCTGTGCCTGGCCGGCCTGTCGGGCTTCCCGCAAATCACCTTGCCCATCGGTTCGGTCGCCGGCGCTCCGTTCGGCCTGTCGCTGCTAGGCCCTTCCGGCAGCGACATTGCCCTGATACGGCTCGGCCGAAAACTTCTCGACGCAGCACAGAAGGCCTGAACCATGGACACACTGACCCGCATGCGCGCCTTTATCGACGTCGTCGAGGCCGAGGGCTTTTCGGCGGCGGCGCGCAAGATCGGCCGTTCCAAGGCGCTGCTGTCGAAATATGTGCGCGAGCTGGAGGACGAGCTCGGCGCGCTGCTCCTCAACCGCACCACGCGCCAGTTCTCGATGACCGAGGCCGGCCACACCTACTATCGGCGCGCCTCCGAGATCGTGCGCGAGGTCGACAGCCTGGCCGACGCCGTGCGCGAATCCTCCGGCGACGTGCGCGGCAGGATCAAACTGTCGGCGCCGCGCACCTTCGCCGACGCGCCGATCGGCCAATCGCTGATCGATTTCGCCAAGCAGCACCCCGACATCGTGCTCGACATCCAGCTCGACGATCGCTTCGTCGATCTGGTGGAGGAAGGCTTCGATCTCGCGGTGCGCATCTCCCGCCTGGAGAATTCGTCGCTGATCGCCAGACGGCTGGCGCCGTTCTCGGTCAAGCTCTGCGCCTCGCCCGAACTGATCGCCAGGCATGGCATGCCGACGCGGCCGCAGGACCTCGGTCACATGCCCTGCATCGTCGACACCAATGGCCGCGGTCTGAACAACTGGCCGTTCAAGGGCGACAACAACGATCAGCTGAGCGTCGCGGTGTCGGGCCCGATCGAGGTCAACAGCCCGATGGCGGCGCGCGCCGCCGCTATATCGGGCCTCGGATTTTGCATCCTGCCGGATTTCATCGCCGCGCCCGACCTCAAGAGCGGTCAGTTGGTGACAGCGCTCGACGACCGCATCCTCTCTGGCGGCGGCATCTTCGCCGTCTACCCGCACCGCCGCTATCTGCCGGCCAAAGTACGCGTTTTCGTCGACTTTCTGGTGCAGTGGTTCAGGACGCGCGAGATCGCATAGCAGGTTTAACCGTCTCACGGTCCCAATTCTGCCCCCTTTCTGGTAACTCTCGACATCTCTCCGAAGCCAAGGGAATCGCGACCGGTAATGCACCTGAAACGGCACGCAATCATGCTGGCTTCGGCCTTGGCGGCGACCTTTGCCGCGACGGGACCGGCTTATGTGCACCCGCATGTTTTCGCCGAGGCACGCCTCGACGTGATCCTCGGCCCGGATCACCAAACCGTGAAAGCGCTGCGTCATCTCTGGCGCTTCGACGACCTGTTTTCGAGTACGGTGATGATGGAGTTCGACAAGAACTCCGACCTGAAGCTTGACGACAAGGAGCTGAAGGAGGTTGCCGACACCGTTCACGCCTCGCTGGCCGAGTTCAACTATTTCCAGCTCGTCACGCAAAACGGCAAGGACGTGCCGATGACGCCGCCGCCGCATCTGATGGCCAATTTCGAAAACGACCAGCTGATCATCCTGTTCGAATCCGAACCGAAGACGCCGATCAAGCTGACCGGCAAGATCGACATCGGTGTCTACGACCCGACGTTCTACACGGCGATCGACTTCACCGAGGATTCCAACATCACCGTTGAAGGCCTGCCGTCGAACTGCACCAGCAAGGTGGTTCGTCCGGACCCGGACGAAGCGATCAAGGAAAACCAGAAGACCCTGACGGATGCCTTCTTCAACGATCCGACAGGCACCGACATGAGCAAGATCTTTGCCACCAAGCTCGAACTGACCTGTCAGCCAGAAGGATGAAGCCGGTGACGAAACCATCCCCGCGTTTGGCATTCGGCCTGTTGGCCCTCACCTTTGCCGCGATGCATTTCGCCAACGCCGCGCACGCCCAGAGTTCGCTCGGCATTGGCGTCAATGACGGCATGGCTCCGACCACCGGTCCGTTCGCCCACATCTTGATGTGGATCAATCTCAGGCAGCAGGAATTCTACCGCGCGCTGGCGACAGCCATGAAGGCGATGCGCCAGGACAACAGCAAGCTCTGGGTGCTCATCGGCCTGTCCTTCGCCTACGGCATTTTCCACGCCGCCGGCCCCGGCCACGGCAAGGCGGTGATCTCGTCCTACATGGTGGCCAATGAAGTGGCGCTGCGGCGCGGCATCCTGTTGTCCTTCGTCTCTGCCCTGCTGCAGGGCCTGACCGCGGTCGCGGTGATGGCGGTCGCCTATTTCGTGCTGCGCGGCACAGCCGTCTCGATGACCGACGCGGCCTGGTTCATGGAGATCATGAGCTTTGTCTTCGTCACTCTCTTCGGCGCCTGGCTGCTATGGCGCAAGGTCGGCCCTTCCGTCCTGCGCCTGTTCGGCAAAGGCCCCGCCTACAGCCTGTCGGCGGCCCACGCCGGGTATTCGCGTGGTGGTCATGCGGGTCATTCGCACGCCGGCCATTCGCATGCCGCGCACAGCCATTCGGCGCATGCCCATTCGCACGCGCTGCAGGTGCATGACGACCACGACCACGTGCATGACCATTCGCACGACCACCACCACGACCACGGCGCACGTGACCATGACCATCATCATGACCATGGCGCACACAGTCATGCGCATCACGACCATGCGGCGGGCGAGGTCTGCGAAACCTGCGGCCACTCGCATGCGCCCGATCCGGCACTGCTGTCGGGCGACCGCTTCGACTGGCGCACCGCGTGGACGGCGGTGGCGGCGGTCGGCATCCGCCCCTGCTCCGGCGCGCTGATCGTGCTCAGCTTCGCGCTTCTCAACGGGCTCTGGCTCGGCGGCCTGCTGTCGGTGCTGGCAATGTCGATTGGAACCGCGATCACAGTCTCGGCGCTGGCGACGCTTGCCGTAACCGCCAAGAACTGGGCGGTGTACTTCGCCGGTGACGGCCGCATGGGCAACCGTATCCACTCGATCGTCGAGATCGGCGGCGCCGCCTTCGTGTTCCTGTTCGGACTTTTGCTGCTGTCGGCGAGCCTGACGGGCAGCGTTTAGATCGCGGCAAACTCCTAATCGGGAATCTTGCCGCCGAGTTCATCCTCGATATGGGCGCGGATGATCTCATCAAAACTCTTCTCGGCGCTGAAGCCGAGCTCCCGTGACCGCTTCGCCTCGAACCGGGTCGGCCAGCCCTTGACGATCGCCCAGATCGTCTCGTCCGGCTCCTCGCGGATCAGGCTCACCGCCTTGGCCCCGGCAATGCGCTCCAGCGCCTCGATCTGCTCGCCGACGGTGACGGCGACGCCGGGCATCGTCAGGTTGCGGCGCGGCCCGACGGCGGCGCCGTCGATCCCGGCCGCATGGATCAGGAAATTGACGGCCGAGCGCGGGCTGGCATGGGTGTGCACGACGGAGCGCGGCACCGGCAAGATCGCCTCATGGCCGCTCAGCGGCTCGCGGATGATGCCCGAGAAGAAGCCGGAGGCCGCCTTGTTCGGCTTGCCGGGCCGCACGCAGATGGTCGGCAGCCGGATGCCGATGCCGTCGAAGAAACCGCGCCTCGTGTAGTCGGCCAGCAGCGCCTCGCTCATCTGCTTCTGCGTGCCGTAGGAGGTCAGCGGCGTCGGATGGAAGTCGTCGGGAATGACATCCGGGAACGGCGCGCCGAACACCGCGATCGACGAGGTGAAGACCAGGCGCGGCGCAAAGCTCGCCAGCCGGATGGCATCGAACAGCGCGCGTGTTCCGTCGAGATTGACCCTGTAGCCAAGATCGAAATTCGCTTCCGCCTCGCCCGACACGATGCCGGCGAGATGGAAGACGACATCGGGGCGCGACGCGACCAGGCTCTCAGTGGCGCCGGCCTCGGCGAGGTCCCCCGTGTGCAGCGCGACGCTGACGCCATCCATCGCCGGCGCCTGTGGCGGCACGATGTCGTGCAAATCGAGCGCGGTGATTTTTTTGCCGCGCAGTGTGCCGTCCTTGGCCAGCCGGGCGATAAGCTTGCGGCCGACCATGCCTGCGGCGCCGGTGATCAGAATGCGCATGTCGAAATTCCCTTACTTGCCCTGATTTTTACGCTGGCTGCGCGCCCGCAGCCAGAACACCAAGAAGAACGCCAGCACGAACATGGTGCCGAAGATACCGGCGAGCACCGTCGAAAGACTGCCGAGTGCCAGCATCACGGTCGGCAGGTAGAAGGCGGCAATGCCGAACAGAAGCATGATCGACAGCGCCGCAATAGCCGCATTCCTGGTGTCACGGTCCATCACGCCGCACCAGGGCAGCGGGCACATGTAAAGCTGGCTTTCAAGGCAGCGGAACTCCTGAGGCTGGGCCGGTCATCGACCCGGCCTAGTGATGGTGGCCGTGATGCAGAGCCGCATCGTGTTCATGCCTATGCTCGTGCTCATGATCGTGCTCGCGATCGTGGTTGTCATCGGCGCATTGGCCGAATTCCGGTTCCACGGTGGCATGGCTGATGCCGTGCTCGCTGGCAAGCCGCTTCTTGATCGTGCTGACCGCCTGATAGGCATCGACACCCTCGTCGAGGCAGGCATGCAGCGTCGCCATGCTGCTTGCCCCGTCGATCGACCAGATATGCATATGGTGCACCTCGCGCACGCCCTTGACTGCACTCTGGATGTCGCGCGCGATCAGGTCGCGGTCGAGGCTCGGCGGCACGCCTTCGAGCAGCACGTGGGCCGCGGCGCGCATCAGCGACCAGGCCGTGGACAGGATCAGCAGCGAAACCAGGACCGACAGGATCGGATCGATCGGCGTCCAGCCGGTCGCCAGGATCACCAATGCGGCAACGATCGCGGCGGCCGAACCGAGCAGGTCGCCAAGCACATGCAGGATGGCGCCGCGCATATTGAGGCTCTCGCGGTCGCCGCCATGCAGCGCCAGGAAGGAGCCGATATTGACCAGCAGGCCGAGGATCGCCACGACCAGCATCGGGCCGCCGAGCACCGGCGCCGGCCTCTGCAGCCGCTCCCATGCTTCATAGACGATCCACAGCGCGATGACGAAGATGGCGATGCCATTGGTGTAGGCCACCAATGTCTTGACCCGGCCGAAGCCATAGGTGAGACGGACGGTCGCCGGCCGGTCGGCAAGGTGGAAGGCATACCAGGCAAGACCGAGCGCGATGGCGTCGGCCAGCATGTGGCCGGCATCGGCCAGCAGTGCCAGCGAGCCGGTGAAGAGACCGCCAAGCGTTTCCGCCACCATGAAACCCGCAGTCAGGCAGGCCGCGATCAGCACGCGCTTCTTGTCGGTCGAGCCATGCACATGGCCGGCCCCATGATCGTGTCCAGGGTGATCGTGTCCGCTGTGATCGTGTCCGCTGTGATCGTGGATATGCGCCAATGGTGAACTCCCTTGCATGTCGCCCAAAAGTGGCCCGGTTTTGGGATGACGACATGCAACCAAAAAGGCTTGAAGCGCGACGCGCTTCAGGCGCCGAATTCCGCGCGACAATCCTCGAGCCGTCGCTTCTGTTGGCCGTCGCCGTCGAAATTGGCCGGATCGAGCCAGGCTTCATAAGCCTTGCGCAACGCTGGCCATTCCTTGTCGATGACCGAATACCACGCGGTGTCGCGGTTTTCACCCTTGACGATGAGATGCTGGCGGAAAATGCCCTCGAATTTGAAACCGAACCGCTCCGCCGCCCGCTTCGACGGCTCGTTGCGGTTGTTGCACTTCCATTCGTAGCGGCGATAGCCGAGTTCGTCGAAGATGTATTTCATGAACAGGAACTGCGCTTCGGTCGCCGCCGGCTTGCGCGCGATGAGCGGCCCCCAATAGATGTTGCCGATCTCGATGACGCCGTAAGCCGGATCGATGCGCATCAGCGTCTGGCGCCCGGCGACCTTGCCGCTGGCCTTGTCGATGACGGCAAAGAACAGCGGATCCTCGCTCGCCTCGACCTTGTCCAACCAGGGCTGGAAGGCGGCGCGGCTTTCTGGCGGATAGTCAGGCAGCCAGGCGAAGCGGCCGTCGACGTCGGACACGGAAGACGCTTCGTACAGGCCATCACCGTGCTTTGCGGCGCTCAGCGGTTCAAGCCGGACATAGCGGCCGTCGATCGCCTTGCGTTCGGGTCGCGGACGCGGCTGCCAATCCCTGAGATTTTCCGACACCAAAGACTCCAATCCGTTTGACTTTTGCGGGCCAAGGCTCACAAAAACGCGACCCCACAGTAAGAACCACACGGACGGGAAAAATGCTCCACACGATTTCGGCCTTCGACCGTCTCGGCGAGGAAAATGCCTTCGCAGTGCTCGCGAGGGCGACCGCACTGGCTCAACAGGGCCGCGACATCGTCAATCTCGGCATCGGCCAACCCGACTTCAAGACGCCGCAGCATATCGTCGAGGCCGCGATCAAGGCGCTGCGCGACGGCCACCACGGCTACACGCCGGCCAACGGCCTTTTGGCGACGCGCGAGGCGGTGGTGCGGCGCACGCTGACCACCACCGGCGTCGAAGTGTCGCCCGAGGGCGTGATGATCCTGCCCGGCGGCAAGCCGACCATGTTCGCCGCCATCCTGATGTTCGGCGAGCCCGGCGCCGAGATCCTCTATCCGGACCCCGGCTTTCCCATCTACCGCTCGATGATCGAGTTTACCGGTGCGGCACCCATTCCGGTGCCGATGCGCGAGGAGAACGGCTTTGCCTTCTCCGCCGAGGAGACGCTGGCCCTGATCACCTCGAAGACCAGACTTCTGATCCTCAACTCGCCGGCCAACCCGACCGGTGGCGTGACACCGCGCGCCGAGATCGAGAAGCTGGTCAAGGGGCTGGAGAAGCACCCTGATATCGCCATCCTCTCCGACGAGATCTACGACGTGATGACCTATGACGGCGAGACGCATTGCTCGCTGCTCGGTTTCCCTGAGATCCGCGACCGGCTGATCGTGCTCAACGGCTGGTCCAAGACCTGGGCAATGACCGGCTGGCGCATGGGCTGGTCGATCTGGCCGAACGGCGACAAGGGCGCCCATCTCTACGACAAGGTGCGCAAGCTGGCGGTGAACTGCTGGTCCTGCGTCAACGCGCCGAGCCAGTTTGCCGGCATCGCGGCCATAGACGGCCCGCAGGACGACGTCGACAAGATGATGCGCGCCTTCGACCGCCGCAGGAAGATCGTCGTCGAAGGCCTGAACGCTTTGCCCAACATATCCTGCATCACGCCCAAGGGCGCGTTCTATGCCTTTCCCAATGTCTCGAAGACCGGCTGGAAGGCAAAGAAGCTCGCCTCCGCGTTGCTCGACGAGGCCGGCGTGGCGCTGATCGGCGGCCCCGATTTCGGCATTCTCGGCGAAGGCTATGTCAGGCTTTCCTACGCCAACTCCGAGGAAAACATCTTGCGTGCGCTGGACAGGATCGGCGCGTTCCTGGCCAGGTAAGGTGGCGGGCGGCCTGCCACGGCGGGTGTCATGATCCGTCGGGAGGCGCAGGGCCAAGACTGTGCCTGCAGGTCGAGAACGGCTACGGTCGTCGGATCAGGATCGAAGTGGGGTGCCCTGGATGTTCTATGCAATCCTTGCCTATCACGTGGAAGGCGCGATCAAGGCGCTGACGCCGCAGGAAGATGCGGCGCTGATGGCCGAACTGCTCAAGATCAATGAGCGGCTTTATGCCGACGGCAGCCTCGGCCCCTCGGCACGGCTTGGCGAGACCCAATCGGCCTGCACTTTGCGCGGCCCCGGCGATGGAACTGTCATCGACGGGCCATTTGCTGAGACCAAGGAACAGCTGCTCGGTCTCTATGTCGTCGACTGCGCCGCGCGCGACGATGCGATCGCGATCGCCCGCGACCTTCGCCGCGTCAATCCGACCGCTGTCTACGAGATCCGTCCGATCGCGCTCTATCGCCCCGGCGTGCCGTTGCAGGGGAAATGATCAGCCGCGTCCGACGAACGGCATCTTCGTTGCCATGACGGTCATGAACAGCACGTTGGCGTCGAGCGGCAGGCTGGCCATGTGGACGACGGCATCGGCGACGCGCTGGACGTCCATCACGGCTTCGGCGGCGATCGAGCCATTGGCCTGCGGCACGCCGACGGTCATCGGCTGCGCCATGTCGGTCAGCGCGTTGCCGATGTCGATCTGGCCGCAGGCGATGTCATAGGGACGACCGTCGAGCGCCAGCGTCTTGGTCAGCCCGGTAATGGCATGCTTGGTCGCGGTATAGGGCACCGAGCCCGGGCGCGGCGCGTAGGCCGACACCGAGCCGTTGTTGATGATGCGGCCGCCCATCGGCCGTTGCTTGCGCATGGCGCCGAAGGCAGCGCGGGCGCACAGGAACGAGCCGGTGAGATTGACGCCGACGATATCGTTCCACACCTCGACCGGGATCTCGTCGATCGGCGTCGATTTGTAGCCCATGCCGGCATTGTTGAAGAGCAGGTCGACACGGCCAAAAGCTTCCGCCACCGTCTCGAACAGATCGTCGACCTCACCCGCCTTGCTGATGTCGCAGGCGACCGCCAATGCCTTGGCCTCGGTCCGGCCGGCCTCGGCGATCGCGGCATCCAGCACCGGCTTGCGGCGCCCGCAGAACACCGTATTCCAGCCGGTCTTGAGCAGCGCCGTGGCAACGCTCTTGCCGATGCCCGTGCCGGC
Source organism: Mesorhizobium sp. dw_380 (assembly GCF_018588885.1). Classification (GTDB taxonomy): domain Bacteria; phylum Pseudomonadota; class Alphaproteobacteria; order Rhizobiales; family Rhizobiaceae; genus Mesorhizobium. The sequence goes on from NZ_JAFFIW010000010.1 coordinate 72,171, forward strand.
GCCGGTGACGATGGCGGTTTTCTCGGTCATGGCAGATATCCTCCGGCGGCGCCGTGCGCGCCCGCTTGATCTTCAGGGTCTGGCTCAAGAAGAGAAGGCATCGCAAATGACGGCAGCGATGGCAAGCGCAGCCGCCGGGGCGTGCCCTCGAAAAATGGAATCCGGCTTTCAGAGAATGCCGGCAACGGCCGACAAAAAGGGCGGTCATTGGCGACCGCCCTGATCTGAACCGGGCTTGGGAGGAGGAAAAGCCGGTCCGACTGTATAGAATCATGCGCTTCCTGGGTTAACGAGGGGTTAACCGCGGGAAAGGGGCCCGTGCCGTTTTGACCTACCAGCGTGGATTGGGCGCGGTGCCCGCCTTGGCGACCGGCACCTTGGCCGCCGAAACCGTCGCCTCGACATGGTCGACCAGCGCGTCCGGCAGGCCAAGCCGGCCAGCAAGCAGGTCGAGATAGCCGCGCTCGGCGCGCGTATCGGGATCGATGGTGAGGCGCGATGCCGTGTAGAGTTCGAGCTTCTGCGCGTCGGTTTGGGCACCAGCGACCAGCGCATCGAGGTCGAGCGGGCTTTCCAGCTCCGCCATCAGGAATTTCTCGGCATCGGGGCCGATCCCCGCAAGGCTGAGCTTGCCGGCGATCTTCTTGCGCTCCTCATCGTCGACATGGCCGTCGGCCTTGGCCGCCGAGATCATCGCGCGCACCAGGGTCAGCGTGAACTCATCCTCGCCCTGCGGCGCCTGCGACGGGTGAAAGGCGGTGTCCTTGGGTGGCGGCAGCAATTCCGGTTCGCCGGCGGCAGGCGCTTGCTCTGGCGCATTGCCGGCCTTGTAGTTCTGATAGGCCTTGTAGGCGAGGCCGCCGATCGCGGCCAGTCCGCCGAGCTTCACGGCGGCACCCGTCACTTGCCGGCCGGCACCTGTTCCAAGCAGCACCGCCGCCAGGGCTCCCGCGGCCAGCGGGTTGTCCTTGGCCATCTGCACGGCCTGACCCGCCTTGTCGCGGACAGTGCCGCTGGTGCCGGGGATTTGCGAGCCGAGCAGATCGTCGAGAAGCTTCTTGGGATCGAACATTCAGTGCCTCCAGCATTTGCCCAGCCGAACGGGCAGGTTTCGAACGCCGAAGACGTAGGTCCCAAAGCCTGGCATTGCAATGACAGGCAGCCGCCTGGCCGCGACTGCGGTACTTGGTCAGGATCCGATATGCGGAGCCCTGCCCTGCGCCTGCGCAAGCTCGACCTGCCGCTGGCGCTCTGCATAGCGCTGACGGTCCTCGTCGGTGCGGACATCGAAACAGTGCGGGCAAGAGACGCCGGCGGCAAATTTCGGCGACGCCAGCTCGCTTGCCGTCAGCGGATGACGGCAGGCGCGGCAGAGCTCCGCGTCGCCCTCGGCGAGGCCGTGCGATACCGAAACCCGCTCGTCAAAGACGAAGCACTCGCCTTGCCACAGGCTCTGTTCGGCCGGAACCTCCTCGAGATATTTGAGAATACCGCCCTTGAGGTGGAACACGTCCTCGAAGCCGAGCGACTTGACGTAAGCCGTCGCCTTCTCGCAGCGGATGCCGCCGGTGCAGAACATCGCCACCTTGCGGCCTTCGAGCTCCGCCCGGTGTGCTTCCACCCAGGCCGGGAATTCGCGAAAGCTCGAGGTCGCCGGATCGACCGCGCCCTTGAAGGTGCCGATCGAAACCTCATAGGCATTGCGCGTGTCGATGACGATCGTGCCGGGTGCGGAAATCAGCGCGTTCCAGTCGGCCGGTGCGACATAGGTGCCGGCGCTCGTCGCCGGGTCGATGTCTTCGACCCCCATGGTGACGATCTCGCGCTTTAGCCGCACCTTCATGCGGTGGAACGGCATTTCCGTGGCCACGCTGCACTTGACCTCGAGGCCCGACAGTCCGTCGATGGCCTCGATATGGTCGATGAGTTCGGCGATCGCTGCTTCGCTGCCGGCGACGGTGCCGTTGATGCCTTCATGCGCCAGGAGCAGCGTGCCCTTGATGCCGCGTCCGCAGCAGAAAGCCGCGAGCGGCGTGCGCAGCGTCTCGAAGGCGTCGAGCCGGGCAAACCGGTAAAGCGCGGCGACGTGGACGGGCTGGGATGGAGCGGACGGTGACATTGCAAGAGCAACTAGACGCTCGTAAAAGCCGATTCAAGGCGAAACGGTTTGGCGGCCTGCTTCGGCCTCTTGTCATGGCCTGTCGGGGAAGAGCCAGTAAGCTGTCCAATGATGCGTGACATCGCGACGCGACCGGTTTCGTGGACAGGCAAACGCCCGTCTGCTAATCGGTTGAAATGGCCGCTGACGTGGCTAGATATGGAGAGACAGATGCCCAGCAAAACCGAAAAACTCCTGTCGCTCCTCAATGGCCAGCCGGTCATCCCGGTGTTGAAGATCGCCAACGTTGCTGATGCGGTGCCGCTGGCCCGCGCCCTGGCGCGTGGCGGCCTGCCGGCAATCGAGATCACGCTAAGGACCGCCGATGCGCTGGAAGCGATCCGCCGGGTTGCGGCCGAGGTCGAGGAAGCCATTGTCGGCGCCGGCACCATTCTGGACAGCAGGCAATTCGACGAGGCGGCGAGCGCAGGCTCGCGTTTCATCGTCAGCCCAGGCATCACACGGGAGCTTCTGGCAGCCGCCGCCGATAGCGAGGTTCCGCTGCTGCCCGGTGCCATCACACCCGGCGAGATCATGGCCGCGCGCGAGGCAGGCCTGCGCTTCCTTAAATTCTTCCCGGCCGAGCAGTCCGGCGGCATTGCGTCGCTGAAGGCCTTCGCCTCGCCGCTCGCCGACGTGAAATTCTGCCCCACCGGCGGCATCACCGGCAAGAACGCCGCCGACTACCTCAGCCTGCCAAACGTCATCTGTGTCGGTGGATCCTGGGTTGCGCCCGACGACATGGTCAAGGCGGGCAAGTGGGACGAGATCGAGGCCCTCGCCCGCGCGGCAAGCAAGCTCGCGAAATAACGCGCCTTCGGACGGCGTGGAAAACCCGGCCGACTTGCGGAAAATTGCCAAGTCGTTCCAGCTTCATGAGTAAGTTCAGCCGCGCGTGACCCTGCAGGATCGGGGCATCGCGTGCATCGCGCTTTTTGGACAAAAAGAAGCCGCGCGGGTCTCCCGGCGCGGCTTCCAATTCTGGTCCGTTCGCTACTTGGTCTGGAAGCGGGCGACCGACATGAATTTGACGGCATTGCCGGTGAAGCGATTGACGTCACCCACTTCGTTGCTCGGCTGGAAACCGGCCGTATAGACCTCGCTCGGCGGTGTATGCACGATATTGTAGGCGTAGCCCGGCGCCGTCGTCGCGCTCGAAACGGTGGCGACGTGCTCGCCGCTGGTCAGCGCCCAGCGGGCGGCCTGAGGTGCCGCGGCGACCACCATGGCCCTGGGGCCGGGCTTCTGGTCGCGGGCGGTGGCCCTGGCTTCCTTGCGGGTTGTCTTCACGCCGGCGCCGATGGCGGCGGCCGGATCGGAACCGGCCGGGCGGGCGGCAACAGCCAGGCGCGGCGATGCGGCATCGACGCCCGAAGGATCGTTGAACGCCGAGCGCGGTTCTTCGGCCAGCGACGCAAGCTGATATTCGACCGCATTGCCGACTTGGGCGTTGGTATTGCCGATTTGGGCGTTGGCCTCTTCGAGAACGGCCTTGACGGCGTCCGGCTTGGCCGGCTCTGGCCGAGCCGTTGGCAGTGCCGAGAACGCATCCGTGGCGGTGCTGCCGCGTTCGGCAGTATCCGCCAGCGCCATCAGCACATCCTTGCTGGGCGGCGACGCCAGATCCGCCGGCAGCGTGTGTTCGGGACGCCAAGTCGGCAAGGGAATGTTATTGACCGCAACCTGCGCCGGATCGGCCGCCGCGGCCGCCGCTACCGCGGATGGATCAGCCTTGCCGAAAGGCATGTTCGCCGGCGCCTGGGCGGTCGCCACGGCCTGTTCGGTGGTCGCCGTTGCGTCCGCCATGGTGAACGGTACATTCTCAGGCTGCGCGCCGACATCGGCCTTCGGCCGCGGTGCGAAATCGGGCAGCGGAATCTCCTTGGCGGGCAGCGCCGCGATAATCGTCTCCGGCGTGTCCTTCTGCGGTTCCGGGGCCTGCTCGTCGGCGACCTGCGGAATTTCGGCGCGCTGCGCTTTCTCGGGCGCGACGATAGCGATGCCCGGCAGGTTGCTGCTCTTGGCGGTCGCGCCCGGCTTCAGGTTTCCAGCCTTGGGCGCCGGGGCAGCCGAAGCGGTCTCGACATCGGCGCTGTCGTCGGCCTCGTCGTCGCCGCCACCACCGAAGAGGGCAGAGAGGAACCCGCCGGATTTCTTGCCGCTGCCGCCGGCGCTGGCCAGTTCGATGTTGGGTGTGCCGGAGCCCTTGCGCGCCTTGTAGGAGGCGAGCGCCTGTTCATAGCCGGGCAGCGGCCGGCCGTCGCTCGGCACATGCAGCGTCTTGCCGTTGGGGAACAGGCCGACCAGTTCCTGGCGGCTGATGCCGGGCCAGTGGCGCACATTGCCGACATCCATATGGACGAACGGCGAACCGGAGGTCGGATAGTAGCCGACGCCACCGCCCTGCATTTTGAGGCCGATGTTGCGCAGCTTCTTCAGCGGCACGCCGGGAATGTAGAAATCCATCGCCTTGCCCAGCATATGCTGGCTCTTCTCGGCGACACCCCGGCTGCGGCTGCGCAGCATCGAGTTGGTCGCCGGCGAACGGTAGCCGCAGACGACCTGTATATAATCGGTGGCGCCGCTTTCCCGATATGCCTCCCAGACCAGATCCAGCAGGCGCGGATCCATCTTGGTCGGCTCGTTGCGGCGCCAATCGCGCAGGATGATGTTGATCTTCCTCAGGCCCTCGGGAACGTAACGGCCGTTGCGTTTGTAGACGATCTCGGCCTTCTCGTGGGTGTGGAGATGATAGAGCTTCAGCGTACGAACTTCGGCCTGGGCGCCCGTGGCGGCCGCGGCAACAAAACCAAATGCGACAATCACCGCCGCCAGCCATCTCGGCCAGACGCTCAAATGATCATGACGCCCGTTTGTGAGTCGTTCGATTCTGTTCAAATCAAAAGGCCTTGCAGGCTGCCGTTTGTCCCCGGATTTGCCCAAACGGACGTGTCGTTTTCACATCCGAATATTGATCCTAATGGTTAATCATCGCTTATTGAAGCCGAAATGCGGTAAGACCATGGCGATATCCCGTCAAAAATTGTTCACAAGATTTCTTGGTAAACCGCTGGTTTAGATCACATTTCCGGCTTTACCCGAAACACGATCTGTTACCGTTAGCCTTAATGCGTGAACAAGCCTGTTCACAGGACTGCCGCATTGCCGCCAAAAGCCCGATACGGCTCCGTTCTGCCATTGCAGGCTGGTCCCGGCCTTGCGCGGGGGCGTAATCGTGGTTTTCCGACAAGGTCACGCGCGAACGAACAGATGGAATCCGCGCTAGGAAGCGAGGCGGTCGACGCGCCCGGTCTCCGGGTCGATGCCGTATTCCTTGAGCTTGCGGTAAAGCGTCGAGCGGCCGATGCCGAGGCGGCGCGCGACTTCACTCATCTGGCCGTTGTAGTGGTCGATGGCGAGCTTGATCATTTCGAATTCGACGTCGGCCAGCGCCCGCACATTGCCGCGTTCGTCGAGCGCCCGCAGCGTGCCGAAGCGAGGTTGCGTCCCGGCAGGCTGGTCGTGCACGCTTGCCGAAGCAGCCTCGCCGGGCACGACATCCTCATCACGCGGCTCCAGCGGCGGTGACGCAGGACCATCGGTTTCGTGGTCGCCATCCGTTTCGAGATTGACGGTGCCTTCGACCTGCGCCCGGATCTGCGGAAAATCATCGACGTCAAGCACATCGCCGTCACACAGCACCGAGGCGCGGAAGACGGCGTTTTCCAGCTGCCTTATGTTGCCGGGCCAGTCATAGGCCTGCAGCACGGCAAGCGCTGCCGCCGAAATGCCCTGCAGGCGATGGCGCGGGTCGGCGGGCGCCACCTTCTCCATGAAATGCGTGACCAGATGGGGAATGTCGTCGCGGCGGTCGCGCAGCGGCGGCACGAAGATCGGGTAGACGTTCAGCCGATAGAACAGATCCTCGCGGAACTTGCCGTCCTTGACCTGCTGCAGGAGGTTGCGGTGCGTCGCCGAAATCAGCCTGATGTCGACCCTGACGGTGGAACGGCCGCCGACCGGATCGACCTCGCCGTCCTGCACGGCCCGCAACAGCTTGACCTGCACGTCGAGCGGCAGGTCGCCGATTTCGTCGAGGAACAGCGTGCCCGAATGCGCTTCGACGAACTTGCCGGTGTGCTTGTCGGTGGCGCCGGTGAACGAGCCCTTCTCATGGCCGAACAGGATCGATTCGACCAGATTGTCGGGAATGGCGCCGCAATTGACGGTGACGAAGGGTTTCGAGCGACGATCGCCGCTGCCCTGGATGGCGCGTGCCACCAGCTCCTTGCCGACGCCGGATTCGCCTTCGATCAGGATCGGGATGTTGGAGGCCGCCGCTTTCTGGCCGAGACGTATCACCCTGTCCATGGCCGGACTGTGGGTGATCATGTCCTTGAAGGTCAGCAGTCCGCCGCGCTTGCGCGACGTGCGCTTGACCTCGCCCTCGACCGCCTCGACCTTGAGCGCGTTGGCGATCGAGGCCTGCAGCCTGTCGGGTGAAGCCGGTTTGACGACGAAATCGAAGGCGCCGTGGCGCATTGCCGAAACCACGGTTTCGATGCCGCCCTGGGCGGTCTGCACGATGACGGGAACGGTGATGTCGCGTTCGCGCATCGCCTTCAGCACGCCAATGCCGTCGAGGCCGGGCATGACCAGGTCGAGGATCACGACCGAGACGTCGCGGGCGCCAGGCCCGTCGAGCACTTCGAGGCCGGCTGCACCGCCCTCGGCGACGATTGCCGTGTGGCCGAACCGCGTCACCGCGGCCTCGAGCAGCCGGCGCTGCACGGGATCGTCATCGACTATGAGTATGGAACCTGTCATGACTGTCTTGATTTGCCCGCGCCCGAAATCCCCATGGATCATCTTGGCACACGGTTCTAAATAAGGTTTCAAAAAACCCGGTGAACGAATTCCTTAGGATTTGACCGGCTTCTCCATTCCCCCTTGATTCCAGCCACTTGATTCTGGCCACTTGATTCACGGAAGGTATTGTCGATGCGCATGATGTTTGGTCGGCGGCTTGCGGCACCAGCGTCCGGTCAGGGCGCGGCCGAGCTTGGCGATCTGCCGGAATGGAACCTTGCCGACCTCTATGCCGGCATGGACGCGCCGGAACTGAAGCGTGACATCGCCAAGGCCACCGCCGACGCGATCGCTTTCGAGACCCGCTGGAAGGGAACGCTCGCCGCCGAGGCTGGGCGCGGCAACGCCGGCAGGCTGGGCGAGGCGCTCGTCGCCTATGAAGCGCTGGAGGAACTGATCGGCCGCATCGTCTCCTATGCCGGCCTGATCTATGCCGGCAACACCGCCGATCCGCAGCGCGCCAAGCTCTATGGCGACATCCAGGAGAAGATGACCGACGCCAGCGCGCATCTTCTGTTCTTCGCGCTCGAACTGAACCTGATCGACGATGCCGCGATCGAGGTTGCCTTGGCCGCCGATCCCGCTTTCGGGCACTACCGGCCGTGGGTGCTCGACCTCAGAATGGACAAGCCCTACCAGCTCGAGGATCGTGTCGAGCAGCTTTTCCACGAGAAGTCGATCACCGGGCGTGGCGCCTGGAACCGCCTGTTCGACGAGACGATGACCGACCTTCGCTTCGACATCGATGGCGAGGAATTGACGCTGGAACCGGCGCTCAACCGCCTGCAGGATGCCGATGGCGAGGTGCGCCGCCGCGCCTCCGAGGCACTGGCCGCGACCTTCCGCAAGAATTTGCGCACCTTCACCCTGATCACCAACACGCTGGCCAAGGACAAGGAAATATCCGACCGCTGGCGCGGCTTCGAGGACATTGCCGATTCCCGCCATCTCGCCAATCGGGTCGAGCGCGGCGTGGTCGATGCGCTCGCCACCGCGGTGCGCGAAGCCTATCCGCGCCTGTCGCATCGCTACTACAAGATGAAGGCGCGTTGGCTCGGCATGGAGGTGATGAACCACTGGGACCGCAATGCGCCGCTGCCGGAGACGCCGCAGGCGGTGATCGGCTGGGACGAAGCCAGGAACACCGTCCTGTCGGCCTATCAGCGCTTCTCGCCGGAGATGGCCGAGATTGCGCGCACCTTCTTCGACCGCAACTGGATCGACGCGCCGGTGCGCCCGGGCAAGTCGCCGGGCGCCTTTGCCCATCCGACCGTGCCGTCTGCGCATCCCTATGTTCTGCTCAACTACATGGGCAAGCCGCGCGATGTGATGACGCTGGCGCATGAGCTCGGCCATGGCGTGCATCAGGTGCTGGCCGCCGGCCAGGGCGCGCTGATGGCCTCGACGCCGCTGACATTGGCCGAGACAGCCTCCGTCTTCGGCGAGATGCTGACCTTCCGATCGCTGCTGGAGCGGACCACCGATCGGCGCGAACGCAAGGCCATGCTCGCCCAGAAGGTCGAGGACATGATCAACACGGTGGTGCGCCAGATCGCCTTCTATGAGTTCGAGCGCAAGGTGCATGCCGAGCGCCGCAACGGCGAACTGACGTCCGACAGGCTCGGCCAGTTCTGGCTGGAAGTACAGGCAGAAAGCCTCGGCCCCGCGATCAAGTTGCGCGAGGGTTACGAGGTGTTCTGGACCTACATCCCGCACTTCGTCCACTCGCCCTTCTACGTCTACGCCTATGCTTTCGGCGACTGCCTGGTGAACTCGCTCTACGCGGTCTACCAGAATGCCGAGCGCGGCTTTCAGGACAAGTATTTCGAGATGCTGCGCGCCGGCGGCACCAAGCATCATTCGCAGCTTCTGGCGCCCTTCGGCCTCGACGCCACCGACCCGGCCTTCTGGCAGATCGGGCTGGGAGTGATCGGCGGCCTGATCGACGAACTGGAATCCCTCGACGGCTGAAACGCCTCTCGCCTGCGAAGAACAGTTTAGCCGGAATGCATGTTCGCACGGTGCTATTCTTGCGCTAAATATTTGTTCTTGAAGAACTCTCCACGAATGTTTTCCGATAGCTTTCCGTAAGCTCTATGGTAGCCTTCGCTCCAAGCTCAGCCGGAGCGCATGCGGATCGGCGAGGGAAAAGTCTCAGCCGATCGTGACGCTCAGGCGAACGCGACAACGGCCGTTGGCCATGGGCAAGCAAAGCCGATTGCCGACCGCTCGAATCGAAGCCGGCTGTTCTGCGAACCCGCGGAGCCATTATCGAGTGGTCCATCGCCGAAGGTCGTGACCCACGGCAGACGGATCTGACTGGAGAGAGACAATGGGCACTTTTCTATATGTGATCCTGGCGTTCCTGGTAGGCGTGTTGGTTGGCTGGTTCCTCTGGGGTCGCCTGCGTGGTGAGCTCGATAGCCTGCGCGGCGACCTCGACCGCACCCGCAGCGAGCGCGACCGGCTGCGTGCCGACAGCGACCGCCTGACCGGCGAACTGAATGCATGCGGCAAGACCCGCTCCGATCTCGAGCGCCAGCTGCGCGATGCGCAGGCTTCCACCGGAGCCGGCGCGGCAAAGGCTGCCGGTCAACCGTCGGCCGCCCTGAAGTCGACGCCGGCCGCGGCCAAGTCCGCTCCCGCGGCCAAGTCTGCACCGGCCAAACCGGCCCCGGCAAAGCCCGCGGCGGCCAAGGCTCCAGCCAAGCCTGCGGCGAGCAAATCCGCGGCCACTGGCTCGGCAACCAAGAGCGCAGCCGCTCCCAAGGCCGCAGCGGCAAAGAAGGCCTCGCCGGCGGCGGCCAACGCCGCATCCGGCAAGCCCGACAATCTGCGCCGGCTGATCGGCATCGGCCCGGTCAACGAGAAACTGCTCAAGGCGCAAGGCGTCACCAGCTTCGCCCAGATCGCCGCCTGGACCGCCGCCGACATCAAGCGGATCGAGGACGTGATGAATTTCGACGGCCGCATCGCACGTGAGCGTTGGATCGAGCAGGCGAAGCTGCTCGCCGCCGGCAACGAGAAGGAGTTCGCCAAGCAGTTTCCGACAGCGGGGACAGCCAGCAACACTTGAGCGATCAATAGAGACAGCGATTATGCAATCGGCGGCGCCATGGCGCCGCCGGTTTGTTTTAGCGGACGAGGCCACCGGAGGTCGGCTTTGAGTGGCAGCGTGCCGTTCCCTCGATTGCGCGCGAACGGCCCCCCATATAGAGCGGTCAACGGCTTCATTGACCGCAGCACCAGAGTCCCATGTCCCTGCCCGCCGCCATTTTCCGCAACGACGAAAGCGCGCGCCAGCTCGTTTTCGACCGGCCGGCCAATATCATCGTGGCGCATGCGGCAAAGGACTTTCCGGCGGCATTGGACGCAGCGCAGGCCGCGCACGATGCCGGCAAGTGGCTGGCTGGCTATTTCTCCTACGAGGCGGGCTATCTGCTCGAGCCGAAGCTCGTTCCCTTGCTGCCGGGCAAACGCCGCGCTCCGCTGGTCTGCCTCGGCGTTTTCGATGCTCCGGTCGAAGAAGCGGTGCCGCCGCGCAACGCAGCGGCGACCAACGGTCCGATCTTCGATGCAAGAGCAGCCTGGTCGTTCGAGGATTATGAAAAGCGTTTCTCACGGCTGCATCAGCACATCAGGCAGGGCGATTGCTACCAGGGCAATTTGACCTTCCCGGTGCAGGCACAATGGTCCGGCGATCCGCTTGCCGCCTTCGATGCGCTGACCGAACGCCAGCCGGTGAAATATGGCGCGCTGGTCGCGCTCGGTGATCCGATCGTGCTGTCGCGCTCGCCCGAATTGTTCTTCGAGATCGATGCCGAAGGCATGATCGAGACCCATCCGATGAAGGGCACCGCACCACGCGGCGCGACCAAGGACGAGGACAGGCGGCAAAAGAATTTCCTGCGCAACGACGAGAAGAACCAGGCCGAGAACCGGATGATCGTCGACCTCTTGCGCAACGACATCTCGCTGATCAGCGAGGTCGGCACGCTGGAGGTGCCGGCGCTGTTCCGCATCGAGAGCTATCCAACCGTTCACCAGATGGTGAGCGACGTCAGGGCGAAGCTGCTGCCGGGCCTCACCATTCGCCAGGTCTTCGCGGCTTTGTTTCCCTGCGGCTCGATCACCGGAGCGCCGAAGATCCGCGCCATGGAGATCCTGCACGATCTGGAGGGCACGCCGCGCGACGTCTATTGCGGCGCCATCGGCTGGATCGCACCCGGCGGCACCATGCGCTTTTCCGTGGCGATCCGTACCATATCGCTCTTTGCCAGTGGCGAGGCCGTCTACAATATCGGTGGCGGCATCGTCTTCGATTCGACGGCGCAAGAGGAGTATCAGGAGTGTCTGCTCAAAGCCCGCTTCGCGACGGGGACGCCGCCGATTTCGAGCTGATCGAGACCATGCGCTGGGAGCCGGAGAAAGGTTTCCTCCGCTTCGATCGCCACCTTGCGCGCCTTTATGCGTCGGCGGCGGAATTGGGCTTCAGCCATGATCCCCGCAAGATCGGTGAGGCGCTGAGCAGTGCGGTCGGCGGCTCCCCCGTCGCCATGCGCACGCGGCTCGCTTTGTCGCGCCGAGGCGAGGCGAGCGCCTCCGCGCAACCCTATGAATCGCTCGCCGCCGACAAGGTCTGGGTGCTGCGGCTGGCACGGACAAGGCTCGATTCCAGCAATATGCTGCTGCGCCACAAGACCAGCCTGCGGCAGCTCTACACGCATGCCCGCTCCGAATATCTCGTCACCCAAGCCGACGAAGTGATCCTGGCCAATGAGCGCGGCGAGATCTGCGAAGGCACGATCACCAATGTCTTCGCCGATTTCGGCGACGGCGTGCTGGCGACGCCCCGGCTCGACTGCGGCCTGCTGCCTGGCGTATTGCGCGCCGAGCTTCTGGACGAAGGCCGAGCGGCTGAAGCGATCTACAGCTTCGATGAGTTGAAATCTGCCAAGAACTTGTTCGTCGGCAATTCGCTGCGCGGGCTGATCCCCGCCAGACTTGCCTGAGAGCCCCAACCGAAGGAATGCCATGTTCGTCGTTTCGCTGAACTACAAGGTGCCCTTGACCGAGATCGACCAATTGCAGGCGGCACATGTCGAATGGCTGAAAGCCTGCTATGCGGAAGGCCTCTTCATTGCCTCCGGACCCAAGAAGCCGAGGACCGGCGGCATCATCATCGCGCATGGCTCGCGCGAGGTCCTCGACGCCAGGCTGGCGGCGGACCCCTTCGCCAAGGCGGGTGCGGCCGACTACGACGTCACCGAATTCCTGGCCAGGATGACCGCCCCCGGCCTGGATCCGTTCAGGGAAGCATGAGCTTGGCCGAGGCGCTGCCCACCCACACGCCCTATGATGGTTCCTCGACGCTCTTCAGCATCGGGCTGAAGCCGCTCGATCCCGCGAACTGGATCGAGGTCGACGGCCATCTTGTGCGCTACCTCAACGAAAAGCGCCGGCTCTATGCCGAAATTTCCGAGCGGGTTTTCGTCGAGGAGGACGGTACGCGCGACGCGCAGCGGGAAGTGCTGGAATTGCTCGGCGCATATTTGCCGGAGCGATTTCCGGGCACTCATCGCCGCACCGATACGGGCATCGAGGTCGTGGGCGCCGCGAGCCATCCCACCGTCCCTGCCGGTCCCGGCGACGCCCCACTCGTCGCGGCCTCGCTGCTCGTCCAGGAGGATTTGATCCTGATGCGCCGCGACGCCAGCGGCTGGCGGCTTGCCGCGGGTTCGCTGTGCTTTCCCTCGTCCTGGTCGCTGCTCGAAAAATTCGGCAAGCCGCTGCAGCAGATCCACGCCCCGGTACCGGGTTTTGGTCCCGGAACCCGGCCAGCCGAACTCATCAACCGCATGTTCGACGGCCTGCAGGGGCAGGCGGTCGAACGCTACAACTGGTCGATCCAGTCAGGCGATGCGCTCTACCATCCGCTCTCCGACCTCCAGCGCACCGACCGCGCCACCAGCCGCCCGTCGCGGTTTCCGGACGGAGACATCGACGCTCATGCCTTCATCCGGGTTGAGCGGCAGACGCTGCGCAAGCTGCCTTCTTCGCTCGATATCCTGTTCACCATCCGCATCCACCTCGACCCGCTCGCCGTGCTGGCGCGGCATCCTGACAGGGCGACGCTCGCGCTGTCCTTCGCCTCCCAACTCCAGGCGCTCGACCTCGCTCAACTCGATTACAAGGGCCTGACGTCGGACCGCGATCGGCTGGTCGCCTTCCTTAACCACATGGCCAAGGACGGCTAGTCACAGGTTGGCTCTTTTCGCTGGTTTATGACAATGATCTGTGATGTAGCGCATGGCCGCCGGGCAGAGATGCCCGGTTTTGCATGTGTTTTCCCGGTTTGCTGGGTTTTGAGGAGTGCTCGATAAAATGGCGAATGAAAACTGGCCCGTTTACGGTGAGATCACCGGCCCTGTGGTGATGATCGGCTTCGGCTCGATCGGACGGGGCACGCTGCCGCTCATCGAACGCCATTTCAAATTCGACAAGTCGCGCATGACGGTGCTTGATCCGCGCGACACCGACCGCAAGCTGCTCGACGAGCGTGGCATCACCTTCATGCAGGACGCCGTGACCGAGAAGAACTACAAGAAGCTGCTGACCCCGCTTCTGACCAATGGCGGCGGCCAGGGTTTCTGCGTCAACCTGTCGGTCGATACCGGCTCGGTGGACCTGATGCGGCTCTGCCGCAAGCTCGGCGTGCTCTACATCGACACCGTCGTCGAGCCGTGGCTCGGCTTCTATTTCGACACCAAGGCCGACAATGCCAGCCGCTCCAACTACGCGCTGCGCGAGGCGCTCATCAAGGAAAAGCACGACAAGCCCGGCGGCGCGACCGCGGTCTCTACCTGCGGTGCCAATCCCGGGATGGTCTCGTGGTTCGTCAAGCAGGCGCTGGTCAATCTCGCCACCGATCTTGGTATGGAGTTCTCGGAGCCCGCGCAGGAAGACCGCGAGGGCTGGGCCAAGCTGATGAAGAAGGCCGGCGTCAAGGGCATCCACATCGCCGAGCGCGACACCCAGCGCACCAAGAAGCCGAAGCCGATGGATGTGTTCTGGAACACCTGGTCGGTCGAGGGCTTCATCTCGGAGGGATTGCAGCCGGCCGAACTCGGCTGGGGCACGCATGAGAAGTGGATGCCGAAGAACGGCAAGAAGCACAAGCACGGTTCCAAGGCCGCGATCTATCTGGAGCAGCCAGGCGCCAACACGCGCGTGCGCTCCTGGTGCCCAACGCCGGGCGAGCAATACGGTCTGCTGGTGACGCACAACGAGTCGATCTCGATCGCCGATTTCTTCACCGTTCGCTCCAAGAAGGGCAAGGTCCAGTACCGTCCGACCTGCCACTACGCCTACCATCCCTGCAACGACGCGATGCTGTCACTGGACGAGATGTTCGGCGCCGCCGGCAAGCCTCAGCCGGTGCATCACGTGCTTGACGAGAACGAACTTGTCGACGGCGTCGACGAGCTCGGCGTCCTGCTCTACGGCCACGACAAGAATGCCTACTGGTATGGCTCGCAGCTGTCGCTGGCCGAAGCGCGCAAACTGGCGCCCTATCAGAACGCCACCGGCATGCAGGTCACATCGGCGGTCCTGGCCGGCATGGTCTGGGCCCTGGAAAATCCGGAGGCCGGCATCGTCGAAGCCGACGAGATGGATTACAAGCGCTGCCTGGACGTGCAGTCGCCCTATCTCGGACCGGTCAAGGGACATTACACCGACTGGACGCCGCTCGACAGACGTCCGGGCCTCTTCCCGGAAGACCTCGACCGCAGCGACCCGTGGCAATTCCGCAACATCCTCGTCCGATAGCACCCTGCGCACCATGCGCCATTGCCTTGCAATCGCCCGGAAATCGGGCGATTGAAGAGATGCGGCCTGGAGCAGCGCGCGTCCCGTCGGACGCGCAGCCGCTCCAGCAGTTTGGACGTTCGCTTCGTGCCTTCCAGAAATCGAATCCGATTTTTGGGCCGAGGCGTTTGGAGAGGGATTTCATATGATTATTGCGCGCAAAGTTCTTTCGATGGGCATGGCGGGTGCCGTTGCCTCGATGCTCGCTGCCTGTGCCACGAGCGGCCCGGACCAGCCGCCCATGGCAGCCGCGCCGAAAGGCGTCGAGGGCTCCTGGATCGATGCCAAGGGCACGGGCCTGTCGACCTTCACCGGCGGCAAGTTCACGACCGTCGCGACCGATACCGGCCAGAAGCTCGCCGATGGTAGCTACACCATGACCGGCGCCACATCTGTCGAGATCAACGGCACGTCGCTGATCCGCCAGACGCCGGTCAGCTTCAACTGCCTGATGGTGTCCACCAGCCAGCTGAACTGCACCAGTTCGTCCGGCCAGAACTTCGTGCTGACGCGGCGCGCCTGAACCGGCCAACATTGGACTTATCGAGACGGCGGCCAACTGGCCGCCGTTTTTTTACGCCGGCAAATACCCCAGGTTTTGCGCTTGCGAATCCGCTCGGCATTTCCGCTTGCGCCAGCCGGAATGCGATGGGAACATGGTCGAAACGCTGGCTGTTATACCCAGTCAAGCAAGAGCGTTAAACGCCTCTGATCGGCCTACCGGGAGACGAAGATGAAGAAGCTTGCCGCCATTGCCGCCCTTTCCGCATCGACGCTTGGCCTGTCGGCCGGCGCATCCTTTGCCGACTACACATTGAACATCCTGCACATCAACGACTGGCACAGCCGCATCGAAGGCAACAACAAATATGAATCGACCTGCTCGGCCGATGAGGAGACCAAGGGTGAATGCATCGGCGGCGCCGGCCGGCTGATCACCGCGATCGCCCAGGAGCGCAAGAAGCTCGAAGGCCAGAACGTGCTCTTGCTCAGCGCCGGCGACAATTTCCAGGGCTCGCTGTTCTACACCACCTATAAGGGCAAGGTCGAAGGCGAGTTCCTCAACGACATGAAGTTCGACGCGATGGCGCTCGGCAACCATGAATTCGACGACGGCGAGACGGCCTTGGCACCGTTTCTCGACATGATCAAGTTCCCGGTGCTCGGCGCCAATGTGAAGGCCAACGCGCAGTCCAAGCTCGGCGATCGCGTCAAGCCGTCGATCGTCGTCGAAGTCGGCGGCCAGAAGATCGGCATCATCGGTGCCGTCACCAATGACACACCCGAACTCGCCTCCCCCGGCCCCAACGTCGCAATCGAGGACGACGTCAAGTCGATTACCGCCGAGGTCGAGAAGCTGAAGGCGCAAGGCGTCAACAAGATCATCGCGGTGACCCATATCGGCTACAACCGGGAGCGCGATATAATCGCCAAGATCCCGGGCATCGATGTGGTCGTCGGCGGCCACAGCCATACGCTTTTGTCCAACACCGATCCGAAGGCGGCAGGCCCCTACCCGACGATGGTCGACAACCCCGGCGGCTACAAGGTGCCGGTCGTGCAGGCGGCGTCCTATTCGAAATATCTCGGCGAGTTCAAGGTCGTGTTCGACGACAATGGCGTCGTCAAGTCGGCCAACGGCGATCCGATCTATCTCGACAAGTCGATCAAGCCGGATCCGGCCGTGCTCGCCCGCATCAAGGAACTCGGCGCGCCGATCGAGGCCTTGAAGAACAAGGAGGTGGCCGAGACCACCGATGTCATCGACGGCAGCCGCGAGAGCTGCCGCACCCATGAATGCGCGATGGGCAACCTCGTCTCCGACGCCATACTCGACCGCGTCAAGGGACAGGGCGTCGAGATCGTCATCTCCAATGGCGGCGGCCTGCGCGCCTCGATCGACAAGGGCACCGTCACCATGGGCGAGGTGCTGACCGTGTTGCCGTTCCAGAACACGCTGGCAACCTTCCAGATTTCCGGCAAGGACCTGGTCGCCGGGCTGGAAAACGGCCTCAGCCAGATCGAGGACGGCGCCGGCCGCTTCCCGCAGGTGGCCGGCCTCAAGTATTCCTTCGACAAGTCGGTCGCACCCAATGCCGGCCGCGTCAAATCCGTCGAGGTCATGGAGAACGGCGCCTGGACGCCGATCAAGCCCGACAAGGACTATCTGGTCGCCACCAACAATTATGTCCGCCAGGGCGGCGACGGCTACAAGATCTTCGCCGAAAAGGCCAGGAACGCCTACGACTACGGCCCCGGCCTCGAACAGGTCGTGGCCGATTATCTCGGCGCCCACCGACCCTACACGCCCAAGCTCGACGGCCGCATCACCGAGATCGCCGCGACAACAGCGGCGGCTCCCGCCGCCGAGCCGGCCAAGCCTGCCGAACCGGCTGACGCCGCAAAGCCCGCGGACGCGGCCCCGGCAATGCCCGAACTGCCCGCCAACTCGGGCAATATCGCCAACACACCGCCTGCCGTATCGACAGAGGCAGCGCCTCCAGCCCCGCCGGCTCCCGCTGCTCCTGCACCAGCCGAGCCTGCAAAACCGGCTGAAGTTGCTCCTGCACCGGCGACACCTGCGCAGGCAGAACCCGCGAAGCCTGCCGAACCGGCAAAGCCAGCTGAAGCGGTACCAGCCACGGGCAGCCATGTCATCGTTACCGGCGACACCTACTGGGATCTGGCCAAGAAGGCTTATGGCGACGCGACCAAGTGGAAGGTCATTTCGGGCGCCAACAAGGGCTTTGAGCCTCACCGATTGCCGCTTGGCGCGACATTGACCATCCCGCCGAAGTAAGGGCCTCGCTATCGCGCGCAGGAACACCCGCCCGGCAAACCGTGCGGGTGTTTCCCTTTTGAGGTAAGGTGCGGCCAGACGCTGCATTGAAAGCGCGCACAAGATGGTTAGGTTCGCGTCTTCCGGAGAACCTTATGACGCTTTCCACCCCTGTCGATCCCAAAGCCGCGACGGCTGTCGGCCCATTGCCCGCCGGCCATCCGCCGGGCAAGGCCGGCAAGGTCGGCGTCATGCTCGTCAATCTCGGCACCCCTGACGGCACCGATTTCAAGCCGATGTGGCGTTACCTCAGGGAATTCCTGTCCGATCCACGCGTCATCGAACTCAACAGGGCGATTTGGTATCCGATCCTTTATGGGCTCGTGCTCACCACGCGGCCGAAGAGATCGGGGGCCAATTATGCCCGGATCTGGAACCGGGAGAAGAACGAGTCGCCGCTGCGCACCTACACCCGCGCTCAAGGCGAAAAGCTGGCCGAGGCACTACGCGATCTGCCCGGTGTCGTCGTCGACTGGGCTATGCGCTACGGCAACCCCTCGACGGCGAGCGTCGCCGAACGTCTGGTCGCGCAGGGCTGCGACCGTATCCTGAGCTTCCCGCTCTATCCGCAATATTCCGCGACCACCACGGCCACCGCCAATGACCAGCTGTTTCGCGCGTTGATGAAGATGCGGGCGGCACCGGCCATCCGCAGCGTGCCGCCATACTATGCCGAACCGGTCTACATCGAAGCGCTGGCCCACTCGATCAAACGGCACCTGGCGACGCTCGATTTCGAGCCGGAGGTGGTCATCACCTCCTACCATGGCATCCCGAGACCATATTCCGACAGGGGCGACCCCTACCAGGCGCATTGCCTGGAGACGACACGGCTGCTGCGCGAGAAGCTAGGCTGGAGCGAGAAGAAGCTGATCACCACCTTCCAGTCGCGCTTCGGCGCGCAGGAATGGCTGCAGCCCTATACCGACAAGACGGTCGAGGAGCTGGCCAAGGAGGGCGTGCGGTCGATCGCCATCGTCAATCCCGGTTTTTCCGTCGACTGCATCGAGACGCTGGACGAGATCGGCCGCGAGGCGGCCGAGACCTTCCATCATGCCGGCGGCAAGGATTTCGCCCATATTCCTTGCCTCAACGACAGTGCCGAGGGCATGGCGGTGATCGAGGCCATGGTGCGGCGCGAACTGTCCGGCTGGGTCTAAAGCAATTCCAGGAAAAGTGTGAAACGGTTTTCCCGGGAAAAGCGCGTAGCGCTTTCCCAGGGGAATTGCGTCAAACAGAGTTGGAGCGGCTCGCCGGACGAGGACTTCGCGAGACACTGCGCGACGCGTTGATCGCCGACAAGAGCGCGCGCATCGCCACAAAACTTAGCCGGCTATTTCCACATCTCGACGTCAGGCCTGAATTTGCCTGGACCGGTTCCTTCGGCACCACGACCACTGGCCTGCCCCATATCGGCGCCATTCCGGGACACCCGCGCATCCATGCCGTAATGGGTTACGGCGGCAACGGCATTATCTTCTCGCAGATCGCTTCCGAGATCGTCTCGGCCTCGATCGGCGGGCTTGATGATACGGATGCGGAGCCATTTGCCTTCAACCACTGGGTGCAAAGCTACAAACAATCCCTCATCACCTGATTGTAACGCTATTGAAACAGAATTAAGTCTTTGGTGAAGCCGGCTGCGCGGGAGTGGCTCTCGCGGCCTGCCTCTGAGGGAGAGCCAAATGGATTTCAGTGGTTTCGATATTGCGATTGGTGCACTTGCCCTTCTGGTACTGGTGCTTCTCATCAAAGGCATCAGGACCATTCCGCAAGGCTACAATTATACGGTAGAGCGCTTCGGCCGTTACACCAAGACACTGAGCCCAGGCCTCAATTTCATTTTCCCGTTCGTCGACCGCGTCGGCGCCAAGATGAACATGATGGAGCAAGTGCTCGACGTTCCGAGCCAGGAGATCATCACCCGCGACAATGCCATCGTCGGTGTCGACGGCATCGCCTTTTTCCAGATCCTCAGCGCGGCCCAGGCAGCTTATCAGGTCTCGGGCCTGCAGAACGCCATCCTCAACCTGACGATGACCAACATCCGTACCGTCATGGGTTCCATGGACCTCGACGAGCTGTTGTCCAACCGCGACGCCATCAACGAGCGCCTGCTGCGCGTCGTCGACGAAGCAGCGCATCCGTGGGGCATCAAGATCACCCGCGTCGAGATCAAGGACATCAACCCGCCGGCCAACCTCATCGAATCGATGGGCCGGCAGATGACCGCCGAGCGCAACAAGCGGGCGCAGATCCTCGCCGCCGAAGGCCTCAAGCAGTCGCAGATCCTCGAAGCCGAGGGCCGCAAGGAAGCCGCCTTCCGCGACGCCGAGGCGCGCGAGCGCTCGGCCGAGGCGGAAGCCCGAGCCACGCAGGTGGTGTCGGAAGCGATTTCCAAGGGCGACGTGCAGGCGCTGAACTACTTCGTCGCCCAAAAATACACCGAGGCGCTGGGCAGGATCGGCACCGCCACCAACAGCAAGATCGTGCTGATGCCCTTCGAGGCATCGTCTCTGATCGGCTCGCTCGGCGGCATCGGCGAGATCGCCAAGGAAGTCTTCCGCAGCGAAGGCACGACCGGCGCGCAAAGGCAGTCCGCGCGCCCGCCCGTCGTGCGCCAGAGCGAAAATTGAGATCATAGGAGCATGATCCCGAAAAGTGGGAACCGGTTTTCGGAAAGATCATGCTCAAGCTGAAAGAAGCACTCCCATGTTCGACCGCATCGTTTCTGAACTTGGCCCTTGGAACTGGATAGTGTTGGGCTTCGCCCTGCTGGTCATGGAAGTCGTCGCACCAGGCATCTTCATGCTGTGGATCGGCATCGCGGCGCTCATCATCGGCGCCGTGTCGCTGCTGATCTGGGATGCCGCGATCTGGACCTGGCAGGTTCAGGTCCTCGCATTCCTCGCGCTGTCGCTGGTCTCGGCCTATGTCGGCAAGAAACTGGTCGGCGGGCGCCATGACCCGACGGACCAGCCGCTGCTCAACCGGCGCGGCGCGCAGATGATCGGCAGGATGGCCACGCTTGCCGAGCCGATCCGGGACGGCCGTGGCCGCATCAAGCTCGGCGACACGCTATGGCGCGTCTCCGGCCCGGACCTGCCGGCGGGCACGCAGGTGCGTGTCACCGGAGCAGCGGATACCGATCTGGAATTGACGGTGGAGCGGGTCTGACGTTCACAGCACCCCATTTGGGTAGGTGTGTTGAGATTCAGGTCAGGCCGCGTCGAAAATGGTGGCTTCCGAGAACCGGAGCGGAGCGTACTTTTGTACGTGAGCACCGGCCTACGCCGGCCGTAGCCTTACCCGGCACGACCACTCATGGGTGCTTCGGCCGGCGAAGGCCGGAAGCGCAGGAAGCCGCCATTTGCAGGCCGGCCCCACCTGAATATCAGCACACCTAGGCGGCGCCGATGCGAAGCAGGTCGTGGAAATGCACCACGCCCAGCGGCATGTTGTTCCTGGTCACCACCAGCGCGCCGACATTGTGCTCGTTGAGCAGCGCGATCGCCGTGCCGGCGAGCGTCTGCGGGTCGACTGTCTTGGGCGTGCGGGTCATCACCTCGTCGACGATGACCTCGGCCAGGTTACGGTGCAGGTTGCGCGCCACATCACCGTCGGTGATGATCCCGGCCAGCTCGCCGTTCGCGTCGACGATCAGGACGCAGCCGACCTTCTTCTGCGACAGCGTCATGACCGCTTCCGGCATCTTGGTGCCGAGCGAAGCCAATGGAATCTGATCGCCGACCCGCATGATCTCGGAGACCATGGTCAGGTTGGCGCCGAGCTGGCCGCCGGGATGGAAGGTGCGGAAATGGTCCGGCGTGAAACCGCGCGCCTCGAGCAGCGCGATCGCCAGCGCGTCGCCAATGACCAGTTGCAGTAAGGTCGACGTCGTCGGCGCCAGGCCGTGCGGACAGGCCTCGGGGCTGCGAGGCAAAAGCAGCACGACGTCGGCCGCGCGCGCCAGCGCCGATGTCTCGCCGGAGGTGACGGCGATGAGCGGAATGGAGAAGCGCCTGGAATAGGCGACGATGCCCAGCATCTCCTTGCTCTCGCCGGACCATGAGATGGCGATGATGGCATCGTCACGGGCGATCATGCCGAGATCGCCATGGTTGGCCTCGACGGGATGGACGAAGAAGGCCGGCGTGCCGGTCGAGGCCAGCGTCGCCGCGATCTTCGAGCCGATATGGCCGCTTTTGCCGATGCCGGTGACGATCAGCCGGCCCTTGATGTTCGAGATCATCTCGACGGCCTGCGCGAACGGCGCGGCCAGTCCGTCCTCGAGCGCTTCGGCAAGGGCGGCGATCCCGGCCTGCTCGGTTGCCACCGTTCTCAGCGCCGAAGCGATCGAGGCTTGCCCGTCCAACGGCTTCTTATCCAGGGATTTCGCATGCATGGATGATGCGATTAGCGCTTTGCCGCCCGCCTGTCCAACAGAAATGGCCCCACGCCTGTCGGCCAAACCGGTGCCAAGGATTGGTGCACGACAAGCATCAAAACAAGAAGCTTAACGCAGGCCGTATGATTCCGTTTCGAAATCGGCGCTTGAGGCCCGTGACGGCCGCCGCCTCAACCCTCCGTTAACCATCCCCATTTACGGTTCGGTAAGTATGGCGCGCGTGCGCCGCGCAAGCAGTGGTGGCGATGTCCGGGGCCCAGCCAGAAAAATCAAGAGGACGACAGGGCAAGGCGGCCTGCGCCTTGCTGCTGGCGACCAGCATGCTTGCGTTGCTGCGCCCGGGACTGCTTCATGCCCAGGAAACGGAGCTGCGCGGCGAGGTTTCCGAATCGGCGATCCTGTCCGACCAGCAGCGCAAGGCAAAGCAGCTTGCCCTCGCCGCCCAAGGCCAGCAGGCACCCACCAACGCCGCGCAGGACGATACGCCGCCGCGCACCTATTTGCCGGCCAGCGCCGGCGCCATCCCTGACGACAGCGATACGAATGCCGCCACCGGCAGCGTTTTCGATCCACCGCAGGCGACAGACGATACGTCCACCGACAATCCGCCGCCCAAGCCTCGCCGTCGGCCATCGGCTGCCGGGCAGAAAGCGACGGATCAGGACAAGACCAAGCCCGACGCGAAGGCAGCCGACAAGGCGAAGAAGAAAAAGGCGACCGCCGCGACCACGGGCACCAAGGCGGCCGCGGCCGATGACAGCGATAGTGCCGCGACGGATCAGGAAGCAGCCAACCGCCGTGCCCTCACCATCGACAGCGCCGACAAGCAGAAACTCGACCTCGGCGCCGAGCGCACCGCCGCCATCGAAGGCCAGAACAAGAAAGCCGAGGACGATCCGTTCGCCGCCACCGGCGTCAAATGGGGCTCCTTCGTCATTCGGCCGACGATCGAACAGGGCCTGACCGCCACGACAAACGGCGATTCGAGCAGTGCCGGTACATCGGCGCTGCTGTCCGAGACGGCGTTGCGCTTTTCCGCCATTTCCGACTGGCGCGAAAACTCCGCCAGCATCGACGGCTATGGCCTGTTCCGCGAGACCGTGTCGGGCTACCGGGTTCACGATGCGCAAGGCCGCATCGAAGGCCAGCTCAATGTCGACCTCGACAACGAACTGCGCGCCATCGCCAAGCTCGGCTACGAAGCGGTGCCGGAGACGGCCTCGTCACCCAATGCCATTGCCGGCGTCAGCACCCAGCCGCTGCGGCAGACGATCGACGGCAGCCTCGGCATCGAAAAGGCCGTCGGCAAGATGCAATACACGCTGACCGGCGCGGTCTCGCATGATTTCTATGGCGACGCCAAGCTTTCGGACGGCACCTCGCTGTCGCAGAAGGACCAAGACAACACGCTCTACACGGCGACCTTGCGCACCGGCTACGAAATCTCCCCGGCGCTCACCCCGTTCACCGAAATCGAGGTCGGCCGCCGGACTTACGACCAGCGCATCGACAATGAAGGCTTCGAGCGCTCCTCGACGCGGCTCGGCGCTCGCGCTGGCCTGCAACTCGACATGGGCGAGAAGCTGTCGGGTGAATTCTCGGCCGGGTGGCTGCGGGAAGCGATCGACGACAACAGCCTGGAGCCCATTTCGGGCGCGACCGTCAACGCCGACCTCAAATGGTCGCCGGAGCGCGGAACCACGATCGGCCTGACCGGCAAGACCACCGTCGAGACCACGACCACAGCGGGTGAAAGTGGCGATATCCTCTACTCCGGCCGCCTGACGGGCGAACGGCAGATCCGCGCCAACCTTACCGGCAACGCGGCTCTGGGCCTGGATTGGCGCGATTATGTCGGCATTGACGGCCATGACAGGATATTGAGCGCCGAGGCCGGGCTGACCTGGTGGCTGAACCGCTATGCCGGCCTCACCACCCGGGTCAAGACCGAAAAGCTGACCAGCAACCTGCCCGGCCGAGACTACACCGCCAACAGCATCTACCTCGGCGTGAAGGTGCAGCGCTGAGCGCGTGCGAACCAACGCCAAGGATATGTTGAGATTCAGGTCAGGCCGCGCCGAGAGTGGTGGGTTCCGAGAACCGGAGCGGAGCGTACTTAAAGTACGTGAGCACCGGAAGCGCAGGAAGCCGACATTCGCAGGCCGGCATCACCTGAATATCGGCATATCCTAAAACGCCGCCCCGCGGCGCTCTGATGGCTTCATTTCATCCAGCAGTGTGCGGATGACGCCGGCCATGCTCCCGTTCATGTCGCTGCGCCACAGCGCGAAGGCGACATTGGCCTCGACGAAGCCTTCCGGCGAACCGCAGTCGAAGGTGCGGCCCCGATAGTGGTAGCCATAGAAGGCCTGCTGCTTCTCCAGCTTCAGCATCGCGTCGGTGAGCTGGATCTCGTTGCCGGCGCCCTTTTCCTGGCCTTCCAGAATCTTGAAGATCTCGGGCTGCAGGATGTAGCGGCCGTTGATATAGAGATTGGAGGGCGCGGTGCCGGTCTTCGGCTTCTCCACCATCTCGGTGATGCGGAAGCCGTGATGCGCATCCTCGCCGCGGCCGACGATGCCGTATTTGTGGGCCTCCGCCGGGTCGCATTCCTGCACGGCAATGATGTTGTTGCCGGTTTCCGCGTAGAGTTCGACCATCGCCTGCATGCAGCTCTTTTCCGACTGCATGATCATGTCAGGCAACAGCAGCGCGAACGGCTCGTCGCCGACCAGTTCGCGTGCGCACCAGACGGCATGGCCGAGCCCCATCGGCACCTGCTGGCGGGTGAAGCTGGTTTGTCCAGGCGCCGGCTGCAGCCGCTGCAGCCGGGCAAGCTGGTCATCCTTGCCGCGTTGCGCGAGCGTGTCATAGAGCTCGAACTGGACGTCGAAATGGTCCTCGATGACGGCCTTGTTGCGGCCGGTCACGAAGATGAAATGCTCGATGCCGGCCTCGCGCGCTTCGTCCACCACATATTGGATGACGGGCCGGTCGACCACGGTCAGCATTTCCTTGGGAATGGCCTTGGTGGCGGGAAGAAACCGCGTGCCGAGACCGGCGACCGGGAAAACTGCCTTGCGAACTCTCTTCATGCTGTCAATTATCCGTTTGATGGCGGGCTCCGCAATCCCCATCCGGCGACATTTTCACGCCGGAATTGAAGATTACTGGGCGAGCGAGGGAAACTTCCACCAGTAAAGCTTCGAAGCGTCTTTTCGTTCCAGGCGCCACCTATGGTAAACCAATTCCTAACCCGGTTCGGCGATGAATGGTCTTTCCTGAGACAGAGAAGGAGGAAAACATGTCCGTTCGCAATGCCGCAAAACGTTTCACCAGCGTCATGACGGCAGCCGGCCTCTCGCTCGCTTTGCTGGTGCCTGCCGGGCCGGCCTTCGCCGATGCCGGTTTCCGGCAATGGGTCGCAAGCTTCCGTGCCACCGCCGTGGCGGGCGGCGTTTCCGGGTCCGTCTACGACCAGGCTTTCAGGGGCATCAATGAGCCGGATCCCGTGGTGCTGGACAAGGCACGCACGCAGCCCGAATTCACCGCGCCCGCCTGGGATTATTTCGACAACCGCGTCCACGACCAGTCGGTCGCCGTCGGGCAGCAGATGGCGAAGAAATGGAAGCCGTGGCTGGACAGGATCGAGGCGAGATTCGGCGTCGACCGCTACATCCTGCTCGCCATCTGGTCGATGGAATCGAACTATGGCGAGATCCTCAAGCGTGACGACATCATGCGCAACGTCGTGCGTTCGCTGGCGACACTCGCCTATGGCGATCCGAAGCGGTCGAAATACGCCCGCACCCAGCTGGTCGCGGCCCTGAAGATCCTGCAGACCGGCGACATCGACGAAAGCCACCTGATGGGCTCCTGGGCCGGCGCCATGGGCCAGACCCAGTTCATCCCCACCAGCTACCAGCACTATGCCGTCGACATGGATGGCAACGGCAAGCGCGACATCTGGAATTCCATCCCCGATGCGCTGGCGACATCAGCCAATCTGTTGAAGAAGAACGGCTGGCAGGCCGGCAAGACCTGGGGCTACGAAGTGGCGATCCCGGCCGGCAAACTGCCGGGTGGATCGAAGACGCTGGCGCAGTGGCAGGCGCTCGGGGTGGTCAGGGCCAGCGGCAAGCCGTTCAAGAGCCCCGCCGACAAGGCGACGCTGAAGGTGCCGGATGGCCGTGGCGGGCCGGCCTTCCTGATGATCAGGAACTTCTCGGTCATCAAGGCTTACAACAACGCCGACAAATATGCCCTGGCTGTCGGCCTTCTCGCCGACGAGATCGCCGGTGGCAGCGGCCTCGTCCAGGACTGGAATCGGCCCTTCACCAAGCTCACCTTCGAGGAAAGGCAGGAGTTGCAGAAGCGGCTTTCGCAGCACGGGCTTTACGACGGCAAGGCCGACGGCAAGATCGGTGACGGCTCCAAGTCGGCCATCATGGCCTATCAGGCAAAGGTCGGCTTGACCCAGGACGGCTATCCGAGCATGGAAGTGCTCAAATGGCTCAGGCAGAAATAGAGTCGACCACGGCGCCACGCGCGTTTTTCGCGCACGCACCACGCGCCATGGCACTTTGAACTTGCACCCAGCCCCAAAACCGGCTCCGGTTTGCGGGACCAGGCGCAAGGGGATGGAGGAGTGATTGGTTTCGGCCGCGCGCATCGCGATCCTTGTTCGTCGCACGCCGATCCTTTTTCTGGCGATCGTCCTTTTGGCGATCGGCGCGGCCGGTGCTTTCCATGCGCCGGCCATGGCGCAGGAGGAGGAGCAGCAGCAGGATCGTGGCTGGTCGTTGCGCGACCTTCTGTTTCCGCGCCGCAGCGAGCGGTTTGAGCCGCCGCTCGACATCGAGAGGGCAAAACCGAAGCCGCGCAAACCCCGGGTTCCGCGTGCACCGGTCGAGCCACAAATGCCGATAGCGGAGAAGGCGCCGGACGCCCGCATAGTCCTGGTTGTCGGGGATTTCATGGCGTCCGGTCTCGCCGAAGGGCTGGACACCGCCTTTGCCGACAATCCAGCCGTGAGGATCGTCGTTCGCGCCAATGGTTCGTCCGGCTTCGTGCGTGACGATTTCTACAACTGGCCCGAACAAATCAAATCGCTGATCGAGACCGAGAAGCCTGCCGCGGTGGTCGTCATGCTGGGGTCCAACGACCGCCAGCAGATGAAGGTGGGCGATGTGCGCGAGCAGCCCCGGTCCGAGAACTGGACCAAGGAATATGAGCAGCGCACCGACGCATTCGGCAAGGCCATCGCCGCCGCCAAGGTGCCGTTCCTGTGGGTCGGCATGCCGGCCTTCCGGGTGCCGAAGATGACCTCCGACATGCTGGCCTTCAACGACATCTATCACAAGGCCGCCGAAAGCCATGGCGGCGAATTCGTCGACGTCTGGGATGGGTTCGTCGACGAGAACGGCGCCTTCATCACCAGCGGCCCCGACATGAACGGCCAGCCGGTGCGACTGCGCGCCGATGACGGCATCAACGTGTCGAAGGCCGGCAAGCGCAAGCTAGCCTTCTACACCGAAAAGCCGCTGATGAAGATACTGGGTCTGGCCGCGCCCGGCAGCTTGGCCCCGGCCGCCGCGCCGGCGGGTGCGCCTGTCGAGGCACCGGCGCCAGCTGCCGCGCCGATTGTGATCGACCGCACCGCACCCATGCTGCTCAGTGATCCGGCGCTCGACGGCGGCACAGAGTTGCTCGGCGCCGCCCCGCCGGCGAAAGCCAATCCGGCTCTTCCCGGGGAAAAACTGGTGATCGAAGGCAAGGCGCCGGAGGCTTCGCCCGGACGAGCCGACGATTTCTCCTGGCCGCCAAAGACACCCGCAGCGGCAGCGGCCGCGACGGACACCACGACCGCGATCAACCCTTAGCGGGGCAATACCGTCGATCCCATCAGCGCCTCGTCGATCGAGCGCGCTGCCTGGCGGCCTTCGCGGATCGCCCAGACCACCAGCGACTGGCCACGGCGCACATCGCCCGCCGCATAGAGCCGGTCGACGCTGGTCCTGTAGTCGCGGTCATTGGCCTCGACATTCCTGGAGCGGCGGCTGTCGGTGGTGATCTTCATCTCACCTTCCAGCTCAGCCGCCACGCCGCCCGCCGCCGGTCCGGCAAAGCCGATGGCAATGAAGGCGAGGTCGGCGCGGATGACGAATTCAGTGCCGGCGATCGGCTTGCGCTTGTCGTCGACCTCGCAGCATTTGACGCCGGTAAGCTGGCCTTCTTCGCCGATGAATTCGAGCGTCGCCACCTGGAATTCGCGCTCGGCGCCCTCGGCCTGCGAGGATGAGGTGCGCATCTTGGTCGCCCAATAGGGCCACACGGCGAGCTTGTCTTCCTTTTCCGGCGGCTGCGGGCGGATGTCGAGCTGGGTGACGCGCACCGCGCCCTGGCGGAAAGCGGTGCCGACGCAGTCCGACGCTGTATCGCCGCCGCCGACCACGACAACATGCTGGCCGCCGGCGATGATCGGGTGCGATGGCCATGCCACCGACTGGATCGGCTCGCCGCCGACGCGGCGGTTCTGCTGCACCAGATAGGGCATGGCGTCATGCACGCCGCCGAGATCGTCGCCGGGAATGTTGGCCGCTCGCGGCGTTTCCGACCCGCCGCAATAGAGCACGGCATCATGCTCGGCGAGCAGCTCGATCACCGGCTTGTCGACGCCGACATTGACGCCGCAATGGAAGGTCACGCCCTCGCCCTGCATCTGCTCGATGCGACGGTCGATATAGTGCTTCTCGATCTTGAAGTCGGGAATGCCGTAGCGCATCAGCCCGCCCGGACGGCTCTCGCGTTCATAGACATGGACGTCGTGGCCGGCGCGGCCGAGTTGCTGGGCGGCAGCCATGCCGGCCGGGCCGGAGCCGATGATGGCGACGCGCTTGCCGGTCTTCTTCTCCGGCGGATAGGGCCTGATGTGGCCGGTCTCATAGGCCTTGTCGGCGATCGCCTGCTCGACCGTCTTGATGGCGACGGGGATGTCCTCGAGATTCAGCGTGCAGGCTTCCTCGCAAGGTGCCGGGCAGATGCGGCCGGTGAACTCCGGGAAATTGTTGGTCGAATGCAGGTTGCGGATCGCGTTGTCCCAGTCCCTGTTGTAGACGAGGTCGTTCCAGTCGGGGATCTGGTTGTGGATCGGGCAGCCCGTCGGCCCGTGGCAGAACGGAATGCCGCAATCCATGCAGCGAGCGGCCTGTTTCTCGACCTCCTTGTCCGACATCGGCAGCGTGAACTCGCGGAAATGCCGGATGCGGTCGGAGGCCGGCTGGTACTTGTGCACCTGCCGGTCGATCTCGAGAAAGCCTGTTACCTTGCCCATAGTCCAGTTCCTGCTGTCCAGATGGTGCGGTTTTCGCCGCACCCGTTAACCTCTTGAGGCAGCCATGGCAACCTTGCGCCCGAGGTCAAACTGTCGATGAAGGGGCCGGGAAGCCTGGGCTCCCCGGCAGTTCTCACAACTCTATTCGGCCGCGACGCCCATGCGCATGCGTTCCATCTCGATCAGAGCGCGGCGGTATTCGACCGGCATGATCTTGCGGAATTTCGGCCGGAATGTCGTCCAGTCGTCGAGGATCTCGCGGCCGCGCACCGAGCCCGTATAGTGGACGTGGTTCGAGATCAGCTGGTAGAGCCGTTCCTCGTCGTGGCTGGTCATGTCGCCGGACACGTCGACGCGGCCCTTGTGGTCGAGGTCGCCGCCATGGTGCAGCAGCCTTTCCATCAAATCGTCTTCTTCCGGCACCGGCTCCAGCTCGACCATCGCCATGTTGCAGCGCTCGGCGAAATCGCCGGCCTCGTCCAGCACATAGGCGACACCGCCCGACATCCCGGCGGCGAAGTTGCGGCCGGTCTTGCCGATGACGACGACGACGCCGCCGGTCATGTACTCGCAGCCATGGTCGCCGACGCCTTCGACGACGGCGGCAACACCCGAATTGCGCACCGCGAAACGCTCGCCGGCGACGCCGGCGAAGTAGGCCTCGCCCTCGGTCGCGCCGTAGAGCACCGTGTTGCCGACGATGATGGACTCGGCCGCGACGATCCTGGCCTCTTCAGGCGGCCGGATGACGATGCGTCCGCCCGACAGGCCCTTGCCGACATAGTCGTTGGCGGCGCCGACGAGTTCGAACGAGATGCCGCGCGCCAGGAAGGCACCAAAGGACTGGCCGGCGGTTCCGGTGAGCTTCACCGAGATCGTGTCCTCGCGCAGGCCCTTGTGCTTGAAGCGCTTGGCCACTTCGCCTGACAGCATGGCGCCCGTCGAACGGTCGACATTGCGGATGTCGACCTCGATCTTGACCGCCTGCTTGGCCTCGAGCGCTGGCTTGGCCAGTTCGATCAGCTTGCGGTCGAGCACATCGTCGATCGGATGCTTCTGCCGTTCGGTCCAGTGCACCGCTTCATGCGGCGCATCGGGCTTGTAGAACATCTTCGAGAAGTCGAGACCGCGCGCCTTCCAGTGCTGGATCACGTCGCGCTTTTCCAGAAGGTCGGCGTCGCCGATGATCTGGTCGATATGGGTGAATCCCATTTCGGCAAGCAGTGCCCTCACCTCTTCCGCCACATAGAAGAAGAAGTTGATGACATGCTCGGGCGTGCCCTTGAAGCGCTTGCGCAACACCGGATCCTGCGTCGCGACGCCGACGGGGCAGGTGTTGAGATGGCACTTGCGCATCATGATGCAGCCGGCCGCGATCAGCGGCGCAGTCGAGAAGCCGAACTCGTCGGCGCCGAGCAGCGCGCCGATGATGACGTCGCGGCCGGTGCGCAAGCCACCATCGACCTGCAGCGCCACGCGCGAACGCAAGCCGTTCAGCACCAGCGTCTGGTGCGTCTCGGCGAGGCCCATTTCCCACGGGCTGCCGGCATGCTTGAGCGAGGTGAGCGGCGAGGCACCGGTGCCGCCATCATAGCCCGAGATGGTGATGTGGTCGGCGCGCGCCTTGGCAACACCTGCCGCGACCGTGCCGACACCGACTTCCGAAACCAGCTTGACCGACACGTCGGCGGCCGGGTTGACGTTCTTCAAATCGTAGATCAGCTGCGCCAGATCCTCGATCGAATAGATGTCGTGATGCGGCGGCGGCGAGATCAGGCCGACGCCGGGCGTCGAATGCCGAACCTTGGCGATGGTGGCGTCGACCTTGTGGCCGGGCAGCTGGCCGCCCTCGCCGGGCTTGGCGCCCTGCGCGACTTTGATCTGCATGACGTCGGAATTGACGAGATACTCAGCCGTCACCCCGAACCGGCCCGAGGCGACCTGCTTGATCGCCGAACGTTCCGGGTTCTTGCCGCCACCGGGCAGCGGCAGGTAGCGGTCGGCCTCTTCCCCGCCCTCGCCTGTGTTCGACTTGCCGCCGATCTGGTTCATGGCGCGGGCCAGCGTGGTGTGCGCTTCCCTGGAGATCGAGCCGAACGACATCGCCCCGGTCGAGAAGCGCTTGACGATCTCGGCCGCCGGCATCACGTCGTCGAGCGCGACCTTCTTGCGGCCGGTCTCGTCCGCCAGCTTGATCTTGAACAAGCCGCGGATGGTCTGCGCGCGGGCCGTCTCGCTGTCGATCTGCGCCGAATAGTCCTTGAACGTCTCCCACGAGCCCTGGCGCACGGCGTGCTGCAAGGTGGCGACCGCATCGGGCGACCACATATGCGCCTCGCCGCGCATGCGGAAGAGATATTCGCCACCGACATCCAGGCTGTTGCGCAGCACCGGATCGCTGCCGAAACCATCCGTGTGGCGGCTGACCGTTTCGCCTGCGACCTCATCCAGCCCGACGCCTTCGATCAGCGTCGCGGTGCCGGTGAAATATTGCTGCACGAAATCGGTCTTCAGCCCGATGGCGTCGAAGATCTGCGCGCCGCAATAGGACTGGTAGGTCGAGATGCCCATCTTGGACATCACCTTGAGGATGCCCTTGCCGATCGACTTGATGTAGCGCGACACGACTTCGTAGGCATCCACCTCCTCAGGCAGCTCGCCGCGCTTGTGCATGTCGAGCAGCGTGTCGAAGGCGAGATAGGGATTGATCGCTTCCGCGCCGTAGCCGGCAAGGCAGCAGAAATGGTGCACTTCGCGCGGCTCGCCGGATTCCACGACGAGGCCAACCGAGGTGCGCAGCCCCTTGCGGATCAGGTGGTGATGCACCGCGGCCGTTGCCAGCAGCGCCGGAATGGCGATGCGGTCCGGGCCGAGCTGGCGGTCGGACAGGATGATGATGTTGTAGCCGCCGGCGACTGCCGCCTCGGCCCGCTCGCATAGGCGGTCGATGGCGCCCTGCATGCCCGCGGCGCCCTCGTTGGAGCCATAGGTGATGTCGATCGTCTTGGTGTCGAAACGGTCCTCGGTGTGGCCGATGGAACGGATCTTTTCCAGGTCGCCATTGGTCAGGATCGGCTGGCGCACCTCGAGCCGCTTGCGGCGCGAATTGCCGACCAGGTCGAAGATGTTCGGCCGCGGCCCGATGAAGGACACCAGGCTCATCACCAGCTCCTCGCGGATCGGATCGATCGGCGGATTGGTGACCTGGGCGAAGTTCTGCTTGAAATAAGTGTAGAGCAGCTTCGACTTGTCCGACATGGCCGAAATCGGCGTGTCGGTGCCCATCGAACCGACCGCTTCCTGGCCGGTGGTCGCCATCGGCGACATCAGCAGCTTGGTGTCTTCCTGGGTGTAGCCGAACGCCTGCTGGCGATCGAGCAGGCTGACATCCTTGCGCAGCGCGCGTGGCTCGACCGGCTTCAGATCTTCCAGGATGAGCTGCGTGTTGGCGAGCCAGGTCTTGTAGGGATGCTTGGTGGCGATCTCCGACTTGATCTCCTCGTCGGGGACGATGCGGCCCTTGGCAAGATCGATCAGAAGCATGCGGCCGGGCTGCAGCCGCCACTTCTGGACGATCTTCTCCTCCGGCACCGGCAGCACGCCGGCCTCGGAAGCCATGATGACGCGGTCGTCGTCGGTGACGATGTAGCGTGCCGGGCGCAATCCGTTGCGGTCGAGCGTAGCGCCGATCTGGCGGCCATCGGTGAAGGCGACCGCCGCCGGCCCGTCCCACGGCTCCATCAGAGCTGCATGGTATTCGTAGAAAGCCTTGCGATCGGCATCCATGAGCTTGTTGCCGGCCCAGGCTTCCGGGATCAGCATCATCATGGCGTGGCTGAGGCTATAGCCGCCCTGGAACAGGAACTCGAGCGCATTGTCGAAACAGGCGGTGTCGGACTGGCCGTCATAGGAGATCGGCCAGAGCTTCGAGATGTTGTTGCCGAACAGTTCGGAATCGACTGAAGCCTGCCTGGCCGCCATCCAGTTGTTGTTGCCGCGCACGGTGTTGATCTCGCCATTGTGCGCGACCATGCGGTAGGGATGCGCCAACTTCCACGACGGGAAGGTGTTGGTCGAGAAGCGCTGGTGGACGAGGATCAGCGCGGTCTCAAAACGCGGATCCTTGAGGTCCTTGTAGTAGGCGCCGACCTGATAGGCCAGGAACATGCCCTTGTAGACGATGGTGCGCGCCGACAGCGACACACAATAGGCGCCGATGTCCTTGTTGTCGTTCTCGGCGTAGATACGGCCCGAGATGACCTTGCGCAGCAGATAGAGCCTCGCCTCGTATTCCTCGTCATCGGGAATGTCGGCCGTGCGGCCGATGAAGACCTGGCGATGGAAAGGCTCGGACGCGACAATGTCGGGCGCCTTCGACAGCGATGAATTGTCCACGGGCACGTCGCGAAATCCCAGCAGCGGCAGCCCCTCGGACTGCGCGGACTCGGCGATAACATCCTCGACATGGGCGCGAAGGGTGGCGTCCTGCGGCATGAACCAGTGTCCAACACCATACTGGCCCGACGGCGGCAGCTCGATGCCCTGGGCAGCCATCTCCTCACGGAAGAATTGGTCCGGAAGCTGCACCAGCACGCCGGCGCCATCGCCAACCAGCGGATCGGCGCCGACGGCGCCGCGATGCGTCAGGTTTTCAAGCACGGCAAGGCCGTCCTCGACGATCTGATGGGACTTCACGCCCTTCATGTTGACGATGAAGCCGACCCCGCAGGCGTCATGTTCGTTGCGCGGATCGTAGAGGCCACGAGCGGAAAAACCGGTATCGGTTCGGCCAATATTGGATCGCGGCGTGTTTTTGACGGCAGCCGCTTTCGTCTGCGCGGCCTGGCCGTTCGTCGCAGAGAGCGTCATATCCGTCATTGTCCTGTCCTCCATTCCAGCCCTTCAGGCGCTGGTTTGCCTCGGCAAGCGCTTGGCTCACCCTGATCCTTGCGGCACGTCTTGCGAAATCCTTGCCGAACCATGCGGCTTTCCGCTTGGCTCGCATCTGGTATCGTACAGGCCAGAGTCTGGCCGTCCACCTGTCGCTCGCAGCAACAGCCGGAGAGGCCAATATGTTACGCCAATCCGGCCAGTTTTGTGCGACAAAATAAGACAGCACTACTGTCCTAAATTTTTATGGCAGAATTCCCCGACGCGCACAAGACCGATTCACAAAAAACTTGGGCCGCCGGCGACAGAAAATTACGTGAAGCCGATGAAAAACGTAAGCTTCAGTCGCCGAGGCCTGCCCGTCTGTCTGGCTTGGCTTTAATGGTTTTCCAGCCTCTGGCCCTTGCGGTCGGCTAGCGAAACCGGTCAACTCCGCACTGATTTCCCCAACACAGGCAGATGCATGTTCTTCGCTTCCGACAATTGGGCAGGCGCCCATCCCAATATCGCCGCCGGCTTGTCCGCCAATGCCGGCGGTTTTTCCATGGCCTATGGCGACGGTGCGCTCGACCAGGCGGTCTATCGGCGCTTCAGCGAGATTTTCGAACGCGAGGTCGCGGTGTTCTTCGTGGCGACCGGCACCGCCGCCAACTCGCTGTCGCTGACTGCATACAACAAGCCCGGAGGCATTTCCTTCGCCCATCGCGAATCGCATGTCATCGTAGATGAATGCGGCGCGCCGGAGTATTTTTCCGGCGGCTCGCGCCTCAATGCCATCGACGGGGCGTTGGGCAAGATCGATCCGCACAATCTGGAAAGGGCAATCGGCCGTTTTGCCGGCGAAGTGGTCCATTGGGGCCGGCCGATGGCTGTTTCGATCACCCAGTCGACGGAGGTCGGCACCATTTATGGCCTGGATGACATTGCCGCGATCTCGGCCATTGCCAAGCAGCATTCCGTGCCGCTGCACATGGACGGCGCCCGCTTTGCCAATGCGCTGGCCGCACTGGACACGACGCCGGCCGAAATGACCTGGAAACGCGGCGTCGACATCCTGTCCTTCGGCGGCACCAAGAATGGCTGCTGGTGCGCCGAGGCGATCGTTCTGTTCGACCTCGACCGCGCGAAAGAATTGGCCTTCCTGCGCAAGCGCGCAGCCCAACTATTCTCGAAATCGCGCTTTATCGCGGCGCAGTTCGATGCCTATTTCAAGAACGGCTTATGGCTCGACACGGCGCGCCATGCCAACGCCATGGCCGCGCGCCTGGCGGCGGCAATCGAGGATTCGGGCACGGCCAAGCTGGCATGGCTGCCGCAGGCCAACGAGGTGTTCGCGGTGATGAAGAAAGCCGAAGCCGACAGGCTTCAGGCGGCGGGCGCCGCCTTTTACGATTGGCACAAGCCGCACGGCTTTGAGGGCCATATCGGCGAGGACGAGTTGCTCTATCGCTTCGTCACCAGCTTTGCGACCACAACCGAGGAAGTCGACCGCTTCGGCCAGTTGATTGCTGGATAGACGGTATCCCAGAAAAAAAGCGGCGCCTTTCGGCGCCGCTTCCGTCTCGGGAGGAGACTAGATATTACGCAGCGGTCTTGGCCTCGATCTGCTTGGCCTTGGCCGGAGCCGAGGTGATCGCGATCTTGCGCGGCTTGAGCTCCTCGGGGATGTTGCGCTTGAGGTCGACGAAGAGCAGGCCGTTCTTCAGCGAGGCACCGACGACTTCAACGTGGTCGGCAAGCTGGAAGCGGCGCTCGAAGGCCCTGGAGGCAATGCCGCGATAAAGCAGCTCGGAGCCTTCACCAGTACCCTCATCCTTGCGCTCACCTTTTACAGTCAGCACATTGCGATGGGCTTCGATCGAGATTTCTTCGTCCGAGAAGCCGGCAACGGCCATCGAGATCCGGTAGGAATCCTCGCCGGTGCGCTCGATGTTGTAGGGCGGATAGGTCTGCGCGCCATCGGGCTGCGCAAGCGAATCGAGCATGGTGAAGAGACGGTCGAAGCCGACGGTCGAACGATAGAGCGGGGAAAAATCAACGTGACGCATGAGGTGTTCTCCTGTTGAGCAACATGGTTTGCGTATGGCCGGTGCGAAACCCACGAGCGGCGTTTCGGCTGGACCAGCGGCCCCGATATTGGCGACCGCAAACCACATTTGGGGAGCGCGCGAAGGCATTTCAAGATTTGGCCGGACGGCAAAAAAGCAGGGCGGCCTGCCCTTGATGAACGGCAGATGAACCGGCGCTTCGGCGCGCGTTCAGACAGCTGCCGCTAAAGTGCCTCTCAAGATCACGGATTGGCGGCGCCGGATTTGCAGAGGGGCCGCAACGAGGCCGAACCGGGTGTTAACGTCCCTTCCTCCCGGATCGACAGAAGGCCGGAAGCGCGCTCAAAGCCGCTTCCGGCCTTCCCTGGTGCTGCGTCTCCCGTAACCTGGAATTCCTTTGCTTTTGATGTATTGACGTCTATCACCTTGAGAGGCCGGTCCCGACAGGCTGGCACGTGAAGACGCCGAGCACAAAGCGCCGAATGACGGACATCCTCCAAGACATCCCCCTTTTCCACGAGACTGAGGGCAATCCGCGGCCGGAGAACGCCACCGGCGGCTTCTTCATCACGCGGGACGGCAAGAAGATCCGCTATGGTCTGTTCGCGGCTGTGGCGCGTCCGATGAGGGGCACCGTGGTGCTGCTCTCCGGCCGCAACGAGTGCATCGAGAAATATTTCGAGACCATCCGCGACCTTGCCGCCCGGGGCCTTGGCGTCGCCACGCTCGACTGGCGCGGCCAAGGTGATTCCGACCGGCTGATCCGCGATCGCCAGCGCGGCTATGTCAGGTCGTTTCGCGATTATACGGCTGACTTGGAGCAGTTCTTCGAGGAAATCGTGCTGCCCGACTGCCGC
This sequence comes from Mesorhizobium sp. dw_380, assembly GCF_018588885.1. Lineage (GTDB taxonomy): Bacteria > Pseudomonadota > Alphaproteobacteria > Rhizobiales > Rhizobiaceae > Mesorhizobium. Next base: position 109,442 of record NZ_JAFFIW010000010.1, read on the forward strand.
GGACCATACTACATCCTCGCCCATTCTGCCGGGGCGGTGATCACGCTGCTTGCCGCGCCATCCCTGGTCAACCGCGTGCGGCGCATGGTGCTGATCGCGCCGTTCCTGACGCTGCCCGATCTTCCGGTCTCGATAAGCACGGTCCGCCGCGTCTGTTCGTTTTTCTGTGCGGTTGGCCTTGGCCGGCTCTATGCCGCCTGGGGTCCACGGCCGAGACAGACATTGCCTTTCGAGGCCAACAAGGTGACATCGGACCCGCAGCGCTATCGGCGCAACACGCGCATCTACGAAGAGTATCCGCAACTGGCGCTTGGCGGCCCGACAATCCGCTGGCTGCAGGCAGCGGCGAAGGCGTCGGAAGCGATCAGCGATCCCGATTTCATGGCCCGGATTCAGGTGCCTCTCCTGATCATCGCCGCCGGCGCCGACCAAGTCGTCTCGACCAGGGCGGTGGAAACTTACGCCAGACATCTGCGGCTCGGCTCGCAGCTGATGATCGACGGCTCGCGCCATGAAATCCTGCAGGAAGCCGATCTCTACCGCGAACAACTCCTCGCCGCCTTCGACGCCTTCATCCCGGGCTCCGACGACGTCGTTTGACCGCTTTGCCTGTCGGTTTGCGGGCCACGTTATCGCCTATGAGCGGACCCACACAACCCAGTCACCTTCATGGAAGGACCGACCGGTCAGCACAGGGACCGCACGGAGGCTCGGCGACAATGCGTGAGCGGATGCCCTGATCAGCGCGGTTCGACGCCTTATTCCCATTCGGGCCACGAGCACTAATTGCTGCCCAAGAGCTTACCGGCCACAGTGATCGGGAGGAGCAGCCATGAACGCATCAAACACGCTGCCACGCCAGGGCCATCGCCTGCTGCAACTCGGCATCGCCCTTCTGCTGTTTTCGTCATTCGAAGGGTTTGCCATCCCATACCTCGCCGCACCGCGACTCGGACTGTCAGTTCACACACTGAGCGCCCTGCAGGGCGTCCTGCTGCTGGCGCTGGGCCTCATATGGTCCAGGCTCAATCTCGGCGCCGTGATGTCGCGGGCTGCCTTCTGGCCGCTGATCTATTCGGCTTTGGCCATTCTGGCCGCCTATGTGATGGCCAGCGTCTGGGGGGCCGGCAACGAGACAATGCCGCTGGCGGCCGGAGCCTTCCACGGGAGCGACTTTCAGGAGGAGGCGATCAAAGGCGTAGGGTATTCGTCGGCGCCGACCGGCCTCATTGCTTTCGCGCTCATACTGTGGGGCTTGCGTCTCAGCAATCCTTCGTCAATCGACAGCTAGGACTCGGACCTCAACCCCGCAGGGCAGCCATGGCCGCCGCGTGCAGCTCCGGCGTCGCCGCCGCCAGCACATCTCCGCCCTTTTCGGCCGGCCCGCCCTCGAAGGTGGTGACGACACCGCCGGCCTTCTCGATGATCGGGATCAGCGCCACGATGTCGTAAGGCTTCAATCCGGGATCGGCGACGATATCGACGCTTCCCGAGGCGATCATGGCGAAGGCATAGCAATCGGCACCGTAGCGGGCGAGCTGGATTTGCTTCTCGAACGCGTCATAGCGATTGCGCGCCTCACCCTTGAACAGCGCCGGCGTCGTGGTGAACAGCGTCGCCTCGTCGAGTTTCTTGGTCTTGCGGGTCGCCAGTTTTCGCGGGCCGCCCGGCCCCTCGTAATACGAGCCCGACGCGTTGGCATAGAACAGCTCGCCGGTGAAGGGCTGCGCCATCATGCCGGCGACCGCGTCACCGTCGACCGTCAGCCCGACCAGCGTCCCCCAGACCGGGAGGCCGGAGATGAAGGCGCGCGTGCCGTCGATCGGGTCGATCACCCAGACATGCCTGCTGGAGATGTTTTCGCTGCCATGCTCCTCGCCAAGAATGCCATGGTCGGGATATTCGGCCGATATCAGCGCCCGGATGGCGCGCTCGGCCTCGCGATCGGCCTCGGTGACCGGATCGAAACTGCCCTTTTCCTTGTTGGCCACAGCACCCTGGCTACGGAAGCGCGGCAAGGTTTCCGCTGCTGCGGCTTGCGCGATGCGGCGCATGAAATCGATGCTGATGTCCAATTGATTCTCCCGCATTGCAGAGTGCCCGACCGCGCTCTGCCGACACTTTCCCGTCAAAACAAGCCTGTTTATCGATTTATCCGCCACGCCCACTGTTGCCAGAATGTCACGCAAACGTCATCGAAACGATGTTTCCACATCACTCTGAATTAAAAAAGCCTGAACGTCGCTTGACATTTGTGCACCGCACAATACCCTCAATCTCGGACAGGTTCTCCTGTCCATGCCCTCCTTGGGCGTTTCCTCCCTAGACTTCGACCGTATCGTGCAAACGATGCGGTCTTTTTTTACGTCGTGAATCTCGGGCGTGAATCTATTCCGCGGCCAGCGGCAGGTCGACGAAGTGATGGTCGGGCATCGCCATCAGATCGGCCGAAAATCGCCTCAGATCGTCGGCCAGTGCGTCAAAGCCCGCGGTTTTCTCGAATGTCCGCTCATTCATATAGAGCCCGCGATTGACCTCGATCTGCAGCGCATGCAGATGGCGCGCCGGGCGGCCGTAATGTTCGGTGATGAAGCCGCCGGCATAGGGCTTGTTGTGGGCGACGGCATAGCCCATCGCCGTCAGCAGGCCGATCGCGGTCTCGGTCAGGGCCGCGGTGGCCGAAATGCCGAAACGGTCGCCGATGATGAAGTCCGGCCGCAGGCCGCTGTCGCCGACGCGGATGCTGGCCGGCATCGAGTGGCAGTCGATCAGCACGGCAAAGCCGAAGCGGGCATGGGTTCTGGTCAAAAGCCGCTTCAGCGTTTCGTGGTAAGGCTTGTAGACGGCCTCGATGCGGGCAACGGCTTCGGCCAGCGGCAAACGGCCGGAATAGATCTCGAGCCCCTCGCCGACCAGCTTGGGCACGGTGCCGAGCCCGCCAGCCACCCGTGCGGACCGGATGTTGCAGAAGGACGGCACCGGCTCGGCGAACATTCGCGGGTCGAGTTCCCAAGGTTCCCGGTTGACGTCGAGATAGGCGCGCGGGAAATTCGCCGCCAGCATCGGCGCGCCCAGCGCCACGGCGCCGCCGAACAGCTCGTCGACGTAACAATCCTCCGAGCGGCGGATGGCATTGCGATCCAGCTTCGCCATGGCAAGGAAGCGTTCCGGATAGTAGCGGCCGCTATGCGGTGAGTTGAAGAGGAAGGGAACGCGCTGTTCGGCGCCCGATCGGATTTCGAAGGGTGGAACGACCGAAAAATCTTCGGCTGCCGTCTTCAATTTGAACGAACCCGAAAACACCAATGCATCATCATGCGAAACTGCCACCTTGCTGGCCGCATGTCCAGCATTTCAGCGGCGGTGCCATCCGGCAAATATGGGGTGATCCCCGTCCTCGTTCACTTGATGTTTACCCTCACCTCCTCATATACAGGATGGTTAACGGGCTGCCCGGACGGCAGTCTCGGGCGGGCGATTCGGACGGGATATCATGGCACGCATTCTTCTGGCGGAAGACGACGACGATATGCGTCGGTTCCTCGTCAAGGCGCTGGAGCGCGCCGGTTACCAGGTCAGCGATTTCGACAACGGCGCCAGCGCCTATGAGCGGCTGCGCGAGGAACCATTCTCGCTGCTGTTGACCGACATCGTCATGCCCGAAATGGACGGCATCGAGCTGGCACGCCGCGCCACCGAGATCGATCCCGACCTCAAGGTGATGTTCATTACCGGTTTCGCCGCCGTCGCGCTGAATCCGGATTCCAAGGCGCCGAAAGACGCCAAGGTGCTGTCGAAGCCGTTCCATCTGCGCGATCTCGTCAACGAGGTCGAGAAGATGCTGCAGGCGGCCTGAGCCGCCTTTCCGTAGAGGTATCGCCGCTGCGGCGAGACGGCACCTTCTTTCCTATTTCCTGCTATTGACGCGCTGGATCAAAAATGGTGTATGCGCGGCTTCGGATGGGCGTGTAGCTCAGCGGGAGAGCACTGCATTGACATTGCAGGGGTCACAGGTTCAATCCCTGTCACGCCCACCATCCTTTCAAAGAAATACCGATAGCCGTTTGGCATAAGAACTGGGCGTTTTACCGACAGATCGGACGCGCCGGCCGCTTAACGCGATATCACGCCTTCATCTATTCGGCCGATGCGCTGCATCGAAGAGGGCGCCATATTGAAACCGATCCTCTTGGATCGCTGGACTTCCCAAAAGCCTGTCCAGTAAAGCCCCGCCTGACTCCCGGTCGGCGGGGCTTTTCCGTGCGTTCGATTCGCTAGAGCGGTTCATCGTTTCACGGAAATGCCGAACCGCTCTAACTCTTTGTTTTGACGCAATCCCGGACGGAAAACCGCTTCACACTTTTCCTGGAATTGCTTTAGAACGAGCGGCCGTAACCACGCGGTCTGGCCTTCGGTCCTGGCGAGCTTTCCGCCGGGTTTGCGGCCAATTTGGCGAATCGCCGATCTCTTAGCCGCAGGAACGTCTCTTTTGCCAGCAGCTCATCGTGCTCGCCATCGCCTGCGGCCATTCGGCCACACGTCGCAGCAATCACATAGTCGGCTTTGTTGGTTCGATAGTCTTCTTTTTGCACAGACATCGTTTCCTCCCGGTCTGCGGCCTTTCCCTCCTTTTGGCCTGCGGAGGAATTAACTGCCGGTGCGTTGCGCGAGTCTACCAATTGGGGATTGCATTAAAACGATACGCGCCACGTCCGGGCGGCCCACGGAGTGGCTCTGGGCGCCGAGACCATAATCGCCCCATGCGGGGAGATACTTCTGGTCAATTCCGCTCGGCTCAGACGCCCGCGACGGCGCACAGGCTCTTCATCCTGGATACGGCTAGGTCAGGATCGGCCAGCAGGCCTGCCTGATCGGCAAGGCGGAAGATGTCGGCATAGTGGCGGATGCCGCGCGCCGACTGCATGCCGCCGACCATCGCGAAATGGTCCTGGTGGCCGTTCAGCCAGGCCATGAAGACGATGCCGGCCTTGTAGTATTCCGTCGGCGCCTCGAAGATCTTGCGCGACAGCGGCACCGTCGGCGCCATCAGCGCGTCGTAGCCAGCCTGGTCGTCCTCGGCGAGCTTCGCCAGCGCGGCGTTGGCGACCGGCGCGATGGCGTCGAAAATGCCGAGCAGCGCATGCGAATGCCCACGGCCGTCTCCGGCGATCAACTCGGGATAATTGAAGTCGTCGCCGGTGAACATCACCACGCCATCCGGCAGCCGATTGCGGAGCGCGACCTCCTTGCCGGCATCGAGCAGCGATATCTTTATGCCTTCGACCTTGCTTGCGTGGCGTTCGATGATGGCAACCACCGTGTCGAGCGCGGTTTCGAAATCGCCGCTGCCCCAATAGCCCCTCAAGGCCGGGTCGAACATGTCACCCAGCCAGTGCAGGATGACCTTGCCGGAGGCCTGGCCCAGAATGCGGTCATAGACGGCGGCGTAGTCGTCTGGCCCCTTCGCTACCGCAGCCAGTGCACGGCTGGCCATCATGATTGCCTTGCCGCCCTCGCCTTCGATGAAAGCGAACTGCTCCTCATAAGCGGCAATCACGTCGTGCAGTGTCCTGGCCGATGCCGGCGCCAGATGGTCGGTTCCCGCACCGGAGGCAAGGTCGGCGCCTTCGATGGTCCGCGCCTCGGCGATCGAGTGGCGGATCAATTCCTGCGCATTCGTCCAGTCGAAGCCCATGCCGCGCTGCGAGGTGTCCATCGCCTCGGCGATGCGGAAGCCGAGCCGCCACAGATGATGGCGGAATGCCATCGTCCTGTCCCAGTCGACTACGGGCCGCGACCACGGATCGGTCATTTTGAGGGGATCGGCAACCACATGCGCCGCGGCATAGGCGACGCGCGAAAATCGCGCGCCGATCACCGGCTGCACCGGCTGGCCGACAAGCGCGTAGCTTGTGCTGCGGCCACCCTCTCCAGGCAAGGCAATACCCATCGGTCTCTCCCTCTGCCACGCCTAGTAAATGGAACGTTCCAATAAATCAAGAACCTTTAAGATTCGAGGCTCCGCGCCAGGGATTGCTGCAATGCAACACAACTTCCCTTCGTAGGCGGCACTTGCAGCCTCCCAATTATCGATATTCTGGAATCAAAAAATTGCCGATTGACTCCTGGTTGGAGCAATGATTAGAACGTTCCAATAAACTTTGATCAAAACGGGAGGAGATATCTGGATGGCCAGCCGGGCCAAGGCGACGATCTTCGACATCGCCCGCGAGGCAGGCGTGTCCAAATCGACGGTATCGCTCGTGCTCCAGGGCAGCGGGCTGATCCGGCCCGAAACCGCGGTCAAGGTGCGCAAGGCGATCGAGGATGTCGGCTATGTCTACAACCGTGGCGCCGCCAATCTGCGCAAGGCGCATTCCAACGTCATCGGCATGGTCATCAACGACCTCACCAATCCGTTCTTCGCCGAACTGGCGGTCGGCATGGAGCGTGTCTTCCAGTCTGCCGGTATCGTGCCCTTCATCGCCAACACGGCGGAAAACCCCGTGCGCCAGGAAGAAGTGCTGAAATCGTTGATGGAGCAAGGTGTCGCCGGCCTCATCGTCTCACCGGCCCGCGGCACCACGCCAGGCGCCTTCCGGCGGCTGGAAATAGCCGGCGTGCCGATTGCCTTTGCCATGCGCCGGCTGCCTGAAAGCCGCATCCCGGTGATCGCGCCCGACAATCATCGCGGCGGCTACCTCGCCACGGCTCACCTCATCGGCAAGGGACATCGCAGGCTTGTCTTCTTCGGCGGCTCGTCCGACCTCGTGGTCTATCATGAGCGCTTGGGCGGCTTTCGCGAGGCCTGCGAGACGCTCGGGATAGATACGCGTGACATGCTTGTCATCGAGGGTGAGACAAGCCGTCGGGGCGGCATTGCTTGCCTGGAAACTGCGCTTGCAATGGCTGAACCGCCGACCGCGGCCCTGTGCTTCAACGACGCTGTCGCTTTTGGCGCCATGCTGGCGCTGCGCAAGCGTGGACTTGAGCCGGGACCGGATTTCGCCGTCGTCGGCTTTGACGATGTGGTGGAGGCCGAACACTACATGCCGGCGCTGACCAGCGTCGCGGTGGACAGTGCCGGTCTCGGCGAACGCGCCGCCCATGTCATGATCAAGATGATCCAGTCGCGCACCACACGTGCCGAGGACCATATCGGCGCGGTCAATCTCGTGGTCAGGGAAAGCTGCGGTCCGGATCGCCGCACCCGAAACAGGTCTTCGGGGGGCGCCGCATGAGCGTCAAATGGGGACTGATCGGCGCCAGCACGATCGCCAAGCAATTCATGGTCAACGCCATCCGGGTGCAGGCCGATGGCAAGATCGCGGCGGTGATGAGTTCCGACCCGGAGCGGGGCCAGGCCTATGCCGTGGAAAACAACATTCCGCTCGCGGTCTCGACGCTTGACGAGCTCTTTGATGAGGATATCGACGCCGTCTACATCTCGACCACCAACGAGCTGCATCTCGAACAGGCCCTTGCCGCCATCAAGGCGGGCAAGCATGTGCTGTGCGAAAAGCCGCTGGCGCTGACCGGCGCCGATGCCCGCACCATGGTCGCCGCCGCCAGGGCTGCCGGCGTCGTGATCGGCACCAATCACCACCTGCGCAATGCCGGTGCGCACCGGGCGATGCGCGAGGCGATCGCCACCGGGCACATCGGCAAGCCGATCGCCGCCCGCGTTTTTCACTCGGTCTATCTGCCGGAAAACCTGCAAGGCTGGCGCATCAGAAAGCCTGAAGCTGGCGGCGGCGTGGTGCTCGACATCACCGTGCACGATGTCGACACGCTGCGCTTCGTGCTTCGCGATGATCCAGTTGACGTTTCCGCCTTCACCCAGTCGGCCGGCATGGCCGGCAGCGGACTGGAGGATGGGGCCATGTGCATCTGGCGCTTCAAGTCGGGCCTCATCGCGCAGTCGCATGAAGGCTTTACCACCAGGTATGCCGACACCGGCTTCGAGGTGCATGGCTCGGAAGGTTCGCTGATCGCCCGCAACGTGATGACGCAGAAACCAGTCGGGTCCGTCATTCTGCGCACGGCAAGCGGCGAAGAGGAGTTGAGCTTCGACCACGAGGATCTCTACTTCAGGTCCGTGCGGCGGTTCCATTGCGCGATCCACGGCGACGGCCATCCTGCCGCCACCGGCGAGGACGGCATCTGGTCACTCGCCTCGGCCGAGGCCGCATTGCAATCGGCCAGCTCCGGCAAGGCCGTCAAGATCGACCCGAAACTCGGGAGCATGAAGTGAGCAAGGTCGTTTCAGCGGCGCAGGCAGCCGATCTGATCAAGGATGGCATGACAGTATCCGTGTCCTCGTCGAGCGGCCTTGGCTGTCCGGATGCCGTGCTCGCCGCCATCGGCGAACGCTTCGACAGCGAAGGCCATCCGAAGAACATCACCACGCTGCACCCGATCGCTGCCGGCGATATGTACGGCATCAAGGGCATTGACCACCTGGCCAAGCCGGGCCTGTTGAAGCGCACGCTGTGCGGCTCCTATCCGTCTGGCCCCTCCTCGGCCGAGCCGCCGCGGATCTGGAAGATGATCGGCGACAATTCGGTCGCCGCCTATAACGTGCCGTCCGGCATCCTGTTCGACATGCACCGCGAAGCCGCCGCCAAGCGGCCCGGCGTGTTGACCAAGGTCGGCCTCGATACCTTCGCCGATCCGCGCCATCAGGGCTGCGCCATGAATGCGGCCGCCGGCGAGCCGATCGTTTCGGTGCAGCAGTTCGACGGCGAGGAATGGCTCTATTTCCGCTCCATCGTGCCTGACGTCTCGATCATCCGCGCCACCACGGCTGACGAGCGCGGCAACCTCACCTATGAACATGAAGGCGCCTATCTCGGAGGCCTCGAACAGGCGCTCGCCGCCCGCAACAATGGCGGTGTCGTCATCGCACAGGTCAAGCGCGTCGTCGAGAACGGTACGCTGAAGCCGCATGATGTGCGGGTGCCCGGTGTGCTGGTCGACCACATCGTCGTCGCGCCCGACCAGTTGCAGACGACGCTGACGCCCTACGACCCGGCCATATCAGGCGAGATCTTCCGCCCGTTGTCGAGCTTCCGCAATGCCGCGATGAACGTGCAGAAGGTGATCGCGCGCCGCGTCGCCATGGAGCTGCGCGAGGGCACGGCCGTCAACATCGGCTTCGGCATCTCCGCCAACGTGCCGCGCATCCTTCTGGAGGAAGGCCAGCACGGCAAGGTTACCTGGGTGATCGAACAGGGCGCGGTCGGCGGCGTGCCGCTGCTCGATTTCAAGTTCGGCTGTGCCTCCAACGCCGAGGCGATCATGCCCTCGCCGCATCAGTTCATCTATTTCCAGGCCGGCGGGTTCGATGCCTCGCTGCTCTCCTTCCTGCAGATCGACCGCCATGGCTCGGTCAACGTCTCGAAGCTCTCGGCGCGGCCGCATGTCACCGCCGGTGCCGGCGGCTTTGTCGACATCACTGCGCGGGCGAAGAAAATCGTCTTCTCCGGTTTCTTCAATGCCGGCGCCAAACTCTCATTGGCCGATGGCGGCATCCGCATCGACCAGGAGGGCAAGGTCAGGAAAATCGTCAACGAGGTCGAGCACATCTCCTTCTCGGGCAAGCGTGCAGTCGCCCAAGGACAGGACATCACCTACGTCACCGAGCGCTGCGTGATGAAGCTGACGCCTGATGGCCTGATGGTGACGGAACTGGCCCCGGGCATCGATCTCGAGCGCGATGTGCTGGCGCAAGCCGAAATCCCGCTCGGTATCGCCAACGACCTCAAGGTGACGCCGGCGGCGCTCTATCAGGACCGGCCGATCGGACTGTCGCTCAATGGCGGCGCCTCGCTCGGAGGCGCCCATGGCTGAGCGTCTCGTCACATTCGACCAGGATGGCGCCATCGGCATCGTCACCTTGCGCCGCCCGGAAAAATTCAATGCGCTCGACATCCCGATGCTGAAGGCGCTGGAAACAGCGCTCGATGAAGCGGAGGCGGCCGAAGGCGTGCGCGTCGTGCTGATCCGCGGCGAAGGCAAGGGCTTTTGCGCCGGCGGCGACGTCGAGGCCTGGGGCCCGATGAATGCCGCAGATTTCCAGGTGCAATGGGTGCGCTACGGCCACCGTGTCTTCGACCGGCTGGCGCGGCTGCGGCAACCGACGATCGCGGTGCTGTCCGGCCACGCGCTTGGCGGCGGGCTGGAGCTGGCGGTCGCCTGCGATTTCCGGGTCGCGGAAACACACGTCAAGCTCGGCTTTCCTGAAACCTCGATCGGCGTCGTCCCCGGCTGGTCCGGCACGCAACGCGCGGTGCGCCGCTTCGGCGCGCAGACCGTACGGCGCATGGCACTGGGCGGTGAGATGCTTCTCGCGCCCGATGCGCTGGCCCTGGGCGTGGTCGACAGGGTTGCTGAAACCGGCAACGGCCTGGCGGAAGCCAGAGGCTGGGCCGAGAAGATCGCGGAGCGCGGCCCGTTGGCAACAGAGGCCGTCAAGCTGATGATCGCGGTTGCCGAAGGCGAGGAAAGCGCGGCCGCGACCGAAGCGCTGGCCAGCGGCTTCATCGCGCTCACCGGCGACCTCAAGGCTGGCGTGAGCGCTTTCAAGACCAAGCAGAAGCCGGCATTTTCAAGATCATAGAGAAAAGTGAGCCGATGAACGCGCCTCTCAACATCGCCATGCCCGCCGAGGCATCCGCCGCGCCGAAAACCTATCGGCTGCTGATCGACGGCAAGCATGTCGACGCCCGCGACGGCCGCACGCTAGAGCGCAGCAGCCCGGGCCACGGCTTCACCGTTTCGCGCTATGCGCAGGCCGGCGAGGCCGAAGTGGAAGCCGCGGTGCAGGCCGCGCACCGGGCGTTCGAGACCGGCCCCTGGCCGCGCATGAAAGCGGCCGAGCGCGCCGCGATCCTGCTCAAGGCGGCTGACCTGATCGAGGCGCGGCTTGAAGACATCGCCCGGCTCGATGCGCTCGAATCCGGCAAGCCCATCGCCCAGGCCCGCGGCGAGATCGGCGGCGCGGTCGATATCTGGCGCTATGCCGCTTCGCTCGCCCGCACGCTGCATGGCGAGAGCTACGCCAATCTGGGCGACGCCATGCTGGGCGTCGTGCTGCGTGAGCCGATCGGCGTCGTCTCGATCATCACGCCATGGAATTTCCCGTTCCTGATCGTCAGCCAGAAGCTGCCTTTCGCCCTCGCGGCCGGCTGCACGGCCGTGGTCAAGCCGAGCGAGATGACATCGGCCTCGACCTTCGTGCTCGGCGATATCCTGATCGAGGCCGGCCTGCCTGCCGGCGTCGTCAACATCCTCGCCGGTCTTGGCGCCGATGTCGGCGCGCCGATGGTCAGTCATCCCCTGGTCGAGATGGTATCCTTCACCGGCTCTACCCGCGTCGGCAAGATGACCATGGCGGCGGCCTCGAATTCGCTCAAAAAGGTCTCGATGGAACTCGGCGGCAAGAACGGCCAGATCGTCTTCCCCGATGCCGACCTTGAAGCGGCCGCCGATGCGGCCGTGTTCGGCGGCTTCTTCAATGCCGGCGAATGCTGCAATGCCGGCAGCCGGCTGATCGTGCACGAGGCGATCGCCGACGATTTTCTCAGCGCCGTCAAGGCGCTCGCCGCCAGGGTGACTGTCGGCGATCCCCTCGATGACAGCACCAGGATCGGTGCGATGATTTCCTCGGACCACCTCGCCAAAGTGGCCGGTTACGTCGCGGCTGCGGCAAACGAAGGCAGCAGCCTTTACAGTGGCGGCGGGCAGCTGGCCTCGAATGCCGGCCAATATCTCGACCCCACGATCATTCGCGGCGTCACCGAGGACATGGCTATCGCGCGTGAGGAAGTCTTCGGCCCGGTGCTCTCCGTGCTGACTTTTGAATCGATTGAAAAGGCGTTGCACATCGCCAACAACACGCCCTATGGTCTGTCGGCAGGCGTGTGGAGCGCCAACATCGACACCTGCATGTCGGTGGCGCGTGGAGTGCGTTCGGGGACGGTTTGGGTGAACACATTCATGGAAGGTTATCCCGAGCTGCCTTTCGGAGGCTATAAGCAGTCCGGCCTTGGACGCGAACTCGGCAAACGCGCTGTCGAGGATTATACCGAGGAAAAAACAATCCAGTTTCATCGCGGCCAGCGCACCGGGTGGTGGGTCGGCTGAGTTGGGAAGAACCCGGTGGGCTTCCACCGGTCGTGAAATGCAACAAGGGAGGAAGTACATGTTGCGCAAACTGCTTATCGGAACGGCTCTCGCAACGAGCTTTGTTTTTTCGGCGCACGCCGCCGACGTCAAGGAAGTGCAGATGCTGCATTGGTGGACGTCGGGCGGCGAAGCGGCTGCCCTCAACGTCCTCAAGGGCGATCTGGCCAAGGAAGGCTATGCCTGGAAGGACGTGCCGGTGGCCGGCGGTGGCGGCGACGCCGCCATGACCGCGCTGAAGGCGATGGTCGCCGCCGGCAACTATCCGACCGCCTCGCAGATGCTCGGCTACACCGTGCTCGACTATGCGGCCGCCGGCGTCATGGGCGACCTGACCGAGACGGCGAAGAAGGAAGGCTGGGACAAGTCGGTTCCGGCGGCACTGCAGAAGTTCTCGGTCTATGAAGGCAAGTGGGTCGCGGCTCCGGTCAACGTCCACTCGGTCAACTGGCTGTGGATCAACAAGGCCGTCATGGACAAGATCGGGGGCACCGAGCCGAAGACCTTCGACGACTTCGTGGCATTGCTCGACAAGGCCAAGGCCGCGGGCGTGATCCCGCTGGCACTGGGCGGTCAGAACTGGCAGGAAGCCACCATGTTCGACTCGGTCGTGCTGTCGACCGGCGGACCTGAGTTCTACAAGAAGGCCTTCAACGACCTCGACGACGCTTCGCTCAAGTCCGACACGATGAAGAAGTCGTTCGACAACCTGGCCAAGCTCGTCACCTATGTCGACCCGAACTTCTCGGGCCGCGACTGGAACCTTGCCACCGCCATGGTCATCAAGGGCGATGCCCTGGTGCAGGTCATGGGCGACTGGGCCAAGGGTGAATTCCACGCCGCCAAAAAGACCCCGGGCACGGACTTCCTCTGCTACCGCTTCCCGGGCACCGACGGCTCGGTGATCTACAACTCCGACATGTTCGGCATGTTCAACGTTCCGGAGGACCGCAAGGCCGCCCAGGTAGCCCTTGCCACTGCCACCCTGTCGAAGAGCTTCCAGTCGGCCTTCAACGTCGTCAAGGGCTCGGTTCCGGCCCGTACCGACGTTCCGGATACCGACTTCGACGCTTGCGGCAAGAAGGGCATCGCCGACCTGAAGAAGGCCAACGAAGGCGGCACGCTGTTCGGCTCGCTGGCCCAGGGCTACGGCGCGCCTCCGGCGGTCGCCAATGCCTACAAGGACGTCGTCTCCAAATTCGTCCATGGTCAGATCAAGACCTCGGACGAGGCCGTGACCGAACTGGTCAAGGCGATCGACGACGCCAAGTAAGCGCCACGCATGAAGATACCTTCCCCGCTTCGGCGGGGAAGGTTCCATCTCGCAATTGGCCGGCCTTGCGTCGACCATGGACCCGTAAGCACGGGGCCGTCTTGCCGCGAAGCGGTCGAAGACGGACGGCCCGAAACGGGAGGAGCTGATGAGCACAGTAGCGACAACCCAGATCAAGCTGACGCCGGAGCAGGCCCGGCCACGCGCCTCTGTGCGCTCGCGCCTGCAGGACGCCTTGCCCAAGATCGTGCTGGCGCCGAGCTTCGCCATCACCATCGTCTTCGTCTACGGCTTCATCCTGTGGACGATCTATCTGTCCTTCACCAATTCCAAGACCTTCCCGTCCTATGTAATCACCGGCTCGCGCGCCTATCAGCGGCTGTGGGGCTGGACCTTCGACACGGACCCGCCGTCGAGCTGGTACACGTCGATCACCAATATGGGCATTTTCGGCTTTCTCTATATCCTGATCTGCCTGGCGCTCGGCCTGTTCCTGGCCATCCTGCTAGACCAGAAGATCCGCGGCGAAGGCATGCTGCGTCCGATCTACCTCTATCCCATGGCGCTATCCTTCATCGTCACCGGCGTCGCCTGGAAATGGTTCCTCGATCCCGGCCTCGGCCTCGAGCAGACCTTGCATCAATGGGGCTGGACGAGCTTCCATTTCGACTGGATCAAGAACAAGGATTTCGTCATCTACACGGTGGTCATTGCCGGCGTTTGGCAGGCTTCCGGCTTCATCATGGCGATGTTCCTGGCCGGCCTGCGCGGCATCGACGGCGAGATCATGAAGGCAGCGCAGATCGACGGCGCCACCACTTTCCAGCTCTATCGTCGCATCGTCATTCCGCTGCTGCGGCCAATCTTCCTGTCGGCCTTCATCGTGCTCGCCCACCTTGCCATCAAATCCTATGACTTGGTGGTCGCGCTGACCAGCGGCGGCCCTGGCGGTTCGGCCTGGCTGCCGTCCAACTTCATGTATGAGTACACCTTCAAGCGCAACGAAATGGCCGTCGGCTCGGCCAGCGCCGTGATCATGCTGATGACCATCGTCGCCATCATCGTGCCCTATCTCTATTCCGAACTCAGGGAGAAATCGCGATGAGCGCTGTCGCCACTCCCGCCCGCCAGGCCTCCGGCGGCGTCAACGTCAAGCTCGTCAACCGCATCGTCATCTACGGACTTTTGGCGCTGTTCGCGCTGTTCTACCTGATGCCGCTGTTCGTCATGCTGGTCACCTCGTTCAAGACCATGGACGAGATCCAGAACGGCAACATGCTGGCACTGCCCAAAGCACCGACCTTCGACCCATGGCTGAAGGCCTGGGGCGAGACTTGCGTCGGCCTCACCTGCGCCGGCATCAAGGGTTATTTCTGGAACTCCATCAAGATGGTGGTTCCCGCCGTGCTGATCTCGACCATGCTCGGGGCCCTCAATGGTTACGTGCTGACCAAATGGCGTTTTCGCGGCGCGACGCTGGTGTTCGGGCTGATGCTGTTCGCCTGCTTCATTCCGTTCCAGTCAGTGCTGCTGCCGATGGCGACGATCCTCGGCAGCGTCGGCCGGTTCGGCGTGACGCTGCAAAACTCTATCGGAACAAGCTTCGGACTCGGCAATTCGACGGTCAACCTGGTGTTCGTCCACGTCGTCTACGGCATCGGCTTCACCACTTTGTTCTTCCGCAACTATTACGAGGCGTTCCCGACCGAACTGGTGAAGGCTGCCCAGGTCGACGGCGCCTCCTTTTTCCAGATCTTCCGCCGCATCATGCTGCCGAACTCGATGCCGATCTTCGTCGTCACCGTCATCTACCAGTTCACCAACATCTGGAACGACTTCCTGTTCGCTTCCGCCTACGCCGGCACCGGCGACTCGATGCCTATGACGGTGGCGCTCAACAATGTCGTCAACACCTCGACCGGCGTCGTCGAGTACAACGTCAACATGGCGGCCGCGATGATCGCGGCGCTGCCCACCCTTCTCGTCTATGTGCTTGCCGGCCGCTACTTCGTGCGCGGTCTGATGGCCGGCGCCGTCAAAGGATAATCCAATGGCTTTTCTGGAAATTGATGGTCTGCGGAAGCGTTTCGGCCAGGTCGAAATCCTCAAGGGGATCGATGTCGAGCTTGAGAAAGGCGGCTTCCTGGTGCTGGTCGGTCCTTCCGGCTGCGGCAAATCCACTTTGCTCAACACCATTGCCGGGCTGGAGACGATCACCTCGGGCGAAATCCGCGTCGATGGCCGCGCCATCAACGATCTGCATCCCTCCAAGCGCGACATTGCCATGGTGTTCCAGAGCTACGCGCTCTACCCGAACATGACGGTGGCGGGGAACATCTCCTTCGGCATGGAAATGCGCGGCGTTCCGGCGGACGAACGTCAGAAGGCGATCGACAAGGTGGCCAAGGTGCTGCAGATCGGTCACCTCCTGAAGCGCAAGCCGAGCCAGCTTTCGGGCGGGCAGCGCCAGCGTGTCGCCATGGGCCGGGCGCTGGTGCGCGACCCAAAACTGTTCCTGTTCGACGAGCCGCTGTCCAACCTCGACGCCAAGCTGCGCGTCGACATGCGCATCGAGATCAAGCGCCTGCACGCCACCACCGGCACCACAATCGTCTACGTCACCCACGACCAGATCGAGGCGATGACGCTGGCCACCAAGATCGCCGTCATGCGTGACGGCGAAGTGCAGCAGTTCGGCACGCCGGCCGAGATCTACAACAACCCTGCCAACATCTTCGTCGCCGACTTCATGGGCTCGCCGGCGATGAACCTGATCCCGGCGACCATTGGCGGCAATGGCAGCGGACTGGCTGTAGTGCTGCAGCGCGAGGCGCGCGAGCCGATCTCGCTGCCGATGGCCAACGCACCGGCGGGACTGTCGGCATTCCAGGGCAAGCCGATTATCTTCGGCGTCCGCCCGGAGGCGCTGACCGATCCGGAAGGGGCGGAGCGCAACGCGTCGCATATCGCCACCGCCGACTGCCATATCGAGGTCGTCGAACCGGCAGGCTCGGACACCTTCGCCGTCACCAATCTCGGCGGCAAGGGCGTGGTGGCGCGGCTGCGCGCCGACGCCAACATCCAGCCCGGCACCAGCACGCCGCTTGCCTTCAACCTGACCAAGGCGGTGTTCTTCGATCCGGCGACCGAGAACCGCATTCGCTGACGGCCATGACAAATCCGGACATCGTCATCATCGGCTCCGGCATCGGCGGCGCCACGATCGCCTCCGGTCTGGCCGGCAGCGGCGCCTCGATCCTGATGCTGGAGCGCGGAGAGCCCCTGCCGGCGACGCCGCATGCCCGCGACACGCGCTCCATCTTCGTCGACGGCCACTACCGGCCGAAGGAGATGTGGCGCGAGGCCGGCGGCGCGGCCTTCAACCCCGGCAATTACTATTATGTCGGCGGCAATTCGAAATTCTACGGCGCGGTGCTGATCCGCTACCGCAAGGAAGACTTTTCCGCCATGGAGCACTTTGGCGGCGTCTCTCCGGCCTGGCCGTTTTCCTATGACGAGTTCGAGCCCTGGTATTCCAGAGCCGAGCAGCTGTTTCGCGTCCGGGGCGCGCTGGGTGAGGATCCGACCGAGCCGTTCCACTCGATCCCCTATGCCTATAAGCCGGTGCCCGACGAGGCGCCGATCGCCCGGGCCCGCGTTCAACTCAAGAGCCTCGGGCTGCACCCGGCCTCGCTGCCGCTCGGCGTCGACATCGACACCTGGCTGAAAGAGGGCAAGACCGGCTGGGACGCCTTCCCGAACACCGGCGAAGGCAAGGTCGACGCACAGACGGGACCGCTGACAGCAGCGCTCATGGACACCAACATCAAGCTCGAAACCGGCGCCCATGTCGAGTATCTCGAAGCCTCGGCGGACGGCAGAACCATATCAGCCATCCGCTACCGCCAGAATGGCGAGGCGAAGTCAGTGTCGCCGAAGCTGGTCATCCTCTCCGCCGGTGCGGTCAATTCCGCCATCATCCTGCTGCGCTCGCCGTCTTCCGACGGCAAAGGCCTTGCCAACCGCTCAGACCAGGTCGGCCGCAATTTCATGAACCACAATTCGAGCGCCATGTTGGCGATCGATCCGCGCCGCCGCAACGATGCCGTCTACCAGAAGACGCTGATGCTGAACGACTACTATCTGTCCGACGGCAAGGGCGGCAAGCCGCTCGGCAATGTCCAACTACTCGGCAAGATCGACGGCAACATGCTGAGGGCCAACGTCAAGCTGGCTCCCAAATTCGCACTCGACTTCATGGCCCGCCATGCCGTCGACTGGTACCTGATGTGCGAGGACCTGCCCGATCCGGAAAGCCGCATCATGGTCGACGGCAAGGACATCGTTTTGCAGTGGCGGCGCTCCAACATGCAGTCGCTCGACGGGCTGACCAAGATCATGCGCGAAAACTTCCGCGCCTGCGGTTATCCCATCGTCCTGTCACGCCCCTTCGACAAGCGCACCCCCTCGCACCAATGCGGCACGGTCAAGATGGGCGACGATCCGGCGACCGCACCGCTCGACCCTTTCTGCCGCGCGTTCGACCACCGGAACCTGTTTGTTGTCGATGGCAGTTTTTTGCCCAATTCGGCCGCTGTAAATCCCGCGCTGTCAATCGCCGCACAGTCGCTGCGGGTGGCTGAGCACATCCGCAAGACGGAGCTTGCCTCATGATGGGTCAGCGCTGCCCCTCATCCGCCTGCCGGCACCTTCTCCCCGTAAACGGGGAGAAGCCCGCTGGCCGCAGCCTCGCCGCTCCTTCTGCAGCGTCAACAATTAGCGAAGCAGGTGATGAAGGTGTCCTTCTCCCCGTCACTATACGGGGAGAAGTGCCCGGCAGGGCGATGAGGGGCGGCGCCGACATCCGCAAGGCTGGCCTCCAATGACCCGCCCCGCAGCCATCGTCACCGGCGGCGCGCGCGGCATCGGCCTCGCCTGCGCCGAGGCGCTTGCCGACGCCGGCTTCGACATCCTCGTCGCCGATCTGGCCGAACAGCCGGCGGATGGACTTGCAAAGGATATCTCGGCGCGTGGCGCAAGGTTTACCTACCACCGCTGCGACGTCGCAGACCTCGACAGCCATACAGCGCTCGTCGATGCCGCGATCCGCGCCTTCGGCCGCATCGACTGCCTCGTCAACAATGCCGGCGTCGGCGCCGTCACACGCGGCGATCTGCTGGAACTGAAGCCGGAGAATTTCGACCGCACGATGGGCATCAATCTGCGCGGCACGGTGTTCCTCAGCCAGGCCGTCGCCAAGGCGATGCTGGCTACGCCGGGCCAACACCCGAGGTCGATCATCACCATCACCTCGGTCAGCGCCGAAATGGCTTCACCCGAACGCCCGGACTACTGCATCTCGAAGGCTGGGCTTTCGATGTGGGTGAAGAACCTGGCGCTCAGGCTCGCCCCCGAAAACATCGGCGTGTTCGAGCTGCGGCCGGGCATCATCCGCACCGACATGACGGCAGGCGTGACCGCCAAATACGATGCCTTGATCGACGGCGGTCTGGTGCCGGCAAAGCGCTGGGGCGAAGCCTCGGATATCGGTGTGGTGGTGGCGACGCTTGCGGCCGGCAAGCTCGGCTTTTCGACCGGCTCGATCATCAATGTCGACGGCGCGCTCTCCGTGCCGCGGCTGTAAGTGGACAGTGTCATGACCGACTACATCATCGTGGGCGCCGGCCCGGCCGGCTGCGTTCTGGCCAACCGGCTGAGCGAGGATTCTTCGAATTCGGTGCTACTGCTGGAAGCCGGCGGCAAGGACTGGCACCCCTACATCCACATGCCGGCCGGCTTCGCCAAGATGACCAAAGGCATTGCCTCCTGGGGCTGGTCGACCGTGCCGCAGAAAAACATGAAGGACCGCGTCTTCTGGTACACGCAGGCCAAGGTGGTCGGCGGCGGCTCCTCCATCAACGCCCAGATTTACACGCGCGGCAATGCCCGCGACTACGACGCCTGGGAGAAGGAAGAGGGTCTCGCCGGCTGGGGCTATCGCGACGTGCTGCCCTATTTCAAGCGGGCCGAGAACAACCAGCGTTTTGCAAACGACTTCCACGGCGACCAGGGCCCGCTCGGCGTGTCGAATCCGATTTCGCCGCTGCCGATCTGCGAGGCCTATTTCCGTGCCGGCCAGGAGATGGGCATTCCCTTCAACCCGGACTTCAACGGCGCCAGCCAGGAAGGCGTCGGCTATTATCAGCTGACCCAGAAAGACGCGCGGCGCTCCTCGGCGTCGGTCGCCTATTTGAAGCCGATCCGCGCCCGCAAGAATCTCACTGTTCGGACCGACATACTGGTGACCCGCGTCGTCGTCGAGAAGGGCCGCGCCATCGGCGTCGAAATCGTCGACAGACCAGGCGGCGAGAAGAAAATCCTGCGCGCCGAGCGCGAGGTGATCGTCTCGTCCGGCGCGATCGGCTCGCCGAAGCTGCTGATGCAGTCGGGCATCGGCCCGGCCGATCATTTGAAATCGGTCGGCGTCACGCCGGTGCACGACCTGCCCGGCGTCGGCTCCAACATGCAGGACCATCTCGATTTGTTCGTCATCGCCGAATGCACCGGCGACCACACCTACGACAATTACGCCAAGCTGCACCGCACGGCGTGGGCCGGCCTGCAATATCTGCTGCTGAAAACGGGACCCGTGGCCTCCAGCCTGTTCGAGACCGGCGGCTTCTGGTACGCCGACCCGACCGCCGCTTCGCCCGACATCCAGTTCCATCTTGGCCTGGGATCCGGCATCGAGGCCGGCGTCGAGAAGCTGAACAATCCCGGCGTCACCTTGAACTCGGCGTTCCTGCGGCCGCGCTCGCGCGGCACGGTGCGGCTGAAGAGCGCCGATCCCGCCGACCACCCGCTGATCGATCCCAACTACTGGTCCGATCCCTATGACCGCGCCATGTCGATCAAGGGGCTGCGGCTGGCGCGCGAGATCATGCGGCAGAAGGCGCTTGCTCCCTACGTGCTGCGCGAAGTGCTGCCCGGCCCCTCGCTCGCCACCGACGACGAGTTGTTCGACTATGCCTGCCGCACCTCCAAGACCGACCATCACCCCGTCGGCACCTGCCGCATGGGCCATGACGGCATGGCGGTGGTGACGCCGGATCTGAGGCTGCGCGGCATCGACGCCTTACGCGTCTGCGACGCTTCGGTCATGCCGCGCGTGCCCTCCTCCAACACCAATGCGCCGACCATCATGGTTGGCGAAAAGGGCGCCGACCTGATCCTCGGCCGCGAACCGCTGCCGCCCGCTGTCTTCTCCGGAAATCGGGCTGCTTGAAGGGAACATGAAAATGATCAGGCACTGTGTCTTCGTCAGGTTTCGCGGCGATGTCCCCGACGGCGAGCGCGCGGCAATCCACGCCGGCCTCGAGGCGCTGCGACAGGTGATCGACGGCATGGACACCGTCCGATTCAGCGCCAATGTCAGCCCGGAGCCTTTCGCGCGCGGCTTCAGCCATGGCTTCACCATCGATTTCCGCGATGCCGCCGCGCGCGATGCCTATCTGGTGCATGAAGCGCATCAGCGCGCCGGCGCCCGGCTGGTTGCCGCGCTCGAGGGCGGCACGGATGGATTGATGGTCTTCGATCTCGATCTTACGAAAAAGTGACCGCAGGGTCTTTCGATAGCCGGCTGATCGCTGTTCTCTTTTGCCAATCGGACGACATATCGTTCCTTTGGGGGTATAAAGGAGGACGCCTTGAAACTCACTGCCGAACAGAAGAAAACCGTCCTGGCCTCATTCCTGGGCTGGACGCTCGACGCTTTTGATTTCTTCCTTTTGACGTTCCTGCTCACCGATATTGCGAGTGAGTTTCAGACAGACATCCCGGCAGTTTCAAAGGCACTGTTCCTGACCTTGGCGACGCGCTTCATCGGTGCGTTCTTCTTCGGCATGCTCGCCGACAAATATGGGCGCAAGCCCATCCTCATGCTCAACATCGTCAGCTATTCGGTGATCGGGGCGCTCGCTGCCTTCTCGCCCAATCTCGGTATCTTCCTGGCGCTGCGCGCTTTGTTCGGCATCGCCATGGGCGGCGAGTGGGGGCTCGGCAGTTCGCTGGCCATGGAATCCATCCCGCCGAGCGCCCGCGGCATGGTCTCGGGTATCCTGCAGTGCGGCTATCCGGCCGGCTACCTCCTGGCGGCGGTGGTCTATGGCCTGCTCTATCAGCAGACCATCGGCGGCTACACGATCGGCTGGCGCGCCATGTTCCTGCTCAGCTTCCTGCCGGCGCTGATCGTGCTTTTCATTCGCTCGCACGTGCCGGAATCGCCTGCCTTCGTCGACGCACAGAAGACCGCGAGGTCCGGCATGCTGGAAACGCTGCGGAAGCATTGGCGCGTCGCGCTCTATGCCGTCGTGCTCATGATGTTCTTCAACTTCTTCAGCCATGGCACGCAAGACCTCTACCCGACTTTCCTGAAGAAGCAGCACGGCTTCGATCCGCATACGGTGAGCTGGATCACCATCGTCGCCAATATCGGCGCCATCGTCGGCGGCCTGGCATTCGGCGCATTGTCCGAGAAGATCGGCCGCGTCAACGCCATCACCCTTGCGTGCCTGATCGCCCTGCCGTCGATCCCGTTGTGGGCCTACAGCTCGACGCCGTTCATGCTGGCCATCGGCGCCTTCGTCATGCAGGTGGCGGTCCAGGGCGCGTGGGGCGTCATCCCTGTCCACCTGAATGAACTTTCGCCCGGCGCGGTGCGCGCCACCTTGCCCGGCTTCATCTATCAGGCCGGCAATCTCGCCGCATCCTATGGCGGTCCGTACCAGGCGGGGATCGCGGAGGCACCCGGTAGCAGCTACGGCTACGCGCTGGCGCTCTTTGCCGGCGTGGTGGCCGTCTGCATCATCGTCGTCATCCGCTTCAGTCCGGAACGGCGCGGTCAGGTAATGACCGTGTTGGGTTGAGGAGTCAGCCGAGCCGGAGCGCAATGACACCAGCAACAATGCTGAGCGCGGCGGCACCGCGCCAGCCGGTCATCTTCTCGCCGAGCGCGTAGACCGAGATCATCATGGCGAACAGGATCGAGGTCTCGCGCAGCGAAGCCACCGAGGCGATCGGCGCCTTGGTCATCGCCCACATCACGATCCAGTAGGCCGCACCGCTGAGCACGCCGGTGAACAGCCCAGCCTTCCAGTCACGCGCCAGAACGGGAAGCGCCTTGGGCCCGCGGAAGATGAGGCACAGCACCAGCGCGCCAAAAGCATCGCAGATGAACAGCCAGGCGGCATAGCTCTGCGCCGTGGCCGCCAGCCGCGCGCCGCTGCCGTCGGACAGCGTGTAGCTGGCGATGAAGATCGAGGTGCCGAGCGCAAAACCGACGGCGCGCAGGTTCAGCCTTTCCAGATGCGCGCCGCCACGAAACGACATCACCAGCGTTCCCGCCGATAACAGAAGGATACCTAGAATGGCTAACGGCGCCGGGGCTTCGGCAACGACGAACATGCCACCAATCGCGGCCAACAGGGGTGCAGTGCCGCGCGCCAGTGGGTAGGTCTGGGCGAAATCGCCGGCCTTGTATGCACCGATCAGGAAGGTCCGGTAGCCCATGTGGAAAATCACGGAAGCGATGATGTAGGGCCACACCTGCGCCTTTGGCACTTCGACGAACGGCAGCACCACAAGTGCGGCTGCGCCCATGCCAAGCGTCATCAGGGTGATCGACAGAAAACGGTCGAGATGGACCTTGACCAGCGCGTTCCAGATTGCGTGCATGGCGGCCGCGGCCAGCACCGCGAAGAAGACGAAAAGCGTCATGTCAGGCTCATCGACCTCCCAAGCCAAGGGGCGTCTCGAGATCGATGTCGACCCGCAGCGGGAAATGGTCCGATGCAATCTCGCCTATGTCCGAGCCGACCGAGCGCACGCGTCCGGCGAACATGCCGCCGACGAAGCAGTGGTCGAGCCGTCGCTTTGCCAGCCTGCCGTCGATGATCTTCTCATGTGTGTGGAAGTCATCAGTCGGTTCGATCGCCACTGCGGCGGCATCGACGAAGCCGTCGAGATAGGCAGCGCCGCGATGATAGGGCATGCTGCCGACGATGCGGCGGTATTCGGCGCTGCCCGGCTCCATGTTGAAATCGCCCATCCAGATCGCCGCCAGCGGATTTTCCGGCTCGGCTTCGCCACTGGTCCAGTTGCGCGAAGGCTCGTCATCGGCGCCGCTCCAGGGGCCGCCCTCGGATGGCGCGCGGCGATGTTGGGCAAGCAGATAATCGATCTGCTCCAGCCGCTCTTCCGCCGCGATGTGGGCGAGATGCAACGACAGCAGCCGCATTGGGCCGGCCGGCGTGCGGATCATGCATTCAAGTGCCGCGTTGCGGGTGTTGAGCGGCCGCAAGGTGCGGCGCATCGGCAAAGCGTGCAGCCGCGACCAGACGATCGGCAGCTTCGACAGAACCATCGTGCCGAACTGCCGGCGCCGGTTGAGCAGGCGGCCGTCACGCCGCTCGCTGGCATCCACATCGAAGGCCGGGCCGTAGACCCAGTAATAGTCCGGCAGCAGGCGCGAAAGCAGTTCCGGCTGGTCGTCGAAATTGCTGCGCTGCCAGTGCCGCTCCACCTCTTGCAGCGCAATGATGTCGGCGCCGGCAACGATCCGCGCCGCGCGCGAAAGATCGTAGCGGCCGTCGCTGCCGAACCCGTACTGGATGTTGTAGCTGACCAGCTTCATTGCTTATCCGGCTCAATTTCGGTGATGGCAGTAGCGGTTCGGCGGATTGGTTGCAATGTGCAGGAGAATGGATGCGGCTTGTGCCAGAAGCCTCCCCTGCCCCTGCCGCGTGATCTTGCGCCGATTCCAAACCGTTCCGGTATCCTCCGCGCGCCGGAAAACGGCGCGACACTCAGGTCGTCAACGGCTGGAACCGGCCAGCCGGAGACGCCGCCAGTTCCGACCAGTCGATCTCTTCCTCCAGCCGGTGATAGGCTTCATCGCCGATCGTGCCGTTACGGCGCAATTCCTCCAGCGCATCGCGCTGGCTCTTGATCGCGTAGAGACGCAGCCTGTCATACTCGGTGGCCGCCTGGGCATCCTCGGGATTTTTGGCGATCTTGCGCTGGGCGGCGTATTGTTCACGCACCGCGGCTGCCGCGCTCGACGTCTTGCCGCTCAGCACGTCCAGTGCAGCCTGCATGACCACGACGCGCGCCTGCGCGACTTCGCGGTCGACCGTTTCGTCCGGGTTGAGTTGAAGAAGGCGCAGCAGCGGCTTCAGGCTCATGCCTTGCAGTACCAGCGTGCCGAGCACGACCGTGAAGGCGGCGAGCACGATCGGATCGCGGGCGGGGAATTCGACCGGCAAGGCGAATGCCGCCGCGAGCGTCACCAGACCGCGCATGCCGCACCAGCCGATGAGCACGCCGCCGCGAAACGATGGAGCATCCCGCTGGCGGTCCGCGCCGCCGAAGCGGGCAATCCACCTGATGATCGCGCCGCAGCCCAGCACCCAGACGAGGCGCGAAACGATGACGATGGCAAGGACGATCCCGGCCAGCACGAACGCGTCGACCTGCCCTTGGCCGGCAAGCCGGCCGACGATCATACGCGCCTGCAGGCCCATCAAGACGAAAGCCAGCACATTGAGCACGAAGACCGCCGTTTCCCAAACCGAATAGGAGCTGACACGGTTTCTGGCCGGCATGTTGCGCGGAGCAGTGCGGGCGATCGTCATGGCATAGACCACGATGGTGATGATGGCGGACAATCCGATCCTGTCAGCCAGGATCCAGACCCCGAACGTGCCGGCGAATTGCACGACGGTACCGCTCGCCGGATCCTCGATGCGGCCGAGTGTCATCAGAGACAATCGGCCAAGCACATAACCAGCCGCCAGGCTGCCGAGGGTGGACAGCAGGATCATCGGCACGGCGCTGCTCAACAGAATGGAGCCCGCCGCCGCCGAAACCGCCATTCGATAGATCAACAGGGCGGTGGCGTCGTTGAGCAGGCTTTCGCCTTGCAGGATGGCGGTGATGCGGTGCGGCACCTTGAACTGGCCAAGCACGGCACTCGCCGCGACGGCATCTGGCGGCGCCACGATCGCACCAAGGGCGATGGCCGCCGCAATCGGCAGGCCTGCCATTGTCCACCCGGCCAGCGCCACCACTGCCGTGGTGAAAATAACGGCGCCAAGCGCCAGCAGGACGAGCGGCAGCCGGTAGCGATTCAAATCGCGCAGCGATGTGTCATAGGCGGCGTCGAGCAGCACCGGCGCGATGAACAGGGCAAGCGCCAGTTCCGGATCGATCTCGATGGTCGGCATGCCGGGCAGGAACGCGATGCCCACGCCTGCCAGTGCCAGCAGCGATGGGTAGGGAACCTGTACGCGCCGCGACAGCGCCGTCAGCGCAACGGCAATCAAAAGCAAGACAAGCGTCAGTTCGAAAAGAGCCATGCCCTATCGTAGCGATCGAACCAAATGATTGGCAGTGCCAAAGTCGCGGCAATGAGCAGTATCAAATGGGGTACGACGCGCCTAATGCAACACCAGCATATCGCCCGACGAGAACGAGATTTCGGCCTTCTCGCCGACGGCCGGCGGCGGTGTGGCCGAATTGTTGAACGTATCGAGCGACACCATGTTGCCGCCGATGCCGACGCGGACCCGGATCACCGAGCCGAGGAAATGCACTTCGGAAATCTCCCCGGTCAAGCTGGAGTCGCGGCCGGGCTGACGGCCAAGCGAGATCGCCTCGGGCCGCAACGCCAGCGACAGCGTGTCGCCGGATTTCGAGCCGTTGAGCTTGCCCTTGAGCAAAACCTCCTGCGTGTTGACCTGCACCTTACCGGAGGCGGCGTCGGTGACGGTGCCTTCCAGCACATTCAGCGTGCCGACGAAATTGGCGACGAATTTTGTCGCCGGCCGGTTGTAGATCTCGAAAGGCGTGCCGACCTGCTCGGCCTTGCCGCCGTACATGACCGCGATGCGGTCGGAGATCGACAGCGCCTCTTCCTGGTCATGCGTGACGAAGATGGTGGTGATGCCGAGCTTCTTCTGGATCGAGCGGATTTCCTCGCGCAGCGACACGCGCACCTTCGCGTCCAGCGCCGACAGCGGTTCGTCCAGCAGCAGGAGCTTCGGCTTCGGCGCGATCGCGCGGGCCAGAGCGATGCGCTGCTGCTGGCCGCCCGAGAGCTGGTAGGGATAGCGGTCCGCCATCTGCGGCAGCTTGATGATGCCGAGCATCTCGGCGACACGGGCATCGATATCCGCCCTAGGCATGCCGGCGACCTTCAGGCCGAAGCCGATGTTCTGCGCCACGGTGAGGTTGGGGAACAGCGCATAGGCCTGGAACACCATCCCGACATTGCGCTGGTTGGGCTTGAGCCTGGTAATGTCCTTGCCACCGACGACGATCTTGCCGGCGCTCGGCTCCTCGAAGCCGGCGACCATGCGCAGCACCGTGGTCTTGCCGCATCCGGACGGGCCGAGGAACGAGACGAATTCGCCACGTTCGACGTCGAGGTTGAAGTCCTCCACCACTGTCGTGGCACCGAAGGATTTTCGAACGTGCTGGATGGAGAGGAACGGATCGGCCATGGTCTTGCTCTTTCGATCAGTACTTTTCGCTCAATTGGGGCGGTTCGCCGATTTCGGCGCGAAGCGGGACAGGATCTGGATCAGCGACATGCACCCCCAGGTGATGGCGAAGGCGATGATGGCAAGGGCCGCCGGCTCATAGGCGCGGTTGGCGCCGATGTTCTGCAGATAGGGGCCGAAGGCCGGCCGGTTGAGCAGGCTCGCCATGGTGAACTCGCCAATGACGATCGCGAAGGTCAGGAACGCGCCCGACAACACCGCGATCAGCACATTGGGCAGGATAACCCGCGTGATGATCGTCGACCAGCCGGCACCCAGGATCTGCGCCGCTTCCGTCAGCGTGCGCACGTCGATGGTGCGAAGCCCGGTGTCGACCGCTCGGTACATGTAGGGCAGCGCCAGTGTCGCGTAGCCGATGACCAGCAACGCATTGGTCCCCGTGTCGGTCGCCAGGAACGGCAGCGGCGAATTCGAGCCATACATTCTGATGTAGCCGAAGACGATGACGATGGCCGGGATGACCAGCGGCAGCAAGGTGATGAACTCGACGACCGGCCGCAGCTGCGGCAGGCGAAGCCGGATCCAGTAGGCAGCCGGCACCACGATGAGCACACCGAGAATGATGGTGAAGATGGCCGCGAGCACCGAATAGCCGAACGTCGCCTGGAAGCGCGCGTCGCCCAGCACGACCTTGTAGGCGTCAAGGGAATAGGCGCCGCGCCGCATGCGCATGGAAAACTCCACCGTCGCGATCAGCGGAATGAAGAAATAGGCCGCGCCGAGCGCAAAGACGACCCAGGCCCAGAAGCGTCCGCCCTTCATTTCAGCCACCTCTCGGAACGGGTGCGGAACCAGATGTAGAAGACATTGGCAAGACCAGTAATGACGATCATGCCGAAGGCGATGGCATAGCCGAGATGGGCGTTGTGCAGCACGTCGCCACGGATCTGGGCATAAAGCAGGATCGGCACGATGTTGAGCGATGAGCCGGTCAGCGCGTAGGCGGTGGCGATGGCGCCGAAGGCATTGGCGAACAGCAGGATCACAGTGCCGAGGAAACTCGGCCAGATCACCGGAATGACCACCATGCGCCAATATTGCGACATCGTCGCGCCGAGCGTCGCGGCGGCCTCGCCCCATTCCTTCTTCAGCCCGTCGATGGCCGGCACGATGATGACCACCATCAGCGGGATCTGGAAATAGACATAGGTCAGCGTCAGGCCCCAGAACGACAGGATGTTGAAGCCGTGCGCATAGATGTTGAGGCCGAACAGGGTGTTCAGGATCACCGTCGCCAGGCCAAGCCGGCCGAGGGTGGCAAGGAAGGCGAAGGCCAGCGGCACGCCGGCAAAATTCGAGGCGACACCGGAAAAGGTCAGTGTCGCCGAACGTATCCAGTCCGGCAGGCCGCCGCGCACGATGGCAATGGCAATCGCCAGTCCCGCGAATGCGCCAATCAGCGATGAAGCGAGACTGACCTTGATCGAAATCCAGTAGGCGGCGACGATCGACGGCTGTGCCAGCGCGGCAATGTTTTCCAGTGTGAATTCGCCGGCATCGTTCTGGAATGCGCCCAGCATCAGATAGAGCGTGGGCAAGATCAGGAACATGATGGCGAAGATGAAGAACGGCGCTACGCCGAGCCATTGCGTCGGCAGCCTGAGGCGGCGCGCCTCGGCGGGAGGCGCGGTCTTGCCGGCAACAGCGTGATCGGAAAATGAGAGATCGGTCATGCGCCGGCTACCGTCTTCGAGAGGACGAACCGGGCGGCCGTGAAGCCGCCCGGTGGATTTCAAGTCTTACTTGACGTTGGCGCCGACAACGGCGTCCCAGTTCTTGGTGATGGCTTCCTTGGCCTTGCCCTGCTCGTCGAGCGTCGGGAACGCCGCAGCCGCATAGGACTCGGCCGGCGGCAGCTTGGCCAGCACGTCCGCCGGGATCTTGTTGTTCTTGGCAAGATCGTTGAAGCGGATCGGGTGGCAGTAACCCTTCAGCCAGGCGATCTGGCCTTCGTCGGAATAGAGGTATTCCAGCCAGAGCTTGGCTGCGTTCGGGTGCGGCGCATAGGCGCTGATGGCCTGCACATAGACGCCGGCGACGACACCGGTCTTCGGCACGACGACGTCGACGGGCGGGTTGCCCTTCAGCGTGTCACGTCCGGCGAGCGCGTTGTAGTCCCAGGTGACGAGGATCGGCGTCTGGCCCTGGGCGAGCGTGGCCGCCTTGCCGATAACCGGCACGAAATTGCCGGCGGCGTTGAGCTTCTTGAAGAAGTCGAGGCCGGCGGTGCCGGCGGCTTCGCCAGCGGCGGCACCCGACGACAGGCCAGCGGCATATACCGCCTGGATGGCCTGGTTCGACGCGCGCGGATCACCGGCCAGGGCGACCGAGTTGGCGAATTCCGGCTTCAGCAGGTCGGCCCAGTCCTTCGGCGATTCCTTGACCAGGTCCTTGTTTACCTGGAACGAAAGCACGCCGTAATAGTCGCCGGTCCAAAACCCTTCCGCATCCTTGGCGCTGTCCGGGATCGAATCCCAGGTCGACACCTTGTATGCCTGGATCAGACCGTCCTTCTTGGCGGACGGACCGAAGGAGAGGCCAACGTCGATGACGTCGGGCGCCTGCGGACCCTTGTTGTCCTTGTTGGCCTTGATCGCCTCGACCTCGTCGCCGGAGCCGGCATCGGGGTTGAGTTCGTTGATGGTGATCCCAGGATACTTCGCCTTGAAGCCGTCGATGACGGCACCGTAGCCGCACCAGTCATGCGGCAAAGCGATGGTGGTGAGCTGGCCTTCCGCCTTGGCGGCCTTGACGAGATCGTCCAGCGAAGCCGCCGACGAAATCGCCGACGACACCATCAGGGTCGCGGCCGAAAGGGAAAGCACTTTCCCCGTGAATTTCAACATGTGTTCTCTCCGTTGAACTGACGCCGTTGGACGCCTGCGATGCGGTATCGTTTTCATGTGACAGCCAGATGAAAGCTTTGTGAAACCGGTTGCTCGCAGTGCGAAAAAGTAAACTCTTTTTAACCTGATGTAGCAATCGCCTCGCGATTCTTTTTCCGGCTAATTAGTTTCTGCCTTGCCCTTCATGTCCTCCCCTTGTTTTTGCACCTCTTTTCCAGATCACATTCGCTGCGGAAAAAGCCTCAGACAGTGCCCGCGATGGCGTTTTCGAGCAATGTCAGCGCCGCCTTCTTGGTCAGCTTGACCGGGTTGCCGCCGGCCGTCGGGTCGACCACCGCCATGTCCGCGATCAGCGCCTTGCGCTTCTTGTCCATGTCGAGCCCCTTGATCAGGCCAGGCAGCGCATGCGGCACCTTCAAGTCCTTGCGCAGTTTGATTATTGCCTTGGTGAAGCCGTCGAAGCCGCCCTTGATGCCGCAGTAAGCGGCGAGCCGGGCAATGCGCTCCTCGATGGAACCGCGATTGAAGGCGAGCACATAGGGCATGAACACCGCATTGGTCATGCCGTGATGGGTGTCGTAGAGCGCGCCGATCGGGTGCGACAGCGAATGGATGGCGCCGA
Source organism: Mesorhizobium sp. dw_380 (assembly GCF_018588885.1). Classification (GTDB taxonomy): domain Bacteria; phylum Pseudomonadota; class Alphaproteobacteria; order Rhizobiales; family Rhizobiaceae; genus Mesorhizobium. The sequence continues at coordinate 139,988 of NZ_JAFFIW010000010.1, forward strand.
GCCCCTTCTGGAAGGCGGCGGCGCCCATGGCGGCGGCGCTCATCATATGGGCGCGTGCGACGATATCCTTGCCGTTGGCGAAGGCCTTCGGCAGGTTCTCTAACACCAGCCTGATGCCTTCGACCGCGATGCCGTCGGCCATCGGATGATAGCCGGGCGCGCAATAGGCTTCCAGGCAATGGGCAAGTGCGTCCATGCCGGTGCCGGCGGTGATGAAGCCCGGCATGCCGACCGACAGCTCCGGATCGGCAATCACGATCGCCGGCAGCAGCTTCGGATGGAAGATGACCTTCTTGGTGTGTGTCTCTTCATTGGTGATGACGCCGGCGCGGCCGACTTCGGAGCCGGTGCCGGCGGTGGTCGGCACCGCGATGATGGGAGCGATCGCATCCGAATTGGCGCGCGTCCACCAGTCGCCGACATCCTCGAAATCCCACACCGGCCTGACCTGGCCGGCCTGGAAGGCGATCAGCTTGCCGAGATCGAGCGCCGAGCCGCCGCCGAAGGCGATGACGCCGTCATGCTTGCCCTTCTTGAACACCGCGATGCCGGCGGTGAGGTTGGACTCGACCGGGTTCGGCCTCACCTCGGAAAAGACGCCGTAGGGCACCTTGGCATCGTCAAGGATTTTCAGGGTCGAGGCGACGACTGGCAGTTTCGCCAGGCCGGGATCAGTGACGAACAAAGGCCGCTTGATGCCGGTGGCAGCAAGCACCTCGGGCAATTCCTTGATACGCCCGGCGCCGAAGCGGACGGTGGTGGGATAGTTCCATTTGGAAATCAGCTTGGACATTTTTTGTCTTTCGAAAAATCAGATGGCTTCACGCAGGTGGAAGGATTTTGGCCTGGTCAGATTGTCGTAGCCGATGGCTGACAAGCCCGCGCCCTTGCCGGTGTCCTTGACGCCGGTCCAGACCAGTGCCGGATCGAGATAGTCACAGCGGTTCATGAACACCGTGCCGGTCTCGACGCGGTTGCCGATCGCCACCGCATGCTCGGTATCGCGCGTCCAGATCGAGGCTGTCAGCCCGTAGGGACTGTCGTTCATCAGCGCGATCGCCTCTTCGTCGTTGCGCACCTTCATGATGCCGACGATCGGGCCAAAGCTCTCTTCGCGCATGACGCTCATCTGGTGATCGACTTGCGTCAGCACCTCCGGCGCCAGATAGGGCGAACCGGCCTTGTCGTTGGCTACCTTCATGTTGATGTGCGCCTTGGCGCCTTTGCGCAGCGCTTCGGCCTTCTGCTCGCGGATCAGATCGGCGAAGCGCGCCTGCGCCATCGGCCCTATCGTCGTCGCCTGTTCCAGCGGATTGCCGACGACATAGTTCTTCGTCTCGGCAATGAAGCCTTCGACGAACTCGTCATAGACCTTTTCGTGCACATAGACGCGCTCGATGCCGCAGCAGCACTGGCCCGAATTGTAGAACGCGCCGTCGACCAGATTGGCGACCGCGTGATCCATCTTGGCGTCCGGCAGCACATAGGCCGGATCCTTGCCGCCAAGCTCGAGGCCGAGCGTCATGAACGTGCCCGCCGCCGCCTTTTCGATGGCACGGCCGCCGCCGACCGAGCCGGTGAAATTGACATGATCGATCTTGCCCGAGCCGAGCAGCTTCTCGGTCTGGGCATGGTTGAGCACGACATTCTGGAACACGCCCTTGGGCAGGCCGGCCTTGTCGAAGGCCTGTTGAAAACGTTCGCCGACCAGCAGCGTCTGCGCAGCATGTTTCAGGATAACGGCATTGCCGGCCATCAGCGCTGGCACGACGGTGTTGACTGCCGTGAGATACGGATAGTTCCACGGCGCGATCACCATGACGACGCCGAGCGGATCCTTCTTCACATAGCGGCGGAACCCGTCCTTGGGATTGGAGGCCGGCACGGATTTGAGCGCCGCCTCGGCGATCTCGACCATGTAGTTGGTGCGTTCCTTGACGCCGCCAAACTCGCCGCCATAGCGAACCGGCCGCCCCATCTGCCAGGCGATCTCCGGCACGATGTCGTCGGTCATCGCGACCAGCGCTTCGAGCATCGCCAGCATGTACTTGCCGCGCTCGACGATCGGCACCTGCGCCCACTTCTCCTGCGCCGCTTTGGCGCGCTCGACTGCGGCATTGATCGCCTGATCCGTTGCCACAGGCCGCTCGGCATAGATCGAGCCATCGACGGGGGTAATGAGTTTGACCGTTTCGGTCATTTTGGAAGTCCTCGCATTCTACAACAAAATCGCATGGGCTTGATGCTACCCCTCATCCGCCTGCCGGCACCTTCTCCCCGTATGGTGACGGGGAGAAGGACAAAGCTCCGGCATCGGCGCCCCTCTTCCCGTTCTTCACGGAGAGAGGGAAAGGGTGAAGAGCGGCGCTAACGCCGCGGCAATCTAATACCGCTCGAACCCCCTGTGCAGTTCCCAGTCCGTGATCCGGCGGTCGTATTCGAACTGCTCCCATTTGGCGGTGTGGACGTAATGTTCGAGCACGTCCTCGCCGAGCGCCTGCTTCAGCATCTCCGACTTGGCCAGTGTCTCGGTGGCATCGCGCAGCGTCTTCGGGATCTCCGGCAGGCGTGAGGCCTGATAGGCATCGCCGACGAAAGGCTTCTGCAATTCGAGCTTCTCGTCGATGCCGGCCAGGCCGGCGGCGATCAGCGCCGCGAAGGCGAGATAGGGGTTCAGGTCGGCGCCGCCGATGCGGCACTCCATGCGGATGCCCTTGGTGCCCTCGCCGCACAGGCGGAAGCCGGCGGTGCGGTTGTCCTCGCTCCACATGATTTTGGTCGGCGCGAAGGTGCCAGCCTGGAAGCGCTTGTAGGAGTTGATGTAGGGCGCCAGGAACCAGGTGAACTCATTGGCATATTTCAACTGCCCGGCCGCCCATTGCTGGCCGAGCGTCGACAGCGTCCAGTCGGCCTCTTTGTCGAAAAACAGGGGCGTCTTGCCGTCGGCGCTCCAAAGCGAATTGTGAATGTGGCTGGAGTTGCCGGCGAGCCCGTAATTGTATTTCGACATGAACGAGATTGCCTTGCCCTCGGACTCGGCGATCTCCTTGGCACCGTTCTTCAGGATGACGTGGCGATCGGCCATGTCGAGCGCCTCGGCATAGCGCACATTGATCTCTTCCTGGCCCGGACCCCACTCGCCCTTGGAATTCTCGATCGGGATGCCGGCCGCTTCCATCTCGTTGCGAAGCCGGCGCATGACGCCTTCTTCCTTGGTGGTGATGCCGATCTGATAGTCGCCAATATAGGGCGAGGCGGTGTCGAGGCCCTGCCAATGCTTCTTGCGGGCGGAATCGTAGGTCTCATTGAACAGATAGAATTCGAGTTCGGAGGCGAAATAGCCGATATAGCCGCGCTCGCTCAGCCGCTTGACCTGCTTCTTCAGGATGGCGCGCGGCGAATGCGGCAGGTCGTCATGGGTGTGGTGGTCGAGCACGTCGCAGATCACCAGGGCGGTCTTTTCCAGCCACGGAATACGCCGCAGCGTGGCAAGGTCCGGCTTCATGACGAAATCGCCATAGCCCTTCGACCAGCTTGCCGCCTTGTAGCCCGGCACCGGTTCCATATCGATGTCGGCGGCCAGGAGATAGTTGCAGCCATGCGTCTCGTCATGCGCGGAATCGACGAAGTACTGCGCCAGGAAACGCTTTCCCGCCAGCCGGCCCTGCATGTCGACGATGCATGCCAGCACCGTGTCGATCTCGCCGCTGGAGACCGCCTTCTTCAACTGATCGAACGAGAAATTTCCGGCCATTCCTTTGGCACTCCAGCGCTTGGCGTTTCGGGCTTGTCACATTGAACGGGAACAAAAAGCCGTGGCGAGCGAACCCGCCACGGCCGTGATCGCTTGCTTAGACCGCTTCACCGACCGCCTTTTCGGCGGCTGCGATGATCGCCCTGCGCTTGGCGATTGCCGCCTCACCGATGGGCGGCCCCTGGAAGCGACGGTTTTCGATGGCAAACCACAAAACAACGAGCAGAACGATCAGCCCGATGGCGTAGTTGATCAGGATGTCGAAGGGCGGTTGGATGCCGGCATACATCAACACCAGAACACCAAGCACGGTGATGATGGCGAACGGCTTTGACCAGATGCCGAGTCGGAACGGTCCGAATTCGGTCCAGCTCTTTCCTTCGGCAAGAAGTCCGGCCGCTATCGGCATTGCATAGGAGACATAGAGGAAGAGTGCGCAACCGGCTGCGAGGGCAGCGAAAGCCGGCGAATAGAGCGTGGCGGCAATCGACAGCACGACGCCGAGCCAGATGGCCGGGACGGGCGTGCGCCAAGTCGGCGAAACCTGCTTCCAAAGGGATGACCCCGGCAGACCTCCGTCGCGCGAAAAGGCAAAGATCATTCGCGAGGTCGAGGTGAGACCAGCCAGCGCACACAGATAATTCGCCAGCACAATGCAGATGCCGAGCAGGTCCTTCAGCCAAGTCGGCGCCGGCAAGTTGTTGAACAAGTTGAACCAGGCATTGCCGCCGTCCTTGGCGGTCGCCACGAGATCGGGGCTCGCGAGGACGAACGAGACCGCCATGACGAAACCGAAGACCAGAGACCACAGGACCGAGTGGATCATGCCCCTGGGCACCGCGACGCGGGCATTGTGCGTTTCCTCTGCGGTATGCGCCGAGGCGTCAAAGCCGGTGATGGTATAAAGCGGATAGAGAAGACCGATCAGGAAGGCCACGAGCGCCGTGCGAGCGGTCGGAACGTAGCCCCCACCGAGATCGCCGGTCGTGTTGACGAAAGTCGTCAACCGCGAAAGATCGAAGTTATGTGCGCCCCAGATCAGGAAGGTGAGCGTCAGGACAACCGCAACAACGAGGATGAGATAGCCGGAAAAGTCGGTCAATCTCGTTGTCGTCTTGATGCCGAGGTGATTGAAAAGACCTTGGGTGACGGTAATGACGACGACCGCCGCCGTCTGCTGCCAGAAGCCCCAGGTCGATGTATCCAAGCCGAGGATCGGACCCGCAACGAGCCCCTGGAACAGCAGATAGACGCCGACATTCACCGAAGCGACGACGAAGATCAGGCCGAGCAGGTTGATCCAGGCCGTTGCCCAACCCCAGCCGCGCCCGCCCAGAATCGAGGACCAGTGGTAGAGGCCGCCGGCGGTGGGATAGGCCGAGCCGATCTGGCCGAGCGAAGCGGCGACGACAAGGGCGAAGAGACCGCCGATGGCCCAACCGATGGTCGCCTCGAAACCACTACCGGTGGCCATGGCCAGCGGGAATGACGTGATGCCGCCGGCCAGAATGCAGATAATCGAGAACGAAATGGCGAAGTTTGAGAAGCCGCTCATGCGGCGAGCCAATTCCTGGGCGTAGCCCATATTGTGAAGGATTTTTACGTCCTCCGACTTGTCCGTGTGATCAGGTGTTGTCATGTCGGAATTTCCCCTATGGTTTTAGCTGGCCGATTGTACTGACTTTCCCACTGCACGTTGTCGGGAGCCGCTGGCCTCCTCTGGTTCCAGATCCGAAAAAATGCCCGTGAGCAGATCCGCCCATTTCCGCTGCCCGGTCTCGCCGGAGATTTCATCGTTGCGAATTTCGATCATCGCGCAGGGCAGCCCCCGCGAACGCGCATGCCGTTCCAGCGTGAAATAGACGCGGTCGGCCGGTGAATAAGGTTCGTTGACGCCGACAGTGACACCGGCAAGCCGCTTGAGCGCCGATATCAGCGGCGCCGCCAGCCGGCGATCCTCGTCATGGATGATGCCGATATGCCAGGGCCGATTGCGGCCCTTGTAGACCGGCGTGAAGGAATGCACCGAAACCAGACGCGTGTCCTTGCCGCGCGCCAGCCTGTCTTCGACAATATGCTCGATGGCTCTGTGAAACGGCTGCCATGACAGGGCGACCCGCTCGGCGCGCTGCTTGTCCGTCAGACCGGTATTGCCCGGTATGGCTGTGGTTTCGCTGACCGGCGGCACAAGGTCCGGTGCGTCGAGTGGCCTGTTGCAGTCGATGACGAGACGCGAAATGCGGGTTTCGACCAGCGTGGCATCGAGCGCTTGTGCCATGCGCGACGCAACCGGCAGCGCGCCGGGATCCCAGGCGATGTGGCGGGACAGGTCCTCGGCGGCGAGGCCGAGAGTACCGAATTCGGCTGGCAGGAAATTGGACGCGTGATCGCAGGTCAGCACGAAAGGGCTCGATCCGCCGGGGTTCGTCACCCTCACGGAATCAGACGATGCAAGGCTGGCGGGCCGTGCTTTCTCCATAGTCTGCGGTCCCCGGGGAGCGCTGTATCGTATGTTACGTATTTTGTCTCATTGCGTCCCTGTGGATGATTTCATACAGTTTGTCCGGCTTTGTCAAATGCGATCTCATAGGCCGAGCCAGTGGGTGGGGGAAAAGATGATTTCCAGCATTGCCGAACTGATCGCCGACCGCATTGGCACGATGCCGGCCGGAGAACGGCGCGCGGCGCAGACGCTGATCGCGAGCTATCCGATGATCGGCCTGAAGACCGTCGCCGAATTCTCGGCCGCGGCCGGCGTCTCCTCGCCGACGATCCTGCGCTTCGTTGCCCGGCTCGGCTTCCAGAACTATCCGGAATTCCAGTCGAGCCTGCAGGACGAGCTGGCGGCGCAGCTGCAGTCGCCAGCGATACGGTCCCTCAACCCGCCCTCGCCCGGCGGCGGAACGGTGTCGCCGATGCTGGAAGCGACGCTCGACAATATGCGCGAGACCTTCCGCCACCTCTCCGACAAGCAGCTTGAAGACATCGCCGCACGGCTTGCCGACCGGCGCGGCAAGACATTCCTCATCGGCGGCCGCTTCACCGACCCGCTGGCGCGCTACATGGCCGCCCACCTCGCCGTCGTCCAGTCCGATGTCTTTCACCTCGCAGGACAGGAGAGCATGTGGCGCGACAGGCTGATCGACATGGGCAAGCGCGACGTGCTGGTGATCTTCGACATCAGGCGCTATCAGGACAGCCTCGTCCGCTTCGCCGAGAAGGCGCACCAGCGTGGCGTTCAGATCGTGCTCTTCACTGACCAGTGGCTGTCGCCGATCGCCCGCTTTGCCCGCCATGTCATTGCCGGGCGAACCGCTGTGCCGTCGGCATGGGATTCTTCGGCCGCGCTTTTCGTCGTCGCCGAAACGCTGATCGGCGCCGTCACCAGACAACTCGAGGCCGACGGCGCCCGGCGCATCCGCGAGATGGAAAGCCTGCGTTAGGCAGTGGCGGTGACCGTGGTGATGATTGCTCAGTCACTCAGGTCCATTTCGCCTTCGACGGGACCGGGACCTACCTCAAGAGCCGGCCTTCGATCGACCAGCGGGCGGCGAGGAAATTCAGCACTGCCGCCACGATGACGCCGCCGATCTTTGCCGGCCACACGCCGGCCAAGCCGGCGAAGAGTACGATCGACAGGCTGGAGACGCCGAGCGAAATCAGCGCCCCAAGCGAGACAAAGCGAAGGAAGGCGTCATGCAGCCGGATGGCCTGGTTGCGCTCGAACGACCAGAAGCCATTCGCCACGAAAGAAAAGATGACGGCAATCGACCATGAGATGATGTTGGCCGGCAGCGGCGAGACATGCAGCTTGAGCAGCAGGAAAAAGCCGGCAAGGTCGATGGCCGTGTTCGCCAGCCCGACAATGGCGAAGCGGACGATCTTGCTGCCGGTCGAACGCCGGGGCTGTTCCGCGCCGCTCATTCCCTGCCGTCCATGATCTCGACATTGGCGCGGGCCAGGCTCGCGGCGAACGCATCCGAGGCCAGGACCGCGAATTCTACCTCGCGCACGCCTTGCATCGGGTCGCGCGCCCGCAGCGTCTCGTCGACGTGGCCAGGATGGCACATGAACAGGCCTCGTTCCGGCAGCGCGTCGACGGCGGCCTGCAGAACCGGGGCAAACCTTTCGGGGTGCCGCCAGTCATAGATGCCGGCGAGCGGCTCGAAAATGGTGAAGCTGGCGCGCCCCATCGACCGGTTGAAGCCGGCCGCCACGGCAGCGATTGCGGCGACTTTCGGTGCTACGGCGGCATTGCCCAGCGCCGGGGCACCACGCAACGCCGGCCTGCCGGCGGCTTCGGAAAAACGCGCCCGCAGCCATTTGCGCACGACAGGCAGGAAATGCACGTGCTGGTGGCCGTCGATGAAGTCAGGCTGGCGGTCCAGCCCCTCGATGAAGCGGTCGTACTGCGCGTCGAGCTCGGCATGGACGTCCCGGTGGTCAATGCCGCCGCGCAGCACCGGCAATGCCAGGGAACGGAGTGGCGGCAGCCGGCCTTCCGGCGCCAGGCTTGACTGGCCGGTGATGGCTGGCTGATCTGTGAGGGTCAGGTGCAGCCCGACCGCCGCGCGGCCGCACAGCGGCTTCATACGCGCCGCAGCATCTGGCCATTCCGGGAAGCCGGTCATGCAGCTGGTGCCAGTCAGGCGTCCGCGATCGAGCAGGTCGAGAATCCCGGTGGAGACCCCTGGCGCCAGGCCGTAATCGTCGGCGATCAGGCGGATGCGCCGCGTCATGTCCCGGATGCGCCCGGTGGCGTGTCGGTGGCGACCTCGCCGCGCAAGACGTCACGCACAATATAGACCGGCCGGTCCTTGCTTTCCGAGAGCGTGACCCAGACATATTCACCGATCAGGCCGAGCAGTGTGAGGTTGAGGCCGCCGAGCAGGACGACGGCAACCATCAGGCTGGGGTAGCCAGGCACCGCGATGCCGTAGAACATCACTTCGAAGAACACCTTGGCGCCGTAAAGCAGGCCTGCCAGGGCCGCCAGCATACCGCTCAGGCTGATGATGCGCAGCGGGATGACGGAAAACGACGTAAATCCTTCCAGCGAGAAGGCGATCAGGTTGAGCCGGCTCCACTTCGACGTGCCGCTGGCGCGGTTCTCGGGCGAATAGGCTATGGCTTTCTGGCGGAATCCGGCCCAGGCGAACAGGCCCTTGTTGAAGCGCCGCTTGTCACGCAAGCTCGTCAGGGCGCGCACCACGGCACCACGCATGACGCGAAAATCACCCGCGTTCTCGGGAATGTCGAAACGCTGGCTGCTGTTGATCAGGCTGTAGAAAAGCCGCGCCAGCTGGCTGCGCCGCCAGCTGGCCTCGCGGCGGTCGTTCTGCGCGTAGATGACGTCGACGTCAGGGTTTTCCACCAGCTCGGCGATCATCTTCAGGCTGGTGTCCATCGAATGCTGGAGATCGGCGTCCATGATCAGCACGATGTTGCCGCGCGACTGGTCGAGCCCGGCGAGCACCGCGACCTCCTTGCCGAAATTGCGGCTGAGCCGCACGATCTGCCAGGAACCCGACAGCGCCTGCGAAAACCGCTCGGCGCTGTCGTCGCGGCTGCCGTCATCAACCAGGATCTTGTGGACGGCCATGCCGAAACGCTGCGACACCGCAGCTTCGAGTGTGTCGAGCAACGCGGCAAAAGCCGATGCCGATTGCGCCTCGTTGAAGAACGGCGCCACGATGTCGAGAACAGGCCGTGACTCAGCCATTTGCGACAGGCCCTTCATTCATCACCTTGTCTCGCGTCACCTTGTCTCGCGTCACCTTGTCTCGCGCCTTGGCCCAAAACCACCAGATCAGGGAACCGGCAACCGCGGTGACCGCGATCGGCCGGAACCAGGGGTAGAAGAAATCATGGATGTGGCGATCGACGCCCGTCAATCCGGTCAGGAACAGCGTCACGGACAGCACCGAGGCCAAAACGCCGCCTCGTTCCTCGCGCCACAACAAGGCGACGGCGAGACCGGCGGGCACTGCGATCATGGCATAGGTGTTGGGCTCGACACGCGGGTTGAAGACGCACATGTAGAACGTCGCCGTCAGGAAGATGGCGAGATCAGCTGTTCCGCGTTCGAGCTTGCGGTCGAACCAGACGACTATGGAAAGCGTGAACAGGGCCATGACGATGCGTATGATCGTGGCGCCGAATTCCGGGATGGGCAGCCCCATTTTGATGAAGGGCGCGGTGAAGTCGGTGGGAACAAAATGGCTGGTGTTGTCGACAGCCATGGAGGTCAGCATCCCGGCGAAAACACGATACTGGTCGTTGAGATAGCCGGCGGGAGCGAAAGCATAAGGCAAGGCGATCACGAACAGCACTGCCAGCACCAGGACCGGGATCAGGCGAAGGCGCAGGGCTCCCACCAACAAGAGCATGATGATCGCGGTTGGCTTGGCAATGACGGCAACCGAAGCCCAGAAGAAGGTTTCGGCGCGCCGCCCTTCGAGCGCCGACAGAGTGAGAAGCCAGCAGGCGCCGGTCAAGAGGATCGTCGCCTGGCCGTTGCGGATCGCTCCCAGCGCCATCGGCAGGGCAAGAAACAGCCCGAAGGAAAGCAGCCATGGCAATTCCGAACCGCCGAGCTTGCGCACCTGCCGCATGGCAGCGAAGGTCAGCACCGCGAAGCCGGTGATATGCCACACCAGCCCGCCCAGCTGCGGTCCTAGCTTGAACAGCGGAATATAGAGCGCGGCAAAGGCCGGCGCGTAGAGATACCCCATCTCGGACTGGATATTGTAGAGCGGCCGGCCGGCCAGGAATTCCTGGCTGCCATATCGGTAGGCGAGCAGCACCGTGCGCGTGTCGGGGGCCCACAGGACGAGGACAAGAACGACCAGGAACGCCCCGATCCACAGGCCAAGTCCCAAACGGTCGAAAACCGGTTTGGACATCGTCATCAAGATACCCCTCAACACCCGGAAAAGGCCCAGTCCAGCACTGTCCCGGCATTCGATGGCGGCGGCATATCACGGACAAAGCAGCGTGGCATAGGGGGTTGAAAGACGCGGCCATCAACTTCGGGGTCGCCGCGGATGGGCAGACAGCGCAACGACTGAGCTGGAAAAAGCATTCAGAAAGGCTCCTGTTCGCGCTTCCGGCATAGCATCAAACGGCATCACGGCTGGATGAAAACCTTTCCGTTGGGCTTAGCCAGCTCCACCGGCACCCGCGCCATGGCCTCGGCGAGCGGCACGATCGCCGTCACGTCGGTCGACCAGCGCCCGTCGGAAAATCGCTGCTGCGCTTCCAGGATCGCCGCGCCACGGCGTTCCCTGGATTGCCGCATCCACTCGCTCAGCCAGAAGCCCTCGATATGCTTGTGCTGGAAGATCAGCTGGCCGGGTTGTCGGATAACTGTGGCTTCGGGATCGAGCCGGCCATAGATGATCCAGCGCGCCCGTTTCGGCATGACATCGAAGATCGCCGAAGCCAGCGGCCCGGTAACCGCATCGAGGAAGATGCGCGGCTGTTCGGCCTTCATCACCTGACGCAGCACCGTCTTGAAGTCGGCCGCCTTTTCATTGAGGACGTGCGCCGCGCCAAGCTCTTTCAGCGGTGCGATCTGTTCATCGCGGCGCACGGTGACAACAGGCCTGAACCCCGCCTCCTTGGCCAGGCCGATGATCAGCTTAGAGAGCTGGCTGGCGCCGGCGGTCATGATGAATGCCCTTTCGCCCTCGGTTTTGACGATGTCGAGCATGGCGATCGCGGTGAGCGGATTGACGATCATCGCGGCACCGTCCTCGTCGCGCACGGTACCGAGCAGCGGGATGCAGACCGCCGCCTCGGCGACCGCGTATTCAGCCCAAGAGCCCCAGTTGGTGACGCCGGTGGTGAAGGCGACGCGCTTGCCGATCAGGTTTTTGGGATAGGGCTCATCGCCGCTGGCGACGACCGTGCCGACGCCCTCGAAGCCGGCCGGCTGGCCCTTGGCACGCGGCTGGGCGTACTGGCCCTTGATGAAGGCGACGTCGGATGGGTTGATCGAAGCGAGACTGACCTTGATCAGCACTTGTGACGGTCCAGGCGTCGGCACCGCGATGCCGCCGGGCTGAAGATAGGGCTCCATCGCCTCGAGCGCGCTGCCGCTCGGCGTCTTGGTATAGCCGTCGCCGACCAAGAGCAGTGCCTTCATTTCGGAGGGAATGGTCATCGGTGATGCTCCCTGTTACCGGAGAGACCGCACGTGGCGCGCTGAGCGGCAGCTCAGACCTTCTCCTGCGTGTACTTCTTCAGCTCCGTCCGCGCCACTTGACGGCGATGCACGGCGTCAGGCCCGTCGGCGAGGCGCAACGTCCTCAGATGCGTCCACGAGCGCGCCAGCGGCGTGTCCTGGCTGATGCCTTGCGCGCCGAACATCTGCACCGCCTCGTCGGTGATCCTGAGCGCGACGCGCGGCGCGACGACCTTGATCTGGCTGATCCAGGGAGCGGCGGCGCGCGCATCGCCCTGGTCGATCATCCACGCCGCCTTGAGGCACAGCAGCCGGGCCATCTCGATCTCCATGCGGCATTCGGCGATGATGTCGAAATTGGCGCCGAGTTTTGCCAGGGGCTGGCCGAAGGCCTCGCGGCGCACCGAACGCTGGCACAGCATCTCCAGCGCCATCTCGGCCTGGCCGATGGCACGCATGCAGTGATGGATGCGGCCGGGACCAAGCCGTCCCTGCGCGATCTCGAAGCCCCTGCCCTCGCCGAGGATCAGGTTCGATGCCGGTACCCGCACATTGTCGAAGCGAAGATGCATGTGGCCATGCGGCGCATCATCGTCGCCATAAACCTGCATGGCGCGAACCTTGGTCACGCCCTTGGTGTCCGCTGGCACCAGGACCATGGAATGGCGGCGGTGCTGCGGTTCCTGATCGCCGCCGGTCCGCACCATGACGATGTAAATGGCGCAGCGCGGATCACCGGCGCCCGACGCCCACCATTTCTCGCCGTTGAGCACATAGTCGTCGCCCTGGCGCTCGCAGCGCATCGAGATGTTGGTGGCGTCGGACGAGGCGACATCAGGCTCGGTCATCAGATAGGCCGAGCGGATCTTGCCGTCGAGCAGCGGCTCGAGCCATGCTTTCTTGTGGTCGGCCGAGCCGTAGCGCTCAAGCACCTCCATATTGCCGGTGTCGGGAGCCGAGCAGTTGAAGGTTTCGGCGCCGAGATGCGCCTTGCCCATCTCCTCGGCCAGATAGGCGTATTCGACGGTCGACAGGCCATAGCCGCGTTCCGAGCCGGTCAGCCAGAAATTCCACAGCCCGCGCTCCCGTGCGGTCTTCTTCAGCCCTTCGAGGATCTCGCTCTGGCGCGCCGTATAGGCCCAGCGGTCGCCCTCCTTGCCGACCTCGCGGAGGAATTCCTTGTCGAGCGGCATGATCTCGTCGCGCACCATGGCCGCGACCCGCGCGTGGACCGGCCTCAGCCGCTCGGTCATGCCGAGATTCATCTCCGTCATCGGTCGCAAACCCTTCATGCAGGCCGGGCACTTTACCCGTGGCAAGGATGACCGTACTTCGGATAGCCTTGTCAACGCGAACTGTTTGCCGCATGCCGAGGCAGAGCGCGGAGGATTGTGATGAGCTATCTCGACGAGCTGTTTTCGGTGGCCGGCAAGACTGCGTTGGTGACGGGTGCGGCCACCGGTATCGGCCGCATGGTGGCCACTGCGCTGGTCAGGGCCGGCGCCAGCGTCATGATCGCTTCGCGCAAGGGCGAGGACTGCGTCAAGGTCGCCGGCGAATTGAACGGGCTCGGCGCCTCCGGCCGGGCCGAAGGCTTCGCCGGTGACGTCTCCAGCGAGGCCGGCATCGCCGCGCTCGTCGCCGAGGTCAAGGCGCGGACCGGCAAACTCGATATTCTGGTCAACAATGCCGGCGTTTCCTGGGGCGCGCCGCTGGAAAGCTTCCCCTATTCGGCATGGGCCAAGGTGTTCGGCGTCAATGTCACCGCGGTCTTCCATCTGACCCGCGAATTGCTGCCGCTGCTCGAAGCCGCCGCCAGCGACGCCGATCCGGCCCGGGTGATCAATCTGGGGTCGGTGATGGGCACGCAGCCGCTGGCCGACGACGCCTATTCCTACACCGCCTCGAAGGCCGCGGTTCATCATCTGACGCGAACCCTGGCGCTCGAATTCGCCGCCCGCCGCATTACCGTCAACGCCTTCGCGCCCGGCCCCTTCCAAAGCCGCATGACGGCCTTTGCCACCGGCACCGAGGAGCAGGCCAGACATGTCGGCAGCCATGTTCCGATCGGCCGTATCGGTGCGGCGGATGACATTGCCGGCGCAACGCTCTATTTGTGCAGCCGTGCGGGCAGCTATGTCACCGGCGCCATCCTGCCGATCGACGGCGGGCAGTCGGTGCAGCACGGCTTGACCTTGTTCAAGGAATGACATCTTCCGGCCGCAGAAGCCGGGGGTGAACTGGAGGACATGAGCGTGGAACCAATCAGTCTCGATGTGCTTCTGGCCAATGTCGGCAAGGAGGTCGGCGTCTCACCGTGGCGGGTGGTGACGCAGCGCATGATCGACCAGTTCGCCGACGCCACCGACGACCACCAGTTCATCCACTGCGACCCTGAGCGGGCCAAGCGCGAGACGCCGTTCGGCGGCACCATTGCGCATGGCTTCCTGTCGCTGTCGCTGTTGTCGGCGATGACCTTCGAGACCATGCCGCCGCTGGAAAACGGCAAGATGGGGGTCAACCATGGCTTCGATTCGCTGCGCTTCCTGGCGCCGGTAAAGACCGGCGCGCGCATCCGCACCCGTTTCGTGCTGGCCGACGTCAAGGTCAGGCCGTCGGGCTGGGTGCAGACCGCGCATGACGTGACGATCGAGATCGAGGGCTCGAAGAAACCGGCGCTCACCGCCCGCTGGCTGACGCTGACCCTGATCGAACGCCAGCCCGAGACCGCATGAGCGACCCGAACGCGCTCGACCAAACAGCGCTCGCGCCCTACCTCGAGGCGGAAATCCCAGGCTTTTCCGGGCTTGCCGCGATCGAAAAATTCAAGTCCGGCCAGTCCAACCCGACCTATCTCCTGACGGCGGCCAGCGGCCGTTACGTGCTGCGCGCCAAGCCGCCGGGGCAGTTGCTGAAATCGGCGCATCAGGTCGACCGCGAATTCCGCGTGATGAAGGCGCTTGCCGGCTCGGCTGTGCCCGTCCCCGAAATGCTGCATCTGTCGGACGAGGATTCACCGATCGGCCGCATGTTCTATGTCATGGCTTTCGTTGACGGCCGCATCTTCTGGGATCCGGCGCTGCCGGAAGCGCGCGACAATGAAGAGCGCGCCGCCATCTACGATGCCATGAACGATGCCCTTGCGGCCCTGCATGACGTCGATATCGAGGCCGTGGGCCTCGGCGATTTCGGCCGGCCGGGCAATTATTTCGAGCGGCAGCTGGCGCGCTGGACCAGCCAGTACCGCGCCTCGGAGACCGGCACCATTGCCGACATGGACCGGCTGATCGCCTGGCTGGAAACGCATATGCCGGCCGACAATATCAGTGTCTCGCTGGTGCATGGCGATTACCGGCTGGACAATTTGATCTTCGCACCGGACCGGCCAGAGGTGCTGGCGGTGCTCGACTGGGAACTGTCGACATCAGGCCACCCCTTCGCCGATATCGCCTACCAGTGCATGCAGTGGCGCCTGCCGCATGCCTCGGGCTTCCGGGGCCTCGGCGGTATCGACCGCGCAGCGCTCGGCCTGCCCTCCGAAGAGGACTATGTCGCTGCCTATTGCCGTCGGCGCGGGCTCACCGGCATCGGCAACTGGACGTTCTTCCTCGCCTTCTCCTTCTTCCGGCTGGCTGCCATCTGCCAAGGCGTCTACAAGCGCGCGCTGGGCGGCAACGCCTCCAATCCCGAAAAGGCCAGAACCTATGGCGTGGCGGTGAAGCTGCTTTCGCAGCTTGCAGTCGAACTGATCGACAAAGAGATGTGATGTGACGGGGAGAGACGGCGGCGTCGGCGCGATCTGATACCTGCCGTTTGGGAACTTGAGGCGCCCTTGTCCGTTTCCGTACAGCGTATATAATTTAACCACGCACCACCAACCCCAGTTACCATCGAAAGGCACCAGACTTGCCGCTGAGCGTCCAGAAACGCCGCGAAAAACAAAAGGCCGAACTGCGCTCCGAGCTGCTCGAGGCCGCGCACAAGCTCGTCCAGGAGGAAGGCTATGAGGGCCTGACCATCCGCAAGCTGGCAAAACGGGTCGGCTATGCGCCGATGTCGGTCTATTCCTATTTCGCCGACAAGCAGGACATCCTGTTCGCGCTGGCCGAAGATGCCTTCGAAACCCTTGCCCGCCGCATCGAGGAGCATCCGTCCGACGATCCGATCGAAGCCTTGCGGGCGGTGATGACCGAATATGCCGCCTTCGGGCTCGGCAATCCCAATGAGTACCGCACGGTCTTCATGACCGAAAAGACCAAGCTGCCGGAAGGCAGGAGCTATGAGGACATGGAGGAAGCCAACCCGGCGATGAAGGCGCTGATCAGCCGGGTCGAGGCCTGCGTCGCGGCAGGCGAGTTGCAGGGCGATCCCCGCGCTATCGCCACCATGCTGTGGGCGGTCGGCCATGGCACGATTTCGCTTCTGATCACCTTTCCGTTCTATCCCTTCGGCGACCCGCAGGCCTTCGTGAAGCGGATGTGCGATTTCACACTTGCGACACTCCGCGCGCAAGATGTGCCTCCGCTGACCGAGACACCGGTCAACTGCTGAACGACATCTCCTTTCGTTTCCAGCAGTCCTCGCCACCGGCCAAACCAGCAGCGAATTTCTTGGTTAACAAAAAATTTCCGTACACGTACGATTTGCCTTGAACTTCGCGAGCGGCGGGCGTATTTGTACGGCATAACGTACATGTACGAAGAAACTTACCCGTCGAAAACGGAGACCGACAATGAAAAAGACCGTCCTCACCCTCGCCGCCATTCTGGCCCTTTCGGGCTCGGCCTTCGCCGCCGCCAGCGCGACCCAGCCGGTCAAGCACGTGCCGGCCGCGACCTGCGTCGACACCAAGACCAATGTGAAGCTCGATTGCGCTTCGACCGGCTCGGTCGAGAAGAAGGGCACCTCGGAAAACACCGCTGAAGGCAAGGGCCCGCGCCTCGGCATCAGCATCAATCCCTGGATCGTGCCGAGCGCTTTCTAACATTTGCGCCAAACGCTTCTGGCCGGCACAGGCCGGTCAGTATGTCAGACGGTAATTGGCATCTTGGCCGCTGAACTCTCGAAGGCCGCGTCGATCAGCTTCTGCATGTCGGCAGCGCGCCGGAACGACGGATCGCCGTTCTGCCCCGTATCCAGCGCATCGGCAAAACGCCGGGCGTTGCGCTTGACTTCAGGCGGGGCCAGCGTTCGCCAGCGCTGCAGGTCGACATCCGCGCCAAGGCAGGCGGACAGGCTCGATGCCTTGCCGTCGGTCTCGACCTTGATGGCTCCCTTGGTGCCGTGCAGCGCCAGCGACAAATCATTGGCGTGACCTGTCGTGTAGCGGCTCGCCACGATCGTGGCGAGCGCACCCGATGTCAGCCGCGCCGTCATCGCCACGCTGTCATTGGCGTCGAGCACATAGTCGCCGATCCGCTCGCCCTCAGCCTTCGGAAATGTCACCAGATCGGCATGCAGGCTGACGATGTCCTGGGCGGCGCCATAGGTGGCGAAGTCGAGTATATGAATGCCGACATCACCCAGAACACCGGTCGAACCGTGCCGGCTTGACAGGCGCCACAGCCATTTGTCCTCGACCCGCCAGTCGCCCCAGGACTTGCTGACCAGCCAGCTCTGGCGGTAGCTCGCCTCGACATGGCGCAATTCGCCGATCTCGCCGGCCTGAACCATGCGCCTCGCCTCATGGATCGCCGGCGAGTTTCGATAGGTCAGGTTGACCATGTTGACGACACCAGCCGCTTCGGCCGCTTCCGTCATGTCGAGCGCATCGGCATGGTTCGGCGCCAGCGGCTTTTCGCAGAAAACGTGTTTGCCCGCGGCAAGCAGCGCCAGCGTCGTTGCCTTGTGCACGCCGTCCGGCGTCGCATTGATGGCGGCGTCGAACTGGCCCCAGGCGATCGCCGCCTCAAGGCTCTCGAAGAAATCACCGATCCTGTTGGCCGTAGCGAACGCCGCCGCGCGGCCCGGCACCTGGTCGACGCAGGCGACGATGCTGCAGCCGGGAATCCCGGCGAATTCTTGGACGTGATGCCCGGCAATGCCGCCGGTGCCCGAGCAGGAGAAGTCGATGCATCAGTTCAGGGTCCGGATCAGCTCAGCCCCTTATCGCCATCGGCATGCAGGCGCAGGCCCTTCTGGACGATCTTCTCCTTGGCCTTGTCCGTCGGTACGTTCGGCGCGTTGGTGATGCCGGACCATGCAGGTGCGGGATTGTGCGCCCAGTGCACGGCATTGCGGAGCACCTGCTGCACGCCCTCATTGTGATAGATCGGATAGGTCTCGTGGCCGGGTGAGAAATAGAAGATCCTGCCGGCGCCGCGCTGGTAGGTCAGCCCCGACCGGAACACCTCGCCACCCTCATACCAGGAGATGAACACCGTCTCCAGCGGCTCCGGCACCGCGAACGGCTCGCCATACATTTCGGTCTCGCCGATCTCCAGGCACTCGCCGATGCCTTGCGCGATCGGGTGGCCGCGGTTGATCGCCCAGACCCGCTCGCGCTCGCCCGCCTCGCGCCATTTCAGCGAACAGGGCGTGCCCATCAGCCGCTTGAAGATCTTCGAATAGTGGCCGGAATGGAGAACGATCAGCCCCATGCCTTCCCAGACCCGCTTCTGGACGCGCTCGACGATTTCGTCCTTGACCTCGCCATGGGCGGCGTGGCCCCACCACAAAAGCACGTCGGTGGCGGCGAGACGCTTCTCGCTCAGCCCGTGTTCGGGTTCCTGCAAGGTGGCGGTGGTCGCTTCGATGCCCTTATCCTGGTTGAGGGCCGCGGCAATCGTGCCGTGCATGCCCAGGGGATAGAGGTCGCGCACGGCGGCATTGGTCTGCTCATGGACGTTCTCGCCCCAGACAACAGCTTTTGTCGGCATTTTTCCTCTCCAAAGCGCTTTGAATATCGCATCTCCTGAGAGCTTGGGAAGATGCCTTTCGACCAAAATTGGGGAAATCAGGGCTTGCGGCTTTTCCGCTTGGCCACGGTCTTGGCCTTGCCGGGCTTGGCGGGCGCTCCGGGGATCGCCGGACTGGTGATGGATACCGGATCGCTGGCCGGGAACGTATCCTCGAGGCCCTCCTCGAGTTCTTCTTCGGCGTTGGCCTCGCGATGCCGCTCATGTTCAAGCGAGCGGACCGCCGCGGTTTTGGCTTTGGGCTGCGGCGACTTCGGCGCGGACTTTGACGGCATCGGCAGTTCTCCCTCGACCTATTGCCGCACAACGGACGCGGGCGGCAAACGTTCCGGGTCAGCCAGCCGCGTCGCGTGCGCCCTCGGAGAGGAAAGTAAAGACATAGTCCGAGAAGGAACGCCAGCATTCGACCCGGAAGGCATCGGCGGCGGTACGCAGCAGCACGATCTCGGCCTTGCCGAGAATGGTGCGTGAGGCAGCGCCCACCGGGAAGGCGTCGAGCGACAGATCCTGCGGGCAGCCCGAATTGATCGCGGCTTCGGCCGCCGGACCCATGACTGATATCGCGATATTGCGGTGCGAGATGCAAACCGCCGAATGCAGCGCGGCAACTTTTGCGCAATCGGCGAGCGGATCGTTGCCGGCCTCGTCTATGACAAGCCATTCGTCGGGGCCAAGCCACAGAGCGGTGCGGCCCGCCTTCGACACGGACGTCTTCGGCTTCTTCGGCAAGGTCAGGCCAAGCGCCTTCGACAAGGCAGCGACCGAGGGCTCCGGCGCGCGCAGCGACATGCGCTCGGCCGGCGGCAGCTCTTCGACCTTGACACCCGTTGCCGACACGTTGCGGCCGGCCAGCGCCGGACGACGCTCGACCGAAGGCGATGCGGCCGGAGCCGCTTTCTTCACAGCAGCCTTAGCCATTGAGGCGCCCTCCCGTCTCGTCGAAGAACACCATGCCGGTAACCTCCACTTCGATCACTCCGTTCGGCATCGGCACGTAGAGCGTGTCGCCCATCCGGTCGCGGCCGCCGGCGACCAGCGCCAGCGCGATCGAGCGGCCGCAATTCTGTGACCAATAGCTCGAGGTGACATGGCCGATCATCTTCATCGGGATCGCTTGTTTGGGATCCTCGACGATCTGCGCGCCTTCCTCCAGCACCACCTTTGGGTCCTTGGTCTTGAGCCCGACCAGCTGCTTGCGGCCCTTGGCGACCAGGTCCGGCCGTGTCAGGCCCCTGATACCGACGAAGTCGGCCTTCTTCTTGCCGACCGCCCAGTCGAGACCGGCATCGTTCGGCGTCACCGTGCCGTCGGTGTCCTGGCCGACGATGATATAACCCTTTTCGGCGCGCAGAACGTGCATCGCCTCGGTGCCGTAAGCGGTGGCGCCGTGCTTCTGGCCCTCGGCCCAAAGCGCCTCCCAGACGGCCTGGCCGTAATCGGCCGGAACATTGACCTCGAAGCCGCGCTCGCCGGTGAACGACATGCGGAACAGCCGGGTCGGCACGCCGCAGATCTTGCCCTCGCGCACCGACATATGCGGCAGCGCCTCATCCGACATGTCGATGCCCTCGACCAGCGGCGCGATGATGTCGCGAGACTTCGGCCCCTGTACGGCGATGACCGCCCATTGCTCGGTGATCGAGGTCAGCCAGACATTGAGATGCGGGAACTCGGTCTGGAGATAGTCCTCCATGTGGTTCATGACGCGCGGCGCGCCGCCCGTCGTCGTCGTCACATGGAAACGGTCGGGCGCAAGTCGTCCAACAACGCCGTCATCATAGATGAAGCCGTCCTCGCGCAGCATGATGCCATAGCGGCAGCGGCCGGGCTCCAGCTTCTCCCACGGATTGGTGTAGAGCAGCTCCATGAACTTGGCGGCATCGGGGCCGACCACCTCGATCTTGCCCAGTGTCGAGGCATCGAACAGTCCGGCATTGGTACGAACCGCGACACATTCGCGGTCGACCGCCGCATGCATGTCTTCGCCGGCCTTGGGGAAATACCAGGCGCGCTTCCACTGGCCGACATCCTCGAACACAGCGCCTTGCGCTTCGGCCCAGGGATGGATCGCTGTCTTTCGCGTCGGGTCGAACAGAGGGCCGCGCGCATGGCTGACGATCGCGCCGAACGTCACCGGCGTATAGGGCGCGCGGAACGTGGTCAGCCCGACCTCCGGGATCGGCTTGCCGAGCGTTTCCGCCGCGATCGCCAGGCCGTGCATGTTGGAGGTCTTGCCCTGGTCCGTCGCCATGCCGTTGGTGGTGAAGCGCTTGACGTGCTCGATCGAGCGCATGCCTTCATGCACCGCCTGGCGAATATCCTTGGCGGTGACGTCGTTCTGGAAATCGACGAAGGCCTTCACCGTCGTGTCAGGCCCGGCGCCGGGCGCCGCGCCCAGCATGCCGCGCGACCAGTTCTCCGAGCCATCGACCTTCGGCTTGGTGCCCTTGGCGGTTTTGCCGCCGGCATCCCTGGCCGCCTTGGCGCCAGCCGCATAGGCCTCGTCCACAGTCGCCGACAGGCCGTCGGTGCCGTTGCAGGCACCGACCGAAACGCAATCCTGCGCATAGGTGCCCGGCACGAAGCGCTTGGTCTCGTCGTTGAAGGCAACCTTGCCGCGCGACTGCGAAAACAGATGCACCGACGGCGTCCAACCAGCCGACATCAGGATCGCATCGACCGGAATGGTGCGCTCGCCGCCGCCATTCTTCGGCTGCACGGTCATCGACGACACCCGAAGCTTGCCGCCGGCGCGGATCACGGCGCGGCCGAAATTGATCTCGATGCCGAGCGCCCTCGCCTCGTCGATCACCGGCCCGGTCGGGTTGTCGCGCAGATCGACGATCGCCGCCACATTGACGCCGGCCTTCTTCAGGTCGATCGCCGCCGCGTAAGCCGAATCGTTGGCGGTGTAGACGCCGACATTCCTGCCGACCGCCACGCCATAGTGATTGAGGAAGGTGCGCGCAGCACCCGCCAGCATGATGCCGGGCCGGTCATTGTTGGCGAACACCATGTGCCGTTCGATGGCGCCGGAGGCGAGCACGACGCACTTGGCGCGCACCTGCCACAGCCGCTCCCGCGGCAAATCGTGGCCGGGGGCCTTCAAATGATCGCTGACACGCTCCACCAGGCCGACGAAATTCTGCGCGTAGTAACCGAAAGCCGTGGTGCGCGAGAGCACCCGGACATTGTCCATGGCGCTCAGCTTGGCGATCGCTGCCTGCGCCCAGGCAAAGCCGCCCTGGCCGTCGATTTTCGCACCGCTCTCGAAACGCAGGCTGCCGCCGAACTCGGCCTGCTCGTCGGCGAGGATGACACGCACGCCGGTCTCGGCCGCCGCCAACGCCGCCGCGATGCCGGCCGCGCCGCCGCCCAGCACCAGCACGTCGCAATGCGCGTAGCGCGACGAGTAATGGTCGGGATCGGGCTTGTCCGGGGAAACGCCAAGGCCGGCGGCTTCGCGGATCTTGGGCTCGTAAAGGCTCTTCCAGGCCGCCTTGGGCCACATGAAGGTCTTGTAGTAGAAGCCGGCCGAAAACAGCGGCGATGCCAGGTCGTTCACAGCACCCACGTCGAAGGACAGCGAGGGCCAGCGGTTCTGCGAGTTGGCGGCGAGCCCGTCATAGAGCTCCTGCACGGTCGCCCGCACGTTCGGCGTCTTGCGCGCGTCGTCACGCACGATCTGCACCAGCGCGTTGGGCTCTTCCGCGCCGGCGGAGAGCACGCCGCGCGGCCGATGGTACTTGAACGAGCGGCCGACCAGATGCACGCCATTGGCAAGCAGCGCCGAGGCGAGCGTATCGCCCTCGATGCCGGTATAGGACTGGCCGTCGAAGCTGAACCGCGCGGTCCTGACCTGGCTGAGACGACCGGCGCTCGGAATGCGGAACGCGCTGCTCATTTGGCAACCACTTCGTTGGAGTTTTTCGGCAGCTTGGAAGGCTTCGGTTCGCCGGCCTTGTAGGTCATGATGAACTTGTCGGTGACGGTGTCGCGCACCGCGTTGAAGAAGCGCGCGCAGCCATGCATGTGCCGCCAGCGCTCATAGATGATGCCCTTGGGGTTCGAGCGGATGAAGAAGAATTTCTCGAAATCGTCGTCGCTCTCGCCAGCCATGTTTGCCGAGCGCGCGATATGCGCCTCGCCGGCGTTGCGGAATTCGAGCTCCGGGCGCTCTTCCTCACAATAGGGGCAGCGGATGAGAAGCATCGTCTTCGTTCCTACAATTCGCCGTGGCCGACGCGGGCGCCGGCCGGTTGGTCGCAAAGCCTCTGGCCCATGGCTGCGAAAGGCGCGACGAGCCGGATGCGCTCCTCCACGCTTGCGGCCGGGCGAAACAGGTCGCGATACGCCATGTTGCCGATGGTGAGTTGCATCGGATCGGTTGTAACGATGACGCGACGCGGCTCGAATGTGTCGTCCTCGTCGAGATCGGAAGGCCTGTTCTCCACGAACATGACCACCTTCTGGCCACCGCTCCACACACAGGCCAGTATGCCGTCGTCGACCGAAAACGGCCAGTTGGCCTCGTTTCCGGCACGGCTGATCGGCTGCGTGCGTACTTCGTACGGCGTAGGCAAATGGAATATGCCCCGTTCCCCCGCCAGCATCAGCGGCATTGCGACAGCGATCTCAGCCATCGTCATCAGTGTGCCACCGCCGCCGCCGCCGCCTCATCGATGAGGCGGCCGGTGCGGAAGCGCTCGATGGTGAAGGGCGCGTTGATCGGATGCGGATCGTCCTTGGCGATGGTGTGGGCAAAGACATGGCCCGAACCGGGCGTCGCCTTGAAGCCGCCCGTGCCCCAGCCGCAATTGACGTAGAGGCCAGGCACCGGCGTCTTGGCCAGGATCGGCGAACGGTCCGGCGTGACGTCGACGATGCCGCCCCACGAGCGCAGCATCTTCATGCGCGTGAAGATCGGGAACATCTCGCAGATGGCGTCCAGCGTATGCTGCAATATATGCAGGCCGCCGGTCTGCGAATAGGAGACATACTGGTCGGTGCCGGCGCCGATCACCAGCTCGCCCTTGTCGGACTGCGAGATATAGGCGTGCACCGTGTTCGACATGACCACGCAAGGCACCACCGGCTTGACCGGCTCCGACACCAGCGCCTGCAGCGGGTAGCTCTCCAGCGGCATGCGCACGCCGGCCATGTTCATGATCACCGAGGAATGGCCGGCGGCGACGACGCCGACCTTCTTGGCGCCGATGAAGCCGCGCGTCGTGTCGACGCCCATGACCGCGCCATTGGCGGCCCGCTTGACGCCGGTGACCTCGCAATTCTGTATGATGTGAACGCCGCGCGCCGAGGCGCCGCGCGCATAGCCCCATGCCACTGCGTCGTGGCGCGCCGTGCCGCCGCGCCGCTGCAGCGCGGCACCGACCACCGGGTAGCGCGCATCCCTGGAGATGTTGAGCGGCGGGCAGAATTCCTTGGCCTGCTCCGGCGACAGCCATTCATTGTCGATGCCGTTCAGCCGGTTGGCATGGACATGGCGCTTCAGCACCTGGATATCGTGCACATTATGCGCCAGCATCATGACGCCGCGTGCCGAATACATGACGTTGTAGTTGAGCTCCTGGGAGAGCCCGTCCCACAGCTTCAGCGCATGGTCGTAGATCCCGGCGCTCTCGTCATAGAGATAGTTGGAGCGGATGATGGTGGTGTTGCGGCCGGTATTGCCGCCGCCGAGCCAGCCTTTTTCCAGAACCGCGACATTGGTGATGCCGTGCACGGTGGCGAGATAATAGGCGGTGGCCAGGCCATGGCCGCCGGCGCCGACGATGATGACGTCGTATTCCTTCTTCGGCTCGGGCGAGGACCACTGTTCCTCCCAGCCCTTGTGGCCGCGCATGGCCTCGCGGGCGATGGCGAATACCGAATATTTTTTCAACGCGTTCTAGCCTCGCAAATGGCGGCGGGGCGTTCACTCGGCCCCGGCGCGCGAGGTGTATCACTAGCGAAACAGCGCTTCCACCCTTGCGCTGTTTGCGACGGCGCTTGCCGTTTTGCGCCGCGACGAAAAAGACGCATGCTCTCTGGCTGCCACGAGGGCTTTCAGTCACATTGCCGGTCGCGAAACTCCGGAGGGCGACCGTGGGCAATGCCTGGTGGAACTTGACGTTGCGTTTCCTGCTGGAGCTTGCGGCCTTGCTCGGCCTGGGCATGGCGGGCTGGAGCTTCTCCAGCGGATGGTGGCGCTGGGTCTTCGCCCTGGCCCTGCCGCTCATTGCGGCCGCCTTGTGGGGTACTTTCGCCGTGCTCGACGATCCAAGTCGGTCAGGCCGCGCACCGGTACCGGTGCCGGGTGCGGTGCGGCTGGTGCTCGAACTGATCATTCTGTTCGGCGGTGCCGCTGGTTTCCATGCCGCCGGTTACACCACCTCCGGCATCATCGTCGCCCTGCTCATCGCCATCAGCTACGCCTTTTCGCTCGACCGCCTCAGCTGGCTGCTGAAGCAATAGTTCGAAGCGACAGGGGCCTTCGCAGGTATCGGGTGGCTCCGACCTGCCCTATTTGCGACCAAGCATCCGATTGCCGGCGGGACCGGCACGAAGAACAAGGATGCAAAAGATGCTCGCACTTGCCGACAAGATCGCCATCGTCACCGGCGCCAGCTCCGGCATCGGCCGCGCCACCGCAAAACTCTTCGCCGAGGAAGGCGCGAAGCTCGTCGTCTCCGCCCGCCGCCAGGCCGAGCTTGATGCGTTTGTCGCCGAAATCGCGGACGCCGATGGCACGGCTGTCGCCCTTGCCGGCGACGTCAGGGACGAAGCCTATGCGAAAGCCCTTGTCGATCTGGCGGTCGAAAGCTTCGGCGGCCTCGACATCGCCTTCAACAATGCCGGCGCCGTCGGCCTGATGGCGCCGCTGCCCGACATGATGCCGGCGGCGTGGCACGAGACGATGGATACCAACCTGACCAGCGCCTTTCTCGGCGCGAAGTACCAGATACCGGCCATGCTGGAGCGCGGTGGCGGCTCGCTGATCTTCACCTCCAGCTTTGTCGGCTACACCGCCGGTATGCCGGGCATGGCCGCCTACGCCGCAGCCAAGGCAGGCCTGATCGGCCTGACCCAGGTGCTGGCCGCCGAATATGGTCCGAAAGGCCTGCGCGTCAATGCACTGCTGCCCGGCGGCACCGACACGCCCGGCGCGACGACGACCACGCCGCAAGCCCGCGCCTTCGTCGAAGGCATCCACGCCTTGAAGCGCATGGCACAGCCGCAGGAGATTGCCCGCTCGGCGCTCTACCTCGCCTCCGACGCATCGAGCTTCACCACCGGGACCGCGCTGTTTGCCGATGGCGGCGTGTCGATCAACCGGACGTGAAGGCTTTTTCCAGGCGAACTTTGCGTGTTCGTCCAAGTGACGCAGGCCGCCGGTCTTGCTTTTTCGGCGCGATTTGGCGATTCCGTTTCCTGTCGAAACGGGTCTTTTGCCAAAACAGGTCCTGGAACCATGATGCTGATCAGAACCTACGTGGCCGCGAGCGCGATCGAGGGCGTCGGCATGTTCGCCGCCGAGCCGATCAGGAAGGGCGCCTGGATCTGGCGCCTCGATCCTGATTTCGACCGGCTGATCCCGGTGGACAAATATGAGGCGGCATCGCCGCCGCTGAAGGAATTGCTCGATCGCTACGCTTATCCGAGTCCGGATCGGCCAGGTTTCATGGTCTATGAAGTCGACAATGGCCGTTTCATGAACCATTCGGCGACGCCGAACACCGATTTCTCGCAGTACGGCGGCGCGACCGCGACCCGCGACATCGCTGTTGGCGAGGAGATCACCTGCGACTATGGTGAGTTCTTCGAGGATTTCGAGCGGCTGCACCTGGCCACGGCGTAGTTTGCCCTATCTCCACGCAACCCGTGGCGATTTGGCCGTTGTCCTTCATTTCGACTGTGGACAGCGAGGCCTGATTCTGCTATCAGCCGCCACAATTCGTGGTGCCGACCGCCGCGGTGGCTAGTGGCTATGGCTACTTGCCTTTTGATATCAAACCCGAAAGACAGGATTGCCCGTGCAGGTACTCGTCCGCGACAATAACGTTGATCAGGCGCTTCGCGCGCTCAAGAAGAAGATGCAGCGCGAAGGCATTTTCCGCGAAATGAAGATGCGCGGTCACTACGAGAAGCCGTCCGAGAAGCGCGCCCGCGAAAAGGCGGAAGCCGTACGCCGCGCCCGCAAGCTGGCACGCAAGCGCGCCCAGCGCGAAGGCCTGCTGCCGATGACGCCGCGTCCAGTGGCTGCCGGCGGTGCTGCCGGGGCAGCGCGTCCGCCGCGCTGATTAACGCCAATATTTCGTCCTTTTCGAAGGATACCAGGGTGGCGCGATGCGGAATCGCCGCCACCTTTTTATTTTGATGTGACCGGCCCGGAGGGGGGATCCGGACCTGAATGACGCGGCGTAAGTGAGGACAGGGCAGACATGAACGCAACAAGCGTGGAGCGCGGGACCGCATTGCGTGGTTTCGCCCTGACGGCGGCCCTGCTTTCCGGATTGGCGCTTGCCGGCTGCCAGACATCAGGCCCGACCGGCGAGTTCAACAACATCGACAAGGCGCAAGGGTCGAGTGAGAACATCTCCTCGTTATCGGCGGTGATCCAGCGCAATCCCCAGGATCCGGAAGGCTACAATGTACGCGGCTCGGCCTATGGTCGTGGCGGCCAGTACCAGGCGGCACTCAAGGATTTCAACCAGGCCATCCAGCTCAACCCGAATTTCTACCAGGCCTATTCCAACCGCGCGCTGATCCAGCGCTTCCTCGGCAACCAGGAAGCCGCTCTTGCGGACTACAACCGCTCGATCCAGATCAACGGCAATTATGATGCCGCCTATATCGGCCGCGGCAATCTCTACCGGAAGGCTGGCCGCACCCAGGACGCCTTCAGCGACTTCCAGAAGGCGATCCAGCTCGACACGACGGATGCCCGCGCCTACCACAACCGCGGTCTGATCTATCAGAGCCAGGGTCAGCACAAATTCGCCATCGAGGATTTCTCGACCGCCATCTCGCTGGCGCCGGATGCGGCCGAGCCCTACAACGGCCGTGGCCTCTCCTATCTGGCGACGGGCGACGAGGACAATGCCTTCTCCGATTTCAACATGGCCATCAAGCTCGATGGCCAGAACGCCGAGGCCTGGGCCAACCAGGCGCTGATCTATGAGCGGCGCGGCGACAAGGCGAAGGCGGCGAAAGCCTACCGCGAAGCCGTGCGCCTCAACCCCGGCTATCAGCCGGCCAAGGACGGCCTCGCCCGCGTCAGCTGAGATCCCTTCAGCCCCCCGGATAAACGTTGCGGGGTCATTTCGCGTGTCCAAAAAGACACGCGGCGCCGCAGATCGCCGCCTTCAAGGCAACCACGTGTTAACCGCTGCAGCAAGCCTTTGACCCTTGCCTTGTTCGCGCCAAGGTTTCGGCGGAACGGTCGTGCCACCCAGCCGTTACTTCGAAGCGATTTGCGAAAGGACCCTCCCATGATCAAGAAACTCGCCTGCGCCGCCCTCGCCACCACGGTGTTCGCAACCGCCCCGGCCGGCGCCGGCAGGCTGCAGCTCGGCACGCTCGACTGCACCATCGATGGCGGCACCGCCTATATCGTGACGTCCAACAAGGGCGTGTCCTGCGTGTTCCGTCCCTCCCATCACGGACCGTCGGAGATCTACACCGGCGTCATCTCCAAGCTCGGCGTCGACCTCGGCCAGACGCATCAGGGCCAACTGGTCTGGGCGGTTCTTGCCGCGACCCGCGAGCGCGATGCGGGCGACCTTGCCGGCAGCTATTATGGCGTCAACGCCGAAGCCAGCGTCGTGACCGGCGGCGGCGCCAATCTGCTGGTTGGCGGCTTCGACAGCGCTTTCATGCTGGAGCCGCTCAGCGTCCAGGCACAGACCGGCCTCAATCTCGCCGTCGCCGTGACCTCGCTCGAGCTGATCCATTCGCTGAAGTGAATGCATGGAGCCATGGGCTCCCACGACCCCTCACCCAGCGGCGCGGAACCGGATAGGATGGTTCCGCGCCGCTAAATTTTTGACGGGGATAGCCATGCCGAAGACAGCCATTGCCGCTGCCGTGATTGCAACCGTTCTTGCCGGTGCGGCGCAGGCGCAGGATCAAGGCATTGAACTCGGCGCGCTTGAATGCGCCATATCAGGCGGCACCGGCTTCATCTTCGGGTCGGCGAAGGATCTGAGCTGCACCTTCATCCCGGCCGACAGCACCTTCGCGCCGGAAGCCTATTTTGGCGCCGTCAACAAATACGGCCTCGACATCGGCACGACAAAACAGGCGGTGATGCGATGGCTGGTGCTGACGCCGCTGAAGAACATCTACGCGCCCGGTGCGCTGGCGGGCGATTATTTCGGCGCCAGCGCCGAAGTGACGGCGGCCGTCGGCGCCGGCGCCAACCTGCTGGTCGGCGGTTCCTCGCAAGCCTTCACCCTCCAGCCCCTCAGCCTGCAGACCCAGACCGGCATCAATCTCGCCATCGGCGTCAGCCAGTTCCAGCTGCGCAGCACCGAGAACTGACGCGCCGCGTAGGCCGCCAAATCGCAGCAGACCGCCGCGCGAACGCGCTCCAAAAAACCGCTTGAGCTCAAGCGTGGTTGAGGTCCTACAAGCCTGACCCACTGGAGCGGCGCCTCGATTCCGGTGCGCATGGCCCCGCCGGAAGCCCGTGCTGGCTTCTGGCGCCATAGCCGGCACCGAGATATGCAAAGGCAGGGGTGGAAATGGCAAGGATCAGCACAAACAGGGTCGACTGGCGCGCTTTGTGGGCGAGCGGCGACTTGGCGCGCTTCTGCTTCATCAGCCTCGGCATCCTGCTGCACGCCACCAATGAGACGATGGTGGCAACCGTGATGCCGGCCATGGTCGGCGAGCTGGCCGGCGTGCAGCTCGTCGGCTGGTCGCTGGCGATCTATGAACTCGGCGCCATCGTCGCCGGCGCTGCGGCCGGCCGGCTGGTGAGCTATGTGGCGCTGCGCACCACTATGGTGGTCGCGGCCCTGCTCTACGCGGCAGGGGCGCTGATCTGCGCCACCTCGCCTTCCATGCAATTGTTCTTGGCCGGCCGCCTGATCGAAGGGCTGGGCGGCGGCGCGCTGGTGTCGCTCGCCTTCGTCTCGGTCGAGCGGCTGTTTTCGCGCGCCATCTGGCCGCAGCTTTTCGGCATCATGTCGGCGATCTGGGGCGTCGCCGCCTTCAGCGGCCCGCTGCTCGGCGCGATCATGACCGAGCTTTTGTCATGGCGCTGGGCCTTTGGCGCCTTCACCCTCGGCGGCACCGCCATGGCATTGGCAAGCTTCGTCGTGCTCGACACCCCAGAAGCGACGCGTCCCAGTACGAATGCCGGCAAGGCGCCGCCCTTCCCGTTCGCCGCCCTTGGCTGCCTTGCCGTCGCCGTGGTGCTGATCGCCTCGGCCGGCGTCGACATCGCCCTGCTGCGCTCCTCGCTGCTGATCGCCCTCGGCCTGGCCGGCCTGGCGCTGTTCTTCTACATCGATGCGCTGAAGCCGCGCTCGCGGCTTTTCCCGGCGCGGTTGTTCTCGTGGCGCACGCCGGTCGGCGCCGGCATGACCATGGTTGCCGCCTTTTCCATCGCCACCTGCTCCTTCGGCGTCTACGGGCCGCTGCTGCTGACCAGCCTGCACGACATTCCGCTGTTGACCACCGGCTACATCATCGCCGCCGAATCGATCGCCTGGTCGATCCTGTCGATCCTCGTCGCCAACGCGCCGCCACAGCGCGAACGGCTGATCATCGTCTGCGGCGCCTTGATGATCGCCGCAGGCATCGCTGGCTTTGCCTACACGATACCGCTGGGCTCGATCCCGCTGATCCTGGTGTGCGCCCTGTTGCAGGGCGGCGGCTTCGGCGTGGCCTGGCCGTTCCTGACCCGCGTCATCGTCGCCTCCGCTGCCGGCGACGAGCAGACCATCGCCTCGGCCGCGGTGCCGACCATGCAGCGCATCGGCTATGCCGTGGGTGCCGCCCTTGCCGGGATCGTCGCCAATGCCAGCGGTTTTTCGCAAGGTCTGAACCATGACGCGGCGGCGAACGTCGCGAGCTGGCTGTTCCTCGCCTTCGTGCCGCTTGGCATCCTCGGCTGCCTGGCCGCCTTGCGGGCGTCAGCGGCTGCGAACCGACCGCTGGAAGCGATCGGCTGACGCAGCTTCGACTAAAGCAATTCCAGGAAAAGTGTGAAACGGTTTTCCCGGGAAAGCGCATAGCGCTTTCCCTTGGGGAATTGCGTCAAAACAAAGAGATAGAAGGGGTTGTCTCAATCGACACGCAGTCGATAGCCGACACCGGTCTCCGTGGTGATATAGTGCGGCTGGTCGGGGCTTTTCTCGATCTTTTGCCTGAGCTGCCGGACATAGACCCTGAGATATTGCACGTCGGTCGAATCTCCCCAGATCTGCTTCAGGATGAAATGGTGGGTCAGCACCTTGCCGGCATGCTGCACAAGGATGCGCAGGATGTCGTATTCCTTCGGCGAGAGCTTCACCTCCCTGCCCTCGACCTTGACGATGCGCTTGACCAGGTCGACGCTGAGGTCACCGCTCTGGAAAACCGGCTTCTCGCCCTGCTGCTGGAATTTGTGCCGCAGCGCCACGCGGATGCGCGCCACCAGTTCGTTCATGCCGAACGGCTTGGTGACATAGTCGTCGGCGCCGAGTTCGAGCGCGCTGACGATACCGGCCTCGTCAGTGCGGCTGGAGAGGATGACGACGGGAATATCGACACCGTCGTCACGCCATTTACGCAGGAGCTCATGGCCGTCCATGCCGGGCAGGCCGAGATCGAGCAGCACGAGATCCGGCTTGTCCTGTTCCATTAGCTCGATCGCCATCCCAGCGTTCGGCGCCTCGCTGACCGCATAGCCCTGGCTGGCGAGGCCGACCCGAAGCAGCTTGCGGATCGGCGGCTCGTCGTCGACCACCAGGATCCTGACATTCGTATTGGTCATCAAAGCTGATCCACGCTGGGCTCGTCGCTGCGACCGTCGACATCGGGCACATCGGCCGGCACCGGCATCCTGATGGTGAAGGCAGCTCCGGGGCGGTCGGTCCGGTTGGCGGCCAAGATCGTGCCGCCCATCGCCTCGACGAAACCGCGGCAGATCGACAGGCCAAGCCCGGTGCCGGCGCGCACTTGATCGCCTTTGCGCACCCGATAAAAAGTGTCGAACACGCGTTCCAGGTCCTGCGCCGGAATGCCCGGCCCCTCATCCATGATCTGCATGATGACGGATCCATTGTCGGCCCATCCTTGCACGCGGATCGTAGAGCCGGGAGGCGAATATTTCGATGCATTGTCGAGAAGGTTGAACAGCACCTGCTCGAACAGCACGGGATCGAGTTTCAGCATCGGCAAATCAGGCGCAATATCGACCTCGATCTCGTGTTCACCGGTGATCTTGCGGGCGCGGTCGAGCGCCGTGCCGACGATATCACCGACATAATGGAGGGCATAATTCGGCTCCATCGCACCGGACTCGATCTTGGTCATGTCGAGCAGGTTGGCGATGAAGCGGTTCAGCCGTTCCGACTCGTCGATCACCGTCGACAGAAGCTCCGCCCTGTCCTGCTCGGGCAGATCAGGCGCGTATTCCTTGAGCGTGCCGGCCGCCCCCATGATGGCCGCAAGCGGCGTTTTCAGGTCATGCGAAATCGAGGTCAGCAGGGCCGAGCGCAGCCGGTCGGCTTCGGCCGCGAGCTTGGCGCGGTCGACATCGGCGACGAGCTGGATGCGTTCGATCGCCACCGCCGCCTGGTCGGCCAGCGCGTCGAGCAGCCGCTGTTGCTCGGGCGTCAGCAAAGGGCCCTGCTTGTCATTGTCGAGGCCGACGACGCCGATCGCCGTGCGCCCCGTGCGCAAGGGCAGATAGAGGCGCTTGGCGCCGGGCAACGTGTCGGCGCCGCGTCCCGCCGCGCGGTTGTGCTCCCACGCCCAGCGGGCGGCGGCAATATCGGCCTCGGCCAGCGTATCGTCGGGCGGATAGCCGGCCTTGACGGTGATGGTGCCGTTTTCGGGAAGAAGCAGCACCACACGCAGCTTCAGCATTGAGGCGATCTGGAAGGCGGTGGCCCACAGCACATCATCGAGCGTGCCGGCGCCGGCGAGCTTCTTGGAGAACAGATAGATGTCTTCCGTTGCCCGCGCCCTCGAACGGGCGGCGACCGCCTGGCGCTGCACGCGCGCCGTCAGATTGCTGGCGATGACGGCAACGACCAGGAACACGCCAAGCGCGACAATGCTCTCGGGATCCCGGATCGTCAGCGTGTAGCGCGGTTCCAGGAAGAAATAGTTGAAGGCAAGGGCGCTGACGACACAGGCGTACAGAGCCGGCCAGAGTCCGCCATTGACCGCGGACGTCAGCACACCGATGAGGAAGATGATCGCGAGGTTGCGAACATCGAGAAACTGGTCGAGCAGGACGGCGAAGGCGAGCGAGCCGGCGACAAAACCGGTAGCCTTGAGATAGGGCCATATCTGGAACTGCCTTTGCTCGTCGGCCGCCTTGACGCTCCTCGATGTCGCCTCGGTATCCCGCTCGGTTCCCGAAATGACATGGACGCTGATGTCACCGGCATTGCGGATCAGGTCATAGGTGAGCGAGCCCTCGATCAGTTCGCGCCAGCGCGACCGGGTCGGCCGGCCGACCACGATGTGGGTGAAATTGTTGGCCGTCGCATGGCGGACTATATCCTGCGCGACGTTCTGGCCGGGAATGGTCGTCACCTCGGCGCCGAGCTGCTCGGCGAGGCGCAGGAGCGTGGCGAGCCGATCCTTTTCCTCCTCGGACATGCCGGCCAAACGGGGCGTATCGACATGAAGCGCCGTCCATGGCGCACGCAGCCGGTCGGCCAGCCTGCGTGCATAGCGAATGCGGGCAGCCCCGCCCGGACGTGCATCGACGCAGACGAGAACCCGTTCCCCGGCTGCCCATGGCCCCGAAATGGCGTGCGCCTGCATATGATTGAGCAATTGCTCGTCGACGCGCTGCGCGGTGCGGCGCAGCGCCAGTTCCCTGAGCGCCGTCAGATTGCCCGGCGAGAAATAGTTCTCGATGGCACGCTGCGCGGTGTTGGGGAAATAGACCTTGCCTTCCTCCAGCCGCTTGATCAGGTCGTCTGGCGTCAGATCGATGATTTCGACATCATCGGCCTGGTCGATGATGGAATCGGGAACCGTCTCGCGCACTCTGACCCGTGTGATCTGGGCAACGACGTCGTTCAGGCTTTCGACGTGCTGGATGTTGAGCGTCGTGTAGACGTCGATACCTCGCGCCAGGATCTCCTGGACGTCGAGATAGCGCTTGGGATGGCGGCTGCCTGGCGCGTTGGTGTGGGCGAGCTCGTCGACGAGAACCAGCGCCGGGTGCCGGGCGAGGATGGCGTCGATATCCATCTCATCGAGGACGCGCCCCTTGTAGTCGACCTTGCGGCGGGGAATGACCTCGTAGCCCTCGACCAGCGTCTGGGTTTCCCGACGGCCATGCGTCTCGACGACGCCGATCACCACGTCCACGCCGTCGGCCAGCCTGGCGCGGCCCGACATCAGCATTTCATAGGTCTTGCCGACACCTGGTGCCGCGCCAAGGAATATCCGCAGGCGGCCGCGCCCCTCCCGCTCGGCATGCTCGAGCAGCGCATCGGGGGAAGGCCTGTTTTCGCTTCTGTCTTCCGGCATCGGAACCGATCATGAATGGCGCCGGGGATGCTGTCGATCCCCGGCACTGGCCGTCACTATTTCGTTGCGTCCAGCGCCAGGTTGAGAGCCAGCACGTTGACCACCGGCTCTCCCATGAAGCCAAGCTCCCTGCTCTCGACGTGACCGTCGACAAGCGCCTTGACCTTGGCTTCGTCGATCCCCCTGGCCTTGGCTACCCGGGGAACCTGGAAATAGGCGGCCTCCGGGCTGATCTGCGGGTCGAGGCCGCTGCCGGAGGTCGTCACCAGGTCCATAGGCACGGGCTGGTTCGGATTCTCCGCCTTCAGCTTCCCGGCATCGCTCTTGATGCGCTCGATCAGCTTCGGATTGGTCGGGCCGAGATTGGAACCGCCGGAGGCGCCGGCATCATAGCCGTTGCCGGCGGCCGAAGGCCTGCCGTGGAAATATTTGTCGCTGGCGAAGGCCTGGCCGATCAGCTCGGAGCCGATCACCTTGCCGTCCCTCTCGATCAGGCTGCCATTGGCCTGCTTCGGGAACAGTGCCTGGGCAATGCCGGTCATGCCCAAGGGATAGACCAGGCCGGTCAGCACGGTGAAGAACACGATCATGATGATCGCGGGTCTGATTTGCTTGAGCATCGGGATGATCCTTATGCGAGGCCAAGGGCCGTGACGGCCATGTCGATTATCTTGATGCCGACGAACGGCACGATGATGCCGCCCAGGCCGTAGACGAGAAGGTTGCGGCTGAGCAGCGCGCCGGCGCCGATGGCCCGGTATTTGACGCCGCGCAGCGACAGCGGGATGAGCGCGATGATGATCAGCGCGTTGAAGATGATGGCCGACAGGATGGCGCTCTGCGGCGTTGCCAGGTGCATGATGTTGAGCGCCTGCAGCGGGCCGGTGGTCTGGCCGGGCGCGACATAGAAGACGGCGAACATGGCCGGGATGATGGCGAAGTATTTTGCCACGTCGTTGGCGATCGAGAAGGTGGTCAGCGAACCGCGTGTCATCAGCAGCGCCTTGCCGATCTCGACGATCTCGATCAGCTTGGTCGGGTCGCTGTCGAGATCGACCATGTTGCCGGCTTCGCGCGCGGCAACCGTGCCGGTGTTCATGGCGACGCCAACATCGGCCTGGGCAAGGGCGGGCGCATCGTTGGTGCCGTCGCCGCACATGGCGACCAGCTTGCCCTTGGCCTGCTCGTCGCGGATCAGCTTCAGCTTGTCCTCCGGCGTCGCCTGGGCAAGGAAGTCGTCGACGCCGGCTTCCGCCGCGATCGCCGCCGCCGTCATCGGGTTGTCGCCGGTGATCATCACCGTGCGGATGCCCATCTTGCGCAGTTCGGCGAAACGCTCGCGGATGCCGCCCTTGACGATGTCCTTGAGGTGCACGATGCCGAGCAGGCGCCCGTCCCGCTCGACCGCCAGCGGCGTGCCGCCGGACTTGGCGACCTCGTCGGCGATCGCCTGCAGATCCCTGATCGTGTCGCTGTTCGGGCGCGTCGCGTGGCTGGCCGCGGTCGACTGGCTGACATGGGCGAGCACGGAATCGACCGCGCCCTTGCGCACCGAGGAGCCATCGATGTCGACGCCGCTCATGCGGGTCTGCGCGGTGAAGGGCACGAAGGTGGCGTGCAGCGTCGCCATGTCGCGAGCACGGATGGCGTATCTCTCCTTGGCCAGCACGACGATCGAGCGGCCTTCCGGCGTTTCGTCGGCAAGCGAGGCAAGCTGGGCCGCGTCGGCCAGTTCCTGCTCGGTGACGCCCTTGACCGGGCGGAACTCGGTCGCCTGGCGATTGCCGAGCGTGATCGTGCCGGTCTTGTCGAGGAGCAGCGTGTCGACGTCGCCGGCGGCCTCGACGGCGCGACCCGACATGGCCAGCACATTGAAGCGCACCAAGCGGTCCATGCCGGCTATGCCGATGGCCGAAAGCAGCGCGCCGATGGTGGTCGGGATCAGGGTGACGAACAGGGCGACAAGCACCGTCACCGAAATATAGCCGCCGGAATAGGAGGCGAAGCTCGGGATGGTCGCGGTGGCCAGCACGAAGATCAGCGTCATGCCGACGAGCAGGATGTTGAGCGCGATCTCGTTCGGCGTCTTCTGGCGCTCGGCACCTTCGACCAGCGAGATCATGCGGTCGAGGAAGGTGTGGCCGGCGGCGGCGGTGATGCGCACTCGGATCCAGTCGGACAGCACCTGGGTACCGCCGGTCACCGCCGAGCGGTCACCGCCGGATTCACGGATAACGGGTGCCGATTCGCCTGTTATCGCGGCTTCGTTGACCGACGCGACACCTTCGATGACCTCGCCGTCGGAGGGGATGATGTCGCCAGCCTCGACCAGCACGGCGTCGCCGACCTTGAGGCTGGTGCCGGGCACCAGTTTGTACTTTGTGCGGTCCTCGCCGGTCAAAAGCTTGGCCTGGGTCTCGGTGCGCGCCTTGCGCAGCGAATCGGCCTGCGCCTTGCCGCGCCCCTCGGCGACAGCTTCGGCGAAATTGGCGAACAGCACGGTGAACCACAGCCAGATGATGATCTGCAATGTGAAGCGCAGGTCGCCGCCGCCTGCGATGAGATCCCGGACGAACAGCACGGTTGTCAGCAAGGAGACGATGGCGACGACGAACATCACCGGGTTCCTCGCCAGCGTGCGCGGGTTCAGCTTCCTGAAGGCGCCGCCGATGGCGGGCCACAGGATGTGGGCATCCATGATGCTCGCGGATTTGGACTGGCTCATTTGTTGGCTCCAGTGTCGATGTTGGACGGCGCCGGGTGCTCGGTCGTCGGAAAGAGGTGTGGAAGAGCGGAGGCGAGCAGCCAAAGCACGAGCAGCACGGCTGCCATGCCAAGGAACGTCGACAAGGTCGGGAAAGGACGAGGCTTGTCCTCCCTTTCGGGATCGTTCGGGTGTCGATTGTCTCGACGTATGTTGAACCAGGGCATCTCAGAAACTCTGTCCATGGATCATTGCCAGGTGCTCGACGATCGGCCCGACGGCGAGCGCCGGGAAGAAGGTCAGGCCGCCGACGATGACGATGACGCCGACCAGCAGTCCGACGAACAGCGGCCCGTCGGTCGGGAATGTGCCGGCGGAGGCCGGCACCGTCTTCTTCGCCACCAGCGAGCCGGCGATGGCGAGCGCCGGAATGATGACCAGGAAGCGGCCCATCAGCATGGTGATGCCGAGCGTGATGTTGAACCAGGGTGTGTTGCCGCTGAGGCCGCCGAAGGCCGAGCCATTGTTGGCCGCCGCCGAGGTGTAGGCGTAGAGAACCTCGGAGAAGCCATGCGGGCCGCCATTGGCGATCGAGGCGACGGCGCTTGGCAGCACGACGGCGATTGCCGTGAAGCTCAGCATTGCCAGCGGCAGGCACAGTATCGCCAGCATCGCCATCTTGACCTCCTTGGCCTCGATCTTCTTGCCGAGATATTCGGGCGTGCGTCCAACCATCAGCCCAGCAACGAAGACGGCCAGCACGATGAACATCATCATGCCGTAGAAGCCGGCGCCGACGCCGCCGACGATGACCTCGCCGAGCTGCATGTTGATCATCGGGATCAAGCCGCCGAGCGCGGTGAAGCTGTCATGCATGGCGTTGACGGCGCCGCACGAGGCGGCCGTGGTGATGACCGCGAACAGCGCCGAGAGCGCGATGCCGAAGCGCGTTTCCTTGCCTTCCAAATTGCCGCCGTCGATGCCAAGCGCATGGACCAGCGGATTGCCCGCTGCTTCGGCCCAGTAGCAGATGGCGACGCCGGCGAGGAACAGCACGCCCATCGCGGCAAGGATCGCCCAGCCCTGGCGCTGGTTGCCGACCATGCGGCCGAACACGTTGGTCAGCGCGGCACCCAGCGCGAAGATCGTGACCATCTGGATCAGGTTGGAAATCGCGTCGGGATTTTCGAACGGGTGCGCGGCATTGGCATTGAAGAAACCGCCGCCATTGGTGCCGAGCATCTTTATCGCCACCTGCGAGGCGACCGGGCCGAGAGCGATGGTCTGCTTGGCGCCCTCCAGCGTGGTGGCGTCGACATAGGGCCCGACTGTCTGCGGTATGCCGAGCCAGACGTAGACGAGGGTCAGGACAATGCACAGCGGCAAGAGGATGTAGAGCGTGCAGCGGGTCATATCGACCCAGAAATTGCCGATCGACTTGACCGAGGCGCGGGCAAATCCGCGGATCAGGGCAACCGCAATCGCGATACCGACGGCGGCCGACATGAAGTTCTGCACCGTGAGGCCGGCCATCTGCACGAGGTAGGACATCGTGCTTTCGCCGCCATAGTTCTGCCAGTTGGTGTTGGTCACGAAGCTGGCCGCGGTGTTGAAGGCGAGGTTGGCATCGACCGGCGCCATGCCGGCCGGATTGTAGGGCAGCACACCCTGGAGCCGCTGCAGGATATAAAGCACCAGGAAGCTGGCGATACTGAAGAACATGATGCCCGCCGCATAGGCGGTCCAATGTTGATCCTCGCGCTCGCTGGTTCCCGAAATGCGATAGAGCCCGCGTTCGATCGGGCCTAGAAGTGGCGAGAGGAATGTCCGCTTGCCGTTGAAGACGCGGTACATGTAGCCGCCGAGCGGTTTCGCGAGCAAAACGACGATCCCGCAGTAGAAGAGGATCTGTAGCCATCCGTTGAGGGTCATTGAAGTCGCTTTCCGGTCTTCAGAAGCGTTCTGGACGAACGAGGGCGTATGTCAGGTAGACGAGCAGGAACAGCGTCACGCCACCGCCGAGAATGTAATCGACAAGCATTTTTCAATCCTCGCGCTAAAGAACGTCGCAGGCTTTGATGTAGGCGAAGGAAAGGGCAAAAAATAAAATCCCTATCCCGAGAACGACGACATCCATCGTTTTTGCTCCTTGCTTCCATTTTTCTGCCGTTCCTGCTTAAGCAGGTTGGCAATGACACAAAAACGCCGCGCCACACTTCGATTGGCGGCGGTATCAGACGTTTTTGCTCAAGATGGAATATGGACCCGATCGCCATAAAGGTTCGAGACGGGGCGGGGCGGAAAGAAATAGGAATTTTATAAAGGTTTTGGGTGGGGCCGGTCCGTGCTGCGCCAGGTATTTAGGCACGGCTTGACAAAGCGCCCGGCAGCGATGAGCCGGCGATCATCCGGGCGGAGGTGATGTCAGATGAGAAAAAACTATGAAAAGCCGTTTTTGGTAAAGCGCGAGAAATTGTCCGCTATTACCGCAGTCTGTGCGCCTTCCGTCTGCCTGATATAAGCCCGCTTGTCGGCAAACGAGCGCCCCGCAGCGTGAAGAGAACCCGACAATAGCCACCAAGGCGGCTTGCCCCCTTGAGGGTCACGCCTTCTTCACGAACTCGGTCTTGAGCACAAGGCCCTTCACTTGCTTGGTGCTGCATTCGATTTCGCCGGGATTGCCGTTGAGGCGGATGTTCTTTACCAACGTTCCCCGCTTGATCGTCTCCGACGTGCCTTTGACTTTGAGGTCTTTGATCAGCGTGACGGAATCGCCGTCATTCAATTGAGCGCCATTGCTGTCGCGCACGATTACATCGTTTGGCATGCCATCTCCTGTGAGTTGGATCACCACTACCAGATCACGTAAGAATCCCAAAACCGGCCGTTCAAAGTCCAATAATGTCGGCCTGAAACCTGCTATTCCCGATGCGCCCATCACTGTGGTCCGTCGCCATGTGGCGACACGTTTCCATGACGATTTCGCGGAGCCAACGGTGGCTGGGATCGGCGTCCATGCGAGGGTGCCACATCGTCGAAATGACGATCTCGGGGGTGCGAACGGGAAGATCGAAGACGGTCAGGCCCCCCACAGAAGGATCGGCGTGGATCAGACACGCACTCGGCACGAGCGCAATCAGATCCGATTGGCGTGCTATCCGCAGCGCATCGGAGAAAGCGGGCACGACGACGACGATCTCCCGCTTGAGGCCGAGTTTCTCGAGCGCGTCGTCGACCGGGCCCGCAACCGCGCCTTTGCGCGATGCCACGATATGCTTGCAGGCGGCGTAGCGTTCGGGCGTTACCGGCTTTGTCAGCAAGGGATGTCCGGCCCGCGCAGCGCCGACGAAACGGTCGCGGAAGATGCTCTGCGTGCGCACCTCCGGCGCGAATGCGCCCAGCACGCCGATTTCGAGATCGACCTGCCCCTCGCGTAGCGGACCCGAATCCTTTTCCGGCTTTGGCGCGAACCGAAGGCGCACGCGCGGCGCGGCCGACATGACGGCGGCGACCAGAGGCGCGGAAAACGATTCGACGAACCCCTCGCTGGCGCGAATCGTGAAGGTTCGCTCGATCGTGGCGATATCGATGTCTCCGGACTGCGGACTGAGTACGATCCGGACATGCCGGGCAAGGGCGTGGACGTGATCGCGGATCTCCGCCGCTCGGGGCGTCGGCACGAGGCGCCGGCCGGCGCGAACCAGCAGCGGATCGCCCGTCGCCGATCGAAGGCGCGTTAGCGTCCGGCTCATGGCCGACGCGCTGAGGCCAAGCCGGCGGGCAGCACCGGTCACGCTGCCTTCGGCGAGGAGCACGTCCAGCGCCCTGAGAAGATTGAGATCGACCTCGTCCATCAGGGGACGCTATCCGATCGGATAGATCGAGCATAGGCGTCTGGCGCA
The DNA here is from genome assembly GCF_018588885.1 of Mesorhizobium sp. dw_380. Classification (GTDB taxonomy): domain Bacteria; phylum Pseudomonadota; class Alphaproteobacteria; order Rhizobiales; family Rhizobiaceae; genus Mesorhizobium. The sequence goes on from NZ_JAFFIW010000010.1 coordinate 181,164, forward strand.
ACTATAGTTTGCCTTCCATGCGTCTGGCGCGGATATACCGAGGGCCTCACATTCGTCGCCGACACCCGACGAAAAGGCTTCCCGTATGACCCACACTCCGCAAAACGAGGCCGTCCGCACGATCCTGCTTGTCGGGGCTTCCCGGGGACTTGGCCTCGCCATGGCCGACGAGTTCGCGAAACGGCGGTGGAATGTCGTCGCGACGGTGCGCGGCACCGCCAGAACCAAGCTGCATGACCTGGCGGACGAGCGGCGAGATCACATCGCGGTCGAGTTCCTCGACATCGACCAGCCGGACCAGATCACAGCGCTGCATGACCGCCTTTCAGGCCGCTCCTTCGACATCCTGTTCGTGAACGCCGGCACCGCGAACATGAGGGACGAGACTGTCGCCGATATCGCGACCGAAGAGTTCGCGCGCGTGCTGGTTACGAACGCGCTTAGCCCGATGCGAGTGATCGAGGGGTTGCAGGATTGCGTCAGGGCGGATGGCCTGATCGGCGTGATGTCGTCAGGCCAAGGCAGCATAGGCGACAACACGAATGGCAGGCATGAAGTCTATCGCTCCAGCAAGTCCGCGCTGAACCAACTCATGCGCAGTTATGCCGCCCGCCATGCCGACGATGGGCGCGCGCTACTGCTGATGGCACCGGGCTGGATACGAACCGATCTCGGAGGCCCGAATGCGCCGTTCAGTGTTGAGGAGAGCATTCCCCAGATCGTGGATGTACTGATCTCGCAGCTAGGCAAGCCGGGTCTCGAATATCTGAACCGGGATGGAAAGACCGTCCGGTGGTGACCGAACCAGCAGCGTGGCCCGGCGGTTTAGGGGACCGTGCTCTCTGGGGGCAGTGACGACAGGCCACAGTTGGCAGAGGCCATGAAGATGGTGCGGGCCAGGGGGCCCGAGCTACTGATCGCCAAGCTGGACCGCCTCAGCCGCGATGTGGCCTTCATAGCCACCCTCATCAAGGACAAGAAGGTCCGCCTCAGGGCGGCCCAGATGCCGAACGCCGACCCCTTCCAGCTCCACCTCTATGCCGCCCTGTCGGAACAGGAGCGCAAGTTCATCTCGGAGCGTACCAAGGGCGGCCCTTAAGGCGGCCAAGGACAGGGGCGTCCGCCTGGGCGGGCTGAGAGACAAAATCATGAAGCGCAACGAGGCGATACAGAGGAAGGCGAAGGCTGAAGCGGAGAAGGCCATGCGGATCATCGGCCCCTTAAGGAGCGCCGGCCAGACCCTCACCGCCATCGCCGACACGATGAACGACATGGGAGCGAAGACCTCACGGGGAGGCAAGTGGTCCGCGACTCAGCTAATGAGGATACTGAGGCGATCATTTACCGCTGGAGGAGGCGTTTGTGAACAAGAAGTCAAAGAAGGTGGAGGTCAGTAATGCCTTGGAGGTGACCGGGGTCAAGGTTGAGGATCTTCTCGGACTTGGCAAAGCAGTCGACTCTCCCGCAGCAAAAGAGATTGTTCGCGCATTTGCAAAGGCTCTTCAGGCCGGCCTATCGACAGTTGCCGGCCCAATAGGAACTTATTTGGCTTCAAAGGCCGATGCCTCAAGCGAAATCACTAAGGCCAGGGCGCGATATCAGGTGGCTCAGATAGATGCAAAAACGGCCGAACTTTTGGAAAGGGCCAAACCACGTTTAATTGCGCAAGAAACACGCAGGCAGTTTAACATTGAGCAAACCGTAGCAAAGGCTATTTCCTTTGCGGGTGAATCAAATGATGAATCTGCACAAGAAATACCGAACGAGTGGTTTCTCCGATGGACTGAAGGCGCTCAGCAGGCAGATGATGAAAAGGTCAAGGACCTTTGGGCTCGTATACTGGCGGCCAAGGCGCAAAGCGAATCCATAAATCTTAGGTCGTCAATAATGAATTTGCTCATGGAAATAGATGCCCATACCGGTGATCTGTTTATTGATTTTATATGCGACCTGGTGACATTCAAGTCATTGCCATTTGCCGGCCAGTCAAATCTTCATAGATTGAAAAATATGGACGTAAATCTATTAGAGGAGATGGGGCTTGTTCGGCAGATTACTCCGGCCACTTACGATTTTGGTTGGCTCAATGTTCAAGTTGGCCATCGGGGCCCGCTAGGTCTCACCTATCACCATGGAGCACTCGGCGTCACTCAGCGGGGGCACGCGCTGGCCACGGCACTTTATGGGATGAGCGATCTGTCGGTTCTATATCCCGAGCGGTTCTCGAAGGAATTCCCCTACGAGAAGGTCGCCAGGCTGATACAAGAGGTAAAATCGAAATACGCCGTCATCCTGACGTTTCGAGGAACTGACACCGTGGGCGATATAGGTCCTATTTCATATGACGAGGCGACTTGGCCAGCCCATGTTGATGTGATCAGTAAACAGTATCCCGAATTGAAGGAGTTTGTTCGCCTGCTTACCGTCAACCTTGTGCCGCCAGTGGCAAGCTAGCTGCGCTTTGGTGGTGCAACTTCTCGGAAAGTCGTCTTTCAGTTCAGAGGGAAAGCCGCGATTTGCCCAAGGTCGCGTCAAGATGGATTTGGGACACAGCGCTGGGACACGGAGCTTGAGTCGCACTCTTATAAGTATCTGATTATATTTTATTATTCGGCACTGTGAGACATTGGCGGAGAGAGCGACAGCCATATTGCTGTCTCATGTCGTCTCAATCAATGAAAATCATAAGGCAATATCAATGCTTTAATCTAAAATGGCTGTCTCGCGCCGTTGCACTCCGCATCATCCAATGCCATTATTTTTGGCGGGTAAGATGATGGGATAGAGAAATGCCGAAGATCGCGAAGGAACTTTCAGCACTAGCCGTCAAGAACTTGAAACACCCCGGATCGACCACACCGGGCAACGCTGTGTTTGCTGTCGGCGGTGTTGCCGGGCTCATGCTCCAAATCACGCCGGGCAGCGGCCGGTCATGGCTATTGCGCACAACAAACGTCAATGGCCGGCGTTGCGAAATGGGTCTTGGCGGGCATGACGTATCATTGGGCGAAGCCCGCGAGCGGGCGAGGGCGACCAAAGACAAAATCCGCAACGGCATCAATCCGCTTCAAGAGAAGCGCGAGCGTCGCAAAGCCGCGATCGAGGCCGCAAAGCGCCATCTCACATTCCGCGATGCCGTTGACAAATTCCTTGTCGACACGCTGGCGGAATTCAGGAACGAAAAGCATCGGAAGCAATGGCAATCCACGCTGGACAAGTATGCAATGCCCGTCATCGGCAATCTTGCCGTTTCCGAAGTCACCAAACATCACATGGTCGAAATCCTTAAGCCGATCTGGACGACCAAGACGGAGACGGCCACGCGTTTGCGGCAACGTTGCGAACGCGTGCTTGATTGGGCAAAGGCACACGGACACCGCGAGGGCGACAATCCGGCACAGTGGAAGGGCAATCTCAATGCCATGTTGTCCAAGCCAAGCAAGGTTGCGACAGTCGATAATCAGCCCGCCGTTCAGTTGAAAGACGCGCCCACGTGGTTCGCAGCATTGCGCAAACGCGAAGGCACGGGTGCACGGGCATTGGAATTCGCGACACTGACCGCTGCGCGATCAGGTGAAGTGCGCGGTTTGGAATGGTCGGAAATCGATTGGAACGACAAATTGTGGACAGTGCCGGCGTCGCGAATGAAAATGAAGCGCCCGCACGTTGTGGCGCTATCCGATGCGGCAATGACAATCCTAACTGCCATGAAAGAGGCCGCGACCGCCGACACAAAATATGTGTTTCCGGCGATCCGCGGCGGCATGCTCTCCGACATGACGTTGAGTGCGACCATGAGACGGATGCACGAAAACGAGATCGAGGCGGGCCGCACGGGCTGGCTCGACAAGAACTCGAAGCGTCCAGCCGTGCCCCATGGGCTGCGGTCAACGTTTTCGGATTGGGCAGGGGAGTTGTCAGATTATCCAAGAGACATGCGGGAATTTGCGCTCGCCCATGCCATCAACAGCGACGTTGAGGCCGCATATCGGCGTGAAACCATGATTGAGAAGCGCCGCGCCATGATGAGCGATTGGACCGCATTTTTGCAGGGCGGGAAAACGCCAAGCTCTATGACGTGAGCTTTGGCAACGCGGTTCGCAAAGCCGTAATCGGCGACGCAGCCGAATTGGTTGATTTGCTGCATTCGGATAGCAAACGTGCGCTGTTAGGCGATCTAGTTGAAGAACTCGCATCACGTCCACAGGTCAAGAACGTGCCCCTACGTACTTTCGGAACGCCGTGACAAGCGCACACCGACACCACCGCCATTTTCAGGGATGAACTCGATGCCGGCATTCTCAAGCGTTTTTTGGAGGAGGTATCGCGTTCCAGTTTGAGGAACAGAACGGTCGTTCTCGAAATTGCGAATGGTAACAGCACTCGCGCCGGAGCGGGCGGCGAGATCCTCTTGCGTCCATTTCAACAGCGCTCGTGCGGCGCGACATTGAGAAGAATCCATTCCGCAAACTGGTGATAACTCCCGAAAATCGCAAGCCTTTTCGGAAAACGTTGACATCTTCTTTCTAAAAACCAATAATCCTTTCGTTTTTAGAAAGCGGCCGCACCGAATGCGCGAACACTCGACGCGGCCTCACCACAACCCAGCTGTTAGGAGCTCGGATCATGGCTGATTCCGACAATAGCATGAGTGCGTTTTTCGTCACCCGGCGGCGCTTGCTGGCGGGCACGGCCACGGCCGCGGCGGCATGGCCCTTCCATGGAAAGTCTCGGGCCGCCGAACTGACGGACGGTGGCAGCGCGGCCGATCCTGCTCTTCGTCTGTGTGGGAACTGGCAAAAGATCCACGATGAGACACTGTCGTTGTGCCGCGAACAGCAGCGGTTGGAGACACACCTCGCCAGGACGATCGGCTTTCCCTGCGCCAAGGTGCGGCTTGCCGATGGTAGGGACGTGACGCTCCATTCCATCGAGAGCCTGAACGTTGCCTACTCTCCTGGAAACGAAGTCGAATGGGGCAGGGCGCTTGCGGATTTCGCGGCACACCAGGCGCGCTGGGACGCTGCTGATGCTGAGATCGGCTATACGAGAGCAGACGAACTTATCCGGCAATCGGAAACAGCCGAAAGCGCGCTTCTGGATGATCTACCGCAGACAGCGGCCACGTCCATAGAAGGCATTTTGGCCAAGCTCAAGGTCATCCTGCGTGACGGTGAGCACTGGGAACATCCAGACGATTTCCCCTGGCCGCATATCCGATCTGTGCTGGATGACCTCGCCCGCCACCATAAATATCGATCCGGCGATGATCTCGATCGATCGGGCAATCGTTAGCCGACGGACCTTATAGGCGGTGAGGATGCAGCCTGCTTCGAAGAAAGCCGGATCGGAGGCAGCCCGTCACGGCCGCTTCGCTCCAAAGTTGCCCTGCTTGAGCAAGCCATCTTGATGAGCGCGAGGCCGACCATCGTTTCTGGTTTGCCGTTTTCGCTCGCCTCGGCGGCGCTCCTGACGGACATGGCAGTAACCCTGCCGCCGTGACCGCTGCGTCTCGATGAGGGCCAGCTTTCCGCGCAGTGTGCATCACCCTCATCAAAACTTGTCATCCTCGTCTTGCGGACGCCACGAAACAGGATTGGTGATCCAGCGACTGATGTCGGATTCATGCCAGCCTGCACCGTGGATACTGATCTGGATCTGGCGTGGGAACGTGCCGTCGGCGATCTTGCGATAGATGGTGGACCGGGACAGACCTGTCCGGGAGACGACGGTTTTCAGGCGGATGATACGGTCTGGTTCGCGCATGGACGCACTGCCTCCTGCTGGTTGTTTTTGACTGCTCCTGATCAAGAGAGGACAGACATTTGCGAGCGCGCAAGAGGGTTTTCCGCGTCATCGTACCCCGGCATAGAGACGGCGGCAGATAGGACTGTCTAGAGTCCAATGCCCCGGCCCCGCCCGAGGTCGATGCCGTGGGTGAATGCGAGTTCCGCACCAAGGCGCCGACCAGAGTCGACGCTGATGCCAAGGTCGTGCTTGCGGTTGGCGAGGATGGATTCAAGCTGCGGATCGCGCTCGAGGCTTTTGGCCATGTCACCCATCGCCGATCGCGTGGCCTTGTAGCCGGACATGTCACCCGCCTGATACTGGTGCTGGCTGGTCCGGTCGAGTTTGTGCCAACGCTCCACGAAATGGTCTGCGCGGCGGCCCGGATCGTTGTCCAGTCCGGTGCGGATTTCAGTTTCAAGCTGGAGGGCGCGGATGGCGCGGTTGATCCGTCCGCCGGCGGCCTCGGCGACAAGTTCCGGGCTCTTGACATAAGCCGCCTCGGCATCGCGCCAGCCATGGGGCCGCACCTCGTCGAAGGCTTTTCGGGCGTCAGCCAATTCGCGCAACCGCATCGGGCTGGCCTTGTTTCCTGCGCCCTCGTCGCTGAATATCGCGTCCATGGCGCGGGCATGACGCACGAGCGCATCGGTTCGGGCTTTCCGCAACGCCGCTTGCCCGTCCTCGGCGATCTCTCTGGCGGGCGCTGCGGGTTCGAGGCGCACTTCCTCTCTTTCCGGCCTGCGCATGGCATCGAAGTCGGGCGCGCCATCTGCCGAAGGGCGCCGGCCGTCGAACATGTTGCGTAGCCTTTCAGGCACGACCTTGCGCACGATCTCTGCGACACGCTCGCGAAAAGTGATGCCGCGCCGCTCGGCATAGCTCTGCGCCGGGTCGACCTCCTTGTAATCCAACGCCATGTCCTTGGCGCGGTCCCGTGACAGAGTTCGGTCCAGTCGGTCCCGCGCACTGAAGTCGTCGCCGCCGTAATGCAGGTCCAGCCCATCTCTATGCCGCGACAGTGCGACGTAGCTGCCATGCGCATCCATGCCCGGCGTGGCAAGCACATGGGTCCGGTCTACGGTCATACCCTGCGCCTTGTGAATGGTCGCGGCATAGCCGTGGTCGATGTGCGCGTAGTCCTTCAGGTCGAAGTGTACCGACCTGCCGTCGTCGGTTTGAACCGTCATGCTCTGTGTGCTGACCTCCTCCACGAAGCCCAGCGTGCCGTTCTTGACGCCGAGCCCGCGCTCGTTGCGTAGGAACATGACCCGGTCGCCGCTGGCGAAGGTTCTTGGGCCGCGTTCGACAGTCACTTGCACTTCGTCGCCGAGATCGCCGGCAATGCGCATGCGCTCGCGCGCTGCCTGGTTCAGGGCGCGCACCTCGTCGTTTGTGTGGGTGAGGATGATCCGGCTTGCCTCTGGGTGCGCCTGCCTGTCGTGATCCCAGCGCTCGACGAGTTCAGCTCGCGCTTCGTCGCGCGTTGCAGCCTGATGCACCATGCCTTGTTCGTCATAGGCGCCGATCGCAGTGTCGATCCTGCCGCTCGCCAGATCGCGCGTGGCATCACGCTGCCAGTCCTCGCGCTGCCGGCGCACCTGGCCAATTTCGACGCCGCCATGACGCTCGTGGATAGAGCGGAATGCAGCGCCGGCTTCGATCGCCTGCAACTGCTGCGGGTCGCCGACAAGGACGACTTTCGCGCCAACGTCCGCCGCATGGGAAAGCACGCGCTCCAACTGGCGCGTGCCGACCATGCCGGCCTCATCGATCACCAGGACATCGCGGGCGGTGAGCAGACCCCTGCCCTGTCCCCAGCTATGCTCCATGCTGGCGATGGTGCGTGACGGGATGCCTGATCCGCCTTCCAGATTCTCGGCGGCAATGCCCGAGAGTGCCGCGCCTCGAACCTTATAGCCCGCTGCTGCCCATGCCTGGCGCGCAACGCCCAGCATGGCGCTCTTGCCGGTGCCGGCGAAGCCGACAACGACACCAAGACTTCGGCCATCGGTGATGTGCGCAAGCGCATCGGTCTGCTCACCTGACAGGACAAGACCGCGTTGCGCAGCCCGCGCCAGCGCTGCCTCACGATGCGCGTCACTCACCGCGTGTCGCTCGTCCAAATCGATACGCTCCGCCGCGAGGTGAAGGCGCTGTTCGGTCTCGATCATCTGCCTTGTGGTGAAACGGTCGTCGCCGCGCCGGTCCTTGCCGAGTTCGACCAGATCGGGTGCGTTGCTGATGGCTGCCACGAACTTGTTGAACTGCTCGACTCCGTCGCTGTGGCGATGCGCAAACTTCGCAATGTCTTTTCGGGTGAAGGTCGATTGCTGATGGGTGATGGCATCGAGCGCCAGGTTAGGATCGGCAATGATGCGCGCACCATTGTTGCGGGCGATCTGGCGATGCAGTTCGGCGCGATCTGCTTCAGTATCGCCGGCAGCAAGGCCACTGCCCTCGATGCGTTGGGCCGGTGCACCAATCTGGGTTTGCGGCTCCAATGAAATGCCCTGCGCTTCCAGACTGCGATGATCGATGCGGGCGTCGATGTCGAGTTCGGCCAGACGCTCATTGGCAAGCTCCGCCCATCGCTCGCGCCAGCGCTCGACCAGCTGGGTAGCATTCCAGTCGCGAACCTTTGGCCCAAAACCATTCTCGTCTAGGGACCGCATGGTGAGCATGACATGAGCATGCGGTTTTACACTGCCATCCTCGCCCCTGTCCCAATGCACATTGAGATCGGCGACCATGCCCTTGCTGACAAACTCGATTTGTACAAAGTCCCGCGCCAGTTCGATGCCTTGCGCCTGGGACAATTCACGCGGGAGCGCAAACTCGACTTCGCGGGCAAGCTGGGCATCCTTGCGTACCTCGAACGCCTCGATATCGTTCCACAGCCTCTCGCGGTCCCGCCAGGCCTCCGGCGCATGCTCCGGCAACATCACCTCGGAATGGACGACGCCGCGCTTGGCGGAGAAGTCATGAGTGCGTTCGATCCGTTCGTCGCGTAGTCGCGAAGCCGAACGGTAGGCCGCAGAAGCCAACGCGCTGCTGCCAGCCTTGCGGCCAATGACCTTGACGTGAAGATGATAGATCGCCATCGCGACGGGATCATTTGCACGTCAAAGCGTACGTCGGCACGACGTATAAGCGCGCCCTCCCTCGAAAAATTCTCGGGATGGACCAGCCCGTCCCGGGCTGTCTCGGCAACCCTGAAGCCTTCCGGCAGGTGCTCCCCTATCATCCTCCGATCGACAATCAATGGAGACAACCATGCGCAAACCACGAGACTTCGACACAGAACTGAAGGCGCTGGAAGACAAAGCGCGAGAACTCAAAACGCGAAAGGTGCAGCAACTTGGCGAGCTGGTGATCGCCACCGGCGCCGATCAACTGGGCACCGACGAACTGGCTGGTGCACTGGTCGCAATCGCCGAGACGAAAGACACCTCAAAGCGCGAGGCTTGGGCCAAGCGTGGGGTGACGTTTTTCGAAAGCAGGTCCCGGCGAACTGCTTCGGCATCTCAGCGCAACCCACGCGGCGCTTCGGCGCAACCGGGCGGCCCACAATCGCCGGCAAGCGGCAATGGCTCGCAATGACATGAGGACCTGGCAGGTCGAGCGTCGCAAGCGCACACGGCAGCTCATCGAACTTGGCGGTCTCGTCCTCAAGGCAGGCATTGTCGAGCTCACCAATGACGATCGCGCTACCATCTACGGCGCGCTCCTTTGGATCGCCGCCAAGCTGCAGAGCGATGAAGCCGAGCGTCCGCGAGACCTATGGGCCTCGAAGGGCAGGCAGGCGTTCGATGCTGAACGGCGTGAAGAGCGGATGGGCCGGCGAACCTAGCCACAGTTGGCGCGAACAGCGGCTGGCGCGAGCCCGAACAGCAGACTTCCGCCGGTGCGCCAGCGCCGACTCCGCAGTCAAGCGCATGCGCAGGAAGCTTTCGCGATCTTCGTCGCTACCGGCGACAATCTTATGTCGCGAGCCTTGATTCAGATGATGAAGGCGCAAGGCTTGAGTAGGCAAAGCCCGTCAAAGCAGGCGTTACCCGATGAGCAAATTTCAAATGCCAGATCGTGTTCCCCTCGAAACCTCCCACGCCCCGCGCATGCGATCATGCGCACTGCGTGTTGATACTCTATAGCCAGGCCAGCGGCATTGCTCTGCACAGCCGGAACTGGCGAAAAAGCGACGGAACGCTCCTCGCTTTAAATGAGATCGGCAAGGGCAATCCAGCCGATGGTACGACAGACGCGAAACTTACTCTTGTCATGTTGCGCAAGAGAGGTGGATTCTACGAAGAAACGTACTATTTGCGTCGTGGGCAGGGCAGAAAAATCAAACGTCGCTCAATTCATCCGATACAAAAAAGGGAAATTATATGACCACTGCTCTCGAGCAAGGCAACAAACTAGATACCGTGTCGATAACGGCTGACATTGTCGCGGCCTATGTATCGAACAATCCAGTACCGGTTGGCGAGTTGCCGAAACTGATCGGCGACATCCATGCCGCCCTGAATGGCATCGGCACGCCGGCGGTAGAACCTGTCGTAAAACAGGAGCCGGCAGTTTCGATCAAGAAATCGGTGACGCCCGACTTCATCATCTGTCTGGAAGACGGAAAGAAATTCAAATCGCTCAAGCGGCATCTCCAGCATTTTGGTCTGACCCCCGACCAATATCGGCAGAAGTGGAACCTGCCGTCCGACTATCCGATGGTCGCGCCGAACTACGCGGCCACCCGGTCGGCCCTGGCGAAATCAATTGGGCTCGGGCGCAAAGCGCCAGCGCCCACATCCGCCGCGGCAGAAAAACGGAAACCGGTCGCGCGTGCGGCGGCAGCGAGAACAACTGCGGCTGCAATCAAGTCGCCGGTGAAGAAGGTGCGCAAGACGACTGCCAAGGCTTGACCTGGGACATCTGACGAGAGGTCGGCACCGGGAGCTGAATATAACGAAGCCCCGTGTTTGCGGTGGGGCTTCGTGCTTGTTGGATTACTCTGCGGTGCGGCGTGACCAGATGAGCGAGAAGTCGCCCTCGGTGTCGGTCTCGACCAGACTCGCATAAGTCGGAACGGGACAGCTGGAATCATCGAGCTTGACGGAATGGTAGTCGCGGCCCTCGCGCAAGCTCGTCTTCCATGCCGCGCCCCGAACTCGGTGGCACCAGCAAGCCCGCATTGGGCCGGCCGCTACCGGCACAGTGAAGCCAGAACCTGGCAATCAGACGGCGTGCTACGTTCTTCCTCTTCTGTGGCTGACGGCCGTGGGTGCCTGCAGCACTTATTCGCAAGCGTGGGTCGCGCATTGAGCGAGTTGAAGGGGTGCCGCGGCACTTATGGAATCCGAGGGCGTCTATTGCATGCCGCACAAGTGAGTGCGCCGGGAGGGGGAGGCGAGCGAAGGCCCGTCTCACCTGAGGCGCCGGTAAGCCATGCTGTTGCAACAATGAAGTGTTATTCTATAATGACCAAAAAAAGATTTGCAAAATGAGCCATTATTGCAGTCATATGATCAAGAAATACTAACATCTACTGCTGAAAGTCCGTAATCTATCTTATGGAACCAACTTATCGTATTGTCGTAAATCGCTTTTGTGCATGCGCAGCTTCGCGGAATTTCTCGCTCTTTCCCCTTGGTCATGGCCACGACTTTCCTGGGCGATAGATGCCGCTCTCGTCGGTCATCCAGGGGCCTTCGCGAGCGATGTTGGCGCGGACGATCGGCATGACGCGGGCGGTATCGACAGGATCGGTTCGGGGCCGTGGACCCCCGTAACCTACTCCTCCAGCACGCCGGCGGGACACTCGATCTCCATAAGAACCACTTTCAGGGCCGCGCCTTCCGGTCACCGGAGCACCTGTCAGCTTTGACCGAGCTGAACCGCCTTGACGGAACGTCAGGCACATCTCAATGCTTGTGAGCGGCAGATGGTGCCCTCCATCGCCTGCCGAAGATCGGTCTCCGATCGGCCCGCGTTCTCCGCCAGAGGCGCGGGCTTCTTGCGACAGGCGAAGGTCTGGAAACACGTGCGACAAACACGAGAGGCTATCGGATGCCTAGCCTTGCCTGAACTTTCAGATCGAGACAAGCATGCGACCCCCTCGCTTCCAATCGAAGCTGCCGTCGCGCTGCACCAGGCCAGTACTCTGAATTTCGAAATCTCGAACCTGGTCGCCGCCGCGCCAGTCTCGATCCACTCCTTGCCGATAAGGTCGGCTCGCCTTTCAGGCTCCGCCACTGGGGCTGCTGGCGGTTGTTGGGCCGCCCGATAGGCTTGCCCGACATATCTTCGCAGTTCGGCGATCGCGGGCTCTGCCGCGGCGACGCAGGCATCGAGTTGTGGGTCGGGTGTGGAGGTCATGCATTCCCCCTCGCAGCAATCGGAACCAAAGCGGAAAATGATGGTTTGCTAATGGAAGGGATGACAATCGAGGACGCCGGGGAATGGTTGAACTCTTGAACTTGGAAATGGCGGTAGCCAGACAACGCGCGAAGCGCGCCGAACTCTCCCTCAAGCAGGCAGAGACAATGCTCAACGAAAACCACGGGGTTGCGATCAGCCTTGCGCTGTGCAGCCGCATACGGGCCGGGCAAGCGCGAGCGAAAGCTGCCAGAAGGCGGCTGCTGAAGATCGCATCGCCGAGCGCGCATTGAGGAGTCTAGGCTATTATGATGCTGTTCGAACCCCTGAACTCGGACGGTCACAAGCGCAGCGTGGTTTACCATGCAGCGCGGTTGTCGATGCTTCACGATCGAGTGCTGAAGCGGATGGACCGGGTTGATCACTTGGCCGACGAGGTTGAGCGTGCGGCCGCCGTGCTGGTTGATGTTACCCACGGCGATGCTGTTGAGGCTTTTCAGGACGCGGTTTTCAGCAATCCCTCGGCAGCTTTCCTTCACCTCGACGTGGGTCAGACACTCGGGCTATGACTCGCTCGCTCGGGCGGAGGAAGCGCTGTGGCTTATGAGGAAAAGGGCGGCGAGTGGTGGAAACGCAAGTGGGCCCTGTCGCTGTTCCGCGATGCCCGGAAGGGAGCCTTTGATCTTTCCGAGGCGACCATTTCCTGCCCGTGGCACCCGATCTCGGCCGGATCGTCAGCTTGGCCGAGAAAATCTGGGAGGTTTCGCTTGACCCGACCCTCGCCGTCCTCGACCAGATCAATTTTGGCGCGGCCCTACTTGATCATCGGTGCTGTTTGACGCGTTGCCACGAGCATGCGGATGCTCTGTTCGGCTCCGGCCTTGTGGTCCGCCACGGCGGCATCCACGCAGCGGGAGAGCGACCGCCGCCTGCAGCGGATGATCGAGGCTGCAGTCTCGAGCGCACCGGACGGAGTGTCTCTAGCCGAGCCGGAAGTCATCGCCCGCGGCGGATCGTTTTGGCTTCTTGCCGAGATCGTGCCGATGACTTCATTCGTGCGTGACTTGTTCAATGGCGGCGACTCTTTGCTTCACCGACCTTGTGAGGGAAAGGGCGCCATCGGAACGGTTGCTCGGTCAAACATTTCAACTCACGGCGGTCCGAAGCGTGACCCGGCCTCAAGCCTGAGCAGGCGGTGGAACCGATCGACGAGTGCCCGATTGGCGATTGGACGTGAAACCGCGCGAACCCAACTCCGGGCGATCCTCGCCAAAACCGGAACGCATCGCCAGGCCGAGCTCACGGCACCCTATCGCGCTTGCGCGTGCCCTCACGACCCTAAATGACGCCCTCACCCAATCGGTGAAGCGTGCAGTCGCCGATTCACGCTCGCATGCCCATGCTTGTCGATGAAATGCAGCGCATGGTGGCAAACACCGCGGTGGACGAATTCTTCATCAATCGTCGGATCGGAGCCTGAGCTCGCCTGACTGCTCCTGATGCCGCATAGCCGCACGCCTTCGGCCAGACTTCCATAAAGCAAATCTCCAGAAAGTTCCCCGGTTTCGGGACAAAGACATGCTTGCACCAAGCCTAAAAGCAGGTCGCGTGAGTTCTCTTTCACCGGAGCTCAACGCTGCGCGTCGACCATCTCGGCCAGCCGCCTCAGGAACCCGACCAGACCGGCTTCCGGGTCGTCATTGTCGCCTGACAGCACAGAAATACCCCAACGCCCCAGCACCGCCTCTTCGACAGGATCTCTGCTCGCCATGAAAATGAATGATGGGGGGCGATCCGCTTCGTAGCCCGATCGATTCCATGTCTGCCACAGCCGGTGCAACAGCAGCCTGATATTCATGTCCGACAGGCTGTATCCGACAAAGAGGATCGTGCTGCCCAAGGCATCCGAACGGAATCGCACGTCGAGCGGCGAATCGAAGGAGAGCCGATCGAGGTAATCGGTTTCCGTGAGGACCAGTGAGGAATCGTCATCGAAGTCGCCATGGAATTTCACGATGCATGCGACGTCGTGACGGGCCCTCGAGACATCCCTGGCATTGGCCACCTTCACGTATTCGCGGCCGTGTATCTCAAAGGCGACTTCGAGGTTGCGGTCGAAGTTGGTCGTGTAGATCACAGGAAAGTCCAGCGCGACGATGAGACGGTGCAATTCGGACTTTCGAATCTTGTCCTTGGTCACGGTCCAGTGCCTGTCCATCCAACTGCGCAAAGGTCCGATGCTGCCATGCTTGATTCGGTAATACTCGGCCAGGGTTTGGAAGCGATCGCGATGTATTGCGCCTTCCAGGCCGAGTTCACTGGCCATGCGCTCGATCAGCTTTTCCCATGAAGGAAGGCCGACGCTCATCGAAACACCAGCTCCGACAAAGAGCACCGCATTGCGCTCTCGCATCGCTTTTGCCAGTGGGATAATCGGGTCCTCGTTCATTGCCGAACTGACTGGGCTGCCGCGGGCGAAGTGTGGTGCATAGCTTCCGAACCTGGTCGCGGATGAAGTGTTCCCCGCTCAGTCGCGAGAATCTTGGAAGGAGCCGATACTCGTCGAATTTGCCTCTCCTTGTCGATGGCGATGATGGCTACGGCGACGTCAAGAATGTCACACGTACCGTGAGCGGCTACGAGTCGATCGGCGCTGCGGCTCTGTTTATTGAGGACCAGGACCCACCAAAGCGTTGTGGCCATATGGCCGGCAAGAAAGTGGTGCCGGTTAGTTCATGGAGGAAAAAATCAGAGCGGCCGTCGCCGCACGCGTCAATCCCGATTTCTTCCTTCTCGCCCGGACCGACGCGCTCGAACCCAACGGCATCGATGACGCCATCGACCGCGGTAATCTATCTGGAGGCAGGCGCCGACCGGGTGTATATTGAAGGCCCGACCAGCCTGAAGGAACTGAAGGCGGTGGGCCGCGCCTTCCGGCACGCGCCGTTGGCAACCAGCATTCTGGAGCGCGGTGGAAAGACGCCGTGGGTGTCGCCTCATGATCTGCACGACATGGGCTACGATATGATCCTTTATCCCACAACCGTTCTGTTCCGCGCGATCAAGGCCATGCAGCAGTCGTTGAATGATCTGCGCGAAGACAAACCGTTGGAGCCCGAAGCGAGCGTCGATCTCAAGGCGTTTGAAGACATTGTGTATATGTCTGAATGGGCCGGGATCGAGAACCGCTTCATGGGTTCCTCTCACAGCGAAGGCGGCGTGATCGGCAAGATCAAGCAGAGGCTGACAGGCGGCTGAGGGTTCCGGCTGCAAGCCCCTGCTCATGGTCGCAGATCCCGGTAGCATGGCCATCCGCGCTGCTGAGCCTTCCTTCGGAACCATCAAGTGGATGGTGGCAGGAGGGCGTTACCTCGTAAGACCTGCAAGGAAGGGACCCAGAGCCGAAAATGGGGCTATCGGCGCTCATGCTGCGCCCCATAACCACCAAGGCGGCTGGGCCTGAAACCAAGAGGCTCCGGTCGAACCGGAGCCTCCAAAGGTTTCCACACACCTGTCGAGCCGGGGCTTTTGTCACTTTGCGATATTCAGCGAGAAGTTTAAGCCGCCTGCTGTTCGGCGGCCCTGTCGTTCACGCCGCCCTCGCCGAGCGAGGTCAGTGCCTCGTCCGTTGCTTTCTCTTCTCGCAGCGTGGCTTTGAGAAGCTCGACGATATCGTCTCTGCCCAGCGAGTTCGCCCAGGCGATCAGCGTGCCGTAGCGGGCTATCTCGTAGTGTTCCACCGCCTGTGCCGCACCGACCAAGCCAGCATCCAGGGACGGCAACCCCTTGTATTCGTCGAGGATTTCGGCGCCCTCCTCGAGAATGCCGTCGATCGCAGGGCAGGTTTTGCCGCGCGCGGCGACACCTAGGATATCAAAGACTTCCTCCAGCCGTTCGACTTGGGCTTCAGTTTCGGTGCGGTGTTTTTCAAACGCCGCCGACACCTGCTGGTCGTCGGCGCTCCTAGCCATTTTGGGTAGCGCTTTCAGGATTTTCTTTTCTGCGTAGTAGATGTCTTTCAACCCATCAACGAGCATGCCCGTAAGGCCCTTGGCATTCGCGTTAGCTTTCTTGGTGTCTGCCATTTGGAAATTCTCCTGTTATTGAAACAGCCCGGATTGGGCGATCTCTCCAACTTGGCCGCGGCCTTCAGGTTCCACACAATAGCATCGGACGCCTTGTCCTTTTGTCTCAGCTGGGCTCGGCTCCAGCGGGCACCGACTGAGCACGATGATGGGCAGCAGCGGGCGGAGGGCGGTGATCGCAGCCGTCCAGCGCATCGCCAGCAACGGCACGGGCGACAGGCCCTGGAAGGTGCCGAGCGTGCTCGACTGAGCGCCCGCCGGCCTGATGCTCTTGGCTATGTTCCGGAAAGCAAGCGCTCTGGCAACCGAAGCGGACGTTTTGTTGTACCGACCAAAGTCCAATCGAGAAGCGCAAAGGTCCTAGCATCGAAACCAAACGCATTCCGACTTCATTGACTGGGTTACCGGCGAGCAAAGTCCCTTCATCGCCGGTTGATCAGGTGCCTGCCACCTCCTTGTGACGTGGCGGGCACCTGATTGTCGGGAGAGAAGCATGCAGTTCGGCGAGAACGTAGCGACCTCCTAACCGCTGCCCGTCTAGCGTGCGTGCTGGCAATCGCTTTGTTTCTCCTTGGCCGCCGCTTTGGCCTGAACCCAAAGTGCGGATGATCATCCTTCCGCCGCTCGATGCCGTGACCACGGCTTCAGTGAAGACCGGCACTCACCCGAATTTGCCGGAGACGTTTGATATCAAGCGGGCGCGGCCGAGACCCGAGCGGCATTAGCTCAGGCAGGCTTGAAGCACGCGCCAAGATAGCGCCATTTCGATAACAACCCGCCGCCGGAACCAGTGGGGTTTTGATTCGAAGCGGATTTCAGCCGGTCGGCGCAAATGCGCCGTGCTGGGCCGGGCATTGACAATTGCGACCAAAGCCCAGCCTCGGGAACACTTTTGCAGCTTTCCCAGTTTGGTTGATTGGCGCGGTCGTTCTGCGTCGATCTCATAGGAGGAAAACATGAGAATGCATCTTACCGGCGTCGCTGCGGTGTTTCTGCTCCTTGCAGGTATCGGCGCTGCCGCAGCCGAGGACGTCGTCATTGCGCCTGAGCAGGATACGGTCATCCGGGAATATGTGAAGAAGCAGCCCCTGGCATCGGTGAAGGTTCCTGGCGTGGAACTTAATGTCGGCACGGCCCTGCCCGACACGGTCGAGCTTCATGAAGTCCCCAACGTCAAATATCGCTACGCCGTGATCGACAACCGCACAGTTCTTGTGGACCCGGGCACCCGCAAGATTGTCAAGGTCAACGACTGAACCAGCCGCTCCGCCCGCCGCGATGCGGCGGCGGGCTGTCGAAACAGAACAATGCGAACCAGCAGTTTAGTCGAGCTGAGCGCGCAGCAGCTGCGAAAATAATCCGACGGAAATTAAGTCGCCGGTGAAGAAGGCGCTCCCTGAAATCCTGACTAACGCGATTTGCGCACGAATGACGACCACCGAAGCGATGCCCATCTCCGGAAAATACACATGCTCGATTGGCTTATATGCGACGTCCAAGTAGGCTCGGCGAACGCTGCGGAAGGAAAAGCTTTGGCCGGGCGCAGAAATGAGCGGGAAAGATCTGGCTCGGCCGAGGTCGCGCTAATTTCGGTTTTCGACACTCCGGCTGCTGAGAAGGCGGACAGTGGCCGCCCGCCTTCGACTTTTGGCCCTGGGGTTAGCTTCAACCACCCATCTTTGTGGCCATCAAGTAGAAATGTGCATGCGACTTGTTAAGCGTGGCATCGCCGCAGTCTTTCATCACCGCCTTCTGTTCATCGGGTTTGATCGCCGTGTTTTGCCAGGCGTTTCGTCGATGGCACGCTTGCCGCCTACACTGGTGAGCGATGGCCGGTAGGGCGGCGCCGGATCAAACTCAGCGAGCGTG
>NZ_JAFFIW010000099.1 GCF_018588885.1 Mesorhizobium sp. dw_380
GTCGCTTGGCTTCCAGGGTGAATTCTCGGGCAATGTCCAGAGCTATGCCGGCAAGGCCAAGGTCGGGATCAGCTGGTAAGCCCTCCTACGCTGAAGCTTCGGAGGGCATCCTGCTTCGCTCGACCGGCTGCGCCAATCCTGCGAAGCTCGAAGAGCGAAGCAGGATGGCGTGGGGGCGACGAAGCTCAAGGAGTTTGGGGAGATTTTTCTGCGGGTGATTGCGGGCACCGGTCCGAAGCCTGACGACGCTATTTTTTTGCCGACGGTGCCGTTTTTTTATGCACGACTTGGACCTTCTGCTCGGTTACTTCTGTGATACTGTTGCCAAGAAGCAACAAGCCAAGATGAAAAGCCGTCGCCGCGAATACCGTCCTTGCCGTCCACCATAGTTGGCCTCTCTATTGCCGGTGGCGCACGGATTCTCGTTCAAAGCCTTCATAATCATGATGAGACACGCCTTGGGTCGTTGCAGTCGGCGCACCTTGCCGATGTTGTTGCGTCGATAAGGCGCGCGACGGACTTTTCGTGAGGGTAAGGCATGTCTGGCGTGACATTTCAAGGCGCGGCTCGTCGAGCGGCTCGTGCAAAAGTTCTTCTTGCAACATCTTCCATGGCGGCAGTCCTGTTGGCCTCGCTGCCAGCGGCGGCCGACAGTCTGCTGGTCGGCAGCGGTGGTGACGGTGGCGTCAGCACCTGGGGCAATGGCGGCGGCGGCGGCATCGGTGGCGGCGGCGGCGGCATTGGGCAACAATCTTCCGGCGGCACGGGTGGCGGTATCAGTGGCGTCGGAGGTGGTGGTGCGACAGGTGCCGCAGGCGGAGGCGGCGGTGCGCTGGGCGGCGCTGGCGGTACCGGCGGCCATCCCAATAGTGGCGGGGCCCCTGCCGTCCTGAACGTCGGTGGCGCTGCCGGCGTCAACCCGGACGGATCGGGAGCCGACGGCGCTGGCGGCCTCTGGCGCGGCCTCGGCGGTCTGTTGGGCGGTGGCGGCGGTGCAAACAACGGCGGTGGCGGCGGCGGCGGCAAGGTGGTCGATGGCGACGGCAACGACATCTCGGGCAAGACGCCGGATGCCGGTGCGAGTGGCCCCTCTTCGCTTATCCTGACCAGCAGCCAAAGCTACGACTTCGTCGGCGTGGGCGGCGGTGGCGGCGGCGGCAGCTGGGACCACGCCGGCTCCGGCGGATCCGCGGGGGACCTCACCGTCTTTGGTATCACGCTGACCGTGGACCGCTCGATGCTGGTTGGCGGCGGCGGCGGCGGCGGGGGCGCCTTCGGTGCCGGCGGGGCCGGTGGCGCAGGCACGGTTTTGCTGGAGGACGGTGCACGCCTTTCTGTAGGCGAAACACTGTTGGTCGGCGGGATGGGCGGCAGCGGCGATTCAGCGTACAGCGACGTATCCGCGGGCGGGGCGGGCGGCAGCGGCGCCGTTACGGTCGACGCCACCTCATCCATCGCCATCGGCAGTGCGGGCGCCATTGTCCTGGGTGGCACCGGAGTTCCGGGAGTTGCCATCGGCGCAAACCTTGGAGCCAGCGGAGCCGGAGGCGCCGGCACGCTGAACCTCGCGGGCGCGCTGACTTTCCAGAGCGGCGGCAGCTTTACCATCAATAGCACAGGCACGCTCAATCTCGGCAATGCGGTTGCGAATGGCGCCGTCGCCGGGACGATTTCTGGCCTGTCCAGCCTGACCAACAACGGCGCGATCAATTTCAACCAATCGAACGCCTTCACTTTCTCGCCCGCCATAAGCGGTGGCGGAACGGTAAGCCAGAATGGCGGCAGCACCGTTCTTGACAGCGCCAATACCTACACCGGCGCGACGACAGTGAATGGCGGCGTTCTGTCGGTGGACGGGTCGATTGCATCGTCCGTGCTTACGACTGTCAACGGTGGTGGCACGCTGGGGGGCACCGGCACGGTTGGCAAGACGACGATTGCGGGCGGCATCCTGGCACCGGGCAACTCGATCGGCACGATCACAGTCGCGGGGGACCTCGTGTTCGGGGCGGGTTCCACATACGCTGTGGAGGTTTCGCCTACTACGGCTGACCGCACCAACGTTACCGGCACGGCCAACCTCTCGGGTGGCACGGTGGAGGTGACTTACCTGCCGGGCACCTTCGTGACCAAGAGCTATACCATCCTCCACGCTGACGGGGGACTGGGGGGCACTGCATTCAGCGGCTTCGACGCCCCAACGCTGCCGGGCCTTACAAGCAGCCTCGTCTATGACTATACGGCGAACAACGTTTATCTGCAGACGACCGCAGAGGCGATCATTGGCGCTGGGCTCAACGAGAACCAGCAGAGCGTCGATACGGCACTCCTCGATTTCTTCGACCGGACCGGCTCACTGCCCGGCGCGTTTGCCGGGCTTGACGCGGAAGGGCTTTCCCAACTCTCCGGCGAGGTGGCGGCCGGTGCTGTCAACGCCGGCATCGACAGCGCCGACCAGTTCATCGACGCGCTCGATGC
>NZ_JAFFIW010000100.1 GCF_018588885.1 Mesorhizobium sp. dw_380
ATAGTGACGGGGAGAGGGACGCTGGCAGCATCCTTCGGCGCCATTCCTGCAGCGCTGGTGATTGGCGAAACCCGTGGTGACAGCGTCCTTCTCCCCGTCACTATACGGGGAGAAGTGCCCGGCAGGGCGATGAGGGGCGGCGCCGGCGCGTCGACACGATCTGGAAACCCGAGCAACTGCCGCCTCGCCGACAATTGACTCCTGCCGCAAACCGCGTAAAAGCCCGCTTCGAACGGGATCGTTTTTCGATGCGCGGCCTTTTGATGGCTCTTCTTGCATTCGATGCCCCCAGCCTCAATGCGAACCATTGGGCCGGGCGTGTCGGCGCGTCCCCTCGTTCCAGCAAAACTACGGCCAAAAAAACCACCACCAAAACGGTGTGATTCCCTTGGCCTAACCACCCTCTCCCGGGTTCGGCCCGGGGGACGGAACCCGCATCGGCCAGCGGGTTTTCTCCAAAAACCAAGCGGAGAGGGACAGGAGATTTCGATGAGTTTCAAGGTTGCAGTCGTCGGCGCCACGGGCAATGTGGGCCGGGAAATGCTCAACATACTGGAAGAGCGCGGTTTTCCGGTAAGCGAAGTCGTGGCGCTGGCCTCGCGGCGCAGCCAGGGCACGGAAGTGTCGTTCGGCGACCGCACGCTGAAGGTCAGGACACTCGACCAGTATGATTTTTCCGACACCGACATCTGCATCATGTCGGCCGGCGGCAACGTCTCCAAGGAATGGTCGCCGAAGATCGGCAAGCAGGGCTGCGTCGTCATCGATAATTCGTCGGCCTTCCGCTACGACCAGGATGTGCCGCTGATCGTGCCGGAAGTGAACCCGGACGCGATCTCGCTGTTCACGCGCAAGAACATCATCGCCAACCCGAACTGCTCGACGGCGCAACTGGTGGTGGCGCTGAAGCCGCTGCACGACTTCGCGACCATCAAGCGCGTCGTCGTCGCCACCTACCAGTCGGTGTCGGGCGCTGGCAAGGAAGGCATGGACGAATTGTTCACGCAGACGCGTGCCGTGTTCGTCGCCGACCAGGTCGACGTCAAGAAGTTCACCAAGCGCATCGCCTTCAACGTCATTCCGCATATCGACGTCTTCCTCGACGACGGCTTCACCAAGGAAGAGTGGAAGATGGTGGCCGAGACCAAGAAGATGCTCGACCCCAAGATCAAGCTGACGGCGACCTGCGTGCGCGTGCCGGTGTTCATCGGCCATTCGGAAGCGGTCAACATCGAGTTCGAGAAGCCGATCACCGCCGACGAGGCGCGCGATATCCTGCGTGATGCTCCCGGCTGCCAGGTCTTGGACAAGCGCGAGGACGGCGGCTACATCACGCCGCTGGAATCGGCCGGCGAGGACGCCACCTTCATCTCGCGCATCCGCGAGGATTCGACCGTCGACAACGGCCTGTCGATGTGGATCGTTTCCGATAATCTGCGCAAGGGCGCGGCGCTCAACGCGGTGCAGATCGCCGAGCTGCTGGTCGAGCGCGGCCTGATCCAGCCGAAAAAGAAGGCGGCTTAATTTCGCTCACGGGCCGTACCGCCGCTGCCGCGGCTGGCCCTCCGCGGGGGGCGCCGGACGGCCGGCGGCCCGCAGTCGCGGGCTCGGCCTTCGGCCGATTAAGGTTTCGCTCACGGGCCGCACCGCCGCTTGCGCGGCTGGCCCTCCGCGAGGGCGCCGGACGGCCGGCGGCCCGCAGTCGCGGGCTCGGCCTTCGGCCGTAGCTCCCCTCCCCCCGCCACAATCCGGGGGGAAGATGCCGCCAGCCCGTAGCGGGGCACCACGGGCCCCCCATGGGCAGCGCCCTAGAGCGACTCCGCCAACCCCCCCCACCGCCCCCCCCCGGCCTCGCCCCCCCCCGCCGTGCGCCACGACGCCGGGGGCCCGC
>NZ_JAFFIW010000101.1 GCF_018588885.1 Mesorhizobium sp. dw_380
TTTCAACTGGGAAACCAGCGTTGACGACGAGACCAACCTTGTCAGCGCTGGCGGCGGGACCCCTTCGCTGAACTTCGCCTGGATCCAGCTCGGCGGCTTCCGCGTTGGTAAGGACGAGTCCGCCTGGGTGACGTTCAGCGGCTATGCCGGCAATGTCATCGACGATTCGATCGTCGGTTATGGCGGCGACTTCGATACCGGCGTGGTCCAGTACTATTTCGATGCCGGCAACGGCTTCTCGGCAGTGGTTTCGCTCGAAGACGGCGCTGGCGTCAACACGGTCGACAGCTACGTTCCGCATGTCGTCGGCGGCGTTAAGTACACGCAGGGCTGGGGTGCGATCAGCGCGACTGGTGTTTATGACAGCGTGTGGGAAGAGTGGGGCGCCAAGGTTCGCCTGGACGTGAACGCCACCAACGAACTCGCCCTGTGGGTCATGGCCAATTACGGCACGGACGACAATGTCGAGCACAATTCCTTCAAGAATTGGGAAGGCAATTGGGCCATCTTCGGTGGCGGCACCTACAAGTTCAACGAGAAGACCTCGTTCAACGCGCAGGTCTCCTATGATGAAGGCAAGAGCCTGGGTGTGGCTGCGAATATCGCTTACGATATCGTACCCGGCTTCACGATCATCGGCGAAGTCGATTACGTCAATCGCAAGGCCTTTTCGGGCCACGAGATTGTCCGCACTGCTGACAGCGACGGCTTTGGCGCTGTCCTCCGCTTCCAGCGCTCCTTCTAAGGGCTGGTTCCATACAGGTGAAATCCAGCCCGGGCGCTTCAACGCCCGGGCTGTTTTTGTTTCGTGACTGGGCTTGGGAAACAGAAGGAATAGGGGGTAACGATAGCTGAACAGGGTCTGCGGAACGATTTCGTGGGATTCGCGGTTTGCGGATGAAATCGATTTGTCGGACAAAAACTCTTGAAAGGGCACTTCCAAGTAGGCTAGGTGTCTCCTGGCCACTTCGGGGGGTGTGGTTAACAATGACAAACGAGGCGATTCAAGAGGGATATCCCTCTGATCATTTTGCGGTCTTTTCTTCTCAAAATTCGAAGTTTAACTACACATACAACAAGATCAGAGAAGTAAAGTCGCATCGGGTCGGAGAGCTGTTTTCAGCCTATCGGGACATATTGTGGGATGATGGGCGACATAAGTACAATGTCAGCTCGTTCATCGGCGAAATAGACGAGATTCTCCTCGGGGAGCGTTTCAGCGCCTTCGACCAGAGTACCCTTGACAACCTTATCGGCACCTTGCGCCAGCGCGGCAACAGCAACGCAACCATCAATCGAAAGATGGCTGCCCTCAGCAAACTGCTGCGCAAGGCTCACAAGATGGGGGATATCCACAGCCTGCCCGAGTTCCGCCGCCAGAAGGAGCGGGCGGGACGGATTCGTTTCCTCGAGAGGGACGAAGAGGCAAGGCTGTTCGCCGCCATCAGGAGCCGCAGCGAGGATGCCTACAGGCTTTCCGTCTTCCTGGTCGATAGCGGCTGCCGTCTCGGCGAGGCGCTCGGGCTGATCTGGAACGACATCCAGGAGCATCGCGTCTCCTTCCGGACCACCAAATCCGACCGCAGCCGCACCATTCCGATGACCGAGCGGGTCAAGGAGGTGATCAAGCTGCCTCCGGCCAAAGGCCGTCGGCCGAAAGGCCCGTTCACCAAGTTCAGCCAAGCACAGTTCCGTGCCATCTGGAACGAGGCGAAAGCCGAAGTCGGACTTGGCGCCGACGAGCAGGTCGTGCCGCACATCCTGCGTCACACCTGCGCCTCGCGTCTTGTCCAGGGCGGCATCGACATCAGGCGCGTGCAGATGTGGCTCGGTCACCAGACGCTGTCGATGACCATGCGCTACGCGCATCTGGCCACCAACGATCTCGA
>NZ_JAFFIW010000102.1 GCF_018588885.1 Mesorhizobium sp. dw_380
GGGCGGCAAATCGAAAGTGCATCTAGGCATTCTGGTCGAAGTGTCCCGTACTACGAAGCTTCGCCAGCAGCATGACTGCCGTTCCGTGAAAGTCGACCCGCGCTTGCTCGCTAAGCGGAGACGCACACCACGCGGCCAGATCCGATACGAGAAAGCCCGTTTCGCCGTTTACAGAAGCGCATCGAAGTTGGCCCTCTTTGTCCATCACGATGATCGCCGTGCCGGTCGTGCCATACCCGATCGCCGCCATACGCCGAACGTGCCTGTCCCCGTCGAGGCGAATGTCGAACAACACAAAGCCTGCGGTTTTCTCCGCAACGTCAGCCACCCGATCACCGAACGGCAGATGCACGCCGTCGCTTTCGCGGAGCGATTGCTCGAACAGCACTAATTCAACGTGCTCCACCACCATGGGGCGACAGTGGCCTCTCTGGCGCAATCGGCAATAGGGCCGGCGCCGCTTGTCCACACTTCACACAGGAATCCACATGCCCAACACCACCAACGCGCTTAGCCAAATCGAAGGCCAGCCCAAATCGTCGCCCAACGACGGCCTGTCGGGCCGCTTTCGTCGAATCGGCGGTCGACGAAATATCACCCTTGCGTTACTTTGGTCGCAACCAGGGGTGGGCCAATGACCAAAAAGCAGCCGAAGCGCGAAGTCCTCGATGTTCATGAGGAGCCGGTTTTTGCAGTGGAGAATGGCATCACTCCCGAACAACTACGCGACCTGATCAGGACACTTGGCAGTGATCGCGAGACATTAGTTAGCGCGGTGCAGGCGTTGCGATTAAAACGGCTGTAGAGGGGCAAACGCTAGCCCGCTGTCACCACATGACGTCATGTAAAGACTCAGTTATGTCTTGAGGTGCAGCGGACCTAATGGAAGCGTCTGTGGCCGGCGCCATTCGGGCAACCTCCCAGCGAGGGCGCCGGCCTTTTTACGTCTAGCGCTTCACCTTCGGCGTGATCTCCTCGATCCGCGCCTTGACGCCATCCTGGATCATTGCCCATTCCAGCGATTCCGCTTCTTCCCTGTCCCGGGTGTTAAGAAGAACGCGCCAATGCGTCTTCTCGAACACGCTCACGATGTAGGTTGTCGCGGGCTTTTCAGACATCGCTAAAAATATAGCTTGCCTGCCCGCGCCGTCTATCATTCGAACGTCGGCTTCCAGTCGCGGTTGCTTCGCTTGGATGACTTCGTAGTCAGGACGCATACGAAGAAGACCGGACGACGGTCGCGGCGACAGCCTTGCGTGATGAGCAGCCAAAGAGCCCGACCGCCTTCGTCGCTCAGCGACGTTGTTGGTCAGCATCGATCCAGGAAGTTGATTCCACGTGTGCTCATTGAGCACTAAGTTGGGCGGCCTATCGATTTGGGCCGTCCGTCGCCATGACGTCAAAAAGCAGCAAGCATGCCACCAAAGACACGGCTCCGATTAGCAGTTCGTCCGCGGTCAATCCGAGAAAATGGACGAAATCAAAAGCCAACACCACTGCCATCGCTCTACCAATCATCGACATCGCCTAAGGTAAAACCATTAGAGAACACTAATGTTCCTGTCTGGACTCCCTGCCGCAATGGACGCATTCTCTGTTTGGGGAGTGAGGGACTTGGGCAAGGGCCAGCACAATATAGGTGCCGATCATGCTGATCGGTGGCGCAAGAACGCAGGCAAGCGGCGGCGGCGCTGGCGACCTGAATATCTCTTTGCGCTGGTGCTGGTGCCCTTGGCGGTCTTCCTCGCCTTCAACGCCGACACACTTGGAATTGGCCCCAGTCTGGCGCCTGTGGGTTTGATAGATGGCACCTCGACCGAAGGCGCCGGAAGTTCTGGCAGTTGCGAGATCAAGGGGAACATTAACATCGACTCTGGCGAGC
>NZ_JAFFIW010000103.1 GCF_018588885.1 Mesorhizobium sp. dw_380
CAGCTTCGGTGCTCCGCTCACCCTTACAACGTCGCCGATTGGCGAAAGTCGCGATGAAGGCCGATCTCCCCCCTCGTGGGGGAGATGTCCGGCAGGACAGAGAGGGGCGCGAAGGATCTCGACCTTTCTGGACCCTTAAGCCTGCGCCTGCGACGCCTCTGGCGCCGCCATCGCCTTCCGCCGTTCCGCCCAATCCTCCAGCCAATCGCGGCTTTGCATCTCGATCAGGCGTGACGCCGTGCGTTCGAACTCGAACACTTCCACGCCGCGCTTGGCCACATAAAGCTTTTGCGGCGCGGCCTCGGCGCTCACCACCAGCCGCACGTGATGATCGTAGAGCATGTCGATCAACAGGATGAAGCGCTTGGCCTCGTTGCGCTTGCCTTCGCCCAGCACCGGCACGTGATCGATGAAGACGGTCGAGAAGCGCCCAGCGATCGCCAGGAAATCGCGCGCGCCAAGTGGCTTTTCGCAGAGATCGGTGAAGGAAAACCGCGCCGCGTCGCCGGCGGCGGCTGGCACTACCACGTGCCGGCCCTTCAGCGTCAGCGACGTCGCGGCTGTCGGCGCGCCACGCGTCATCGTCTGCCAGGCCTCGTCGAGCGCGTGGTCGGCCGCCGCGTCCGCCGGCGTGACATAGACCGGCGTGCGGGCGAGCTTTTCCAGCCGGTAATCCTTGTCGCTGTCGAGTGAGAGCACCTGCGCGTGCCGTTCCAGAATGGCGATGAACGGCAGGAACAGCTGACGGTTGAGCCCGTCGCGGTAGAGATTTTGCGGCGCCACGTTCGACGTGGCGACCAGCACGACGCCGTTGGCGAACAGCGCCGAAAACAGCCGCGACAGGATCATCGCGTCGGCGATGTCGGTGATCGAGAATTCGTCGAAGCACAGCACCCAGGCCTGTTCGGCCAGAGCCTTGGCCACGGGCGGGATCGGGTCATCCTCCTTGACGTCGCCATTCTTGCGCGCCTGCCGGTGCTTCTGGATGCGGTCCTGCACATCGGCCATGAAATCGTTGAAATGGACGCGGCGCTTGCGCCGGACCGGCACCAGCTCGAAGAACATGTCCATCAGCATGGTTTTGCCGCGGCCGACACCGCCATGGATGTAGAGCCCCTTGACGGCCGCATGTGTCTCGCGCTTGCGGGCAAACAGCCAGCCCAGCGCGCTGGATTTCTGCGCCAGCCGCTTGGCTGAAATCTCGTCGATCAGCCGGTCGAGCGCGCCGGCGATCCGCTCTTGCGCCGGATCGCGCGCGACCGCGCCGGTTTCCACCAGATGGTCGTAGCGCTGCCTGACGGTCACATGGGTCTGGAGGCCGTCACGCAGATGCATCGGTCACGTCGTGTTTTGCTTCAATGCGTGTCGTCATCCCAAACCCGGAGCCGGTTTTGGGCGGCATGCACCCGGGAAATCAGGCTTACCTTGTAAGCGAAATCGGCTGGCCGTTGGAAGTCTGGCCGTCGAATTTCGAGCCGCCCGAGGAATAGAGCCGGGCCAGCGAGCCGCCATTCTCATCATAAAGTGTCAGCTGCTTGCCGGCGACATTCCACGACTTGATGCCGTCGATCGGCGCCGGGCAGTGCAACGGCCCGGCGCGGAAGCCGGCACCGAACTTGGTCTGCGGCGTCGCGATCTTGCAGCTCTGGCCGGAAACGCTGGCGTTCCAGACACCGGCGACGCTTGCCGCACTGAGGTCCGCGGCGCCGGCGGGGCCGGGCCCGTCCGGGGGCGGGGCGGCGCCCGCCGGTGTTTCCGGGGGGGGCGGGAGTCGCGCGGGGGGGGTGGGCCGGGCGGGGCGGGGGGGGGGGCGCGTTGGGGGG
>NZ_JAFFIW010000104.1 GCF_018588885.1 Mesorhizobium sp. dw_380
TCGCCGACGGCAAGGCGTGGAACGAGGCTCAAACCGGCGCCGGCCGCGACCAGCCGGGCAATGGCGCCGATGCTGCCGACTTCGGCCGCGAGCCTCGGCGCCGCCATGCCCGCTTCGGCAAAAGCGGTGTCGAACATATGCCGATAGATGCATCCAGGCTCCGTCGCCACGAAGCGCAGCGCGGCAAGCCCGGCGAGGTCGCATGGCGCGGTGCCCGCAGCCGCGACCAGCACCAGCGGTTCGGCTGAGATCGTTCGCCTGGCCAGGCGTTCATCGGCGGCGCCTTTCGCACCATCGCGTCGCGCGAAGCAGAAGGCGACATCGATGCCGCCGTCCTCCAGCAGCCGCAGCAGCGTGCCGCTGTCGGTCACCTTCATCCGCACCGCGATGTCGGGATGGCCGGCCTGAAACCCCGGCAGCCAGGGCGCCAGCCGGGCCGAGGCGATCGTTTCCAGTGCGCCGATGGTCAGGGTTCCGCCGGTTTGCCCGGCAGCCAGCAGCACCGCCGCGCGTGCCTCGCCGTCGAGCCGCAACAGATCTTCGGCGATCGGCTTCAGCGCCAGCCCCGCCGGCGTCAGCTCCAGGCCGACCTTCGAGCGCGTGAACAAGGCAGCACCCAACTCGGCCTCCAGGGTCTGGATCTGGTCGCTGACGCTCGATTGCGCGAGGTGAACCACCTCGGCGGCGCGCGTGACATTGCGGCTGCGCGCCACCGCAAGGAAGGTCTTGAGCAGTCTCGGATGCATCGCCTGGCCGGAATCGTTCGGCCTACTGCAGCTGCGGCTTCTTCAAAAAGCTGCCGCGGTCGGCGGATTTCACCCGCAGCCAGGTTTCCCGGCCGTCGCGCACCACGCGCATCGGGATTTCGGCGCCCGCCGAGCCGCTGTCCCAGAGCTTGCGATAGAAATCGGCGAGCCCGTCGACGGCGCCGTCGCGGACCTCCGAGATGACGTCGCCTTCGCGCAGGCCGGCCTTGGCGGCCGGGCCGCCTTCGGTCACGCTCATCACCACCACCTTGCCGTCGCTTTCGGCCGACAGCGCGCCGAGCCAGGGCCGCGGCGGCCTGGCCACCCGGCCGCGCGTCAGCAGATCGTCGAGGATCGGCGGCAACAGATCGATCGGCACGACCATGTTTATGTCGGCAACCTCGCCGGCGCGGCTCATCTGCAGGCGCAGCGAGCCGATACCGAGCAACGCGCCATCGGCGTCGAACAGCGGCGCGCCGCCCCAGGACGGATGCGCCGGCGCGATGAAGATCGCCTCGTCGAGCAGATACTCCCAATAGCCGGCGAATTCCTGCTTGGTGACGATTTTGGCCTCGACCGCCCGGCCGACACCGTCGGCAAGCACGACCGCGTCGCCGATCCGGGCCTTGCCGGCATCGCCCAGCGCCACGGCCGGCAAGCCGGTCGGCGCCAGTGCCTGCACCAGGCCGAAGCCCGATTCCTGGTCGTAAGCCAGCGCGTGCGCGGGGACGACACGGCCGTCATGCGTGGTCAGCCAGACCTCGTCGGCCTCGGTGATGAGATAGCCGATGGTCAGCACCAGCCCATCGTCGCGGATGACGACGCCGCTGCCCTCCCTGAGCGTGCCCAGCGCATCAGCCGTGAAAGCATCCTCCGGAACCGTGGCGCGCACGGCAACGACGGAGCGCGGATTGGGATTGATGGTCATGCTTTTGTCCTGCGATGCGAATGCCGTGGCGGCTTTTTCTATAGGTATGGCTCGGAGGGGAAGGTGCAAGGGTAGAAGAAATCCATTCGCCAATGTTGGCGCTGCCCCTCATCCGCCTGCCGGCACCTTCTCCCCGTATAGTG
>NZ_JAFFIW010000105.1 GCF_018588885.1 Mesorhizobium sp. dw_380
GGCGCAATGATGTGAGCGCCGAGATCAGCTATCGTAGGCCGACCCATTATAGTAGCCTTCTATCGCTATTTCGACCTGTGCCGTATTTCTGTATGGCTCCATCCGTTTAGGCGTCGAACATCGTTTTTGTATGCCTTTGTGGAGGATGTCAGCGATCGTAGCGTTACTCGTGGCAGGCTACTTGCTGATCGATGCATTTGCTGGCTTTTCGATCCTTCTGGGCGTTGGAGTGCTGCTCGCAATATACGGCCTGTGCGATCCAGGATTGGGGCGATGGCGAGCGAGTAGTTAGGGAACAATCAGAGTGTATCATAGTTGGCTTGATCATTGGGATGAGCGGCGGGCGCGACGCGGTGAGGAAGGAAAGCAACCAGCGGATTTCGTCCTTGACGCCGAACGCGCCTTTCCAGGTGCGAAGAAGATAGCAGGTATCGAGGAATTCTGTGCCCTCGCGGATCAAGCCGTGGCAGATCCAGCCTTTTTCGATGAGCCGAGTGTGAGTGATCAGGGCTTTGAAAGGCTGGATGGGTGGCTCAAATTTCCATCGGACATTTCTACTGATATCGAACAGAACAATCTCGTCACGGCGAAAATCACAGAAAGCGGTTCGTTCGATCAGGCGATGGTGATTTTTCACCATTGGAATGCAAGCGCCCGGAATCGTCAGATTGCCAACTTCTTCTCGCAGCGTGGCATCACGGTTGTCGAGATTGCTATGCCTTATCACTTCGAACGCAGCCGTCCCGGCTCCGTGCACGCCGACTATATGCTTAGCCCTAATCTCGGTCGAACGATCCAATCTGTTAGGCAGGCAGTGTTGGATGGGCGAAAACTCATACGTTGGTTGAAAAGCGAAAGCTATAGAGAGATTTCGGTTCTCGGGATGAGCTTAGGTTCCTGGGTTGCGGCCATAGTCGCGGCACATGACCTGGCTGTGTCAAAAGCCTCGTTGTTTCTGACGGCGGGGAGTCTAGCGGATATGGTTTGGACGGGCCGCGCGACACGATCGATACGCTATAGCCTTGAGCCCGAGATTGAGCTGACCGATCTCAGAAGGGCCTGGGGTCCACTTAACTTGGAGAATTACACGCATAGTTTGGCACGGCCTGATGTCGATCTTCAGGTTGTGTTGGCTAAGAGAGACAAAGTGGTATTGCCAGAGCTATCGGAGAGGTTCATGCAGAGGCTAAAGGACGCCGGGGCTAGGCCAAATATTTTGGAATTAAACTGTGGTCACTATTCGCTCGCCAGACCGCCTTACATTTTGTTGGCCGGTTTGAGCTTGAAGCGGTTACTAAGGCGCGGCCGTTGAGCGGGTTCTGTCGTCTGCTGACAAGTCAGCCCGGCGAGCATGAGTTTGGAGAACGGTGTTCTGGACCTGGACGGTGGGAATGGATTGGACGGGGCGGGGTAGAGAGCGGTACCGCCGATTCAGCTGAGACACAAAACGAAGCTCCACCATCCCCGAACCAAAGCCTACCTCCGCCGAACGCGAAGCAAAATTGCAGCAGGTCCGCAACGCCCAAGCCCACGCCACAGCATGGCTGCATGAGATGCGGAACGGACGCCAGCAGGCCACGGATGCGGACGTCATCGACCTCAGTGCACCGACGATCCCGACCAATCCGCATAGCAGCGGCAGCAAGACCGGCAACTCGCTACCGCCACTGTGCTCAGCGCATCGCAAAAGCGGACGACCCTCGCGA
>NZ_JAFFIW010000106.1 GCF_018588885.1 Mesorhizobium sp. dw_380
GCTATCTATCAAGAGAATATGATGTCTCGTTCGAGCGATGATGCCATGGACCCGCGTGTCGGCACGGTGGTGGATCAGGAGATTACTTCTCTGCTGGCGGCGATAGAGCAGGAAAAAATCCCAGACCGCCTGACCAAGCTGGCGATCGAGTTGCAAAACGCGCTGGCCGAGAAACGTCGACGTGGCGTGAAGAACTGACTATCTGCGGCTGTCGCCCTCAATGTCGAGTTGACCATCCGATAGGTGATTGCGTCTTTCCATCAATGTCTGCAACGAACTCTCGCCAAGGAACTCAAGGATGTTGGCGCGGGCACGGTTCAGCCGGCTTTTGACGGTCCCCACCGCGCAGCCGCATATGTCGGCAGTTTCCTCGTAGCTCACCCCCAAAACGCCGATCAGCATAAGGACCTCGCGTTGATGTTCGGGCAGCTTTTGAATGGCGCCGTGAACTTCCTTGCTCTGAACGGTCCATTCCTGGGTAGCTTCCGAAATCGGTCTTGAGGACGCGCAGTCGAGCAGGCCCGGCGCTTCCCGGGCAGCGATCTTGACCCTGGCGTAGTAAGTGTTGCGCATGATCGTGAACAGCCACGACTTCATGCGTGTGCCGGGTTCGAACTTATCGATGTTGGCGAGACCCCTCGTCAGCGTCTCCTGCACCAGATCGTCTGCATCGGCGGGAACGCGACAAAAGGTACGCGCGAAAGCCCGCAGGGCGGGTATCAGGACAACGATGGAAACTTCATTGGTTTCCTGGTCGGCCAAAACGTAGCCTCTGGATGACAATTGTCCAGCTCCCAGAAGAAAGAGTGTGTGAACGCAGCCCCTGCTAAATGCATGGAAGTTTGGTTCGTTCCTCATGCTGGAAACAACTCTTCAGAAATTCTGCGCGGGCGGGAATATCTGTCGCCTGATCGCCCAACAGTGACGCCCCCTTCGAAAGTGCGTGCCCGGCGCTCGTTCTTTGGGTGACATGAGCGTCGGCGCGTGTCTGCTGACCCTGGGGGTGCCGCCAAGCCTCAGCTCGGCACGGCGATCTAGGATTGGCTGTCCTTCCGAGCCGCCTGTTGCCGCTGCTTTTTCAGGACCTCGTCGGTCCCGACCAGCTTCTTTGCTCCGCCTGAAATGGTTGTGGACACCACCGCGGGCGGGTCGCTTGCCGGAAAAGAATCCTCCAATCCCGCCTGCAGCTGATCCTCGAGCGTCCCTGGTTCTTCGGAGCGACCGGGTGTCCTGCGCGTGTCTATCTTCTCCAGCGACTGTTTCTTCTTTGGCGAATCGTTCGCGGCCCGGACCAAGGCATAAAGCTGCTCGATGGCGAGTTCCTTGACCGTTTCGAAATCGGCCCGATCGTCCTTCGTCGCCTCGATCTGATCGACCATGGCCTTCTCGAACCGATCAAGGCTTTCACCTCCACAGGCCTGGGAAAGGCGCAGCAATGCCTCGTGCAGCATCATCGGGGTGAAATGAGCTGAAGCCTCAAGCCTGAGTTGCCGCAGGCGATCCGGAGTGGCGGCTTGGAACTTTGACATGGACGGTGTCCTTTCTCTCACACGCATGTCAACGACAGTTGATCGCTGATGTTCCACCGCGCTGGAACATACTTCATGTCCCGCGAACTACAGGAACCAGCTTGCCACCAGACCCGCCGACGCCGCAAAAATCGCCAGGGTCGTCGCGCCACCCAGGAT
>NZ_JAFFIW010000107.1 GCF_018588885.1 Mesorhizobium sp. dw_380
ATGTCTGCCAAGGAAATCAAATTCGCCACAGACGCGCGCGACCGCATGCTGCGCGGCGTCGAGCTCCTCAACAACGCCGTCAAGGTGACACTCGGTCCCAAGGGCCGCAACGTCGTCATCGACAAGGCCTATGGCGCGCCGCGCATCACCAAGGACGGCGTCACCGTCGCCAAGGAAATCGAGCTTGCCGACAAGTTCGAGAACATGGGCGCGCAGATGGTGCGCGAAGTGGCCTCGAAGACCAACGACCAAGCCGGTGACGGCACCACCACCGCCACGGTGCTGGCCGCCTCGATCCTGCGCGAAGGCGCCAAGCTGGTCGCCGCCGGCATGAACCCGATGGACTTGAAGCGCGGCATCGACCAGGCCGTCGCCGCCGTCGTCGTGGAAATCAAGGCGAAGGCCAAGAAGGTCAAGTCGTCGGCCGAGATCGCCCAGGTCGGCACCATCGCCGCCAATGGCGATGCGACCGTCGGCGAGATGATCGCCAAAGCCATGAACAAGGTCGGTAATGACGGCGTCATCACCGTCGAGGAAGCCAAGACCGCCGAAACCGAACTCGACGTCGTCGAGGGCATGCAGTTCGACCGCGGCTATCTCTCGCCTTATTTCGTCACCAATGCCGACAAGATGCGCGCTGAACTCGAGGATCCCTATATCCTCATCCACGAGAAGAAACTCGGCAATCTGCAGGCGCTGCTGCCGATCCTCGAAGCGGTCGTGCAGAGCGGCAGGCCGCTGCTGATCATCTCCGAGGACGTCGAGGGCGAAGCTCTGGCGACGCTGGTCGTCAACAAACTGCGCGGCGGCCTCAAGGTCGCGGCCGTCAAGGCACCGGGCTTCGGCGATCGCCGCAAGGCAATGCTGGAAGATATCGCGGTGCTGACATCAGGCCAGTTGATCTCGGAGGATCTCGGCATCAAGCTCGAAAACGTGACCATCGAGATGCTCGGCCGCGCCAAGCGCGTGCTGGTCGAGAAGGACACCACCACGATCATCGATGGCGCCGGCAGCAAGGAGACCATCCAGGCGCGCGTCGCACAGATCAAGGGCCAGATCGAGGAGACGACCTCCGACTACGACAAGGAAAAGCTGCAGGAGCGGCTGGCCAAGCTGTCGGGAGGCGTTGCCGTCATCCGCGTCGGCGGCGCAACCGAGTCGGAAGTGAAGGAAAAGAAGGACCGCATCGACGACGCGCTGAACGCCACGCGTGCAGCGGTTGAAGAAGGCATCGTGCCCGGCGGCGGCGTGGCGCTGCTGCGCGCCCGGTCGGCACTGGCCGGCCTCAATGGCGCCAATGCCGATGTCACCGCCGGCATTTCGATCGTGCTGCGCGCGCTTGAGGCCCCGATCCGCCAGATCGTCGAGAATTCCGGCGTCGAGGGTTCGATCGTCGTCGGCAAGCTCGCCGACAGCAAGGACCACAATCAGGGCTTTGACGCCCAGAACGAGACCTATGTCGACATGATCAAGGCCGGCATCGTCGATCCGGCAAAGGTCGTGCGCACCGCATTGCAGGACGCCGGCTCGATCGCCGCACTCCTGATCACCGCCGAAGCGATGATCACCGACAT
>NZ_JAFFIW010000108.1 GCF_018588885.1 Mesorhizobium sp. dw_380
ACGCAACAATGTTCCAACCGGGCGATTCACAGATTCTCGGTTCGGGTCTAAAAGGGTGGCCTGGATATGGATGCGATCGCGAATGTCTCAGCGACATCGCGGGTGAGCGTTCGCGAATAGATGCGGGGAACTTTGACGCGCCTTCGCTGTTCTTTGAACAGGAGGAACGACAATGGCAGACGACAAAAGCAAGCGTGATTCTCGCGACCGCGACCGAGTGTCAGGCGACCAGGAGTATGAAGTCGGCTACTTCGCCAGCAAGTTCCAGCTTACGATCCCCGAAGTTCGGGAACTGATCAGGAAATATGGCAACGACCGGGAGACGCTGGAACGCGAAGCAAAGGCGCTGGGTAGCCGGTGACGGCCCGCTCACCGGAATCAAACTTTGGATTTTCGCCAGCCTGCCCACGATGCCTCCCATTAGGAGCAGAACCATCGCCCGCCTTTTGCCGGGTTGACCACCGTTTCGTTGTAGTAGCGCTGGCCGAGCATGTGGTAGATGCGCTCGCCAGTCACGACGCTGACATTTCCTTTGATGTTGCAGCCACTTGGCGCGCGAGATTCGCCACGCCGATTCACAGTCGGAAGAGAATGCTGCTCCGCCTGCGGTACGAAATAGCCAGCAGCGGCAACACCGGACAGCAGCACGGGGATTAGCGCCCGCTGTTCCAACAGCGAGCGTCTGCGCCGCCCTTTAGGCTGGGAAGCTCTTTGCCCTTGATGCCCATTCCCGTCTCCCCACCGGGAGAATGCGACCAAACGCGCGTTGGAGTCCAGCAAAAGGCTACCCGCCGCAGCCTGGGAAGAAGTCTATCATTCGCCCGGCGCGACCTAGCCGACCTGGCGGCCACTACGGCGGCGGCATCGGAATTAGTCGGAAAGCTAAACATGACGCGGAGCCTGCGACTTCCACACCGAGGGCATTGGACGCGCTTGCGGAGCAATGCGATCGGGAAGTTCCTCGCGTGAGAACAAGGGTTCCATATCGGGCTGATACGACCAATTGCATTCGCGACCGCGCTGCATCCCCTTCGTGTAGGGCCCGAAAGCGCAAAAGACGCGGACAGTCACGGAATGGGTAAGGCAGTCGCCTAGCGTCTCGATCTCCATACAAAACGAAATAGGAACATCCTCCTACCGCGTCCGAACACCGTCGTCTAAAAGCATGAAGTGCCTGAGAAGCCGAATAGCAGCGTTGCTGTGCGCCGACCGCTCGCCCCTGGCGTGTTGCGCGGCCATAATGAATCAGCTCTAGCGCTGTGTCCTCATCCCATCGGGCGGCTCGCGCACCCGCTCCAACGTGACCTTCACAGTGAATAGCGGCTTGCTGGTATGGTCGCGGACACGGATGGCGACTTCTCTGAAAGTGCCGTCCGGCATGGCTATTTCGAGCAGCGCCATAGCCGCCTCGTCTTCCACGTCTTCCAGCGTCGGTAGGTCGGTGCCTTCAGTGTCGGGGTAGAATTCGCCGTTGTCGGTTAGATCAAAGAAGAAGCGGGCCATGTGGCCCTAATCCCGAACCTCGAAAAA
>NZ_JAFFIW010000011.1 GCF_018588885.1 Mesorhizobium sp. dw_380
GGGTGGGGGGGGGGCGGGCGGGGGCGCGGGAGGGGAAGGGCGGTTTTTAAGTGAAAAAGACCGGACCTCCCTCCAATGACCTGGGCACAGATGTCGGCATTTCGCGCCAACGAGCTTGCCGTCGCGGAATCCCTGCATCTTACTTGCGGTTGTGCTAATATATGTAACCGCGCACCTTCGTGCGTGGTTGACATATGGGAGGATGCGATGAAAACTATGAATCGCAGGTCTGCGATTGCTCTCGGTGTGACGGCCGCGGCGGTAACACCCTTGTTCACCTTCGCGGCATCCGCAAAAACCAAGCAATACGGCCCGAAGGAGGGCAAGGAGATTGCGCCCGGCGTCAGATTGGTTGAGGTCGGCACCGGCAATTCCGATATTCCCGCTTACAAGAGCATTTCGATTGTCGATATAGTCTTTCAGCCCGGAGCACACGCGCCTCAAAGCGTGATGCCCAACGACATGGTATGCACCATTACTTCAGGCGCATTCACCATCAAGAAAGCGGACAAGGAATTCAAGCTCAAGGTGGGTGACATGTACACCTGCGCCAAGGGCAAGACCGACGAGGCGACGAATACGAGCAAGGAGGTCGGCGTGCACCGCATCGCCATGTTGATACCTGCCTGAACAAAACGGGTTCGGGCCGGACGATCGGGCGCCTGATTCCGCCGTGAGTCCGGTCTGACCTGAGATCAATTCGCATTGAGGGCGATGTGCGCCACCGCTGGTCAGGTAGCGTGTCGCAACGCAACAAGCGTCAGCAGCCAGTCGCGAAAGCTGGCGACGGGCGGATGGCCGCGCTTGTCGTGCGGGACGACGAGATAATAGGCGCTGCGGCTCTGCATGGGCTGGCCTGGAGCCGGCACCAGCTGGCCGCGCTGCAATTCGCCTGCGATCAGGAGCAGCGGCAACAGCGCGACGCCGAGCCCCGCCATGCAGGCCTGGGCGGCGGTGCCGAACTGTTCGAACTGCATGCCCGGTCCGGTCGGCGCACTCAGGCCCTGATGCTCGAACCATTCGGTCCAGGCGCCGGGGCGCGTTGCCATATGCAGCAGCGGCAGGCGGCCGATATCGGCCGGATTGGCGATGGCGCGGCCGGCGAGGAATTCGGGCGACACCACCGGCGCCACGGTTTCGCGCACCAGCAGCGTCGAGTCGGCTTCGGGCCATTCCGGCAGGCCGTAATGGATGGCGGCATCCAGCCTTTCCCTGGTGAAGTCGAAGCGGCCGACGCGGGTGACGAAGTTGATGGTGATGTCAGGATTTTTTTCGACGAAATCGGGGATCATCGGCATCAGCCAGCGCGTGCCGAAGGTCGGCAGAATGGCCAGGTTCAGGATGCCACTATGCCGATTGCTCATCAATCCAAGGGCTGCGTCACGCAACTGGCCAAGCGCCGAACGCACCGCCTCGGCATAGATTTCGCCTGCTGTCGACAGTCGGACATTACGGCTGTCGCGCTCGAACAAACGACGGCCGAACTGATCCTCCAGCAGCCTGATCTGTCGGCTGACTGCGCCCTGGGTCAAATCCAGCTCCTGGGCGGCGGCGGTGAAACTGCCAAGCCGGGCCACCGCCTCGAAGGCGGCAAGGGCGCTGATGTTCGGCAAAAGGCGGCGCTGGACACTCATGATCCATTCCTAACGCTCATTGATCTGTGAAGCAATTTCGTTTGATTTTTTCTGACCGCAGGCCGATAAGCCGGGCTTCACCCGTTTCGAGGATCGAGAAGCCATGGCCGCCGACAAGAATGCATTCGTCTGGGAAGACCCGTTCCTGATCGAGGACCAGCTTTCGGAAGACGAGCGCATGGTGCGCGACGGTGCGGCGGCTTTCGCCGCCGACAAGCTCGCCCCGCGTATCGAGGAGGCCTATCTCAACGAGACCTTTGACACCGCGATCTTTCGCGAGATGGGCGATGCCGGCCTTCTCGGCATCAACATTCCCGAGGAGTTTGGTGGTCTTGGTGCCAACTATGTCACCTACGGGCTGGTCGCACGGGAAGTCGAACGCGTCGATTCCGGCTATCGCTCGATGATGTCGGTGCAGTCGTCGCTGGTGATGTATCCGATCTATGCCTACGGCTCGGACGAGCAGCGCAAGAAATATTTGCCGAAGCTCGCCAGCGGCGAGTGGATCGGCTGCTTTGGCCTGACCGAGCCGGATGCCGGCTCCGATCCCGGCGGCATGAAGACGCGCGCAGAGAAAACCGCCAACGGCTACAAGCTCTCCGGCTCGAAGATGTGGATTTCCAACGCGCCGGTCGCCGACGTGTTCGTCGTCTGGGCGAAGTTGAAGGGCGACAACGGCAAGGACGAGATCCGCGGCTTCGTGCTGGAAAAGGGCATGAAGGGGCTGTCGGCGCCGAAGATCGGCGGCAAGCTGTCGCTGCGGGCCTCGATCACCGGCGAAGTGGTGATGGAAGGCGTCGAGGTCGGCGAGGACGCGCTGCTGCCCAACGCCAGGGGTCTCGGCGGACCGTTCGGCTGCCTCAACCGGGCTCGCTACGGCATTTCCTGGGGCTCGATGGGGGCCGCGGAAGATTGCTGGCATCGCGCCCGCCAGTATGGCCTCGACCGCAAGCAGTTCGGCAAGCCGCTGGCGGGCACACAGCTTTACCAGAAGAAGCTCGCCGACATGCAGACCGAGATCGCGCTCGGCCTGCAGGCATCCTTGCGCGTCGGCCGCCTGCTCGACGAAGGCAAGATGGCGCCGGAGATGATCTCGATCGTCAAGCGCAACAATTGCGGCAAGGCGCTCGACATCGCCCGGCAGGCCCGCGACATGCACGGCGGCAACGGCATCCAGATCGGCTACCACGTCATGCGCCACGCGCAGAACCTGGAGACGGTCAACACCTATGAGGGCACGCATGACGTGCATGCGTTGATCCTCGGGCGGGCGCAAACGGGGATACAGGCTTTTTTCTGAGGCATTGGCTCGCAATCGCAATGTTAGCGATTGGCCGCGGACATGGGTCGCGCGGCAATTCGCAAGCCTTGGAGATTGCTCAAAGGCGCCCCTTGCTTCGTCATGTATGGACGGCCCCTCTTAGGCAAGAGGCAAAATGGCGGCGGCGGCGCAAGTCTGGAGCGGTCATGTATTCGGCCTTTGATGCGGTCGAGTTGTGATGACCGCTGGCCCTCAAGGGTTACGCGGATCGGGTTCCAATCATCCACAGCGCGCTCTTGTATCGCGATGACGAAGGCGGAGTGTCCCGACCCAGGTCCTGACCATTTTGCCGTGCTGCCTTTCTGCTCCTTACGCTGTTGAGGGTCTCGATTTGCGGCTTATGCCGCAGCCGGTGCCCTGTATTCCTGTCCCGAGCTCAGCATCGCCCAGATGATGCGAGCGGTCTTGGCCGCCTGGGCGACGACCGCGACCTTGACCGGTCGCCTGGCCAGCAGGCCGCGTATCCAGGGCGAGCCTCTGTCGGGCTTGGCCCTGACCTGCCGCAGCCAGGAACTGGCGCCGAGAATGAGCAGCCTTCGCAGGTCCCTGTCGCCGGCGCGGCTGATATGGCCTGTCAAGCTGTGCTTGCCGCCGGTGTCATGGCTCTTGCGGGTCAGGCCCAGCCAGGCGGCGAAGTCCCTGGCCGAGGTGAACTGGCGGCCGTCGCCGATGGCCGCGATGGTCGCCTGCGCGATGATCGGGCCGACGCTCGGGATCTTCGTCAGCCGCATGGCCGCCCGATCCTGCTTGACCTGGTTGACGATTTGCTTGTCCAGTTTGCCGATCTCGCCATCGAGCGCGCGCCATTGCCCGGCCAGAGGCGCCAGGCAGATCAACAGCGGCGCGGGGATGGCTTCGTCCGACGCCTCGATGCGCTGCAGCAGGGCTTCGATGCCTGCAGCCCCCTTGGCGCTTGTCTGACCCATCTCATAGAGCAGGCCACGAATGGCGTTGGCCAGTTGCGTGCGCTGGCGCACCAGAAGGTTGCGCGTGCGATGCAGCCCCCTGGCCCATTGCTGTTCGACCGTCTTGATCGGCACAAAGCGCATCTTCGGCCGGCTCACCGCTTCGCAACATCCGTCTGCGTCGCGGGCATCGTTCTTGTTGCGCGGGACATAGGGCTTCACATAGGCCGGCGGCATCAGCTTGACCTCATGGCCAAGCGCTCGCAGCGTGCGGCCCCAATGATGGGCCGAGCCGCAAGCCTCCATGCCGACCAGAGCCGGCGGCTGCGCGGCGAAGAACTTCACCACCTGCGCACGGCGCAGCTGGCGCTGCACCACCACATGCCCGGCAGCATCCACGCCGTGCACCTGAAACACATTCTTGGCCAAATCGATTCCAAATCTGATAGCTTGCATGTCGGACGGTCTCCTCCGCTGGGGGTTAATCACAGCCCAGTTTGGCACATTCGATGCCGCAAGGGGCCGTCCACCCATCATCCTAGGGCGAAGCAGCCGCGCAGCGGCGTCGCTCAGACCCTAGGATCCATGCCGCGACATTTGCTGTAGAATGCAGCGGCTCAGAACGGGCTTAAGAACGCCCGACCATGGGCATTACGACAGAATAGAACCATGGGCATTACGGCAGAATAGAATTGCACCGTTGCCGTGCTCGAAAGTCGCGGCATGGATCCTGGGGTCTGCGCTGCGTCGCTTCGCTCCTTGCTGCGCCCCAGGATGACGAAGTGATTGAGGCCCGTTCGCCAATTATAGGCGAATTGGGCATTCGGTAGCTGCTTAAATTAGGTGCACCGCAACATCTGTGCTTGGAGAATACCCAGGACCTGTGTCAGGGTTCGGCCAGTTTAACGCCGATCTCCGGGGCCCCATGGCAATTCTGGCAGCCGTCTACCACCTGACCCATTACAAATATGACCGGCCGGTGGTTCTCGGTCCCCAGATCATCAGGCTGCAGCCGGCGCCCCATTCCCGCACCAAGGTGCTCAGCCACTCTTTGAAGGTCGAGCCGGCGAACCACTTCGTCAACCTGCAGCAGGATCCTTATGGCAACTTCCTCGCCCGCTTCGTCTTTCCCGAGCCGGTGACGGAACTCAAGATCGAGGTCGATCTCGTCGCCGACATGACGGTCTACAATCCGTTCGATTTCTTCGTCGAGCCATCGGCCGAGGCATTCCCGTTCGAATATCCGGAAGAGATCCGCGACGATCTCGCCATCTACCGGACACCGGAGCCGGCGGGACCGCTGCTCTCGGCCCTCCTGAACACCATCGACCGCAGTGCGAAAAACACGGTCAATTTCCTCGTCGATCTCAATGCCAGGCTGCAGCGCGAGATCGCTTACATCGTGCGCATGGAGACCGGCGTGTTTTCGCCGGAAGAGACGCTGGCGGCGGCCAAGGGCTCATGCCGCGATTCGAGTTGGCTGCTGGTGCAGATCCTGCGCAATCTCGGCATCGCCGCGCGCTTCGTCTCCGGCTATCTGATCCAGCTCAAGCCGGATCTGGTGGCGCTCGATGGGCCGGCGGGCACATCAGTCGATTTCACCGATCTGCATGCCTGGTGCGAGGTCTATCTTCCGGGCGCCGGCTGGATCGGCTTCGATCCCACCTCGGGCCTGCTCACCGGCGAGAGCCATGTGCCGCTGGCGGCAACGCCGCATTTCCGCAATGCTGCACCGATTTCCGGCATGGCGAGCTTTGCCAATGTCGAGTTCGGCTTCGAGATGCGGGTCGATCGCATTGCCGAGCATCCGCGCATCACCAAGCCGTTCTCCGACGAAAGCTGGCAAGCGCTCGACGCGCTCGGCAACAAGGTCGATGCCGCGCTTGCGGCCGGCGATGTACGGCTGACGATGGGCGGCGAGCCGACTTTCGTGTCGATCGATGACTTCGAATCCGCCGAGTGGAACACCGCCGCTGTCGGGCCGACCAAGCGCGAAAAGGCCGATGCGCTGATCCGCCGCCTGCGCGAGCGTTTCGCGCCCGGCGGCTTCCTGCATTACGGCCAGGGCAAATGGTATCCCGGCGAAACCCTGCCGCGCTGGACCTTCTCGCTCTACTGGCGCGCCGATGGCCAGCCGGTGTGGAGCGACCCGTCGCTGATCGCCCGCGAAAAGAGCGAGGCGGATATCGGGCCGAGGCAGGCCGAGAGCCTGCTGACGGCGATCGCGGATGAACTCGGCATCGACAAAACCATGGTCAGCGAAGCCTATGAGGACCCGGCCGAATGGCTGCTCAAGGAAGGCAAGCTGCCGGAAAATGTCGACCCGTCCAATTCAAGGCTGGAAGACCCGGAAGAGCGTAGCCGCATGGCAAAGGTGTTCGAGCGCGGGCTGACCAAGCCGTCGGGCTACGTGCTGCCGGTGCAGCGCTGGAACAGCCAGGCGTCGGACCCTCGCTGGCGGTCCGAAAAATGGACGACGCGGCGCGGCCGGTTGTTCCTGGTGCCGGGCGATTCACCGGTCGGGTATCGGCTGCCGCTCGGCACGCTGCCTTATGTGCCGCCGGCGCAGTTCCCTTATATCGTGCCGGTCGATCCGTCGCTGCCGCGCGGCCCGTTGCCCGCGCGTGAAGCCATGCTGCCGGGGCCTGCGCCGGCCGAACTTGAAGGCGCCGATGAGATGGCGCGGCGCCAGCAGGCCGCCTCATTTACCGCCGCGACCGCACAGCAGGACCGGGTCGAGCAGGAGATCACCGAGATCGGCGGCGCGGTGCGCACGGCACTTTCGGTCGAGCCACGCGACGGGCGGCTGTGCGTGTTCATGCCACCCGTCGAGGCGCTGGAGGACTATCTCGAACTCGTCGCAGCCGCCGAGAACGCGGCGCGGGCGATCGGTCTTCCCGTGCATATAGAGGGCTATGGCCCGCCGCATGATCCGCGCCTCAACGTCATCCGTGTGGCGCCGGATCCCGGTGTCATCGAGGTCAACATCCATCCGGCTTCCAATTGGCAGGATTGCGTGGCGACGACGACGGCGATCTATGACGAGGCGCGGCAGACGCGGCTTGGCGCCGACAAGTTCATGATCGATGGCCGGCACACCGGCACCGGCGGCGGCAACCATGTCGTGGTCGGCGGCGCGACGCCCAACGACAGTCCGTTCCTGCGCCGGCCCGATCTGCTGAAGAGCCTCGTGCTGCAATGGCAACGGCATCCCTCACTGTCCTATCTGTTCTCCGGCCTGTTCATTGGCCCGACCAGCCAGGCGCCGCGCTTCGACGAAGCGCGTCACGATTCGCTGTACGAACTTGAGATCGCAATGGCGCAAGTGCCGCACCCGGACAAAGGCGCGGCACCGCTGCCGTGGCTGGTCGACCGGCTGTTCCGCAACCTGTTGACCGATGTCACCGGCAATACGCACCGCTCGGAGATCTGCATCGACAAGCTGTTTTCGCCGGACGGTCCGACCGGACGGCTCGGGCTGGTCGAGTTCCGAGGCTTCGAGATGCCACCCAATGCGCGCATGAGCCTAGCGCAGCAATTGCTTGTTAGGGCGATCATCGCACGCGCCTGGAAGAACCCGCTCGACGGGCGCTTCGTGCGCTGGGGAACCTCGCTGCATGATCGCTTCATGCTGCCGCATCATGTCTGGGCGGATTTTCTCGACGTGCTCGACGACCTCAAGCTCAACGGCTTCGAATTCCGTCCCGAATGGTTCGATGCCCAGCTCGAATTCCGCTTTCCTTTCTGCGGCGAGGTCCAGCACGCGGGCATCAAGCTGGAGCTGCGGCAGGCGCTGGAGCCGTGGCATGTGATGGGCGAGCAAGGCGCGATCGGCGGCACAGTGCGTTTCGTCGATTCCTCGGTCGAACGGCTTCAGGTCAAGACCGAAGGGCTGAACCCGGAGCGCCATGCCGTCGTCTGCAACGGCCGCATCGTGCCGATGAAGGTCACCGATAACAGGGAAGTCGCGGTGGCGGGCGTGCGCTTCAAGGCCTGGCAGCCCGCCTCCGGCCTGCATCCGGCGCTGCCGGTCAACACGCCGCTGGTGTTCGATATCTACGACCGCTGGTCGGGCCGGGCGGTGGGCGGCTGCGTCTACCATGTCGCGCATCCCGGCGGGCGCAACTACGACACTTTCCCGGTCAACGGCAACGAGGCGGAGGCACGCCGGCTCGCCCGCTTCGAACCGCGCGGCCACACGCCGTCGGGCTATGTGCTGCGCGAGGAACAACCGGCGGAAGATTTCCCGATGACCCTTGACCTTCGGCGCCCACCCAGACTGTGATCGGACATGGCCAAGGGGAATCACAAAAGGGCACGCGGCAAGCCGCAAACCCACAGACTGCTGGAGCACTACCAGCCGATCGACGGCGTCGTCGACGAGATGGTCGACGCCTCCGGCAATCCCCGTCCAGCCTGGAAGCACTTTATCGAGGCGCTTGAAGATCTCGGCGCCGAAAAGCTC
Source organism: Mesorhizobium sp. dw_380 (assembly GCF_018588885.1). GTDB lineage: Bacteria > Pseudomonadota > Alphaproteobacteria > Rhizobiales > Rhizobiaceae > Mesorhizobium. Next base: position 8,326 of record NZ_JAFFIW010000011.1, read on the forward strand.
GGCCAGCGCTTCGCCCGTGCCGACCAGTATCTGCGCGATGCCGGCGTCTACTACCGCGTCTACGACAAGGCCGGCGCCAATGAGCGCGAATGGCCGCTGGCGCATGTGCCCCTGCTCATCGAAGATACCGAATGGGCCGCGATCAGCGCCGGCCTCGTCCAGCGCGCCGAGCTGTTCGAGGAAACAATCGCCGATATCTATGGGCGTAACCGGCTCGTCGAAAAAGGCATCCTGCCGGCGGGACTGATCGCCGCCAGCCCCGAATATTTGCGGCCCGTCGTGGGCACCATCCCGGCCGGCGGCCATTACCTGCATTTCTGCGCCTTCGAGCTTGGCCGGGGGCCCGACGGCCGCTGGTGGGTGCTGGGCGACCGCACGCAGGCGCCATCGGGCGCCGGCTTTGCACTGGAGAACCGTGTCGCCACCACGCGAGCGTTGTCCGACATCTATGGCGAGATGCATGTCCACCGGCTTGCCGGTTTTTTCCGACGCTTCCGCGATGCGCTGATCGGCATGGCGAAGGAGACCGACGGCCGCGTCGCCATCCTGACGCCTGGTCCGCTCAACGAAACCTATTACGAACACGCCTACATCGCCCGCTATCTCGGCATCATGCTGCTCGAAGGCGAGGACCTGACCGTGTCCGGCGGCAGGCTGATGGTGCGGACCGTTTCCGGCCTGATGCCGATCAGCGTGCTGTGGCGGCGGCTCGATGCCGCCTTTGCCGATCCGCTCGAATTGCGATCGGACTCGCAGATCGGCACGCCGGGGCTGGTGGAAGCGATCCGCCAGGGCGCGGTTGCGACCGTCAATGCGCTGGGGTCGGGCCTGATGGAAACGCGTGCTTTGCTCGGCTTCCTGCCCAAGATCGCGCGCGAATTGCGGGGCGAGGAATTGTTGCTGCCGAGCGTCGCAACGTGGTGGTGCGGGCAAGCAGCCGAACGCGCCCATGTGCTGGCCAATATCGACCGCATGGTGATCGGCCCGGCACTGTCGACGCGGCTGGCCTTCGAAGATGACGACCAGACCAAGCTCGGCGCGGCGCTGTCGGCAGGGGAGCGGGCGGAACTGGTGGCGCAAATCGAGCGCGACGGTGGCGCCTTCGTCGGCCAGGAAGCGGTGACGCTTTCGACGACACCGGTCTATGTCGGCGGCTGGCTTGAGCCGCGGCCGGCGAGCCTGCGCGTCCATCTGGCACGGACCCCTGAGGGCTGGACGGTGATGCCGGGCGGGTTCGCTCGCGTCGGCCTGTCGCTCGACCCGACGGCGATTGCCATGCAGCGCGGCGGTCAGGCGGCCGATGTCTGGGTGGTCAGCGACAGGCCGGTGGAGCGCGAGACGCTGCTGCCGCAGGAAGGCGACAGCTTCACCCGCACCAGGCCGGGCAGCCTGCCCAGCCGCGCCGCGGAAAACCTGACCTGGCTCGGCCGCTACATCGAACGTTCGGAAGATACGGTGCGCATCCTGCGCGCCTATCATGTGCGGCTCGCCGAAACATCCGACCCGGATATGCCGCTGCTGGCCGACATCAGGGATTATCTCGAACCTTTCGGCATCGACGTCGAAACGGCGATCCCGTCGGGGCTGATCGGCACGCTGGACAGCGCCGTCTACAGCGCCGGACAGATCCGCGACCGTTTCTCGCCCGATGGCTGGCTGGCGCTGAAGGACCTGTCGAAGACCATCCATCAATTCGCAAGGATCGTGGCGCCCGGCGATGATGCGACACGGGCAATGACGGTGATCCTGCGCAAGCTCGCCGGCTTCTCCGGCCTGCTGCACGAGAACATGTACCGTTTTGCCGGCTGGCGCTTCCTCGAAATCGGCCGGCGGCTGGAACGCGGCATCCAGATCGCCCGCACGCTCGCCAGGCTGACCAGCGCCAAGGCGCCGGACGGCGCGCTCGACATGATGCTGGAGATCGGCGACAGCGTGATGACCCATCGCCGGCAATATCCCGTGCAGGCCGGCCGACGCACGGTGGTCGATCTTCTGGCGCTCGATCCGCTCAATCCGCGCTCGATCCTGTTCCAGCTGGAAAGGCTGAAGGCGGAGATCGGGCTGTTGCCGTCGGTCGGCGGCGAGGGGCACATGTCGCCGGCGGCGAAGGAGATCCTGCAGCTCAATACGGCCATCGCCATCAAGGAGCCTTCGGACATGACGGCCAAGGCGTTGGACGAGCTCGCCTATGAAATCGGCGGCCTCTACAACAGCCTCGCCAAAGCCTATTTCGGCTAGAGCGGTTCACCGTTTCACGGAAACGGCGAACCGCTCTATCTCTTTGTTTTAACGCAATTCCTGTGGGAAAACCGTTTCACACTTTTCCTGGAATTGCTCTAAGCAGGTTCCGCAAAACTGGCGCCGGTTTTGCGGCAGAACCTGCGCCAGACAGAAAAGTAGCGCATGCTTTACGACATCAGGCTTCATCTCCACTACGACTACGCTGCCGCGGCCGGCGGCGGGCGTCATCAGATCCGTGTCCTGCCGTCGACGATATCAGGCACGCAGCGGGTCATTGCGGCATCCCTGTCGTTTGCGCCGGCGCCCAATGAACGGTCGGATTTCTCGGATTTCTTCGGCAACAACGTCACGTCGATCGCCTTTCGCGACGCGCATGACGCGCTCGACATCAGGATGAGCGCACGCGTTTCGGTGTCGCGGCCCGAGCCAGGGCTCGACGTGTCGCCAGATATCGGGCGGCTGCGGCAGGAGCTGGCTGCGGTGCGGTCGTTGGCGTCCGCCTCGCCGCATCACTTTCTGGCCCCCAGCAGCCATGCGGGCATCGATGCGGCGATCACTTCCTATGCGCATGACAGCGTCGGCAACTCCGCCGCCGGGACGGCAATGACCCTGTGCAACCGCATCCATCGCGATTTCACCTATGATGGCGAGGCGACCACGGTTCGGACGAAGGCAAGCGATGCGTTCAGGTTGAAACGCGGCGTTTGCCAGGATTTCTCGCACATCATGATTGCCGGGCTGCGTGGACTGGGCATTCCGGCCGGCTATGTCAGCGGTTTCCTGCGCACCATCCCGCCCAAGGGCAAGCCGCGGCTGGAAGGCGCCGATGCCATGCATGCGTGGGTGAAGGTCTGGTGCGGGCGCGATGCCGGCTGGCAGGAATTCGATCCGACCAACGGGATGCGGGCCAGCAACGACCACATCACCGTTGGCTATGGCCGCGACTATTCCGATGTCGCGCCGATCGTCGGTGTGCTGAAGACCACGGGTGGGCAGGTGGGCGAACAGGCTGTCGACGTCATTCCGGTCGCGCTCGAAAAGGCGTGAGGCGGGTGAAGCGCGCGGCCCACCACCAATGCAATTCTGGGTGGGCGAAGCGACTTCTCAAACATCGATGACGTTGCTAATCTATTCTCGTTTCGAGGTGGACAATAACTTTATTGTTAAGGCGCGGGCGCGGGATTTTGTAATTGAAAGCTGTCAGCGTCATCATTCCCGCCCACAATGCAGCGACAACCATTGCGACAACACTGGCATCGCTTGGCAGCGAAGCCGAGATTATCGGTGAGGTGCTGCTGGTCGATGATGCATCGACGGATGGTACAGCTGCCGTCGCGCGGCAGGCCGCGAGGGAACTGTCCTTACCGCTGCGCGTGCTGCCGGCCAGTTGCCGCGATGCCGGTGGTGCGCGCAACGTGGCGCTGGCGCAGGCGCTCCATCCCTTTGTGTACCTGATCGACGCCGACGACATGCATCTTCAGGGCGGATTGCGTGCGCTGCTGCGGCAAGCGGAGAACCAGCCGAAAGCCGACATGATCGTTGGCGCCTTCCGGCGACGGGTGAACGGCGTGGACCGGCAGATCAAGGTTCCTAACGGCTATCAGGCTGGGTGCCTGGCAAACGCTTCGGCCTATGTGAAAGGCGACATACGTTCGGTCGCCGTGGGCAGCGTCCTGGCATCCCGGGGCCTGATCGGCGAGACACGGTTTCCGGTGGGTCTTGCCTATGACGAGGACACGCTGTTCTGGGCGCGGTTGATGAGCAAGGCATCGCTGGCCATGATTGCGCAACCCGTCATGGTCTATGAGGTTTCGCCGGTGCGCTCCGATGATCGTTTTGCGGTCAATCCGGTGCGGCGCTTCCTGGAGTGGCGCCGGGAATTGCGCATGCTCATCGATTGCGACATCCCGGTCTCGGCGCTGAAGACCAGGGAGGGCCTTGTCGCCCTCAAGATCGCCCGCGTCCACTATGCGCGCGGCGACCTGGACATGGCCGCGCGTTTTCTCGCGGTGGCCTCGGCGGCGCCCAAGCGGCGCTCGGAAGCCTGGCGATGCCTGCGCTACAAATTCAAGCTCGCGGCGCGTCGCCGGCTGTCCTTTCCGCCGACCCAGATGCAGGGCGCGTCGTAGGCCTCCTGCCCCTGGTTGCCCACGCCACCGGGCTTACCCGCTTTTCAGACGGCGTGTGGAACCAGCAGTCGGCCAGCAACTTATCTACTGACATTTGCGTGGAGCTCACATGCTGCAGGGATCCGGATTGCCGCACGGCCAGCCGGCCGACGCCGATGCTGCGCCGAAGAACGGGGCGCAGGTTTCGGCCAGGGATGCCGCACTGACCTATGTCAGCGATGCCGAGCCCGGCATCCGCCGGCTGAAGGCAGGCAAGGGATTTTCCTACAAGGGACCTCACGGGCGACCGGTCTCGGATGCCGCCAGGGCGCGTATCGAGGCGATCGTCATTCCGCCGGCCTGGACGGATGTCTGGATTTCGCCCGACGCGGATGGGCACATCCAGGCGACAGGACGGGATCAGCGGGGGCGCAAGCAGTATCGCTATCATCCGCAATGGGCCGAAGAACGCGACAGCGCCAAATATTCGAGCCTCGTTGCCTTCGCCGAAAGCCTGCCGGAACTGCGGCGCACGATAGACAGCGACCTGCGCCGCCACGGCCTGCCTTTCGAGCGTGTCGTCGCCGCAGTCGTCTGGCTGCTCGACAACACGATGATCCGTGTCGGCAATACCGCCTATGCGCGCGATAACAAGAGCTTCGGCCTGACGACGTTGCGGGACCGTCATGTCGACATCAAGGGATCGAGCCTGCGCTTTGCCTTCAAGGGCAAGTCCGGCAAGGAATGGAAGCTGAAGCTGGTCGATCGCCGCATCGCAGGCATCGTGCGCGGTGCGCAGGATCTGCCGGGCCAGAAGCTGTTCCAATATCTCGAGGAGGAGGGCAACAGGCGCCCGGTCCACTCCGACGACGTCAACCGCTATATCAGGGACGCTGCCGGGGATGCGTTCAGCTCGAAGCATTTCCGCACGTGGGGCGGCACGATCCATGCCGCGTCGCTGTTTGCACAGACCGAACCGCCGGAAAGCCAGACACAGCAAAAGCGGGTGATGAACAGCGTCATCGACAAGGTGGCCGAGCGGCTCGGCAACACGCGCGCCGTCTGCCGCAAATGCTATATCCACCCGCGGGTCTTCGAGGCCTGGTCGCAGGGGCGCCTGCTTGCCGAAATGGCCGAAGCCAACAAGCGCAAGCGGTCCATGGACGGTCTCGACGAAGAAGAAGCGCTGGTGCTGAGATGGTTGAGGGCGCACGAAAGCTGACTGCGGTTGTCGGTGGCCGCCAAATCCGCGGCCCCGGATTTTTTTATCGACGTCATGTCGGGATCGGTCCTAGTGTTTCGTCCTTTGATACGGAGAAGGACCGCCCATGCTTTATGCTATCCTCTGCTACGCCTCCGAAGATGTCGTCTGCTCCTGGAGCAAGGAACAGGACGACAAGGTCATGACAGACCTCCTCGACGTTCAGGAGAAGTACGCCAATGCCGGCCGGCTCGGCCCGGTGGCGCGGCTTTTGCCGACGACGGCGGCGACGACACTGCGCAGGGTCAAGGGCGAGGCGGTCGTCATCGACGGACCGTTCGCCGAGACCAAGGAACAGTTCCTCGGCTTCTACACGCTTGATTGTGCCGATCTCGACGAGGCCGTCGAATTCGCCCGCGAACTTTCCGAGGTCAATCCGAGCGGCGGGTCCTATGAGATCCGGCCGGTCTCGGTGTTCCATGCCAACAAGGTTCCAGCATGACCGAACTCGCCTGGATCAGCTCGGCGATAAGCGCCGCCCGCCCGCAGGCGATGGGTGCGCTGCTGCGCTATTTCCGCGATCTCGATACGGCGGAGGAAGCTTTCCAGGACGCATGCCTCAGGGCGCTGAAGAACTGGCCGCAGAACGGGCCGCCCCGCGACCCGGCGGCCTGGCTGATCTTCGTCGGCCGCAACAGCGGCATCGACGCGGTACGCAAGCGTGCCAAGCAGGCGCCAATGCCAGAAGAGGACCAGATCTCCGATCTCGAAGATGCCGAGAGCGATATCGCCGAGCGGCTGGACGGCGCGCATTACCGCGACGACATCTTGCGGCTGCTGTTCATCTGCTGCCATCCCGATCTGCCAGCGACGCAGCAGATCGCTGTCGCGCTGCGCATCGTCTCAGGCCTGACCGTCAAGCAGATCGCGCGCGCCTTCCTGGTCGGCGAGAGCGCCATGGAGCAGCGGATCACCCGCGCCAAGGCGCGTATCGCGGACGCCGGCGTACCGTTCGAGACGCCGGGCGCCGTCGAGCGCTCGGAACGGCTGGCCGCGGTGGCGGCCATGGTCTACCTGATCTTCAACGAAGGCTATTCGACCAACAGCGGCGAGGCGCCGGCCCGTGCGCCGCTTTGCGAAGAGGCGATCCGGCTCTCCCGGCTTTTGCTGCGGCTGTTCCAGACCGAGCCGGAGATCATGGGGCTGACGGCGCTGCTTTTGCTCCAGCACGCACGCGCGCCGGCCCGCTTCGACGAAAACGGCGAGATCGTGCTGCTCGAGGACCAGGATCGCAGCCTGTGGAGCCGCAAGATGATCGACGAGGGGCTCGCCCTTGTCGACAAGGCGTTGCGCCATCGCAAGCCCGGTCCCTACCAGGTGCAAGCGGCAATCGCGGCCCTGCATGCCCGGGCGGCGACTGCCGAAGACACCGACTGGGTGGAGATCGACCTGCTTTATGGCCTGCTCGAACAGATGCAGCCGTCGCCGGTGGTCACGCTCAACCGCGCGGTTGCGGTCTCCAAGGTGCGCGGCCCGGAAGCAGCACTTGCCATGATCGAACCTCTGGAGCAGAGACTTTCCGGCTATTTCCATTTCTTCGGCCTCAAGGGCGGGCTGTTGATGCAGCTCGACCGGGGCGACGAAGCGCGCATTGCTTTCGACCGCGCCATCGCGCTTGCCAACACCGCGGCGGAAGCAGCCCATATCCGCATGCATATCGACCGTTTGATGAAAGACGGCACCGTGCGCGTGCCGGCGAAGAAGGCCAACTGACGTCCGGCTGGCTCAATCATGTCGGCTGGCTCAATCGTGTAGGTTGGGCTTGGACCATGCCGGGGTGGCGATTTTCCCCCGAAACGAGTAATGCCACGCCATGACTGTGCCTGCAGTGCCTTGTCGGCACGCGGGCGCGTGGCGGAGGCTTTGACCCGACGCCATATGAGCGACGGGATCTGAAAGGGACAAAAAATGACCATAGCGAAGGAAACGGCCGAGCTTCTGGCCAAACTGGGTGTGGCCAAGGACGCGCTTGTCGGCGGCGACCTCATTGTGAAGAGCCCGGTGACGGGCGAAGAGATCGCGGGGCTGAAGACGATCTCGCCGGCCGATGCTGCCAAGACCATCGATGCCGCGCACAAAGCGTTCCAATCCTGGCGGCTGGTGCCGGGTCCGAAGCGCGGCGAACTGGTGCGGCTGCTCGGCGAGGAGTTGCGCGCGCACAAGGCCGAACTCGGCCGGCTGGTGTCGATCGAGGTCGGCAAGATCCCGTCCGAAGGGCTCGGCGAAGTGCAGGAGATGATCGACATCTGCGATTTCGCCGTCGGTTTGTCCCGGCAATTGTATGGCCTGACCATCGCCACGGAGCGTCCGGGCCATCGCATGATGGAAACCTGGCATCCGCTCGGCGTCGTCGGCGTTATCTCCGCCTTCAATTTCCCGGTCGCCGTGTGGTCGTGGAATGCAGCACTTGCTCTGGTCTGCGGTGACGCGGTGGTGTGGAAGCCGTCGGAGAAGACGCCGCTGACGGCGCTCGCCTGCGAGGCAATCTTCAAGCGCGCGGTCAAGCGTTTCGGCGCGGATGCGCCGCAGGGCCTGGCGCCAGTGCTGATCGGCGACCGTGCCGTCGGCGAGATCCTGGTCGACCATCCCAAGGTGCCGCTGGTGTCGGCCACCGGTTCGACCCGCATGGGCCGGGATGTCGGGCCGCGGCTGGCCAAGCGCTTTGCGCGTGCTGTGCTGGAGCTTGGCGGCAACAATGCCGGCATCGTATGCCCAACGGCCGATCTCGACATGGCGCTGCGCGCCATCGCCTTTGGCGCGATGGGCACGGCCGGCCAGCGCTGCACGACGCTCAGGCGCCTGTTCGTGCATGACAGCGTCTACGACGCCCTGCTGCCGCGGCTGAAGAAGGCCTATCAGAGCGTTTCGGTGGGCAACCCGCTGGAGACCTCCTCGCTGGTCGGGCCGCTGATCGACAAGGCGGCGTTCGATGCCATGCAGAAGGCGTTGCAGGAAGCGATCGCCCATGGCGGCAAGGTGACCGGCGGCACGCGGGTCGAGAACGGCCATCCGGATGCCTATTATGTGCATCCGGCGCTGGTCGAAATGCCGAAGCAGGTGTCACCGGTGACGGAAGAGACCTTCGCACCGATCCTCTATGTGATGAAGTACTCGGATTTCGACGCCGTGCTCGACGAGCACAATGCGGTGGGTGCCGGCCTGTCGTCGTCGATCTTCACCCGCGACCTGCAGGAATCCGAGCGCTTCCTCGGCGTCGACGGTTCGGACTGCGGCATCGCCAATGTCAATATCGGCACTTCGGGGGCCGAGATCGGCGGCGCGTTCGGCGGCGAAAAGGAAACCGGCGGCGGCCGCGAGAGCGGCTCCGATGCGTGGAAGGCCTATATGCGGCGCGCCACCAACACAGTGAACTATTCGAAAGCGCTGCCGCTTGCCCAGGGCGTCTCGTTCGACATCGATTGAGAACGCCGATCAAAGTCGTGTCGGTGTGGCTTGGCGAGCATCAATCGACACAGGCTTTGGCAAGGCGTCGGTGATGATGGCCAGCTTGACCGCGTCGGTCTCGCGCGGCGCCGCTCAGGCGCCGGCTTGCGATGGTGGAAAGCAGGCTTCGAAGGCACTGTCGACGACGGCCAGCTTGGCGGCCTGGACGGTCATGTATTCCTCATAGAACCGATGCGACACCCACATCACCGAATGGCCGCGCTGGCCAAGCCAGCCGAGGCTGCCGAGTTCCTCGGCGGTGCGCAGTTTGCGGCCGAGATGGGTCCGCGACAGCTTGAGCCATTTGGCGAAGTCTCCGATCGACACCACGCTGGTCGGAATCCGCTCCAGGCCGGCATGGTCGGGATCGATACCCGACATCAGCCAGTCCATGACGATGCCGCCATTGTTGAGCCAGATGAACAGGGAAAAGGTCTGGTTGGGTTCGCGCACCGGCTTTGAGGCAAGCAGGCCGTCAGCCACCAGGGGCTGCAGCGTGGCAAGCATGTCGGGCCGGTCCAGGAACCTGGCCAGCCGGTCGCCGCCGTCGATATGGTCAAGCGTGCGCAGATGGGCGAGCACCCAGCCAGTGAACCTCTCAATGGTGGCCGCCGTCGGTTGCAGGGGATGTGTGCGGCCGTCCCCGCCCTCCACATACTCGGCGATGTTGTAGTGCAGCATCTCCTTGATGAAGGCGTCCGCCGTGTTGCGGCTGGCGACCGAATTCTTGTGCACGACCTCGATGAAACGCGATACTGTCAGTTCCTTGCGGCGGTCGTTCGGGTCGCGCCTGAAGTGCATGGCAAGGCCGACATGACCCATCAGCCAGCGCTGCTGCGTGGCAAAGATGGAAGCCAGCCGCGGGCTTTCCTCGTAGATTCGGATCAGGGACTGGGACTGTTCCTGAACGTAGCGGTGCAAGGCCGGGTGGGCGGCTATGTCTTCCAGATTCAGCGCTGATCTCCTGAGGTTTCTAATCAACTCGGACGGCGAAGTTGCGCTCCCTATTTTCCAGTCTTCAACACCTGTGTCCAGACGTACAATTGCGGAAGACGGGGCCAGCCGAGGCACAGATCCGTGATCACCGGGCCGTTCAATTATTGCATCAGCCGTTTGGGTAGTGGCCGCAATGTCGATACAGGGATATTCGGGGACTCGGCACGGCAAGGAACGGAAAGTTGACCGGTTGTGATCGGCGGAGAGCCGCCTCATTCTCCCGGCTGCACACCTGGCTGCCGGGTGGCGTGCAGCGCTATTTCGTCAGCTGACGAGGGACACTGATCACTCGGCGGCCTGTACGCGATTGGCCAGGATGATCGCGCGGATCTCGGACCGGCAGGAGCCGCAATTGGTGCCGGCCTTCAGCGCACCGCCGATGGCTTCGACGGTCGTGCAGCCGCCCGCCACCGCCGCCACGATCTGGTTGGCGCCGATGTTGAAACAGGAACAGACGGTCGCGCCGGCGTCCGGTCGTTCGGCACCGGCGCGGCCGGCAACGATCCTGAAGCGTTCGCGCTGGCTGGCATGGGGTGCTTCCAATTGTTCAGCCGCCCAGCCGCGCGACACCGCGACCGGGGCAGGCGCGATGAACAAGGCGCCCGTGAGGCGCTCGCCGTCGAAAGCGGCGATGCGGTGCTGGCCGGCGTCGCGGTCGTGATAGGCGAGCACTTCGGCTTCCGGCTCTGCGCCGAACAGTGACCGGGCAAAGCCCGTCCAGTCGACCTCGGCATTGGCAAAAGCAAGTTCAACTCGCCAGCCGCCCTTGCAGCGGGCCGCCGCCCAATAGTCGGCGGCGATTGCCTGGGGACGTTGCCGTGTCACGGCGAAACCAAACGCCCCGGCAGCAAATTTCTCGATGCGGGCCGCGACATGTTTCAACGCCGGCTGGCCGGAGATTGGATCGGTAAGCGGCGCGGTCAGCGCGTCGAGCCGGCCCCGTGCGGCGAACTGGTCGGTCCAGTGCATTGGCGCGAAGACACTACCCCGACGCTGGCGGGACGTGATCAGGGCGCGGACCAGCACTTCGCCACGAGGAGTGGAGATACGCACGATGTCGGCGTCGCCGATGCCATGGTGTTGTGCATCCGCCTGATGGATTTCGACGAAGGGCTCGGCGATGTGCTGGGACAGTCGCGCGCTTTTGCCGGTGCGCGTCATGGTGTGCCAGTGGTCGCGAATCCGGCCGGTGTTGAGGATGAGCGGGAAATCGGGGCTGGTGCGGCATTCCGTGGTGGCGCGGATGGCGATGAAGCGCGCCTTGCGGTCGGGGGTGTAGAAATGGCCGTCGGCGAAGAAGCGGGTGCTGGAAGGGCCTTCTGGCTGACCTCCAGCTTGAGCCCCCCCCTCTGGCCTGCCGGCCATCTCCCCCTCAAGGGGGGAGATTGGCAGCTTAGGCATCCCCGTTCGTTCTTCCCCTTTGGCGATTGGCGAAGGCCGCGACAAAAGCTGATCTCCCCCCTTGAGGGGGAGATGGCCGGCAGGCCAGAGGGGGGTGCCTTGGCTCGGTGCTGGCCATTGGAAAGGCGCCAGCGTGTCGTATTCCTTCCCATCGACACCGGAATAAATCCCGATATCGAAATCGCGCGCACCATCATTTTCGAACCCAGACAGCGCGGCATGCTCGGCGAAAATCTCCGCCGGCGAAGCATGTGTAAACGCCTCGCCAAACCCCATGCGCCGCGCCACCTCGGCTACAATCCACCAGTCGGGCCGCGCCTCACCGGGCGCGGGCAGAAAGGCGCGCTGGCGCGAGATGCGGCGCTCGGAATTGGTGACGGTGCCGTCCTTCTCGCCCCAGGCGGCGGCCGGCAGCCGGACATGGGCGTGGCGCACGGTGTCCGTGCTGGCCAGCACGTCCGAAACCACGACGAAGGGGCAGGTCTTGATCGCCGCTTCGACGGCATCGGCATCCGGCATCGAATCGACTGGATTGGTGGCCATGATCCACAGCGCCTTGATGCGCCCGTCGGCCACGGCTTGAAACATCTCGACCGCCTTCAGGCCGGGCTTTTGCGCGACATCAGGCGCGTTCCAGAAGCGCCGCACGCGATCGCGATGCTCGGAGTTCTCGATCTCCATATGGGCGGCGAGCATATTGGCCATGCCGCCGACCTCGCGGCCGCCCATGGCGTTGGGCTGGCCGGTCACCGAAAATGGCCCGGCCCCCGGTCTGCCGATGCGGCCGGTGGCGAGATGGCAGTTGATGATGGCGTTGACCTTGTCGGTGCCCGACGACGACTGGTTCACGCCCTGGCTGTAGACCGTCACCGTCTTCGCAGTCGCGGCGAACAGGCTGTAGAAGCGGACAAGCTCGTCCTCGCTCAGACCCGTCGCGGCGGCAACGCCGGCAACGTCGAGCGCCGAGGCGGCGAAAAGCGCTTGTCCGAAGCCCGTCGTGTGCGCGGTGATATAGGCGCGGTCGAGCGCGTTGTGCTGGCCGAGCCAGGCGAGCAGGCCGGTGAACAGGGCGACATCGCCATCCGGCGCGATCGCCAGATGCATGTCGGCGATATCGGATGTCATGGTGCGGCGCGGGTCGATGAGCACGATCTTCATGTCAGGCCGCTTTTCCCGGGCAGCGGCGATGCGCTGGTAGAGCACGGGATGGCACCAGGCGAGGTTGGAGCCGACCAGCACGATGAGGTCAGCAAGCTCCAGATCCTCGTAGGTGCCCGGCACCGTGTCGGAACCAAAGGCGCGGCGGTGGCCGGCGACGGACGAGGCCATGCACAGGCGCGAATTGGTGTCGATGTTAGCCGAGCCGACGAACCCCTTCATCAGCTTGTTGGCGAGGTAATAATCCTCGGTCAGCAATTGGCCAGAGACATAGAAGGCGACCGCATCCGGCCCGTGCTCGGCGACGGTCTGCGAGAAGGTCGAGGCGACGAGGTCGAGTGTCTCGTCCCAGCCTGCGCGGCGGCCCTGGATTTCGGGATGAAGCAGCCTGCCGTCGAGGTCGATGGTTTCGGCCAGCGCGGAACCCTTGGAGCAGAGCCGGCCGAAATTCGCGGGATGATCGGGGTCACCGCGGACGGACACTTGCCCGTCCGCGGCGACCTTCGCCAGCACGCCGCAGCCCACCCCGCAATAGGGGCAGGTGGTCCTCACCTCGCGCGCTTCGACAAACTCCATCTGGTCAGGCCGCGCGGCTGGCCAGCGCTTCCAGCGCGATGAACAGGTGTTCGCCTTCCCGCTTCACCGGGATGGTGCGCACCGCGCCCTCGTCGGCGCCGAGCGCCTTGCCGGTCTCCAGCGAGATGACCCAGTTGTGCAAGGGACAGGTCACCGCCGCCCCATGCACGATGCCCTGGCTGAGCGGGCCACCCTTATGCGGGCAATGGTCGTCGATGGCATAGACCTGATCGTCCTGGGTGCGGAAGACCGCGACCTTGCCTTCCGGCGTGGCGACGCAGCGCGCGCCGCGTCGGGGGATGTCGGAGAGAGAGCCGATCGATATCCAGTTCATATATCCCATCCCTGCTGGCGCGTGTTCTTGACCGAAAACCGGTTTCCACTTTTCGGGAACACGCGCCTACTCCGCCGCCTCTGCGAACCCGACCGAAGCCAGCGGCCGGAATTCGTGCTTGTCCTTGCCGGAAACGCGTTCCGACCATGGGTCGACCTGGGCGAACTTCTGCGAGAAGACGAAGCGCTCGTAGTAAGCCTTGCGCTTGTCCGCATCGTCCATGATCTGGCGTTTGATCTCCGAGATGCCGATGCGCTTGGCCCATTTATAGATGCGTTCGAGGTAGCGGCCCTGCTCGCGGTACATCTGCGTCAGCGCCACGATATGCTCCAGCGCCTCGTCTTCTGTCTTCACAAGGCCGAGCACTTCGGTGCCCTTGATGTCGAGGCCGGCGGCGCCGGCGAAATGGATCTCATAGCCGCTGTCGACACAGATCACGCCGACATCCTTGCAGGTCGCCTCGGCGCAATTCCTCGGGCAGCCCGACACCGCCATCTTGACCTTCGCAGGGGTCCACGAGCCCCACATGAATTTCTCGATGCGGATGCCCAGCCCCGTCGAATCCTGTGTGCCGAAGCGGCACCAGTCGGAACCGACGCAGGTCTTCACCGTGCGCAAGCCCTTGGCGTAGGCGTGGCCGGAGACGAAGCCAGCCTGGCCGAGATCGGCCCAAACCGCCGGCAGGTCCTCCTTGCGGATGCCCAGCATGTCGATGCGCTGGCCGCCGGTGACCTTGACCATCGGGATCTCGAACTTGTCGACGACATCGGCGATGGCGCGCAACTCTGCCGCATTGGTGACGCCGCCCCACATGCGCGGCACCACCGAATAGGTGCCGTCCTTCTGGATGTTGGCGTGGACGCGCTCGTTGATGAAGCGCGACTGGTAGTCGTCGGCGTAGTCGTCCGGCCAGTCGCAGACGAGGTAGTAATTGAGCGCCGGCCGGCATTTGGCGCAGCCGCAGGAGGTGGTCCACTCCAGCTCCTGCATGACGGCGGGAATGGTCTTCAGGTGCTTGGCCTTGATCAGCCGGCGCACCTCGTCATGGCCGAGCGTGGTGCAGCCGCACATCGGTTGCACCGCGGCCGGGTTGTACTTGTCTCCGATGGTCAGCACCATCAGCTTCTCGACCAGCCCGGTACAGGAGCCGCAGGAGGCCGAGGCCTTGGTGTGGGCGCGCACGTCATCGAGCGAGGTCAGGCCCTTGGCCGTGATCGCACCCGTGATCTTGCCCTTGCAAACGCCGTTGCAGCCGCAGATTTCCGCATCATCCGGCAAGGCTGCAACGGCCGCCATAGGGTCCAGCGGGGCACCCCCCTGGTATGACTGGCCGAAGATCAACGTGTCGCGCATCTGCGATATGTCGGTCTGCTTCTTTTTGAGGTCGTTGAACCAGGCGCCGTCTGATGTCTCGCCATAGAGCACGGTGCCGATGATGCGGTCGTCCTTCAGCACCAGCCGCTTGTAGACACCGGCCGAAGCATCGCGCAGTACGATTTCCTGGCGGTCGTCGCCATCGGCGAAATCGCCGAGCGAGAACAGCTCGATGCCGGTGACCTTGAGCTTGGTCGGCGTATCCGAATGAACGAAGGCAGCAGCCTCGTCGCCGGCCAGTTGGCTGGCAGTGACGCGCGCCATCTCATAGAGTGGCGCGACCAGGCCATAGACCTGGCCACTGACCTCGGCGCACTCACCGAGCGCATAGATGTCGGGATCGTTGCTGCGCATGCCGGCATCGACGACGATGCCGCGATTGACGGCAATGCCGGCCTCCTTGGCGATTGCGGCGTTCGGCCGGATGCCGACCGCCATGACCACCAGCGTCGCCGGAATGATGGTTCCGTCGGCAAGTTCCACCTGCTCGACCTTGCCGTTGCCCGTGATCGCCTGGGTGTTGGCCTTGGTGATGACCTTGATGCCGCGTTCTTCAACCGCGCGCTGCAGGAGGTAGCCGGCGGCGGGATCAAGCTGGCGCTCCATCAGCGTTGGCATTACATGCAGCACGGTGACGTCCATGCCTTGCGCGCTGAGGCCTGCGGCTGCCTCCAGTCCAAGCAGGCCGCCGCCGATGACCACGGCCTTGGACCTGGACTGCGCGGCAAGCATCATGGCCCGGACGTCGTCCAGATCGCGATAGGTGAGCACGCCCGGCAGGTTGTGGCCCGGCACCGGGATGATGAACGGCACCGAGCCGGTGGCGATGACGAGCTTGTCGTAGGGCTCGGTCACGCCATGATCGGAGGTGACGGTCTTTGCCTGCCGGTCGATGGAAACGATCTTGTGGCCCTTGTAGAGGGTGATGTTGTTGGCGATGTACCAGCCATCGCCATGGATGATGATTTCCTCGTAAGCCTTCTCACCCGACAGAACCGGCGACAGCATGATGCGGTCGTAGTTCACACGCGGCTCGGCGTTGAAGATGGTGACCTGGTAGCGCCCAGGCGCCCTTTCCAGGAGATGCTCCAGCATGCGCCCGGGGGCCATGCCGTTGCCGATGATGACGAGTTTCTCGGTCATTTTGCTGATCCGCTCCGGTTTCACTCGGCCGCGTAGGACAGGGCTGGAGCTTCGGCAGATGCCACGCGCTCCATCCGCCTGATGCTGAAGTGCATCCAGGCAAAGCAGACGGCGACGACGACGAAGAGCAGCATGAAGCAGCTCGACCACACACCCGTGAGGTCGTTGAGCGCGCCGAAGGCGATCGGCAGGATAAAGCCGCCGAGCCCACCGATCATGCCGACAAGGCCGCCGACCGCGCCAACATTGCCCGGATAATAGGCCGGAATGTGCTTGTAGACGGCAGCCTTGCCGAGGCTCATGAAAAAGCCGAGCACGCTGGCGACGGCGATGAAGGCAACCGGCCCGATGGCGAAGTGGAAGGCGATCGGCCCGCTGATGCCGTGCACGACATAATCCGTGGGTGGCAGCGACAGGATCAGCGTGGCGACGGCCGACACCGCGAAGGTCCAATAGAGCACGGTGCGAGCGCCGATCCGGTCTGAAAGTACGCCACCATAGGCACGGAAGACACTTGCCGGGATCGAATAGGCTGCACCGATCATGCCGGCAGTCGCAAGCCCGAAGCCGTAGACACCGATCAGGTAGCGCGGCAACCACAGCGACAGCGCTACGAAGGCGCCAAAGGCGAAGAAGTAATAGAAGGCGAAGCGCCAGACTTGCAGGTTCTTCAGCGGCGCGAATTCCTGCCAGAAGCTTTTCGCCGGTGCTGCCTTGCCAGCGCGGCGTTCACGGATGACTGGATCGTCGCCGGTCGTGAACCAGAAGACGACGGCCATGACGACCAACGCCGCCGCCCAGATTTGCGCGACCGACTGCCATCCCCAGGAGAGAAGCACGAACGGTGCAAGGAACTTGGTGACTGCGGCTCCGACATTGCCGACACCGAAAATGCCGAGAGCCGTTCCCTGCCTGCCGGCGGGGAAGAACCGCGAGACATAGGCGACACCGACGGCGAAGGCGCCGCCCGCGAGCCCGACGCCGAGCGCCGCGATCAGCATCTGCTCATAAGTGTGCGCATAAGCGAGCAGGAAGGTCGCTACCGCCGCTGCAAGCATGGTCGCAGTGTAGACCAGCCGTCCGCCGTAGCGATCGGTCCAGATGCCGAGCACGATGCGTACGAGCGAGCCGGTGAGAATTGGCGTGCCGACGAGCAGGCCGAATTCCGTCTCGTTCAGCCCAAGCTCCTGCTTTATGCGGACGCCGATGATTGAAAAGATGGTCCACACCGCGAAGCAGACGGTGAAGGCGATGGTGGACATCATGAGCGCCTGCCGGGAAGCATTGTCCTGGCTCGGCGCGGCTGGGAGATTTGCGGTCATTGTCAGGCTCCGGTTTGCGGCGTGGGAGGCACCGCCCTTGTCTGTTCGTTCGCGACTGTCAGCGGCGCGGCATCGGCAAACTGGTTGAAACCGACCTTTGCGCGGTCACTTCGAGACCCTTGCCGTCAGTCTTGGCGCCTGCGGGAAACAGCAGGAGCGCGGCGGTGAACAGCGCCGCCGTCAGTGCGCTGCTGGTCAGAAAATCGCGGCGCGTGAAGTCCGCGAGGGACGTGCCAGTTCCGATCCGTTTCATCATCTTCGTCTCCGGTTGGGCGCCGCCTGGGACCAGCGCCGTCGATCGCGTAAAAACAAAAAAGCCGCCGGCCAGGTCTTCGCGCGCCCGTCCATCCGGGATCGCGTATTGACCTGAGCGGCAGCTTTGCCTGTGGCGCCCGCCATTGGACGCCGTGTCACTTGGCCCTTGAGGGGCCTGCATTCTGCAATGCAGGAAGCGTGCCAATTCGACAGCGCTCCAGATTATCAAACGAAATCAATGCGGACCGTCGCCGCGCGACTTTTGATCAAGCCCGGCAGCGGATCAAAGATTAGTCAGAATGCCTTGCACAGCAGCATAATATTTGTGCAATGCGGTAGATTGCCCATTGCCGATGCAGATTGCCAATTGCCGATGATGACGTTTTTTCGGTCATGGCCTTACTCCGCGGCTTCCACGAAGCGGTGGCGTTCGTATAGGAACTTCAACACCGCCTCGCGGCAGAGCAGGAAAGTGCGGTCGGAAGAGAGTTCGACGCGGCGGCGCGGCCGGGCGAGCGGCACGGCAAGCACTTCGCCGATGGTCGCCGCCGGACCGTTGGTCATCATGACGATGCGATCGGAGAGCAGCACCGCCTCGTCGACATCATGGGTGATCATGATCGTCGTCGAGCCGAGCCGCGAATGGATGTCCATCACCGCGTCCTGCAGATGGGCGCGGGTCAGCGCGTCGAGCGCGCCGAACGGCTCGTCGAGCAGCAGGATCTTCGGCTCCATGGCCAGTGCGCGAGCAATGCCGACGCGCTGCTTCATGCCGCCCGAGATTTCCGCCGGGCGTTTGTCCCTGGCATGCGCCATCTGCACGAGGTCGAGATTGCGCATGATCCAGTCATGCCGCTCGGCCTTGCTCTTGGAACGGCCAAAGACCTTAGACACCGCCAGGTTGATGTTTTCGTAGACGGTCAGCCACGGCAAAAGACTGTGGTTCTGGAACACCACGGCGCGCTCGGGCCCGGGGCTGTCGACCTCCTTGTTTTCGAGCAGCACGGCGCCGGCGGATACTGTGGTCAGCCCGGCGATCAGGTTGAGCAAGGTCGACTTGCCACAACCTGAATGGCCGATGATGGAAACGAATTCGCCCTTGTCGATGGTCAGCCGGATGTCCTTCAGCACCTCGCTGACCTGGCCGCCGCGGGCGAAGGATTTGTCGATATGGTCGAGTTTAAGGTAGGCGGTCATCACGCTCACTTTGCCGTTGTGCCGCGGGTGACGAAGGCGCCGACCGCCGCGACCAGGCGATCGAGGCAGAAGCCGGTGATGCCGATATAGGCGAGCGCGACGATGATGTCGGGCAGCCGCGACGAGTTCCAGGCGTCCCAGATGAAGAAGCCGATGCCGACGCCGCCGGTCAGCATTTCGGCGGCGACGATCGCCAGCCAGGACAGGCCGATGCCGATCCTCAAGCCTGTGAAGATGTAGGGCGCGGCGGCCGGCACCATGATCTTGATGAAGAATTCGAGCGGGTTGAGCCGCAGGATGCGCGCGACGTTGCGGTAATCCTGAGGGATGTTGCGCACGCCGACGGCGGTGTTGATGATGATCGGCCAGATCGAGGTAATGAAGATGACGAACAGCGCCGACGGGCTGGAATCGCGGAACGCCGCCAGCGACAGCGGCAGCCAGGCGAGCGGCGGCACGGTGCGCAGGATCTGGAACACCGGATCGAGGCCGCGCATCGCCCAGATCGACTGGCCGACCAGCGCGCCGAGCGCGACGCCTACGATCGCCGCCAGGCCGAAGCCGATGGCAACACGCTGCAGCGAGATCAGCACCCGCCAGGCCAGGCCGATATCCTGCGGGCCGTTGTTGAAGAATGGGTGGGCGATGAGGTCGTAGGCCTCGTTCCACACCTGGCTGGGCGGCGGCAGGCTTGATGTCGGCGACGAGCAGGCGATTTGCCAGACGACGAGCATCAGGGCGATGACGACGACCGGCGGCATCAGCGTGCTCGCCAGCTTTCCGGCGATCGCGATCGGATCGAAGCGGCGTCGCGCCTTGGCGGTGAAGGCGATGATTTCGGCCGGCTTGGCGGGAAAGGTCTTCACCTTGGTGTCCTCGATAGTCTGGATAGACATGTCTGGGAAAACTCCGTGGGCAGATGGTGAGGGCAAGCGGCGCAGGACGCGTTTGCAGAGCGCAACGGCGCAAACGGCGCCGTTGCGCTCGGATCAGGCCGAAGCCTTGATCTTCAGGCTGTCGAGATAGGCGGACGGGTTGGCCGGATCGAAGACCTTGCCGTCGAAGAAGGTCTCGACACCGCGCGAGGAGGACGCCGGGATATCGGCCGCCGCCACGCCGAGATCCTTGGCCGCCTCGCGCCAGATATCCTCGCGGTTGACCTGGTCGACCAGCGCCTTGACGTCGGTGGTCGGCGCGAATTTGCCCCAGCGTATGTTCTCGGCGAGGAACCATGAGTCATGGCTCTTGAACGGATAGGAGACGCCGCCTTTCCAGAACTTCATGTAGAGATCGGTGCCGGTGGCGACGCGGCCATTGCCGTAGTTGATGTCGCCCTTGAGGCGTCCAATGATGTCGGCGACCGGCACGTTCATCCATTGCCGCTTGCCGATGATGGCGGCCATCTCGTCCTTGTTCTCCTTGGCCTCGCACCATTGCTGGGCCTCCATGACGGCCATCAGGATCGCCTTGGTGGCGTTCGGGTACTTTTCTATGAATTCGGCGCGCAGGCCGAGCGCCTTTTCCGGATGGCCCTTCCACAACTCGCCCGTCGTGGCGGCGGTGAAGCCGACGCCCTGGTGGACGAGCTGCTCGTTCCACGGCTCGCCGACGCAGAACACGTCCATGTTGCCGACCTTCATGTTGGCCACCATCTGCGGCGGCGGCACGACGATGGTTGAGACGTCCTTGTCGGGATCGATGCCGCCGGCGGCCAGCCAGTAGCGCAGCCACAAATCATGTGTGCCGCCCGGGAAGGTCATGGCGGCCTTGATCTCCTTGCCGGCCGCCTTCTTGGCGGCGAAGACGTCCTTCAGCTTCGAAGCATCGAGGCCGACGCCGGTGGCGGCATATTCCTGCGCGACCGAAATACCCTGGCAGTCGTAGTTGAGCCGCGCCACGATCGCCATCGGCATCGGCTGGTTGTTCTGCGTCACCTTGCCGGTGTGCATGAGATAGGGCAGCGGCGTCAGTATATGGGCGCCGTCGATACCGTTGGCGGCGCCGCCGAGCATCAGATTGTCGCGCGTCGCGCCCCACGAGGCCTGTTTCAGCACCTCGACATCGGGCATGCCGAATTTCGCGAACAGCCCCTTCTCCTTGGCGACCATCAGCGGTGCGGCATCGGTCAGCGCGATGAAGCCGAGCTTGGCGCCGGTGACTTCCGGGGCGGCAGTAGCCGCATAGGCGCCAGAGGGCAGCAGCGCACGCGCGGCTGCCAGGGTTGCTGCGGTGGCAGCGCTTGCCATCAGAAAATTGCGGCGGGTCATGCCCTCGAGAGGGGCTTCAGTCTTGATGCATTTCGTCATCGTCGTCTCCCGTTGGGCACTGCTTGGGATCAGCGCCGTCGATTGCGTGTTCGGTCAAAACAAAAAAGCCGCCGGCCAGGCCGCGCGCGTCCCGTCCATCCGGGATCGCGTGTTGACCTGAGCGGCAGCTTTGCCTGTAGCGCCCGCCATTGGACGCCTGTTCCGTGACCCCGAGAAGAGCCTGCCTATTGCAACGCAGGAACCGTGCCAGTTTTGGAGTGGATGATAAACATCAATTAAATCAATGATATGATACAATTGTCGGCGCAAGAGCCCGCAGGGCGAGCAAGCCAAAGATTGTTCATTGGCGCAAGCGCGCGCACAATTATTGTGCAACGCACAAGAATGGCGAGGAAATGATCAGACCTCGGCGCGGACCGATTTCTGGCCGGCAATGTAGGCGTCGATCTCGTCGGGATCGAATATCTGGCCATCGAAAAAACCATCGGGGCCGAGCACCAGGCCGGCTCCCGTCGCGCCGACCGCGGTAGCCACGCGCAGCGCGCCCTCGACCTTCGAATTGGCGCCGGGAAGTGCCACACCCAGCGGCTTCAGCGCGGAACGGTAGAGGTCGGGCCGGTAGCAATCGCGGGCGATAGCGAGGTTTTCAGGCGTGTGCGCCACATGCCCCCAGCGCACCATCTGCGTGTAGAACCACAGCGCATGGCTCTTCCAGGGAAAGTTGGCCGCCTTGTCGAAGGGCACGAAGAAGTCGTCGATATCAAGCTCCGCGCCGCCGCCAAGCCCGAGATGACCGGTCAGGATCGGCATCTGCACCGCGGGCGGCAGGCCGAGGAAACCGGGTCGCGCCATCACCTCAGCCAGTTCGGCGTGGTTGCCGGGATGCTGGCACCAGCGCGCCGAATGATGCAGCGCGCGCAGCAGTGCCGCCAGAGCCTCGGGATTCTCGTCCGCCCAGGCCTTGCGCACGCCGATGACCTTCTCCGGGCTGTTGTGCCATATCTGTGCCTTGACGGTGACGATGTGGCCGGTGCCCGCGGCGACCGAAGCGCTGTTCCAGGGCTCGCCGACGCAGTAGCCGTCGATGCGGCCGGCGGCCAGCGCATCGGCCATGAAGGGGGGCGGCACGATGACGATCTCGATTTCGCGCGTCGGATCGACGCCGCAGGCAGCAAGCCAGTAGCGCAGTTCGTAATTATGTCCCGAATGCGGGTGCACCACGCCGAAGCGCAGCGGATCACGGCCGGCGGCGGCACGCTCGCGAATGAGCGCGCCAAGCGCTGCACCGGCGCGCGCCGGATCGAGATCGGGTTCGGCACCATGCGCCGCCATCCCCGCCCAGACGGCGTTGGAGATGGTGACGCAATTGCCGCCGAGCCCGAGCGAGAACGGCACGATGGTCTCGGAAGCGAGCGGCGTCAGCCCGAGATTGCAGGCGAGCGGCATCGGTCCCAGCATGTGCGCCAGATGGAAGTGGCCGATGGCGATGCGGTCGCGGATGTTGGCCCAGGATGTCTCGCGGTGCAGCGTGAGATCGATGCCTTCGCGCGCGGCGAAGCCAAGCTCGCCGGCAGCGACCAGCACGGCGCTGTCGAAAAGCGGCATGAAGCCGGCGGTGATCTGGTGCCTCATGCTCATTCGTCCTCCGCCGGTCCGAGCAGCCCGGCGGCGGTCACCAGGCTCTGTGCAATGTCGCCGATCTTGCGGTTCTGGTTCATCGCCGTCTTGCGCAGAAGCGTGTAGGCGGCCTCTTCGCTCAGGCCGCGCGACTTCATCAATATGCGCTTGGCACGGTCGACCACCTTGCGGCTCTCGAGTTCGCTGCGCGCCTCTTCCAGTTCGCGCGCCATGCGCGAGAAAGCGTTGAAACGGCTCACCGCCATGTCGAGGATCGGCTTGACACGCTCTTGCCTGAGACCGTCGACGACGTAGGCCGACACGCCGGCGTCGACCGCGGCCTCGATCGAGGCCTGATCGGAGCGGTCGACGAACATGGCGATCGGGCGCTTCACCGCCCGCGACAGCTGGAACATGTTTTCCAGCATGTCGCGGTTGGGGTTTTCGAGGTCGATGACGATGACGTCAGGCTCGATCTCGGCGATCCGCCGCGCGATGCCGGCGACATCGTGGATGACGGTGACACGCTGATGGCCAGCCTCGCGCAGTCCGGCCTCGATGATCGAGGCACGGATGCGATTTTCATCGATCACCAGGACGGCTAGGGAGGATCGGACCATGCCTGCATTGTGGGCAAGGCCGCGAGATTGTGCAATGCGGCATAGCCACGTCCGTGGAAGGAACCGCGACTATGCCCAAGCCTTGACGGCGCCATCTCGGCGCCACGTCAACGATGAGGGGTGCGGGTTAGCCGCAGACGCGAACGTCTTCGATCACCCTATGGTGGTGGCGCCAATGCACAATCGTTTCTATATGGCAGCGGTGATGCCGGTGGTGGTAGCGGCGATATCCGCCGTAATTGTCATCATACTGACCGCTCTGATCTTCGTCGTACTGGTTGTAATAGCGGTTATGGTGTCGGCGTATAACGATGCCGCCATTGTCGGAATCATCATCCTGTGAATATTGGTTGTCGTCGTCGGACTGGATGGTCAGGCTTACGGCTTGCGTTGGCGCAATGGCTGCCGCGGTCGCGGCCAGTGCCAACATGGAAGCCAAGATCAGCTTTTTCATTGCATCCTCCTGAGTGTTCAAAAACATTTAGACCCGTACATCTAAACTCGCACATGTAAACTCGCGGAGGAACCGGGTGTTCCTGTTCAGGCTACACGCTTTGCGACGCCGGGGACATCATGGCGTTATCGGCCGAAGCCATCCGATCCAGGCGAACGAACGCCGTGAGCGGCAGATGGTCGGAGGCAACGCGCGAAAGCGGGGTATCATGCGCCTCCACCGCCGCGATCATTCCGTGCCGATTGGTCATGATCCGGTCGAGCGCCAGCAGCGGCAGGTTTGACGGGAAGGTGGGAACCGCCGGCGGCTGCGGACCGAACGTCGCATGCAGCGTGTTGAGCGCTGAGCGGTTGCCGAGCCGCCATTCGTTCAGGTCGCCAAGCAGCAAGGTCGGCTTTTCGTCCGGGCTGTTCATGAGATCGAGCACGACACGTGCCTGCTGGGAACGCGAATGGCGCAACAGGCCGAGATGAGCGGCGATGACACGCAAAATCTGGCCTCCGTCCATATCGATCTCCGCCACCAAGGCACCGCGCGGTTCCAGGCCCGGAAGCTTGATCTGATGCACGTCGCGAACGACGCCCTTCTTGAACAGCAGGACATTGCCGTGCCAGCCGTGGCCTTTGCCGGTGGCTGAAATCGGCACCGGCACAAGGCCGGTTTCCCGCTCGAGCCGGGGCAGGTCGAGAAGCCCGTCGCGGTCGCCGAAGCGGTTATCGGCTTCCTGCAGCGCGATGACATCAGGATCGATTTCGCGGATGACGCGGCTGGTGCGGTCGGGATCGAACTTGCGGTCGACGCCAATGCATTTGTGGACATTGTAGGAGGCGACCAGCGTGCCGGAGGCGACAGTGGTTGTATGTGCGGCCGCGTTTGCCTTCCGCATCCGGCGGTCCCGAATGGATAGAAGCATGCTTGCCGGGAGGCTGCGTCCGTTCATCCGCATTGTGCGCCCGTCATTTCAGCCGTTCTTGCCATGCACATCAAATAGAGTCTTTCAGCCTATATTCCATGCTTGGCGTCACGCTACCCGGCAAATGCGTCGTTTTGTTAAAGACAGAATGACTCCATCCAGGGACATGGATAAACCCATCTAGAGATAGGGCGAGCCGAGCCAAAGCACCCGGTCGAACAGCCTGATAAGAAACGGCCTGGCGCGCAAGGTGTCCAGCGTGACGGGGACAGCCGTTTCGAGTGCCGATCCGATCCGCGCTTCGATCTCGCGGGCAAACCCCGCATCGAGGATCTCCAGGTCGATCTCGAAGTTGAGCCGCAGCGACCGGGCGTCGAGGTTGGACGAGCCGACATAGGCCCACACGCCGTCGATCGACAGCAGCTTCGAATGGTCGAACGGCCCCTCGGTGCGCCAGACGCGGCAATAGTGCTTCAGCACCTGGTCGAATTGCGCGGTCATGGCGCGGTCGACAAGGAAGAGGTTGTTCACCGCCGGCACGACGATGTCGATCTCGACGCCGCGCCGGGCGGCGGTGACCAGCGCGCTGATCAGTTCGCGATCGGGCAGGAAATAGGGCGACATCAGGCGGATCGATTTGCGGGCGACGGAGAACGCGCCGATGAGCAGCTTGTGGTTGGTCTCGTTGCTGGCGTCCGGGCCGGACGCAACGGCCCGCACCAGCATCGGAACGCCGGGCGCCGGCGATAGGGGCGCGATTTTCCAGGCATCGCCCTTCAAGGCCTCGTTGGTGGCGAAGCGCCAGTCCTCGGCGGCGACCGAGAAGAGGTCGGCAACGACCGGGCCGGTGACCTGGAAATGCGTGTCCCTGGCGCTGTTGGAGCCGGCGAACTCGGCGGAAAACCCCTTGCGGATGTTCATGCCGCCGGTAAAGGCAACCGCGCCGTCGACCACCAGGATCTTCCGGTGGGTCCTGAGGTTGGCGTAGGGCAGGCGCAGGCCCATGACGATGTTGCCGTTGAAGACATTGGCGGGGATGCCAGCCTTGCGCAGGTGGCCCAAAATGCTGGGGACGGAGTAGCGGGCGCCGACAGCATCGATCAGCACGCGAACGGTGACGCCGCGCCGGACTGCATCGGCCAGCGATTCGACGAAGAGCAGGCCGACGGCGTCATTGTCGAAAATATAGGTCTCGAGCAGGACGCTGCGTTCGGCACCGTCGATCGCCGCGCACATGGCGGCATAGGCCTCGTCGCCGGTCCCCAGAACATCGATGGCGTTTCCAGGGTTGAGCGCGCGTCGCGCCACCCTGTCGCCCAGTGTTCTGAGACCCGTGAAGCGCTGCCCGTATCGTTCGACGATCAGGGCTTCCTCGGCGGCGAGGTCGCGCTCATGCTTGGCCGACACGGCATCGCCAGCAAACGGGCGCTGCGCGGTGATCGTGGCGCGGCGGATGCGGTTGATGCCGGCGACGGCATAGATCAGCACGCCGAGGATCGGCGACAGCACCATCACGCCCACCCAGCCGGTGGCGGCGCGGACATCTTCCTTGGTTATGACGGCGTGGCTGATGCCGACCGCGGCCATCACCACCGAGATGATCGCCAGGATATTGGGCCAGTGAATCGACAAGGTCTCGAACATTGCAGGGACTATCCACAGAGCGATTGCAGAAGGCAATGCAGGCGCTGATGCGGCGCATTCGCCGGATGGCGGCATGCGGCCTGGGCGAAGATTTCGACTGCGTGCAGAGATTGAGCCGATGAAGCCCTGATAGAATCGTATTCAGGAAAATCAAGCTGACCTAGGGGCAAGCATAGGACCGGTGTGCCCGGCATCGTCCGGTGCTGCTTTGATCCTCCAAGGCTTCTTATGCTTGATGCCACATCTATTGTATATCAGGAGGAATGAAAATTGTGATATAACACTGTAATTGAAGGCGAGGGGGAGCGCCGAATGATGAGATTCAACTTCGAGGGGCCTCCCATGGGACGCCCCGGTATCGACATGTCAGCCGAGTGCCAGCGCCAGTTGCGGCCCCTGATCCGCGAAATCGTCCAGGAAGCGGTCGCGGCCGGCTGGAACCAGGACGATGTTCTGCTGGCCTTTGTGGAGGTCGCGTGGGACCTCTACGAACAACGCCGCGGCGTTTTGTGAAAGCACGCCGAAATTTCAACTGAGACACTACCCGTAGCCCGTAGGTGGGCAGTGTGTCTCAGTTTGCGTCGGTCACGTTTGAAGCCCTGGGCGAAAGCGCCTATGCTTAGCGGAACGCATGGAACCTTCAAATGGCATTCACTGTCATCTGGTACGGGAAACGGGGCGTCATCGACAAGGTGACCTTCGACGCTGAGAAGGCCGCCAAAGATCATGCAATCGCCATGTTCCAGACCCGAAGGGGTGACGATGGCGTGGTATGCGTTGAAGTCCGCAAGGACAGCGGAGCTGTCGTCTTCAGCCACGCGGAGAACTAGAGCAATTCCGGGAAAAGCGCGTTGCGCTTTCCCTAGGGAACTGCGTTAAAACAAAGAGTTAGACGTTGCACGGAAGCCTGGCAAGCGTGGTACATACAAAAGCTGGGCGATTGGATGATTTGACAAGCCCACTTGGTAAAAATCGTACCGCAACCAGCGTGCGGCTACGGCGTTTTCGCCAAATGGCGATTTACCACTTCGACTATCGCGACTGCGAAACCTTGCTTCCCGACATGGAGGGAACAGAGATAGCTGATCTTGAAACGGCTGGGTTCGAAGCCACCAGAATATTGGCTGAACTGGCCAGAGGTATCGAGCGGCCAGAACACCGCGTTCTTTCGATAGAGGTCCGTGACGACCACAAGCCGCTGTTGCTGGTCAGCCTGACACTGGACATCAAGACGCCAGCTTAGGCGCCGGCTCCGTGCCATCCACCTACGCGGGCATCGCGGGAGAAAATGCGATGATGGCAACG
This sequence comes from Mesorhizobium sp. dw_380, assembly GCF_018588885.1. GTDB lineage: Bacteria > Pseudomonadota > Alphaproteobacteria > Rhizobiales > Rhizobiaceae > Mesorhizobium. The sequence goes on from NZ_JAFFIW010000011.1 coordinate 35,956, forward strand.
GCAACAAACACCATCCGGATGTTCATCGAGGCTGCGCGCCTGGGTGTGCGGCGTACCGAAGCCGAGATTGACGAACTGCAGCGGACTCTACGCTCCTCCCGGCATGTCCTCGAGGCATCGCGCAAGCTCTTGAGGCGCGTCCGCGAGCACCAGACGGATAGCCGGCCGAAAGCGTATCCCCAACCCGTCGAGTCCGGTGAAAAAGCACCTGGCGGCGTATCCGCGTTCGATGGCGACATTCTGCGCGAGGTGTTCAAGAAATTGGTCCTGGAAACCAATGTGCCCGAAGATCAATGGCGCGGCCTGGCTAAGGACCTGGTCCGCGAACTAACCGACTGCGAACAGGTCGAACCCGCTTTGGTGGACTGGATTGTCCACAAGTAAACCTGGCTCGATGCCGCATCATTGCCTATCGTCGCTCGTGGTGGCAAACCAGCTGTGGATTTGCCCAGGCCGCACCAAGCGCCGTCTTAGTGTCTGACTCTCAAGGAAAAACGCGGAACCGCTCATGCCAAGGCTGATGCAGGGAGTTCCTGCATGCCGAAGACTGGCCACGCCTGCGAAATAGAATGCTCGCCAACTTCCTCCGCCGGTCGTTTTTTCTTAGTTTTCCCGAATAAAAATTTTTCTTTGCGCGTGGAAGTTCTTTCCTATCCCCGGCCGGTGCGTTACGCTGGTCGCGGGTCGGGCAAGGGGAATTTCAAGCTACAGCAAGGCGGCTGAGGCGACATGAATGAATAAAGCTGACGAGGCTCGGGAAAGCGGCGTTTCCCGGGGCGTCGATCGGGCGACCCGATACGTCTTGGATATCATTCCGGAGAGTGCCGGTCCCAGACGCGCCACAGCGCGCGGGAGCATCATCTATTCCATCCCCAGTCCGGCGCTGTCGGAACTGGCGATTGATGAGTTCCATTTCGCCGAGGCAGGGCTTGAGCCGCTCGCGTTCGGCAGGGGTGACCTGCGGGTCGATGCCGCCGGATCAATCACGAATTGTTTTTCAGGGGAACAGGGAGGACAGCCTGGGGTTGAATTGCATCTTGGAATTATCAGGAGGCCGGATCATGCGGCGTGATGATGGTTCCGCGGGATCGGCTCCCCAGGCGAATTCCGCGCAACAGCCGATGCTGTACGCCAAAGGCGGGCTTTCGGTCCGCAGTGCACGCAAGGTGCGGGAATTCCTGGATCAGAATTTTACGCGCAAGCTGGCGCTTGCCGAGATGGCCGCGGTTTGCGGACTTTCGCCCTATCATTTCATGCGGGCTTTCTCGAGGACGTTCGGGATGCCGCCACACCAATATGTCCTCGACCTGCGGCTCGACTTCGCCGAGAAACTGCTTGCCGACAGTCGCATGACGATCGCCGACATCGCCCATCTGGCCGGCTTTTCGAGCCAGAGCCATTTTACCACCGTCATGAAGAAATACCGGCAGGTGACGCCACTGCAGGCAAGGGTGGGCAAGCTTAACGCCAAGGTTAGATGAGACGGCGCTTGAGACATTGTTTGATTACTTGATTTTAAAGCACCGGCTAAGGTAACGAGCCATTAACCTCTGTCGATTTGCTCAACTTTTTTCTCACATGGCAGCAATTTCGTGAAATACCGCGAGCAGGAATCATGTCTTTCTGCTGGTGAACGGAATTGTCAGACATTTCGTGCCGGCCAGCGGAGAGGGAACCATGACCGACAACCAGATTTCGGGCGGCCAGATTTCGAGCGGCTCGTTTGTTCAGCGTCGCGCGCCGCATTTCGCCGGGCAGTGGATCGCCGGGGCGGATCATCGCTCCCGCTCGGTTCGCCGCCGCCTGATGGCGGTCCTGCGTATGGCGCATTCTGTGCTCGGCATGGGGCGCAAGCGCCTGGGGCTGGGAACGTTGGGCGTCGGCGGGGCGCTCGGGGCGCAGCTTGCCATCATGGGGATCATGATCCCGCAGCCGGCGTTCGCGCAGCTTGCCATTGGTAACGGAATCGCGACCAACGCCGCCGATTGCGGCACCAATCCCAGTGCCGTGTCCCTTGCCACGGCGATCGGCTGCGGAGCCACCGCCCCGCAAGCCGGCGCGACCGCAGTAGGCTTGAACACCCATGCGAATGGCCGGAACGCCACGGCGGTGGGCTCCAGCAACAGCACGACTGGCGATGGCTCGATCGTTCTCGGTTACTCCAATTCCGCCAATGGCCTCAATGCGATCGCTATCGGTGTCATTTCGGCCGCGACCGGCGTCAACGCTCTCGCATTAGGTGGGAACGCCCATGCCAATGCGGACGGGGCAACCTCCATTGGTGTCAACTCTGTTGCAGCCGGAGGCGCGACCGCCCTTGGTTTGGCCGCGAGTGCCGGCGGGCTGAACTCAGCGGCGCTCGGCTATGTTGCCGCAGCGAGCGGGCTGCGCGCCACCGCGCTTGGGTATGGCGCGAACGCGTCGGGAGTGGATGCGTTTGCCCAGGGCAACTCGGCCAGTGCAAGCAACCAGAATGCCATCGCGATCGGCTTCCAGGCGACCGCGAACAGTATCAACGCCATCAACATTGGCGGGCGCACCGTCGCGGGGACGGGAGCCCTTGCACAGGGCGCCATCGCCTTTGGCACGGATGTGCTGGCATCTCAGCAAAATACCATTTCCATAGGTGTCCTGACCAAAGCAACGGGAACGGGCGCAACGGCGATGGGCAACACCGCCCGTGCCTGGGGCAACCAGTCCATCGCATTCGGCGTGGGCGCGATTGCAGGCGTTCAGGCCAACACGGCCTTGCCCAACAGCATCGCTATCGGCACCAATGCGGTCTCTTCCGGCGGTTTCGGCGTCGCGCTCGGCCAGGCCACTCAGGCCACTGCCGATTTTAGCACCGCAATCGGCAATGGAGCGGTGTCGAGTGGAGTTGGTTCTGTTGCGGCGGGGGCGGGAGCCCAGGCCACGGCCGTCTCCACCACGGCGCTCGGCAACAACGCCGCCGCGACCGCCGCGAACGCAGCCGCGCTGGGACTGGGCGCCACGGCGAGCGGAACATACGCCACTTCGCTTGGTTCCACCTCCAAGGCCACCGGTACCCGTGCGTTCGCAGGCGGCAGTTCGTCCACTGCCGGCGGCGACGATTCCATCGCCATCGGCACGACCGCCATCTCGACAGCGGCGAGCTCGACAGCAATCGGAGCGGGCGCGGTGACACTCGACGTAAATGCCATCGCCATCGGCACCGCCGCTGGCGCGGAGTCCGCCGACTCCGTCGCCATCGGCACGGGTGCTGACGCCGCTGGCGGCCAGGCAGTCTCCATCGGCGCCGGCAACACCGCTTATGGCGATGGCGCGGTGTCGATCGGCGATCCGAGCTACGCCAGCGGCACCGGCGCCTTCACCGGCGGTGCTAACAACATCGCCAACAGCGACGGCACGGCGACCGCCACCGCCGCCAATATGGCCAACGGTGCCGTCGCCATCGGCAACAGCAACAAGGCCATCGGGCAAGGCTCCGTGGCGCTGGGCAACGGCTCGACCGCGGGTGCCGCCGGCCTCGCCGGCAATGTCGCGCTCGGCAATGGCGCGACGGCTGCGGCAAGCTCGGGCGACGTCGCGCTCGGCTCGGGCTCGGTGACCGCCGTGGCGGTCGGCACGCCCAATGCGGTGATCAACGGCACGACCTATGCCTTCCAGGGCACCAACCCGACCTCGACCGTCAGCATCGGCGCGCCCGGCGCGGAACGCACCATCACCAACGTCGCCGCTGGGCGGATCAGTTCGACGTCAACCGACGCGATCAACGGTTCGCAGCTCGCCGCCACCAACCAGGCGGTCGACGCCATCGGAGCCGTCGTCAACAACCTCAATGTCGGCGGCGGCATCAAGTATTTCCATGCCAACTCGACGGCGGCGGACTCTTCGGCGACTGGCACGGACTCCGTCGCGATCGGACCCGTCGCGACGGCGACGGGGACGAATGCCATCGCGGCCGGTGTCAATTCGAGCGCCTCCGACGCCAACGCCTCGGCGATCGGCAGCGGCGCCGTCGCATCGGCGCTTGACGCTACGGCGCTGGGCTACATCTCCAAGGCCTCAGGCCAATACAGCACCGCCATTGGCGCCAACGCCAACGCCACAGCCACCTCCAGCACAGCGATCGGCCAGAACTCGCTTGCGGCCGGCGTTCAGGCGACTGCTGTTGGTGTAGGCGCGAATGCCGCCGCCCAGAACGCGCTCGCGCTGGGCGCCGGCTCTGCTGCTGGCAACGCAGGTGACGTGGCGCTCGGCTCTGGCAGTGTCACCGCCATAGCCGTGGGCACGCCCAGCACCGTGATCAACGGCACGACCTACGCGTTCCAAGGCACCAACCCGACCTCGACGGTCAGCGTCGGCGCGGTTGGCGCGGAGCGCACCATCACCAACGTCGCCGCCGGACGGATCAGTTCGACGTCGACCGACGCGATCAACGGCTCGCAGCTCGCCGCCACCAACCAGGCCGTCGACGCCATCGGCACCACGCTCAGCACCATCGGCGGTGGCGTGACCAATCTCGGCAACACGCTCAACAACATCGCCGGCGATACCTCGACCGCCTATACCGACGCCAACGGCATCGGCATCCGCTACGCCCGCACCAACGAGGCCGGACTGGCGCAGACCGATTCCTTCGCCAAGGGGGTCGGCTCCACCGCCGTCGGCTATAACGCGACCGCGACTGGCGACAGCGCGCTGGCGCTCGGCCGCGACAGCAATGTCAGTATCGACGGTGGCGTGGCGCTTGGTTCCGGTTCGATCTCCAATCGCGCCCTGGCTCCGGCCAGCGGACAGGTTGCCGCCGGTCCGTCGAACTTCATCCAGTACAACACGACCGACAAGAACCTGCTCGGCGCCGTTTCGGTCGGCACCGCCTCGTCCTACCGCCAGATCACCAATGTGGCCGACGGCACGCAGTCCCAGGATGCGGTGACGCTGCGCCAGCTGCAGGGGGCGATCGCCTCGGTCTCGGTGACGTCGACCAAGTATTTCCATGCCAATTCGGCTGCGGTCGACTCTCTCGCCGTCGGCGCCGAGTCGGTCGCGGTCGGTCCGACGACGGTCGTCAACGGCGATAATGGCATCGGCATCGGCAATGGCGCCGTCGTCGACCAGACCGCGCCCGGCGGCACGGCCATCGGCCAGAACGCCCATGTCATGCTGGCCGACGGCCTGGCGCTCGGCACCAATTCGCTCGCCTCCGGCATCCAGTCGGTGGCGCTCGGCGCCGGCGCCCAAAGCACCTTCGTCAACAGCGTGGCGCTGGGCGCGCAGTCCATCACCAGCGTCGGCGCTCAGACCGGCTACACGGCCTTTGCCCTGACCGCCGCGCAGAACTCGTTCGGCGAGGTGTCGATCGGCAGCGCCGGCTCCGAACGCAAGCTCACCAATGTCGCGGGCGGCTCGGCCGACACCGACGCCGTCAACGTCTCGCAGCTGCGCGGCGTGTCGCAAAACATCGGCGATTTGTTTGGCGGCGGCACGACGGTCAATCCCGATGGCTCGGTCACCGGGCCGACCTACACCGTCCAGGGCAATACCTACACGACCGTCTATGACGGCCTCACGGCGGTCGACAATGCGCTGACCAGCATCAGCACTGGCGGCGGCATCAAGTATTTCCACGCCAATTCCACGCTGGCCGACAGTGTCGCCGGCGGCACGAACAGCGTCGCGATCGGACCGGCGAGCGTGGCCAGCGGCATCGACAGCCTTGCCGCCGGCAATGGCTCGACAGCCACGGGAGATGGTGCGGTGGCGCTCGGCCAGGGCGCCAAGGCCAACAACGCCAAGGATGTGGCGCTCGGTTCCGGTTCGGTGACGCAGGCTGCCGTCGGCACCGCCAGCACCGTCATCGGCGGCAAGACCTACGCCTTTGCCGGAACCACCCCGGCCGGGACCGTCAGCGTCGGCGATGCCGGCACCGAGCGGACGATCACCAATGTCGCCGCGGGCCGCGTCAATTCCGGCAGCACCGACGCGATAAACGGTTCGCAGCTCTTCGCCACGAACACCGCGATCGAGGATCTGAAGGCTGGCGTCGGCAATCTCACCCAGAATGCGGTGACCTACGATACCCAGGGCGGCGCCAAGACGAACACCATCACGCTGCAGGGCGGCGACGTCAACGCGCCGGTCGTCATCTCCAATGTCGGGCCCGGCGTCAAAGCGAACGATGCGGTCAACGTCAGCCAGATGAACAACCGCGTGGATTACGCCATCAGCACCTCCAACACCTATACCGACAAGGTGGCCGCCACGACCTTGCAACAGGCCAATAACTATACCGACCAGAAGCTCAGCCAGCTCAACTCGGACCTGGGCGGCATACGCGACGAAGCAAGGCAAGCAGCGGCAATCGGGCTCGCCGCCGCCTCGCTGCGTTACGATGATCGTCCCGGCAAGCTGAGCGTCGCGGCGGGTGGCGGCTTCTGGCGGGATTCGAGCGCCTTGGCCTTCGGCGCCGGCTACACCAGCGAAGACGGCCGTATCCGCGGCAACCTGTCCGGCACTGCCGCCGGTGGGCATGTCGGCGTCGGCGCCGGCATCAGCTTCACCTTGAACTGAGGCAGGAATGAAAGGACTTGTTGCCCTGACCTGCCTGGCGCTCTGCGGCGGCCTCGTGCCGGCCGCCGGGCAGGTTACATCGCCCTACAGGATCAAGCCTTCGGACGTGGTGGTGCCGCCCGACGTGAAGCTCGGGGAGTACCAGCGCACCATCCGCCCGTTCCAGAACTGGACGCTGATCTGCGACGAGAACCTCAAGGCCCGCAAGAAGGTCTGCAACGTCTCGCAGATCATTGAGGACGCGTCCGGCAAGATGGCCTTCAGCTGGTCGCTTGCCGCCACGCAGGACGGCAAGCCCTACATGATCCTGCGCACCGCGCCGAACGCGAAAAGCGACAGTCCGGTATCGGTGAAGTTCGACGGGCGCGACAAGGCGATCGACGTTCCCCTTAACGGCTGCAACGACACGGTCTGCGTCGGCATGCTGCCGGTCGGGCCCGTAGTGCGCCAGAAGATCACGCAGAATGCGACGTCGGCAATCTCCTACGCCACCGTCGACGGCAAGACGATCACCGTGACCGCAACCCTCAAGGGGCTGTCGGACGCCCTTTCACCAGTCAAATAACCGGGACAGCATCATGAGCCAGCAGGACCAGTTCATGTCCGCCAAACGCAGCAGCCCGCCCCTCGAGGCGGATCGGCAAAGGCCGGTCGAGCCGCCGCGGCGGCGGTGGCCGCGCATCGCCGGATTCTCGCTGCTCGGCCTGGTGGTCGCGGGCCTCGGCTTCGCCGCCGGTAACTATGCCGCGATCGCCAATCTGGTCGGCGGCGCGACGGCCGCACAGGCTTCGACGCCGTCGCCGCCGGCACTTCCGGACACGCCCTTCCTCGAGCACGTCAAGCAGGCCGGCGTGCAGGCCTGCTCGACCGTCTATCCGGTGCTTGGACAGATCCTGACCACAGGCACGAAATACAGCGTCAAATCCTTGTGGAACGACCAGGCCGCCGACAAACATGCCGTCCAGGCTTTTGTCGGCATGGATTATGCGTCGGAACGCTATAGCGGGCCGGCCGCCGGCATTGTCTTCGCATCGCCCACGGCTTCGGGTTGCGAGGGGGCGATGGTGCGGGTGGCGCCATTCGCCAGCCCGTGCACCGACATACCCGCCATTCTGCCGCAGGGCAGCAAGATCACCGACCATCTCGGGCAGGTCGAGGTCTACGAGCTCGGCGGCAACGCCGGCGAGGCGCTGCTCCTGCCCACCGGCAAAAGCTGCGTGGTGATCTCCGTCGCTTCGGCGGCGAAGTAAGGCACGCAAGCGGATGGGCGAGGACCCCCGGAAAGGATTGCGAACCATGAAATCGCGTCTGGCAGTTTTGTGCATGGCCTTGCTGTGGAGCGGGCAAGTCGTCTCGGCCGATCTGCCGGGACCGGAGCAACCGCCCGCTCCGCCGCAGGAAGAAAAAGGCATCTGGGGAGCGATCGCCTATTCCAGCGCCGACACCAAGCACGGGTTTTTCTGGGGTGCGGACAAGCGGCAGGAGGCGAAGGACATCGCGCTGAAATACTGCGAGAACGCCGGCGGAAAGACCTGCACCGTCGTCACCGTGTTCCGCAACCATCGCCACTGGAACGACGATGACGAGACCGGCTTTCCCTATAAGCACTGCGGCGCGCTCGCCGTGGCCGAGAAGAAGCAGACCGAGCGACTGACGCCCTGGGGTGTGAACTCCGCCGAGACCCGCCGCGAAGCCGAGGACCTCGCTTTGCAGGCCTGCGAGGCGGCGGGAGAGAAATGCAAGATCCGCGAGTGGGTCTGCACATGAAGCTTGGCTTCAAGGCCGTCTCCGCATGCGGGGCAATTCTGTTTTCGTTGATGTCGCCGGCGTCGGCGCAGCAGCAGGTGGCGGCTGTCCCCGATGGACCGTCGTCGCTGCGCGAAGTCTATCAGGACTGGAGCGTGGCCTGTTCCGTTCGCGACAAGGCGAGGACCTGCTCGCTTTCGCAGGACCAGGTCCAGCAGAACGGCCAGAGGCTTCTTGCCGTGGAAATCGCGGGACGCGCGGACGGTTCGACGACGGCTACCCTGCTCCTGCCCTTCGGCATCTTGCTCGATCAGGGTGTGACGCTCCAGATCGACGACCAGCCGCCACTGTCCCCACAGCGCTTCAGGACCTGCCTGCCGACAGGTTGCCTCGCGGTGTTCGCCATCGATCGGCCGGTGCTTGGAAAGCTGAGGGGAGGCTCGGTGCTTAAGCTCAACGTCACGACGGACGCCGAGACCCCGCTGACATTCCCGGTGTCGCTGCACGGCCTGACCGCTGCGCTCGACCGCATGGTGGCGTTGAGCGCGCGGTAAGGACATAAGCGGCTGCCCTCGGCCGCCGCCGGGTCACATGGAACGTTGGTGTGCGATGGCCGTTTAGTCGCGGTGCCACTGCGGTCGGATCGTGATCATGAAAAAGACCTACGTCAAACCCACGCTTGTGAAACGTGGAAAACTCACCGAGCGCACGGCGCAAATCGTGGCGTCCGGGATCATATTGGGCGAGTGACCGCATGGAGTCTTGGCCAACCGCCTCAATGGCGCCGATGGTCAATTCCGCTCGAACGTACCGACCAGTTCGGCCTGCTCCAATATGTGCGGCCGGGCTTTCTTCATCACCTCGTCGACGGTCGCTTTCCGGTCGAGATTCAATGTCTCCACATCGAGCGCCAGAAGCTTGAAATGGTAGTGATGAAGGCCGTGCCCAGGTGGCGGCTGGGGGCCATCATAGTGAGGATTGCCGAAATCGTTGATACCGTGCCCCAGGCTTTCCGTCTTGGCGCCCGCGGTCGTGCCCTCGGCCAGAATGTCGCGTTGCGGGTCGATGTCGTAGATCCCCCAGTGGCGGAACGTGCCTGAAGGCGCGTCGGGGTCCTCGACGACGAGGGCGAAGCTTTTCACGCCCGCGGGAGCATCTTGCCATTGCAGCGGCGGCGAGAGGTTTTCGCCATCACGGGAATAACGCGGCGGTATCCTCTCTCCATCGGCGAAGGCGGGGCTTCTCAAAGCGAAGGTCATGACTGGTCTCCTTATCGGTTACTGCGGGGTAGCCGCTGCTTTTTCGCTGCCTGGCAGCGCCTGCCGATAAAGGCGATTCAACCGTCCGCGCGACGCTTATGGTGCGCGCTTTCCTGGTTCTCGCCCCGGATGATGTTCCTGTCATCGCGATCGGCAATATCCGGCATATCAGGCTTGAGGTCCGCGCCCTTGCGGAACGCCTCGCGCTCCCTCGCGGACTTCTTCAGATCGCCCTTGGCGTCGAAATCCTTGGCGGCATTCCTGGTGTTTTCGCGTCGTTCCAGGATGCGAAGCTGCTGTTCGTGGGTCTTGTTTCCGGCCATGGTTTCCTCCTCATCGGAGCCTATCGTCGTCTTTCGTGGAACGATCGGGTGGGGCGAATGTTCCGTGCCGGTGCATCCGCTGCGGGACCGGTCCGCCGAACTTCACCAATCATCGAAAGAAGGAAACAATCCGAGCGGTCACGTGTTCTATCGGCAGCGGGCGTGTGGGCGTTCTTTGTCTGGAGGCGATGATGACTGCAACCGGCCTCGATGTTTTCGACAAGACAGTGCAGACCACCAATGTCTGGCTCAACGAGATCATGGATGATCTCGGCCCCGACCGGCAGTTCGCATGGCACGTGCTTGGCGTGGTCCTGCGCGCCTTGCGCGACAGGCTGCCCGCCGAACTGGGAGCCAATCTCGGTGCGGAGCTGCCGCTCCTGATCAGGGGCGCATATTACGATCAGTATCAGCCGTCCGATGTGCCGAACCGGGATCGCTCGGTCGAGGAATTTGTCCATCGCATCGCGGAAGCGCTGAAATCCGGACGGCCCGTGGACGCTGGCGAGGCGACAAGAACGGTGTTCAAGACGCTTGCCCATCATGTCGATCTTGGCCAGTCGGCGAAAGTGCGCGACGCCTTGCCGAAAGGCGTTCAGGCGCTGTGGCCCGACGGCATCGGCGCATAGGTGCTGCGTAGCGGCACTCGAACCGCGCGCAAGACCGAGGTGTCGCTCACGCGGCTCCTCAATGCCAGTTGGTGTGTTTTTTCCGTCGAACAGGGAACCGATGGGCGCAAGCCCAGTTCGGTCAAGAGGCCTGTCGCGTCGCACGGCCCGTGGAGAACCTGCCATGAACAGCGGTGTCGAAACGATCCGGGTAGCAATCGGGGCACCGTTGTCGGGAAGCGGGGAGGTACTCGGTGTCGAGATGGCGGAGGCGGTCGAACTCGCGGTCGAAGAGCAGAATGCGAGCGGCGGCATAGCAGGCTTTGCCATTGCCGCCGAGAAAGCGGACGACCAGGGATCGATCGAGACAGGGCGGCAAGTCGCTGACGACTTTTGCGGACGACCGGATGTGCTTGGTGTGGTCGGTCACTACAACAGCAACGTCACCCTGACCGCGGCGGAGATTTATGCCGCCCACAATCTTGCGATGATCACGCCCATCGCTTCGGATGCGGCGCTCACCGAGCGCGCGCTGCCGAACGTCTTTCGCTTCACCAATCGTGACGATCAGACCGGAGCGGCCATTGCGCGCCATCTCTACGACGTCCTGGGCAAGCGCCGAGCCGTTCTGGTCGAGACGGAAACAATGTACGGCCACAGCATGGGTAGCGCATTCTCGCGGGCATTTCTGTCGCTTGGAGGACGCATTGCGGAGCGGCGCACCGTCAGGGAAGGAAGCCGCCATTTCGACCCGCTGGTGGCGTCCTTGCGGGCGAACTTCGATTTCTTGTTCTATGGTGGAAGCTTCGAGGGCGCTTACATCTTGAAAGCGATGCGCCACGCGGGCCTCGGCCAGCTTTTTGCCAGTGGCGACGGCTGCTGGGACACCACGAATTTCCTCGAACCGGCGGGAGACGCCGCGACCGCGGGGGAAGGTGTCCTCGTGCTCTCGGCCACGCCGGAGCTGGGCAGGGTCGCTGGTTCGAGCGAATTCGCGGCGCGCTACATGGCCCGCTTTGGGCCGATCGGAAACTATGCCGTGAATTCCTATGATGCAGCCCGCGTTTTGATCGCAGCGATAAAAGATGCCGTCGACGGCGCCAAACGATATCCCGACCGAAGCGGTGTGGTGGCAGCGATGCGCAATCTCCACTTCAGGGGTATCGCCTATAGCGATCCCGTGGAGTGGGACGAAAAAGGCGACAATCTGGCCGCCGTCACCGCGCTCAATGTCGTGGAGAACGGCCGGTTCCGACAGGTTGCCGAAATCCCGCGGACGGGCCGCGTCGCATGAGATCCGCATCTTCAGCTTGTGTTCGGCGCCCGCCCAGGTGGCGGTCTATTTTTCCCGCATCGCTCGGTGGAAGTTCTGCATGATCGGTTCGGCAAGGTAAGAAAGCACGGTGCGAGCACCTGTTCGGATCATCGTTTCGCTCGACATGCCGGGCAGCAGCTTACGCCCCTCCAGCTTTGCGAGTTCGCTCTTGTCGATCAGCACGGTCGCGGCGAAATACGGTGCCCCGCTGCGCTCCTCCACCATGCGGTCAGCCGACACGATCTCCACCACGCCTTCGAGCGGCGGCAGGTTGTAACGGGCAAAAGCGGGGAAGCTGACGCGCGCCGGCTGTCCGGGGGCGATCGTCTCGACATCCTCTGGTTTGACCATGGCTTCGACCACGAGTTGTTGTCCGAGCGGCACGATTGTCATCAGCGTGTCGCCGGGTTTCACGACGCCGCCGGCCGTATGGACCTTGAGGTCCATGACGATGCCGTCAACAGGGGCGACGATACTGGTGCGGGTAAGCACGTCCTTGGCCGAGCGTTCCCCCTGTCTAAGATCGAACAGCTCCGCCTCGACCTTGCTCAACTCATCGACGGCATCGTTCAGCCGCACCGTGTCGAGGTTCAGGATTTGCATGTCGATCTCGGCCATGGCGCTCCTGGCACGGGCGATGGAAGCGACATTGGTGGCGCGCTGGCCCTCGATCTCCCGCTGTTGTCGCCTGAGCGACAGCGACCGCTCGCGGGTGGTCAGTCCCTTCTCGAGCAGACCTTCCAGGTCCTTGGTTTCACCCTCGATCGCTACGATCTGCTTGTCCTCGGTGGCGATAAGATCCTCCAGTCCCTTTGTCTCGTCTTCGGTCTGGTGACGGCGCTGGCTGAGAATGTCCCGTTCGTCCGTCAAGTTGTGGCGCTTGGCCGCGAACACGTCACGCTGTGCGGCCACCGCGTCCCTTACCGCGGTGGCGGGATTTGCCAGCAAGGCCGGATCGAAGGCGATCTCGGCCTTGCCGTCGCGCTCTGCCCTGAGACGAGCGGCCAATGCCTCACGCGTTGCTATGCGGTTCTGGACCAGGTCCAACTGCGCCTTTGCCTGCGTGTCGTCGAGCCGGACGAGGATCTTGCCCGCCTTGACGATATCGCCGTTGGCGGCGTTCAACTCCGCGATGATGCCGCCCTCGAGATGCTGGATGAGCTTGCGATCACCGGCGACCTTGATGACGCCCGGTGCCACCGCGGCGCTGTCCAACGGCGCCAGCGCCGCCCAGCCTCCGGCCACGCCGAAGAACAGGAATATGATCGCGTATCCGGTGAGCGTCACTCCTGCGAGACGCAGCGGCACCGGTTGCAGCAGGGAGGGCGGCGGCAGGGGTAACGGCACGACGTTCAATTCCGGGGAACGGCTCATGCTTCTTTGGCCTCTTTGATTTCCTTGACCACCTCGAGGGTTGGCAACTGTGCCGTCTTTGGCATATGGGTCACCTTGCTGGCGCGATTGGCGAGTTCGTTGAAGACGGCGTCGCGCGGCCCGAAGAGGTCTTGCTGGCCCCGGTTGAGCAGCAATATCTTGTCGACTTTCTCCATAATGTTCGGCCGGTGGGCGATCAGGATAATGGTCGTGCCCGCCGCCTTGACCGTGCCGAGGGCTGCGATCAATGCTTCCTCCCCCTCGCGGTCGAGATTGGAATTGGGTTCGTCCAGGATAAGGAGTGCCGGGTCGCCGTAGAGTGCCCGCGCCAACCCGATGCGCTGGCGCTGCCCGCCTGACAGTGCCGCGCCAGATTCGCCGATTTCAGTGCTGTAACCCTTCGGCAGCCCCTTGATCAGCTCGTGAACTCCCGCCAACTGCGCGGCCTCGACCACCTTGTTGAAGACAGCTGGGCTGAGCGTCGTGAAGCGGCAGATGTTTTCGGAGACGGTGCCGGCGAAGAGCTCGATGTCCTGCGGCAAGTAACCGACATATTTTCCGCGGTCCTCCGATGCCCATTCGGCGACGCTCATGCCGTCCAGCAAAGCGCGACCGCCGGACGGGCGCCAAGTGCCGGCCAGTATTCGCGCCAGGCTCGTCTTGCCGGCCCCGCTCGGACCGATCAAAGCCATCGCTTCACCCGGTTTGAGCTGAAAGCTGATTCCCTTCAAGATGTGCTCACCGCCCTGACGGGCGAGGACGATGTTCTCGGCCTCAAACTTGCCTTTTGGTCGCGGCAATGGCAGGGCCGTTGTGATCTCCGGGTGCTGACCGGCGACATTGACAAGCCGCTTGTAAGCCGCGCGGGCCCCCACCGTCGCCTTCCACGTGGCGATCGCCTGTTCGACCGGGGCCAACGCGCGGCCCATCAGGATTGAGGCGGAGATCATGATACCGCCCGAAGCCTCATTCTTCACGACTAGATAGGCGCCGAGTCCCAGGATGGCCATCTGGAGACCCTGTCGGAAACTCTTCGCGATGGCCGAGATTGTGCCGCCGCGGTGGGCGACGAGAATCTGTCCTTTGTTTGCCTCGTCCTGCTGCGCCTTCCAGCCCTCCAACAGCGGCTTCAACATGCCCATCGCCTGGACGACCTCGGCGTTGCGGATTGCCGCCTCGGCCTGCGTGTACGCCCGCGCCTGGGCGCCCGCGGCCTCCGCGGTCGGCTTCCGTGTGATATATTCATTCAACAGGGCTAGGGCGAATAACACGATGCCGCCGCAGAGTGCCAACCAGCCGAGCCACGGGTGCATGAGGAAGATGGCGGCGAAGAAGATCGGTGCCCACGGTGCGTCGATAATCGGGAAGATGCTCGGGCTTGTGAAGAAGTTCCGCACCTGGTCGAGGTCGCGCAGCGGGCGGGACGTGGCCTGGCCTGGTGTTGCGGCGGCGTATTCCACCGTCGCGGTCAGGAGAACCGGTGCCAGTCGCACGTTCATCCATGCGCCGACCTTGGCCAGCAAGCGGCCACGCACGATGTCCAAGGCTGACATTGTCGCGAGAGCTGCCGCCGCTACCAACGATAGCGCTACTAGCGTCTCCAAGCTGTGGCTGCCCAACACGCGGTGATAGACTTGGAGCATGTAGAGTGCCCCTGTCAGCATCAGTATGTTGATCCCGGCGCTGAACCAGATAAGCGGCCGGATGGCGCGTCTGGCCTCTTTCATCACCGTCTGCAGGGCAGGGAGCTGTTGCCTGGTTTTCATCATTGTGTCTCGCGGGATGACATCTCGTGCAAGGGATTGCAGTGGGGGCAGCCATGGCTGCCCCCGTTAGTCAAGTGTCAGACGACGTCGACAAGTATGTGCTGTATCGCCGTCTGGTCCGCGTCCGCGTCCGCCACCTGGAAGGCGAAGTCGAGGTTGGCATCCGGCGTCGTGGTCACGGTCGAGGTGAAGCCGATGTCCGTGATCTTCAGCACATCGTTGTCGCTGCCGTCGAAGGATACCAGGGTGGTGGTCGAACTGGCGCCACCGTTAGAGCCAGTGGTATTCAGGTTGATCGCATTGCCGGTGATCCCGTTGCCCGACTGCATGATCTGGACACCCTGCAGCGCGTAGTGCTCGCTGGCAGCGTTGTAGTCGTTCTGCTCGATGACCACGAGGCCGTCATTGTTGTCGAGTGTGAACTCGCTGTTGTACGGGGCCGGTACCTGACCTATCCTGAAGATGTCAGTGTTCTCTACGTACATAGCCCGCGTGATCGCCGGGCCGTCGTCCGCTGTGCCGGCGATGTTGTCGGCACCCTTGTCGAGCAGGTCGAGGATCAGCATCAGGTCCTCGCTGTTGCCGATGCCGTCGAACTTGATGGCCATTGCGCTGGCGGTCGCCGTCGGGGCAGTAGCCTCGTTCTGGATACCGACGTCGCTGTTGAAGAACCGCAAAGTGAGCAGTTCGCCCTTCTGGATCGTGTCACCAGCGACGCCGTTGGTGCTCTGCGTCGCGGATACCCACGTTTCATTGGCGTTGCTGATCATGTCGTGGGTGCCGGTCGGCGTGTTGAACGAGGTGTCGGTGGATGACCCCTCGCCATTGCTCGTCAAGCCGAACGGGTTGGCTTTGTTGACCAAGTTGCCCGTGAACTGCACGTAGAAGTTTTCGTTAACGTTCAGCGTGTTCGGGTCATCGGCCTGCAATTTTTCCAGCACGATCGGCGGGTGTCCGGTATTGCTCGTGGGCACCTTGGACAAGAACTGACTTGTGTGGATGATGTCGAAGCTGAAGCCCTCGAGTGGGTCGGTCAGGTTGATAGTGTAGGTGTGGGCGACCTTGTCGAAGACGAGGGTGCCGCCGGCCGTGCCCGTCTGGGGGCCAGCCGCTGGGTCCTTGTCGTAGGTGAAAGTGAAGTTGAACGTCGCGGAGGTGAGTGTCTCCGACGCAAGCGTCACGTCCGAGGTGAGGAGAGCCGTCGGTGCCGGGTTCACGCCGCTGACCGTGCCCGTCAACGTGATTGGGCTGAAGTCGGAACCGCCGCCCGTGTAGAACGCGGTCGGGTGAGCATCCGCGCCGATGTTGTAGCCAAAGGTACCGGAAGCCGTTGCACCGGCCGTGTTAGCCAGGGTTTCGTTCTGGATACCCGCGGTGTCGGGGTCACCGTCGAATGGGTGCGTGATCGTCGGGCCGTCGTCCCTGATCTGCACCTTGTCGCCGATGGCGATGCTGGTGTCGCTGGTGTCGCCGTCACCATCGACAGTGTGGAGCTTGGCAAGCAGTGCGCTGTCGAGCATCGTCGTCACGTCGTCGGGATTGGTGCCGTCCGGATGCGCGATGGCGATGTATTGCGCAATGCTGAGGATGCCGCTCGCGTTGATCGAGATGGCAATGGCGATGGGGTCGCCCGTCGTGTTGCCGTCGTTGCCGACGTCAACCCGGCCGACGACGAGGCCACCACCCTCGACATTGAGCAGGATGTTGTGGTGGTCGAGAGAATCGAAACCGGAGTCGGCATTGGCGCCGCTGACGCCGAGCGACAGCGTCTGGGTGCCCGGTCCGTCGGTGCCGAAGGTGGAGTTCGGCGTGACCACGGCGGAAGCGCTGGCCGCCCAGCCGATGGCCGTGCCAAGTGCCGCGAAGGCAGCGGGCAAGGAGATGAGCGTCTGGTCGTTCGAACTGGCATCGACGCCAGCCGTCTCGTCATGCAGCACCTTGGCCGTGTTCTCCGTCAGGCCGGCCGTCGGGCCGTCGTCCCTGATCTGCACCTTGTCGCCAATCGCGATGCTGGTGCTGTTGCTGTCGCCGTCGCCGTCGGTCACGGTGACCTTCGCCAGCAGTGCGCTGTCGAGCATCGTCGTCACGTCGTCGGGATTGGTGCCGTCCGGATGCGCGATGGCGATGTATTGCGCAATGCTGAGGATGCCGCTCGCGTTGATCGAGATGGCAATGGCGATGGGGTCGCCCGTCGTGTTGCCGTCGTTGCCGACGTCAACCCGGCCGACGACGAGGCCACCACCCTCGACATTGAGCAGGATGTTGTGGTGGTCGAGTGAATCGAAACCGGAATCGGCATTGGCGCCGCTAACCCCGAGCGACAGCGTCTGGGTGCCCGGTCCGTCGATGCCGAAGGTGGAGTTCGGCGTGACCACGGCGGAAGCGCTGGCCGCCCAGCCGATGGCCGTGCCAAGTGCCGCGAAGGCAGCGGGCAAGGAGATGAGCGTCTGGTCGTTCGAACTGGCATCGACGCCGGAGGTCTCGTCATGCAGTACCCCAGCCCCATTCTCTGTCAGGCCGGCCGTCGGGCCGTCGTCCCTGATCTGCACCTTGTCGCCAATCGCGATGCTGGTGCTGTTGCTGTCGCCGTCGCCGTCGGTCACGGTGACCTTCGCCAGCAAGGCGCTGTCGAGCATCGTTGTCACGTCGTCGGGATTGTTGCCGTCCGGATGCGCGATGGCGATGTATTGCGCAATGCTGAGGATGCCGCTCGCGTTGATCGAGATGGCAATGGCGATGGGGTCGCCCGTCGTGTTGCCGTCGTTGCCGACGTCAACCCGGCCGACGACGAGGCCACCACCCTCGACATTGAGCAGGATGTTGTGGTGGTCGAGAGAATCGAAACCGGAGTCGGCATTGGCGCCGCTGACGCCGAGCGACAGCGTCTGGGTGCCCGGTCCGTCGGTGCCGAAGGTGGAGTTCGGCGTGACCACGGCGGAAGCGCTGGCCGCCCAGCCGATGGCCGTGCCAAGTGCCGCGAAGGCAGCGGGCAAGGAGATGAGCGTCTGGTCGTTCGAACTGGCATCGACGCCAGCCGTCTCGTCATGCAGCACCTTGGCCGTGTTCTCCGTCAGGCCGGCCGTCGGGCCGTCGTCGTTGGTGTGCAGCTTGTCGCCGACGGATTGGGTGACGGTCACGCCTTGCGACAGGTCGACACGGCCGACGTCGAATTTTCCGACCACCGCCGTCGCCTGGAAGCGGTTGAAGGTCTCCACGGCCTGTGTGCCGCTGTTGTCGGTGAACCACTGCACCGTATAGGCGTCGTTGAGATGCTGTGCGGTTATGGTTCCGTCCCCGTTGAAGGTGACAAAACCGTTTGTCGCGGTCGTATCGGTGACTACCACCCCATTGCCATCCCTGATGATGACGCGAACGATGGCGACCGACGAGTCATCGGCAAGCGCGCTTTGTCCGGCGTCGTTGCCCAGATTGGCGCCGCTGTTGAGATTATTGTCGATATAGCTGCGGCCGGCTTCAGGATTGGTAGAGGCGCCGCCGGCGCTGAACGCGCCGATCTTCACGGTGAAATTGGTGCCCGGACTGCCCTCGGTCTGGGAGATGAAGAGCTTGGCGTCGGTGACGTCGATGAAGTCAGTATAGCTCATATTGTCGATGTCGCCGTATGTGCCCGGTGCCTGGCCCTTGACGAAGCTGAACACCGCGGTCTCACCCGGGTCGAACATCTGGTTGTTGACGCCGATAGTGGCGCCGATGCCGCCTTGGCTGGTCTTGATGTTGTCGCCTGAGTTGTCGAGCGTTCCGTCGGCCTGAATGACCGGATGTATGCCGCTCACCACCAGACCCGCGCCGGATGTGCCTACGGCCACGAACAGATTGTTGCCCGAGGCGAGATTGTCGAAATTGAAGGATGTGGAGCCCGTCGCCGAGACGTTGAGAAGGTTGGTCCAGTCGATCGTATCGTCAGGGTTGGTGCTGTCCGGGTGCGCAATGGCCTGGAAGGTCACCATCTCGACGCTGGCGGTGAGATTGTCGCCTGCCGCGTTCAGATAGAAGGCGGCGACGACATCGCCGACGCCTTCGGCGGCGCTGGTGGTGGCCAGCACGATCGTTCCGTTTGCATAGGAATGCAGAAAGATAGGTTGGCTGCCATCGACCGTCAGCAGCGGGCTGCTGTTGAAGATGACCTGGTCGCCGTCGAGCGGGGCGCCGCTGCCGTCGGAGAAGAACAGCTTGCTGATCGTCGCGCCGTCCGGATTGACGGTGACAAGACCGGCGCCGCTGACCGCAGCCTCGACGTTATCGGCAAAAGCGAGCTGGCCTGCCGACAGTTGCAGGTCGCCGCTTAGCCCATTGAGGAAATCCTTGAACGCCGTCGAAAGTCCGGTGAGGTCGTTGCTGATGGCCGTATCGTCTGGCTGGATTCCGGAAGTCTGGTCGAGGGTCAGCGTGCCATTGATGTTGATGGTGGTGGTCATGATCGTTATCCCCTTTGTAAGGTTGCTTCTAACGATCCGCACATCCAGTAACGCCGAAATGTACCTGCCCCAGGTCTACCCCACGCGCATTGAATTTGCGGTTTTCAATTGACCATTGTGTCGCCGACGCAGAGGGCGCGTCCATTCGCGGTTCGATAGTATTTCGATTAATGTCCGCACCTGATCGAACGATATATATCCTTCGATAGATCAGGGCGGCGCGGGCGGTCGCGCCGGCATCACTGCCAGTGCCATCAGCCGGCTTTCCGGTGCCAGCATCAATGTCGATGTCAGTTGAAAACGATGATCAGAGCAGGCCGGTGAGGCCCGTTCCCGGGCGCTCTGCACCTTTGCCATGTGCCATCCAGGCCAGTTCCGCCCGGCCGCCAAGGTGCAGCTTCTCATAGACGTGATGCAGGTGCATTTTCACCGTGCCTTCGGATAAATTCAGCTGCTGCGCGATGGTCTTGTTGCGCAACCCGCGCGAGACGAGATCGGCGATTTCGGTCTCCCGCCCGGTCAGCCTTGATATCGGCTGGTGCTGCGGTCCGGGCATCAGCAGTTGCCGGACGATCTTGTTGTCGATCCACTTCTTGCCAGCCGCCACCGCATTCACGCATTCGACGAGGTAGCGATGGCTGATGCCCTCCAGAAGCAGGCCGTCGCTGTCGAGCGCCTGTATTTCCGTGATGTCCAACCTGCCTTTTGGCTGCACGATGAAGATGACGCGGAGAGCGCTGCTGCAGGCCTTCAGCCGGGATGAAAGGCCGGCCATCTGCGGGTCCGAGATATCGAGACCGACGATCGCAATATCAGGCTGCTGGCGCTCCACATGAAGGAGAACGTCAACGACGCGGTTGCACTGGGCTACAACTTCGTGGCCAGCCTCCCGCAACACCCACCCCAGACCAGCGAGATACACCCCCCGCGGGTCCGCCAGAACTAAAGTCGACATGCGAACACCGTCCGTAAAAACGCAACAAACATGCTTAAAAAACCCCTAAATCAAGCAAACCAGACCCTCGGCTTATTGTCAAGGAACTACTAATATATCTAAGGCTATAATAATCGATTCAATGCTGCCAGGCGGACGACGGGGGATCCGGCACCACGGCAGGGGACAGGTGGTGATCAGCGAATCCGCAAAGGGCGAGCGGGAGTTGATCGAGCCGGTGCTGGTCATGACAGCACCGATTTTGCGGTGCCACAACTTGTGCGACCGGGTGAAACCACCCGAACTCCTCTGGGAAAGACATCACTGGTGTTGTGGTGCGGCTCTCGGTTGGTCGCCAACGGCAAACACAGCGCTCGCTTCGCTGACGATGGAGACGTGATCCTTGGCAGCCTTGCCAGCGGCATTGCCGTCGCCACGCATGATTGCGGTGACGATGGCATCATGCTCCTGCCAGGATTTGGCGAGCCGCCCCGCCAGCATGAATTGCGCGCGGCGGAACGGCGCCAGCCGGCTTCGCGTCATCACCGTCATTTCGTAGATATGGGCGTTGTGGGCGCCGCGATAGAGCCGGGTGTGGAACTCGGTGTTGAAATACTCGTAGTCCT
This sequence comes from Mesorhizobium sp. dw_380, assembly GCF_018588885.1. Classification (GTDB taxonomy): domain Bacteria; phylum Pseudomonadota; class Alphaproteobacteria; order Rhizobiales; family Rhizobiaceae; genus Mesorhizobium. The sequence continues at coordinate 56,898 of NZ_JAFFIW010000011.1, forward strand.
CTTCAGCACCGAGTTGCACCAGCCGCGCCGAAGCCTGATGCTCGATCTCGAGCGAGCGGCGCTCGGCGGTGGTCATGCGCTCGGCCGAGAAGCGGGCGCAGATCGCCTCCAGTTCGGCCATGCTTTCGAACATCGAGGCGAGATGCTCCTGCGTCACCACCGCGACGATGGCACCGCGGTTTGGCCGCCTTTCGACAAGACCCATGGCGCTCAGCTGGCCCAGCGCCTCCCTGACCGGGGTGCGCGAGACGTCGAAACGGGCGGCGAGCGAGGTCTCGTCGAGTTTTTCGCCCGGGCGCAGGTAGCCGGTGACGATGCGGTCGCCGATCGCCCTCACCATCTGATCGACGGTCGTGCCCGACCTGATCAAGCTGCGCTTTCCCGACAAATCTCCTCCGTCCCGTCTTCTTGTGTAGCCAGTCGGCGTGTCGGCCTGCTCGATTCGATATAGCTCTCTATGCCTTATATTTAATCTGCCTGTCAAACTGTCCGTTTTGGAGGCAAAAAGTGCATGCAATTGCCTGCTGCATGAGCAAGTGCTTTTGGAACTATTATTGATTTCATTGTATAATTAGCGGTGGCAAGACTGGCACGTTGATTGCATGCACTTTGATTGAGAAGGCATCAAACCGACCCGGAAGGGTCCAACAGGGGAGCATTCACATGACCGACAGATTCGTGCTTAGCCGCCGCCAGTTGCTGAAGACCTCCGCCGCGGGTGCCTTGGGCCTTGCCTCGGGATCATTTCCCCTCTCGAGGGCCTTCGCCGCCGCTGCCACCGTCGGCTTCATCTATGTCGGCCCGAAGGACGACTATGGTTACAACCAGGCGCATGCCGAGGGCGCCGCGGCGCTGAAGGGGGTCGAGGGCATCACCGTCGTCGAGGAGGAGAATGTGCCAGAGACGGTCGACGTCCAGAAGACGATGGAATCCATGATCAATCTCGACGGCGCCTCGCTGATCTTCCCGACCTCCTTCGGCTATTTCGACCCCCACATGCTGGCCATGTGCGCAAAGTTCCCCGAGGTCCAGTTCCGCCATTGCGGCGGCATGTGGAGCAAAGACAAGCATCCGATGAACGCCGGCTCCTATTTCGGCTATATCGGCATGGGCCAGTATCTCAACGGCGTCGTCGCCGGCCACACCTCGAAGTCGAAGAAGCTCGGTTTCGTCGCCGCCAAGCCGATCCCGCAGGTGCTGCTCAACATCAACTCCTTCCTGCTTGGCGCGCGCTCGGTCGATCCGACCATCACCTGCCAGGTGATCTTCACCGGCGAATGGTCGCTGGCGGTCAAGGAGGCGGAAGCCACCAACGCGCTGGTCGACCAGGGCGTCGACGTCGTCACCTGCCATGTCGACAGCCCCAAGGTCGTGGTCGAGACGGCCGCCGGTCGCGGCGCCTTCGTTTGCGGCTACCACGCCAACCAGAGCCCGCTGGCGCCCGAGAAATACCTGACTGGCGCCGAATGGAACTGGGCCAAGGTCTACAAGATGTTCGTCGACGACCTCGCCGCCGGCAAGCCGCTGCCCAATTTCACCCGCGGCGGCCTGGCCGACGGCTTCGTCAAGATGAGCCCGCTTGGTCCCGCTGTCGGCGAAGCAGGTCGCAAGCAGTTTGACGCCACGCTGGCCGAAATGATGAAGGGCGGTTTTTCCGTCATCAAGGGCCCGCTGAAGAGCAACAAGGGCGCCGTCGTCGCGACCGAAGGCCAAGCCTTCGCCGAGAACGCCATCGAGCTCGAAAGCATGGACTATCTCGTCGAGGGCGTCGTCGGCTCGACCGCCTGAACCGGACGGAGGCGGCAACATGACAGACACGGTGGCAGGCGCCGGCGCGCCGGCGAGTCTCAGTGCCAGGTTCTATCCGGTGGCGCTCGAATGGATTGCACGGCGGGCGGAAGCTTTCATCATCCCGCTCGCGGCGCTGATCGCCGGCATGGTGCTGTTCAGCCTGTTCATCCTGGCGGTCGGCAAGTCGCCGGTCCTGCTCTATGAAACCATGTGGCGCGGTGGCTTCGGCTCCTGGTTCTCGGTGCAGAATTCGTTATCGCGGGCCGCACCCCTGCTGCTGGCGGCGCTGTGCGTGGCGTTGCCGGCCCGGCTTGGTCTCGTCGTCATCGGTGGCGAGGGTGCGATCGTCCTCGGCGGCGTCGCAGCCGCTGCAACCGGCGTGGCGCTCAGCGGCGCGCCTCCCTTCATCGTCATTCTCGTCATGGGCGTGGCGGGCATGGCCGCCGGCGGCATCTGGATAGGTGCCGTCGGCGCGCTCCGCCATTACCGCGCCGTCAACGAGACCATTTCCAGCCTGCTGATGGCCTATATCGCCATTGCCCTGATGAACCAGTTGGTCGAAGGGCCGCTGCGCGACCCGGCCTCGCTCAACAAGCCTTCGACCCAACCGCTGGCCGACATCTACCGTATCGGCAACATGCCGGGCATGGAGGTGCATTGGGGGCTTGCCGTCGGCGTCGTTGCCTGCGTGCTGTCCTGGGTGCTGATAGAAAAGACCCGTTGGGGTTTTGCCGCCCGCATCGCCGGCGGCAATGTCAGGGCTGCCCAGGTGCAGGGGTTGGCCGTCGGTTCGCTGATCGTGGGCTTTACCGGGCTTGCCGGCGCGTTTGCCGGGCTTGCCGGCATGCTGGAGGTCGCCGCGGTGCAGGGCAGCGCCAATGCCTCGCTCGCCGCCGGCTATGGCTATACTGGCATCCTCGTCGCCTTCCTCGCCCGCCACAATCCGCTGGCCATCATCCCGGTCGCCTTCCTGCTTGGCGGCATCGACGCTTCAGGCGGGCTGATCCAGCGCCGCATGGACCTGCCCGACGCCACCGTGCTGGTGCTGCAGGGCATGCTTTTCATCGTCATCCTGTTCAGCGAGACCCTCTACGGCCGCTTCAAGACCTTCAATCCCGATCTGTGGCAGAGGAGCAGCTGATGGACGCCACCGGGATCGGCCTCTGGGGCGTACCGCTCGCCATCCTCGGCGGCGCCATCCGCGTCTCCACGCCCTTCATCTTCGTCTCGCTCGGCGAAGCCATCACCGAGCGCTCCGGCCGCATCAACCTTGGCCTGGAAGGCACGCTGGTGTTCGGCGCCATGAGCGCCTATGCGGTCGCGGTGATGACCGGCTCGCCATGGCTTGGCCTCATCGCCGCAGCCTTCGCCGGCCTCTGCTTCGGCCTGTTCCACGGCTGGATCTGCAAATTCCCCCGGGTTAACGACATCGCCATCGGCATTGCCCTGATGCTGTTCGGTTCGGGCCTCGCCTTCTTCTTCGGCAAGCCCTTCATCCAGCCTTCGGCGCCCGACCTGCCAGCCATTCCCTTCGGTGCCTGGTCGGACATTCCGCAGGTGCAGGCGGCGCTTGACGTCAACGTGCTGTTCCTGATCGGTGCCGCACTGGCGGTGTTCCTGTGGTGGGCCTTCCGCAACACCCGCGCCGGCCTGATCCTGCGCGTCGTCGGCGACAGTTCCGACGCGGCGCGCGCCATGGGCCTCAACCCGAACACGGTGCGCCTCATCGCCACCGGTGTCGGCGGCGCGCTGGCCGGCATCGGCGGCGCCTATCTGTCGCTCTACTATCCCGGCAGCTGGACCGAGCGCATTTCGTCGGGGCAGGGGCTGATGGCGGTGGCGCTTGTCATCTTCGCGCGCTGGAACCCGCTTGGCTGCTTTGCCGCCGCCCTTCTGTTCGGCGGAGCCGGCGCTCTTGGACCGGCGCTGCAATCGGTCGGCGTCACGCAAGGCTACTACCTCTTCTACGCCGCGCCTTACATCCTCACCCTGATCATCATGATCGCCACCTCGTCGCCGACCCGTTCGCTCGCCGGCGCGCCGGGCGAACTGTCGATCACCAAATAGCTGGAGTTTTGCCCATGAACGCCAGAGCCGGGATCACTCAACGCTATATCGACGCCGACCCCTATCCATGGCCCTACAATGGCGAACTTCGTCCCGACAACACGGCGCTGATCATCATCGACATGCAGACCGATTTCTGCGGGCCGGGCGGCTATGTCGACCATATGGGCTACGACCTGTCGCTGGTCCGCGCCCCGATCGAGCCGATCAAGTCGGTGCTGTCGGCAATGCGCGGCAAGGGCTATACCATCATCCACACACGCGAGGGCCATCGGCCCGACCTCGCCGACCTGCCGGCCAACAAGCGCTGGCGCTCGCGCCGCATCAATGCCGGCATCGGCGATCCCGGTCCCTGCGGGCGCATCCTGGTGCGCGGCGAACCCGGCTGGGACATCATCCCCGACCTTTATCCGGCCGAGGGCGAGCCGATCATCGACAAGCCGGGCAAGGGCTCGTTCTGCGCCACCGACCTCGAGCTGATCCTCAACCAGCGCGGCATCGACAACATCGTGCTCACCGGCATCACCACCGATGTCTGCGTCCACACCACCATGCGCGAGGCCAACGACCGGGGATTCGAATGCGTGATGCTGGAGGATTGCTGCGGGGCGACCGATTACGGCAATCACCTCGCCGCGATCAAGATGATCAAGATGCAGGGTGGCGTCTTCGGCGCGGTGTCGAATGCGGCCGCGCTCGTTGCCCAGCTGCCGTGAGGAAATTGCCATGAGCGGAACCAAGAAGGCGGTCGGCGTCGAGACCATCGGCATGACCATGCGCTTCGGCGCCTTCACGGCACTCGACGACGTCTCGGTCAAGGTGCCGGCTGGCTCCTTCCATGCGCTGCTCGGCGAGAACGGCGCCGGCAAGTCTACGCTGGTCAAATGCATGATGGGTTTTTACCACCCGACATCAGGTGAGATGCTGGTCGATGGCCGCGAGGTGGCGATCGCTAGCCCCAGGGATGCCTCTGCGCTCGGCCTCGGCATGGTCTACCAGCATTTCACGCTGGTGCCGTCGCTGACCGGTGCCGAGAACCTCGTCATCTCGCGCGAAAAGGTGCCCGGCATCATCGACTGGCGCAATGAGCGAGCCGGGCTCGCCAAGTTCATGGAGCGGATGCCGTTCAAGCTGCCGCTCGACGTCAAGGTGGCCGAGCTTGCCGCCGGCGAGAAGCAGAAGCTTGAAATCGTCAAGCAGCTCTATCTCGGCCGTTCCTTCCTGGTGCTGGACGAACCGACATCGGTGCTCACCCCCGGCGAAGCGCAAGAGGTGCTCGGCCTGGTGCGCGCCATGACCAGGGCCGGCGACCTCACAGTGCTGATGATCTCGCACAAATTCCACGAGGTGACGGCGTTCGCCGACGATGTCAGCGTGCTGCGCAAGGGCAGGCTGACCGGCACCGGTCGCGTTGCCGACCTCGACCACAGGCAGATGGCGGCGATGATGATAGGCGACCAGCCGATCGCCGCCCTCGACAGCCGCGCCGACCCGAAGCCGGACGCCGAGATCGTGCTCAAGGTGAAAGCATTGAAGGCACCCGACCGCACGGGGCTGAAGTCGATCCGCATAGAGGATCTCGGCGTTCGCTCCGGCGAGATCGTCGGCATTGCCGGCATTTCCGGCAACGGCCAGAAGGAGTTCCTCGAAGTGCTGGCCGGGCAGCGCCCGCGCGATGCCGGCGAAGTCATGGTGCGCGGCACCGCCTATGCGGCGACGCGTGCCGAGGCGCGTGCGCTCAACGTCCGCCTCATCCCTGAAGAGCCGCTGAAGAATGCCTGCGCGCCGAAGATGACGGTGGCCGAGAACATCTCCTTCCGCACCTTCGACATCGACGGTAACGGTAGACCGGTGAGTTGGATCAGCACCAGTGCCATCAGGACATTCAGCGCCCGCCTGGTGGAGCAGTTCAAGGTCAAGACCGCTTCGCTGTCCTCGCCGATCGCCTCGCTGTCGGGCGGCAATGTGCAGCGTGCCGTGCTGGCGCGCGAGCTGACCGGCGAGGTCGATCTGCTGATTGTCTCCAACCCGTGCTTCGGCCTCGACTTCTCGGCCGTGGCCGAGATCCGCGCCCGCATCATGAAGGCGCGCAATGCGGGTGCGGCCGTGCTGTTGATGTCGGAGGATCTCGATGAGTTGCTCGAACTCTCCGACCGCATTCTCGTCATGTCCGACGGCGCGCTGGTCTACGAGACACCGATTGCCCAGGCGAGCGTACAGACGATCGGTGAGCACATGGCGGGGCATCACTGATGTCGCAAATCGATGCGCAGCCGTTTCCCTTCAACTTCAAGCCCGCAACGACGGCGCTGATCGTCATTGACATGCAGCGCGATTTTGCCGAGCCCGGTGGCTTCGGCGCCAGCCTCGGCAACGACGTCAGCCGGATCACCGCGATCGTGCCGACGGTGAAGAAACTGATCGAAGGCTTTCGCGCCGCCGGCCTGCCGGTGATCCATACCATGGAGTGCCACAGGCCCGACCTTTCCGACCTGCCGCCGGCCAAGCGCGATCGCGGCAATCCGTCGATCCGCATCGGCGATATCGGCCCGATGGGGCGCGTGCTGATCGCCGGCGAGCCGGGCACGGCGATCCTCGACGAACTCAAGCCATTGCCCGGAGAGATCGTCATCGAGAAGCCCGGCAAGGGCGCGTTCTATGCCACAAGCTTCGGTGACGACCTCAAGAGACTCGGCGCCCAGCACCTCGTCTTTGCCGGGGTGACGACCGAGGTCTGCGTGCAGACGACGATGCGCGAAGCCAACGACCGCGGCTATGAGTGCTTGCTCGCCGAGGACGCGACGGAGAGCTACTTTCCCGAGTTCAAGGCGGCGGCGATCGCCATGATCAAGGCGCAGGGCGCCATCGTCGGCTGGACGGCAACCACCGACCAAGTACTCGAGGGAATTGCCAATGCCTAATTTGAGTTTTGCCGGCCTGCTCGACGGCGGCTGGCGCGATCTCGCGTTCGAGCATTTCCGCGACGGCATCAAGGTGCATTGGCTGCTGAAGGGCGGGCCGGTCGAACCGTCGGTCGCGATCCTCAGCTATCAGCCCGGTGCGGGCGTGCCGCGCCACCGCCATGCCGGGCTGGAGACCATCGTCGTGCTGGAAGGCACCCAGAGCGACGAGAACGGCGACTATCCCCCGGGCAGCGTCGTCCTCAATCCGGTTGGGACCGAGCATTCGGTGTGGACGAAGGACGGCTGCGTCGTGCTGATCCAGTGGGACCTGCCGGTGATCATTCTGGGGGAGGGGAAATGAGCGATATCCATTTCGACATAGGCAGCCTGCACGGCGCCTATCAGGCCGGCCTCGGCGTCGCGGAGGTGATCGAAGCTGTCCATGCCCGCCTCGTGGCCGCCGACGATCCCGGCATCTTCATCCATCTGTCCGACAAGGCCGCATTGCTGGCGGCGGCCGAGGCACTCGGCTCGTTCGACCCGGTGGCAAAGCCGCTCTGGGGCATTCCTTTCGCCGTCAAGGACAACATCGACGTCGCCGGCATGCCGACGACGGCGGCCTGCGCCGAATACACCTACTGGCCCGAGAAAGACGCAGCCGTGGTGGCGCGGCTGAAGGCGGCCGGCGCGCTGGTCGTCGGCAAGACCAATCTCGACCAGTTCGCCACCGGCCTCGTCGGCGTGCGCACACCCTGGCCGATTCCGCGCAACGCCATCGATGAGGCGCTGGTTCCGGGCGGCTCTTCCTCCGGCTCGGCGGTGGCGACGGCGCGCGGCATCCTCTCGTTCGCGCTCGGCACCGACACGGCCGGCTCCGGCCGCATCCCGGCCGGCCTCAACAACATCGTCGGGCTAAAGCCGACGGTTGGTGCGCTGTCGGCCGCCGGCGTCGTGCCGGCCTGCCGCACGCTCGACTGCGTCTCGGTGTTCGCGCTGACCGTCGACGATGCCTATAGGGTGTTCTCCGTCGCCGCCGCGCGCGACGCTGCCGATCCTTATTCGCGCGATCTCGCCGTCCAGCCGCTCGCTACGCGGCCGCCGGCGCTGACCGTCGGCGTGCCTGCAAAATCGGACCTCAAATTCTTCGGCGATATGGCCATGCAGGCCGGCTTCGAGACCTCGCTTGCCATGCTGTCGCGGCTCGGCTGCCGGCTGGTGGAAATCCCCTTCGGTGATTTCTACGCCACAGCCAACCTGCTCTATGAAGGCGCCTGGGTGGCCGAGCGCTATGCGGCGATCCGCGATTTCATGGAGGCCAACGAAGCCGCCCTGCATCCGGTGACGCGCAAGATCATCGGCGGCGCCAGGAAACTGTCGGCGGCGGACGCCTTCCGCGGCCTCTACGCCTTGCAGGCCTACAAGGCGAAGCTCGCCCCCGTCATTGCCTCGGTCGACCTGTTCTGCGTGCCGACCGCGCCGACGCACTACACCACTGCTGCCGTGCTCGCCGATCCCGTCGAGACCAACAGCCGCCTTGGCACCTACACCAATTTCGTCAACCTGCTCGACATGTGCGGCATCGCCGTGCCGACCGGCAGGCGCGGCGACGGCCTGCCGATGAGCGTCACCCTGCTGGCGCCGGCCGGCCGCGATGCGCTGACGGCGATGCTCGCCCGCGACCTGCATGCGGCGAGCGGCCTTCCGCTCGGCGGCACGGGCTGGCCGCAGCCCGGCCCGCAACCAACCGCCCAGCCTGCCGACGACGGCATGATCGACCTGGTGGTGGTCGGCGCGCATCTGTCGGGCATGCCGCTCAACGGCCAGCTCAACCAGCTCGGCGCGCATTTCCTGCGTGCGACCAGGACCACCGCCGCCTACAGGCTCTATGCTCTGGCCGGCCAGTCCGTGCCCAAGCCCGGCCTGATCCGTGTTGCCGATGGAGGCATGCGGATCGACGTCGAGGTCTGGCGGCTTGGGCCGGAGGCCTTCGGCCGTTTCGTCGCCGCTATTCCGGCACCGCTCGGCATCGGCACGATTGAGCTCGACGACGGCACCCCTGCCAAGGGTTTTCTGGTCGAAACCGCGGGCTTGGACGGTGCCTCCGATATCTCCGCATTCGGCGGCTGGCGCCGCTTTATCGCACGCGGCAAAGACACGGCCGATCAAAGTGAAAAGCGGCAGAACTGGCCCGCCGGCGTCGCGACCTGATTATCGTGCAGGCTTGCCTTGGCGGGCTTGCCTGTTGGCACGCCGGCGGAGGTCCTCTCGACCAGCAGAACGCTTCCCTATCTCATGAACCCCGGTGATCAGATTGCGCGGGCGTTGAGGGAAGAAAGTTGAGCTTTGGTGGCGGGAGAGCGCTACCGTCTTTCCCCCACTTATCGAACCATCAGTTCCGACTTCGTTGCTGCGGCTGAACGAGATAAGTCGAGCGGCGACAATGCCTTTGGTCGCCGAAGGCGGAGTGTCGTCGCTGACCGGCCGCCGGACTTGTCGAGAACTGGAATTGCGCGCTATCTCGCCCGGTCGGCTTCCATCCCACCACGCAAAAAGTGTGGACCGCCGCGGACGGGTACAGTCGGTCCCGCGTCCCGGCCTGCGAGCCAGCTGCCAACGGCCACATAAGTTTATTCGTTTTTGACCAATACGCGCCGGCAGATTCCTGTAATCTTCGGAAAAACACCGGGACAACCGGGCCAACCAGAAAGGTCGGGGAATGAAATACGTCGTCGATACGATCGGCGGTCCCGCAGGCGGTGATGCCTGGCAAGCCGCTGTTACCGAAGCCTATTTTCCGCTCGATACCGAATATCGGAACCGTCGCGAATTTTCAGGCACGCTGGAAACCTTCTCTCTGGGGCTCGTCAGCGTGTCTAAAATGCGCTGCGATGCCGTAAGCTATCGCCGCCATCGCCGCCACTTCCTCAACGAGCGTGACGCCAGCCTGCTCATCACCATCCCGGAGATGTCGGAGGTGAATTTCTCGCAAGGGTCGAGGACCGTCAATTGCGGTCCGGGCGGCTTCCTCGTTGAGAGGGGAGATGCGCCTTACGAATTCTGGCACGGCAAGCCAAACGCGCTTTGGGTCCTGAAGGTGCCGTCATCGAGCGTTCGGGCGCGGATCGGATCCGCCGAACGGCTCAGTGCACTCAGTTTCGACGCGACCCAAGGCGTCGCCGCGCTCTTCCTCGACACGGTGCGAACCACGATCGGCCATGTCGATGAGATCACTGAAGTCGCTCGTGAGATGATGGGCAGGCACATCCTGGAAATGCTGTGCCTGTCGATCGTGAGCGACGATCGCGTGCTGGACAGCAGCATCTCGTCGATCCGGGCCGGCCATTTGCACCGTGCCGAGCAGTATATTCGCGACAACCTGAAGAATTCCGGCCTCGGCCCGCAGGCGGTGGCTGATGCCTGCGGCATTTCCCTGCGTTACCTGCAGGTCCTTTTTCAGGACAGCAACCAGTCGATCAACGGCTTCATCCGCGACGCCCGGCTTGAACTTTGCGCCGAGGAGCTGATGTCGGTGACGAACATCAGCAGCGTTGCCGAGATCGCTTACCGCTGGGGCTTCGCCGACCAGTCTCAGTTCTGCAAGCACTACCGGACGCGGTTCGGCTGCGCACCGACGGATACCCGTCGCGAAGCAGCGAACCGGGCAGGCCGCGCCTCGACCTCGAGAGAGCGGCACTAGACCCGACGAAATCCGGGCCAATTCCACCATCTATCGAGACGTCGCCCCGGCAAGCGGCGAAAGCCGGGCTTTGCCCGCAAAGACCCTGCGAAGGAATTGTCATGAGCCGAATTAGAGTTGCCGTCGATGTAGGAGGGACCTTCACCGACATCTGCATCATGGACGAAGACAGCGGTGCGATCCGTATCGAAAAGACCGCCTCCACGCCTGACGATCCCATGCAGGCCATTATGAATGGCGTGGAGCAGGGCCGCATCGATCTTTCGGAGGTGACGATGTTCTCTCACGGCACGACGGTCGCCACAAATGCGCTGATCACCCGCCGCCTGCCGCGCACCGCAATGGTCTGCACGGAGGGTTTCCGTGACGTTGTCGAGATCCGCCGCGCCAACAAGGAAGATCTCTGGGACACCTACAAGGATGTCGCCAAGCCCTATATCCCGCGCCGTGACCGGCTGACAGTCCGGGAACGGGTCAGTGCCGAGGGCACGATCCTGGAAGCGCTGGATGAAGAGGCTGCGCGCCGCGTCGCGGACGTTCTCAAGAGACGGCAGGTCAGGTCCATCGCCGTCTGCTTCATGAACTCCTATGTCAACGGCGCCAATGAGCGCCGCATGCGTGAGATCCTGAAGGAGGCCATGCCGGATCTGCCGGTCTCGATCTCCTCGGAGGTGATGCCGGAAATCTTCGAGCACGAGCGTTTCTCCACCACCATGGCGAACGCCGTCTGCGCCCCGGTCGTCGTCGACTATGTGTCGCGTCTTGGAGAAAAGCTTGCCGCAGCCGGATATAGGCGAGATCTCCTGTTGCTGCACAGCGGTGGCGGGGTCATGACACCCGCGAGCGTCAAGGATTTCTCGGCCCGACTCGCGGGATCGGGCATCGCCGCCGGCGCGATCGCAAGCCGCTTCATCGGAAATCTCTGTGGCTTCCCGAACTCTATCGGCTTCGACATGGGCGGCACCAGCACCGACGTCTCGCTCGCATGGAACGGGGAGTCGCGCATCACAAAAGACTGGTACATCGAATTCGGATATCCGATCCGCTTCCCCTCCATCGAGGTGCTGACCATCGGCGCAGGCGGCGGGTCATTGGCATGGCGGGACGAGGGCGGCAGCTTGCGCAACGGACCGCAATCCGCCGGCGCCTTTCCAGGCCCGGCCTGCTACAAGAACGGCAACCGCATCGCCACCAATACCGATGCCAATGTCGTGCTCGGCCGCCTCGGCACCAGCCTCGCGGGCGGTAAGATCACGCTCGACCCTGTCTTGGCCACCCAGGCGGTGCAGGAGACGGTGGCGGCGCCCTTCGGCATGGAACTCCACCAGGCGGCCGAGGCGATCATCGCAGTCGCCAACGCCAATATGGGCAATGCCGTCCGACTTCTCTCGATCAGCCGAGGCTATGACCCGCGCGACTTTGCACTCGTTGCATTCGGCGGTGCAGGCGCTTTGCACGGAGCGGCCGTGGCCAAGGAGCTTTCGATTCCAACCGTGATCGTGCCGCCCAATCCCGGCGTCACCTCCGCGCTCGGTTGCCTTCTCGTCGACGTGCAGCACGATTTCTCCGAGAGCTTCATGGCGGATGCCTCGACGGTTTCACCAGCCGAGATGCAGACGGCCTTTGTTCGGATGGAAGAACAGGCCGTTGAGCGTCTAACCCATGAGGGTGTGGCGCAGGAAGACATGGCGCTGCAGCGTACGGTCGAGATGATGTACCAGGGCCAGTGGCGCTCGCTTGCGGTGTCAGCGCCGGCGCGGATCGAGAGCGTCTGCTCGCTGATCGAGGCATTCCACAACGAGCATGAACGCGAGTTCAACTACCGCCGCGAAGAGGCACCGGTGTCGATCTTCCGCATCGCGGTCAAGGCGATCGGCATCGTCCCGAAAGCCGACATACCGCGGCACGAAGTCTTGCCTCATGTGCCCGAGCCCCTCGGCCGCCGCGGCGTCTGGTTCGACGGCGTATCTCACGATGCAGCCGTGTATGAACGTGACCAACTGAGCGCCGGCGCTGCTTTCACAGGGCCTGCCATTGTCGAACAGTTCGATTCCACCACCGTGGTCCCGCCGGGAATGAGCGCGACCGTCGATGGCTTCCTGAACATCCTCATCGTGACGAAAGGCTGAGCCATGACAAAGCTGATTGAAACGAGCCCTGGCCTCGATCCGGTAACGTTCGAGGTGCTGAAGAACTCCTTCATCACCACCGTCGACCAGATGGCCGAACAGATGCTGCGCACCTGCTATTCCTTCGTCATCTACAACCGAGACTTTTCAAATGCCCTCCACGACGCGGATGGCAACTCCGTCGCCCAGGGCAACTACGACATCGCGGTCCACGTCGGCACACTGCACAACACGTGCAAGGAGGTGATCCGGGTCTTCGAAGGCGATATGGCACCCGGCGACGTCTACGCGATCAACGATCCCTATGCCGGCGGCACGCATTTCAGCGATGTTCGGCTCGTCCGGCCGATCTTCGACGAAGACAAACTGATCGGCTTCTCCCAGTCGAACGGCCACTGGTCGGATCTCGGCGGCTCCGTGCCGGGTTCCTTCGACGTCACCGCCCGCGACATGTTCCGAGAAGGGCTGCGGATCACGCCGCTGCGGCTTTTCCAGCGCGGCCGTTTCTGCTCCGACGTCGCCAATATGATCGCGGCCAACACGCGCGATCCGGCATCGATCATTGGCGACATCCATTCCCAGGCGCAGGCGACGCAGGCGGCCGAGCGCGAACTGTTGCGACTGGTCAGGAAGTACGGGCGTGGCCAGGTCATGCGCGGTATGGAGGAGGTTCAGGACTACGTCGAGCGCGCCGTGCGAAAGCGTCTCGCGGAGCTGCCCGACGGCCCGTGGGAGACGGTCGACTACATCGATCGCGATCTTGGTGCCGGCGAGGGCATGATCCCGATCCGCATTAAAATGACGATCAAGGGCGACACGATCCATTACGATTTTACGGGAAGCCATTCGACCATTGCCTCGATGTACAATTCCGCCCCGGGCGCGACCTTCTCGGCCGTGGTCGCCGGCATGAAGACCTTCTTCCCGGACCTTCCGCTCAACAGCGGGTTTTACCGGATGATCGAGGTGACCGCGCCGAAGAACAGCGTCGTCAGCGCGGAATGGCCGGTGGCCGTGACCGGGTTCCTGATGCCGTTCGAAAAGATCATGAACGCGATCTTCGAGATGTGGTCGAAGATCATGCCCGAACGCGCTATCGCCTGCGCCTTCAACCTCGAATATCTGCTGGCCGGGGGACGGGACGCGCGCAAACCCGAAAAGCCGATCTTCATGTTCTACGAATGGTTGCCCGGCGGCTGGGGCGGGCGCAACGGCAAGGATGGCGCCGATGTCACGACTGCCTGCTTCGGAACGGGGCTGATGTCGCAGCCGAACGAAGGCAATGAGCGGGTGAATCCCACTCGGACGATCGAGTTCCAGATCAAGCAGGATTCAGCCGGTCCCGGCAAATGGCGCGGCGGCGTCGGCGTGCAGAAGACCTCGTTGTTGCTTGAGGCCGAAAATGCCGTCATGTCCTATATTTGCGACCGCGAGCGCGCTGTCGTCTGGGGTGTCGAAGGAGGCCTGCCGTCGATGCCGCACGGCTTGACCATGAAGCGCGCCGGAGAAGAGACAGAGATCTGGCTCGGCTCCGTGTTCTCCGATTACTCCGTCCACACAGGCGACCAGTTCGCTCGTCCGACGGCCGGCGGCGGCGGTTTCGGCGATCCACTGGAGCGCGAGCCCCGCAAGGTGATGGAGGACGTCATTGACGACTACGTTTCTCTGGAGCGCGCCAAGACTGACTACGGCGTGGTGATCCACGAAATCGATCGCGACCTGTGCCAGTACGAAATCGACGAGACGGCAACCGAAGCCTGCCGTGCCGACATCCGGGCGAAGCGGAAGGGCTGGGCACGCATGGATCCCGAGGAGGTCGCGCGCAAATACCGCTCCGGCGAGATCGATCCGCTCGATGCGGTTCGGCACTATGCCTCGATCCTCGACTGGGAGACTGGCGAATTGCTTCCCATAACGACCGCCCAGTTCCGTGAGAGCTTTGAGAAACGGACCGTTGCCCACTGGGTCTGAGCGCTAACGAGCGCGCCGCAACCTTGCAGGCGCTCGCATGGAGTTATCTGTTTTTTCGATACCATTTTCAAAGAATTACTATTTCACAGGAGCCTGAAGCTGGAGCAACAATGTTGCAGCGCCGCGAAAGTTGGCTGCTTCCGAGGGGTATGACAGATGGCACCAGGCGTGGAACGCTCGTTCACCGCGGCCAGCACCATTGAAGAGGCATTGGCCGCACGCCGGCAAGGCGCGGCGGTGCTTGCTGGCGGCACCTGGATGATGCGCGATCCGCGGCGCGGGGGCGAACTTCCTGAAGCGGTGGTCGCACTCCACCGAATACCGGCCTTGTCCAAGGTCGAAATCGAACCGGACCATGTCGTGATCGGCGCAGCCGTTACCCATGCAGTCCTTGGCCGCGCGTTGCACGCGGCAGTGGGCTTCGAAGGTCTGGTTGGGGCGGCGGAGAATGCGGCCAATCCCGGCATCCGAAGGGTCGCCACCGTGGGCGGCAACCTTTGTGTCCTCGACTTTGCCGCCGCCGATCTCGCCCCTGCGCTTCTCGTCTGTGAGGCGACAGTGGAACTGGAGACGTTCGAAGGCGCAAAACTCCTCGGTATTTCGGATTTCCTCAAGGACAGGCATACGCTGCTGGCCGAAGCGATTGTGACGAGAATTCATCTGGGCCGCGACCTTGTCGCAAGTGCTCATATCCGTCTGCCGCTTCGGAAAGCCGGGGACTATCCGGTCGCCATCGTTTCCATCGGGGTGGACAAGGACAAACGATGTCGCATCGCCGTCGGCTCGGTGGAGCCGGTAGCGCGGCGCTGGACGGCGCTCGAACAGGCCATGAGGGCGAGCCCGGCCTCCGCGCTCGATCCGGAACGGGCCGCCGAGCTTGCACTGGAGCACAATGATTTTCAGGGGCGCGACGGCAAGGAAGCGGAGGGTTGGTACCGGCGCCAGGTTCTTCCGTCGCTGGTCAAGCGCGGTATTGCTGCACTTCTTAAGACCGGGGGCCTGGCATGGTTGTGACATTCCAGTTGAATGGCGAAGACTGCAGCTTTCATGGCGATCCGATGACGCCGCTCGTCGACATCCTGCGGCGGGAACGATTCCTGACGGGGACCAAAGCCGTGTGCCGCGAAGGCTTCTGCGGCGCCTGCACGGTGCATGTCGACGACGAAGCGGTGCCGTCCTGCCTGAAGCCCATTGGCCTCGTCCAGGGATGCGCGGTCACGACCATCGAGGGATTGAGTTCCGGAAACCAGGCGCTGCACCCGCTCCAGGCCAGTTTCGAGGCGATCGATGCCGTGCAATGCGGCATGTGCTTTCCTGGAATGGTCATGAGCCTTTCGGCGTTCATGCGTGACAATCCGCATGCGAGCCGTCCCGAAATCAAGGCCGCGATGGTCGGCAACATCTGCCGCTGCACCGGATATGAGCGGATCGTCGACGCCGTGGCCGACTGTCTCGACCAAGCGCGGAAGGCCGGCCGGCTGGCGGGAGGCATCGATGTCTGAGCTGTCCGCCACGGTGATGAATCTTGCCCGCCGCGATGCGCAGGACAAACTGCGCGGGCGGACGAAATACACCAACGACCGGATTCGCCCCGACATGTTGCATGCCGTGCTGCTGCGGTCGACCGTTCCCGCGGGACGTATCCGCAAGCTCGACGTTTCGGCGGCACTTCGCTGTCCGGGCGTGCGCGCGGTAGCGACCGGCGCCGATGCGCCGGGGCTCTACGGCATCGGCATTGCCGACCATCCGCTCCTGGCCATCGAAACGATCCGCTATCACGGCGAGCCAATCGCCGTCATCGCTGCCGAGACGGAGAAGCAGGCGCGGGCAGCACTTGCCGCCATCATGCTCGAGGTCGAGCCGCTGGCACCGGTGTTCACCATGGCCGAAGCGCTCCAGCCTGCCGCCCGTCTCGTCCACGAGGGCTGGCGCGGCTATGAGGTGATCACGGAAGGCGGTGCACGTGCCGGCAACATCGCATGGGAGGCAAGATCCAGTCGCGGCGACGTCGACGCTGCCTTCGCCCGTCCCGACATACGCATTGTCGAGAGCAGCTTCACTGTCGGCCGGCAGAGCCACGTGCCCTTCGAACCGCGCGTTGCCATCGGCTCCTGGGAGGACGGCCGTGCTCACATC
This sequence comes from Mesorhizobium sp. dw_380, assembly GCF_018588885.1. Lineage (GTDB taxonomy): Bacteria > Pseudomonadota > Alphaproteobacteria > Rhizobiales > Rhizobiaceae > Mesorhizobium. Next base: position 73,592 of record NZ_JAFFIW010000011.1, read on the forward strand.
CAGACCTCGACGCAGGTGCCTTGGACGGTGCGCAACGTCACCGGAAGGGTTATGCAGCTTGCGCCCGGGCATGTGCGGGTCACTGTACCCCCTGTAGGTGGCGGGTTCGGCCTGAAATTCGATGCGTCCATCGAGCCTATCACGGCACTTCTGGCGCGGATGACCGGGCGCACGGTGGTCCTGGAAAACACCCGGCAGGAAGAAATGGCAACCTGCCTCTGCCGCGAGAATGCGGAAATCCGCATTCGGTCCGCTGTCACCGCCGAAGGATACATCGCCGGGCGCGAAGCGGTCGTGCTGATGGACTGCGGTGCGTATGGGGGCGAGCAGGTCTTCCTGACGACGATGACGGCGCACACGCTGGGCGGCAATTACAAGGTCGGTGCAATGCGGCTCGTCAGCCGGGCCGTATACACCAACACACCACCCAACGGCGCCTTCCGAGCTTGCAACGGCGTCTACAACACATTCGCGTTGGAGCGACACACCGACGAAATCTGCGATGCGCTGGGCTTCGACCCAATGGAGTTCCGGAAGAAAAATGTCCTTGGAGATGGCGATCTCGGTGCCACGGGCCAGGTTTTCGAGGCCGACGTGCTGGGTCCGATGCTCGATCGGATGGAGGCGTTGCGTGCCAGTACCGGCACATCAGAAGCGAAGGCCGACGGCAGGCTCTATGGAATTGCGACCACGGTCGGCACATGGTTCGTTTTCGTCGGACCCTCGGCGGCGACGGTGAATTTGAACGCCGACGGTAGCGCAACGCTGGTCACGTCGGGTGTGGAGATCGGATCGGGCACGATGGTACAATCCTTGCCGCAGATCGTGGCTGGGCAGCTCGGCCTCGCCCCCGACCAGGTAATCGTGAGAGAAGCCGATACAGATGCCGCCGGTCTCGATGTCGGTGTTGGCGGCGGGCGCACCACCGTATCCATCGGCGCGGCAAGCGTGGCCGCCTGCGCGGAGGTGCGGGAGAAGCTGCTGCGGACCGCCGGCGAGATGCTCCAGACCCGACCGCAAGACTTGGTGCTGCGCGACGGTCGTGTCGAGATCACGGGACGTCCCGGCTCCGGCATGTCGATCCCGGCTGTCGTCGCCCATGCGCAGGCAACCACCGGCCCGATCACCGGAAGCGGAGCCTTTGCCGCCAGGAACGCCCCGGCCATGGCGGGCTGCGCCATGGGGCATTTCATCGATGCGCTCGACATTCCCGTCTTCGTCGTTCACGAGGCCGAGGTGGCGGTCGATCCGGACACCGGTCATGTCGAGGTGCTGGCTTATCGCGTGGTGCAGGATGTCGGCCGCGCGCTCAACCCGCGCGCCATCTTGGGCCAGATACAGGGCGGTGTGGTGCAGGGGCTGGGCTATGCGTTGCATGAGGAGGTGACGCTTACCGCCGACGGACACATCGCGCAGGACGATTTCGAGACCTATCGCCTGCCGCTGGCGCAGGACGTGGTTCCGGTCGCCGCCGACCTCTACGAGGGCGCACCGTCGATGGGGCCTCTGGGCACCAAGGGTGCGGGCGAGGTGCCCATCCTGGCCGTGGGCGCGGCGATCGGTTGCGCGGTGGCACGCGCCATCGGCAAGCCGGTGCGGCAGCTGCCACTGACGCCGCCGCGCGTGCTTCGACTGCTGCACGAACGCGAACCACCGCCGGAATTCCCGCACATCGCCCCCGGTTGGGCATCGAACACTCTGGGCTGAGGCAAGCAAACCATGGTTACGCTGAACTGCGACATGGGGGAAAGTTACGGCAACTGGCGCTTCGGCGACGATGCCGGCATCATGCCTCATATCGATTGCGCCAACATCGCCTGCGGCTTCCACGCCTCCGATCCGTGGACGATGCTGAAGACCGTGCGGCTAGCGCTCTCGCATGGCAAGCAGGTCGGTGCGCATCCTTCCCTTCCCGATCGCGAGGGGTTCGGTCGACGGGAAATGAAACTTCAGCCGGAGGAACTGACTGCCGCCTTCCTCTATCAGATCAGTGCTCTGACAGGGATGCTGGCCGCTGAGGGCGGGCGGCTCAGCCATGTCAAGCCGCATGGCATCATTTACGGCATGGCCGCGCGAGACTTGGACACTGCCCGGGCAATCGCCGCTGCGGTCAAACCGTTCGGTGTCCCGCTCTTCGGCATGGCGGGAACCTGTCACGAGGCGGCGGCGGCGGAACTCGGCGTCGCCTTCGTGGGCGAGTTCTTTCCCGATCTTACCTATGCTCCCGGCGGCAGCCTGATCATTCCGCGCGTCCAGTCGGCCATCGACCTGACGCTTGCCGAGCACCGCATGGTGGGGGCGCTTACCCGGCGCGAACTCGTCACGGTAGATGGCACGGTCCGCCCAGTCGACTTCGACACCGTCTGCATCCATTCCGATCCGCCGAATGCGCGCGACGTCGCGGCGCTGATGCGGCGGATCATCGACACGCATTCCAAAAGCCTCCCATGATACATTTTTCCGTTTCGCGAAGGCTCCGCGCATGGGATCGAGGAACTATCTCGAACTCACAACCCGAACCATTTCCACAAGCCGCTGAGGACTTCCATGGACGCGCTTTCCAACTCTCTCGCCGCCGCCGACATCGCCACCACCATGCACCCCTACACCAACCTGCGTCAGCACGAACAAACCGGTCCGCTGATCATCAGCCGCGGCGACGGCATTCGTGTGTATGACGAGCGCGGCAAGGAATATATCGAAGGGCTCGCCGGGCTGTGGTCGGTGGGCGTCGGCTTTTCGGAGAAGCGGTTGGCCGACGCTGCCTATCAGCAGATGCTGAAGCTGCCCTACTACCACACCTTCTCCTCCAAGGCGCATGAGCCATCCATCCGGCTCGCGGAGAAACTCGTGGAGATGACGCCGGAAAACCTGACGCGTGTCTTCTTCACATCGTCGGGCTCGGAAGCCAACGACACCATCGTCAAGATGGTGTGGTTCATGAACAACGCGCTGGGCCGGCCCAAGAAGAAAAAATTCCTGGCGCGGACCAAGGGCTATCACGGCATCACCGTCGCCTCCGGCAGCCTGACGGGCCTGCCGATCAACCATCGCGACTTCGATCTGCCGGCGATTCCCGTTCGCCACCTGACCTGCCCGCACTTCTATCGTTTCGGCATCGAAGGCGAAGACGAAGCGGCCTTCACGGCGCGTCTGCTCGCCGAGCTGGAAGCCGTGATCGCGGAAGAAGGGGCTGATACGATCGCGGCCTTCATAGGAGAGCCGCTTATGGCGGCTGGCGGCGTTCTGCCGCCGCCGGTCGGGTACTGGGAGGGCGTGGAGAAAATCTGCCGGGCAAATGATATCATCCTGATAGCGGATGAGGTGATCTGCGGTTTTGGCCGTCTCGGAACGCCCTTCGGCGCTCAGAAATACGGCTTCACGCCTGATATCATGACGGTCTCCAAGCAAATCACGTCGTCTTATATGCCGCTTGCCGCCGTCATTTTCTCCGATGCGATCTATCAGGCGATTGCAGACAACACCGCCACGATCGGCAATTTCGGCCACGGCTTCACGGCATCGGGCCATCCCGTCGCGACAGCTGTTGCGCTGGAGAATCTCGCCATCATCGAGGAACGCGATTTGATGGGCAATGCGGCCCGGATGGAAGCGGCCTTCCAGGCGGGCATTCGCTCGTTTGCCGATCATCCCCTTGTCGGGGAGGCCCGCGGCACCGGCCTGATCGGGGCAGTCGAGCTGGTTGCTGACAAGGCGACCAAGCGGCCTTTTGCAAAAGTAGGCCGCGCGGGCGCGATAGCGTCGGCCATCGGTCACGAAGAAGGTCTCATCTTCCGCAGCATCGGCGACCAGCTGGCGCTTTGCCCGCCGATGATCGTGACGGCAGAGGACATCGCGGAAATCATGACCCGCATGTCGAGATCGCTGGACCGGCTAACCGGAGCCGTTGCGAAGGAGGGGTTGGAATGATCGGCGGACCTGCGGACCAGACCGGCATGACCGGAGGCGATCTTCCGGTACAGAGATCCGCGCTTCTTGGCCGGTTTATGGCGGCGTGGAACGCCCACGACCTCGACGGCCTGATGGCCTGCATGGCGCAGGATTGCGCCTTCCATGGCTCGGCTGGACCCGAACCGAGCGGTCGCCGTCACATTGGGCGGGAAGCCGTGCGGGCTGCCTATGCTGCTATCTTTTCAGCCTTTCCGGACGCTGCCTGGTCAAATGGCAGCCATGTGGTCAGCGGAGATACCGGACTGTCTTCCTGGCGTTTCACGGGAACAATGGCGGCGGGAGACAAGATAGAGGTCGACGGCTGTGACATCTTCGTTTTTTCAGGCGCGCGGATTGCGCTCAAGGATTCCTATCGCAAGGCCCGGACGTAAAAGGTCATAGGCCGATAAATTGAACCCGGCCCGCATCATGCGGGCCGGGTTTTGCGTTGCGGGATGGAAAGAACGGCCGGACCGACCGGCCGCAACGACTACTTCAAGAGTGCGTCAAGCGGGATCGGTTCGGAGATCGTCCAGCTGTCGATGATCGATGGCTTGCCTTTCTCCGTGTCGGCGATCAGGTATTTGGTCTGGTTCTGGTGGTGCAATTCGGAGGTGAAGGTGCGGGGACCGAAGAGGGTCGGTTCGTTCTTCATTTTTTCGAGTTCCGCGACAACGGCATCGGCATCGATGCTCTTGGCGCGTTCAACGGCCTTTGCCCAGACGTCGATCATGACATAGCCTGGATAGACATACATGGAAGACGGGTCGGCGCCGGTCTTGGCCTTGTAGGCCGCGTTGAACTTGTTGACTTCCGGATTCGGGTCGTCGCCGTAGATGGAACCCTGAACCGGAACGTAGAAATTGGAAAGGTCAGGCACAGCCGAAAGCCAGTAGCTGCCGTCCACGCCGGAGCCGTTGAGAATCATCGAATTGATGCCTGCGGCGCGGATTTGTTTCACTGCCGAAACAGAGCCCGGCATCATGGTGCAAAGCATGATCGCATCGGGTTCTTTTGGCAGGGCCTTGATACGGCTGATCTGGGCAGCGATTGAGGGGTCGTCGTTCTTGAAGGTATCTTGACCCACAAGTTTGGCGCCCTTGGTCTCCAGCTTCGGCATCATCCAGTCGAAGCCATCGCAGATGCCCTTGTTGTATTCCGTCCAGGTGTCGAGCAGGCGATAGAAGGTCTTGGTCTCCTTCTTGTTGTATGCCCATTCGGCCATCGTCGCTCCCTGCACGGCCGCCAGCACCGACGCGGAGAAGCTGTGCGGGCCTACGCCCTGGATGCCCGCCTTTACGGATTCAGCACAGAGGAAGAAGGAAACCTTGCCAGCCGCCTCGGCGGCGAGTGCCGCTGGCGAGCCGAAGTCGTAGTCGCAGGAGACGACGACGAGGTCTGCGCCCTGGTCGAGAACGGAAAGACCGGCCTTGGCGCCTTCCGCACGGTCGGACTTGGTGTCGGCTTTCACGACTTCAATCTTCTTCCCCAGAAGACCGCCGGCGGCGTTTATTTCGTCGATGCGGATCAGCGCGGCATCGGTGGCAGGCTTGTCGTAAGCCTCCATGAAGCCCGATTCCGCCGTGGCGAAACCGACCACGATCTTGCTGTCGTCCGCCGAGGCTGGAAAGGCAGCCGTTGCGGTGAAGAGCATCGTTGCTGTCGCTATTTTTAGTTTGTTTATCATAGACTTCTCCTTTCAAGGTTACGGCGGCTTACAATCCGCCGGTCAGTCACCGCGATTGCGGGTTAAAGAGATCTCGCGATTGCCGAAAACGCCTGCCGGACGAAGCGCCAGAATGATGATCATGATGATACCCAGGGCGATCTCCTGAAGGCCTTTCGGTATGGCGAAGGCGACGTCGCCAATGGAAACCCCGGCTTCCAGCCAGCGCAGGGTCTGGATGAGCGCCGAGAGGAACACGACACCGATCACGCCGCCCGAAAGGCTACCCATGCCGCCAACGACAAGCATGGCGATGGTGATGAAGGTGAGACCGAGATAGAAAGTGTCCGGCGTTACAACCCCGATTGAGTGGGCCATCAAGGCGCCGCCGAGACCCATTATGGCACCGGAGATCACGAAGGCGACAAGCCGTTCCCTGGGAATATCGACGCCGGAGGCTGCTGCTGCCGTCGGTTCGTCGCGGGCGGCACGCAGTGCCAGACCCGAACGCGATATTGCATGTGCCCAGGCAATGAAGATCGAGATGATGGCGGCGATCAGATAGGGCCAGATCGAGCGGACGATCGGGATCCCGACGACCGACGATGTCCCGCCGGTGACGGTTTCCCAGTTGGAGTAGATCGTGTTGATCATCGCCAGCATGGCGAAGGTCGCGATGGAGGCGGCGATGCCCGACAGCCGCATCAGGATCCGCCCGAAGATCAGCGCCGCCAACCCCGCAAAGATCGCGGCGATGATGGCCGCCTCCCAATAGGGCATTTGGGTTTTTATCAGCCAGCCGGGAAGACCGGAAAAGGCCATCTTCTTCATGATGGGATTGATCGTCAGCCACGCCGCCACATAGGCGCCGAGGCAGGTGAAGCCGATATGGCCGAAGCTCAGCACGCCGGAATTGCCAATAAATACATAAAGGCCGACGACGAGGATGACCCGGAGGAAGACGTCAATGATCACCTGATTGAATGGTCTCGATCCGGTCATCATCGTCAGCAGTGCGATGGCGATCATCAACAGCGCCAGCAGGATCGGCGTGATGATGGTACGGCGCGCCAACACGAAGGGCCGAGGGGGTTTGGCGACGATGGTGCCGGTGGTCAGGTTCGGCTCGATGGCCGGGGACGCTGCGGACATGAATCAGACCCTTTCCTTTGTGCCACGGGCCGAAATCAGGCCTTGCGGACGGAAGAGGAGGACGAGGATGACCGCTCCATAGACAAAGGCATCGCGGAATGGCCGGGCGTCGATGGGCAGCATGACCTGCATGATCACCGACGCGCCACCGAGCAGGAACCCCGCCAGCACAGCGCCAGCCAGACTGCCAAGGCCGCCGATAACCGTTGCGATGAACGCCATCAGCATGATTGCCGCCCCCATCTGGATATCGGCGGTGCCGGTCTGGGCCACGAAGATCAAGGCAATGGCACCTGCCAGCGCGCCGGACAGCGCGAAAGCCCCCATGATGACCCGGTTGGCGCGAACGCCGAGCATGCGCGCCATGGAGAAATTCTCCGCCGCCGCCCGCATTTCCAGTCCGAACCGGGTCCGGCGCAGAAAGACGGTCAGACCCAACAGGATCAACATCGTCGCGACGATGGTGATGAGCTGGAGAAGCGGCAGCCGGGCGCCGAAGATTTCGACGGGTTGGGAAAGTTCGGGAAGGAGATTGATCGACTTCGGCCGGCTTGAGAAAAGCATCAGCAAAAAATAGCGAATGACGAAACCGAGCGCGAAAGAAGCAATCATCATCGTCGCCGGATTTGCCTTGCGGAACCGCCTGAAGACGACGATTTCGCACAGCATCGACAACCCGGCCCCGCAGAGGAGCACGAAGGGCACCAACAGATACCACGGCAACTGGCCGGCGAAGACGATCGCCATCGCATCCGTCGACGGCCACAGCAGCGCGAACACGCAGAAGGCGATGACGTCGCCATGCGCGAAGTTCACAAGCCGCATGACCCCGAAGATGAGGGCAATGCCAAGCGCCCCGAGCGCGTAGAGCGAACCAAGCGAGAGTGCATCAAACAGGATCTGGAGCATCTCAATGGTCCTCGTAACCGAAGTAGGCAGCCTGGATTGCCTCGCCGTTGCCGAGCGTCCGGGCGTCGCCATCGAGCACGATCTGCCCGCCTCGCATCAGGATCATGCGCCCGCCCACCATCATCGCCCGGGCCGAGCTCTGCTCTACGATCAGAAGCGTGAGTTGGCGCTGCGCACGCAGCGCGATCAGCCGCTCGTAGACCTGGTCGTTGATGTTGGGGGCGAGGCCCAGCGAAGGCTCGTCGATGGCTACAAGCCGCGGATTGGTCATCAGCGCGCGTCCGATGACCAGCATTTGCTGCTGCCCGCCGGACAGCAATCCCGCCTGCCCGTGCCGCCTCTCTTTCAGCATCGGGAAGGTTGCGTAGACGGCTTCGAGTTCGCCGGCCGCTCGGCTGCGCCAGCCGCGTTCGCGGGCGTGCATGCCAGTGCCGACCAGAAGGTTCTCTTCGGTCGTCAGCGAGCCGAAGACGTCACGCCCCTCAGGCACCATGGAGAATCCGAGCCGGGCGATGTTCTCCGGTGCGTGGCCGGTGATCTCATGACCTGCAAGGTCGATCCGACCGCCCGCCACCGGCGTCACACCGGCGATCGCGCGCAGCAGCGAAGACTTTCCAGCTCCGTTCGGGCCGGTGATGAACAGGATTTCTCCTTCGTCCATGGAGAAGGAGACGTCGCGCACCGCCGTGAGACGGCTATAGCGGATGGTGATATCGGAAAGGGCGAGCAGGCTCATTCCATCACCTCCAGCACAGGCAGGTCGGTGTTCGCGGCCGTGCCCATATAGGCGTGGCGCACCTTCTCGCTGTCGCGGATATTGGGGGGCGGACCTTCCTCGATGATCGCTCCGGAATCGAGCACGACGATATGCTCGCAAAGGCCGAGCACCAGCCCGACATTGTGCTCGATGAGCAGGACACCGCAGCCGAGATCGGCGGCGATGTGTCTTATCAGGGCCGAAAGCTCCCGCGCCTCCAGTGCGCTCATGCCAGCCGCGGGCTCGTCGAGCAGGATGTAGGCGGGCCGTCCCATCAGGGCGCGGCCAATGGCGACGCGGCGCTCGTCCGTATATGGCAACGTTCCGGCGATGCGGGTGCCTAGCGCACCGATGCCTATCCAGTCGAGCATCGCTTCCGCTTCGGCGATAGCATCGCGCCGGTTCATTCCCAGACCAACGCCGGTTACCTCCAGGTTGTCCAGCACAGGCAGGTCGCGGAAGAGCCGCCCACCCTGGAAGGTGCGGGCGATGCCGCGCCGCCGGACCTGATGCGGCTTGAGACCCGTGAGTGCCGCCCCGTCGAGCTTGATGGTGCCTTCCGTCGGTGCCTGGAAGCCGGTCAGCACGTTGACGAGCGTGGTCTTGCCGGCGCCATTCGGGCCGATGAGGCCAACGATGCGGCCGGGCGTAATTTGGAGGTCTACCGATGACAGGGCCTTCAGCCCCGCAAACGATACCGAGACGTTCTCCGCGCTCAGATGACTCATGTCCCTTTCCTTCTTTTTTCCGACGGAAAGGCGCGAAGCATCCGGCCTTGCGGCCAGTCACGTTGCAAATGTCTTCCCCTGTCGGTCCCGGCGGTCTCTAGCGGACTGCTCGGATGCCAAATTCACGCCGTTGCCCGGCGTCGTCTTGTCGTTTCGCGCATCGGATTTTGTCTTCCGCCACGCGCGGTCGGTTTTGGCCGACCGATCTCCTCGCATTCGGCTCCTCCGCCGGCATTTTCCCGGCTGACGTCAGCCGGCCAGATGCTCTTCAGCACGCGCCAGCGCGGCGCGTTGTTCGGTTCGCGCTGCAAGCGCGTCTTCCAGCGTCACCGGAACGAAGCGCGCCGGGGTGTGCGGCTGGAGCTGGGCGATCAAGTCCATGTCAGCCGAGATCACCACGCCCAGCATCATGTACCCGCCACCCGAAACCGCGTCCCGGTGAAGAACGATCGGCTCCGTGCCACTCGGCACCTGGACGGATCCATAAGGATAGCAGGCATCGACGATGTTCGAGGGGTCGGAGCCTGCACCGAAAGGCTGCTCGCGCTCAACGAACTCCAGCGGCGTTCCGCCACGGAAGCGATAGCCGATGCGGTCAGCTTCGGGCGCGACCTTCCAGGTTTCCTCAAAGAACCGATTGCCGGCAGCTTCCGTGATCCGATGCCAATACATGCCGGGAAGCATTCTGAGTTCCGCCAAACTATTCCGCGCGCGGCGCAGATTTGCAGGCAGTGAAAGACCGGCTTTGCCGGAACCTTCGCCGACGGGAAGCTCATCACTCGCCTTCAGCGTGCGGCCCTGATGGCCGCCGAGTGCGCCCAGAATATAAGTCGAGCGCGAACCGAGAACCACCGGTACGTCGATGCCGCCGGAGACAGCCAGATAAGCGCGCGCGCCGCCCTTGAGGAAGCCAAAGGCAAGCCGGTCACCCGCCTTCACCGGAAAACCTTCCCAGGTCGGCCGCTCCTCGCCATTAAGTTTGGGTGGGAGTTCTCCTCCCGTGATGGCGATGACTGCGGATTGGGTGAATTCGAGTTCGGGACCCATGAAGGTGGCTTCGAGCACCGCGGCACCCGGATCGTTGCCGACAAGCAGGTTTGCGATGCGTGTGGCAAAGCGGTCCATGCCGCCGCCTTCGGGAATGCCGACATGATAGTGGCCTGGCCGGCCAAGGTCCTGCACGGAAGTGGAGAGGCCGGGAGAGATTACCTTAACGACCATCGATAAGCTCCATCAGCTTTGTATTGGTGCCGTAAATATCGCTGTTGAAGTCCTTCAGGCTGAAGGTGCACTCACGAACCGTCGGCTGCCACCGATTGGCTTCGATTTCCTCCAGCGTGGCGTCGTAGTCATCGCGGCCAATGGCCTTGAACTTGACGATGTCGCCTGGCTTGAACAGGCACATGTCATCGGAGAGGTAGCGCACCTTCCTGGTCGGATCGTAGATCGGGGCCGGGGTTATGCCATACATCTGGTAGCCGCCAGCGCCGCGCACCGAATAGATCGCTGCAAAGCAGCCGCCATGGCCAATGGTGAGCTTGGGAGTGTCGGTGCGTGGACGCAAGTATTTCGGCGCCTGAATCTGTTTCTTGCGCTCAACCATCTGGTACAGGAAGGGCAGTCCGGCGACGAAACCGACCATGGATACGAACCAGGGCTGGCCGGAATAGGCCGCGATAAACTCTTCCACAGTGGCGCAGCCGTTGATGCGTGCCGAATATTCAAGATCGGTGGAGGACGGGTCCTGATGGCGCTCGCGGAAGCGCAAGCAGGTTTCACGCGTCCATGGATCCTGGAAATAAACCGGCAGTTCGATGATCCGGGTCTTCAGCACCGGGTCCGCCTTTGAGGCCGCCTCTTCCATCGACTTCAGTTCGCTGAGCAAATCCTGCGGCTTGACGATGTCGGGGTTGAAGCGAATCTGGAAGCTGGCGTTGGCTGGGCAGATCTCGGTGACGCCTCGGATGCCCGCCGTACGCAACGCGTTGGTCATCGAAAGGCCGGTAAAGAAGGAGGTGAGCGACATTTCCTCGGACACCTCGCCGAAGATATGTTCGTCACCGCCGAAGTTGAATCGTATCGACATCGGTCCTCCTTAACCCGCCAATGCTGCGGCGTTTTCGATGAGCCAGCCTTCCAGCCAGCGGGTATGCACATCTCCTATCCGCACCGCGGGATCGGCGGCGAGCGCAAGAAACAGCGGCTTGGTGGTCTTCAGCCCGCCGATCCTCAACTCGTTGAGCGCGCGGATCAGGCGCACTATCGCCGCCTCGCGTGTCTCCGCATGCACGATCAGCTTGGCAAGCAGCGAGTCATAAAAGGGTGGCACCTGATAGCCTTGGAAGAGCATGGAATCGAAGCGTACGCCCGGACCGCCTGGAATGCGAAGCTCGGCCACCTGCCCGGGGAATGGAGCGAACTCCTTAGCCGGGTCCTCGGCATTGAGCCGGACTTCGATCGCATGCCCCTTGACGGAGACATCGCCCTGCCGAATCCGCAACTTCTCGCCGCCGGCGATGCGAAGCATCTCAGCAACGAGGTCGATGCCTGTGATCGCCTCGGTGACCGGGTGTTCAACCTGGATACGGGTGTTCATCTCGATGAAGTAAAAGCGGTCCGCTTCATCGTCATAAAGATACTCTACCGTGCCGGCACCAGAGTATTTGACCGCCTTGGCCAAAGCGACCGCCGAAGCGCAGAGCTCCTCGCGCAGCCTGTCGGAAAGTGCGCGCGACGGCGCCTCCTCCCAAACCTTCTGGCGTCGCCGCTGCAGCGAGCACTCCCGCTCGTAGCAGTGGATAGCATCGCTTCCGTCTGCCAGGACCTGCACCTCGATATGGCGGGCCTGACCGACCACCTTTTCCATGTAGAGACCACCGTCGCCAAAGGCGGCGAGGGCTTCTGTTTCGGCCTGCGGAAAGGCCTGTTCGAATTCGGCGAGCGAGTCGGCAATGCGGATGCCCCGCCCGCCGCCGCCTGCCGCGGCCTTGATCATCACCGGAAAACCGGTTTCGGCCAGCACCTCGCGGCCAGCCTCGAGGCCATCGACCCGGCCAGCCGAGCCTGGCACCACGGGGACACCCGCGGCGGCAGCGGCCGATCGCGCCGAGACCTTGTCTCCCATCATCCGGATCGCATCTCCCGACGGGCCGACGAAGACCAATCCAGCGCCTGTGATCGCGTCCGAAAACGCGGCATTCTCGGCAAGGAAACCATAGCCAGGATGAACGCTGTCGCAACCGGTGTCGCGGGCAGCCTTCAGAATTGCTTCGACGTTGAGATAGGACTTCTTTGCTGCTGGTGGGCCGATGTTGACCGCTTCGTCCGCAAGCTGGACGTGGAGCGATCCCGCGTCTGCGGCCGAGTACACCGCCACGGTGGGGATGCCCAGATCTTGTGCGGCCCGGATGATCCTGACCGCTATCTCGCCCCGGTTGGCAACCAGAAGCTTTTTCAGCATCAGTCGAGATCCGCAATAGGTGCGCCAGCCATGATAGGGTCCTCATTGTCGGTAATGAAGCGGATGTTCGTACCGGCCGTCTCGGCCCTCACTTCGTGGAACGATTTCATCACTTCGATGAGACCGATTACGTCTCCGGCGGAAACCGCGTCGCCATCCGCCTTGTAGGGCGGCTGGTCTGGCGAAGCGCTCCGATAAAAAGTGCCGGGAAGAGGCGAAAGAATCTGGGCCATAAAAAGCTCCGGAAAACTGCAGACAGACTAATTTGGAACCGCCTGCGCGAGTGGGTTCGGTCGAGTTCAGTGCCAAGGGGCGATTGCGGTGCGCACGGCCCTGGCTATTTCGATGGCGTTCGGCGTATCGGAATGCACGCAGATGGTTTCGCAGCGTACGGGGAAGAAACTGCCGTCCTCTGCCGTGCCCTCGCGCTTGCTGATGGCGCGTACGCAACGCTCGGCCATCTCTGCGGGGTCCTTGGCGTCATGAACGCGTGTCAGGATCAGCTTGCCGGAGGCATCGTAGTCGAGATCGGCATAGAACTCGGCGACGAATGGGATACCGCGCTCCTGGTAGATCTTCTCGTGCAGGGTGCCCGTCATGCCGAAGAGGGGTACGCCGAAAACCTCTGCCGCGTCGCACACGCCATGGGCGATTGCCTCCTGCTGCATGGCCATGAAGTAAAGGCTGCCATGCGGCTTGATATGGTGGAGTTCCACACCCTCGGCCTTGAGGAAGCCGGCAAGCGCTCCCACCTGGTAAATGATGGTGTTCCTGACTTCGTCGCGGGTCATCCGCATCTCGCGCCGGCCGAACCCCTGAATGTCCGGCAAGCCTGGATGGGCGCCGATCCTTACGCCACTCGCCTTGGCGCTGCGGACGGCGGCGTGCATGTGATCGGGATCGGAAGCGTGAAAACCACAGGCGACATTGGCAACGTCGATGATCGGCATCATGCCCACATCATCGCCAACCTTGTAAAGGCCAAAGCTTTCGCCCATGTCGCAGTTTAGCGTCACCGCCATCGCATTGTTACCCCTCGAAGCTGCCGTCTTTGCGGCGTTGCAGCATTTTTTGCGCATGCGAGGGCATTTGTGAAATAGTAGTTTATTGATTGTGATATCAAAAAAACAGATAATGGTTCTGGGCCGGAGCGCACCATGACCATCACCTTGAAACAGCTCGATTATTTTATCGCGACCGCCGAGAGCGGACAGGTCAGTCACGCCGCGGTGGAACTCAACATCTCACAATCGGCGGTCACTGCGGCGATAAAGACGCTTGAGGCTGACCTGGGCGTACGGCTTTTGGAGCGTAACCACGCTGGCGTAAGATTGACGATGGAGGGCGCGCGGTTTCTTGAACATGCGCGAGTTATCACCGGGGCCGTCGCAGCCGCCGTCCGAAGCCCGTTGCGCGACAGGAAAGGCCTGGCGGGCAAGCTGCGGCTGGGCATGACCTACACGGTCGTCGGCTACTACATGTCGCGCCACTACGCGCGGTTTCGAAAGACCTATCCAGAGATCGAGGTCGAGGTGCTGGAACTGCCCCGAGACGCTCTCGAAAGCGGCTTGATGTCCGGCGACCTCGACATGGCCGTGATGCTGGTGTCCAACCTGGAGCACACCGAGGAATTGGCGCAGGAGGTCTTGATGCGGTCGAACCGCCGGCTCTGGCTTTCGGCTGATCATCATCTGCTCGCGCGGCAGGAAATCAGCCTCGCCGATGTGGCGGCGGAAGATTATGTCATGCTGACGGTGGACGAGGCACGCACGACCGCCGCCCGTTACTGGGATGCCGCGGGCCTTTCGCTCCGCGCCGTCCTTACCACCAGTTCGGTCGAGGCCGTGCGGTCGCTCGTGGCTGCCGGCATGGGGGTCACTGTCCTGTCCGACATGGTTTACCGCCCCTGGTCCTTGGAGGGGCAGCGCATCGAAGTGCGCGGGCTTGTCGAGCCGATCCCCACTATGGATGTCGGCCTGGCCTGGTCGCGTGACAGACCAACCGACCCGGCGGCGGCGGCCTTCCGGGCCTTCATGTCCGTGACCATGGGCGGCGGCGGCTAACCCCGCCGGCCCGTCAGACAGACGCTTTGCACCAGGCTCTTGGTTGAATGGCGGGTAGACTACAGCCACGGAGTGTGCCGCAAGCGTTGCCATAGCCGCCTTAAGCAGGTCGCCCGGAATGAACGCACGGCAGGATCAGATTGGCGATTATAGCGTCAAAGCCGGGCCATGCCGCGACGACGCGCTCGGGGTGGTTGGCCTCGGTAACGCCGATGACGCTGAACCACTCGCGGCGCGAGCCGCCGCCATGGGTGCATCGGGCTCTCGAAGACGACGTGGCGACATCCTTGATTTCACGCTCTTCGTAGAAAAGCAGGTTGCGTGCCGCCTGCAGGCGCGAGCGCAGATTGAGCTGGTTCGGGGTTTGGTTGAATTGGCGAAGGCAGCAGCGCTCCAGTGTTCGCACGGATATACCGAGGTGGCGCAAGGTTCTTTGGCGACAGCGGGAAATCAAGATTGTCTTCCATCAACGCCACGATCCGGTGGGATAAAGAAGGTTGTGCCTCGCCACTCGCATCATCGTCCGTTCGCTGCGGATGAATGTCTTCGCGCGCGTATGGATGAGCGCATTGGCGACTTCCTTGGCGAGGCTCGCCCCGCGCAGCCTTCCGATCAGATCGAGCATCATGTCGAGCGTCGCAGTGGTGCCCTAATAGGGTTGGAGTCGGTGGAGGGATACCGACAATACAGCGCTGTTTGATGATGGAGCACGACCCATGCCCGCTGGAGCAGACGAGCGAGAAGTCAGCGACCTCAGCCGACTGTTTCGAGGGTGCGATTGCCGCTTTTGCCGCTAATGGCGACCCGAATGGTCGTGGCCTTCCGGCATGGCCTGTCTACGGATCCAATCGGCAGCGCGTCACTTCGATCGACGTATCTCGGCATTCGCGCAAGCTTGACTGACTGCCGGGCGGTTTGGAGCCGCCCGGCGCCTCCGGTGGTCGTGGCCACGAAGGCAATCCCCATACAAACCGAGCACTTCCTTCACAGATGGCGATGTTGGCCGCGATTTCACTTTGGACAATTGGACTATCGGTCGCGGATGTAGGCTCGGAAAATTGCTCTGAGATCAACGAAACAAGTAAATCCCAAGGCACGTGCAAAACGCGAAACGGACGACGGGCTGGCGCCGACCGAAGCCGCAATCTGACGACAAGTTCCGAAGGCTATTTTTTCTGGGTTTGCCAAGGCATATCGGCCAATTTGTTCCAATCGTCCGAGCAGAACGACTCGTCGTGCGGCAATATCCTCCTTCAAGGTGCGCAGATCGGCAGGCGGCCCGTAGGATCGCAATTGAACGCTGATGTTGACAGCCCGGCGCATGGTCATTGACCTGAGCGATCGGCGCTTTCGAACCGGTGGACCGCCTCAACCAGCCAATTTCACCACCCGGTTCACGAGTTCGTCCGGTCAGATAGGAAGGCTCTCACGTGGATTCGCGCCTACAATAGCCCAAAAAGAAGAGTTTGAGTCGAAGCGGGCCAACATGTCGTCCTCGCTAGACTCGCTGGATAGGCGCCCAAATTAAGCTCAACATCTCGGAGCGCCCGGCCGGAAAAAAGAGTCGTCTCAAACAGGCCCGCATGATCCGGCGCTAACCTTCTCGACCGCGGCCCGATTGGCCAAGCCACAGCGATTTGCGAGGAGTCGGCAATCGTCGATGCCTGCAAGTTCGCCGCGCATTCCTGTCGATTGCAGACGCTCAATGGCGCGGCTGTGGGGGCCCTGCCTGTTTGAGAAAGACGACCTTCCCGTCTAGTTGCGAGATGACGATAGCCCCATTGTCAAGCGGGAGCACGTCGACCGGGCGGGTCAGCCCATCGACAAGCGCCTGCCTTTTTCCTGAGGTGAGGTCCACCTCAAGAAGCCTCCCGCTGCCAGCGCCCCAGCCACTGGATTGATCGAAAGTGCCGTGTTCCAGGATGAGCATCTCGCCCTCCGCATCGAAGACGACATCGACAGGGGCATTCAGCCCGACCGCCTCGATGTGGGCGCTGCTGGCTTGGCTAGCCTGCGGGAGCGAGACGATACGGCCGCTGCCGGCAACGAAGGGAAATCCGCCAAACAGGGAGACGTAGAGTCGGCCGCCATGCACGGCAAGGCCGGTCGGAACCGCGTCGAACCCGTATTTTTGCTCCTCGCCTTTCTGCCCCTTGCCGAACTCGGTCGGCGACAGGGCGGTAAGTGACTGGCCGCTGATGCTCAGCCGGGCAAAGGCAAAGAGCCGTGTTGGACCGCTCCCGTCGAGTAGAAGGCGTTCGACCGAGTTCCGCGCGGCGTCTACGACGTAGAGCATGTCGCCCGACAAGGCGAAGTCGTAGGGGTTCCAGAAGTCGTTGCTAATGACTCTCGTGACTGCGCCCTCGTCAACCTCGAGCATTGCATGGTCATTGGCGTCCTCCTTGTGGTCCGCCGGTGTCCAGCCCTGGGCAACGAGGTAGCCGTTGCCATGGCGCTCGACCCGATAGGGTCCCGTCGGGTCGCCCATGACGTCGGCACCATGCGGCAGGATCGGCCCGAAAGCGGTGAAGCGGCCGTCTTGAGTGCGCCTGTAGAGACGGCCATCGGCGAGGTCCGTGACCAGCAGGGCGTCGCCGTCGCGTGCAAGGCCGGCGAAGATCGCTCCCGGCTTTTGCACGGTCTCGACTTCGTATCCTGGTGCAGCCTTCGGCTCCGCCGACCCGTCCGTTGCGATCGTCATGAGCGAAAGGGCGATCAATCCGATGAGCGCACGCATCGGAAGCCTCCGTTGGCAGCGAAGCGAAAATCAGGGTCGTAGGCAAGCCGGTAAGTCGTGCTGAGGCGGATGGGATCGCTGTTCCACGCGCCGCCGCGAAGCACCCGATACTTACCGGCGATCTCTGGCGGTGCTTCGCCGCGGTAGGGCGCATAGAAGTCACGGGTCCATTCCCACACGTTGCCGACGAGGTTGAGCAGGCCCTCCCTGCTTGCTCCCAGCGGAAACGATCGGGCCGGTGCCGTCATCTGATCGCCGGTGTCCTTGTCGCAGCAGGCGTCGCGTCCATAATTGGCGTGTGTCGCATCGGCCGGCCCGTCGCGCCAAGGAAAGCGCGCTCCCTGCGTTCCGCGCGCCGCACGTTCGTATTCCTGCTCGGACGGCAGCTTCAGGCCGTAATGGGCGCAGAACGCCACCGCATCGGCAAAGCTGACACCGACGACCGGGTGGTCGGGCAGGCCGAGAGACGGATGCCGGTCATAGAAAGCTGCGCGATGTCCCGTCACCGCGACGAAGCGACGGTATTGCGCGTTGGTGATCTCGGTCTCGTTCATGGCGAAGGCCTTGCCATCGACCACGTGTCGCGGCCGCTCGTTTTCATCGCCCGTGTCATTGCCAAAAACGAACGGGCCTCCCGGTATTTCGACAAGCGGGTTGTCCGCGATAGCATCCTCGCGGGCTGCGGCGCCTCCGGTCCACAGGAGCGTTGCGACGGTTAGGAGCATCCTAGAAATCAACACGGTCCTGGCTCTGGCGATCAAACAGGAACACCCGTTCGGGCGCAAAGCCCACCTCAACCATCTGATCGAAGTCGCCCACGAAGTTCTTGTCGGCGCGAATTGTGAGCAATGCCGCCCCGGCGCGCAGCGTCACCAGCGTGCTTTCGCCGGTCAGTTCGACCGAATAGATCGGGGCGACGATATTAGCTTTTGCGTTTCCGGCGGGAAGGACGTGGATGTCCTCCGGGCGAGCACCCAGCACGGCGCTCGCAACGTTCGCGCTCCCGAGGCCGTCGACCCTGATGCCACCGAGGCTCGTGAAGACCCCGTCCTTGACCTCACCATCGATCAGGTTCATCGGTGGCGAGCCGATGAAGCCCGCGACAAAAAGGGTCCGCGGGTTGTTGTAGATCTCCTTCGGCGTGCCGAGCTGCTCGATCACGCCCTTGTTCATCACCGCCACCCGATGAGCGAGGGTCATCGCCTCGATCTGGTCGTGGGTGACGTAGATCGTCGTCACTTGCAGCTCGTGCTGGAGGTGCTTGAGTTCGGCCCGCATCTGGACCCGCAGCTTGGCGTCGAGATTGGACAGCGGTTCGTCCATCAGGAAGACCTTTGGTGTGCGGATGATGGCGCGGGCCAGGGCGACGCGCTGGCGCTGCCCGCCGGAGAGTTGCTTCGGCAGCCGGTCGAGCAGGCCGTCGAGCTCGACCCGGCGCGCCACCTCCATGACACTCCGGCGCCGCTTGTCCTGCGGCACCTTGCGGATCTTCAAGGGGTAGCCGATATTTTCGGCGACGCTGAGGTGGGGGTAGAGCGCGTAGGACTGGAAGACCATCGCGACGTCGCGATATTTCGGCAGCACGTCGTTGACCGGGTCGCTGCCGATGAAGATCTCTCCGGTCGTAACCTCCTCGAGGCCGGCGACCATGCGCATGGTCGTGGTCTTGCCGCAGCCCGAAGGCCCGAGCAGGACGAGAAATTCCTTGTCGCGCACCTCAAGATTGAGGTCGCTGACGGCGGTGAAGGTGCCGAACTTCTTGACCACGTCCTGGAAGACGACCGAGGCCATGGCTCACCCCTTGACCGCGCCGAACGAGATGCCGCGAACCAGATGCTTCTGGACGACGAAGGCGAAGAGCATGATCGGGATGCAGGCAGTGAAGCCGGCGGCGCTGATTTCGCCCCAATAGGTGTTGTACTGGGTGACGCGCCCGGCAATGCCGATCGGCAGCGTCTGCGACCGTTCGGTCAGGGTCAGGATGAGGGCGAGCAGGAACTCGTTCCATGAAATGATCAGGCAAAAGATAGCTGTGGCAGCCAGCCCGGGACGAGCGAGCGGCAAAGCGACATGCAGGAACGCGCCCCATCGCGTGTCGCCGTCGACCATCGCCGCCTCCTCGAGCTCGACCGGCAGGTCCTGGAAGTAGCTCTTCATCATCCAGGTTGCGAAAGGCAGGTTGAACGCCGTGTAGGCGATGATCACCGCAGGCTTCGTGTTCAGCATGCCGAGATGGTTGAAGGCGATGTAGAGCGGGATGATCGTCACGATGGGCGGCATCATGCGCGTCGACAGGATCCAGAAGGAGATCTGGTAGCGCCATCTGCCCGGATATTGGAAACGGGCCAGCGCATAGCCGGCCAGGGAGCCGAAGACGACCGAGACGAGCGTCGTCGAGACGGCGATGATCAGACTGTTCAATGCATAGATGAGGAAAGGCCGCTCGACGAAGGCGGCGTGGTAGTGCTTAGATGTCGGATTGGCGGGAACCCATTGCGGCGGTATCGAGAAGATGTCGATGTCGTATTTGAACGAGTTGGCCGCGATCCAGTAGACCGGGAAGAGGGTGACTACGAGCGCCACGGCGATCGTAGCATAGGCGGCGATGCGTTGGATCCCAATGCTTTTTCGGCGGTGCGCCATAGGTCCTCTAGTCGGCAAGCCGCATGCGCTTGATGAACCACGTGCTGAACGCGACGGTCGTAAACAGCACGAAGAGCGAGATGGCGGCCGCATAGCTGGGGTCGGCGAAGCGGTACGCCACCTGGTAAATGTAGAGACTCAGCGTCTTGGTCCGGTCGGCGGGGCCGCCGCCGGTCAAGATGAAGACGAGGTCGAAGAGCCGCAGTGCGTCCATGATGCGCAACAGCAGCGCGATGGCGATGACCGGCTTCAGGAACGGCAGCGTCAGATCCCAGAACTGCCGCCAGGCGGAGGCGCCGTCAATCGCTGCTGCCTCGTAGGGCTCGTCCGGCAGGCTGGCGAGCCCGGCAAGCATCAGCAGGAACATGAACGGCGTCCATTGCCATACGTCGGCGACGATCACGGAGAACATTGCGAGCCTGACGTCGCCGGCCCAGGCCTGGAGAGGCAGGCCGAGCCGGAACATGATCTCGTTGAGCACACCGAATTGCGGCTCGTAGATGAGCTTCCAGGTGATAGCGACCGCAACCGGCGGCAGCATCATCGGCAGCATCAGGATCGTTTTCAGGAAATTCAGGCGCCGGATGTATCGGTCGAGCAGCAAGGCGAGGCCGAGGCCGAGAAGGAACTCGGCGCCGACGGCGAAGACGGTGAACAGCAGCGTGTTCCACAAGCCGACGTGAAACTGCTCGTCGGTGAGCAGCCGCAGAAAATTGTCAGCGCCGGCAAATTGCCAGGGCAGGTCGGGATTCGGGCTGATCCGCGTTGCTGCCGCAACGATCATGTAGATCGACGGGAATATCGTGAGCGTCAGGAGCACGAGCATTGCCGGCGCAAGCATCAGCACGCGAAGGTGGCGCTCAAACCACCGCTCGAACGAATTTCCGAACTTCGCACCGATAGAGACGGTCATCGGAAGTTCTATCCGTCACATCGGGCTCATCATAGCATGGCGAACCCGAGAGCCAAAGCCGGCGCAGCACTCGCTTTTGCTCGCCCGAGCTGATCCGGCAAAATGGAGCGGCATCACCGGATGTCGCTCCACCTCAATCACCATACGGCCGGCTACTTGATGCCGGTTATCTCTTCGACCGCGGCCTGGGATCTCTTCAGCGCCTCCTCCGGCGTTTCCGTGCCGGCTACCGCTTTGGAAAGCTCGATCCCGAACGCGTTCTCGATCTCAGGCCATTTCGGATGACGCGGACGCGGCGTAGAGGCTTCGATCGCTTGCATGAGCACTGGATAATGCCGGAATTTTTCCTGGCTGGTCAGGCTGGGATCGGTGAAGATCGATTTGCGCACCGGTGGGTTGCCGCGCTGGGCCGAGATTTTCATCTGTTCCGGTGAGGTCGCCCACAGCATGAAGTCGAAGGCCTCCTGTTTGTTCTTCGCCGCGGCCATGATGCCCATCGTCCAGTGGCCGATTTCCGAGCTGCCCGGTTTGGTGCCCGCCGGGATCGGCGAATAGGAAATCTTGCCGACCATCTTCGACTGGCTGGGGTCCTCGAAGGTCGCGACCCAGTTCGGCCAGTTGATCGACGAGGCTGCGGTGCCTGCCGCCAGGGCCTGGCCGACTTCATTGGCGTTGTAGCTCTCGACACCCTTCGGCGAGACGTCGCGCAGGGCCATGAAGGTCTTCATCGCGGCGGCACCTGCAGGCGTGTCGATCGTCACTTTTGTCCGGTCGCCGTTGAACATGTCGGCGCCATAGGACCAGAAGATCGGCATGAAGTCGGCGACGACCGGGTTGCCCTGGCCGCCGCGGAAGACGTAACCGAAATAGCGGCCGCCACCTTTTTCGGAGAGTGCCTTGGCTGCCTTCAGCACGTCGTCCCAAGTCTTCGGTGCCTCAACGCCGGCTTCCTTGAATTTGGCGGCGTCATAGAAGAACATCTGCGCGTTTCCGACATAGGGCAGGCACACATAGGGGCCCTTGTTGTAAGGATTGCGGCAGACTGCCAGGGATTTCGATAGAAAGTCGCTGTCCGGTCCTTCGAGCCCTGCCTTCTTGAAATAGGGCGTCAGATCCTCAAGATGCGCGTTTTCCGCGAAGAACGGAATCCACGGATCGTCCATCAGAACGATGTCGAAGGTACCCGATTTTGTCTGGCCGGCATTGGCCGCCTGTTCGAAGACGTTGCTGTAAGGAGCCTGGACGATCTCGACTTTGGTGCCCTTCAGCTTTGCATAGTCGGCGGCGGCGGCTCTCAGGCCGTCGCCCTCGCTTCCCGAGGGAACGAGCACGGTTATGTCGGCCCACGCGTTCGTCGCCATTAGGGACGACAGGGCGAAGACTACAGAGAAGAGAAATTTTCTGACCATCGTATTCCTCCCTTTTTCCGCTCCAGCCTGTCCGACGGGCCGGTGCCAGAACCGCTTGCACGCGTTTGACCGTTCACGAAACGCGCGAGCGCTCCGTCGCAGTCGGCAACGTTTGAAGGGAGTGTGCGAACAGCGCAGGGGGCCACTTGGACCGCCAAAGCATCAATACTGCGGGGCAGCTCATGGGTCGTCACAACCCACATCTCCCGCAGGTGCACCGAGGTGCGCTACCCCTATCTTATCAGCTTGGCGGCTTCAATTGAAGGGGATGGGGGCTCCACGGTGTTACGAATGCGCCCCAGGTCGGGTCAATACGAGATTATCGGTCCCTGCGGCGGGCAAACTTCTCCGCCGGCTTCCAATCTATCCGATGTTCGGTCGCGGCCTGACGAGATTGCAGCCGGCCTATGTGGGCGATGTGGCAGAGGCGACCGCAAGAGCGCTGCAGGAACGGAAACGCGTGCGATCACGTATGAATGCGGCGGTCCTCGCATCTACTCTTACGAGGAATTTCTCAGAGCCGTTGCACACCAAGCCGGTCTTAGACCCATACTGGTCCCAGTGCCGTTTGCCGCTTGGCACGCAATGGCATGGGCCGCGGAAATGCTTGCGAGTCCGCCCGTCACTCGTAATCAGGTCGACAATGTGTCATCGCCGCAGATGCCCGGATTTGAAGAACTTGGCATTTCGCCGCACTCGGTCGAGGGAAAACTCCAGGAGACGTTGCATAATCCCTGATCAACGACCTACTTCCGTACTCACGCGCCACCATTGAGTGTCCGAAATCTCGCTAGCTAACCGGCCAATTGTGAATGCGAGCTTTTGGACCCCGTTCCGGCCGTTGGGTGCCGGGTGCCTCTCTATGAACCGGCGATGAGGTTGATCTTCGCGGCCATGATGAAGTCGTTCTCGTGCAATCCCTTGATCTTGTGAGTCTGCAACGAGACTGCCGCATAACCCCAGCCGAAGCAGATGTCGGGATGATGCCCTTCTTCTTCCGCCAATCGAGCAACTTTCTCGATGAAGCTGAGCGATTGACGGAAATCCGCGAATTTGAATTTGCGGCGTAGCAGTTGCGCCTCCTCCAGTTCCCAGCCAGGGGTCTGGGACAGATAATCCTCCGCTGCCTCCTGCGTTAGCGGCGCGACGCCACCGCGGCAGGGCGTACAGGTTTTCTGAGCAATATCATCGGTCATGGCAACCTCCCTTCGCGCTCATTCCGGGGGTAGCGATCACGTTTTTTCACCTCGCCCGGTATTTGCTCGCATAGTGCTTGGCAAGAACCTTGCGAATCTGCTCGGCAAGGCGCTTGTTGCCGGTCGTCGCCCGCGCCTTGTCATCGCCTTTTCGCAGCTTCGGCAGATCGGCGCCCGGGCCTCGTTTCGTTGATTTACGCATCGCAATAGATCAACGCCGTGACGGGCAGCCGGTTTCGTTCAAAGGACGATTTCCACAGGACTGCCGATCGCGAGACCGAGCTCGCCGTCCGCGCGCCCTTGATTGACAGCGATCTCGGCAAGCCCGTTCGAGTTCTCGTACCAAAAGGCCGTGCCTGGCGGCCGATCGCTGAAGGTCGTCGCGCCCTCCAGCACGCGATCTGCTGCGGCGAGCCTTGCGCCTACCGGCAGCCTGGCCGCCCTCAGGCCGGTCATGGCATTGCCGAAATGGTCGATATAGATGATCTCGGCGAGGTCCTCCGGCCAGTCTCTACGGCGATCTGCTTCATCCAGGCGCGGCTTGCCGGGCGGCACCTCACCGCGTGCCAGCATGGCTGCGACCGGGGCAAACAGGTCACGCCCGTGGAAGCTGGCAGACAGGCGCTCTGGCTTCCAGTCGATATCCCAGCTGGACGTCCCAGCCGCGCGGCGCTGGATCAGCTCGAACAGGCCGTTGCCAGGGCCGACATACCAGCGACCGTCGGCCTCGACAATGACGGACGGGCGCGTCCCTCCGACTCCTGGATCGACGACACAGAGAAAGACTGTTCCCGTAGGAAACCACTCCGCGTAGACCGCAAGCAGGTAGGCCGAAGCCCTGGGATTGCCGACCGGCGCATCGGAGAAGAGGTCGATCGCGGGAATGCCCGGCGCCATCTGGTGCAACACAGCCTTCATCTGACCCGCATAGGGGCCGTGCAAGCCGAAATCCGTGAAAAGGACAATCATGGACGATCGCCGATCGCGCTGCGATGGACATACAAATAGTCGGCCGGAAGGCGCATCCGCCGGCAGGCCTGAACGGCCGGGTTGGTTTCCATAACGAGGCGATCCGCCAAAGCCCCTGCCTGCCGGACTGCCTCGGCTTCCCAACTGTGCAAGCCGTGCCCGGTGAGCCCCAACTGCGCCTGCGTCCAACCAGGCACCAGATCAACGGCAGCCGCTACCAGGAGGTGCTGTGCCGGCCTCAGCGGCAGCGGCAGGATAGGCACCGAACGCATGATCGCGAGAAATTCGAGCACAATGGCCGAGCGCTCCAGCCGTCCGGCTGCCGCATGGAACAGCGCTTCAAGCTCGGCTTCCGATCCCGGTGCGCCTGTCGCGCCGAAAAGGCGCGCGGCGGGAACGCCCTCGGCATAACAGCGGTCGCGCTCCGATGCGGAGAGCTGCTGCACATAGGCGTGATAAGCTTGGACAAAGCCGTATGCCGCCGTGCCCTGAACCCAGTTCAGAAGGTCGGGGTCATTGGCGCAATACGCCTCGCCCGACGATGTCACGCCTGCGACCCGGTCGTGTATCCGCCGAACGCGGGCGATCATGGCCTCGGCCGTGGTGCGGGAACCGTAGATCGTCACCATGGCAGCGAGCCCCGTGCTGTGCAGTCGCCGAATTGGATTCAGACGGAAAGACGTATGCTCCCATACGCCGGCGCGCACCCGCGGTTCTGCAAGCTCCATGATCACGGCGGTGACGCCGCCGATGAACAGTGAAAGCGGGTTCTTGAACACGCGCCACGAAACGGAGTCCGGCGATACCAGCGCGGCCTCGCCGATCGGTCGCGAGAAATCGATGTGAGGCCGGTCGCCAGGTTGCAGCACCGCCCGCGCTACCGCCTCGAGGAGGCCTTGCAACGGCCAAGGCAGGACGATCGGCGTGGTCATGGCAACGAGCGCCATTCACAAGAAACGCGTGCTTCCGAACTGCGAAGTTGGGCCGCTGGACGCACTTGGCGAAACTACGGTCACTTTCTGCGATGCTCGATCGCACACCGTAGCTCAATTGGATGATAATGCCCACCCCGAGCGGACGCTGCGCAAGCCGAGCGATTAATGCTCGCCGATCATTGGTGTAGTGAGCCCGGGCTTTTTCTGTGCAGCCTTGCGAAGGGATGGATGAAAATCTCTTGGAGCGGCTTCGGTGTTCAACGCCGATTTGAAACCAGTTCACATTGTTGGCCAGGAGAGCGCAAGCCTCCCCTCTGGCGCAGTCCCAACGCACGTACCAAACTGCCGGCTTTCTCGGTCCAGGGTCTGCTGCAACCAGGCAACGTCCCTGTTCGCCGCCTGGATGAGTTGGAACCGGCGGATCTGGAGGGGCACCAGTTCGAGCGCGACCAGATCGCTTCCAGGTCCAAGGTCAGCGATGTACATCAGGGCGAGCTCGGGCCGAAATTCCCCGTGGCCTTTGATGCCTTCATAGTCATTCAGGAAGTCGCCGCAGCCATACAGAATAAGGCGGTTCTTGTACACTTCGATGGATTTGGCATGATGCGATGAATGGCCGTGAACGATGGATATGTCCGCCCTGTCGATGAGTTCGTGGGCGAACCACCTTTGCTCCTCCGGGATGTCATAGCCCCAGTTTGGTCCCCAATGAAGGGAGACCACAACCACGTCATTTTCTCGTCGGACAGCGGCCACAAGATCGGCGATCGCTGCGACAGTCGCATCGGAAAGCGCAGGTAGAAAGTTCACTCCGGCCCGGTCATGCGTCGCCGCCCAATGTCGAGGGACGCCGCTCGTCTTCGAGGCGAACGAAAAAACAAGTGCGCGCCCTGCGTCGGTGTCTGCCAAAATCGCCGGGGCGCTTGCCTGGGCGGCATTGCGCCCCGCGCCTGCGGTCTTGATTTGCAAACGCTCGAGCGTCGCCAGGGTCTCCAGCAGCCCAGCGCGCCCCCAATCAAGAACGTGATTGTTACCGAGCAGGCAGCAGTCGACCCCCGCGGCAACGAGGCAGTCGGCGTTCTCGGGGCTCATCCTGTAGTTGATGCCTTTGGCGACATAGGTTTCGCAGCGCGTAATGCTGGTCTCGAGATTTATGATGCTCGCGTCCGGCCGAGCCCGCTCCAATTCTTGCAGCGCAGCGCCCCAGATGTAGGGGAAGTCGACCGGCGTCGGTATCGGTTGGTTCGCAGCCTCCGCCATCCGGACGTAGTCTATGGCCGATTGCACATAGCGCTCGTGAAGACGAGGGTCACACGGATGTGGAAGCGCCTGGTCTATGCCTCGCCCCGTCATCACATCGCCACAGAGAAAGATCCGCATGACGCGCACCAGCCGGGCCTATCACGATCAGTCATGCCGCTCATGACCCGCAGGCCTTCCTCAATTGCCAAAGTTCACACGAGCGAAGACCATCACCGCCCATATACTCCGACGAGAACCGCCTCGGCGAGGAGATGCTTGCGCGATTCTCGTTCGACCGTCTGACACGATGGGTCGTTGCCAAGCGGCAGGTGATCAATCGACAGCGCACGCAACCGGAAGTGATAGCTGTGTCGGCCGTGACGATGCGGGGGCAGGGACCACCGTAACCTGGTCGCCGGAAATCGCTGGTTGCCTGCTTGAAGCCTTGCTTGCCGGCGTGCTGGGCGGCGCCTTCGGCCAACCCTACACAATCGGCCGTAATGTCATAGGCCGCCCAGTGATGCCAGATCCTCGCCGGAGCGTCTGGATCATCGCAGAGAAGGACAAAGCTGGCGGTTCCGGCCGGAGCGCCAGTCCAGCCGAGGGGAGGGAACGATCCTCACCGCCGCAAGTGAAGCGCTGCGGGATCGTCGTACCGTTCGCAAAGCTGCTTGAACTGAGCTGCATGGGTCGCCCCTTACGCCGTTGCCGCGCCGCGCAACACTCAGCCCCAAAACGCCAGGTGCCAGGCAAAACTAGTAGGAAGCGCGGGCGTCGCCTCGAGGCTGCGTTCCGACATGAGCGTCACGGTTGATCGGGTGCAAGGATATGCGCTGTATCGAAAATGTACGAGACAATATTGAATGGCAGTTCGCTTCGCCCTGCCGTCTCGTCTACACGCCGCGCCGAACGCATCGTAGCCAGCGATGGCAAGGCTGTGATACCATTGCACAGGTTGCGCCACGGTCGGCAATTGCCACGCCCGCGCAGCGTGACCACTGCGCAGTGCTAATCGGGTCGCGGGTCTCGTCCCGTTGAACGAGTGGCCTCGGATCATGGAACTCGTCGTTGCTCTTGGGCTGATCGTCTTCAAGGTCGCGTTGCTGATTGCGATCTTGCTGCTGCTGCCCTTGCCGCTGACCTGGCTGGAACGCAAGATCGCGGGGCACATGCAGCAGAGGATGGGGCCGATGCGTGTGGGATGGCATGGGCTGCTGCAGCCGGTGGCGGACGGGGTCAAGCTCTTGACCAAAGAGGACCACATCCCGGCCGAGGCCGACCGCTTCCTGTTCAAACTGGCGCCAATCCTGGCGCTCGCCCCGCCCTTCGTGGTGTTCGTCGCGGTCCCCTTCGGCGAATCCGTATCGGTCCTCGGCACCGAGATCACTCTCTACGTCTCCAACATGAACGTCGCGCTGCTTTTCGTCTTTGCGGTGATCGGGATCGAGGTCTATGGCGTCATCTTCGGCGGCTGGGCAGCGAACAGCAAATACGCTGTTCTGGGCAGTCTCAGGACCTGCGCGCAGATGATCAGCTACGAGATCCCGATGGGGTTCGCGGTCATCGGCGTGGTCATGCTGGCGCAATCCATGAGCCTGCTCGATATCGTGCGGGCGCAAGCCAATGTCTGGAACATCGTCTACCAACCGGTCGGGTTCTTCGTGTTCTTCGTTGCCGGGCTGGCCGAATCGCAGCGCATTCCCTTCGACCTGGCGGAAGCGGAAGGCGACTTGGGGGCCGGGTTCCATACCGAATACAGCGGTATCCGCTTTGCGTTCTTCATGGTCAGTGAATACGCCATCATGCTTCTGACGTCGGTCCTGGCGGTGATCCTGTTCTTCGGCGGCTGGAACGGCGTGCTGGTCCCGTTGCCACCGCTCGTCTGGTTCGGGCTCAAGGTCGCGTTCTTCGTCTATGTGTTTATCTGGTTCCGCTTCACTTTCCCGCGCTATCGCTACGACCAACTGATGGCGATCGGGTGGAAAGTCTTGCTTCCTCTGTCAATGGCGAACATAATCATAACCGGTGTTGCTTTCCTCTAGGGGCTGCAACGAGGCGACGATGTCGCGCGCACTGGACAGAACTGGAATATGGATCGGCTGGGCGTTCTTCGCCGATCTGGCGAACGCCTTGGCGCTGACCTTCGGCTACATGTTCTCCAGACCCGTGACCATGCAGTATCCTGACAAGGAAAAATGGTTGCCCTATTCGCGTTACCGCGGGCATCACTTCCTGAAGCGCGACGAAGAGGGCGAGATCAAATGCGTAGCCTGCGAGCTCTGCGCGCGGATCTGTCCCTGCGACTGCATCGAAGTCATCCCCTACGAGGACGAGAAGGGCAACCGACGCCCGGCAAAATTCGAGATCGACATGGCCCGATGCCTATTCTGCGGGCTGTGCGAAGACGCCTGTCCGGCGGACGCGATCGCGCTTGGCCAACAGTACGAGTTCTCGAGTTTTTCCTCGAGTGACCTGGTGATCGGGCGCGACGATCTGCTCGGCAAGCCGGGCAAGGCGATGACCGGCGGCGGCGTGGTCGCTGCACATCTGAACACCGAGCAGGACGTGCTGGTCGAGACGAGCGAGCCGCAGGGGTACAACTGGTGGCGGAATATCCGACGAACGTGAAGGCGCGCCAGCTGGCAAGCCGGAGCGCGCAGACAGGAGGCTCAAATGCTGGTCTGCCAAATCTTGAAGACCAAGGCTCCCGAGGTCATCTCGGTCACTCCAAGTCAGACGATGGTGGAAGTGCTACGGCTGTTTCGGGAGAACAACATCGGCTTCGTGGTCGTCAGCCGTTTCCCCGGGCAGTGCCTGGGCACGCTTTCGGAGCGGGACTGCTGCAATGCGGTGGCTGAATACGGAACCGAGGCGCCCTTGATGCGGGTCGCCGACATCATGAACCGCAGTGTGGCGACCTGTTCGACACAGGATTTGCTGCCTTCGGTGATGGCGACCATGACCAAACGGCGTACGCGCCATGTGCTGGTCATGGATGGCGGCGCTACTGTCGGCGTGGTGAGCATCGGCGACGTGGTCAAGCACCGGCTCGACGAATTGATGAGCAACGAGCAAGTGCTGTACGATTACATTGCCGGGACCGGCTATCACTGACGACACCGGCTCAAGGCGCCGGATCAGGGCGGGCTGCACGGGGAACCCGGGATGCCTCAGATCGGATTGTCGGGCCGCGCCTCGGCCCCGGCGACAGTGGCGATCTCGAAAGCGGCGTGCGCCATTTCAACTTCCACCGGACATGGGTATTCGCCCCGCCGCATCAGGCTGTTGAGACGCAGGGATCTGTAGTTCTCGGGAACGAACACGAGGCCCCTGGGAAAACGCTTGTTGACCTTGAGCTTCGCCGTCAGCTCGCCCTGGGCGGACCGCACGACCACCTGATCGCCATCCGCAAGGCCAAGCTGCGTTGCATCCGGCGCGCTCATCTCGACATACGGGTCATCCGCGACCGTATTCAGGATCTCCGAGAGCTCGGAAAGATATCCGTTGTGGAACAGGCAGTTGCCTGTGACCAGCATGAGCCGGTCGGCTGCAATGGGGGCAGGCGGGAGGGCGAAGAACTCGCCAACCGGTGGCGCAGGGGTCGCCTTCGTGAATGCTCCGTCGGCGCCAAGCCCGTCCTGCGTCAATCCTTCGTAGGCCGGAACCAGCCGGGCGATCTCGCCGAAGATTTCGCCTTGGATCGTCGGCCGCAACGCCTGGCCGCGAAGCGCCGCTACGAAGTCGAATATCGCCAGATTGTCCCGCGCCTCG
The DNA here is from genome assembly GCF_018588885.1 of Mesorhizobium sp. dw_380. Classification (GTDB taxonomy): domain Bacteria; phylum Pseudomonadota; class Alphaproteobacteria; order Rhizobiales; family Rhizobiaceae; genus Mesorhizobium. The sequence continues at coordinate 104,093 of NZ_JAFFIW010000011.1, forward strand.
AGGGCGGGTTCGCGGAACTTGCAGACCTTCTGGGTGCGGCCTTCGTTGTTGGTGAACGTGCCGGATTCCTCGCCATAACTCGCCGCGGGCAGCACGACATCCGCCAGGCTCGCCGTATCCGTTAGGAACGCGTCCTGCACGATCAGGAGATCGGCGGCACGAAGCGCCCGCTGCACGAATCCCCGGTCGGGATAGGACATCAGGGGGTCGCTTCCGACGATATAGAGCGCGCCCATTCGCTTCCTGTCACAGAGCTCCAGCATGGCGTCGAGATCCACGCCCGGTTCAGGCGGGATTTCGGCGCCCCAGGCTCGTTCGAGAGTTGCGCGCGCCGCATCATTGGCGAGCGCCCACAGCCCGGGCAGCGCCGTCGGCAGAACGCCCATGTCCCAGGCACCCAGTTGATTGGCACGATCGAAGAGGAACTGCATCGCCGGGCCCTTGCCGAGTGCGCGCAGAACCTGCAAAAGGTTGTTGAGCTGCTGCAACGTCGCGCGCGCTAGCGGCGATCTCAAGAGGTCGGCGCTGACAAGCACGGTGACGCTCCGGCCTTCCAACAGCGCTGAGGCCAGACGGTCCGGACCGTCACTGTCGGTGGCCGCTGCCGGCCGGCCGGTTTTCGCGCCCATGTCCGCAAAGACATCGCCCGGCAATGCCTGACCAGCCGCCCCCAGTCCGCTCACCACCGCGGCAAGGCCCTGAGCCTCACCGCCCGGCGGCACGCGAACGACCACCCGCGCATCCGCGTCCAGGCGGGATGGCCTCGCCGAGAGCATGAATAAGCCGGTCTGTCGCCGCCGTGCACAATCTCGCAGCAGATATTCGGTGACTGGGTTTTCGTCCGTCACGTTGCCACCGACGACAAGCACACAGTCGTTGCCGATCACCTCCTCCAGCGGCGCGCGGGTGTAGAAGGCGGCCACCAACGGGCCGAGCGCATCAAAGGGCGTGGACCAGCGCGAGGAGCAGTCGATATTGTTGGTCCGGAATGCCGTCCGCATCAGCTTCTGGAACTGATAAAGCACCTCGTTGGGCAGGCGCGGCGAGGCCAGCCCGCCCGCAGCCTTGCTGGCGACGGACGACAGCCGCCGGCGGAGGTAGTCCCCCGCTTCGTCCCAGGAAGCCGGAACCAGGAGCCCGTCACGACGGATCATCGGCCGCTTGATCCGGTCCTGACTCCCGACGAAGTCGAGGCCGAAGCGCCCGCGCACGCAGAGCGTTTCTCGGTTTATGCCGTGCTCCACCTTCGAGCGGACCCGCATGAATTCGCCCTTGCGCGCGCCGACGGTCAGTTGGCAGCCGGTGCCGCAATGCGGGCAGACCGTGTCGGTCTCGACCAGATCCCAGGGTCGCGCCTTGTAGCGATAGGGGAAGCTCATCAGCGCGCCGACCGGGCAGACCTCGACGCAATTGCCGCATTGATCGCAACTCGCGAGACTGCCCTCGAAGCCAGTGACGGCGGTATCCATGCCTTTTTCAACGGTGCCCAAGGCGACCGCGCCGACGACTTCTTCGCACATCCGGACGCAGCGCTGGCACTGGATGCAGCGGTTGACGTTCATGATGATGACCGGGCTGAGACGGATGTCCTCGGAGTGGAACACGCGCTTGGCATCGCGGAACCGGCTTGTGCGGGGCCCGTATGCCATCACCATGTCTTGCAGCTCGCACTCGCCACCCTTGTCGCAGATCGGGCAGTCGAGAGGGTGGTTGGCGAGCAGCATGTCGAGCATGGAAGAGCGCGTTTCGTCGATCAGTTGCGTGTTCGTCCGCACCACCATGCCGTCGGTGACCGCGGTGGCGCAAGAAGGCTGTAGCCGCCGCTGTCCCTCAATCTCCACCAGGCACATGCGGCAGGAGGCCAGCGCCGGCAGCCGCTTCAGATAGCAGAAGGTCGGGATTTTGATGCCCAAACGCTCGGCGGCCTGCAGCACCGTAGAGCCTGCCTCCACTTCCAGCGTTCGTTCATCGATTGTCACGCTAACCATGGCTTTCCTTACGGTCCTCTCGCTGCGTCCTCCTCAGTGAAACGGGCACCTCCGCTCTTCGATGTGCGCGACGAATTCATCCCCGAAATGCGCCAGTGCCGCCCGCAGGCCCATCGCCGCGCCGTCGCCCAGAGCGCAGAACGTGTTGCCGAAAATGCCTTTGCAAAGCGCCTCCAGCTGTTCCAGGTCGCCCGGCTCGCCCTGGCCCGCCTCGACTCGGCGCAGCACTTTCACGACCCAGTTCAGCCCTTCGCGGCAGGGGGTGCACTTGCCGCAGGACTCGTGGTGGAAGAACTCGATGATCCGGGTGGCGACTTTGACAATGCAGGTCGAGTCGTCGATCACGATCACCCCGGCCGAGCCCAGCATCGAGCCAGCGGCGGCCAGCGAGTCGAAGTCCATCCCCACGTCCAGCCCGCGTTCCGGGATCAGCGGCGCCGAGACCCCGCCTGGTATCACCGCCTTGAGCTTGCGCCCCGGCAGCGGCCCGCCGGCATAGTCACAGACCAGTTCGCGCAGCGGTATCCCCATCGGCAGCTCGTAAAGGCCCGGTTTCCGCACCTGTCCGCTGAGGCAATAGAGCTTCGGGCCGGGGCTCTTGTCCGGGCCGATGTCGCGGAACCAGTCGGCCCCTCGCGCCACGATATGCGGCACACAGGCCAGCGTCTCGACGTTGTTGATCACGGTCGGGCTGGCGTAAAGCCCTTCGACCGCCGGGAACGGCGGTTTCAGACGCGGCTGCGCCCGCTTGCCTTCGAGCGAGTCGAGCATCGCGGTCTCCTCGCCGCAGATATAGGCGCCGGCGCCACAATGGATGTGCACGACGAAGCTGAAATCCGAGCCCAGAATCCGTGTTCCCAGATAACCCTTCGCATCGGCCTCGGCGATCGCCTGCTCCAGCCGCGCGATCGCCAGCGTGTACTCCCCGCGGATGTAGACGTAGGCGGTTTCCGCCCCTATCGCGTAGGCGCTGATCGCCATGCCCTCGATCAGCTGGTGCGGGTCACGCTCCATGATGATCCGGTCCTTGAAGGTGCCCGGCTCGCCTTCATCGGCGTTGCAGCACAGGTATTTCGGCTTGCCGGCACGCTTGGGCACGAAGCTCCATTTCAACCCCGTTGGGAATCCGGCTCCGCCGCGTCCGCGCAGGTTGGATTTCTTGACGAGGTCGATGATCTCGTCGGGCGTGCGCTCGCGAAGCGCCTTGGCCAGCGCCCGGTAGCCGCCGCCGGCCTCATAGGTCGCGAGAAGATGGCCATCCGGCACGTCCAAGTTCTTGAGAAGGACGGGTTCGAACATGGCGCTATTCTCCCGGCGGCCCTGGGGCGACGAGATCGGCGCCAGTCGCCTGCCGCACCGTCGCGCGCAGCCTGCCCAGGAGCGCGTCGATCCGAGCGATGTCGAGGTCGCCGTGATAGTCATCGCCGACCTGCATCACCGGGGCCATCTCGCAAGCGCCGAGGCATTCGACGGTCGAAAGCGTGAACAGCCCGTCCGGCGTCGTGCCGCCCTTGTTGATGCCGAGCACCTCCTCCAGGTGTCTCAGCAGGTCCTCGGATCGGCACAGCATGCAGGAGACGTTGTCGCAGAGCTGCAGGTGGAAAATGCCGACCGGCTCGGTATGGAAAAGGGTGTAGAAGGTCGCCAGTTCGTAGACCCAGATGCGCTCGACGCCGAGGATGCCGGCGACCTCTTCCAGCACCGGGCCGGGCAGATGGCCATGTTCTCTCTGCGCGATCAGAAGCGCGGGCATGATCGCCGAGCGCTGGTCGGGATACCGCGACGCCGCCTCTTCGATCTTTTCGCGCATGGTCATCGCGTCCAATTCCCTGCTACTTGTCCACCTCCGCCATCACGGGGTCGAGGCTGCCGAGCACGGCGATCATGTCCGCCAGGTAGCGCGCGTTGGTGACCCCGAACAATGCCTGAAGGTTGACGAACGAGGGTGCCCGCACCTTCATGCGGAACGGTTTTGGCGACCCGTCGCTGATGATGTAGAAGCCGAGCTCGCCCTTTGGCGCCTCGATCGCCGAGTAGACCTCGCCCTTAGGCACCTTGAAGCCATAGGCCGACAGGTCGAAATGCTGGATCAGCGCCTCCATCGAGCAGTGCACCCGATCCTTGTCCACCGGGAAGGCGATTGTCGGCATGTCGATCTGGAACGGCCCATCGGGCATCTGGTCGAGGCATTGCTCGATGATCCGGAGGCTTTCGCGCATTTCGTCGACGCGGCATCGCCAGCGCGCGTAGCAATCGCCTTCATCGCGGGTAATAACGTTGAACGCGAGCCGGTCGTAGATCTCATAGGGCTCGTCGCGACGGATGTCCCAGTCGACGCCCGAGGCGCGCAGGTTCGGGCCGCTCAGTCCCAGATCGATGCCGTCCGCGGCGGAGATCACGCCGATCCCCTGCGTGCGCTTCAGGAACACGCGGTTGCTATCGACCAGCCGTTCATAGTCGCGGATCCGGTTCGGGAAGATGTCGCAGAACTCCCGGATCTTGGGGAAGAACCCATCGGGCAGATCCTCGCGCACACCGCCGACCCGGCAGAAGGAGGTGTGCATCCGCGCCCCGCTGATCATCTCCAACAAGTCCATGATCATTTCGCGCTCGCGCATGGCGTAAAGGAGCGCGGTCATGGCGCCTAGGTCCAGCGGGAGTGCGCCGGTGATCAGGAGATGACCGGAGATCCGTGCCAGTTCGGCCATCAGCACGCGGATATATTGCGCGCGGATCGGGGCTTTGATGCCCAGGAGCTTCTCCACCGCCAGTGCGAAGGCCAGGTTGTTCGAGGGCGGGCAGAGGTAGTCGAGCCGGTCGGTTAGCGGGAAGATCTGGGTGTAGGTGAAGCTCTCTGCCAGTTTCTCTGTGCCGCGGTGGAGGTAGCCGATATGCGGGTCCACGCGTGCGACATATTCGCCATCCAACTTGAGGACGAGCCGCAGCACCCCATGCGTGCTGGGATGCTGCGGGCCGAGGTTGAGAAGCACCTCCTTGGTGTGGGGCGCATCGGTTTCCGGCCAGCTCAGTTCGGTGACTTCGGTCATCTCAAGTCCTCGGTATGGAACGGCCTCCCTATGGAATGTCCTTGGTGGCAAGGTCGGGCTGCGTCGGCGGCGTGCCTTCGGCGCCAAACGGGTTCAGCTTGTCCTTGTAGCCCCGCAGCGGAAAGTCCTTGCGCTGCGGGAAGCCCTCGAACCCTTCCCACATATAGATCCGGCGCAGGTCGGGGTGGCCCTCGAACCTGATCCCGTACATGTCCCAGGCCTCGCGCTCGTGCCAGTTGGCGGTGCGCCAGACCCCCGTCACCGACGGGACCCGCGGCGGATCGCCGAGGCGGCACTTGATCCGCACGCGCCATTTGTTTGGCAGTGAAAAGAGATGGTACACCGCCTCGTAGCGCGGTGCCTCGGGGTAGTGATCGACCCCGCAGATGTCGGACAGGAAATCGAACCGCAGCGCCGGGTGTTCCTTGAGGAACCGGCAAAGCTCGACGATCATGTCAGGCGGAGCGGCGAAAGCGTGAACCCCATGCGAGAAGCCAAGCTCCTCGATTGCCTCCCCGAAACGCTCCGCGATCAGAGAGCGGATGAGGGACGTCTCCACGCTCATGGCGCCGCGACCCGGTCCAGAGGCGTCCCGGCCAACGCCCTGGATTTCTTGATCTTCTCCTGAAGCAGAAGGAAGCCGTGCATCAGCGCCTCGGGCCGCGGCGGGCATCCAGGCACATGCACGTCCACCGGCACGAAGGTCTCCGCCCCCTGCACCACCGCATAGGTGTTATAGACCCCGCCCGAGATGGCGCAGGTGCCCATGGCGATGACCCAGCGCGGCTCCGGCATCTGGTCATAGAGCCGGCGCACCACTGGCGCGAATTTCCGCGTTATCGTGCCGGCGATGATCATCACGTCGGACTGGCGCGGCGAAGGCCGGAACACCACGCCGAAGCGGTCGAGATCGTAGCGGGCACACCCCGCCGAGATCATCTCGATGGCGCAGCAGGCAATGCCGAAGGTTTCGGGCCACAGCGCCGACCTTCGGCTCCAGCTGATCAGGCTGTCGGCCGTGGTGAACAGCACGCTGTCGCGGATCGCGTTGTTTACGCCTCCCATTCCAGCGCCCCCTTCAGCCAGGCGTAGGCGAAGCCCACGAGAAGCAGCAAAATGAAGATGAACATCTCGACATAGCCGACCAGCCCGATCTCTTTCAGGACAACGGCCCAGGGAAAGAGGAACATCGTCTCGACATCGAAGACGACAAACAGGATCGCGATGATGAAGAACTGCACCCTGAAGCGGCCTCCGGCGGCTTCGCCCGCCGGGTCCATGCCGCATTCATAGGGCATGTTCTTCGCGGGATAGGGATTGGATTGGCGCAGTAGCGAGGAGACGAAAAGCGTACCCATTGCCACCAGAACAATTCCGGCGACCATGAAAAGAACCGGCAGGAACTCCATTCCGGTCACGTCGCGTAGCCCCGATCACCCACCGAGGGCTTTGCTCAGGCCACTACCGACCCCTTTGGGACCGGTGATGCGGGCGCCCTAGGAAGCGACTTGGGCATTCCTTTCTTGCACGGCCAGAGTATTCCGTCGGCCAGATCATTGCAAATCCAATCTGTCAGCCGCCAATTGCGGCATGTTGAGCAAGCCTCAGAAACCACGCCGGAAATAGGCCAATGCCGATGGTGCCGGCAGCGGTGATGGCGAGTGTGGCGCCGACAGCGGGCGTCAGCGCCGGATCGAACGCGCCCTCTGGCTCGCGCATGTAGATCACCATCACGATGCGGATGTAGAAGTAGGCGGCAACGGCGCTCAGCAGCACGGCGATCACCGCCAGCATGACGAAACCCCGCTCGACGAGCGCGACCAGCACGTAGAACTTGGCGAAGAACCCGGCTGTCGGCGGAATGCCGGCCAGCGAGAACAGATAAAGCAGCATCAGAAGCGCCAGTCCGCGATGCGACTTGGCGAAACCAGCGTAGGTCTCGATGACCTCGCCCGAGAAATCGCCGTTCCGCATCATGATGACGATACCGAAGATGCCGAGGTTCATGAACGCATAGATCAGCAAATAGAGCATCACGCTGGCAACCCCGTCCGCACCGCCGGCCGCCACGCCGAACATGGCGAACCCGGCATGGGCGATGCTGGAATAGGCCAAGAGGCGCTTGAAATTGTCCTGCACCAGCGCCACGAAACTGCCGAGCGCCATCGTCACTGCCGCAATGACCGCGACGATGATCCAGACGTCCGAGGCTGCGACCAGTGGGTTGAGGAACACCCGCAGGATCACAGCGAATCCCGCTGCCTTGGGCCCCACCGACATGAAGGCGGTTATCGTCGTCGGCGCGCCTTCATAGACGTCCGGCACCCACATATGGAACGGCACCGCGCCGACCTTGAATACCAGCCCCGCGACGATAAAAACCACAGCCAGGAGCAATCCGGGATCGAGCGGATCACCGGTTACCGCCGCAGCCATCCCGTCCAACTGCGTCGTGCCGGTGAGCCCGTAGATCAGCGAAACGCCGTAAAGGAAAATCCCGGTCGAGACCCCGCCAAGGATCACGTATTTCAGCGCCGCTTCGTTCGACCGCTGCTGCTGCCGCAGGAAGCCGGTCAGCACATAGGTGCAGAGCACCATCAGTTCGAGGCCTACATAGATCGACAGGAGGTCGGTCGCCGAGGCCATGATCATCATTCCCGAAAGCGCCAAGAGCAGCAGTACGTAGTATTCACTGCTCCCGATCCCTTCGATCTCGGCATATTTTCGCGAAAGAAGGAATGTCAGAACTGTGACCAGGTAGAACACGACCTTGAAGAACACCGCGAAGCGGTCGGCGACAAACATGCCCGAGTAGGCCGGTCGCACCTCGCCCGCCAGCATGAGTGTCCCCAGGGCGGCAATCACCACGACCGCGATTGAAGCCCAGATAAGGAATTGTTGCTGCCCCTTCCGCATCAACTGCCCCAGGATCAGCAGGATGCAGGCCCCGGCAACCACCACGATCTCGGGCAAGCTCGCTAGAGTCGACTGGAAAAGCGCGGCGGCGGTCATTGGGCGCTCCCCTTACCGTGCACCTGCGCTAGTAGATGCTTCACCGAGGCGTCGATGATTTCGAGAAAGGGCTTCGGATAGAGTCCGATCCAAAGAACGAAGACGGCTAGCGGCAAGATCGCCGCTATCTCGCGGGCGTTCACGTCGCGGATCTTGAACCGCACGCCGATGCCGACCGGACCAAGCGCGACTTTCCTATACATGCCAAGCAGATAGGCCGCTCCCAGCAAGGCCCCTAGAACGGCGGCAGCGCCGACAGCCAGGTTGGCTGCGAACGCGCCTGACAGCACTAGCAACTCGCCCACGAACGAATTCGTTCCCGGCAGCGCCATCGACGACAGGGCGAATAGTGCAAGAAACGCCGTATAAACCGGCGCCGCCTTCATCAGCCCGCCATAATCCGCGATGCTGCGGGTATGGGTCCGCTCGTAGATAAGACCCACGGACAGGAACAACGCGCCCGTCGTCACGCCATGATTGAACATTTGCAGGATGCCGCCCTCGAGCCCACGGAGGTTCAGCGTGAAAATCCCCAGCGTCACCAAGCCCATGTGGCTGATGCTGGAATAGGCCACCAGCTTCTTCAGGTCGTCCTGCGCCAAGGCAAGCAACCCGCCATAGACGATAGCAACTGCCGAAAGGACCAGCATAAGCGTCGAATAATGCACCGTCGCCTCGGGCAGCATTGGCAGCGAGAACCGCAGGAACCCGTAGGCGCCCATCTTCAGGAGCACGGCGGCGAGGATGATGCTGCCGGCCGTTGGTGCCTGCACATGGGCGTCCGGCAGCCAGGTATGGACCGGGACCATCGGCACCTTGACCGCGAAGGCGATCAGGAAGGCGAAGAACAGCCATGACTGGACCTGGAACGGCAAATCCTGCGCCATCAGGGTGCGGATGTCGAAGGTCTCACCACCGTGGAAATAGAGCACGATGACACCGATCAGGAACATCAGGCTGCCTGCCAGCGTGTAGAGGAAGAACTTGAACGCCGCATAGACCCGGCCGTCGCCACCCCAGACGCCGATGATCAGGTACATCGGGATCAGCATCGCCTCCCAGAAGACGTAGAACAGGAACAGATCGAGCGCGCAGAACACGCCAAGCATCAGCGCCTGCATGGCCAGCAGGCTGACCATGAACTCCTTCACCTTGCGGTCGATCGCAACCCACGAGGCAAGCACGCAGATCCAGCCCAACAGCGCGGTCAGGAACACGAAGGGTGCGCTGATCCCGTCGATGCCAAGTGTGTAGGTGATCCCCAGCGCGGGCACCCACGGGCGCGTCTCGGTGAACTGCATCTCGTGGGTAGAGGTATCGAAGCCGCCGAGCATGGCGATGCAAAGCGCGAAGTCGAGGATAGTGACACCCAGTGCCATCCACCGCACCGCATCGTCGTTGCGGATAAACATCAGCGCCGCTGCCCCGACGGCTGGCGTGAACACGATGAGGCTGAGCAAAGGGATCGTCATCGCGCTCTTACCGCCACGCCACAGCGAATACAGCGATCCCCGCGATCACACCAGCGATCATCGCCAGCGCGTAATGGGTCACGACGCCGCTCTGGAACTGGCGCAGCGCCCCACCGCCGCGCAGGATCGCGCGAGCGACGGCATTCACGAAGGCGTCCACGCCGTGGAGATCGATCCGCAGTCCTGCCCGTGCCATCCCGAGCAGAAAGGGCAGCGCCGCGGTTTCGGATACATCACTCACCGCCTTCTCGTAGCGCGCCAACGGTTTTTCGGCGAGCCACATGAAGTGCCGCGCGCCCATGCGGTAGAACCAGTCGGTATCGATGCTGATCGTATTCTCGGGGTCGAGCGCCCTGAGGAACATGACGAAGCCCAAGGCGGTGAACATCAGCACGCCAAGGCTCTCGGTGACATGGACGCCAGTGTAGGGTTCGAAGTCGACCGGATGGGGCAGAAGCGCGTAGAGCGTCTGGGGGAACAGCCCGATCGCAATGCAGAGCACCGCTGCCATGCCCATCGCAACCAGCATGTTGCGCGGCGGTTCTCGCGCCTCCAGCCCTTGGTCCGTGCCGAAAAACATGTAGTAGGGGAGCTTGAGCCCGGTGTGCAGGAACGTCCCTGACGACGCCATTGTCAGCGCCAGCACCACCAGCGCGCGATGATCCTGTTTGGCGGCGGCCACCACCATCGACTTGGTGACGAAGCCTGAGAAGAACGGGAATGCCGAGATCGCGAAGGCGCCAACCATGTAGAGCGCAAGGGTCACCGGCATGGTTTTGTACAGCCCTCCAAGTTCGGTGAGCTTGCGCCGCCCGGTGACGTGGATCACCGCCCCCGCGCCCATGAAGAGGAGCGCCTTGTAGAGGATATGCGCGAAGGCATGGCTGACGGCGCCGTTCACCGCCATCTCGGTGCCGATGCCGATGCCCGCCACCATGTAGCCCACCTGGCTGACGATGTGATAGGCCAAGAGCCGCCGGCAATCGTTCTCCAGCACCGCGTAGACAACGCCGTAAAGCGCCATCACAGTGCCGAGCCAGACAAGAAGATCGGTCCCCGGAAACGCCCGCGCCAGCACATAGACGGCGGTCTTCGTGGTGAAGGCGCTCATGAATACGGCCCCGGTGACTGTCGCTTCCGGGTAGGCGTCGGTCAGCCAGGCGTTGAGTGGCGGCACCGCGGCGTTGAGTAGGAACCCGGCAAGGATCAGGCAGGTGGCGAAGCCCAGCCCCCCCTCGATCGGGCCGAAGAGCAGCGAACCGGTGGCGAACCCATGGAGAATGATGCCGCCGAGCAGGGCAACGCTGCCGGTGATATGGACCATGAGGTAGCGGAACCCTGCGCTGAGCGCCTGATCGCTGCGCTGGGCAAAGACTAGGTAGGCAGAGGCAAACGTCATACCCTCCCAGAACAAGAACAGGGTCAGGTAGTCGCCGGCGAACACTACCCCGAGCGCGCTGCCGACGTAGACGAACGCCGCCACATGCTGGCCTGCGTGGGTCAGATGCAACGCATAGACCGTGCCGATCAATGCCATGATGCTGAAAACGGTGGCGAAGAGGACACTTAGCTTGTCGACCTTCGCGATCATGATTTGCTGCCCGATGAACCGCGCCGCGCCGTAGCCGCCAGGATGCATCGTCAGCACGGCCAGGATCGCCAGCGTTGGGATCAGCAGCACATAGGCCTTGCGGACAGATCCTTTTAGGAAGGGGATCGGAATGGCGCCGAGAATGAACAGTAGGCCGGGATGGACGAAGTCAGTCATAATAGTCCTCGCGCCGCATCAGCCGGCACTGATGGCCAAAAAACTTGGACACGAAGATCAGAAGCACGCAGGAGCCGAAGCCGTAGAGGGCAGACCAGCCAGGCAGCCGCTCCCACAGGTACTCGGCGTGTTCGCGGAAGACCAGAAAGTCGGCGATGACGATCAGGACGAGCACCAGATAGAATAGCCGGCGACGCCTTTTCGCATGTCTCTCATCGCCAAAGAAATCGACGACGCGCTTGATCATCTGACGACCCTTTCCGCCAGGGCGAGGAAATAGTCCGGGAAGATGCCCATCGCCACCGACAGCATGGCGGTCGCGACCAGCGGAATCGTCAAAATCGGATTTTCACGAACGGTCGCCGGGCATTCCTGCGCCTCCGTCCCGAAGAAAGCGACATAGCTGACCGGTAGGAAATAGGCGGCGTTCAGGACCGAACTTACCAAGAGCACGATAAGGAACGGGGTCTCCCCGGCCTCCACCGAGCCGAGCGCCAGATACCACTTGCTGATAAAGCCCGCAGTCGGCGGCACCCCGATCATGCTGAGCGAGCCGACGAAGAACGCCCCCATCGTCCAGGGCAGCCTGCGGCCGATGCCGGCCATATCGCTGATGTTCCGCTTGCCAGACGCGCAATAGATCGACCCGGCGCAGAAAAAGAGCGTGATCTTCGAGAATGCATGCGCCGCGATGTGGATGATCCCGCCAACCATCGCGACGGGCGACAGCAGAACCGCGCCCAGCACGATGTAGGAGAGTTGGCTGACCGTCGAATAGGCGAGCCGCGCCTTCAGGTCGTCCCGCGTCAGGGCGTAGATGGACGCCATCAGGATCGTGAACGAGACCACATAGGCCGTAGCGATGCCGAGCCCCAGCCCGCCCACCAGCCCTGCGCCGAAGACGTGGAACACGACGCGCAGCACGCAGAACACACCCATTTTGACGACGGCAACCGCATGCAAGAGCGCGCTAACCGGTGTCGGCGCCACCATCGCGGCAGGCAGCCAGGCGTGCATCGGCATCACCGCGGCCTTGGCGAAGCCGAAGAGATAGCAGAAATAGACGACGGTCAGCAGCGGCGCCGAGGCGTCGACCCCCGCCAGCAGCCCCCCCGGCACAAAGTCGAGCGACCCCGCAATCTGGTAAGTCAACGCCAGTGCGGCCAGAAGCACGCTTTTCGACGCGCCCATCAAATAGACAAGGTACTTGCGGCTGCCCGTCCATCCCTCCTCGTCCTCGTGATGGTAGACAAGCGGATAGGTAACGAGGCTCAGCACCTCGTAGAAGATCACCAACGTGAACAGATTGGCGGCAAAGGCGCCCCCGGCGGCGGCCGCGAGGCTGGCGGCGAAGCAGGCGAAGAACCGGGTCTGCGCATGCTCATTCAAGTGCCGCATGTAGCCGATGGAGTAGATCGACGCCACGATCCACAGCAGCGACGAGACGGTGGCAAACACCATGCCGAGCGCATCAACACGGAAGGCGAAGTCGATCCCCGGCAGAATCTCGAACAGGCGCAAATCGACTGTCCCGCCCGCCAGCACCGTGGGCGCCATCGAGGCGACAATTGCGAACATGGCGATCGCGGCCAACGGCGAGACGGCATCGCGAAGGTTCTCGCGTTTGTTTAGAAGGAGAACTGCAAGGGCCGCCAGAACGGCGACGGCAACGGCGAGCAGCGGCCGGATCGATATCACCGGCTATCCTTTCATCATGGTCACTTCGTCGACCTTGAGGGTGGACTTGTTCCTCGCGAGGGCGACCAAGATGCCGAGGGCAACGGCAACCTCCGCCGCAGTGATTGCGATCACGAAGATTGCAAAAATCTGCCCGCGGAAGTCGTCGTAGTAATGCCCGAAAGCGATGAAATTGATGTTGACCGAGTTGAGCAGCAGTTCCAGCGACATCAGCACGACCAGGATATTGCGTCTGAGCAGCACGCCCGCCGCACCGATCACGAACAGGACCACTCCGAGCACGATATACCACCAGAGCGGCACCATCACTCCGGCTCCTTCCGCGCCAGCACGATGGCGCCTACCAGGGCCGCCAGCAGGATGACGGAGGCGACTTCAAACGGCAGGAGATAGTCGGCGAAAAGCGTCGTGCTGAGGTGCCTGACCTCACCGCCGGTGCGCGTTGCGACGAGCTCCGCGACCGAAAAGCGGTCGCTCCTGAGCACCAGTACAAGCATCTCGACCGCAAGCAGGACGAGCAGCACCAGAACAGGCAGGTTGCTGCCCGGCAAGAACCGCTGCAACACCGCTTCACGCACATCAATCATCATGATCACGAATAGGAACAGGACCATGATCGCGCCGACATAGACGAAAATTTGGATGACCGCGAGCAACGGCGCCTCGAGCAAGACGAAGATTGCCGATACCTGTAGGAAACATGCCATCAGCGCCAATGCGCTATGAACAGGATTGCGCGCCAGGACCAAGGTCAGTGCCGTGACCACGGACGCCGCAGCGAACAGAAGAAAGAACCCCTGATCCATCGACGCCGCTCCTCCGTTGCGAACTGTCACTCGGCGCGACAGGGCCGGACTTGAGATAGCTGTCCACTTCCGTTCACAAATTGTGCCCTAGTATCGGATTTTTCTCAAGATTATCGCGGCTTGCGCTACGCTAAATCTCTGCACATATGAGAGAGCGTAGCGCCCCAGCTCAATTTCCGCGTTGCGTTTGGGAGAGTTGGGTGTCACTCAGGGCGCTGTCTGCCGGGCAGGGTGGGTGTTCATCGCACGGCAGCGCTGCACCTTCGTCGTTCAATCCGATGGCCGAGAACCTCGCGAAAGCCTTCGCTTGCATTCGCACAAGTCGATTGCCGTAAGCCATACGGAATAATGCGGGAATTTTAAGAATCCTGACCCGCGTGTCATTATCCCAAGACCTCTGCGCGCTTCTTGGGAGACATGCATTAGCACTTGATCTTCCGCCAAGTTCCATAAATGCGGAGAGCGTCAGGGCAATGGCCGCCCCTTCACATCATCGAGGCACAACTTGTGAGCTCAGGGCTACTTCTGAGTGCATGCTCCGTTGATTTCATTGTGAAATTCAGTCCGGGAGCGCTACCACAGAAAGGAAGATTTTTTATACATTTCAGTGGGTTATGGATTTTGGTAGCGGGAGAGGGACTTGAACCCCCGACCCCAGGATTATGATTCCCGTGCTCTAACCAACTGAGCTACCCCGCCAGGGCGGCGAAAGGCCCGAAATCCGCCTTAAACCGAAAGGCATTTCGAGGCGTTCGCCAAGGTCGCGCGGATATAAGGTTGGGAGGGCGAGCCTGTCAAGCTTCGAAGCATTCTATATCGGCGCATATTCTCATTGCCCAAAAAGCTTTGCCGCGCGGACATTTGGTTGCAACCGCCGGGGTTGAGTTCGAAGGGGCACGTCGCTATGTCTCGGCCACGAGTTTTTAGAGTTTGAAACAGATGAAGCCGCGCATTGCAGTCCTCGGTTGCGGATACTGGGGCAGCAACCACATCCGCACCCTCAAGGCGCTCGGCGCGCTGCACGCGGTCTCAGACGCCAACCGTGCCCGTGCCGAAGGTTTTGCCAGCGAACAGGATTGCCTGGCGATCGAGCCCGACCAACTGTTCGTCCGGGATGACATCGACGCCATCATCATGGCCTTGCCGCCGCAGTTCCATGCCGATCTTTCCGTGCGCGCTGCCGAGAGCGGCAAGGATTTGCTGGTGGAAAAGCCGATCGCGCTCACGGTGCCGGATGCCGAGCGCGCGGTGCGGGCGGCCAAGGACAATGGCCGCGTCTTCATGGTCGGCCATGTCCTGCGTTTCCATCCCGCCTTCGAGACGCTGAAGGGGCTGATCGACAAGGGCGAGCTCGGCGAAGTCCGCTACATCCACTCGCACCGGCTTGGCCTCGGCAAATTCCACACCGAGAATGATGCGCTGTGGGATCTGGCGCCGCACGATCTGTCGATGATCCTGGCCATCACCGGCACCGAGCCGATCGAGGTGCGCGGCGAAGGGGCAGCGCTGCTCGACAACCTCAGCGACTTCGCGCATCTGCACATGCGCTTTCCCAACGGTCTGCGCAGCCATCTTTTCACCTCGCGGCTCAACCCCTATCGTGAGCGGCGGCTGACCGTGGTCGGCACCAAGGCGATGGCGGTGTTCGACGATGTCGAGCCATGGGAGCGCAAGCTCGCCGTCTACCGCCACGCGGTCTGGCAGGACAGCGGCCAATGGGCGTTCACCACCAATGAGCCGTCCTATGTCGCGGTCGCCCAGGGCATGCCGCTGACGCGCGAACTCGAGCACTTCATCCAGTGCATCGAGACGCGCGCCGAACCGCGCACCAGCGGCGAGGAAGCGATCCGGGTGCTGCGCATCCTGACGGCGGGAACAGTTACCCACACCACGTCGTGAGAGATTGCTGGGAAACTCTGCCCAGAGAAGGGTCTACTCGGCGGGAATCCGCGCCGGCCTGGCGGCAAGCCGGCTCAGCATGGCCTCGGCCTCGGCGCCGCGCTCGGAGCGCTCGATGAAGCCGCCGCCGAAGACACGGGCTTCGTTGCCGTCATCGGAATAGAGCACGCAAGCCTGTCCGGGCGCGATGCCGGACTCCCCGTCGGCCAATTCGACCGACGTCACGCCTGCCTCGTGGCGCAGCACGGCCGGACGCGGCGGCCTGGTCGAGCGCACCTTGGCGAACAGCTCGATGCCGCCTTTGGGAATGTCGGTGAGCTGCCCGTCGCCGAGCCAGTTCATGTTGCGCAGATAAATCTTGTGCGTCTCCAGCGCTTCGCGCGGGCCGACCACGACGCGGGCCCGTTCGGCGTCGAGATGGATGACATAGAGCGGCTCGCCGGATGCGATGCCGATGCCGCGGCGCTGGCCGATCGTGTAGCGCAGGATGCCTTCATGGCGGCCGAGCACGCGGCCGTCGATATGGACGATGTCGCCCGGATTGGCGGCGGCCGGCTTCAGCTTGGCGATGATATCGGAATATTTGCCCTGCGGAACGAAGCAAATGTCCTGGCTGTCCTGCTTGGCTGCGACCGTCAGCCCCATCTCCTCGGCGATGGCACGAACCTGCGGCTTCGACAGGCCGCCCAAGGGAAATCTGAGATAATCGATCTGCGCCTGGGTGGTGGCGAACAGGAAATAGCTCTGGTCGCGGTCGGCATCGACCGGCCGGTAGAGCGCACGGTGGGCGCCATTGGCGCCGGAGCGGATGTAATGGCCGGTGGCGAGCGCGTCGGCGCCCAGCTCCTTGGCGGTGGCCAGGAGATCGGCGAACTTCACCGTCTGGTTGCAGGAGACGCAAGGGATGGGGGTCTCGCCGGCGACGTAGCTTTCGGCAAAGGGGTCGATCACCGCCTTGCGGAAGCGCTCCTCATAATCGAGCACATAATGCGGGATGCCGAGCGTCTCGGAGACGCGGCGGGCATCGTCGATGTCCTGTCCGGCGCAGCATGAGCCGGCCCGGTGGGTTGCGGCGCCATGATCGTAAAGCTGCAGGGTGACGCCGACGACATCATAGCCTTCGCGCTTCAACAGGCCGGCGACCACGGACGAATCCACGCCGCCGGACATGGCAACGACGATGCGGGTGTTTTCGGGACGTCCGGGGAGGTCGAGACTGTTCATGATGCTTTCATTCTGCGCGGCGTCTGAATGCCAATGTCGAGAATATAGGTCAAGCTTTCCGGCGACGCCAGCTTGCAGGGCGATTGACGGATTGCGGGCGATCCGCGATCGGCCGGATTTTTCCCAGCCAATTCAAGGCCCGCAGCCGGATATTTCAAATGCCTGCGAAAAGACTAACGCGCCGTTCACGATCCTTACCTAGTCATTAGGGTCTGCTTAGGCAATTTTTAAAGCTGTGGCGGTAACGTGGCGGGGATTGGGTCTTTGAGTTTTTTGTAGAGAGTACGATGACCGATCTGGTTAGACCTAGAGTCAAGTATGTTATCGGGCCTGACGGCAGCCCCCTTACGATTGCCGATCTGCCGCCGACGAACACGCGTCGCTGGGTTATCCGGCGCAAGGCGGAAGTGGTTGCGGCGGTGCGCGGCGGACTTTTGAGCCTCGAAGAGGCCTGCCAGCGCTACAAGCTGACCACCGAGGAATTCCTGTCCTGGCAGGCGTCGATCGACGAATATGGTCTTGCCGGGCTGCGCACCACGCGCATCCAGCAATACCGGCACTAGCCGGCCTGGCCACAATCAAAGGACGCGGCACCCCGCGCCCTCTTTTGCTTTCCAAGCGGGTTCTCGGTTTGAGAGTTGCGCCTGGCCGTCAGATCGTCAGCGCCACCTTGCCGATCGGCTTGGTGGCGAGAAAGGCGTGGGCCGCGCCCGCCTGATCGAGCGGAAAGCTCCTGGCGACGTGGACGACGAGCTTCTTCGCCTCGACCAGCTGGCTGAGTTCCAGCAGGCCTTCGCGGTCGGGCACGACGGACATGCGCTCGACCCGAATGCCTTGCGCACTGGCCTTGGCCTTTGCGGCATCGCTGACATCGAGCAACGACACCAGCACGCCGCCGCGTTTGACGACCTTCAGCGAGCGTTCGGCATGCTCGCCGCCCATCGGCTCCAGCACCAGATCGATGTCGCGGACTTCTTCGGCGAAATCGCCCCTGGTATAGTCGATGACCTGGTCGGCGCCGAGCTTGCGCACGAAATCGAGCTTGTCCGGGCTGGCGGTGGCGGCGACCCAGGCGCCGCGCGCCTTGGCGATCTGCACCGCCATGTGGCCGACGCCGCCGGCCCCGGCATGGACCAGCACACGCTGGCCCGATTTCAATGCGCCGTGGCGGACAAGACCTTGCCAGGCGGTCAGGCCGGCCAATGGCAACGCGCCAGCCTGGATGTGATCCGCGCCCTTAGGCTTCGGCGCGATTTCATCGGCAGGCACCGCGGCCAGTTCGGCATAGGCCGCCGCCTGCTTGGGGAAGCGCGGCATGCCGAACACCTCGTCGCCGACCTTGAGGCCGGTGACGCCGGCGCCCAGCGCCTCGACCGTCCCCGAAATGTCCCAGCCGAGGATGAAGGGCGGCTCGCCAAGCAAGGGATAGTAGCCGGCGCGCACGGCGCCATCGACCGGATTGAGGCCGGCGGCCTTGATGCGAACCAGCACTTCGCCTGATTTGGGCGAGGGGTCGGGCTGGTTTGCGATGACGAGGACGTCGGGTCCGCCGACGGTATTCTGGATAGCGGCACGCATTGGAGTCTCCTGCTTGGTTGGTGCCACTATCATTTGGATAGTAATATCCCCTTGTCCAGTATGTACCTTTTTGATATATAGGCACCTTATGGATAGTGAAGAAAACTCATGTCTGGGCTATGACGCGTTCCGACGGACATGTCCGTCGCACACGGTGCTCGAGATGCTGGCCAGCAAATGGGTCTATCTGGTGGTTTGCGCGTTGCGCAAAGGCCGGCAGCGCAACGGCGCGCTTGCCCGCAAGCTCGAAGGCATCACGCCCAAGATGCTGACGCAGACATTGCGGGTGCTGGAGCGTGACGGCCTAGTGCGGCGACAGGTCTATCCGGTCATTCCACCGCGCGTCGAATATGAGCTGACCGATCTCGGCCAGAATCTGGCGGGGCTGCTCACCCAGATCAGGTCATGGGCCGAACAGCACGCCCCTGAAATCAAGGATGCCCGTGCCAGGGCGTCTATCGCAAATGAAGACGAGTTGGCCGCTTAGGCCGGCGACCTTCACGGCAAATCGGCCCGAGCCGTTCGAGCAATCGCCTGCTGCATTGCGCGGGCACGCCATGACGTGGATCTCGGCCGGCTCAGCCGATCATGGCGCTGCGGCCGCCGGTTTCGGCCTCGCGAATCTTGGTGTCGCGCGATTCCAGCATTTCGGCCTTGGAAAGCTCCGCTTCAGCTTCGCCGAGTAATGATTCGGCAGCGCTTCGCTGCTGGGCGAGGTCGCTTTGCGAATTTCTGAGATTGTCGCGGCGCAAGCGCGCTGCCTTGGCGAAGGTCGGATAGGCGAAATGATTGATGTCGGTGATGCCGGCTTTCTTTTCCTCGGCGGTGATCTGAAGCTCCAGTTCGACAGCCATGCGTTCGAACTCGGCGATCATCATGTCGAGCTGCAGCAGCTGCCGCCGCTTCTCGTTCACCTGAAACTGTTTCAGCCGAACGAGGTTTTCACGTGACTTCATGATTCGGTACTCCCGGAAACGCACACCCGCACATATCGTCCAAAACCACCTGGAAAGGCCCAGGCACTGCCCGTGTCCACCGGCTTTCCCCGAACTATGGGAAACAAAACCCTAAAGTTTTTTGCCGGCGGTAACCATTCGTTTACGGGCATTGTTAATCATACGGGTCAGGGCTTAAGGCCGGGTAAAAATTCCGGCCGCCGAAGCGAAGGCGCGTCGATGAGTCCCTGGAGTCGCTTAGTCCAGGTTATTAATGTGTTGCATTAGGAATTTGGGTCTGTGATTCGTTATTAGATTCAAGAGGGTGTAGAAAGAGGTTAAAAAATCTGATACCGTAGTCGACGGGAAATTAGGTTTTGTTAACCATTCAATGGCAGCCTCTGCACAAGGCAACCACTGCTCCGGGGCAGGACGGGTCGTGAAATGGTCCGGCGGCAGAAAAGGGGAATGAAATGCGTGTTCTGCTGATAGAAGATGACAGTGCAACCGCACAAAGCATCGAACTGATGCTGAAATCGGAAAGTTTCAACGTCTATACGACGGACCTCGGCGAAGAGGGTGTCGATCTGGGCAAGCTTTACGACTACGACATCATCCTTCTCGATCTCAACCTGCCCGACATGTCCGGCTACGAGGTCCTGAGAACGCTTCGCCTCTCCAAGGTAAAGACGCCCATCCTCATCCTCTCCGGCATGGCCGGCATCGAGGACAAGGTACGCGGCCTCGGCTTCGGCGCGGATGACTACATGACCAAGCCGTTCCACAAAGACGAGCTGGTGGCGCGCATCCATGCCATCGTGCGGCGCTCCAAGGGCCACGCCCAGTCGGTCATCACCACCGGCGATCTGGTGGTCAACCTCGACGCCAAGACCGTTGAAGTCGGCGGCCAGCGCGTGCACCTCACCGGCAAGGAATACCAGATGCTGGAGCTGCTCTCGCTGCGCAAGGGCACCACGCTCACCAAGGAAATGTTCCTCAACCACCTCTATGGCGGCATGGACGAGCCGGAACTGAAGATCATCGACGTCTTCATCTGCAAGCTGCGCAAGAAGCTCGACGCGGCGTCCGGCGGCCAGAACTACATCGAGACGGTCTGGGGCCGCGGCTATGTCCTGCGCGAACCCGAAGACATCCGCGTCAGCGCCTGAGCGGCGAGCACCGCCCGAATTGTTGCATCTTCGAAAAAAAACCCGGCTCTGGCCGGGTTTTTTGCGTCACGGGCCAGCAATGAGGAGGGGCCGATACCGTCTCAGGCGGCGATCTTCAGGGCGCGAAAGCGCTCGAGCAGCTGCGAGCGATTGAAGGGTTTCAAGAGATAGCCCTGGGCGCCGGCACGCTTGGCCCGCATGATCGACGCGATGTCGAGCTCGACGAGCGAGATCAGGATCTGCGGCCTTGTCGGGCTTTCCATGGCGCGCACGCGGCGGATGAGGTCAACGGCCTGCACGTCCGGCAGGGCGCCGTCGACGACGATGATGTCGGGCATGTCGGCGGCGCACATCTCCAGTGCGTCAAGCCCGCTGGCTGCTTCGATGACCACCATGTCGGATCCGCCCAGGATGCGTTTTGCAACCTTCCTGATGACGCTTGAATCGTCGACGAACATGCAGCGTTTCATTCCGGGTCCTCTTTGCCCTTGGGCAATCCGGTCGTGCGGGGCATCTGCTGCGCACCATAGACCGATCTGGTAAAGAACCCGAAAAGCGGTTAGGTAAAGTTTTCGCTAAGATGCCGTTTGGGAGGCTCTTCTTGGCAGATATTTCGATGCGGCCGATTGGGCGAAGCTTAACGCTTCCAGCCGAGCCATCGCGGCAATATTACGCTGCTGAAATACTTTGCTCTGGCAAGTCGGCCGGATGCGTGACGCATGTCGCCCAAAAGTGCCCCCCGGTTTCGGGAGAACGACATGCCTAAAACACCAAAAGCGGGTCGCTTGAATCCGTTTCGACGCGACGCGCTTCAGGCTGTCGAAAGCACGATTTCTTCCGCCGTCGCATGGATCGATATGGTCATGCCGGCCTCGCGGGCCAGAAGCAGCGTGTAGTAGGGCTGCACGGAATGCGCATCGATCGGCTCTTCCGGCTTCTGGCCGGAATGCAGTTCGAGGAATTTTGGCGGCACGCGCAGCATCGGGCCGCTTGCCGAAATTGAAATGCGGGGCTCGGTTTCGAGGTTCTCGAGGGTGACGACCAGCTTGCCGCCGCGCGGAATGGCGGCATTGGCGACCAGGATCAGATTGAGCAGCAGCTTGACCTTGTTCTTGGGCACCAGCGCGCGTGCCCCGTTCCAGGTCAGTTCCGGCTTTTCATTCTTGAGGAAGGCGATTGCGACGGCTTCTGCGTCGCCGGTGTCGATCAGCATGCCGGCCGAGCCGGCCGCGCCGAAGGCGATGCGGGCGAACTGCAGCCGGGCCGAGGCGTTCCTGGCGCTCTGGCGGATGAGCCGCATGGCGTCTTCGTCGGCGCCACCTTCGTCAAGCAGTTCAAGCCCATTGTTGATCGCGCCGACCGGCGAGATGATGTCGTGGCAGACGCGACTGCACAAAAGCGCCGCCAGGTCAGGCGCGGAGAGGGTGAACAGTTCGGCCATCGGTGAAAATCCCTGCAAAAATCCACAATGCGTGGCCGAGCGTTGATTGCCGCGCCTGCCCACACGAATCACGCTTCAACCCGAGGCTTTCTGAATACACAGCACTCGTACATACAGCAACAAATCCAAAATCGTCGTCAGGGAAATGGCGTTTTCGCGCAGGCTGTTAGCGCCGCGCGACCCCAAAACCAGCCTTCGAACCGCCATCTTCCTGTGGGAGTTAATGGTTGAAAAAGAATTACGGCATAGTTTGCCCCTAACAGTCATCCTTAACGGCCGCCTAAAGAGCCGGACCGGATGCGAGGCGTCGGCGAAAGTGCTTCATGACGGAGATTGGAAGCATGTTTTCCCGATTCTATGACCGGAGTGTCCTCCGCGTCCTCTCAATGGCGATCACGCTGATGGGCGTCCTCGTCTTCTCGACTTCAGCCCTGCGAGCCCAGGAATACACCGCTCAGGAGATTGTCGATTCCGGTCACAAATTCTTCGGCGCGACATCGGGTGGGCTCGCCACCGTCGTCGAGAAGATTTTCGCCTCCTACGGCTTGCCCAATGGCTATCTGCTTGGTGAGGAGGGGTCGGGTGCGCTGATCGGCGGCCTGACCTATGGCGAAGGCACGCTCTACACCAAGAATGCCGGCGACCACAAAGTGTTCTGGCAAGGCCCGTCGCTGGGCTGGGATTTCGGCGGCGAGGGGTCCCGGGTGATGATGCTGGTCTACAATCTCGACGATGTCGGCAACCTCTACAACCGCTATGGCGGCGTGGCCGGTTCGGCCTATGTGGTGGCGGGGATAGGCTTCAATGTGCTGAAGAACAACAATGTGCTTCTGGTGCCGATCCGCACCGGCGTCGGCGCCCGGCTCGGCGTCAATCTCGGCTACTTGAAGCTGACCGAGCGGGCGACCTGGAACCCGTTCTGATTCCAACCCGTCATGGCCGCAATGCCGACTTCTCGATGAAAGTTGCGGGCCCATGACCGGCCATGCGCTGCGGCAGCTCTTGCCGCGGCGCCGGATTTCCGCCATGCCAATATGATGCGGTCAAGTCCAGGCCGCCGATAGCGGGTTGTCCTTTGGTTCAGTCGGTCCTGTTCTTTGCCCTCGGCTTTCTCTGTGCCGGCTTTCTGGCGCTGATGGTGACACCGGCCGTCTGGCGCCGTGCCGTCACCCTGACCCGCAGACGCATCGAGGCCTCTATCCCGCTGACGCGGACCGAGATCCAGGCCGATAAGGACCGGATCCGCGCCGAGTACGCCATGGCGACACGTCGCCTCGAAATGAACGTCAAGGCGCTGCGCGAGAAGGCGGCCGAACAACTCGTCGAGATCAATCGCGGCCGCGAGGCGTTGAAGGGGCTGGCGGTCGAGCGCACGGACAAGAACCACGCGCTCGCCGAACTCAGCGCCAAGAGCGAGGCGCTGCGGCAGCGCGAAACGGAACTGCATCAGCTTTCGGAGCGGCTCAAGGAAACCGAACGCAAGCTGGAGAAGCGGGCGCTCGAGCTCGAAAAGCTTGAGCACATGTACGACGATGCCAGTTTTTCCTCCAGCAGCCGTCAGATCGAGCTTGTCGCGCGCGAATCCGAATTGCAGAAGCTCGCCAGCGATATCTCTCTGCTGCGCGGCCAGCGCAAGGAAGCGGACCACCGCCATCAGGAGATCGCGGCCGAAAGCAAGGCCGCGCGCGATGCCCTGAAGGCCGAGAAGAAAAGGGCGGCCGAACTGGACAGGAAGGTCGAACGGCTGCTGGCAACGCTCGCCGATCGCGAGGACAAGCTCGATCGCCGCGAAAAGGAGCTGGCGCGGCTGCGCGAAAAGGTGAAGGCCGAGGACGGCGGACCGGCCTTGCGGCTGGTCGGCAAGCCGGATGAAGCTGGCGGGCAGGAAGAGGCCAAAAGGCGCGATGATTTGGACCGGGCGATCGCCAAGCTCGACAGCGATCGCGAGCGTCTGGAAGCCAGGCTGACGGCGCTGGCGCGCGAGAACAAGCGGCTCAAGGCGGATCTCGGCGCGGTGGCATCGTCGGGCTCGACAAATGGCAGTGCGGCGCTGCGCGAGCAGATGAACGAACTGGCGGCCGAAGTCGTCCACCTGACGGCCAAGCTCGAGGGACCTGATTCACCGATCGCCAAGGCGCTGGCGGCACCGCAGGATAGCCGCTCCGACAGCGGCGACCGCAGCCTCGCCGACCGCGTGCGGGCCTTGCAGAAGGCGGCCGCGAACTGAAGCGGCGGCGCCGCATCGTGCTGGTATTTGTTTAATGCATGTCGTTGTCCAAACCGAGGTCACTTTTGGGCGACAGGCATTAGAGCGATCCACCGTTTCACGGAAACGGTGGATCGCTCTAACTCTTTGTTTTGACGCAATTCCGGACGGAAAACCGTTTCACACTTTTCCTGGAATTGCTCTAGCGCTGCGAGAAATGGTGCAGGGCAATGGCCGAGGCGGCGGCGACGTTCAGGCTGTCGAAGCCTTTCGACATGGTGATCCGCACGGTTTGCAGACGCGCGAGCAGGCTTTCTGGCAGGCCTTCTCCCTCGGTGCCGAGATAGAGCGCCAGGCGCCGAGCCGGTTTTGCATCGCGTATGTCGATCTGGCCGCCTGGCGATAGGGCGACTTGTTCAAAACCCCGTTCGGCGAGCATCGCCGTGAAGCCGGGGGTGTCGGTGAAGGATGCGAACGGGATCTTGAGCGCAGCGCCGACGGAAACGCGGATCGCCTTGCGATACAGGGGATCGCAGCATGTCGCGTCCATCAGCACCGCATCGGCACCGAAGGCGGCGGCATTGCGAAAGATCGAGCCCATATTGTCGTGGTTGGCTATGCCGACCAGCACCACGACCAGAGCCTGGTCTGGCAAGGCATCCAGCAATGGCCCGGCCGGCCGCAGCGTCTCCTTGCGGCCGATGGCCAGGATGCCGCGATGCATGTGGAAGCCGGCGATCGCGTCCATCACCGCACTGGTGACGACGTAGATCGGCAGGTCCGCGGGCGCCTTGTGCAGGATGTCCTTCAGGCCGCTGAGACGGTTCTCCAGCACAAGAACGGATTCCGCGCCAAAGCGGCTGGACGACAGAAGCAGATCGAGCACCACCTTGCCTTCGGCGACGAAACGGCCTTGCCGGCCGGCGAGATCGCGTTCGCGGATATCGAGATAGGCGGCGACGCTGGGATCGAGCGGGTCGTCGATGCGAATTGGGTCCATGTCCTGCGCTCAAAATCGAGAGCGTGGTTCGTGCATCGAGAGACACACAAGCCACGCTCTGGAATCGTCAGCGAGGTAAACGGCCGCTGGAGCGTCCGGTCAAGTCCCGGCGCGGCGCAATCTCTGTGCCATCTGGGATAGATCTTCCTTGCCGGTGCCGAAAATACCATCCAGCACGACAAGCAACTCGCGCACCGCATCGGATTTGCAGGAGTAGTAGATCATCTGACGGTCGCGGCGGGTGTCCACAAGGTCGAGCGCCCGCAACTTGGCCAGATGCTGCGAGAGCGCGGATTGGCTGAGCATCACCTTTTCGGCGATGGCGCCGACCGACAGTTCACCGTCGATCAGATAGCTCATGATCAACAGCCGTTTTTCGTTGCCCATCAGCATCAAAAATTCGGCCGCCGATTCGGCGTTGGCGATTAGCTTTGTCGAGACCATGAATGCCCCATGCTTTTTGCTCATCGAGGCACCATGGGGGCAATGGCGCCTGAATCCATAAATTCACTTGCATTAGGCCACTGACGAGTCAGCGCCTTCCCTGAAGCGTAGAACATTTCTTTCAAATCTCAAGGGTTGCTTTCGATCAAACGCAATTAAGTCTCATTATTTGCATCCCCGGCAGCCCGGCCGCGCTTGGCCATATCCACCAGAACGGGTCGCAATCCCCGTGCCGAAACCAGAGGTTGCGGAAAGAATACCCGGCAAACATTGTCTTTCGACGCCAAATCCATGCCGTCGGCGTCCAAACCGGTGATGCTCCAGCCGTCGCCGGATGCCCCGGCAAAATGATGTGCATAAACGGCTATGGCGCCGAGATGTTCCGCGTTCATGTGCTCGACGGCGGATTGTTCGCTCGCCGCCAGCTCTTCGACGATGGGTCCGCCGGTGACCAGATCGGAGCGATCGAGCAGATACGCCTTGCCGAAGCCGCCATTGAGGCTGGCGCGTTGCGGCTCGAGGCGAAAGATCGAGAAATCGCCGAGCCCGGCATAGATGCTCGCCTTGGGATTGCGGTTGAGATAGCGGCGCTCGGCGCGAGCTTGCGCGTCCGAGCCACGCTCGAGCCGCGAAGCCTGGCAGATCAGCGTCAGGCGCGGATGCGCCAGCGGATCGCCCTTGCCGGGCTCGCCGAGAAGCAGGGAACAGCGCGGATCGGCAAGCATGGCGGGCGTGTGCGCCGAGAGCATCGAGACCAGGATCAGCGGCGCGCCATCGATGTCGGTGGCGACGCCGACCCGGCTCGCCAGCGGCGACCCGGTCTGCGGCTCCAGCACCGCCAGTGCGCCGAAGCGGGCACTGCGCAGAAGCGTTTTCGCCAGCCGGATCGCCTCGGCATCGGTCTCGCGGATCACGTCCTTCTTTCGATCGCTCAAGGGTCTCGCCCTTCTAAGTTGATTGTCCTATTCCACTTATCGGACGGTGATGCCGATGTTGGCAATGGGCAAGCGCTCCATGCATGTCGCTATCCAAAACTGCTTTCGCGCCCCGGGGCGGCATGCATCACTTCGGCGCCATGCGGATGGCGCCGTCGAGGCGGATGGTCTCGCCGTTCAACATCTGGTTCTCGACGATGTGCAGGGCAAGAGCGGCATATTCGGATGGTTCGCCGAGGCGCGACGGGAAGGGCACGGCGGCGCCCAGCGAATCCTGCACGTCCTGCGGCATGCCGGCCATCATCGGTGTCTTGAAGATGCCGGGTGCGATGGTGCAGACCCGAATGCCGGAACGGGCAAGGTCGCGGGCCACCGGCAGCGTCATGCCGACGACGCCGCCCTTGGATGCCGAATAGGCGGCCTGGCCGATCTGGCCGTCATAGGCGGCAACAGAGGCAGTGTTGACAATGACACCGCGCTCGCCGCCCTGCAGCGGCTCGAGCTTGGCGGCGCGGTCGGCAACGAGGCGGATCATGTTGAAGGTGCCGATCAGATTGACCTCGATCACCTTGCGGTATTGGTCGAGCGGATGCGGCCCATCTTTGCCGATCGTCTTCACGCCAATGGCGATGCCGGCGCAGTTGACCAGGATGCGCGGCTCGCCCAGCTTGCTCGCCGTCTCGGCGACGGCGGCGCTGCCGCTGTCGGCGCTGCTGACGTCGCATTGGACGGCAATGCCGCCAATCTCGGCCGCGACCCTGGCGGCGCGGTCGATGCCGACATCGAAGATGGCGACGCGGGCACCCTTGGCGGCAAGCGCACGCGCCGTTGCCTCGCCGAGGCCGGAGCCGCCTCCGGTCACGATCGCGATCTGGCCGTTCGGATTCATGCGTCATCCTTTCCTATGAAACAGGGACGGATCAGGCCCGGATCGACGGCCCAAGGTCAAGCCGTCGCCTAGACGTGCTCGCCGACCCTGGCCTGACTGGCATGACCGACCTCGCCCGTGAGCTTGGCAACCGCCCCCGGCGTGATCTCGTGCGACAACAGGCGGTCGAGATCGACTGGGCGCGGCATCGAGATCTGGCCGCGCGGGATGCGCTTGAATCCGAGCGGCCCGTAATAGGGCTCGTCACCAACCAGTATGACGGCGGGCGCGCCGGCCTTGGCAGCCGCCTCCAGCGCGATCGCAACCAGGCGGCGGCCGATGCCCAGATTCTTGAATGCAGGCCGCACGGCAAGGGGCCCGAGCATCAGCGCGCGGCCGGCGCCGGCGGCGATGCGGGTCATGCGCACCGAAGCGACGACGATGGCGCCGTCGACGGCGACAAAGGACAGCGGGCGTTCGTGGCCGCCGGCTTCGCGGATCTTGTAGGCGGCCAGCACGAAACGGCCGGGCCCGAAGGCCTCGTCATTGATGGCTTCGATTTCAGGGTCGTGCGCCGGAGTTTCCGGCAGGTATTTCACGTCGGCAAGGCTCATGGTCTTTGCGTTCCGGTAAAGAGGAAAGGTTGCTGCAAACGGCAGCATTCGCCAATCAGCGCTTCATCAAGCGCGGGCGCCCTTTCGTCGTCGGTCAAACCGGATCAAAGCAAAGTCGAACATGCGAAGTGTCCGCTAGCATCAATTTTCGACCGCTGCAATCGACCGTTGCGCTGGCTCTATCGATTGACGATCTGTTCAACGTCAGATGATTTCGACTTGTCGCTTCGCGCTCTACATGAGGTGGAGACGCGAAAGGACATGCGATGGGATTGCTGGTCGACGGCAAATGGCAGGACCGCTGGTACGACACCAAGGACAGCGGCGGCAAGTTCGTGCGAACGCAGTCGCGGTGGCGCGACTGGATCACCCGTGACGGTACACCGGCCGAAGGCCGCGGCCGTGGCTTCAAGGCGGAACCCGGCCGCTATCATCTCTATGTCTCGCTCGCCTGTCCCTGGGCGCACCGGACGCTGATTTTTCGCGCGCTGAAGAGGCTCGAACGCGTCATATCGGTGTCGGTGGTGCACCATTTCATGGGCGCCAATGGCTGGACATTCTTGGCCGCGGACGGCGCCACCGGCGACACGCTCTACGGCCTCGAATTCCTGCACCAGATCTACACCAGGGCCGATCCCGCCTATTCGGGCCGGGTGACGGTGCCGGTGCTGTGGGACAAAAAAGAGCAGACCGTCGTCTCCAACGAGTCCTCCGAAATCATCCGCATGCTCAATTCAGCCTTCGACGAATGGGGTGACGCCGGCCGCGATTTCTATCCGCTGGCGCTGCGCGGCGAGATCGATGCGATCAACGCGCTGGTCTATCCCGCCGTCAACAACGGCGTCTACCGCGCCGGCTTTGCCACCACGCAGGCCGCCTATGAGGAAGCATTCAGCGAGCTGTTCTCGGCGCTCGACACTCTGGAAGATCGCCTTTCGGGGCAGCGCTATCTCATTGGTGACCGCATCACCGAGGCCGACTGGCGGCTGTTCACCACGCTGGTGCGCTTCGACCCGGTCTATGTCGGCCATTTCAAATGCAATCTGCGCCGCATCGCCGACTATCCGAACCTGTCGAACTATCTGCGCGATCTCCATCAGGTGCCCGGTGTCGCAGGCACCGTGAACCTGCACCACATCAAGGCGCATTATTACGGCAGCCATGAAACGATCAATCCGACGCGGATCGTGCCGGTCGGGCCGGACCTGGACTATGGCGCGCCGCATGACCGGGCGCGGTTCGCGAGAGCGGCGGCCTGATCTACCAGTGGTGTGAGGGCGGTTCGCCTTGAAAAACCTCGGCGATCCGCCGCAGCGTCGCCGGCGTCGTGCCTTCCGGCAAGCGATCGAGGGGGAAGAAACCGGCCTCGGCGATCTCGTGATCCGGCTGCTTCGGCGCTGTCTGGCTGAACCGCTCGATCAGGTAGAAACCGACATGATCGCGGCGGCTGGAACGGCGGTTGAAATGCATCGATTTCAGCACCGGTGGGGCGGTCAGCGCGATGTTGCCTTCCTCGGCCAGTTCCCGCGCCAGCGCCTCGACCATGGTCTCACCGACTTCGACACCGCCGCCGGGAAGCTGCCAGCCGGGCACATAGGTGTGGCGGATGAGGAAAACGGAATTCGTGGCGGTGTCGTGGATCAGGCCGCGCACGCCGAGCGTCATTGGCCGCCGCAGCACGAAATAGAGATGGAACAGCCGGCCCCTGAGGCCCGCCCAGCCGGTCTGGCGAAAGGCATCTTCCGGGCTCGTCATCGATAGCGAAACCATGGGTGGCGAGGAAAGCTTGGGTGGTAAGGAAACCTTGAGTGGAAAGCGGGCCGCTGGTCGCCTATGAGGGATGGATGTTCAGGCTCGCGCATATTTCCGATGTCCATCTGGGGCCGCTCCCCGATGTATCCTATCGCGATCTCGCCTCCAAGCGCGTGCTCGGCTACGTCAACTGGCAGCGCAACCGCCGCCGCCACATGCATGACGCGGTCATCGACGCCATCGTCGCCGATATCAAGGCGCAGAATCCGGACCATCTCGCGGTCACCGGCGACCTGGTCAATCTGGCGCTCGATGGCGAGATCGAGATGGCCAGGCACTGGCTGGAGACATTGGGATCGCCGCACGACGTGTCGGTGGTTCCGGGAAACCATGACGCCTATGTGCCGGGCGCCTTCGACAAGGTCTGCCGCTCGTGGTCGGCGTGGATGAGCGGCGACGGCGTCAACACGCCGGTCGACCGCAACGCATTCCCCTATCTGCGCGTGCGCGGCAATGTCGCGCTGATCGGCATTTCGACGGCGCGCGCCACGGCACCCTTCATGGCCAACGGCTTCTTCATGGAAGCGCAGGCGGACCGGCTCGGCAAGATCCTGCGCGACACCGCCGGACAAGGCCTGTTTCGCGCGATCATGATCCACCATCCGCCGGTGCGCGGGGCCGTCCCGCAGCACAAACGGCTGTTCGGCATCGCCCGCTTCCACAAGATCATTCGCCGGCACGGTGCCGAGCTTGTCCTGCATGGTCATTCGCACCGGCCGTCGCTGTTCCAGATCGGGCTCCGCGGTGTCAAGGTCCCTGTGGTCGGTGTCGCCGCCGCCGGCCAGGCGCCGGGCAGCAAACATCCGGCAGCACAATACAATCTGTTCGACATTGACGGCGAAAAGGGCAATTGGCGCATCCGCCTGACGCGGCGTGGCCTGACCGGGCCAGCAATACCGCCAGCCGATCTTCAGACGCTGGAGATTGGCGTGGAGCCCGGAGAGGTTATGGCCGCAAGCTGAGCGCTATTGCCACGAGGCGGTCCCAGAACAGGGCGATCGACACCGCCAGGCCGACCAGGGCCCCAGCGGCGATGAGGCCAAGGCCGGACAGGAAGGCCGACCAGCCATTGCTGCCTTGCGGCGAGCGCAGCGGCGGTTCGGCTTCCGCCACCTCGGCGCGCTTCATGCCGGCGACGGCCGGTTCGACGCCGCCTTCCATCATCCTTTGGCGTTCGACGATGCGTTCGGCGACATAACGTGTCACGGAATCGGCGACCAGCTTCATCTCGGTCGATTCGGCAAGCACCACGCGGCCGATGCGCGTGTCCTTGAGGAAACGATAGGTGCGGCGGTCGCGCCCCATTGCGACATGGCTGACCGCATCGATCCACAGGCGCGGCTGCAGCCCCGAGGAAACGACGAAGTCGAAACTGTCCATGTCGGCCGGAACATCGGCAAAGACGGGTGCGAGTTCGGCGGCCAGGAGATCCAGGCGCATGCGAT
Source organism: Mesorhizobium sp. dw_380 (assembly GCF_018588885.1). GTDB lineage: Bacteria > Pseudomonadota > Alphaproteobacteria > Rhizobiales > Rhizobiaceae > Mesorhizobium. Next base: position 135,454 of record NZ_JAFFIW010000011.1, read on the forward strand.
GCGCCTCGCGCATGTCGACGACGACATCGTCGCGGTCGGCGAAGGCGTTCTTCACATCACGGATGGCATCGGACAGTTTGTTTGACGGATCGATCTTTTCGCCTGCGTCCATCGGCGTGGCCTCGCGGTTTGGTTAACATGCAGTTAACACAGCCGCCGGCAAAATGCACTGGCGAGATCGGGGATCGAGGCGCAGGGCATGCCGCGCTGGAAGGAACTCAACCGGCCGCGGCGGCCAGTTTCGGGCGAGCGGGTCTCGCACGACGGCTGATGTTGCGCTGGATGATCCTGGCGATCAGATCGGGCGCTTCCTCGATCAGCATGTGGCCGGCCTCCAGCACATGATGCACATGAAAGCGCGCCGGCAGGCCATCCGCATGGGTGAAGGGCAGCACCGGGTCATCACTGCCCCAAACCACCATCACCGGCATGGCCAGCCTGTCCAGCAGGTCGCGCGGGATGACGCCTTGCCGGTCGTCCCTGGTCATGGCGGCGGCGATCTCGATCAATTTTTCCAGCTGCCCGGGCCGCCCGCGCATTTGACAGAGCGTATTGGCGGCATGATCAAAAGACCGCGCCCGTGGACCCGACATGGCGGCAAGGCAGGCGAGGATCTCGGACAACTCGCTGGCAGCGGCAAAGCGGCGCAACAGCGGCCCGTTGATCTCGGGGCCGAGGCCACCGGGCGCCAGCAGCGTCAGCGAGGCGACTTTTTCCGGCTCGGCCAGCGCCATCAGCACCGCGACGGCGCCGCCCATCGAGTGGCCCACCAGATGGACCCGCTTCAGTGCCCGCTTGGAGAGATCGGCTAGAATGGCCCTTGCCGCCACCTTGGCCGGACCGGCATCCGGGAAATCGAGCGACAAGCCGTGTCCCGGCAGATCATAGGCCAGCGTGCGCGCGGAAGCCGACAGGGGAGAGATCACCTCGCCCCAGACGTCATGGCACCCGCCGAAACCATGCAGCAAAACGATGGTCTTCGAACCAGCACCTTGTTCGGCGGCATGAAGCGATGAGATCATGAATGCTGAAGGTTTTTGTTTTTGCAGGATGCGCGACGCCAATTGTGGCTGAATTGCTCCTTGCCTGGCGTGATGACCAGTAAAATTTTCGCGATTTGTGCGGTTGAAGGCAGAACTTGGCGGCTAACCGGCATTTGACGATCGGAGCGTACGAAACCGACCATAACGCAGTGCCGAGCCGTGGCTGCCGATTGGCATTAGCTGGCGCTCCCAAGCCCGGCGGCGCGCAACGCGCCAACCAGTCGCTCGGTCAGGTCGGCCGGATATTTCCGATCGACGAAAGTGGCGCGCGGATTGGCGGCGAATTTCGGAAACTTCGCGGTCAGTTCATCGAGCAGCTTGCGCACCTGATCGTCCTGGCCGGCGATCTTGGCGCCGATCAGCCGTGCGGCAAGATAGTGTGATTTTGTTGCAGTCGTTCTCAAGGCGTTGCTGGCAATGGTCGCCTTGTTCATGTCGCCGAGCATGAATTCGCCGGCGAAGAGCCCGAAATCCCACCATGTCGGGTGGCCACTCGAGGCATCCACGGCATGGGCCAAAAGCGGTGTTCCCTCGGCGTAGCGGCCGGCGAAAATCAGCCCGTAGCCGTAGGCGGCGGCCATGGAGACATCATAGGGGTTGAGGTCATAGGCCTTGCGCATCCAGCGCAGCGCCTCGTCGGCGTTGCCAAGCCGCGAATAGATGTAACCATAGGCGCGATGCGCGTTAGGGCTGGTCGGCCCCATCTGCACGGCGCGGTGGGCAAATGTCAGCGCCTTCTCGATGGTCGCATCCGGCGGATAGGCGTAGCGGTCGTTGATGGCCTCGAGGTGCAATGAGGCGAGTTCGGAATAAACCAGCGACGATTTTGCGCCGTTGTCGGCGAGCGTTTCCAGGCAGCGATAGGCGGCCTCGTGAGTTCTGGCGTTCTGGTCGAGATAGTATTTGCCGTTGAGCAGCAGGCACTGCGTCAGGCCGTTCTGAATGTCGCTTTGTTCGATATAGCTGTAGATCGTGCCCGACGCGGGCAGCGCCGAACTCAGGATGTCGGCGATACGGTCCTCGACGGCCGATGGCGCGCTGTCGTCGGCGGTCAGGTTGCGCGACAAGAGCACCCGTCCGGTCGCCACGCTCTGCAGTTCGATGGTGATGTCGCCAGCATCGGGTCCAGGCAGGATATCGAAGATGAAACTCGTCGCGCTGGCGACCGGATCGGTCTTGTCGACGGTGTCGCGACCGATGAAGTCGATCGTATCGAAGCCGCTCAGGCCGGCACGCAGCGACGCGGCGACGCGGCTGGCATCGGCGCCGCTGGCCTCGACGGCGATGTAGACGAGCGGCAGGGCCTCGCTCGCGGTGGACGGTGCGATGCTGCCGGTCAGGCCGGCGGTCTCGAGCGTAGCCGGCATGTCACCGCCTGCCAGCAGAGTGCCGCTGCCCTGACGCAGGATCAGAACGCCGAGCATGGCGATGACCACGACGATCGCCATCCAGAAGAACCTGAGATGGCGCGCCACGGAAGGCACCGGCGCGGCCACCGCCAGCAATGCAGCGGCCGCGGCGGCATCGTCGGCGGCGCTTGGTTGCTCGGATGGAGCTGCTGCCGCTTCGGTCTGCCCGGTGGGTTTGGCCGCTTCCGGCAAACGGATCGCGTTGAGTTCATAGGCCGGGACATAGCCGCCGCGTGGAATGGCGATGCGGACGGGCTCGGCGACGCCTTCATTGGCGAAATACTGCTGCAGCAACTCACGCAGCCTGCCTGCCTGCACCCGCACCACGGCATCCGTCGACGGATCGAAATCGCCGTCCTTGCCGAAGACGTCCATGGCAATGGAAAAGCCTTTGAGCCTGTCGGCTTCGCCAGCCTGCTCGCGTTCGACAAGATAACGGATCAGTTTGCGCGCCCGCTCGGATCTTCCGAACGTTTCGCTGGCGAGCAGTCGCTCCAGTGTCTCGCGCACTGCGGGGGCGGCAGGCGTGGCATGCTGCAAGTGTCGATCCTCTCGAAGTCGGCACAGGTTGAGGCATGATCATATAGGGCCCGCACCGCCATACAAGTACACACCCCCTTATGCGATCGCGTACCTAACTGGATAATTTTCCGGTGGTTAATGGCCGGCCGACGCCGGCCGCGGGACGGCGCCGAAGTGGACCATCAACGCCAAGCCTTTGTTCAGGCTCGAAAAATGTGGCGCGAGAGCCGGTCGACCTCTCGCGCCGACGACCGGAGGACGCTAAAGCGCGTCGCGTCGAAACGGATTCATGCGACGCACTTCAGGTCTTTTTGTGCATGTCGTTCGCCCAAAACCGAGATCACTTTTGGGCGAGATGCATCAGCGCGCCTTGCGGCCCACGATACGGTTGGCGGCCGAAGTCACCGCTTCCAGCGAGGCGGCGACGATGTTGGTGTTGATGCCGGCGCCGAACAGCTTGCCGCCAGGATGTTCCATTTCGACATAGGAAATGGCCGAGGCATTCGAGCCGCGCTGCATCGAGTGCTCGGAATAATCGAGCACCGACATCTCGACGCCGACATGGCGCGACAGGGCATCGACGAAGCCGTCGATCGGCCCGGTGCCGGTGCCGGATATCGTCACTTCCTTGCCGTTGTCGAGGATGACCGCCTCGATCACGCGCCGGCCCTTGACCGCGGTGTCGGGATAAGTGTGGTGATCGAGGAATTTCAGGCGCGCGCCCGGCTGATCGACATAGGTTTCGAGGAAGCGCTCATAAATGCGCCTGACCGGAACCTCCTTGCCTTCGGCATCGGTGATCGCCTGTATGGCCTGGCTGAACTCGATCTGCAGGTTGCGCGGCAGGTTGAGGCCGTAATCGGCCTGCAGCACATAGGCGATGCCGCCCTTGCCCGACTGCGAGTTGATGCGGATGATCGCTTCGTAGCTGCGGCCGACATCGGCCGGATCGATCGGCAGATAGGGTACTTCCCACAGGCTTTTGTTAGCCTTCTTCAAGGCCTTCATACCCTTGTTGATGGCATCCTGATGCGAGCCGGAAAAGGCGGTGTAGACGAGCTCGCCGACATAGGGGTGACGCTCGGGGATTTTCAGCTGGTTCGAATATTCATAGACGTCCTTCATCCGGTTGATGTCGGAGCAGTCGATGCCCGGATCGACGCCTTGCGTGTACATGTTGAGCGCCAGCGTAACGATGTCGACATTGCCGGTGCGCTCGCCATTGCCGAACAGCGTGCCTTCGACGCGGTCGGCGCCGGCCATCAGGCCGAGCTCGGTGGTCGCGATGCCGGTGCCGCGGTCATTGTGCGGATGCAGTGAGATCAGCAGGTTCTCGCGGCTATCCAGGTTGCGGCACATCCATTCGATGCGGTCGGCATAGATGTTGGGCGTCGACATCTCGACCGTCGAGGGCAGGTTGATGATCAGCTTGTTGTCGGCTGTCGGCCTGACGATCTCGGTGACGGCGTTGCAGATTTCCAGCGCGACTTCGAGTTCCGTCCCGGTGAAGCTCTCCGGCGAGTATTCGAAACGGTAGCCGCCGCCGGCCTTGGCCGCCATGTCGGTGATCATCTTGGCCGCGTCGGTGGCGATGCGCTTGATGCCGCCGACATCCTTCTCGAAGACGACGCGGCGCTGCAATTCGCTGGTCGAATTGTAGAAATGCACGATCGGGTTGGTGGCGCCCTTCAGCGCTTCGAAGGTGCGGGTGATCAGCTCCGGCCGGCACTGCACCAGCACCTGCAGCGAGACATCGGCGGGCACATTGCCTTCCTCGATGCACCAGCGGGCAAAGTCGAAATCGGTCTGCGAGGCCGAGGGGAAACCGATCTCGATCTCCTTGAAGCCCATGTCGAGCAGCAGCGCGAACATGCGCGCCTTGCGCTCATGGCCCATCGGGTCGATCAGCGCCTGATTGCCGTCGCGCAGGTCGACCGAGCACCAGATCGGCGCCTTGTCGATGACCTTGGAAGGCCATGTGCGGTCGGTGAGGCCGACAGTGGGGTAGGGTTGATATTTGCGGGCCGCGTCCGGCATGCCCCGGCTTGCCGCATCCTTGCCGGCTACAGCGGCATCAGGGCGGATTTCTTCTCGTGCGTTCATCGTCTTATTCTCCCGGCGGCCCCCGGATCCGTCTTGCACGGATTGATGGCGAGTGGCGCCTTTACCAGATTTTCGTTCGCTTGATATGACTTGCCAATTTTGAGACTGGCCAAGGAGCGTGCGCTTGCGCGGCGGTTCGACCGCCGGGCGCTCCTTCAGCGAACCCGGCGATCGCCGATAAGGCCGAGAAGAAGCAGGGTCGAGGCAAGCGCGCGCACGGTCTGGTCGGCAAAACCGGTCTGACGGGAAGCGGTGGTGGCGCGCGCGTTCATGCCGGTTCTCATACAGGAGCGGCCTGTGAGAGGCAAGCCGGGCGGGATCGGTCGAATATTATCCGTGATGCCGATGCTCTTCCACGCGCAGCGCAAATGCGCCAGACTTGAGCGCCGGCGGGGCTGCGGTGCGCTGCCGCCGGGAGGGGGTGTCCATGAATTTCGTGTTCTTCTCGCCGCATTTTCCCGCCAACGGCGCCGATTTCTGCGACCGGCTGAAGAAGGCCGGCGCCACGGTGCTCGGCATTGGCGACGCGCCCTATGACGCGCTGGACGGCAGACTGAAGGCCGCGCTTTCGGAATATTACCGCGTCGCCGACATGGAGGATTACGATCCGGTGTTGCGGGCGATGGGGCATTTCATCCACAAATGGGGTCGCATCGACCGGTTCGAATCGCTCAACGAGCACTGGCTGGAGCTGGAAGCCAACATCCGCACCGATTTCAACATCTACGGCACCAAGCTCGATTTCGTGAAGAACCTGAAGCGCAAGAGCCGCATGCGCGCCTTCTTCCGCAAGAGCGGCGTCGAGACCATCGCGCAGCGCAAATGCTCCGACCGTGCCGGCGCCATGACCTTCATCCGCCGCGTCGGCTATCCCGTGGTCGTGAAGCCGGATTCAGGCTCCGGCGCTTCCAACACCTTCAAGATCTCCAACGCCAAGGAACTCGATCAGTTCTTCCGAGACAAGCCCGACGACGTGACCTTCGTCATGGAGCAGTTCATCGAGGGATTGGTGGTGACCTATGACGGACTGGTCAACCGCGACGGCGAGGTGGTGCTGGCGGCCAGCCACCGCTACGACCAGAGCGTCATGGACGTGGTCAACAAGGACCGCCACATGAGCTACACCTGCTTTCCCCGGATCCGGCCTGTTGTCGAGGCGGCCGGCCGCAAGATCCTGAAGGCGTTCGACGTGCGCGAGCGCTTCTTCCACATTGAACTGTTCGAGACCAGGGACGACCGGATCATCGCACTGGAAGTCAACATGCGGCCGCCCGGCGCCTGGATGACCGACGCGATCAACTACACGTTCGACATCGATGTCTATGCGGCATGGGCTGACATGGTGGTCAAGGACGCCGCCGGAGGTCCCTATGAGGGCAAGTATTTCACCGCCTATGCCAGCCGCAAGCGACACCTCCACTATTTGCACAGCCATGAGGACGTGCTAGCGGCGCACCGCGACAAGATCGTCCACCATCAGCCAATAGAAGAGGTCTTCAGCCGCGCCATGGGGAACTACGCCTACCAGATGCGTTCGAAGGATCAGGCGGCGCTGCGCGAGGCCGTGGCCTATATCCATGCGGAAAAGGCCTGAGGCCATGGACATCTCCTATCACAACCATTTTGCCCGCAATCTCGGCCGCGACATGGAATACAAGCGCTACGGCCATGCCGGCCGTCCGGTCGTCGTATTCCCGACCTCGCAGGGGCGGTTCTACCAGTTCGAGGATTCCGGCGGGGTGGGAGCACTGGCCGAGTTCATCGACACCGGACGCATCCAGCTGTTCACGGTCGACGGCATCGATTCGGAATCCTTCTTCGCCAAGCATGTCGACGCCGCGCACCGCATTGTCCGGCACGAGGCCTATTTCCGCTATCTGCGCGAGGAGGCGCTGCCGGAGTTCCTCGCCACGGCCTCGGCAGCCAATGGCGGGCGCAAGCTGAAGCCGCTGTTTTCGGGCTGTTCGATGGGCGGCTACCATTCCTCGAATTTCGTCTTCCGTTTTCCCGAACTCGCCAGCGGCGTCATCTCGCTGTCGGGCGTCTATTCGGCCCGCGACTTCTTCGGCAAAGCGCTCGACGGCGACATCTTCTACAACTCGCCGCTCGACTATCTGCCCGGCATCGTCGATCCGAAACTGCTGGCCCGGCTGAAGGCGCTCAGGCTGATCTTCTGCTGCGGGCAAGGTGCCTGGGAAGAACGCATGCTGGTTGAGACGCGCCAGCTGGAACAGATCCTGCGCGACAAATCCATTCCCGCCTGGGTCGATTATTGGGGCGGCGACGTCAGTCATGACTGGCCATGGTGGCATAAGCAGCTGGTCTATTTCTTCGGCCGCTGGCTGGATGACGACCTGATGCACCGGTTGGATTAAGGTGCATTGATATTCAGGTGATGCCGGTCTGCAAACGAAGGTTTCCTGCGCTTCCGGTGCTCACGTACTTCGACCTGATGCACCGGTTGGATTGATGGCTACACCCGAACCTATCCGCCGTTTCGTCGAAGCCACCAATGCCGGCGACACGGAAGCCTTTCTTGGCACATTCACCGACGACGCGTTGCTGAGCGACTGGGGACGATCTTTTCAGGGCCGCGAACAGATCGCGCGCTGGAACCAGTCGGACAATATCGGGGTGAAATCCCATCTGCGCATCGTCAGCATCACACCAGCGGACGGCACCTATCGCGTCCGCATCGCTGTCACCGGAGACGGCTTCAACGGCGAGGGCGACATGACCTTCACGTTGGATGACGATCGCATAGTGAGCCTTGTCATCACCTGACATCCGCTCATTTCGTGCATGTCGTTTTCCCAAAACCGCGGCACACTTTCGGCGACATGCACTGAGCTACCCTTCCTGGCCCGCCGGCACAGGCACGGCCTCACGTTCCGCCGCCGATCCGCGACGCAGGCCGAGGAAGACGACAAGGGCGGTGACGACGGTGATCATGGCCAGCACGATCAGCAGCCTGTCAAACGCCGTCTCGTAGGCCTGGACCAGGACGGCGGTGCTGGCCATCGGCAGATGTTGCGCGGTTTCGCCGACATTGCCGGTCACCAGCACCTGTGCCGCGGCGGCCGCATCCCTGGAAGACGTTCCCTGAGTGGCGAGTTGTGCGGCGGAGAAGCCTGACAGGGTCGCCATGACGATGGCCAGCGCCACGCCCTCGCAAGCGACGCGGGTGGTGTTGAAGATGCCGACCGCCATGCCGGCGCGCTCCCTCGGCACGACGCTGACGGCGAGCCCGTCCATCAACCCCCAGGGCAAGGCGATGCCGACGCCGATCGACATCAACGGCGCCACCAGGGCGATGGCAACTGGCGGTGTCAGGCTCAGCCAGACGAGGCCGGCCGCGGCGATGAGCAGGCCGGCGCCGCAGATCGTGGCCGGCGCGATTCAGCGCGCCAGCTGGCCGGCAAGCAAAGGCAGGATCAGCAGCGGCCCGGAGAGACAGATCATCAATTGCCCGGCCTTGATCTCGCTCATCCCCTCGATGCCGATGAAACGGATCGGCAAAAGCACGAGCAAGACGACGAAGCCATAGGCGGGTGCCGCCGCCAGGAACTGGACGCCGACGAAGCGGGGAAAGCGAAAAAGGGTGAGATCGAGCATCGGCCGCCGCACGCGCCGCTCGACGACAACGAAGGCGGCGAAGAAGAGGGCCGCTGCTGCCAGAAGCGTGACGACGAGGGGATCGGCCCAACCGCTCTGCGGCGCCTGCAAGACACCATAGGTCAGCGAAGCCAGCGCGACGGTGAAGGTGCCGGCTCCCACCCAGTCGAGCCCAGTCGCATCCGGGTCGCGCGATTCGCCGATGGTGCGCAGGCCGAGGATTGCCGAGGCAACCGCGAGCGCTGCGACCAGAAGAAAGATCGACCGCCAGCCGAATGCGGAGATGAGCAGGCCCGAGGCGATCGGACCGAAGGCGAGGCCGATGCCGAAACTGGTGCCCAGGAAGGAGAAGGCGCGCAGCCGCAGCGGTCCTTCGAACTCCTGGGCAAGTGCCGAGGCGCCGCCGGCGAAGGCTAAGGCACTGCCGAGCCCTTGCGCGGCTCTGAACATGTCGAACCAGACGATGTCGGGCGCCAGCATCGCGCCGAGCGAGGCGAGGACATAGAGGCAGAGGCCGGCGAGGAAAATCCGCTTGCGGCCATGATTGTCGGCCAGCGCTCCTGCCGCCATCAGGCTGGCGCCGAAGGTCAGCATGAAGGCATTCGTCACCCAATTGAGCGCGATCGGGCTGCCGCCGAGATCGGCGGCTATGCGGGAGAGCGCGACAGCCGGACCGGTGAAGGTCAACGGCATCGTCATGGCGGCAAGGCATACCGACAAGAGCACAAGCCATCTCTCGGCCGAGCCGATTGGGGTCTTCAAGGTCATGGATTTTCCTATCTGTAGCAGCATCCGCCGGTGAGCCGCGTGATGGGGCGCCGGTCGCAACGACAAGATAGGTCGGCGGCATTTCCGGAAAAATGGTGTTATATCTCCTGATATACCGGACTGAAACGCTCGAATGGGAAAAATGCGATGGATCGCCTCAACGGCCTCATGGCCTTCGCCCGCACCGCCGAACTCGGCAGTTTCATCGCTGCCGGCCGGGCGCTCGGCATTTCGGCTTCCGCCGTCGGCAAGAGCGTCGCGAGGCTCGAAGAGGAACTCGGCGTACGCCTCCTCCAGCGCAGCACGCGGCGCATCGGCCTGACCGAGGAGGGCAAGCTTTTCAACGAGCGGGTTCGGCGCATCCTCGACGACATCGACGATGCCGAGGCGATGCTGTCGCGGACGAGGGAAACGCCGCACGGGCGGCTTCGCGTCACGACCCCGATCGTCACCTATCATCTGCTGCTGCCGGTGCTGTCGGACTTCATGGCCCGCTATCCGGAGATCGAGCTCGATATCGATTTCAACGATCACATCGTCAATGTCATCGAAGACGGTATCGACGTTGCGATCCGAAACGGCGAGCTGCCGGATTCACGGTTGGTGTCACGGCCGCTTGCGCCCTTTCGGCTGCTTTTGTGCGCTGCCCCTTCCTATCTCGATCGCCACGGCACGCCCGCCGTGCCGGGCGATCTCGCCCAGCATTTCGGCATACGCTTCCGCTTTCCCAACAGCGGCAAGCTGCAGGAGTGGCCGCTCTTTGCCGGCGGCATCGAGCCGCGCTCCATGCTGACCTGCAACAACATGGAGGCGTTGAAAGGTGCGGCGGTGGCTGGCCTCGGTATCGGCTGCATGCCCGATTTCCTGGTGCGGGAGGCGCTACGCGAGGGCACGCTGCGGACTATCCTCGACGATCATATCGACGGCCGGGGCCAGTTCCGGATGCTGTGGCCCTCCAATCGCCATCTCTCGCCCAAGGTGCGGGTCTTCGTCGATTTCCTTCCCGAACGCCTTGCAGTGGGGGCCAGCCAGCGGGCTACGGCCTCGGACCGGCCGCCGGTCACGGTCTTGTGACTCCAGATATGAAGTTAAACTTTGAAGTTTAACTTCATATCTATTACATCACAGCCATGAAAGATCAATTGTCCCCGCAGAACGACCCCGAAGCCGCGCGTGCGCTGGCGCTGGCGGCCGAGCTTCGGGTTGTGGCCGGCAGGCTGATCCGGCGCCTGCGCGAGCAGGCTGATACCGGCGACCTAACCACGTCGCAGAAGTCGGTGCTGCTGCATCTTGAGCGCGAGGGTCCGGCAACGGTCACGACGCTGGCGCGCGCGCAGGATATGCGACCACAATCGATGGGCGCCATTGTTTCAGCGCTACAGGTCGCCGGTCTGGTGGCAGGTGCGCCGGATCCGGCCGATGGCCGCCAGACCCTTCTGTCGCTTACGCCCGCCTGCCGGGACATGATCGCAGCCGGGCGGGCGGCAAGGCAGGATTGGTTGTTCCGCGCCATCCAGACGAACCTTGACAGCCAGGAGCAGGAGCAACTCGCGGGCGCCGTCGAATTGTTGAAACGGCTCGCGGACTCCTGACCAATCGTCCGGCGCCGCTGTCCCGATCATCGGAAGGAAAAACACGTGGCAGTCACTATGCTCGATCCGAAAACGGCACTCGTCGTCATCGACCTGCAGAAAGGCGTCGTCTCCTTGCCCGCTGCCCATCCGATCAGCGACGTCGTGCAGCGGGCCAGCGCGCTCGCCGATGCGTTCCGCGCTCGCGGCTTGCCGGTCGTGCTCGTCAACGTTATCGGCGCACCCCCAGGCCGAACCGAGCAGGCGCCTCGCGTGCGGGAATTTCCCGCCGGTTGGGCTTATCTTGTCCCCGAGTTGAACCAGCAGCCGAGCGACCACATCGTGACCAAACGCACGGTGGACGCCTTCGTCAACACTGATCTCGAAGCCCGGCTGAGGAGTGAGGACGTCACCCAGGTCGTGATCGCCGGCGTCTCCACCAGCATGGGCGTCGAGGCGACGGCGCGTCATGCCCGCGATCTCGGGTTCAACGTCACCCTGGCTGTCGATGCCATGACCGACATGAGCCTCGATGCCCACACCCACAGCATCGCGAATGTCTTCCCGAGGCTGGGCGAAAGCGGCACGACACGGGACATCCTTGATCTCTTGGCGACGAGGAGTGCCTGAAAATGCAATGGATCGACTGTGTGTCCTACCTGTTCGGCGGCGCCGTGCTGACGAACGCCGTGCCGCACTTCGTCAGTGGCGTCATGGGGCGGCCCTTTCAAAGCCCGTTCGCCACACCGCGCGGCCAAGGACATTCCTCCTCGACGGTGAACGTTCTGTGGGGGTTCCTGAACCTGGCGATCGGCTATCTCCTGGTGGTGCGTGTTGGAGATTTCGACCTGCGATCCACGGCCGATGTCGTCGCGGTGGGGCTAGGCACCCTCCTCATGGGCGTGGTGACGGCACGCATGTTCGGCCGCTTCAACGGCGGCAATTCCCCGGCCGACGGATGAGCGGCCCGGCAAAAGGCACGTTTCGTTCACTGGCCAATTTCAACTACCGGATCTGGGCCGGCGGCGCGATCGTCTCCAATGTCGGGACATGGATGCAGCGTACCGCCCAGGACTGGCTGGTGCTGACCCAGTTGACCCACAGCAACGCCACCGCCATGGGCCTTGTGATGGCGCTGCAGTTCGTGCCGCAGGTTCTGCTGCTGCCATGGACCGGATTTGCCGCCGATCACCTCGACCGGCGCAAGCTGCTGCTCGCCACGCAAGGCGTCATGGGTCTGCTTGCGGTCGGCCTCGGCCTGCTTACCGTCTCCGGGCTTGTTCAACTGTGGCATGTCTACGTGTTCGCATTCCTGCTCGGCTGCACAGCCGCGTTCGATGCGCCTGCGCGTCAGACATTCGTCTCTGATCTGGTCGGCGAGGCCGATTTGTCGAACGCTGTGGCGCTGAATTCCACCTCGTTCAATGCGGCGCGGATGATTGGTCCCGCCGTCGCCGGCGCCCTGATCGCTTCCGTCGGCACCGGTTGGGTCTTCCTGATCAATGCCGCCTCGTTTGCCGCCGTCCTTGCCTCACTTGGCTTGCTGCGTGCGACCGAGCTTCACCTGAAAGACAAGCCGCAGAGCAGCCGGGGCAGCCTTGCCGAGGGCTTTGTATATGTGTGGAAGCGCCCCGACCTCAGAGCCATTCTTCTCATGCTGTTCCTGATCGGCACGTTCGGGCTCAACTTTCCGATCTTCATCTCGACCATGTCCGTCTCCGTCTTCCACGCGGGCGCCGGCCAATACGGTCTGCTGACGTCGACCATGGCGATCGGATCGGTCGTCGGTGCGCTGCTGGCGGCACGGCGCGAGCAACCGCGCCTAGCGTTTCTTCTGGCCGGTGCCGCGATCTTCGGCCTTGGCTTCGCGCTGGCTGCGGTGATGCCAAACTACTGGCTGTTCGGCCTCGCGCTTATCGTCATCGGCATCTCGGCGCAGACAGTCACCACCTCGACGATCAGCCTGGTGCAGCTCTCCACCGAGCCCGCGATGCGCGGGCGGGTGATGGCGATCCTGCTTGCCATCGCCCTTGGCGGCACACCTGTCGGCGCGCCGATCGTCGGCTGGGTGGCGGACAGTTTCAGCCCGCGCTGGGCGCTGGGCGTCGGGGCGCTGGCCGGTTTCGCGGCCGCGATCGTTGGCGTGCGCTACCTGGTGAAGTATCGCCGCTTGCGCATGCGCATCGATTGCGGGCGTCTCCACTTCGACCTCGATGATGGCAAAGCCGAGCCAGCAGGCCAGACATCGCCTTCCACGTAAAATATGATTACGTAAGTCAAGTTATTGTGGAAACCCCGGCAGCGCTGTGGCATGTCCGACGATGCGGCTTCGTTTGAACCGCTATCGAAGGAGTTGAGCCATGGATCAGTTGAGTGCGCAAACCCGGATCAGCGATGGGGCGATGCGGTCGGCGATGGACCTGCTGCGCGCCGAACACGGCGAATTCGAGGTCACAACCTGCGCTGCCGATCGATGGGAGCTTCGCCTGCACTACGGGTCGTTGAGCGCCACGCTCGAGCGCGATGCCGTGCTGATCCGCGTCGCGGCGGTCGATGAGACCTGCCTCTCCTACATGAAGATGACAGTCGCCGGCCATGTCGCCCGGCATCTCGGCACGACCAGTGGACTGCGCTGGGAGGGTGACGGCAGCGATGCCGGCACGCCGGTCTTCTTCCGCGAAATCACGGTGATGTCGTCGACGCGGATTTCTCCGCACATGCAGCGCCTGCGCTTTGCCGGCGCCCATCTTGGCCGCTTCATCCATGGCGGCCTGCATATGCGCCTGCTGCTGCCGCCGCGTGACCGGCGGCCGGTCTGGCCCTCCGTGGGCGCCGACGGGCTGCTTGTCTGGCCTTCGGGCGAGGATGCGCTGACCGTGCGGGTCTATACGATCCGGGCGGTGGATGCGGCAGGCGGCTGGCTCGATGTCGATTTCGTGCTGCATCCAGGCCAGGACACGCCTGCCGCCGCCTTCGCGCAGAACGCGCGGGCGGGGGACGTGATCGGAATGATCGGGCCCGGTGGCGGCGAGGCGCCAGTTGCGGAGACCTTGCTTCTGGTTGGCGATGACACGGCGCTGCCCGCCATCGGCAGGATCCTTGAGCATCTGCCGCCGTCGACCCGGGCCGAGGCGCTCATCGAGGTCGATGGTCCTGACGACCGGATCGCGCTGCCGCAAGGCGAGAACATCGACGTCACCTGGCTCTACCGGCACGGCCGCGAGGCCGGCACTGCCGGCCTTCTGCCGGCCGCCTTGCGGGAGCGCAGCCACGCCGCGCTTGTCGACGGCTTCCATGTCTGGGCCGGATGCGAATTCACCGACTTCCGCGAGATCCGCATGATAGTGCGCAAGGAGTGGGGCTTGCCACGCGACAGGCATCTGGTCACCGCCTATTGGCGCCGCGGCGCGCAAGGCGAAAATGGCGGCGGCGAGGGGTAGGGCAATCCACGAGCGTGGATTTGTCCTTGCCGCCTGATGCCACCTCAAAAACGGTAGCGCAGGCTGGCGACCAGCGAGCGACCCTCGTCGCGATAGCAATAGCCGGCCGAGCAGATGGTTTTCTGGTTGTCGAACAGGTTCTTGGCGTTGACCTGCAGCTTGACGCCTTCGAGCTTCGGATTGCGGGTGCCGAAATCATAGGACAGCGACGCGTCGACGAAGGCGCGCGCGCTGTTCCTGAAACTGTTGGCGTCGTCGCCATAGCTCGAGCCGGCAACGCGCACGCCGGTGCCCAGCCCCAGCCCTTCCAGCGTGCCGTTCTCGAACTGGTAGTTGCCCCACAGCGACAGGATGTGATTGGGCGTCGCCGACAGTTCCTTGCCATCGGTTCCTTCCGCACCGCGCTCGATCCTGACGCGCTGATAGGTATAGGAGGCGATAAAACTGAATCCATTGTCGAGCGACGCGCTGGCTTCCAGTTCGAGACCGCGCGAATTGAGATCGAGCTGACGCTGCTTGTTGACATTGGTCGAGGCGTCCAAGACGACGCCATCCTTCTGGCCGATGTCGAACAGGGCGGCGCTGACAGTCGCGTTGTGTCCGGGAATCTCATATTTGACGCCGATCTCCTTCTGCCTGGCGATGGTCGGTCGGGCGACGCGGCCGACAGCGCTGGTCACGTCATCATAGACGAAGCCGATGTTGGGCGAGAACGAGGTCGAATAGTTGACGTATGGGATGATGCCCCATTCGGTCCGGTAGGACAGGCCAAGCCGGCCGGAAAAGGCGCTGTCCTTCTGCTTCGACTGGCTGAAGTCGGCTGATGTGGAGGTGGTGTCGACCCAGTCGTAGCGGCCGCTGGTGAACAGGGTGAAGTCGTTCCACTCCATCTGGTCGTGCAGGTAGACGCCGAGCTGGTTCATCTGCTGCCCGCCGGAGTGGGGAACCGGTATCGCCTTGATGTCGTCGACCGAGACATAGGACAGGCCGCTGGCGGCATCATAGTCGGACCAGGCATAGTCGATGCCGCCGACGGCGGTGTGCTTGACCGGGCCGGTGTCGAACTCCAACTGCGCCATGTTGTCGACGACGAAGTTCTTCATGGTCTCGGTGTAGTGGCCCCAGTAGTGTTCCAGCGGCTGGCCGGCACCCGGCAAATAATGGCCGCTGTATTCGATGTCGCTGTCGACGGCGTTGTAGCGCAGGTTCTGGCGCACCGTCAGCACATCGTTGAAACGGTGCTCGAACTCATAGCCGATGCGGCCCTGGCTCTGGGTGAAATCGTTCCAGGCCGGATCGCCCTCATAGATGTTGGACAGCACGCCGTAGCCTGAATTGTAGAAGGCGGCGGTGCCGCCGGTGACGGATTTCGAATATTCGCCGAGGATGGTGAACCTGGTATCCTCGTCCGGCTTGAAGGTGACAGCCGGCGCCAAATAAAGCTTGTCGTCGGGATAGGCCGGCAGATCGGTATCGCTCAGGCGGCCAAGACTGGTGAAGCGATAGAGGATGCTGCCGTCGTCATTCACCGGTCCCGAAGCGTCAAGGGCCGCCTGAAACCGGTTGTGCTCGCCGGCGAGCAGTTCGATCTCGTGGAACGGCTCATCCTTGGGGCGTTTGGTGACGACGTTGACGATGCCGCCGGGGCCGCTGACGCCGTAGAGCGAGGATGCCGGTCCCTTCAGGATTGTGACGCCCTCAATGCCGTAGAGCTCGGTCTTGAACCAGGCGGAGGGCCCGTTGTACTGGCGCAGCCCGTCGCGAAACATGCCGTTGTAGAAGGCCGGAAAACCGCGCAGGAAGAAGGCGTCATAGCGGGTGTCGAAGCCGAAACTGTTGGGATTGGCGCTGGCCGTGTAGCCGAGCGCTTCGTCCAGCGTACGTGGCTTCTGGTCCTCGAGCTGCTTTTGCGTCACCACCGAAATGGCCTGTGGGATTTTGGCGATCGGCGTGTCTGTCTTGGTGCCGATGCGATCCTTCTTGGCGACGTAGCCATCCTGCACCAGGATATCGTTGCTCTGTGCGGTCACCTCGATCTTGCCGAGGACAGGGGCCTCGCCATCGTCCTGTGCATAGACCGTGCCGGGTTGGCAAAGCATCGCAGCGCCGCCCAGCAAGAACAGTCCTGGGCGCCATGTCGTCGGCCGTGCTCGCATCAACTCGTCTCCACTGTCTCATGCAGGATTGCGCTCTCGCGCTCTCAAATATGAGTGTGTGAGTCAAGTATTTTTTTAAGGCTGTGTCCAGCTTCCGGATGCTGTCGCACAGCGGCGACGCTGGTTCGGATCCGGCCGGTCAAATTATGAGGTCGGGGGGAGCGGTGGTGCCCTGGTCAGCCAGCCTTGCCGTCGGCCAACCCAAAGCCGCCGACAGGGTGGGTTTCCACCTGAAACTCGAAGCCGGCGATGAACGGTCGCGCCTTGGCGATCGCCGCCTGGACTTCTGGAAGCTGCAGCGAGGCCTTGTGGCTCTCGGCGTCGGTCCACACCTCGGTGACCCAGATTGCATCGGCATCGGCCGGATCGGTGGCGACGATATAGCTGAGGCAGCCGGGCAGGGCGCCGGTGCTGGCGCGCAGGACGTCCATGACAGCGTCGCGCTGGCCGCGCGCCGCCCGCATCTTGCCGATCAGTCCGTACATTCGTTTGTCTCCCTTGAGGTTTTCGACAAGAATATGCAGATCGCCAGTATGCAGGTCGCCGCTCAAGGCATCAACTGGCCGCCATTCACCTCGATCACTTGTCCGGTGATGTAGCCGCTCAGCAGGTCCGACGAGAGGAACAGATAGGCGCCGACGCAGTCTTCAGCGGTGCCGGCGCGTCCCTGGGGAATGGTGGCGACCATGCCTTTCATCTGTTCGTCGGTCGAATAGCGCTGGTGGAACGGGGTGAGAATCGTGCCGGGCGCCACGGCGTTGACGCGGATGCCGAAGCTGATCAGTTCCTTGGCCATGCCGCGTGTCACATTGGACACGAAGGCCTTGGCCGAACCGTAGAGGCCGGCGCCGCCGCCCGCACCGTTGCGCGCGGCGATCGAGGAGGTGTTGACGATGAAGCCGCCCTGCTTCTTCAGCCACGGGATCGCCTTGCGCGAAGCGGTCAGCACCGAGCGCGCATTGAGGTCCATCACCGCGTCATAATGGGCCTCGGTCTGCTCGGCATAAGGTATGCGGCCAAGCATGCCGCCGGCATTGTTGACCAGCCCATCGAGACGGCCGAATTTCTCGGCGCTCTCCTGGACGACACGCTCGACATCGGCGGGAAGCGAAAAATCACCCTGGACGAGGTACGCCTCGCCGCCTTTGTCGGCAATTGTCCTGGCCAACTTCTCTGCGGCGTCGCGGCTCGAATTGTAATGCACTGCCACCTGGCATTTCTGCTCTGCATAGGCGAGCGCAAGCGCCGCACCGATGCCGGTCGATGCCCCGGTGACCAGCACCGCCTTGCCGGCGAGATCGGGGATGGTAAGCGCGGTCGTGAGTGGCACTGCTGGTCCTCCGGAGCATTCAACGGGACCAGCCGTTCCTGGCCCTGTGGCCGAGACTGTGCACTATGGCCTGAGATAGGCATAGCCCTGGCTTTGCAGTTCCGCGAGCTTGACGACGCCGCCCTTGTCGGCGGCATGGAAGCCGTCGAGCAGGTCGGCGGGCGAAATGTCCATGCCATGCATGGTGTTGGCGCAGGCTTGCGGTTCGAGCCCCTGCCGCACCAGGCCGGCGAAGCGGCCGGAGACCGCGGCCGATATGCCCTTCGACTTGAAGGCGGCCAAGGCCGGGCCATGCACGACGAGCACGATGTCGACATTGCCGACTGTGCCCTCATAGTGGTTGTTGATGTTGCCGAGCACGAAATTGACCTTGTCGAGATCGCTTAGGTGGTAGGCGACCTTCAGCCGTGCGGGTTCGGTGGCCGCTGCCTGCACCGCCCGCAGGCCAAGAAGCGTTCCGGCCCCGGCAAGGACCGCGCGGAACATGTCGCGCCGGCGCATGGCATCCTCCTCAGGTTTCACCGCGATTTGCGTGGCTCAGACGGGAATACTAGAGCATGATGCCGAAAAGTGTGAAGTGGTTTTCGCGGACAAACGGAAACCGTTTGTCCAGGCATCATGCTCTATCTCTTTGATTTAGAGGCGGATTCAGATTTCAGGTCGATTCGACCTGAAATCATCCGACTCTAGCATAAATTGACGTTGCGTCCTGTCGATGCGGGGAGAGGTCACATGGCGTTCGGGGCAAGGGAATGGAAGTCAGTTGCCGGCGCCGGATTTGGCGTTGTGCTGCTTGGTTTGCTGACAGGCACTGCCGTGGCCGACGAAAGGCCCAAACTCACCGAACTCAGCCCGAACGGCGCCGACGCCTGTTTCGGCCGCGTCTATGACGCTGGCGACCTCAAGGCCCACCCGAAGCAGAAGGTGGCGCGGATCTTCTTCTACTATGGCCATGACCCGGTCAGCAGGCCGAACGAGGAACCGACCGCGAATTCCGACACGTCATACAATGGCTTCGTCACCACCACGGTGCGCGGCGCCAAGGCGCCGCAATGGGCCGGCGGCTGGTGCAATCACGAGTCCGAGGATGGCAAATCAGGCCCGATCCGTTGCGGCATGGATTGCGACCGCACGCTGGCGTCGCTGAAGCTCGACGACAAGGGCCGGCTGCTGCTGTCCGACCTGTCGCCCGATATCTATCTCGATGCCGGATCGGAAGAGGAACTCGGCACGGCGGAATACGACAGGCAGGCGCTTGGCTCGGAAGACGACAATTTCCGCCTCGACGCGATGCCGGCCGCGACCTGCAAGGCGGAGTTCGCGCGCATCGATCCGATCGATCCGGCGCTCGGGGCACCGCTGCGCGAACGGCTGAAGCCCGACCAGGCGTTCTGCTACGGCCGGGACTATGACGCGTCGCATTTGGCATCGCATCCCAACCAGCTGACGCAGTCGATCCGGGTTTTCCGGGGCCCGGTGGAACTGGCATCCTTCGCCTCGGGCGGGGACGCTGCCAACTGGCCCGACGGCGCCGATATAGCGGTTTCGGTCACCACGCGGCAGAAGTCGGGCAAGGTCACGCAGACCTATTCCTGCCAGGGCGAGGCCGACCAGTGGCGTTGCGCCGCGAATTCCAAGCTGAGCGATTTCTCCTGCGACATCGCGCAGAAGGAAATCTTCCTCAAGCGAGGCGCCAACGGCACGATGGTGCTGGCCAATCCCAACAGCAGCCTGGCGATCGTCGATCTCTGCTCGAAGGCGGCCGACGGCAAGACGAAATCGGACGACAAGGTCTACCGGCTGGAGCCGATGCCGCAATCAGCCTGCGCGCCGTAAACTTAGGCTTGGTGGAGAGCTAATGGATAAGGCAAAGGTGTTCTGGTCAGGTCGATCGCAGGCTGTGCGCCTGCCCAAGGAGTATCGTTTCGAAGCAGGCGAGGTATCAATCCGCCGCCAAGGCCGAACCGTCATCCTTGAGCCGCTGGCGCAGGATTGGGACTGGCTCGACCGTCTGGTTGGGCCGCTTGACGATGATTTTGTCGAGGCGGTCTTAGAAAGGCGGTAGCGACGAGTTCATCGGCACAGAAGTTTCGCGGTAGCCTGTCGCCTCGTCATGCTATGGCGGAGCAAGGAGCGAAGCGAGGCGGCGTAGACCATAGGATCCTGTGTGACATCCGAGCGCTGCTGAGGTGCAGAATTTTCCACCGCTGCATACTTCGTCCCAGGTCGCGGCATGGATCCTCGGGTCTCAGCGACGGAGCTTCGCTCCTGCTCCGCCCGTGGATGACGAAGTCGAGAGTCTTCGGCTAATTTTCCAAGGTCGTGACGGCGAACCACATCACGCGAAAGGCACAGCCGTCGTGCCTTTCGGCAGCTTGGCCTCGTCGTCGGGCTCGACATGGATGGTGACGCGCACCGAGGGGATTTCGGCTTTCAACGCGTCCTCGATGCGGTCGCAGATGACATGGCTGGCGCCGACAGACATGTCGGCGTCGACGACCAGATGGAACTCGATGAAGGTGGCGCGGCCGGCGATGCGGGTCTTGAGATCATGCACCTCCAGCGCGCCCTTGCAGTTGGCCGAGATGATGTCACGGATGCGCATGTTTTCTTGCGTATCGACGGCGCGATCCATCAGGTCGTTCATGGACGAGCCGATGACATGCCAGCCCTGCCACAGGATGTTGAGCGCGACGATGACGGCGAGCGCCGGATCGAGGATCTGCCAGCCGGTCAGGATCGCCCCGACCAGGCCGCCGAACACGCCGACCGAGGTGACCACGTCGGTCATGATGTGATTGCCGTCGGCGACCAGCGCCGGTGACTTTTCGGCCCTGCCGGCGCGGATCAGCGTCCAGGCCCAGAAGGCATTGATCAGGGTGGCGACGCCGTTGATGGCAAGGCCTTCCCAGGGCTGTTCGAGCGGCGCCGGCGTCTGCCAGGAGCGCCAGACTTCGTTGAGGATCAAAAGCGCTGCCAGCACGATCAGCACGCCTTCGAGCACCGCGGAGAAGTATTCCGCCTTGTGATGGCCGAACGGGTGATCCTGGTCGGCAGGCTTGTAGCTGACCTGGATCGCCCAGAGGGCGGCGGCCGAGGCAATGACGTTGACGATCGATTCCAGCGCATCTGAATAGAGCGCGACGGAGCCGGTGATGTACCAGGCGGCGGCTTTGAGCGCGAGCACGACAAAGGCGACCACGATCGACCAGAAGGCAAGGTTCGCAACCTTGCGCTTCGCGGCCGCCTTGGCCGCGATCGCCATCCTGTTCTCGGCTTCGGCCATCGAGGTCAGGCCGCCTTTTCCTTGGCCTTGCGCGGCAGGTGGGCGACGATGTTCTCGATGATGCGCATGCCGGCATTGTGGCCGAGCGTCATGATCGATTCCGGGTGGAACTGCACCGCGGCGATCGGCTCCTTGCGGTGCTCGAAGGCCATGATGACACCGTCCTCGGTCTCGGCCGTGACGACGAAATCGTCAGGCAGGCGAACCGGATCGGCGAAGATCGAGTGATAGCGGCCGACGGTGACTTCCTTGGGCAGGCCGGAGAAGATGATGCCGGGCTTGGAGACGCGGATGCGCGACGGCTTGCCGTGCATGGGAATATGCAGCTGGCGCAACTCCCCGCCATAGGCTTCCGCCAGCGCCTGCAGGCCAAGGCAGACGCCGAAGATCGGCAACTCGCGGGCGCGGGCTCGTCTGATGGTGGCGGCGCAATCGAAATCCTTCGGTGTGCCGGGGCCGGGCGACAGCACGACAAGGTCGGGCTTCAGCCGGTCGAAGACTTCTTCAGGCACCGGCGTGCGCACGGTCGAGACATTGGCGCCGGTCTGGCGGAAGTAGTTGGCGAGCGTGTGGACGAAACTGTCCTCGTGGTCGACCAGCAGGATGTTGACGCCGTCGCCCACGCGCGCGGTGGTCCGCTCGGTGCTGGCGGAATTGCCCATCTTGGCGTCGCGGATGGCGGAGAGCATGGCGGATGCCTTCAATTCGGTTTCGGCTTCTTCTTCCTCGGGAATGCTGTCGAAAAGCAGCGTGGCGCCAGCGCGCACCTCGGCGATGCCGTCCTTGATGCGGATGGTGCGCAGCGTCAGGCCGGTGTTCATGTCGCCGTTGAAATTAACCATGCCGATCGCGCCGCCATACCAGGCGCGCGGGCTCTTCTCGTTCTGCTCGATGAAGCGCATGGCCCACAGTTTCGGCGCGCCGGTGACGGTGACCGCCCAGGCGTGCGAGAGAAACGCGTCGAAGGCATCCATGCCTTCGCGCAGCCGGCCTTCGATATGGTCCACGGTATGGATCAGGCGCGAATACATCTCGATCTGGCGGCGGCCGATGACGCGCACCGAACCCGGCTCGCAAACCCGCGACTTGTCGTTGCGGTCGACGTCCGAGCACATTGTGAGCTCGGACTCGTCCTTCTTCGAATTCAGCAGCTTGAGGATCTGCTCGCTATCCGAAATGGCGTCGTCACCGCGCTTGATGGTGCCGGAGATCGGGCAGGTCTCGACGCGGCGGCCGTTGACACGCACGAACATTTCCGGCGAGGCGCCGATCAGGTATTCACCTTCGCCGAGGTTGATGAAAAAGGAATAGGGCGAGGGGTTGATCGACTTCAGCTTGCGCGAAATCTCGGAGGGCTGCGTCTCGCATCGCTCATAGAACATCTGGCCTGGCACGACTTCGAACAGGTCGCCGCGCTTGAACGAGTCCATCGCCTTGCGCACCAGGTTGGCGTATTCGCCCGGCTCATGGTCGCCGCGCGGCGGGATGCGGTCGGCGGTCTTGAACGGCTCGGCGATTTCATCGCGCGGCAGGCCTTCGGTCGAGAACCCGTCGCCCGCATAGTCGTAGCGGTCGGTCCAAGCCTTGGCCGAATAGTGATCGACCACCAGGATCTCGTCGGGCAGGAACAGCACAAGGTCGCGCTGGCTCTCTCTGCGCTCGAGCTTGTAATCAACCGGATCGAACTGGAAGGCAAGGTCGTAGCCAAACGCGCCGTAGAGGCCGAGATTGGCGTCTTCCGCGGTTTTGAACAAGGCGGTGATGGCGCGAAGGACCGTAAACACCGAGGGAACGCGGCTGCGTTCCTCCTCGGTGAAGACACGACCGGGTTTTGCGATGTCGAGGCGGATCAGTTTCTTCGATGCCTCGGCGATGGTGATGTCGGCCAGGCCGCCAATCGTCTTGCCGATGACCGGCAACAGTGCCTCGCCGCGGCCGTTCAGCGCCTCGATACGCATGGCGCGGCCGCGTGCGGAGATCACCAAAGGCGGATCGATGATGGCGGTGTCCCAGCGCGTATAGCGGCCGGGATACTCGTAATTCGAGGAAAACACGGCACCCCGCCGCGAATTCAGCCCGTCGACGTAAGCGTCGATCGCGCCGGCATAGGGGCGATCGTGGCGTTCGCGGGTGATGGTGATGCCACCCGCGGTCACGAAGCTTTCAGCGCCGTTTTCCAGAACCTTCATCGTCATTGCCGTCTCCATCAGCTTGTTGGGGCAACGGACCCGGGACTGGCTTTGGAAAAACAAATGGCCGCCCGGACATTCCGTTGCGGCCACCCTCTCTTTCACGCACGCGCGTTCGAACAGGCCGCTGTCAGCAGGCCCACCACCAAATGGTCTTGGTCGAACGCATGTTCATGGCGAAATCCATAGCGGCGAAAAACCAGATACGCAACTGATTTGAAAAGTCTGTTCGGTGGCCGCCGCTTCTCAGGCTCATGGCACATCGCCACCGCCGGTGGTCCTGCCTAAACTGCGCGTCCAACATCGAGAAGACGGGATAGACATCAATGACCCAGCAGATCGAGCGCGCGCGGACGTTTCATTCCCTCCACGTCAAGGGCAACCCGATCGTCCTCTACAACGCCTGGGACCCGGGCTCGGCCAAGATCGTCGAGAAAGCCGGCGCCAAGGCGATCGCCACCGGAAGCTGGCCGGTCGCGGCCGCCTTCGGCTACGCCGATGGCGAGAAAATCCCGCTGGAGCTGGCGCTAGACAACATCAGGCGCATCGTGGCCGCGGTCGACCTGCCGGTGACCATGGACCTCGAGGGCGGCTACGGCGTCGAGCCTGAAACCGTCGCCGAAACGGTGACGCGCGCCTTGCAGTCCGGCGCCATCGGCTTCAATTTCGAGGACCAGATCGTCGGCGGCACCGGCCTGCACGATATCGCCGTGCAGGTGAAGCGGGTCGAAGCCGCTGCAGCGGCCGTCAAGGCCTCCGGCATCCCGGCCTTCCTCAACGCCCGCACCGATATTTTCCTCAAGGCCAAGCCCGATGCGCATGACAAGGCGCTGCTCGACCAGGCGATCGAGCGGGCACAGGCCTATCAAAAGGCCGGAGCAAGCGGCTTCTTCGCGCCGGGCCTTGGCGATGAGGGGCTGATCGAGGCGCTGTGCAAAGCCACGGCGCTGCCGGTCAACATCATAGCGCTGGCGCATGTGCCGCCCCGCCAGCGGCTGGCCGAACTCGGCGTCGCCCGCATCAGCCACGGCCCGGTGCCATACCGGCAGATGGCGGAATGGCTGGAAGCGAAAGCGCGGCAGGCGATCTCGGGTTAGACTGAAGCCTCCCCGACGTCATCCACGGGCGGAGCAGGAGCGAAGCTCCGTCGCGGAGACCCGAGGATCCATGCCGCGACCTGGCCGGAGGTGCAGCGGAGCAGAATTTTGCACCGCAGCAGCGCTCTGAAGTCGCGGCATGGATCCTCGGGTCTGCGCCGCGTCGCTACGCTCCTTGCTCCGCCCGTGGATGACGAAGCGGTGGGTGCTTCGGCAAACACCAAGCAAATGCTTCCTCAATCCTCCAGCGTCCCTGACCTGGCATCGGCGCTCTTCCTGTCGCCCACCAGCTTCAGGAGGTCCTCGCCGGCGCGGATGATGCGGCGCGAACGGCGGGTCAGGATGACGCCGTCCTGTGGCGCGAACACCTCCGTGCGGCCTTCGGTCTCGCCCGGCGCATGGACGATGGTGGCGAGACGCGTGCCCCTTGCGACACGGTCGCCGGGTTTGACGTCGTAGAGCACGGCGCCTGCCCGGGGTGCCGGCATCATGTCGATGTTCTCCAACGGGGCGACGACGCCCTTGAAAGGGCCGGGCGCGGCGAGCGTGGCATCGCTGATCACGCCGCGCGCCACCAGCAGCCGGTAGAGGCCCGCGGCGTCGGCGGCAGCGAGCGCGGCATCGACATCGAGGATGCCGCGATATTCGACCGTGGTGGCGGCACGGCGGTCGAGCTTCGCCACGTCGGCGGGAACATTCTGGTAGGGCATGATCGAGGCGCCCTCGAAGGTGCCGTCGGTGTCTTCGCTCCACAGCACCACCGCATCGATGCCCATGGCGGCGGCGCAATCGGCCATGGCCGGCCACAGGCTGGTGTGGACGTAGAGGTAGGCGAGACCTTCGTCGTCGCAATGCAGGTCGAGCACGATGTCGTGGCCGAGCGAAAGCTGCACCAGGCGTGACTTCAGCCGCTGGTCGGCGCCGCCGAACGTTGTGTCGGGCAAAAGCTTGGCGTCGGGCGCGGCAAGCAGCGGAAAGCCTCTGTTGAAGTTGGTGCGGGTGCCCAGGTGAAAGCGGCCCTGATGTTCGCCGAAATGATATTGGGCGCGGCCGATCGGGTTGGCCCACGGCACGATGGTGATATTGCCCTTGATGCGGCCTTCGGTTTCGGCCTTGGCCAGCATCGGCACCAATGCGTCGATGGCGACGACGCCCGGCAATTCACCGGCATGGAGTGCCGCCTGCAGATAGGCCGAGGATGCCGCCTTGTCCGCGCCGGCGAAGCGGAACACCGGGAATTCGTAGGAAACGCCCTCGCTGTCGCCGGCGATGCGTTCGATCGATTTCTGCATGACTTTCTCCTTCGGCAGGCGGAAAGCCATGCCCGTCGGCGAGGCCATTGTCGATTGGTCCAATTTGTCGCGCTATGGGCGCACTACTCGGCGGGCTGTGCGACGGGAATCCGCCGGTCCAGGGCCTGCGACAGCACCGCCACGGTGACCGCGAGCAAAGCGAGCACCGCGCCGACCACGGGCAGGTGGGCATAGGAAACGCCTGCCGAAAGGGCCACGCCGCCGATCCAGGCGCCGCTGGCATTGCCGACATTGAAAGCGCCCTGGTTGAGCGTGGCGGCGAGGTTTGGTCCTTCGGACGCCGCCTCGACGACGCGGATCTGCAGCGGCGGCACGACGACGAAGATCAGCAGGCCCCACAGGAAGACGATGCCGATGGCGACGCTGGCGATCGCGCCGAACTGCATGAAACCGACAAACAGGACCGCCAGCAACAGCAGCGTCCCGATGACGGTCGGCATCAGCTTCCAGTCGGCCAGCCTGCCGCCGATGATGTTGCCGATTGTCATGCCGGCGCCGAACAGCAAGAGCACCCAGGTGACATCAGAGGTGGAGAGGCCGGAGACGTCGGTGAGATAGGGCTTGATGTAGGTGAAGACGGCAAACAGGCTGGCCGAGGCCAGGGCCGCGATCAGCATCGCCAGCCACACCTGCAATTTGCCCAGCACGCGCAATTCGCCGCGCAGGCCGCCGCCGCTCGGTTCGGTGACGTCGGACGGCACCAGCCAGGCGATGGCGGCGACCGAGATCAGGCCGATGCCGACGACGGCGATGAATGTGGCGCGCCAGCCGAAGGCCTCGCCAAGCGCCGTGCCGGCCGGAACGCCGAGGATGTTGGCCAGCGTCAGCCCGGCAAACATCAGCGCGATGGCGCTGGCCCGTTTGTTGCGCGGCACCAGGCTCGCGGCAACGACCGAGCCAATACCAAAGAAGGCGCCGTGACCGAAGGCGGTGAAGACGCGTGCGGCCATCAGCAGCCAGTAATTGGGCGCGATGGCGCAGAACAGATTGCCGACGACGAACAGAGCGGCCAGCCCGACCAGCACCGGCTTGCGCGGCAGATGCGCGGTGGCCATGGCGACGATCGGCGCGCCGAAGACGACGCCCAGCGCATAGCCGGTGACCAGAAGGCCGGCGGCGGGGATCGTCACGCCAAGGTCGGCGGCGACCTCCGGCAGCAGGCCCATGATGACGAATTCCGTGGTGCCGATGCAGAAGGACGCAATGGCAAGCGCAAGGATCGGCAAAGGCATGGGGCGTCCAGACTGAATCGGTTCAATTCAGACTGCGCGCGGAGCCGAGGCATGCGCAATGCACATCGCTGCAATGCAGCAATGCAGAAAGCCGGGAGCTTGACGATGAGCGCGTCAGGCCAGCGGCTTCAGCTCCTGCGCGATGGTGGGCAGCAGTTCCGAGACATTGGGATGGATGTGCACGGCGCGCGCCAGCGTGTCGACCGGCGCCTTGGCGTACATCAGGTCGAGCACGCAATGCACCGCTTCGTCGCCGCCAGGGCCAAGCACCGAACAGCCTAGGATTTGCCTGGTGTCGGCATCGACCAGGATCTTCATGAAGCCTTGCGTCTCGCCCTTCTCGACGGCGCGGCCGACGCGGGTCATCGGCCGCTGGCCGACCAGCGCGCGGCGGCCGGACTTTCTTACCGCCGCCTCGGTCATGCCGCAGCGGCCGAGCGGCGGGTCGATATAGAGCGCATAGGCCTCGATGCGGTCGCTGACCTTGCGCGGATCGTTGTCGAGCAAATTGGCGGCGACGATCTCATAGTCGTTGTAGGAGGTGTGGGTGAAGGCGCCCTTGCCGTTGCAGTCGCCCATCGCCCAGATACCGGGCATGCTGGTGCGCAGCTGGTCGTCGACGGTGACGAAGCCACGCTTGTCGACCTCCACACCGGCCTTGTCGAGGCCGAGATCGTCGGTATTGGGGTTGCGTCCCAGCGCCAGCAGCACGTGCGAGCCGACCGCGGGCGGCTTGCCGGCCGAGAAGGTCACGGCAATATCGTTGCCTTGCTTGGCAAAGCTTATGTCGTTGGCGCCGAGATGAACCGCAATGCCTTCGTTTTCGAGGATCGACAGAATGGAGGCGGAGACGTCTTCGTCCTCGCGGCCGGTCAGGCGCGGGCTTTTCTCGATGACGGTGACGTCCGAGCCGAAGCGCCGGAACATCTGCGCGAATTCGAGCGAGACGTAGCTGCCGCCGACGACGATGAGATGACGCGGGAGCACGTCGAGATCCATCATCGAGGAATTGGTCAGGTAGTCGATGTCGTGGATGCCCGGCAGGTCTGGCACCGAAGCGCGGCCGCCGGTGTTGAGGAAGATCTTGTCGGCGGTCAGAAGATCGTCGCCGATACGCACGGTGTTGGCGGATTCGAAGCGCGCGTGGCCGCGATAGAGGGTGCAGCCCTTCATGCCGGCGATCCAGGTCTCCAGATTGCCACGGGCGTCGTTCGTGACCTTGTCCTTGCGCGCCTTGATCCTGTTATAGTCGACCCCGACGGGGCCGGAGAGCGTCACGCCATAATCAGTCGCGCGCCGCGCCAGATGCGCGGCATAGGCGCTGGCGACCATGGTCTTAGTCGGTATGCAGCCGGTGTTGACGCAGGTGCCGCCGACCAGCTTTCGCTCGATCAGCGCCACGCTCATGCCGGCGGCCGTCAGCCGTCCGGCCAATGGCGGCCCCGCCTGTCCGGCGCCGATGATGATGGCGTCGAAGGTTTTCGCCGTCATGCCACCGCCGCCACGATCAGCAGGCCACCGATGATCGCCACCGCGTCCTCGAGGAAGGCGGCGGGCGGGTCCTTGCCGAAGGCGGCCGCCAGCCGGCCGCGCGCTTCGGCACCGCCCAGCGTGCCGATGACCGCGCCGATGGCGCCGGCGATCAGGCAGACGATGGTGGCGCCGGCGGTGGCACCAATCACCGCGCCGCTAAAGGCGCCAAGCAGGATGCGCGCACCGAACTGCTGCGGCACCTTGCGGCTAGGCGTCGACGGCAGCTGGTCGGTGACCAGTTCGACGATGGCCAGGATGGAGAAGATGCCGACGGCGGCCCAGTGGCTCATGAAACTCGCCCATGTGCCGGCGACCGGCAGCCAGCCGAGATATGCGCCCCAGGCGACGGCAGCCGGCGCGGTCATGGCGCGCAGGCCGGCAATGACGCCGATCAGAAGTGCAAGAATGTAGAGCATGGTCGATCCCCCTCGATCCCCGGGCCAGGACAGCCGCGAAAGGGCAGGCTACCATAGGTCCAATATTTGACCAGCACTTGGATCGGCGCCTTTCTGCTGGCCGCACTTGTGCTTTGCAATGGTGTCAATTGGAGACCACGTCATGGCTGAAAGCGAGCGCGCGAAGATGGCGGCCGGCGAATGGTACACGTGTCTTGACGACGAATTGGAGGCTCTGCGCGTCACGGCGCGCGACGCGGTGTTCGCGCACAATTCGCTACCGCCGCGGCAGCGTGGGAACCTCGGACCGGGCTTGAAGGCATTGCTCGGCGGCGTGGGCGAGGGCGCCCGCATCGAAGCGCCGTTCCACTGCGCCTACGGCTTCAACATCTTTCTCGGCGACGGCGTCTTCCTCAATGCCGGCTGCACCATCCTCGACACGGCAAACGTGCGCATCGGCAACGGAACCCTGCTTGGTCCCAATGTGCAGATCTACTGCGCCGAACACCACAAGGAGGCTGCAGGACGGCAAGCGGGACTGGAGATCGCCAGGCCGGTCGCGATCGGCGCCAATGCCTGGATCGGCGGCAGCGCGATCATCCTTGGCGGCATCAGCATCGGGAAGGGCGCCATCGTCGGCGCCGGCGCGGTGGTGACGCGCGACGTGCCAGCCAATGCCACGGTGGTCGGCAATCCGGCCCGGGTGGTCAAGCGCCGCTGACGTCACCCGGCGGAAACGGATAAATCGGGATTGACCGAATTTGGTCGGAAGCGGGTATTCGCGATCCGAGCCCAGCAATGAAAATAGTTCAAGACCGATGTCGATTTCCGGGAGGCCCATTCGTCCTCGCGATAGGAAGCCGAAGAAATTCGCCCAAGCAAGGAAACGGATGCGATGACGATCATCATCACAGCATATGAACGATCGCCCGATGGCGGCAAGGGACTTGCGCGCGATACCCGCGTTCGCTGGGCGCTCGAAGAAGTGGGTCAGCCCTATGAGGTCCGTCTTGTTTCCTTCGAGGAGATGAAGGCGCCTGACCATCTTGCCATTCATCCCTTCGGCCAGATCCCCACCTATGAGGAAGGTTCTCTGTCGCTGTTCGAGACCGGCTCGATCGTCTTTCATCTTGCCGAGCAGCATTCAGGCCTGCTGCCCGGGGATCGCGATGCGCGTGCGCGCGCGATCACGTGGATGTTTGCCGCGCTCAACACCGTGGAGCCACCGATCCTCGAACTGACAACCGCCAGAATAATCGAGGGCGACAAGCCGTGGGCCGAGGAGCGCTTGCCGTTGGTAAAGGACCGTATTCGCGCCCGGCTGGACAGGCTCTCGGCTCGCTTGGGCGCCGCCGACTGGCTCGATGAAACTTTCAGCGCTGGCGATTTGTTGATGGTGTCAGTGCTGCTGCGGCTAAGAATGTCAGGCATTTTGGATGAATATCAGAACTTGGCTGCCTATGTGGCTCGCGGGGAAACCCGGCCCGCTTATGTCAGGGCTTTCGCCGCGCAATTTGCAATCAATGCCCCATCAGCCAGCTGAAACATTGGCTGGCGCGCGTGGTCCAGCCTACGATCTAGGACGACAGCGCCATGCGCTCGCCCTGATCGGTCCGCCTTGAGAATTCGCGCCGGTATTGCGCCGGCGATGTCCTGAGCCTCGCGGCGAAATGCTGGCGCAGCGAGGTGGCGCTGCCGAAGCCGGCCTCGAAGGCCACGATGTCAATCGATTTCTCCGTGGCTTCCAGCAGGCGCTGCGCCAGTTCGATCCGTTGGCCGACCAGCCATTCGACGAAGCTGGTGCCGATCGATTTCTGGAAGCGGCGGGTAAAGGTGCGCCGTGTCAGGCCGGCGGCTTCGGCGACGCTGTCGAGGCTGTGCGTTTCGCCGAGCGTCGCGCGCACCGCGTCGAGAGCCTGGGTGAAGCGGTCGGCATTCGCGCTCTTCGCCACCGGGCGCTCGATGAATTGCGCCTGTCCGCCCTGCCGGTGAGGGGACAGCACGATCTGGCGGGCGAGCCGGAGTGCTGCTTCCGCGCCATAGCGCGCCCGCACGATGTGAAGGCAGCAGTCAAGACCGGCGGCAACGCCCGCCGAAGTCACGACATCGCCATTGTCGACATAGAGCACCGTTTGATCGACATGGATGTCGGGATGGAGTTCCTGAAGCTGCTCGGCATAGGCCCAGTGCGTGGCGGCAGTGCGGCCGGAGAGCAGCCCGGCCGCGGCAATGGCAAACGTGCCAAGGCACAGGCCGACGATCAAGGCGCCGCGCCGATGCGCCTTGCGCAGCGCCTCCACAAGCAGCGGCGACGGTGGCTCGCCGAGATGATGCCAGCTGGGAATGATGACCATGTCGGCGCCGTCGAGGCCTTCCAACCCGTGCGGCGCGGCAACAGTCAGTCCGGCCTCGGTGTGGATCGGGCCGGCCTTTATCCCGCAAATACGGAACTCGAAGCGCGGCAGACCAAGGGATGTCCTGTCCTCGCCGAATACCAGGCACGGCACGGACAGGTGGAACGGGCTGATGCCATCGAAGGCGAGGACGGCAATGATCGGCGTGGTCATGGGCTGGTCCTAGCAAGTGAAATGAGATTGTCCCAATTCTTTCGAATGATGTCAATCGGGCCACTTTTGGCTGCTCGCCGGCCGGCCTATTTTCGTCCCATCGCATTCAAGCCAGAAAGGAAACACCATGTCTGACCCAGCCAACACCACGCCGCGCCGGGCGCTGATCGTCGTCGACGTCCAGAACGATTACGATGGCGGTAATCTCGCCATCCAGCATCCGCCGTTCCGCGACAGCGTCGTCAATGTGGCGCGTGCGATGGATGCCGCCGCCGCTGCCGGCATCAAGGTCGTGGTCGTCAAGCAGATGGCGCCCGAGACCTCGCCGATCTTCGCCAGAGGCAGCCATGGCGGCGAACTGCACCCCGAGATTGCCAGGCGCGGCCGCGACCATTATGTCGAGAAGACGCTACCCTCCGCCTTCACCGGCACCGACCTTGAGGACTGGCTGCGTTCCAACGCCATCGATACGCTCACGGTCGTCGGGTACATGACGCACAATTGCGATCTGTCGACCATCATACACGCCGTGCATATGGGTTTTGCTGTCGAGTTCCTGTCGGATGCGACCGGCTCGGTGCCTTACGCCAACAGCGCCGGCTACGCCTCGGCCGAAGAGATCCACCGCGTGGTCACGATCATCCTGCAATCGCGCTTCGCCGCGGTGCTCAAGACCGCCGAATGGATCGAATGCCTGAAGACCGGCGTCCTGCCGGAGCGCGATACGATCTATGGGTCCAATCAGCGGGCGCTGGCGCGCAACGCGGCATAAAGCCAAAAACAGAAAGGGCGCCGCATTGCTGCGGCGCCCTTCTCTAATCGTCGAGACGGCTAGATCTCAGAACAGGCCTTCGATCTGGCCGGCCTCGTTGAGGAAGATCTTTTCCGAGGACGGCGCCTTGGGCAGGCCGGGCATGGTCATCACCTCGCCGCAGATGATGACGACGAAGCCGGCACCGGCCGAAAGCCTGACCTCGCGCACCGGCACGGTGTGGCCGGTCGGCGCGCCGCGCAGGTTCGGGTCGGTCGAGAACGAATACTGGGTCTTGGCCATGCAGACCGGCAGGTGGCCATAGCCTGCCTGCTCCCAGGCATGCAGCTGGTCGCGCACCGATTTGTCGGCGATCGCTTCCGAGCCGCGATAGATGCGCTGGACGATGGTGTTGATCTTCTCGAACAGCGGCATGGCGTCGGGGTAGAGCGGCGCGAACTGCGAGGCGCCGGATTCGGCCAGCGCCACCACCTTGTTGGCGAGCTCCTCGATGCCGGCCGAGCCCTTGGCCCAGTGCTTGCACAGGATCGCCTCTTCGCCCATCGAGGCGACATAGTCCTTCATCGCCTGGATTTCGGCGTCGGTGTCGGAATAGAAGTGGTTGATGGCAACCACCGCCGGGACGCCGAACTGCCTGATGTTCTCGATGTGGCGGCCAAGGTTGGCGCAGCCCTTCTTCACCGCCTCGACGTTTTCCTTGCCGAGATCTTCCTTCTTGACGCCGCCATTCATCTTCATGGCGCGCACGGTGGCGACGATGACGGCGGCTGCCGGCTTGAGGCCAGCCTTGCGGCACTTGATGTCGAAGAACTTTTCAGCGCCAAGGTCAGCGCCGAAACCGGCTTCGGTGACGACATAGTCGGCGAGCTTCAAAGCCGTCGTGGTGGCGACGACCGAATTGCAGCCATGCGCGATGTTGGCGAACGGGCCGCCATGGACGAAGGCCGGATTGTTCTCCAGCGTCTGCACCAGGTTGGGCTGCATGGCGTCCTTGAGCAGCACGGCCATGGCGCCGTCGGCCTTGAGGTCGCGGGCATAGACAGCCGACTTGTCGCGGCGGTAGGCGACGATGATGTCGCCGAGGCGCTTTTCCAAATCCTTCAGATCGGTCGACAGGCAAAGGATCGCCATGACTTCCGAGGCGACGGTGATGTCGAAGCCGCCCTCGCGCGGAAAGCCGTTGGCGACGCCGCCGAGTGAACAGATCATCTCACGCAACGCGCGGTCGTTCATGTCCATGACGCGGCGCCACACCACGCGGCGGGTGTCGATGCCGAGCTCGTTGCCCCAGTAGATGTGGTTGTCGATCAGCGCCGACAAAAGATTGTGCGCGGTGGTGATGGCGTGGAAGTCGCCGGTGAAGTGGAGGTTCATGTCCTCCATCGGCACGACCTGTGCGTAGCCGCCGCCAGCGGCACCGCCCTTGACGCCGAAATTCGGGCCGAGCGAAGCCTCGCGGATGCAGACGATCGCCTTCTTGCCGATACGGTTGAGGCCATCGCCGAGGCCGACCGTGGTGGTGGTCTTGCCTTCGCCGGCCGGTGTCGGGTTGATGGCGGTGACCAGGATCAGCTTGCCGTCCTTGTTGCCCTTCACCGACTTGATGAATTCGGCTGATATCTTGGCCTTGTCGTGGCCATAGGGCAGCAGGTGTTCGGTCGGGATGCCAATCTTCTGGCCGATCTCCTGGATCTGCTTTTTCCTGGCGCCGCGCGCGATCTCGATGTCGGACTTCACTTCGGCCATGACGGCTTTCCTCTGGATTGGACGGTGGAGGGGACGGGTTGATCTCTATCGCAAGCGGGTTGGAACCGGGCGCGCGGGCAGTTCTAACCCTGTCGCTGCCATGGCGTCAACTTTCATGCAACTATGTTTCCTCTAGAGAAAATTCCTCTGCGGCCGGCCGACCTGTCCTCGGTTCTTACTGGCTCCGCTTGCCGCGCCGTATAGAAGCCAGAGCAGGGGCGCTTCCGCCGTCTCAAAACAGCCGCACAATGCACGGAATGCGACAGAGGCGACGGCGCAAATTCGCCATCGGCTTGCCAAAGCGCATCGCGCTTTTGCCTTTTGCTTTATGCATGTCGTTCTCCCAAAACCGGAACCACTTTTGGGCGAAATGCATTGCGGCTGAACTGCCCTACTGCGTCAGCACGTTGCTGATTTCGACCATGTTCGAACGCACCCGAAGCACGTAGAAGCCCATCGTCGTCAGATGCGTCGGCAGCAGCCAGCCGTCCTCGCGGCCGTTGGCGATGATGAAAGGCTGGATGCGCAAGGCCGAGACGAATTGCGCGTCCATGGTGTCCCACAGGCTCTGCAGGTGCTTTTCCTTGAGGACGTCATCGAAGTCGGCCTGGGCGCCCTTCATCAGGCCATAATAGGCATAGAGCTGGCCATAGGCGAACCAGTAGCGGTCATCGGCGCGGAAGTCGAACCAGCCATTGTTGTGGTTCTCGGCGCGCTCCTTGAGGATGGCCGAGGTCGAGCCGATATCGCTGGCGATACGGTCGATATATTGCTTCAGATTGTCGGCGCGGGCATCGAAGGTCGCCTGGCAGGTGGCGAGGCGGGCGTTGAAGGAGCGCAGATTGCCCATCGCTCGGCGGTACATGCTGGGCGTGGTCGCGGTCATGCCGTTGCGGCTGATGTACCAGATGGACTCGTCGTACTGCAGCTGGCCGCGAGCGTCCTGGAGATTTGTGTCGATCTGCGAGGTCGTGCGCACACGGCCAAGGTTGTCGGCAAGCTCGGTCGCCGTGCGCCGCACCGCCTGGTTGATGCCGCGCTGGAACGAGGCCTTGTTGTCCATCCATGGGGTGTCGTCCCAGTCGATGCCGAACAGGCCGAACTTGTAAAGGATCATCGACGAGACCCAGGCGTTCTGATTGACGTTGAAGTCGATCAGATCCGCCGCCACCTGGGCGATGCCGGAATTGCCGCAAGTCTTGGCCGTGTCGGTGCCGCTGCCGGCGGTGACCTGCTCACCGGCGGAGACATTGCGCTTCTCGAAAGTGTACGTGTCGGGATAGCTCGGGTTGAAATTGCTCCACCACTGGGTGGCGTAGAAGAAGTTGGCGTAGAGGCCGATCAGCACAAGCAAGGCGAGGCCGACCACGGCCTTGAGGATCCAGCCACGCTGCGTGTACCAGCGGCCGGCCCATAGGAACGGCCACAGGATGACGCCGATCAAGAGGCCGATGCCGCGGCCGATCCATTGGAAAATCCTGACGAAGAAGTTCACGATCGGATCGAGCATGGCTGTGTCACCCCTCAAAGCATGGTGCCAAAAAGTTGCAGGACTTTTTGGATAACATCATGCGCCAAAACAACAAGTTAGAACGAAATGAGTTCATTTCGTTCTAGTCAGTCAGGCCGTAGAGGCGCGTGCGAAACGCCACCTTGTCCTTCAAATATGTGGTTTTCAGAACGTCCACAACATGCGACCGCCAGGCGTCGCTGAAGCCGTCATAGTCCTTGTAGAAGCCGTCTTTGTTGAAGATGTAGCGCGAGACGAAGTCCGACGGCACGAAATCCGAAATCAGCCTGTTGGTCAGCCATGCGTCCGGATGATCAGGCTTGGCACGGACCACAAGGAAGCGCTGCTGCGGGAAGACATCCTCGATCTTGAGATGGCCGAGCTGGGCGATCTCGCGCTTGGCGGCATTGAGGAAAGGGAAATTGCCGTCCTTGGCGATCAGGTCGGCATGGCTCTGGATCCAGGTCTGCAGCCAGACCTTGTCGACGTCGGTCAAATTGCGGTTCGGCTCGGCGTCGCGGATCAGCGCGCGCACCACCATCTCGGCCCGGTGCTCGAGATAGCCGGAGGTCTCGATCCAGGAGGCGCGCGGCAGTTCGATGCGGCCGGTGGAGGCGAGGAACTTGAACACCTTGTCGGCGTCGTTGATCGAGAGATAGCTCACCTGCCATGGCCGCGAGCGGCGGAAGCCGGGTGCGGCGGGATCGCTGATCACCGTCGTCATGTCGGGGTCGACGAACACGTAGAGACCGCCGAAATGGCTGGTCCAGTAGGCATTGTGGCGGAAGATCACCTGGTCGGGCACCAGCGCGTTCTCGCGGATGTCGCCGCAGACCTTGGCGAGTTCCACCATGCGGGTCAGCATCGCATTGTCGCGCCAGGCATCGGGTTCCTGCTTCAGCCGGTCGACAAGCTTGCCGAGTTCAGCCGCCTTGCCCAGCACGTCCTCGGCCGACAGCACCTTGAACTCGACCTGGCTGATCGACAACAGATCCTCGATGTCGTTGACCTTGGGGACGGTATCCTCGATCTCGCCGTAGATGACGTCCTTGATGGTCAGCGCATCGATGGCGCGCTGGTTCTTGGACATGAACTCGAACATCAGCTGCGAGGTGTTGGAAAAAGCGGTGTGCACCACCGGCAGGTCGATCTGCGACGGCGTCAGGATGATGAAGCGGCGATTGACCTCATTGGGGTCGAGATAGTCATAGTCGCCGCATTCCTCGGCCACTTCGGGCGAGAAGCCGGTACGGTCGATCTGGAAGCTTTTCAGCTTGGTGGGCTTGAGCCCGAACACGGCAAGCGCCTTGTTGTAGCGCTGGATGAGATGCGGCTCGTCGACGGTGAGCAGCCGGCCATAGATCAGCTCGTTGTCGCGCAGAAGGTCGGGTTTTTTGGCGCTCATTTTTCCTTCTCGCCGTTCACGGGGAGAAGGTGCCCGAAGGGCGGATGAGGGGCGGCGCAAACGCTCATCATCTTTCCCCTGACGGTGAAGAGGGCAAAAATTTCGCGTCGATACCGATCATCTTTTCATTAAGTCGCCCATCCAGCGCTGCAACAATCGTATCCAGCACGCTCTTGCGGCCCGTTAGGACATCGGCGTGCCAAACCCTCAACACCGACCAACCATTGCTGTTCATAGTCTCGTCCCTGTATCGATCACGGGATCGATTTGCGTGCTGGCTTCCATCGACTTCCACAACCAGGTTGGCTTCACGGCAAGCGAAGTCTGCAAAATATGGACCGATTGGTAGCTGACGAATAAATTTGTGGCCATTAAGTCGCCGTCCGCGCAATTCACTCCACAGTTTTTCCTCCGCGTCATTCTCGACCTTTCGAAGCTGTCGGGATCTTGCAACCTTCGGCTCGTTTCCACCGCGCACAGCGCTGCCCCTCATCCGCCCTTCGGGCACCTTCTCCCCGTGAACGGGGAGAAGGAAGAAGTGCCAGGCTCACGCATTCCACAGCCCCTTCTTCTTCATCTCCTCCATCTCGCGCGCTGCCCTCTCGCGCAGCCGGGCGTCGCGCAGCAGTTTTTCCACCGCTACGTCATCGGACTTGTCGGAATAGCGGAACTCGCTGTCGGCGTAGCGGTTGATCTCCTGCATGACCATGTCCATCGAGAACGGCCCGCGCAGTTCCTCGATCATCGTTTTCTTCTCGTCGTAGCCCTTGTGCATGAAGGCTTCCGGCTTCTCGAACCAGTCGTCGGGCAGCTCGATATCCATGGCGCGCATCTTGATGGCGTCGGTGACGTTCTTGATGGCGCGACCGGTGAAGCGTGGCTCGGCATCCTTGATCAGGTGCAGGTAGGTGCCGATGTCGGCCATGGTCTTGGGTGCGCCATTTTCCTTCATGTAGCGCTCATAGACCCGCATCAGGCCGTCCTCCTGCGGCTTTTCGTGCTCCTCATAGGCTTCGGTCACGGCGCGCTGGATTTCCTGCGCGGCATAGAGCTTGTGCTCCCCGAGCGGTATCTCGTGGTTCTTGCCTGCGAGCAGCACGAAGATGTCGATGTAGTCGTCGCGGCTCTGCGGGCCGTCGACCAGCCAGCGGGCGCCGGCACGCTGCCGCAGCGCATCGTCGACATTTTCGGGATAGTTGGAAAACATGCCGAACGAGCAGTTGCCGCGGACCACGGTGGCGGCACCGGCGAAGGCGTCCATCAGCACGCCGGTGATTTCCTGCTGGCCGGCCGAGGCGCGGTCGTCGGAACGGCGCGCCGCCACCTGGTCGATATCGTCGATGGTGCCGAAGCCGATGACGCGCGGGTTGAGCACATTGTTGACGAACTGGCGGCAGTTCTGGCCCGACTTGCCCTGGTAGGAGGAGATCTGGTCGACGCCGAAATTCTCGTAGGCGAAGGGATAGCCGGCGACCTGGCAGTAGCCGTTGACGAGACCGGCTATCATCTGGATCAGCGTCGTCTTGCCGGTGCCGGGCGCGCCGTCGCCGATGAAGGTGAACAGGAAGCCGCCGAGTTCGACGAACGGGTTCATCTCGCGCTCGAAATCGTAGGCCATCAGCATCTTGGCGAGCTTGATCGACTGGTATTTGGCGATGTGGTTGCCGACGACCTCTTCCGGCTTCTTGAAGGT
Organism: Mesorhizobium sp. dw_380; assembly: GCF_018588885.1. Taxonomy (GTDB): domain Bacteria; phylum Pseudomonadota; class Alphaproteobacteria; order Rhizobiales; family Rhizobiaceae; genus Mesorhizobium. The sequence continues at coordinate 174,149 of NZ_JAFFIW010000011.1, forward strand.
CATCACCAGCGGCTTGGAGCGCTTGCCGGGCGCGACATCGAAGCCGTCCAGGGTGAAGTCGTCGATGTCGATGCGGATATGGGCGTTCTCGAACGGACCGATCCCGTCGAAGCGGCCTTTGCGCGCCAGGAGCCCGTCGATGGCGACGCGGGCGAAGGCGCGCGCGCGCGTCATCAGGTCGGCATCGTCGGATGACCCTGATATTGCCTTGTCGAGGCCGGCCAGGATCGACTTCACCGCATCCTGCGGCGTGTCGAACAGGAAGTCCGGTTCGGGGATGTCGTTGGGCGCCTCGCCGTCGCTGTCGATGAGCTGGAACAGATAGGAAGCCAGGCTGAAGGCTGAGATGTAAGCCGAGGCTGACAAAAGCTTCTTGAAGGTCGCCGCCTCGTCGCCTTCGAGCGGGGCGCGGGTGTTTTTCGCCTGCAGGTTTTCGAGATCGGAGCCTTCGGCGAAAACATCCGATATGGCCAGAGCAGTGGCCGTGCCACGCCGGGCGCGAAACAGCAGCGTGTGCTGCGGGATTGTCAGCAGCTGGTCGTCGGGATGGACGGCACCGACGGTCTTCGACAGCTCGACCTCGCGCGTGCGGCGCACCGAGCCGACCGACACGGTCGAGACGAAGCGGCGGTTGGTGCCGGCCAGTGCCGTGCCGGATTCGCGCGAGGGATCCTCCAGCACGACGATGCGGGTGATGAAGCTCTGCGCGGTGGCGCGGTGCTTTTCAACAGCCGCTTCCGGGATGGTGGTCAGGCCGGTATCCATGAAGGTTGCTCCGTGGTGTGACGGTCAGACGTCCGAGATGACCTGTCCGTTGGACAGGATGTGAACCTTGTAGTCGCCAAAGATCTTCTGCGCCTCGCCCGCGGCGTAGAGCGCCTGGTAGGCCTCGTGTGGGATCAGCGCGTGGTTCTCGTAGCTCGACACGCCCTGGCGCGCGGCTTCCAGGTCGTCGGTGTTGATGAAGAATTCCTGCGTCGTCTTCTCGCTCGAAAACAGTCCCTTGCGGCCGGGCTTCTCGCCCTTGGAGTAGACTTCCTGGATGGTCCAGGTCAGCAGCCAGGCATTTTCGGGCTTGCGCACCTTGGCGAGCACCTCGGTCACCGTCGAATTGTTGTCGGTAATCCCTGCCGAATAGAAAGGGCCGAGCACGACGCGGCGCAATTGCTTGGGATGCAGCGGTTCGAAATCCTTGTCGAGGTTGACCGCGATGGTCGCCGGCGACAGCGTGTAGGCGGAGTTCTTTTCGGTGAAATCGTCGAAACGGTGGGCAAGCTCGGGATTGAGCAGGCCGTCGACCGGCAGCGGGATGTCGACCTTGTCGTTGAGCTTGCCGTTCCTGTCGACGAGCTGGCGGATCATGCTTTCGGAAGAATCCTCCACCGTCACCATGTAGACCAGGGGCAGGTTGGCGCTGCCGTCGAAGGTGGCCCAATGGACGAGATAGTAGGGCCGCGCCGTCTTTGGATTGACCGAGACCTTGGCGGTCTGCGCCAGCGTGAACGAACCGAAGGTCCGCTCGCTCTTGACGTCCTCGAGATAGAGCCGCTCGGCCATCGATTTCTGCAGCGCTTCGGGGAATTCCTTGTGGCGCAGGATGAAGTCGGCCATTTCCTCGCGCAACTCGCCGGCCAGCGGGATGTTGGCGAGCCGGCTGTCTGCCTGGCGCCGGTCGTTCTCCAGTTCGAGCAGGTTCTGGAACACCGGGAAGCCGCTTTCGGCACGCGAAATGCGGAACGTGTCCATGAAGCCCAACCGGTTGCGCCAGCAGGAGAAGGACTTGTCGAGCCGGGCGATGTATTCGGCGACGATCTTGGCGACGATGCCGTGCCGGTAAAGCGGCGAGCGATCGTCGCGCATGAACACTTCAAGGCCGCTGAGCGCGGCCGTGATTGCCGAGAAATACCGCGCCGCCGCGTCGTTTTCGGGGGTCATGCTGTCAGCCCTGGATTGTCGCACCGGTGCGAGCGGCGATCACGACTGCACGTAGTTCGCCGAATTGTGCTTCTTCAGCACCTCGTCGAAGCGGCGGGCAAAGGCGTCGTCGGCCAGCTTCTTGCGGCGCTGGATGTCGGCGCTGGCGACCATGTTCTTCTCGTGCATTTCCAGAAGGTCGCCGATGTGCTTCTGCGAGGCGGCACCGATGCCGGCCATGGTTTCCTCGGCCGTGTTGTCGACCTGGCTGCCCAGCGTGTTGATCTTGTGGGCGACGTCCTGCTGGGCGGCGGTCTTCAACGAATCTTCCAGCGCCTTATAGAGCACGATGCGCTGCTCGGTATCGATGGTCAGCTTGTTGATCAGCGTCGACTGCGCGGCGATCTGGTTGTTGAGCGAATCGACGAAGGTCTGGAACATCGAGGTGTAGCGCTCCAGCGTCTGGCTTTCGGCCAGCAGTTCCTGCTCCTTGGCCTGCTTCTCGTTGTATTCGGTGGCGAGCTTGGAACGCTCGCCCTCAAGCTGCGTGCGGTCTTTCTGGCTGGTCGAGGCGGCGATCTTGTTCTCGATGTCAAGCAGCATCGGATTGAGCTCCTCGATGCGCTTCTGCACGGCTTCGAGGTTCGACATGGTGGTCTTGCGGCGCTCGATGACTTGCGACAGGCTGGTCTCGGAGGTCTTGTAGCGCTGGTCGAGAACCTCTTTCTGCGCCTTCAGGATACCGACGATGGTGTCGGACTTGGCCAGCAACTCCTGCAAATTGCCGGCCAGCGACATGTTGCGCACGCGGTCGGTGCGCATGCGCTGCTTGCGCTGGCTGGAGAAGATGCCGACGAAATTTTCCCAGCCGGAATAGTTCTTCATGCTCTCGAACTCGGCGCCGAAGACGTTGGTGGCGTCCTCCAGGCCGATGATCAGGTCGGCGATGTTGCCCTCCATCACCTTCTGCTGCTTCAGCACATCCTCGATGCGGGCGTTCTCGATGTCGAAATTGGCGTCGCCGATCTTCTTGTCCGATGTGGCAAGCGTTTCGAGCACGGTGCCGGACTGCTCGATCTTGGTGCGCATGTCCTGGACGACCTGCTTGGTCTTGGCAATTTCGGCGTCGAAATTCTGCAATGTCGCCATAGGGGCCTCCCGCTTCGGCTTCCGGTCGCTGGCTGCGAACAGCGGCGAATATATGTGGGGCATAAGAGGATTGAAAGACGCTAAGACAAGGACTGCGCGAAAACAAAAAATCCGATCGTGCCCTTGAAAGGCAATGGAACGGTGGTCATGGCGTGATTAGCTGGTGAGCCAAGCGTAGTTCAGCCGGTTTTGAACTTTCATGCCGGCAAAGCAGTCAGTCTCCGGTGAAGCGAATGGTCCGGAAATCCGACAACAACTGACCAGTTGCAGTCGCGACATGCCCGGCTTGGCCGGCACCGTCAGGCGACGGATCGGCTGCCGCTCAGGGCTTGGGATCGGCTTTCAGATAGGCGATGACGTTGGCTATGTCGTCGTCACTGCTGAGGCCGCCGAAAGCCATCTTGTTGCCGGGCACCTTCAGCTTCGGAGCCTTGAGATATTCGGCAAGATTCGCCTCGTCCCAGACGAGACCGGCGGCACCGGCGCTTTTCATCGCTTCCGAATAGTGGCCGAGGAAGCTTTCGGCGCTGCCCGCGGTGCGGCCGACAACACCCAGCAGATGCGGGCCGACCTTGTCGCGGTCGGTTGCCGCCTCATGGCAGGCGATGCACCGGTTGAAGACATGCTTGCCCTGCACGGGATCGCCGCCGGCATGGGCAATGGAAGTGGCAAGGAGAAGAAGGCTGGCTGAGGAAACGGCTCGAAGCATGGCTGACCCCGGAGAGCTCTGGCTGGCGGCCTTATAGGATCGATGCCTTAACAAACGCTGCATCGCTGCGGGATTTGGGTATGGAGGCCGGCACGCCTCGGCCGGCGGCCATCAGCTTTTCATAAAGCCGATGAAGTCGTCGGGCGCGGCGCGGCCCATCTCTTCTTCCCAATGGCGGCGGCACAGCGAGACATAGACATCCTTGCCGATCGCCACCTGCTCGCCCTGGCGGGCCACCTTGCCATCGGCGCCGAGACGCACGACCATCGTCGCCTTGCGGCCGCAGCGGCAGATGGTGCGCACCTCGCGCAGGTCGTCGGCGATGGCCAGCAGCGCGCGCGAGCCGGAAAACAGCTTGCCCTGGAAATCGGTGCGCAGGCCGTAGCACATCACCGGGATGTTCAGCCGGTCGGCGATGCGGGCGAGTTGCCAGACCTGCTCCTCCTCGAGGAACTGGGCCTCGTCGACGAAGACGCAGTGCACGGTGGCATGCGTGTGGTGTTCGGCAACGCGGGCGAACAGGTCGTCGCCGTCGCGGAACATCTCTGCCTCGGTCTCCAGCCCGATGCGCGACGAGATCAGGCCGCTGTCGCCCTTGCGGTAGTGGCCGGCGACGAACAGCATCGTGGCCATGCCGCGCTCGCGATAATTGTACGACGCCTGCAGCAGCATCGTCGTCTTGCCGGCATTCATCGTCGCATAGTGGAAGTACAGCTTGGCCATTTGGCTGTTTTAAGCCGACTTGCCCGGGCACGGGGAGGGGCCGACGCCGCATTCCCCTGAAAAAGCGGCCTTGGCCGATCCGGACGAGGTCCAGCAGGTCGCAAAGCGTCGGCCGTGTCGCTGATGGGCCAGCCCGCGCCGTTGATCGTGATTGCCTTAACCCTTGAAACCACACCAGAATGGTGTTTGGCTGACGAAACAAGGCGGGCAAAGAAACCGTGACTGCGCTTCGCCGAAGAATCACAATGGGAGACTGTCTATGTCGCGTATGAATTCCTTCGTCGCCGGCCTTGGCCTGGCGGCTTTGTTGTCCACGAGTGCCGCCTATGCCGGCGATCCGGCGAGCTGCAAGGCGGTTCGTCTCTCCGATGTCGGCTGGACCGACATCCAGGCCACGACCGGGCTTGCCTCGGTGCTGCTCACCGCGCTCGGCTACGAACCGCAGGTGATCCAGCTTTCGGTTCCGGTGACCTATGCGTCGCTGAAGAACAAGGATCTCGACGTCTTCCTCGGCAACTGGATGCCGTCGATGACCAACGACATCAAGGATTATACCGCCGACGGCTCGGTCGAGACCGTCAGCCAGAACCTTGCCGGTGCGGGCTATGGCATCGTCGTGCCGAACTATGTCGCGGATGCGGGCGTCAAGTCGCTGACCGACCTCGGCAAGTTCAAGGACAAGTTCAACGGCAAGATCTACGGCATCGAGGCCGGCAATGACGGCAACCGCATCATCCTCGACATGATCAAGAACCCGAAGGACAACCTCGAGGGCTTCGAACTGGTCGAGTCCTCGGAGGCCGGCATGCTGACCCAGGCCGAGCAGTCGATGAAGAACAATGAATGGATCGCCTTCCTCGGCTGGACGCCGCATCCGGTGATGGGCGCCATGAAGATCACCTATCTCGACGGCATGGGCGACAGCGGCTTCGGCGCCGCCACCGTGTCGACCAATGTGCGCAAGGGCTACACCACCGAATGCCCGAACGTCGGCAAGTTCATCACCAATCTGAAGTTCAACCTGGATATGGAAGGCCAGATGATGGACGCAATCCTGAAGGGCAGCGATGCCAATACGGTGGCGACCGACTGGCTGAAGAAAAACCCGGACGCGATCAAGCCCTGGATTGCCGGGGTGACCACCTTTGACGGCGGCGACGCGGCTGCGGCGGTCAAGACCGCGCTCGGAGGCTGAGCCGGCTTTGATTTCGGCGTTGCCGAAATGAAGGGCAGCCATTCTGGAAAAGGCTGCCCTTTTTCATATCCTGTGACAAGATGACGTTGCGACAGTGGAGGCCGAGGGCGGGGCGGCCTCGAGCATGAGAGGGGCGATATGGATCCGATTTCGAAATTCATGGTCGATCACAAGATACCCATAGGTCAGTGGGGCAAGAACTTCTTCGGCTTCCTCACCGACAATTTCGACACCGTGTTCAGGGCCTTTTCGAACGGCCTCAATTTCCTGCTCGACGGGCTGGTCAACCTTTTGCTGATGGTGCCGCCGGTGCTGTTGGCGCTGGTCATTGCCGTCGTTGCCTGGCTGCTGCAACGCTCGCGGCCGCTCGCCATCGCCGTCTTCCTTGGCCTGATCTTCATCATCAACCAGAACCTCTGGAAGCAGACGGTGCAGACGCTGGTGCTGGTTGTCGCCGCCGCCGCCATGGCGATGGCCATCGGCGTGCCGCTCGGCATCTGGGCAGCGCACAAGCCGAAGGTCTATCGCATCATGCTGCCGGTGCTCGACCTGATGCAGACGCTGCCAACCTTCGTCTACCTGATCCCGGTGCTGACGCTGTTCGGTCTCGGCAACGCGCCCGGCCTCATCGTCACCATCATCTTCGTCATCCCGACCGCGGTCAGGCTCACCCATCTCGGCGTCGTCTCGGTGCCGACGTCGATCATCGAGGCCGGCGAGGCGTTCGGCGCCACCAAGAGCCAGCTGCTGTGGAAGGTGGAATTGCCGTCGGCGCTGCCCACCATCATGGCGGGCCTGACGCAGTCGATCATGCTGTCGCTGTCGATGGTGGTGTTCGCGGCCCTGATCGGCGCCGGCGGGCTAGGCACCGAAATCAACCGGGCGCTCGGTTCGCGCCGCATCGATCTCGGGCTTGAAGCGGGCCTCGCCATCGTCGTGCTCGCCATCGTGCTCGACCGGATGACCCGCATTGGCGTTGGAGGCAAGAAATGACCGTCGCCGTCGATTTCAAGAACGTCGACATCGTCTTCGGCGCCGACCAGGCCGGCTCGCTGGCGATGATCGACAAGGGCGCGACCCGCGCCGAAATCCTCGAAAAAACCGGCAATGTGCTGGGCTGCGCCGGCGCCAGCCTCACCGTGCATGAAGGCGAGATCTCGGTGCTGATGGGCCTGTCGGGCTCCGGCAAGTCGACGCTGCTTCGGGCCGTCAACCGCCTCAACGTGGTGTCGCGCGGCCAGGTTCTGGTGAAGGACGGCGACCGCACCGTCGATGTCGTCACCTGCGACGAGGCGACCTTGCGGCGCTTGCGCCAGAAGCAGGTGGCAATGGTGTTCCAGCAGTTCGGCCTGCTGCCGTGGCGCACGGTGGAGGAAAATGTCGGCCTTGGCCTCGAACTCGCCGGCGTGCCGGATGCCGAACGCAAGGAGCGCGTGCACAGGCAGCTCAAGCTGGTCAATCTCGACCAGTGGTCGAAGAAATACGCCCATGAACTGTCGGGCGGCATGCAGCAGCGCGTCGGGCTGGCGCGGGCGTTTGCCACCGAGGCGCCGATCCTTTTGATGGACGAGCCGTTCTCGGCGCTCGACCCGCTGATCCGCACCAAGCTGCAGGATGAATTGCTGCAGCTGCAAGCCGAACTGAAGAAGACGATCATCTTCGTCAGCCACGACCTCGAGGAGGCGCTGAAGATCGGCAGCCACATCACCATCATGGAGGGCGGGCGCATCGTCCAGACCGGCGCGCCGGAAGACATCGTGCTGCGCCCCGCCAACGACTATGTCCGCGACTTCATCGCCAATGTGAATCCGCTGTCGGTGCTGACCGCCTGGAACGTGATGCGCGACCGGCGCGACCTGGAGCATGGCGACAATGGCTGGGTGTGGCTCGACCGACGCAAGACGACGCGCTTCAAGATCGACGATCATGGGCTGGTGGCGGCGGCCGAACGCGACGGCAAGCCGGCGGTGTGGGTGTCCTGCGCCGACGTCGAATCCCAGTCGGAGGAGGCGGCGCAAGTGTTCTGGGCCAATCCCGGCACGTCGCTGAAAACCGTGATGCTCGCCATGCACCGCTCGCAGACGGCACCGGTGGCGCTGTTCGACGACCAGTCCCGCTTCGTCGGCGCCATCGGCATCAGGGATGTGCTGTCAGCAGTGCTGCGGCGATAGTTGAGCGCGGTCTTGCAGGGACAAGGCGCTTTGAAGCGGATTTGGAATTGGTTGTCCAAACCGTGGGTCGCGCAAGCGGCGCTCGGCATACAGCTTGTGATTGCGATGCGATCGATCCTGGAATTCTTCAGGATCGGAGGGGCGACCGGCACGCAGCTTAGTGCAAACCAGCTCTTTTATATCGAAGGAGGGCTCGCGGCAGTCACCGCAGCGTTGGTAGTTTTCGTCCTGCACGCATTCGGGCGGCACGGTTTGGCAACGCTGTCCAGCGCGGCAGCAATAGTTGCCCTGCTGGCATGGAAGATCGCCGTTATCCGTTGAACCGGAAAATCGCGAACGCATCCCCGAAAAATCCGCCTTGCAAGACTGACGCTTTGGGGCGACCGCCTAAGCCGCCAGCGGCAGGCGCAGCTCCGTCAGCAGGCCGCCGTCAGGGTGATTGGACAGCCTGACCTCGCCGCCGGCGGCGCGCGCGATGTTGCGGGCGATGGTGAGGCCGAGACCAAGGCCGCCGGTCTGGCGGTTGCGCGACTGTTCGAGGCGCACGAAAGAGCCGAACACGGCGTCGATCTGGGCCTGCGGTATGCCCGGTCCCTCGTCGCGGATGGCGAGCGTGATCGTGCGGTCGGAGCGGTGCAAGCTCAGATGCGCCTTCTTGCCGTAGGTGACGGCGTTCTGCACCAGATTGGTGACGCAGCGCCTGAGCGCCACCGGCCGCGCCATGCAGATCAGGCCGCGCGAGCGGGTACCGTCATTGTCGAAGGAGACGTCCGGATAGGCGTCGGCAATCGATTCCACGAGCGACCAGAAGTCGATGCGTTCGTTCTTCTCCTCGGTCACTTCGAAGGTGGCGAAATCGATCACCGAAGTGGCGATGCTTTCGACGTCGGCGAGATCATGCGCCAGCGCCTCGCGAACCGCCGATTTGCGCAACAGCTCCAATCGCAACCGCATCCGCGTCATCGGTGTGCGCAGATCATGCGCGAGTGCGGCGGCCAGATGTTCACGGTCCTCGACATATTCGCGCAGCCTGGCCTGCATGGCGTTGATCGCCTTGGCCGCGGCCCGCACTTCGCGGCTGCCGCTCTCGGCGATGGGCGGGCTCTTCAGGTCCTTGCCGATCCGGTTCACAGCGGTTTCCATCATCCGGTAGGGCGCCGTCAGCCGGCGCAGCGACCAGATCGACATGATCACCACCAGTCCGGCGATCAGCGAATAGAGCGGCAGGCTGTCGACGCTCAGGATCGGGCCGACGGGCGTGATCGGCTCGGTGAAGTTCAGCCACTGGCCGTCAGCGAAGCGCAGCGAGGCGGTCAGCTTGTCGCTCTGGGCGAAGTTGGCCGCCAGCACGAGGAGGTCGCGTTCCACCTGGCCGATATCAGGGCCGGACACCATGCCGTCGGCGTCGTCGGCCTCGCGCGTCGCCGGATCGCGCCGCACGCGCGCGTCGGTGATGCCGAACTTCGATAGCCGGCCAACCAGAATGTCCTCGAGTTCGGCCAGTTCGTCGTCGCCGGCGATCGAGGAGGTGACCGCGGGCGTGTCCGAAACGGTCAGCGCATAGGTCGAATTGAACAGGCCCGCCGCGGTCGCCTTGCGCTCCTCGGGCGTGGCACCGCTCATCAGCTGCACCAGCGAGAAGGCACGGTCGTTGAGGCGGTAGAGGTCAACCACATCGTTGGCGGCGGCGCGGTCGTGCGCCACGATGTAGAGCGTCGCCACCTGGCTGATCAAAAGGCCGGCAATGACGATCAGCAGCACCCAGACAGGCAAGGTCTGCGGCAGGAAACGTCTCATTCGGAGGTCGTCTCGGGCAGGAACTGGTAGCCGCCGCTGCGCACTGTGAGGATCAGTTTGGGTGTCTTGGGATCGTCTTCCATCTTGCGCCGCAGCCGGCTGACCAGGATGTCGATGCTGCGGTCGAAGGAATAGTCGCTGTCGCCGCCGGAGAGTTCGATGAGCTGGTCGCGGGTCAACACGCGCTGGGCGCTCTTGACGAAGGTCTGCAGCAGGTTGAACTCGGCCATGGTCAGCTCGACCCTGACATCGTCGGGCGCCGTCAGCCGGCGCCGCGAACAGTCCATGGTCCAGCCGGCGAAGCGATAGACCTGCTTGGCGATGGTCCGCTTCGGCTCGGCGGCGCCGTTGCGCCGCAGCACGGCGCGGATGCGCGCCAGGAGTTCGCGCGGATCGAAGGGTTTGGGCACATAGTCGTCGGCGCCCATTTCCAGGCCGACCACGCGGTCGGTGGTCTCGGTGACGGCGGTCAGCATGATGATCGGCGTCGAATACTGGGCGCGCAGGTCGCGGCACAGTTCCAGACCGCTCTTGCCGGGCAACATCACGTCGAGCACGATGAGGTCGACCTGCGCACGGCGCAATATGGCTTCCATCTCGGTGCCGTCGGCGGCAACCGAAGTGTGCAGGCCCCGCTTCTGAAAGAATTCCTGAAGCAGGTCGCGGATGCCCTTGTCGTCGTCGACGATCAGTATGTGTGCATCGGATTTCACAGCTGTCCTGTCCCGGTTGGCCGCCAAGCCGTCTTGGCCGGTGAGCCACACGATAGAATTCGGGCCATATGTTGGCCAGTGCCTTGCTTTTCAAGGGAGAATGAAATTCCGCCTTCTCCACACGCAAGTATTGGCAGCCTTCGCGGCGGGTCGGCCAGACACAATCCAGAAACAAAATTCTACAATTCGGAAAAACTCCTGAAAAGGTAGGCCGGCATAACGGTGCCGTGGCGGTCAGGTTATCGGCTGCGACGCTACTTCGGGTTCACGGATAAACCGATGCCAAGATTGCCGATCAGTTTGTTGGGAGCGTTGCTGGGCCTTGGCCTGGTCACTGCCGCTGCTGGACAATCGGACGCAAAGGCGCCGCTCACCCGGAGCGAACGGTGCGCCAATCTCAGCCACCAATTTGACGAAGCCCTCGAAACCCATGCCACGGCAACGCAGGTCACCGCGGCAAAGGCACTTCAGAGAAAGGGCAACCGGTACTGCGCCGCCAAGAAACAGGCGCAGGGCATCCGAATGCTCGCCAACGCTTTGAAGCTGCTTGGAGTGACACCGAACGACCCAGTTCAGTGACACTAAAAAGTCGACCTGCATAAAAGGAAAACGAAGCCATGAAAAAGTCCCTTCTGTCCGCTCTCGGTCTCTCCGTTGCTCTCGCCTTCTCGATGCCGGTCCTCGGCAACGCCGCTGCCACCGCGACCGCTGCCCCGGCTGCTGCCACCACGACCACCGCTCCAGCTGCTGCCGCCACGACCACCGCTCCGGCGGCTACCGCTCCGGCCAAGGCTGCTCCGAAGAAGGTCGCTACCAAGAAGACCGTAGCCTGCAAGGTGACCAAGAAGCACAAGTGCCCGGTCAAGAAGGCTGCTCCGAAGGCCGCCCCGAAGGCTGCTGCGAAGAAGCCCTGATCAGCTTCGACGTCAGTTCTATCATGGCCGTTCCAGCCACAAACCGGCTGGGACGGCCTTCTGGCGAGTGCATGATCGAAGGCGGTGCACCGGCAATGAGCGGACCGGAGAAACCGGCCCGATGCCGGCGAAGCCTGAATGCCGGCGGCTTCCCGCCGAGCGTCTCGATCATGTTTAACCCGTTTGCAACCCCGGCCGTGTAGGACAGTCCGCATGAAGAAGCGGCTTTCGTCCATTCTGCGCTCGATCGTGCTCGGCGGCCTGGTTGCCACCGGCATTGCCAGGGCGCTGATCCTGTTCACCGCCAGCCCGGTGCCGGATCCGGCGAGCGGGCGCACCGAGCCTTCGCTGTTCGCGCCGGCCATTTCCACCAATTGGGACTACATCACGCCGGCACAGACCTGGCTGCTGATCCTGCTCACCAGCGTGACGTTGGTCTGCGTCGTCGCGTGGCCGATCGCGGCATGGATGGAACGCCGCGCGGATGCCGACACAACTCGCCGCATCTTCGGCCGTCAGGGTCGTTGAACCGCGCCTGACAATTCCCCACATGATTGTGAATGATCGGGCTCGCCAGTTGACGGTCCGCATGCCAATCAAAATGGACGATCGCTGCCGCGCGTGGCAAAATGCGGGGTGAAACTCGATCGCGAAACTGTCGGTTCCGATGCCTGAAATCACCACAAAACCGCGTACCAAGGTCAAACCGCAGACCGAGCGGCCGAAGCTCTACAAGGTCATTCTCATCAACGACGATTTCACGCCGCGCGAATTCGTGGTGACGGTGCTGAAGGGCGAGTTCAAGCTCAGTGAGGACCAGGCGCACAGGATCATGATCACCGCGCACCGGCGCGGCGTCTGCGTGGTCGCCGTCTTCACCAGGGATGTCGCCGAGACCAAGGCGATGCGGGCCACCGATGCCGGCAAGGCCAAGGGCTATCCGCTGCTGTTCACGACAGAGCCGGAGGAGTAGGGGGCTCGTCTTCTTCCTTCTGTAACGCTGACAATTGGCGAAACCACCCGCGACAGCGTCTTTCTCCCCGTCTCTAT
>NZ_JAFFIW010000109.1 GCF_018588885.1 Mesorhizobium sp. dw_380
TCCGGCACGTCCGGCAGCACGATCGTCTCCATCGTCTTGACGCTGACCTGTGCGGCACCCCTGCTGTCGGTGATCAGGATGATCTTGCCGCCGCGCGCCGCCACTTCCTGCATGTTGGACACGGTCTTCTCGAAGATCCGGTCATGCGGTGCGATGACGATGACCGGCATGTTCTCGTCGATCAGCGCGATCGGCCCGTGTTTCAATTCGCCCGCGGCATAGCCTTCGGCGTGGATGTAGGAGATTTCCTTGAGTTTTAGCGCCCCTTCCATGGCCAGCGGGAAATTGGTGTCGCGGCCGAGATAGAGCACATCGGAGTAGCGTGACAGTTCGCGCGCGATGCGCTCGATCTGCTCTTCGAGCTTGAGCACCTGGTTGGCATAGCGCGGCGCTTCCGAAAGCGCGCGCACCAGCGTCTTCTCCTGCTCCGTCGAGATCGTGCCGCGCGCCACCCCGGCGCGCACGGCAAGCGATGCCAGCACCGAGAGCTGGCAGGTGAAAGCCTTGGTCGAGGCGACGCCGATCTCGGGGCCGGCAAGCGTCGGCAGCACGACGTCGGATTCGCGCGCCATGGTCGATTCCCGCACATTGACCACGGCGCCGATCTTCATGCCGGCCTTGCGGCAATAGCGCAGCGAGGCCAGCGTGTCGGCGGTCTCGCCCGACTGCGAGATGAAGAAGGCGGCATCATCAGCCGACAGCGGCATCTCGCGGTAGCGGAATTCCGAGGCGACGTCGATGTCGACCGGCAGCCGCGCATAGCGCTCGAACCAGTATTTGCCGATCAGCCCGGCAAGGTAGGCGGTGCCGCAGGCCGAGATCGCCAGCCGGCCGATCTTGGCGAAGTCGAACGGCAGGTCGAGCGGCTTGGAGACGCCGGAGACGAAGTCGACATAATGCGCCAGCGTGTGCGAGATCACCTCGGGCTGTTCATGGATTTCCTTTTCCATGAAATGGCGGCGATTGCCCTTGTCGACCATGAAGCTGGTCGACAGCGACTGCTGGCGCTTGCGCTCGACTTGTCTGCCGTCGATGTCGAAGATGGCGACGCCGTCGCGGCGCACCACCGCCCAGTCGCCGTCTTCGAGATAGGTGATCGAGTTGGTGAACGGCGCCAGCGCAATGGCGTCGGAGCCCAAGAACATCTCGCCATCGCCATGGCCGACGGCCAGCGGCGGTCCATTGCGGGCGCCGACGATCAGGTCCTCGTCGCCCTTGAACATGATGACCAGCGCAAAGGCGCCCTCCAGCCGCTTCAGCGCCTGGTGCGCGGCCTCGACCGGCTTCAGCCCGCGGGCCAGCTCCCGCGCCACCAGGTGGGCGACGACCTCGGTGTCGGTCTGCGACGAGAAGGAATAGCCGTCGCGCCTCAGTTCGTCGCGCAGTTCGGCGAAATTCTCGATGATGCCGTTGTGGACGATGGCGACGCCGTCGGAGAAATGCGGATGCGCATTGGTCTCGTTGGGCACGCCATGGGTTGCCCAGCGCGTGTGGCCGATGCCGATCGTGCC
>NZ_JAFFIW010000110.1 GCF_018588885.1 Mesorhizobium sp. dw_380
ACCTATCGCATTCACACATCTGGGTTGCGCCTTGCGGTGAAGCTTGATTCTCTGTTGAGCGGAACAGCGAAGGAGGTTTGGATGGCCGGGCTGGACTACGGACTGGGGCGATTTGGCGATCGCCGCCTGGAAAAAGGGGGGCCTGCTTGCATCAGGCGCTGGTTGCGCGCCCTGGATCCTGCATCCGGCGGCTCGGCGGCGGCCGGGCGGGCGAGATGCAGTTCACGCGGTTTCTGCGCAACCGCTCGGTGAGGGCGGCGGAGATGTCGCTGCATGCTGGAAGGCTGACCAGGCGACGCGCGGCGGGTCGCGACGTTGTTGCGGTGCAAGACACGTCGGAATTGGTGCTGGGTGCTCGGCGCGCGCGGGCAGGCTATGGCCCGGTCGGCAACGGCAACGCAGCAGGCCTGCTGCTGCACCCGGTTCTGGCGCTCGAGGCCGGCACGGGAGCTCTGCTGGGCCTGGTCTCGATGCAGATATGGAACCGCAGCGCAGATGAACTGGCGCCGCGGCGCCAGCGGGCGACGGCCAACAAGGAGTCACAGCGCTGGATCGACGCGACCAAGCAGGCCGGCGCCGTTCTGGACGAGGCGGCCAGCATCACCATGGTCTCGGATCGCGAGAGCGACTTTTACGAGCTGTTTGCGCACCGCCCCCACAACGTCGAGCTGATCGTGCGGGCCTGCCAGAACCGGCGCATCGAGGCACAGAACGAGCCGGGCTTGCTGTTTGCCTTCATCGATGCCCAGCCAGAGCAAAGCCGCTTTGCCACGACCATTCCCGCCGCGCCCGGACGGCGAGCTCGAAACGCCGAGCTGGCGGTGCGCTTCGCGCCGGTGGCGGTGCGCAGACCATGCAATGGAGCCGATCCGGCGTTGCCCGACATGATCGGTTTGACGCTGGTCGATGTCCGCGAGGTGTCGAGACCGCAAGATGGCAGCGAACCGGTGCATTGGCGGCTTTTGACCACCCACGGCGTTGCCAGCGTGGCTGAAGCGCGCCGTGTCGTCGACCTCTACCGGTCGCGCTGGACCATCGAGGAGTTCTTCCGCACCCTCAAGACAGCAGGCTTCGATATCGAGGCGGCCGACATCGGCGATCCACACGCCATGATCAACTTCGTCGCCGCAGCCACGATCGCCGCCGTCACCGTCAAGCAGCTCGTGCAAGCCCGCGACGGCAATACCAATCAGCGCCTCGGCGATGCTTTCGATCCCGACGACCGCCCCATCCTCGAAGCCGTCTCAACCAAACTCGAAGGCAAGACCGAGCGACAACGCAATCCCCATCCAAAAGGCTCCCTGGCCTTCGCTGCCTGGGTTATCGCTCGCCTCGGAGGCTGGACCGGCTACTACGGCAAGCCAGGCCCCAAGGTCATGCGCATCGGCCTCGCTGAATTCTCAGCCATCAAATACGGAACCAAACTCGAGCTGAAAAATGTGTGAATCCGATAGGT
>NZ_JAFFIW010000111.1 GCF_018588885.1 Mesorhizobium sp. dw_380
TGTCCGAACCGGATAGATAGGTAACAGAATGGACTGATTGCATGGGTGACAGTTTTCTTGTCCGCCGGGAGGACCGGCGATGGGATGGCGAGAGACTGGCATCATGGACGAGCGGCTTTTGTTTGTTGCAGCGTGTCTTGAGGACGAGGAGACGATGACGGGGCTGTGTGCTGCGTTCGAGATATCGCGCAAGACGGGCTACAAATGGCTCGGGCGCTACCGTGAGCTTGGCCCGGAGGGTCTGCACGATCGGCCGCGCGCGCCACTCAACCATGGGCGTGCGACACCGGCTGCGGTTGTCGAGCGGATCGTGGCGGAGAAGGAGGCGCACCCGCTGTGGGGTCCAAAGAAGATTGTTGCGCGGCTGGCGCGGGTGGAGGCCGGCATTGCCTGGCCGTCGGCCTCGACGGCGGGCGCGATCCTTGAGCGGCATGGGCTGGTCGGCCGGCGGCGCGCCCGCTGGAAAGGGGCGGGCAACGGACCCTGGCCGGAGCCGGATGCGCCAAACGCGGTGTGGACGGGCGATCACAAGGGCTGGTTCAGGACCCGCGACGGGTGGCGCTGCGACCCGCTGACGGTGATGGACGCCAAGAGCCGCTATCTTCTGGCGCTGGAGACGACCGGCTCGACCGGCGAACAGGAAGCCTGGCCGGTGTTCGAACGGCTGTTTTGCGAGCATGGGCTGCCCGACCGCATCCGAACTGACAACGGTGCGCCTTTCGCGGCGGCCGGCGTCACCGGGCTGACACCGCTGTCGCTGCGCTTCGTTCGGCTGGGGATTGCGCTGGAGCGCATCGACCCGGGCAAGCCGCAGCAGAACGGAAAGCACGAGCGTTTCCATCTGACCATGCTGCCGCTGGCAAAAGCGCCGGCGGCCGACCGGGCGGCACAGGCCGAAGCCTTCAAGGCGTTCCGACGCGAGTACAATTGGGAGCGCCCGCACGAAACGCTCGGCATGGACACGCCGGCCGAGCACTACCGCCCCTCGACGCGCAAAATGCCGGCCAGCCCGCCCGAGCCCGACTATCCGGCCGAGGCGGCGGTGCGCAAAGTGCGCCACAACGGCGCCGTCAAATGGCGGGGCGGCGAGATCTACGTCTCGGCGACGCTGGCCGGCGAGCCAGTCGCCATCGAGGAGACCGAAAGCGGCGAATGGGCGATGCGCTTCTACGCCCATCGCCTCGGCTTCATCGACGACAAGCACGCAAGGCTGGTCCGCAAAAGCGCCCTGCAACCCCGACCAGCCGGCGCTTTTGCGGACCAGAAACGGGGAGAACTGTAACCCATGTATCCGGTTCATTCTGTTACCCATCTATCGGCTGGACA
>NZ_JAFFIW010000112.1 GCF_018588885.1 Mesorhizobium sp. dw_380
CGATCCTTAGACAGCCGTCTGACGAGGTGCATTCAGTGCGGCCGCCACCTGCAACAAGGTATCGATAGCCGTTCGTCGTCATCCATCTTTTTCACGAGGGCGAAGTCCCGGATATGGAAAGCGCGCGCTGCCGGAGCGTCCGTTGGGCGCCCTCCGAAGCGGCCCGGACAGTCTGCTGGGCTGGCCAGTCCGCGTCGGCCGCAATAGAAAGGCCGCCCCACGTGAATGGCAGATGGAACGGCCTTCTTATGGCACGGGGCTCAATAGGTCTTTTTGGGTGCCGCAGCCTTCGCAGTGTGCTTCCTGTGCTTCACCGGGCACTTGTGCTTCTTGGTCGGCTTGCAAACCTTCTTCTTCGCTACGTTCTTCTGGTGCGGCTTCGCAGCCGTGGTTGCGGCCGTCGTGGTCGTGGCAGCCGGAGCGGCCGTTTTGGTGGCGGCGTTGCCGAGAACCGGCATCGATAAGGCCAGAGCAACGGCGAGGCTGAGGGCGGAAAGGAGGGACTTCTTCATGGCTTTTTCTCCTTGCTACGCAGGTCGGCTTTAGGTGGCACTGCATCGGGATCGATCGGCGTCACGCCAAGCAGCTTCAAAGCATTTGCGAGCGTCCGGATTCCCTGCGCCTCCTTCTTCTTGGCGCAGAGCCGGTTTCCCCTTCTTTGCAGCGCCTTCGCCGCGGCGACCTGCGTTGCCGCGGGATGGGTTTCGAGGGCTTCGTCAATTTGGCGGCTGAGATTAGAGCAGCGTTCGGTCCGGGTCGTCGCAACCTTGGTCCCGCCAGCTTCAACCGGGCCGGTGACGAGCGAAATGCCCAGCAACGCGCCCATCAAGCTGATCGAGAACCTTTGCATCGCTTGTCGCCAATCCGAGCAAGTGCTGCAGTGCAGCAGCCGATGATGACCTTCTGGTGTTTTTCTGGTTTGTTTCTGAATTGTGTCTGAGCTTGCGCGTAAGCTTCGCCCCTCAAACGATCTGCAATTGGGGTAAGCTGGTCGGGCTTAAGCGCCGTGCCAAGCGGCTGACGGGCGTGACGACCGGTCCCGACAGCTTCACTCGCAACCCCATGTACCTTGGGCTGTCATGGTTATCCTTGGGATCGCCTTGTGGATCGGCGCGTCGCGCGGCGCCTATCGCCATCTTCATTGCCGCAAGAAATCCATATCCGCGTAGACTTTCACACAGGACATTCGTTCACTTTCGTGGCAGATCCCGCCGGTCTCCCCATTGAGTTCTATCAGGATCGAGTTTGATAGTCGGAGACTGCGACGAGAAGAGTGAGTGCGGAGCCGTCGGCATCCGGCTGACGGTC
>NZ_JAFFIW010000113.1 GCF_018588885.1 Mesorhizobium sp. dw_380
TTCTCCCCCCTATTTGTCCGCCGCAGCGCCAAGCGGTTTGGTTGGCGCGGCGCTGCGGCGGACGAGCTTCATACGCCTCGTGTCGATGATGCCGAGGGGATGAGCATAGAAGGAAAGCGCCCATTGGCCATCCTCGGTTTCGGTGGCCGCGACCGCTTCACCGGCCAGCGTTTGCGAGACATAGATGAAGCCACCATTCCATCGGATCTCGCCATTGTGGCGCACGTGGCGGACCGCGGCCTCGGCCGGATAATCGGGCTCGGGTGGCGTTCTTGGCATGAGGCGCTGTGAGCGGCGGTAATGCTGGGCTGGAGTGTCCATGGCCAGCGCCTCATGCGGTCGCTCCTCATTGTAGCTGCGCCGAAAGGCCTCGAAGGCCCGGCCCTGAGCTGTTCTGTCGGCTTCCGGTTCCTTGGCCAGCGGCAGCATGGTCAGATGAAAGCGCTCATGGCGGCCGTTCTGCTGCGGCTTGCCGGGCGCGATCCGCTCCAGCACGATGCCAAGTTTGACGAAGCGCGCGGCAAGCGGCGTCAGCCCGGCGACGCCGGCCGACGCGAACGGCGGGCCATTGTCGCTTCTGAACCGATCCGGCAGCCCATGCTCCTCAAACAACCGCTCGAACACCGGCCAGGCCTCGGCATCGGCCGTCGACCCCGTTGCTTCCAGCGCCAGAAGATAGCGGCTCGACGCATCCATCACCGTCAAGGGCTCGCAACGCCGCTTGTCGCCGGTCGGGAACCAGCCCTTGTGGTCGCCAGTCCACACTGCGTTCGGCTCCTCGGCCGGCGGCCAGGGGCCGTTGCCGCAGGCCCGCAGCCGTGGCCGCTTGCGCGCGCCCACAAGCCCATGTCGTGCAAGGATGGCGCCCGCCGTCGAAGCTGACGGCCAGCGCAGCTCAGGGGCCGTGCGCTTGAGCCGCGCCACGATCTTCTTGGGCCCCCACAGCGGATGCGTCTCTTTCGCCGACACGATCTGCTCCACAAGATCCAGAGCCGTCGCCCGGCCGTGATTGAGCGGCGCTCGCGGCAGATCACGCAAACCTTCCGGGCCTAACGCGCGATAGCGACCAAGCCACTTGTAGCCGATTTTGCGAGAGATGCCGTAGGCCGCACAAATCTCGCTCATCGTCTCCTCACCTGCCAGGCAATCCACTACAAACCGAAGCCGCTCGTCCATGATGCCAGTCTCTCGCCAAACCATCGCCGGTCCTCCCGGCGAAGGAGAGAACTGTCACCCATGCATCAGGTCCATTCTGTTACCTATCTATCCGGTTCGGACAC
>NZ_JAFFIW010000114.1 GCF_018588885.1 Mesorhizobium sp. dw_380
TATGCGACGGTCCTGATGGCGATCCCGTAGGTCCACAACGCACGGAGCAGATGGGACCAATGATCGCAGGCGGTGTGGCAGCGGCACGCTGCTTCCCCTCCGTTCGAAGAGCCACAGGAAGTCGATACTCGGTTCACCAAATGCCGGGGCTAAACTTCAGGCGCATCCTCCAAAGTCAGGCGCGCCGCAGCAACAACATTCGCGACCTTACCACTTAGCAGAGTATCTATCGGCGGGTTCCCGCCAAGTTTGTCCGTTGGCGCCATTAACCATTGCCAGGCAAGCCGATGGTCGCCAAACATCGCAATCAATTCGGCTATCCCATCAGCAGGGCGAGCATCGACAAACTGCTTCAACGGAAAAACAAACCTGCTGCTGCCGGTTTTAAGTCCGATCGCCTCATCGCGTTTCTGCCACCGAAAGAGCGTCGACCTCGGTATTCCAAAATGTCTCTCTATCACTGTTGGCCCAGCTACCGGCCCTGCCCAATCACTTGGAGCACTGAGAGGGGCTTGGGGCACCGCCGGTGGTGGTACCGCTTTGAAACGCTCCAGTCGTGGATCAAATCGGCCCTGTGCCTCTGCCACTATGTGGCCAATAAAAACATGAGCAAAGTCTTCGAGATCATCCTCGATAGTGGGGAAGGCTCGCTGAACAGCCTGAGTTTGAACAGTGATCGACGAAGCTATATACCCTGCCAGTTTCGCGGCAATTCTAAGAGCCGGCTTACGGATTGTCGGATCGTGCTCAAGAAGCAATTTCGACACGGCAGCAGCCAAGGCATTTTCCAGTATCGCTCGGCTGGACTGCTTAACAATATTTCCGCCTCGTGAGAACCGCCGCCTAGTGGTCAAGTAGATTACCTCAAATGCTACACTTAGGTCGTGCAGATCTCCGTTAAACCGAGGCGACATTGGCCTTCAGCGCATTCCGGAGGTCATCGCATGGCAAACACAATGCACAAGTGGGACCGTTGCGTCCAGAGGAGATGACCCGGCTGTGGACGGTTGCTTGGAGTGATGCTTCGCCTACATCATTTGGACTTTTCGAGCAAAACCGAAAATCAATGCCCTGAAAGTCATTCCGTGACATGCCACCTGCGCTGCATCTTCGCGGCTTTTCTTGTTCGACCGAGAGACAGGGCGGCATGAGTTAGACGCGGGGTCCCTGGCGCTCTTCCGCGCGGCCCTGACGAAACCTTCGTCAGGGCGCGGTTTCGCTCTTGATCCCCTGCGCTGCCGGTAGCAGCCCTTCGAGCACGGTGACGCAGCCA
>NZ_JAFFIW010000115.1 GCF_018588885.1 Mesorhizobium sp. dw_380
AGAGCTGCTTGGTGTCGAGCGGGTCGGGCGCCAGGACAGCTTCTTCGAACTCGGCGGTCACTCGCTGCTGGCGGTGAAGCTGCTGGAGCGCCTGCGCCGGCTGGGCGTGGGAGCGACGATCCGGGATCTGTTCGAGCATCCCCACCTGGCGGACTTTGCTATGGCAACAAGAAAAATCGTAGAGATTCGGCTATGAATATCAAAGCGTTTCTAGACACTCTCAAAGATCGGAACATATCTCTAAAATTAGAAGACAATTCTATCGTCATATCTGGTGATAACGACTCGATTACGAACGACGTTATTGATCAAATAAAATCGAACAAAAGTAATATAATTAAGAGCCTTAAGGAAAATAACGGCGCCTCCGGTGCGGGAGCATGGGGTGGCGGCATAACGGTTCCAGCCAATGGAATCACGCCGCAGAGCCGCACGATAACGCCAGCGATGGTGCCGCTGGCGGAACTGAGCCAGGCCGAGATCGACCGGGTGGTCGAGGCGGTGCCGGGTGGCGTTGGCAATATCCAGGACATCTACGCGCTGTCGCCGCTGCAGGACGGCATCCTGTTCCATCACCTTCTGGCGCAGAAGGGCGATCCGTATCTGATCCGGGCGCAGATGGCCTTTGCCGAGCGGGATCGGCTGGACCGGTATCTGTCGGCGGTGCAGCGCGTGGTCGACCGCCACGACATCCTGCGCACGGCCTTTGTGTGGGAAGGCCTGTCGTCGCCGGTGCAGGTGGTGTGGCGCCATGCGCCGCTGAGCATCACCGAGGTTGAACTCGATCCCGCCGCCGGTCCGGGCGTGGAGCAGCTCAGGCATCGCTACGACCCGAGCCATCATCGGTTCGACCTGACCAAGGCGCCGCTCCTGCGCTTCGTGGTGGCAAAGGATCCCGAGGCCGACCGCTGGCTGCTGCAAGAATTGCACCATCATCTGATCGGCGATCGATCGACGGTGGAATTGCTGAACGAGGAGATCGAGGCGATCCTGGCAGGACGGGAGGCCGAGCTGCCCGCTGCGGAGCCGTTCCGCAAGGTGGTGGCGCAGGCA
This sequence comes from Mesorhizobium sp. dw_380, assembly GCF_018588885.1. GTDB lineage: Bacteria > Pseudomonadota > Alphaproteobacteria > Rhizobiales > Rhizobiaceae > Mesorhizobium. Next base: position 1,054 of record NZ_JAFFIW010000115.1, read on the forward strand.
CGTCTCGGTATCTCTGAGGCGGAGCATGAACGTTACTTCCGTGAGCGGCTTGGCGATGTCGATGAGCCCGTGCTGCCATTCGGCCTGGCGGAGATACAGGGCAGTGGCGAGGGGACGGTTGAGTTACACCGGCTGCTGCCGCAGACCCTCAACGACCGTCTGCGTGGCCATGCCCGGCGCCTGGGAGTGAGCCTT
>NZ_JAFFIW010000116.1 GCF_018588885.1 Mesorhizobium sp. dw_380
GGCAGGGGAATCGCACATGAGTACAAACGGACTCTTGTGCGACGTGTGGAAATCGATTCTGAGGGGACCTCTGGATGATCGGAGGTCGGCATGGTGTTTCTGGATGTATTCGGCGAGGTTCCGGACCCGCGGGACTTGACCGCGCAGCACCCGTTGCCGGAGATTTTGTTCGTCGCGCTTGCAGCGGTACTTTGCGGGGCGACGCACTGCACGGAGATGGAGCTGTTTGCCAGGAACCGGCTCGATTTGTTGCGGCAGTTCATCCCGCTCGAGCGTGGCGCGCCCAGCCACGACACCTTCAGCCGCGTGCTGGCGGCTCTCGATCCTGTCGCCCTCAACGATGCCTTCATGCGCTTCATGGCCGCTTTCGGCGCGCAGGCGCGCATCGATGCGCCGAAAGGCCAGGTCGCCATCGACGGCAAGAGCCTCAGGCGCGCCTATGCCAAGGGCCGCTCGCATATGCCGCCGCTGGTGGTGACCGTCTTTGGCTGCGACACCTTCATGAGCCTGGCCCAAACCGTGGCGCAGGAAGGCGGCGAGGTGCAGGCCGCGATCGCGGCGCTCGAATTGTTGTCGCTCAAGGGCTTGACCGTCACCGCCGACGCCTTGCACTGCCATCGCCGCATGACCAAGACCGTGCGCGACGGTGGCGGCCACTACGTGATCGCCATCAAAGGCAACCAGTCGAAGCTGGCCACCGAAGCCAACACCGCCCTCGACAAGGCGGCGGCGGGCAAAACAACCAAGTTCCATCGGACCGAGGAGGACGCGCATGGCCGTCACGAGGTGCGGCGTGCCTTCGTCATTCCCTTCGCGCAGACGCCGGGCAAGAATGCACTCGTCGACCTTTGCGCCATCGGCCGTGTCGAAAGCTGGCGCACCGTCGAGGGCAAGACCACACACAAGGTCCGCTGTTATGCGCTGTCGCGCAAAATGCCGGCACACGAACTGCTCGCCACAGTACGCCGCCACTGGAGCATCGAGAATGACCTGCACTGGCAACTCGATGTCCTGCTCGGCGAAGATCAGATCAGAGGCCGCAAGAACAACACGGCCGCCAACCACGCCATACTTCGGCGTCTCACGCTCAATGTTCTCAGAGCCGATCCCGAAAAAATTCCGCTCAGCCACAAACGACTCAAAGCACGATGGGCCGATCAAGACCTGCTCAGCCTCTTTACTCATATGCGATAGCCCTACC
>NZ_JAFFIW010000117.1 GCF_018588885.1 Mesorhizobium sp. dw_380
TCGATTTCTCATGGAGTTATCCACGAGGCCGAAATTCGTGAGTTGGCTTGGCCGGATTGGGAGCGGCATTCCGCGGCCGATCATTCCTCGCGAGGCTCGCCGTCACCTCGGCGCCTGGTGCACGCATCGGCTTGAAAATCGCCAGTCCTGCCTCGGCCGCCGCGCCAGCCTGAGCAACGCTTCAGAGCCTGTCTTCCAGCAATTCCGGCGTGATATTCCGGCCGGCGTAAAAGATGCCCAGGAACAGCACGTGTTCGGCCTCGACCGCGAAAGCAATGTTGACGGCGCGCCGGCAACCGACAATCCGCAGCCCAGGCACGATCTCAACCCGCTCTGTGCCGCGCTGTGGAAAAGTCGAGAAGCCCAGGCAATGGTCACGGATGCCGACAACAAAAATTCCAGGCGATCGCCGGCGACGCACGCTCGGCAATGTCGTCATAGAGCTTTTCCAGCTCAGCTTCCGGCCCTGGGGTGGAAGACAATCCGGTGCTCCATCCCCTACTTGGCTTTCGCCTGCTTTGCGCGATGACGCGCCTCCAGCCGGGAAAAGACCGATTCGGCAGGAACACCCTTCGCTGGATCCCGTTGGAGTTCGGCCAGGCGCCCCGGGATTTCCTCGCGCAGCCATTTCTCCCGCTCCGCCTCGAAATCCTCGAGCATACGCAGGCCAGCGCGGACAACTTCGCTGGCGTTGTTGTAGCGACCCGATTCGAGCTGCTTCCTGATGAAGCCCTCGTAATGGTCGTTGAGAGCGTAGTTGGGCATAGCAGCCTCCTGGAAGGAGTATGGAGTCACACGTTGAGGATGGCAATAGATGTCAACTATTAGCAGTTTGGTCTGATTCGGTCGCACTCTGCCTTTGATTCAGGTTCCCGCAGGACGAACTCAAGTCGATTCGGCATAGCCGAGATACCCGCCTCGGCCCTGACGACGCCGGCGCGATCGCGGATCGGATCCTCAATCGACACCTATGGCATAGCGATCTGTTCGCATCACAAGCACGAGACAACGGGCACTGAAGCCGGCCGAAAGATTGATTTCGAATCTGGTAGCGGGTCGCGGCGGCGCCTGGGCTTTCGCGGTTGAGCTTGTGCTCCGCGAGAGGCGCGATTTGTTCTGCGGCTTTGGCTGAGAGCTCGTCTCGGGTGTCGGGGAGCGGATTGATGGTGCCGGTCCGTTCGGATA
>NZ_JAFFIW010000118.1 GCF_018588885.1 Mesorhizobium sp. dw_380
TGTTTGGACCGGGGACATCGCGAACAGGTGTGCGAGGACATCGCGAACAGTTTGGCATCCTATCGTTGGCTTGCGTTGAGGTCGATGGTCTGGATTTTCTGGTGACGGAAGTAGGCATCGAAAACGCCGTCGGTTTCGGTTGGGCGGAAGGCGACGGCTTTGCCGGCAAAAGCCTTGCAGATTTTGATGGCATGGCCGAACAGCGAGGTTGTGCCTTTCTGCTGGATTTTGCGGACCTGGTCGCCGGGCGCGTATTCGAACGGCTGGACGGCATCGGCGAAGTCGCGCGTCGAGGCACGATAGCGATCGAGCGGCACAGCGCCGGCAATGGCCTGGTGCGGCCGCTCGGTGTTGTAGATGTGGCGCCAAGCGTCGAAAGCGCACTGCGCCGCCTGCAGGCTGTCGAAGGGCGGCCCCTGCAGCGCCTCGGCCTTGAGCGTGCGGTGGAAACGCTCCTCCTTGCCCAGTGTCTGTGGGTGGCAGGGTCTGGAATGGCTGACCAACATGCCATTCTCGATCAGCCAGATGCCGAGCATGGTGAAGTTGTTGCGGCCGCCATCGCCCCAGGGCGGGCCGTTGTCGGTGGCGATGCGCCACGGCAGGCCGTAGCGCCGGAAGGCCGCAATCAGGCGGGTTTTGACAGTTTCGGTGGTCTGGTCGGGGCAAGCTTCCAGCACCAGCGAGAACCGCGAATGATCGTCGAGCACGGTCAGCGGATGCAGCCGCCCGGCGCGCAACGGCACATGGCCCTTGAAGTCCATCTGCCACAGGTCGTTGGGCGCGGCGTGCTCGAAGCGGATGAACGCTTTGGCCCCGCCGCCCAGCGCGCCCAGTTCGACGCCGTTGCGGCGCAGGATACCAGTCACCGTCGAGGCGGCCGGATGGCCAAGCCCCTGACGTGCCAGCACTCGGGCGATCTTGCGCCCGCCCCAGGCCGGATGCGTCGTGCGCACCGAAAGCGCTGCCGCCTCGATCTCGGGCGTGCTGCGCGTCGGGCTCGACCGCGGCCGGCGCGTCTCCTCCAAAAGCCCGGTCGCGCCAAAAGCCTGCCAGCGCGCGAGCAACTTGTAAGCGCAGGTTCGACCAATCCCAAAGCGTCGGCACAAGGCGCTCACATTCGCCCCCTCGGCCGTAGCCAGCCGCACAAACTCCAGCTTCTGTTT
>NZ_JAFFIW010000012.1 GCF_018588885.1 Mesorhizobium sp. dw_380
AGGGGGGGGGGGGGGGGGGGGGGGGGGGGGTGGGGGGGGGGGGGGGTGGGCGGGGGGGGGGGGGCCCGCGGGGGGGGGGGGCGGGGGACGGGGGGGGGGGGGCGCGGCGGGCGCGCGCCCGTCCCCGCCCCCCCCCCCCCCCCGCCCGCGCGCCCCCCCCCCCCCCCCCCCCCCCCCCCCCCCCCCCCCCCCCCCCCCCCCCCCCGCCCCCCCGGCCCCCCCCCCCCCGCCAACGGGGAGAAGGGAAGGGAGGCGTTTGATGAACGAGCACGCGACCACTAATCTCAAGCCCGAGAAGATCGCCGGCGGCGTCGCCGCCGACCAGCGGCACGATTCCGCCCACAAGCATGTCAGCGGCACAGCCGTCTATATCGACGACATGCCGGAACCGGCAGGCACGCTGCATGGCTGCCTCGGCCTTTCGACGGCGACCCATGCCGCCATCGTCGAGATGGACCTTTCGGCGGTGCGCGCCGCGCCGGGCGTCGTCGATGTGCTGACGGCAAGGGATGTACCGGGCGAGAACGACATTTCGCCGACTGGCCGCCATGACGAGCCGGTCCTGGCTGACGGCAAGGTCGAGTTCTACGGCCAGCCGATCTTCTGCGTTATTGCCGAGACCCGCGAACAGGCCCGCCGCGCCACCAGGCTGGCCAGGGTCGAATACAAGGAATTGCCTTTCGTCACCGATATCGGCGATCTCGACCCGATGAAGGACAAGCTGGTCACGCCGCCTCTCACGCTGAAGCGCGGCGATGCGGCGGCTGCGATCCGTCAGGCGCCGCGCCGGCTGAAGGGAAAGATGCGCGTCGGCGGCCAGGAGCATTTCTATCTTGAAGGCCATATCGCCATGGCCATTCCAGGCGAGGACCAGGACGTCACCATCTATTCTTCGACCCAGCATCCGAGCGAAGTCCAGCATATGGTCAGCCACGCGCTCGGCGTGCCCAGCAACGCCGTCACGGTGGAGATCCGCCGCATGGGCGGCGGCTTCGGCGGCAAGGAAACGCAAGGCAACCAGTTTGCCGCATTGGCCGCGATCGCCGCCAAGAAGCACCATCGCACGGTGAAAATCCGGCCCGACCGCGACGACGACATGATCGCCACCGGCAAGCGTCACGACTTCCTCGTCGACTATGAGGTCGGCTTCGATGACGAAGGCAACATCCTCGGTGTCGATTTCATGTTCGCGGCGCGCTGCGGTTTCTCGTCGGACCTGTCAGGTCCGGTGACCGATCGCGCACTGTTCCATTGCGACAACACCTATTTCTGGCCGGCGGTGCATGCGCAGTCGGCACCGCTCTACACCAACACCGTGTCGAACACCGCTTTCCGCGGCTTTGGCGGCCCGCAAGGCATGGTCGGTGCCGAACGCGTCATCGACGAGGTAGCCTTCGCGGTCGGCCGGGATCCGCTGGAAATCCGCAAGAGGAATTTCTACGGCACCTCGGACCGCAACATCACGCCCTATCACCAGACGGTCGAGGACAACATCATCCAGCGCATCGTCGGCGAACTGGAGGAAAGCGCCTCCTATGCGCGGCGGCGGCGCGAGATATCGGCCTTCAATGCCAACAGTCGTTTCATCAAGCGCGGCCTGGCGCTGACGCCGGTCAAGTTCGGCATTTCCTTCACCGCCACGCACTACAACCAGGCCGGCGCGCTGGTGCATGTCTACACCGATGGTTCGGTGCATCTGAACCATGGCGGCACCGAGATGGGGCAGGGCCTCTACCTCAAGGTCGCGCAGGTGGTGGCGGAAGAGTTCCAGATCGACCTCGACCAGGTGAAGATCACGGCGACCACGACCGGCAAGGTGCCGAACACCTCGGCCACCGCGGCATCGTCCGGCTCCGATCTCAACGGCATGGCAGCGCAAAACGGTGCCCGTCAGATCAAGGACAGGCTGACCAATTTCGCCGCCGAAAAGTACCAGGTGCCGCGCGACCAGGTGCTTTTCCTGCCCAACCGGGTGCGCATCGGCAACCAGGAGATCGCCTTCGCCGACCTCGTCAAGCAAGCCTACATGGCGCGCATTCAGCTCTCGGCGGCGGGATTCTACAAGACGCCGAAAATCCACTGGGACCGCGACAAGGGACAGGGTCGCCCCTTCTACTATTTCGCCTATGGAGCCTCCTGCTCGGAAGTCTCGGTCGACACGCTGACCGGCGAATATGTGGTCGAGCGCACCGACATCCTGCACGAAACCGGCCGTTCGCTGAACCGCGCCATCGATCTCGGCCAGATCGAGGGCGGCTTCATCCAGGGCATGGGCTGGCTGACGACGGAAGAACTATGGTGGGACGACAAGGGTCGGCTGCGCACCCATGCGCCGTCCACCTACAAGATTCCGCTCGCCTCCGATCGGCCGAAGATCTTCAACGTGACCCTGGCCGACTGGCCCGAGGCGAGCGAGCCGACGATCCACCGCTCCAAGGCCGTTGGCGAGCCGCCCTTCCCGCTCGGCATGTCCGTGCTGCACGCATTGTCGGATGCGGTGGCCAGCGTCGCCGACCACAAGATCTGCCCGCGTCTCGATGCCCCGGCAACGCCGGAACGCGTCCTGATGACGATCGAGCGGCTGAAGCGGGAGGCCGGATCGGCAGCCTGAAATCCGGCAAACGTGCAAATTCAGCGCGAAAAGCCTATATTTCCCAGTTGGGAATGCAAAAAATGAACTCGAAAGTGCAAAGCCTGAAAGCCTTTCTCGCCAGCGCTGGCCGGGCCGCGTTGGTCGAGGTGGCCGGCACCAAGGGCTCGACGCCGCGCGAGAAGGGCGCCTTCATGCTCGTCTCGGCGTCGGCGATTTTGGGCACCATCGGCGGCGGCCAGCTCGAATACATGGCCATCGACAAGGCCCGTCAGATGCTCGGATCTTCACCCTCCCCCTCGTGGGGAGGGTCGGCCGGCGAAGCCGGCCGGGGTGGGGGTGCGGCCGGTCGCACCAGGCGACCCCCACCCCGGTTCGCGAACGCCGCTACGCGGCGTCCACTCACCGACCCTCCCCACAAGGGGGAGGGTGAAGAAGCCCGCATCGAGGTTGATGAAGTCTGCGCCACGCTCGATGTGCCCCTCGGCCCCGAGATCGGCCAATGCTGTGGCGGGCGCGTCGAAGTCTTGATCCGGCTTGTCGATGCCGCACTTGCCGCCGAGCTGGTTGCGGCGGCGGAAGCCGAAGAGGCGCACCTGCCGCATGTCTACATCTTCGGCGGCGGCCACGTCGGCCAGGCGCTGGCGTCGGCGATCGCGCTTCTGCCGGTGCGCGGCGTCGTCATCGAGACACGGGCCGAGGCGCTGGAAGGCATGCCGGACACCGTCGAGACGCGGCTGACGCCGATGCCCGAGGCGGAGGTGCGCAACGCGCCGGCCGGCACGGCTTTCGCCGTCCTCACCCACGATCACGCACTGGATTTCCTGATCGTCGCCGAGGCTCTGAAGCGCGACGACGCGGTCTATGTCGGCATGATCGGCTCGAAGACCAAGAAGGCGACCTTCAAGAACTGGTTCCTGAAGTCGGCAGATGGCGCGGAAGCGGAATTCGCCCGCCTCGTCTCGCCGATTGGCGGCGATGCCGTCAAGGACAAGCGTCCGCAAGTCATCGCAGCGCTTGCCGCCGCCGAGATCATGACGGCGCTGGTCGTTCACAATACGGCGTCAAATGCCGGCCATCCGGTCCCGCGCGGCAAGATGATGGCCAGCTAAGCTGTGCCGGCTCAAGCCGGACGTTTCAAGTCCAGATGGTCGCGCAATGTTCGGCCTTCATAGTCCCGTCGGAATAGTCCGCGCCGCTGCAGTTCCGGCACCACCAGCGCGGCGAAGGCATCGAGTTCGCCCGGGAAATAGGACGGCATGACGTTGAAGCCGTCGGCCGCGCCGCCCTCGAACCGCGCCTGCAGCTCGTCGGCGACCTGCGCTGGCGTGCCGACGATGCGCCAATGGCCGCGCGCGCCGGCGAAATGACGGGCAAGCTGGCGGATGGAGAGGCCGTCGCGGCGCGATTGCTCGATGACCAGCGCCTGCCGGCTTTTCATCCCTTCGCTCTCCGGCAGGTCGGGCAGCGGTCCGTCGATCGGATAGCGCCACAGATCGGAGATGCTGAGATAGCTGGACAGCAGCGCCAGGCCGACATCGTCGGGGATCAACTCCTGCAACTCCTCGTGTTTTTCGCGGGCTTCGGCCTCGGTTTCCGCCACCACGGGTGCCACGCCGGGCATGATCTTGATGTCGTCCGGCCCGCGCCCATAGGCCGCCATGCGCCCCTTGAGATCGTCATAAAAGGCCTTCGCTTCCTCGAAGGTCTGCGCCGCCGTGAACACCACGTCGGCGGTGCGGGCGGCAAGGTCGCGGCCGACATCCGAGGCGCCGGCCTGGACCATGACTGGCGCCCCCTGCGGCGAACGCGGCAGGTCGAGCGGGTCACGCACCGAAAAGCTCTGGCCGTCATGGCCGGAGGCGCCGAGCTTGCCGTGCCACAGCCCGGTGACCACCTCGGCGAATTCGCGCGCCCGCTCGTAGCGGTCGGCATGCGGCTTGAGGCCGGTCGCGCCGAAATTGGCGGCTTCGATGGGGCTCGCCGACGTGACCAGGTTCCACCCGGCGCGGCCGCCGCTCAGCTGATCGAGCGACAGGAAGGTCCGCGCCAGCCCGTAAGGTTCGTTGTAGCTTGTCGACGCCGTCGACACGAGACCGATGCGGCTGGTCTGCACCGCGAGCGCCGAGAGCAGGCTGATCGGCTCGAAGCCGATCGACCGCGACGTCTGGCTGGCGATGCCGATATCGGCTTCGCGCAGGCCGGCGGCATCCTCGCAGAAGATCATGTCGAACTTCGCCGCTTCCGCCGTCCGCGCCAGTTGGATGTAATGATCGATGTCGATGCCTGCGGTCACATGCGCCTTGGGATGGCGCCAGGCGGCGATGTGGTGGCCCGTCGCCCACAGGAAGGCGCCGAGCTTCATCTGGGCGGTCATTGGTCACCTCCGCCGGCAAGGCCAAGATGCGAGCGCAAGGTCGTACCGCGATAACCCTCCCGAAACAGGCCGCGTCGCCGCAACTCCGGCAGGACCAATCCCATGAAATCGTCCAGCGCGGAAGGCCGCGCCGGCAGCAGGAGGTTGAACCCGTCGCAACTTTTCGAGCGGAACCGTTGGTCCAGCCTGTCGGCAGCGAGGGTCGGCCCATCCTCAAGCGAGACGTTCGTCAGCACCTTCACGGCATCCGGTTCGCGTCCGCAGGCGACGACGCGGCGCTTCAGATCATCAAAGCGTGCTTTCGTGTCTTCGGCCGGTCCGTCGTCCAGCAGGATGACATCGGCGGTGCGGGCTGCAATATTGAAGTCGGGCTCCGACAGACCCGACAGGGCAAGCACCGGCGTGTCCTGCGGCGACCGCGCGACATTCAGCGGTCCGCGCACGGAGAAAAATTCGCCCTGATGGTCGAGCAGGTGCATTTTGTCCGGATCATGGAAGCGTCCGCCGGCCTTGTCGAACAGCAGCGCGTCCGCGTCCCAGCCCCGCCACAGGCCTTGGACGATGCCGATATATTCCTCGGTTCGGCGGCGAAAATCGTCGCTGGAAAATCCATCCGGCCGGCTGAAATTGGCTGCCTCGCGCGGCGCCTGCGCCATCGTCGCGTGCCACCCGGCGCGGCCATGGCTGATGATGTCGAGCGAAGCAAAACGGCGCGTCAGATTGTAGGGCTGGTGGGCGACGGTCGAGGCCGCAGCGACCAGCCCGATCCTGCTCGTCACCGTCGCCAGCGCGGCAAGCAAGGTTGTCGCTTCGAAGGCCATCGGACTGTTCACTGCACCGCCACCGGCAGCCGGCGCGGAATCGGCAAGCAGCACCATGTCCAGCTTGGCCGCTTCAGCCCTTTGCACAAAACTGGCCAGGCGGCTGAATTCCGGCTCGACCCCGCGATCGGCGATTCCCGAAAACAGCGAAACGGCAAGATGCATTGTGGCGCCGTTGTCCATTGGTAGTCCCTGCAAGGCGAAACAGAGCCAGAACTATGTTCGCCGCCTGCAGCGATGGCAACCGCCGACGCTGGGCCAACCGCCGCTCACATGCCGGCCAGCAATTACTTCCCGGCTGGGCCGGGTTTTGATGTCTGGACACGTCGTATATGCTTGCGTTGGCGGATCACATGCACCGACGATTAGCGGAAATATCAATCACTTCGTCATCCACGGGCGAAGCAAGGAGCGTAGCGACACGGCGCAGACCCGAGATCCATGCCGCGATTTCAAAGCGTTGCCACGGTGCAGAATTCTGCTCCGCTGCACTCCTCTGCCGAGGTCACGGAATGGATCCCAGGGTCTCCGCGACGGAGCTTCGCTCCTGCTTCGCCCAGGGATGACGACATTGGGAGGCTTAAGCCAATTTCGAATGTTGGCGATGGTTCAGGGATCGACCGGTGCCTCCGCGCCGCAGGTGGTTCTATTTTCCCGCAAGAATATCCTTGATCAGCCGCTGGCAGCGCTCGGCCATGAAGTCGAGCAGCAGCCGCACCTTGGGGTCCTGCAGCTTCTTGTGCGGATAGACGGCGGCGAACTGCACCGGCGTCGGCGGCGTGTTGGCCAGGATCACCTTCAGCCGCTGGTCGCGGATGAACGGCTCGACCTCGAAGCGCGGCTTGTTGATGATGCCGCGACCGGACAGCGCCCAGCCGGTCAGTACGTCGCCATCGTCCGTGTCGTAGGGGCCATGCACCTCGAATTTCTGTGGCCCGGCCGGCGTCTGCAGCGTCCACACATATTCGCGCGCGCCGGAATAGCGCAGCATCAGGCAGTCATGCTTCTTGCCGATCAGTTCCTGCGGCTCCATCGGCTCGCCGCGTGCCTCCAGATATTTCGGTGCCGCCACCAGCACGCGTTCGCATTCCATGATGCCGCGCATCCTGAGGCTGGAATCCTCGATGATGCCGAGCCGGAAGGCGACATCGATGCCTTCCTTCATGATGTCGACATTGTGGTCCGAGAGCCTCAGCCGCACCTCGATATCGGGGTATTTGTCATGGAAATCGGGAATGCCCGAGGCCACCAGCCTGCGGCCGAGGCCGAGGGGCGCGGTCACCCGTATAGTGCCGCGCGGCTGGCCGGACAGCGCCGAGACGGCGGCCTCCGCTTCGGTGATCGCCTCCAGCACCTGCTTGGCGCCGGAGTAAAAAACGGTGCCGTGCTCGGTCGGCATCAATTGCCGTGTGGTGCGGTTGAACAGCCGCACGCCAAGATGCTTCTCCAGCTCCTTGATGCGGTTGGAGGCGACCGCCGGCGAAATGCGCATGTCGCGGCCTGCCGCCGACAGATTGCCGAGTTCGACGACGCGGACGAAGACGGCGATGTTGTCGAGGTAGGCCATGCGGCTTCGTGGCTCTCAAAAGGATTTATGGGGTCAACCTAGTATTTTCCATTTTTTTTTGAAAGTCATCGTACACCTCGCCTCTTTTCGTTTGCGCGCCACACCGTAAAGTCACCCAATCGGCAGGGACGACTTCAATGATGGATTTCGCGATTTTCTGGGACTGGCTGAGCTTCGCCGTGCGCTGGCTGCATGTCATCACCGGCATCGCCTGGATCGGCTCGTCTTTCTATTTCGTCGCGCTCGATCTCGGCCTGCGCCAGCGACCCGGCATGCCTGTCGGCGCCTTCGGCGAGGAATGGCAGGTCCATGGCGGCGGCTTCTACCACATCCAGAAATATCTGGTGGCGCCGGCCGAGATGCCCGAACACCTGACCTGGTTCAAATGGGAATCCTACGCCACCTGGCTGTCGGGCTTCGCCATGCTGTGCGTCGTCTACTACGCCGGCGCCGATCTGTTCCTGATCGATCCGAATGTGCTCCCCATGTCGGTCCCGGTTGGTATCCTGCTGTCGCTGGCGACGATCGGCGTCGGCTGGGTGGTCTACGATCTCTTGTGCCGCTCGCCGCTTGGCAAAAGCGACACCGGCCTGATGCTCGTGCTCTACTGCGTGCTGGTGTTCATCGCCTGGGGGCTGACGCACCTGTTCACCGGCCGCGCCGCCTTCCTGCATCTGGGCGCCATCACCGCCACGATCATGTCGGCCAACGTCTTCATGGTCATCATCCCCAACCAGAAGATCGTCGTCGCCGACCTTATCGCCGGCCGCAAGCCCGACCCGAAATACGGCAAGATCGCCAAGCAGCGCTCGCTTCACAACAACTATCTGACGCTGCCGGTGCTGTTTCTGATGCTGTCGAACCATTATCCGCTGGCGTTTGGCACGCAGTTCAACTGGGTCATCGCCTCGCTGGTGTTCATCATCGGCGTGCTGATCCGGCACTATTTCAACAGCGTCCATGCACGCAAGGGTAACCCGACCTGGACCTGGCTGGGCGCCCTTGTCCTGTTCATCATCATCATCTGGCTGTCGACCGTGCCGAAGGTGCTGACCGGCGAACCCAAAGCCTCCGCCTCCGCGGAAGTCTATATCGCCTCTGCCCATTTCCCGGCGGTGCGCGACACCGTGCTCGGCCGCTGCTCGATGTGCCATGCGGCCGAACCGGTCTATGAAGGCATCTATCACGCGCCCAAGGGCGTGATGCTGGACACCGACGCAGACATCGCCAACCACGCCCGCGAGATTTATCTGCAGGCCGGCCGCAGCCATGCCATGCCGCCCGCCAACGTCTCGCAGATATCAGACGAGGAACGGGCGCTGCTGGTGGCCTGGTTCGAAGGCGCAGGGAAGTAGCATGACCTCGACACTTCTGCGCGGCCGCACGCTGTCCTTCCTGCGCTGGCCCGAGACCATCGACGACCATTCCGCCTGGCGCTACGAGGAGGATGGCGGCCTGCTGATCCGCGACGGCAGGATCGTTGCCGCCGGCGCTTATGGCGATGTCGAGAAACAGGCCGGCGAGGGGACAAAAAAGATCGATCACCGGCCGCATCTGCTGCTGCCGGGCTTCATCGATGCGCATGTGCATTTCCCGCAGATGCAGATCATCGGCTCCTACGGCGCCGAGCTGCTCGACTGGCTGAACACCTACACCTTCCCGGAAGAGACGAAGTTCGCTAACGCGCAGCACGGCCGCCGCGTTTCCAGGCTGTTCCTCGACGAAATGCTGCGCCACGGCACGACGACCGTTGTCGCCTACTGCTCGGTGCACAAAGCCTCGGCCGAAGCTTTCTTCGCCGAATCGCATGACCGCAACATGCTCAACATCGCCGGCAAGGTGATGATGGACCGCAATGCCCCCGACGGCGTGCTCGACACGCCGCAATCGGGCTATGACGACACCAAGGCGCTGATCGCGGAATGGCACGGCAGGGGCCGTCAACTTTATGCCATCACCCCGCGTTTCGCCATCACCTCCTCGCCGGAGCAGATGGAGATGGCCGGCGCGCTCAGCCGCGAATATCCAGACCTGCACATGCAGACGCATCTGTCGGAAAACCACGCCGAGATCGCCTTCACGCAACAGCTTTACCCGTGGTCGCGCGACTACACCGACGTCTATGAACATTACGGGCTGCTGGGCAAAAAAAGCCTGTTCGGCCACTGCATCCATCTGTCGGAGCGTGAGGCGGACGCGCTTTCGGACAGCAGATCGGTGGCGGTGTTCTGCCCGACCTCGAACCTGTTCCTCGGCTCCGGCCTCTTCGACTATCAGCGCTACCGCACGCGGGACAAAGCTCTGCGCATTGCCGCTGCAACGGATGTCGGCGGCGGCACCAACTATTCCATGCTGCGCACCATGGACGAAGGCTACAAGGTGATCGCGCTGAATGGCGAGAAGCTCAACCCGTTGCAGTCCTTCTGGCAGATGACGCGCGGCAATGCCGAGGCGCTGTCGGTGGCCGACAAGGTCGGCACGCTGGAGGAAGGCACCGACGCCGATATCGTCGTTTTGGATGCGAACGCTACGCCGGCGATGCGGCTCAGGATGGAGACGGTCGAGACACTGGCGCAGGAGTTATTTCTCCTGCAGACGCTGGGCGACGACCGCGCCGTGCGCGAGGTTTATGTCGCCGGACGGCGATCTAAGAGCGACATGGCGATTTAGATCGCTCCGGCATGTTCCTCGCTTGACCCCGCGGCAGCCATCGGTCAAAGCGTGCGGCGAAGTTGACAGGGGAACGATATGGCCATTGCCGAAGACATCGCTCTGATCAAGAGACAGGAAGAAACCCTTGTCTTTCCCGCCTTCGATGAGGCGGTTGCCTTCAAGATCGGCTCGGCCATCCGCAAGCGTGCGCTCGCGGAGCACCTGCCTGTTGTCGTCGATATCAGGACCTTCGACCGGCCGCTCTTCTATGCGGCCATGCCGGGTTCGAACGCCTCCAATCCCGATTGGGCGCGGCGCAAGATCAACGTCGTCAGGCGGTTCCTGAGAAGCACCTACCGCATGGTGCTGGAACAGCAGCGCCCAGACCGCACCTTCAAGATCGGCGAAGCCCTCGACATATCGGACTATGTGCTGGCCGGCGGCGGGTTTCCGGTCACGGTCAAGGGTGCCGGGGTCATTGGCGTGATCGCGGTGTCCGGCCTGCCGGAACGCCAGGACCACGGCGTCGTGGTCGATGCGCTGTGTGATTATCTGGGTATCGATAAGCGTGCTCTGACACTGCATTCGGAAGCCGAATGACCGTGTTCGATCCCAAATCCTTCCTCACCGCGGTCTTCAACGCTGCCGTCGCCGCCGCCGATCCAGAGCGGACGATCAGGGATCATCTCCCGGCCAAACCTAGGGGTCGCATCATTGTCATCGGTGCCGGCAAAGGCTCGGCGCAGATGGCGGCGGCCTTCGAAAAAGTCTGGGACGGCCCGATAGAAGGGCTAGTCGTCACCCGCTACGGCTATGGCGCCAAATGCGAGCGCATCGAGATCATCGAGGCCGCGCATCCGGTGCCGGACGCCGCCGGGCTTGAAGCCTCGCGGCGACTGCTGGAGAAGGTCCGGGGGCTGACTGCGGACGATCTGGTCGTGGCGCTGATCTCCGGCGGCGGCTCGGCGCTGCTACCATCGCCGGCGGCCGGCCTGACGCTGGCCGATGAGATCGCCGTCAACGAGGCGCTGCTTGCCTGCGGCGCGCCGATCGCGGCGATGAACACCATCCGAAAACATGTTTCCACCATCAAGGGCGGCCGGCTGGCCGCCGCCGCCTGGCCGGCCAAGGTGGTGTCGCTGGTCGTCTCCGATATTCCCGGCGACAATCCGGCACTCGTCGCCTCCGGCCCAACGGTGCCCGATACCGGCAGCCGTGAAGACGCGCTGGCATCGATATCGGCCTATGGCATGAAGCTGCCGGAGGCGGTGATAGCGCACATCGGTTCACCGGCGGCCGATGCACCAAACCCCGGCGATCAGCGCTTTTCGCACAACGAGGTGCACCTGATCGCCTCGGCCGGCGTGTCGCTGGAAGCAGCAGCGGTCGAAGCCAGGCGGCAAGGCGTCGAGGCCGTCATCCTCTCCGATGCCATCGAGGGTGAGGCGCGCGAGGTCGGCGGCGTCCATGCGGCCATCGCGCGTGAAGTCGCGACGCGCAACCGGCCATTCCAAAAGCCGGTGCTGATCCTGTCCGGCGGCGAGACAACAGTGACTTTGCGCGCCAAAGGCAAGGGCGGGCGCAACTCGGAATTCCTCCTCGCCTTCGCCATCGGCATCAGCGGTGTCCAAGGCATTCACGCCCTGGCCGCCGACACCGACGGCATCGACGGTTCGGAAGACAATGCCGGCGCCTTCGCCGACGGTTCGACCGTATCGCGCATGCGCACGGCCGGCGTCGACGCCAAGGCCATGCTGGCCGTCAACAATGCCTGGACGGCATTCAATGCCGTAGGCGATCTTTTCGTGCCCGGCCCGACCGGCACGAATGTGAATGATCTGAGGGCCATTCTCGTTCGTTAAAGCGCGTCGCGTCAGCGCGAGCGCTGCCCCTCATCCGCCTGCCGGTACCTTCTCCCTGTATAGTGACGGGGAGAAGGAGACTAGGCTAGCCTCGGCCTCTTCTTGCGTTGGTGATTGGCGAAAACACCGAAGACAGCGTCTTTCTCCCCCTCACTATACGGGGAGAAATGTCCGGCAGGACAATGAGGGGCGGCGCGGACCGACGATCCCTAACCAACCTGATCAAGCCGCCATCAGCTGCTTCACCTGCTTCATGTCTTGCAGGAACCGGTCACGCTCGGCCGCCTTGTCCGCGGCCTCACGGATGCGCAGGATGAAGGAGGGGTGGATGGTGATGAACACACGCAGGCCGTCCTCGCGCGCTATCACCTGGCCGCGCATCTTTATCACCGGTGTCGCCTTGCCCAGCAGCGACAATGCCGCCGTTGCGCCGAGCGCCACGGCGAGGTTCGGCTTGATCAGATCGAACTCCTGGTCGAGCCACCAGCGGCACGCCTGAACCTCGCCGGCATTCGGCTTGGAATGGATGCGCCGCTTGCCGCGTGGCTCGAATTTGAAATGCTTGACCGCGTTGGTGACGTAGACCTTCTGCCGATCCACACCCGCGTCATCGAGGATCGCATCGAACACCTTGCCGGCCGGACCGACGAAAGGTTTGCCAGCGAGATCTTCCTGGTCGCCGGGCTGTTCACCGACGAAGATCACGCTGGCGTCGTCCGGCCCTTCGCCGAACACGGTCTGTGTTGCATTGCGCCACAGCGGACAGCGGCGGCAGCCTTGTGCCGCCTCGCGCAGTTCGGGGATAGAGTTGGCATTGGTTTCGTCCGATATCAACTCGGCGCGTGACACGGAAACGCGCCGGGCTGGCATCTTCGCATCGCGCGGAAGGCCTGTGGTCGCCATCATCTTGCCTCGTCCATTCCGATATTGAAATGGTCGAAGCAGACGATGGTTCCTTCCTCACACCTCGTGCAGGTAGAGATGATAGTCCAGTTCGCTGACCGTGCGCGCCACGCGCAAATATTCGGACTGCTTGATCGCCACGAAGGTGCGGTGCAGATCCTCGCCGAGCGCACCCTTCAGGAAGCTGGATGTCCTCGCCGCCTCGATGGCGGCGCGCCAATCGGCCGGCATCGTCGTGCGCGTGACGGCTGCCTCATAGCCATTGCCGGTCGTTTCAGGACCGGGATCGAGACCCTCGTCCAGGCCCTTGATGATGCCGGCGAGCACTGTCGCGGCGATCAGGTAGGGGTTGGCGTCGACACCGGACGGGCGGTGCTCGATGCGCCGGTTCTTGGCGTCGCCCGCGGGCACCCGCAGCGCCACCGAACGGTTGTTGACGCCCCAGGTCGGCGCCACCGGCGCATAGGATTGCGAGACGAAGCGCCGCCAGGAATTGGCGTGCGGCGCAAACACCAGCATCGATTCCGCCATCGTCTGGATGAGGCCGCCAAGCCCGCGCAGCAGCGGCAGCGACCAGCTTTCGCCACCGGCTTCGGAAAAAACGTTCTTGCCCGCTCTGTCCTGCAGCGAGACGTGGAAATGCATGCCGGAGCCGGCATATTTCTCGATGGGCTTCGCCATGAAACAGGCAGTCACGCCATGGCGGCGCGCCTGCGCCCGCACCAGCCGCTTCAGCATGACGAGGTCGTCGGCCGCCCGCATCACGTCCTTGCGGTAGTTCAGCGTCAATTCGTACTGGCCAGGCGCATATTCGGAGATCACCGTCTCGGCCGGAATGCCCTGCGCCTTCGCCGCCGCATAGATGTCGGAAAACAGCGGTTCCATGCCGTGCAGATGGTCGACGGAATAGACTTCGGTCTTGCCTGAGACGCGGCCATCGAGCACCGCGCGCGCCGGCTGCACCTTGCCCTCGGCGTCACGCTCGTTGGCGAGGAGAAAAAATTCGAGCTCGAAGGCGCCGGCCGGGTAGAGGCCCTTGGCCGCCAGTATGTCCACCTGCCGGGCCAGCGCAAGCCGCGGGTCGGATGACATAGGCTGGCCGTCAAGATGATACATCGCCATCAGCACCTGGCCGCGCGGCGGGTTGGTGCCGTAAAGCGGCACCACCGTGCCGGGGATCGGCCAAGCCCTGAGATCGCCGTCACCGGTCGTCCAGATCAGCCCCGTCTCGTGCACATCCTCGCCGGTGATGTCGAGGCCGAGGATCGAGATCGGCATGTGCCGGCCACCCTCGAAAATGCTTTTCAGCTCATGCCGGCGCACGATCTTGCCGCGGCCGACGCCATTGGCGTCGGTCAGCACGATATCGAAGGCTTCGATCTCGGGATGGGCGTCGAGAAAGGCTTGCGCCTCGGTGGGCGAGGAGCCCGAAGGTGAGGTCACGATGGCATTGTCCATGGCCGCTTGTCTCATGCCGCAAGCTTCGCCGCAACTGCGCCGAAGGCGGCGATCAGCCGGTTGACCTGGGTGCCTGACGTCGCCGGCGAGATCAGGATCATGTTGTGGAACGGCGCGATCAAGACGCCGCGATTGACCAGCGCGACATGGATGGCGGCTTCCAGTTCCGGCGAATGCGCGCCTTCCGCCTCGGCACCATTGCGCAACGGGCCAGGCGCGCAGATGAACTCGACGCGGGCGCCGACGCGGGCGACATGCCAGGGCAGACGATAGCGGCCGATCACGCCGGTCAGCCCGGCATCCAGACGCCGCGCCAGATGGTCCATGCGGTCATAATTCTCCGGCGTCATCACCTCTTCGAGCGTGGCGCGCATGGTGGCGAACTGTAGTGGGTTAGCCGAGAGCGTCGTGCCCATGCCGGAATAGCCGGGCTCCTTCGTCCTGTTGTAGTCGGCATAGCGCGAGGCGACCTCATCGCTCATGCCCCACACGCTTGCCGGCACGCCGCCGGCGATCGGCTTGCCCAGCACGAACAAGTCCGGCTCGAGCCCATATTTCCTGGTGTAGCCGCCCGGACCGGTCGAGATGGTATGCGTCTCGTCGATGAGCAGCAGCGTGCCGGCCGCCCGCGTCAGCTTTCGCAGCGCGTCATGGAAGCCCGGATCGGCCAGCACCATGCAGGAATTGGTCAGCACCGGCTCGGCGATGACACAGGCCACATCCCTGTCCCTGAGCGCGGCTTCAAGTGCTGCGACATCGTTGAACTCGATGACCTTCGCGGTGCGGGTCAGGTCGCGGAATTCGCCAGCCAGCCCTGGCCGGTTGACGGGCTTGCCGTCGATCAGCCGCACCATCGTCTCATCCACCGAGCCGTGATAGCAGCCGTTGAAGACGAGGATTTTTTCCCGGGAGGTGACGGCGCGGGCAACGCGCAGTGCGAAGCGGTTGGCGTCGGTCGCCGTCGTCGCGATCTGCCAGAATGGCAGGCCGAAACGCCGTTGCAGCAGCGGCCCGATGGCGAGCGCGTCTTCCGAAGGCAGCATATAGGTCAGGCCGCGTCCGGCCTGCCGGCGGATCGCGCGCGCCACTGGCGGCGGCGAGTGGCCGAACATCGAGCCGGTGTCGCCAAGGCAGAAATCGTCGAGCTTGTTACCGTCTATGTCTGTGATGGTGGCGCCCCTGGCGCTGTCGACCAGGATCGGAAACGGCGTCGGCCAATCGTTCATCCAGTGCATCGGCACGCCGCCGAAGAAGCCGGGCAGGCCGTTGCCGACCTTGGATTGCGATTTGGGCCGTGCTTTGCGGAAAACCTCACCCTCGGTCTCGCGCAATTCGGCGATGCGCTCTCGACTGATGCCGCCGATGGACGTCTTTGAGCTGTCGCTGCTGTGCATGGAAACCCCTCTGATAGGTTCCTCTTAGCCAATCCAGGTCGGCGACCGCAATTGGCCGCGCGTCTGTCCTGCATTGGCTCAGCGAAGCTTGACCATGCTGACGAAGTCAGCGCCAATGCTGTCGGCAATGGCGGCGCGGGGAAAAATGCGGACAATCATCTGCATAACGACGCTGGTTCTTTCGACCGGCATGGCGTTCGCGACTGGCGGCATCTGGTGCTCGGTCGACGATGCGGCGGTGAAATTCCAGGTCGATGCCGGCGTCACCACAGGCATGGGCGGCCCGACCTTCAACTTTCGCGGTGACCTTGAAATCAAGGCGAGGCCCGACGGCGACCAACTGCAAAAGACCACGTTCGAGAATTCCAACCTCACCCAGTACTGGCTCGACAACAAGGAACTGCGGCTGAACATCTACCGCGAGCAGGAGGTCTCCAAGACCTACAGCTCTGTCGAACTGACGATCCTGACCAGGGCCAGAGATGAAGGCGTCTATGATGGGGAATACAAGCTTGCCGTCTACGACAGCAGAGACGACACGGACAGCGATGGCAAGACATCAGATCTGACCGGCAAGATCTCCTGCGGCGCCGAGTGATCCGCTGGCTAAGCAATTCCAGGAAAAGTGTGAAGCGGTTTTCCGTCCGGAATTGCGTAAAACAGAGAGGTAGACAACTACGCCGTGATGTCGATGACGCCGCAGTCGCCGGCGGCACTGCCGAAGGCGATACGGCGTTCTTCCTTGTCCCACATCATCGAGGTGATGGCGCCTTTGCCCGGCCTGCGCAACAGCACTTCCTTGGCGTCGGAAAAACGCACAGCCATGACCATGCCGTCGTCATAGCCGACGGCCACGACATCCTGGCTCGGGTGGCAAGCGACCGCTGTCACCATGGCATTGCCGCGCGTGCCGAGTTCCAGCGGCGCCTTGCCCATCGGCCCGTCCTTGCCCGAAAACGGCCAGACGATCGCCGCCGGCGCGCCGGAACTGGCCAGCCATTTGC
Organism: Mesorhizobium sp. dw_380; assembly: GCF_018588885.1. GTDB lineage: Bacteria > Pseudomonadota > Alphaproteobacteria > Rhizobiales > Rhizobiaceae > Mesorhizobium. Next base: position 16,629 of record NZ_JAFFIW010000012.1, read on the forward strand.
CTTTGACGCTCCATGACAGGCTCTTGACCTTGCCGGGATACCCGGTCATGCGCATGTGCTTGCCGTCGGCGAGCTTCCAGCCATGCAAGGCGTTTTCCTGCATGGTGGTGACGAGGAAGGCGCCGTCCGGCGAGAAGGTGATGCCGGTATGGGCGCCGGCCCATTCGAGTTCCACCGGCTTGCCCTCGGCTGCCGGGAAATGCAGCGTCGCGCCATTGTAGCGGGCGACGCCGAAGCGCATGCCCTTGGGCGAAAAAGCCAGTCCCTCGACCGAGCGCGGATGGGCAAATTCCCTGGTCTTGCCATCGGCGAAGCGCACGAAGGCGGTTTTTCCCGTCGCATAGGCAATGGCGCCTTGCGGTCCGGCCGCGACGCTGGTGATCCATTTTTTCCCGGCGCTCGCCAGATCGGTAACTTCGCCGCCCGCCTTCACGGCAAACACCTTGCCGTCCTCACCGCCGGTGATCAGCCTGTCATTCGCCGCATCATGGAAGGCCGCGAGCAGCCCGTCATTGGCCTGCACGGTCTTGTGGCCATTGTCCAACCGATGAACGGTGCCGTCTGCCAGCGCGAAATGCGGCACGTCGCCGACGAAGACGGCGGTGACGCAATGGCCTTCGAGATCAAGCGGGGCGACTGTGGGCATGTAAGGACAATTCCATTCGAGATTTCTGCCGGTCGTCTCGGAAGCCGCCAGCGCGGCTGGGTGCGCTCCGCCTTCTCCCCTTGTGGGAGAAGGTGGATCGGCGCGTAGCGCCGAGACGGTTGAGGGGTGTTGGACGGATTGCCGTCGATGCCAAGCTGGAGCACCCCTCATCCGACCTCGCTTCGCGAGGCCACCTTCTCCCACAAGGGGAGAAGGAAGAGCGGGCAGCGCTAGCGCTATAAAGTCCGAAAATCAAGCAGCCTGGCAGGCCTCGAAACTCTTCTTCAGCCGCTCGGCGTCGAGCTCGCGGCCGATGAACACCAGCCGGCTCTCATGCTTCTCGCCGTCCTTCCAGGCGCGCTGGTGGTCGCCCTCGATGATCATGTGCACGCCCTGGATGACGTAGCGCTCGTCGTCCCCCTTGAGCGCGATGATGCCCTTCAGCCGCAGGATGTTCGGGCCTTCCATCTGGGTGATCTTCTCGATCCACGGGAAGAATTTCTTCGGGTCCATCTCGCCGCCGCGCAGCGACACCGACTGCACTGTCACATCGTGGATGTCCGAGGGATGCGCGTGGTCATGCCCGTCATGATCATGGTGGTGATGGTGGCCATCATGGTCGTGATGATCATGATCGTGGTCATGATGGTCATCATGCGCTTCCAGGAAATGCGGATCGTTTTCCAGCGCCCGGGACAGGTCGAAGGCGCCACGGTCGAGCACTTCCGACAGAGCGACGCCGGCGCGGGTGGTGCGGTGGATCCTCGCCGCCGGATTGATGGCGCGGATCGTCGCCTCGACCTTGGCGAGTTCATCCGGTGTGACGAGATCAGTCTTGTTGAGCACGACGACGTCAGCGAAGGCGATCTGGTCCTCGGCTTCCTTGGAATCCTTGAGTCGCAGCGGCAGATGCTTGGCGTCGACCAGCGCCACCACCGCGTCGAGCTTGGTCTTGGAGCGCACGTCGTCGTCCATGAAGAAGGTCTGCGCCACCGGCACCGGATCGGCGAGCCCCGTGGTCTCGACCACGATGGCGTCGAAGCGGCCGGGCCGGCGCATCAGGCCTTCGACGACTCGGATCAGGTCGCCGCGCACCGTGCAGCAGACGCAGCCATTGTTCATCTCGTAGATTTCCTCGTCGGACTCCACGATGAGGTCGTTGTCGATGCCGATTTCCCCAAATTCATTGACGATCACGGCGTAGCGCCTGCCGTGGTTTTCCGACAGGATGCGGTTGAGCAGCGTCGTCTTGCCGGCGCCGAGATAGCCGGTGAGAACCGTTACGGGAATCTGCGTCTGTGCGTCGCTCATGGCTTGCCTCGAAATGACTGGGCCTTGAAAATCCAGGCCGCGAAAAGGGATTGTCGGCTCCATATAGGATGTGTGCCGGGCTTTTGCACGGGGCAAAACGATGGACCAAAGCGGCCGGCCGGGACTGCCCTGCGGGTGTTGGCGGCGGAAGGGTCTTCGCCTCCGGCAAAGAGCGTATCCGGACTGGGGGCGCGAAGCGTCCCAATCGCGGTCGCGCCATGGTTGCCCTGAATCCATCGCTTCAGAAACTCGTTTGTCATCTAACTGAAATAAACATCTGGCATTAGCCACGGCGGACACCGCAATGCTTGCCGGCAAAGCTGTTTGGAGCGCCGGAATCTTTTTGATCGTCGATTGCCAACCGGCCGGCTGCGTCTATGCTGCACGCACCGGTACGGCCGAAGAGGGATGACCATGGCCAAGGCGGACAAGACTGCAACGATGAGCCGGCTGCATTCCGCGGCAAGGCTGGCAAGAACCGCGCTGGCGGCCCGGCTTCTTGCGCACGGCTTCTATGCCGGCCAGGACCAGATCATGCTGGCGCTCGACCGCGAGGACGGCCAGACCCCGGGCAATCTGGCCGGTCGCCTCGGCGTGCGCCCGCCCACCATCACCAAGACCATCAACAGGCTGCAGGCGCAGGGTTTTCTGGAAAAGCGCGCCTCCGAGGCCGATGCCCGCCAGGCGCATATCTTCTTGACCGACACCGGCCGCGAAACCATTCGCGCCATCGAGAAATCGGTGAAGAAGACCGAGAAGCAGGCGCTGAAAGGCCTCGACAAGAAGGATCAGAAGGCGCTGTTCAAGCTGCTTGCCCGCATAGAGGCCAACCTCTCCAACGAGGAACTGGTGCTGATCGACGACGACGCCGAGTCGGACGAATGATCGCAGCGTTCAGGCCGCGGCCTCAGCCGATTCCCGGATCAGCGACGACCAACGTCCGGGCGTCATGCCGAACGCTTTCTTGAATTGCCTGTTGAAATGACTCTGGTCGGTGAAGCCGGCCTCGACCGCGATCTGCGCCAAGGGTTCGCCGGCGGCGATCATCCGCCGCGCGCGCTGAAGCCGGCGCATCACCAGGAAACGATGCGGGCTGGTCGAGAAAGCGGCGCGGAAATGCCGTGACAGGGCATAGCGATCGAGCCCGGTGACAGCCTCCAATTCGCCGGAGCGGACGGGGCGAGTGGCGTTCTCCGTGAGATAGTCACGCGCCAGCGCCACCGCCCGCCATGCCGTTCCGGCCATCGGCTTGCCCGGCTGGCCGGCATGCCGCGACAGGCTCTGCATCAATTGCGCAAGGAAATCGTCGACGAACAGCTCGTCGAGCTCCTGCTGCAGCGGCCCCAGCGCTGAAAGCAGCGTGGCGCGGAAGGCGTCGTCCCTCACCACCGCATCCCTGACGAAGGGCAATGACGCCCCGCCAAAGCAGTCCAGCATCAGCGACGGTTCGAGATAGAGCATCCTGTAGCGCAATCCGTCCTCGGTGCCGGCGCCGCCGTCATGCAATTCGTCGGGATGCAGCACGATGATCTGGCCGGGCAGGCTTAGCCGCGTCGCACCGCGATAGCGAAAGGTCTGCACGCCCTGCAGGGTAACCCCGATCGCATAGGTGTCATGGCGATGCAGATCGAAGGCGCTGCCGTGGAACCGCGCCTCGATCCGCTCCATGCCCGCAGGGTCGGGAGCGGAGATGATGCAGTTTTCAGCCGCATCGGCGCACAAACGTCCAAGACCCTCGAAGGCCTGGCTGCCTAGATCGTGCGACATCGTCTCCTTCAGCCCCGGCATCGGGGCACAACCTCGAATGGCCTATTTTTCATGTTCGATACGAAGTTTGCAATCGTGCTGCGCGAAGACTTGCCCATCTGGCAGAAGCTCAACGTCACCGCTTTCCTGACCAGCGGCGTCGTCGCGCAGTTTCCCGACATCATCGGCGAACCCTATCGCGACCGCTCCGGCAATCTCTACAATCCGCTGTCGATCCAGCCGGTCATCGTGCTGTCGGCCGACCAGGCGACGCTCGCCGCGATCCACCGGCGCACGCTCGAGCGTGGCGTGACGACCTCCGTCTACGTCGAGGAGATGTTTTCGACCGGCTTCGACGCGGCCAATCGCGCCGTCTTTGCCGAGTTCGCGCCTGATGACGCCAAGGTGGTCGGCATCGCGCTGCGCGCCGAGAAGAAGGTGGTCGACAAGATCACCAAGGGCGCCCGTATGCACGCTTAGCGACGCAGGCGTGGACTAAGCCTGGCGGCTTCTGTTGTTATGCCAGCAGGCTTGGGCGCGCCATTGAGCTACAATTGGCTTGCCGGCAAGCGACAATTCCCGCAAAGGTGGGCCTCAGCCCAGCTTTCCTCGGCCTGCAAGTGAACGTTCTCCCAAAACATGTCGAAAGCGCAACGCCGCCAGTGGCGATCCTGTGCATGCTTGCCACCTATGTCTGCTTCACCTTCCTCGACACCTCAAGCAAATATCTCGTCCTGGCCGGCGTTTCCGCGCTGATCGTCGCCTGGGTGCGCTTTGCCGTGCATGTCGTGCTGGTCGGCACGCTGTTGCGCGGCTGGCGCCAACCCATGCGGTTTCGCCCGGTCAACCTGCCGGCACATGTGCTGCGCGGTGTGTTCCTGTTCGGATCGACCATGTGCAACATCTTGGCGCTGCGCTCCCTGCAACTGGCCGAGACGACGTCGATCTATTTCTTCGGGCCTATGGTGATCACGGCACTTGCCGGCCCGCTGCTCGGCGAATGGGCCGGCTGGCGGCGCTGGCTGGCCATACTGGCCGCCTTCGCCGGCGTTCTGATCATCACAAGGCCAGGTGTCGGCGTTTTCGGCGTCGGGCATCTCTTCGCGCTCGGCTCGATGCTGTCGAACTGCTTCTATGTCATCATGACGCGCCGCATGTCGGCAACCGAGACCCCGGAAAGCCTGATCCTGTTCTCGGCGCTGGCGCCGGCGGTGCTGCTTTTGCCGATGCTGCCGTTTTCCTTCTCGCTGCCGCATGATGGCTGGCACCGGTTCGTGCTGCTCATGCTTGGCGTGTTCGGCGGCGTCGGGCACTGGCTGCTGGTGCAGGCTTATCGGCGGGCGACGACCACGGCGCTGGCGCCCTATCCCTATTCGCAGATGGTGTGGATGATCCTTTCCGGCTGGATCGTCTTCAAGCAGTTTCCCGACCGCTGGACGCTGGTCGGCGCCGCCATCATCGTCGCCAGCGGTCTCTATATCGTCCATCGCGAGCACCGGCTCCGGCTGCAGAGCCGCGCGGCCTCCGATGTCGAGGCGGAAGCGCTGGCAAAAAAACTTTGATTTGGTCCCGATCGATGGCATAAGGCCGCCTTTAAACTGTTTAATACATGTCGGACTGAAGCCGGTCGGGGAGCACAGGTCACTGGCACAGAAGATCAAGCTTTCGACGATCGCGGATGCGCTCGGCGTGTCCACGGCCACCGTGTCACTGGCGTTGCGCGACAGCCCGCTGGTTGCCGGCGGCACGCGTGACCGCATCAAGGAACATGCGCGCGCCATCGGCTATATCTACAACCGCCGCGCCGCCAGCCTGCGCACCTCGCGCTCGGGCATTGTCGGCGTCGTCGTGCACGACATCATGAACCCGTTCTTCGCCGAAATCCTGCGCTCGATCGAAAGCGAGCTCGACCGCAGCCGGCAGACTTTCATCCTGTCCAACCACTACGATCAGCTCGAGAAGCAGCGCACCTTCATCGATACGCTGCTGCAGCTCGGTGCCGACGGCGTCATCATGTCGCCGGCCATCGGCACGCCGGCTTCCGATATCCTGATGGCCGAGGAGAACGGCCTGCCGGCAGTGCTGATCGCCCGCACGGTCGAGGGTGCCGACGTGCCGGTCTTTCGCGGCGACGACGCCTATGGCACCGGGCTTGCCACCAACCATCTGATCTCGCTCGGCCATAAGCGCATCGCCATGATCGGCGGCACCGACCAGACCTCGACCGGCCGCGACCGCTACCAGGGCTATGTCAACGCCATGGAAGCGGCAGGGCTGGAAGTCAAGCCGTCCTGGCGCATTGCCGGGCCACGCACCAAGCAGGCGGGCTTCGAGGCGGCCGGGCAGTTCCTGGCGCTGAAGGACAAGCCGACAGCCGCCTGCTGCTGGAACGACCTCGTCGCCATCGGCCTGATGAACGGCATTGCCCGCGCCGGCCTGGTGCCGGGCATCGACATTTCCGTCACCGGCTATGACGATCTCGAGGAAGCGGCGATCGCCACGCCGGCGCTGACCACGGTCTGGAACGGCCAGCGCGAGGTCGGCCGCCGCGCCGCCAGCGCGCTGCTCGACAAGCTCAACGGGCAGATGGTGCGGCCCTCGCAGGAATTGATCAAGCCGGAACTGCATGTGCGCCAGTCGACCGGCAAGCCGGTGGAGCGCGCATGACCAAGGCCGACCAGCTGCAAGCCGTCGCCATTCTGGTGCCGGCCGACTTCAGCGACCATGCGGTGGAGCGCATCGAGCGGACATTCAGACGCGTCGGCATCGAGCGCGCCGATCCGGCGCTGGTTAGTGAGGAGATGCGCGACGCGGTTCGTGGCATCGCCTCGTTTGCCGGCATCAGCGCGGCGATGATGGATGCTTTGCCCAATCTCGAAGTCATTGCTTCCTTCGGCGTCGGCTATGATTCGGTCGATGTCGGCCATGCGGCCGCGAAAAACATCATGGTCACCAACACGCCCGACGTGCTGACCGAGGAGGTCGCCGACACCGCGATCGGGCTGCTCATCAACACCATCCGCGACCTGCCGCGCGCCGAAGCCTGGCTGCGCGACGGCAGTTGGGCGAAGAAGGGCAACTATCCGTTGAGCCGGCTGACCTTGCGTGCGCGCCGCGTCGGCATTTTCGGCATGGGCCGCATCGGGCAAGCCATTGCCCAGCGGCTGGAGGCGTTCGGACTGTCGGTTGCCTACCACAACCGGCGTCGCGTCGAAGGCCTTGCCTACCAGTATCACCCGACGCTGAAGGGGCTGGCCGAAGCGGTCGACACGCTGATTTCGGTGGCGCCCGGCGGCGCCTCGACGCAGAAGGCGGTCAATGCCGAGATACTGTCGGCGCTCGGCGCCAACGGCGTCTTCGTCAATATCGGCCGCGGCAGCACGGTCGACGAGGCAGCCCTAGCGGCAGCCCTGGCCAATGGCACCATCGCCGCCGCCGGGCTCGATGTCTTCGCCGACGAACCGAATGTGCCCAGGGCGTTGCTCGACGCGCCAAACACGTCCCTGTTGCCGCATGTCGGCTCGGCCTCCGAGCACACACGCCGCGCCATGGCGGATCTGTGCGTCGACAATCTGGTGTCCTGGTTCAGCGCGCGCCGTCCACTGACGCCGGTGCCGGAGACGGCGAATGTGAAGGCTCGCAGCTGAGTGGCCGAGCCGCCATATTTGTTAACGTCTGATTAACCCTTTGAAATCATTCTTCATCCTGCCCGCATACTGGATGAAGACCAGGATGAAAACGCTTTCCGCATTGATCGCCGCCGCCGCGCTGTTTGGCGGCATCCAGCTGTTTCATGGCGGCAGCGGGGAAAGCGTCGCCGAAGAAGGCGCGTCATCCGGCAACGCCTACAGGCTGGTCGCCAATGGCGATGAGGGCGCCTGCGCGGTCAGGCGCGGCGCCTCGGTTTCGGATGGACTGTCGCTGTTGACTGTGGCGCCGAATTGCCACCGGCTCCTGCCGGGCATCGAGCAGGCAAAATTCTGGCGCGAAGGACAGGACGGAACGGTCGCCTTCAGCGCCAACGGCATCGATCCGATCGTCACCTTCGCCCTGGCCGACGGCGACGGCTACGAATCCTATGCCCCGGCCACGCCATTGCTGTCGCTGGCGGGCGATCGGAAGGCTGACGACTGATTATTCCGCGGCGGCGCGGGCGCCGGCCTTCGCCGCGGCATGCAGGCGCACCGCATCGCCGAAGGCGCGGAAAATCTTGGCTGAGTTGCTGTCCGACTTGACCCAATATTCGGGGTGCCACTGAACGCCGACGGCGAACGCGCGCGAATCGCGCACGGAAACCGCCTCGACCGTGCCGTCCCCGGCCACCGCCTCGATCTGCAGCTTCGAACCGAGCCGGTCGATCGCTTGCCGGTGCAATGAATTGACCTTGATGTCGCCGGCCCCGAACACGCCGGCCAGGCAACTGCCGGCCTTGATCGAAATGGTCTGGTGGATGGCGAAGCGTTCGTCCTGCTTGTCGCTCACCGCCGCGCGGTGGTCGAGCGAACCTTCGCGCTCCTGGATTTCGGTGCCCAGCGTGCCGCCGAGCGCCACGTTCATTTCCTGGATGCCGCGGCAGATGGCAAGCAGCGGCACGCCGCGCTCGATCGCCTTGCGGATCAGCGGCAGCGTCGTGGCATCACGCGCAGGGTCATAGGGGCCATTGGCCTCGCTGGCGTCGCCACCATAGAGCGAGGGGTGCACGTTGGACTTCGAGCCGGTGACCATGACGCCGTCAACCGAGGACAGCAGCTCGTCGAAATCGAGCCTGTCGCCGAAAGAAGGCACCAGCAACGGGAACACACCCGCGCCGACAACCGCCGCTTCGAGATATTGCTGCGGGGCGGCATGCCAGGTGTAGTTGTCGAACTGACGGACGTCGGTCGATATGGCGACGAGCGGCTGATGCATTTTGGGTCTGTTTTCCATCTGGCAAGGGAATGTCCTGCCTTCAAAATAGGCGATCCCGGGGTATTTTTCCATGCCAAGTTTCAGCGCGTCGCATGGGCCACGAAATCGCTTGTTAGACTATAGTTGCAGGGTAGCATGGCTTGGTTACCAAATCCGGCCGCCGTGCTGGACTAGACTTTTTGCCCGTGTATTGTTCGGCCAACCGACACGGGAGCCGAGGATTTCCCGAACGTCGGTCTTTGGTCCAAACGGGAGGAACTTCATGGATCGTCGTTCGTTCATTCGCAAGGCCGGCGTGACCGGTGTCGGCGCCGCAGCGGCAGCTGCCACGCTCGCCGCACCAGCAATAGCCCAGTCCAATCCCAAGGTGACATGGCGGCTGGCGTCGTCCTTCCCGAAGTCACTCGACACCATCTATGGCGGCGCCGAAGTGTTCTCCAAGATGCTGTCGGAAGCGACCGACGGCAATTTCCAGGTCCAGGTCTTCGCCGCCGGCGAACTCGTGCCCGGCTTGCAGGCCGCCGATGCCACCACGGCCGGCACGGTCGAGGCCTGCCATACGGTGGCATATTATTACTGGGGCAAGGACCCGACCTGGGCGCTGGGTGCGGCGGTTCCCTTCTCGCTCAACGCGCGCGGCATGAATGCCTGGCACTACCATGGCGGCGGCATCGACCTGTTCAACGAGTTCCTCGCCACGCAAGGTCTGTTCGGCTTGCCCGGCGGCAACACCGGCGTGCAGATGGGCGGCTGGTTCCGCAAGGAGATCAACACGGTCGCCGACCTCGCCGGCCTCAAGATGCGCATTGGCGGTTTCGCCGGCAAGGTGGTGCAGAAGCTCGGCGTCGTGCCGCAGCAGATCGCCGGCGGCGACATCTATCCGGCGCTGGAAAAGGGCACTATCGACGCCGCCGAATGGGTCGGCCCCTATGACGACGAGAAGCTCGGCTTCTACAAGGTGGCGCCCTATTACTACTATCCCGGCTGGTGGGAAGGCGGACCGACCGTCCACCTGATGTTCAACAAGGCGAAATATGAAGAGCTTTCGCCGACTTACAAATCGCTGTTGCGCACCGCGGCCCAGGCCGCCGATGCGAACATGCTGCAGAAATACGACTATGTGAACCCTCCGGCGGTGAAACGGCTGGTGGCAGGAGGGGCGAAGCTGCGCCCCTTCAGCCAGGACATCATGGCCGCCTGCTTCGAAAAGGCGAACGAAGTCTATGCCGAGATGGAAGCCTCAAACGCGCCCTTCAAGAAGATCTGGGAATCGATCAAGGGCTTCCGCAAGGAGCATTACCTCTGGGCGCAGGTGGCCGAGTACAATTACGACACCTTCATGATGGTGCAACAGCGCAACGGCAAGCTGTAGGTCTAGTACGCGCCGGCTATGACCGAAGTTTGCGCCGCCCCTCATCCGCCTGCCGGCACCTTCTCCCCGTATAGTGACGGGGAGAAGGTGGTAGGCAGCAACGCTTGGCGCCATTTCTGCAACGGTGGCGATTGACGAAATCCTCCGCGAAGTCGTCCTTCTCTCCGTCACTATACGGGGAGAAGTGCCCGGCAGGGCGATGAGGGGCGGCGCAAACATTCGTAACTGACAGTCCGCGCCGTTGACACTTCAGCTCCTGCCCGGCACCACCAGCACCTTGACCTCGCCCGGAGCCGGCGGATTGGCGATCACATCAGCCGCCTCTTCGAGCGGCACCTGCCTGGAGATCAGCCGGTCGATCTCGATCGCTCCCGACGCGATCAGCTCGGCGGCGCGGCGGTGTGTGTAGGGATTGAGGAACGAGCCCAGCACCTTCAGTTCCCGAAACAACAGGTCGAAGGGCTCGAATTCCGCCTTCACGCCTTGCGGCGTCACGCCGACGATGACGACCGTACCCCCGGCCCTTGCCAGCCGCATCGATTGCTCGACGGTCTCGCGCACACCAGCGCATTCGAACACCACGTCGGCGCCGCCTGGCACCAGGCCCGCCCGTCCGGCGATGGTATCGATGACATCGGCGGCGGTGGGATCGACCGTCACTGTCGCGCCGAGATCCTGCGCAAGCGCACGGCGCGAAGCCTGCCTGGTCGACAGGATGATGGTCGTAGCGCCGGTCAGCCGCGCCAGTTGCACGGTGAGCAGGCCGATCACGCCGCCGCCAAGCACGACCACCGAGCTGCCGGGCCTGATCTCGGCCAGATCCACGCCATGCAGGCAACAGCCGAGCGGTTCGCAGAACGCGCCATGCGTCGGCGGCAAGCCGGCGGGCAGGAGGAAAGCCTGCTTCTGCGGCAGCACGACATAGTCGGCAAAGCCGCCATCGCGATGAATGCCGATGGCATTGAGATTGCGGCAGAGGTTGACCCGGCCGGCATGGCAATGCGGGCATCGCCCGCAGGCGATGTTGGGATCGCCGGTGACGCGGTCGCCGACCGCAAAGCCGGAGACGGCGTTGCCGACAGCCTCGATGATGCCCGAAAATTCATGTCCGGGTGTCACCGGCGGCCTGCACGGGAATTCGCCATGGAACAGATGCCGGTCGGTGCCGCAGACGCCGCAGGCTTCGATCCGCACCAGAAGCTCATCCGCTCCGGGAACAGGTTTCTCGATCTCGCGCAGAGAGATGCTGCCCACCGCTTCCAGCCGCACCGCTTTCATGGTGTCACTCCCATCAGTTGAAGCTCGGCGGCTGCGAAAGGTCCGGCTGAGGCGTTGCCGGCTTGGCCGGCGGCGCGTCGCCAAAGCTCGGCGGCTGCGAAAGGTCGGGGGCGGCGGGACCGGCTGGAGCCGCGCCACCATTGGCCGGTGCTGTGCCGTTGGCCGGCGGTGCACCAAGAGGCGACATGCCAGGCACACCCGGCACCGTGTAGTCGATCGTGCCGGAATCGATCGCCGTGGCCTTGTAGTGCATCACCATTTGCGGAAAGGCGATGGTCAGGGCAATCATGATCACCTGGATCAGGACGAAGGGCACGGCGCCCCAGTAGATCTGCCCGGTGGTGACCGGCGCGATCTTCTTGCCGGTGAGGCGGTCGAGATAGGGCACGCGGGCGGCCACCGAGCGCAGGTAGAACAGCGCGAAGCCAAAGGGCGGGTGCATGAAACTCGTCTGCATGTTGACGCCGAGCAGCACGCCGAACCAGATCAGGTCGATGCCGAGCTTATCGGCGGCCGGCGCCAGCAGCGGCACGATGATGAAGGCCAGCTCGAAGAAATCGAGGAAGAAGGCGAGGAAGAAGACGAGGATGTTGACGCCGATCAGGAAGCCGACTTCGCCGCCCGGCAGAGAGATCAAAAGGTGTTCGACCCAGATGTGGCCGTTGACGCCGTAGAAGGTCAGCGAGAACACCCGCGCGCCGATCAGGATGAACAGCACGAAGGACGACAGCCGCGTCGTCGAGGCCAGTGCCTGTTTGACCACGTCCAGCGACAGCCGCCCTTTTGCCGCCGCCATGATCAGTGCGCCGACGGAGCCCATGGCGCCGCCCTCCGTGGGCGTGGCGATACCAAGGAAGATGGTGCCCAGCACCAGGAAGATCAGCGCCAGCGGTGGGATCAGCACGATGATCACCTGCTGCGCCAGCCTCGACATCATGTTGAAGTTCAGGCGCTGGTCGGCGATCGCCACGGCGTAGATCAGGATCACGCCGACGCAGGCGCCGAGGATGTCGGCATTGTCGCCATGCGCCGGCTCGAGATAGCGGTATGCCGCATAGGAGATCGCGACCGCCGCCAGCAGCGCCGCCAGCAGCGACAGCACGCCGTGGCCGAGCGTGCGGGCCTCGAGCGGCAGCGCCGGCATCGAATGCGGCCGGATGATCGACATGACCAGGATGTAGAGCATGTAGAGGCCGGTGAGCACGAGGCCCGGAATCAGCGCGCCCGCATACATGTCGCCGACCGAGCGGCCGAGCTGGTCGGCTAGCACGATCAGCACCAGCGATGGCGGGATGATCTGGGCGAGCGTACCCGACGCCGCGATGACGCCGGACGCCAGCCGGCGGTCATAGCCGTAGCGCAGCATGATCGGCAGCGAGATCAATCCCATGGCGATGACCGATGCCGCCACCACGCCGGTCGTGGCGGCAAGCAGGGCGCCAACGAAGATCACGGCATAGGCAAGGCCGCCGCGAATCGGCCCGAACAGCTGGCCGATCGTATCGAGCAGGTCTTCGGCCATGCCCGATCGTTCAAGCACGATGCCCATGAAGGTGAAGAACGGAATGGCCAGCAGCGTATCGTTCGACATCACCCGGCTGCCGTAGAAATTATCCGGCAGTGCGTGCAGAAGCGGCCAGGCGAGGTTGATCGATCCGCCGGAATAGGGCGAGAGCAGCACGCCGATGAAGAAAAACATCAAGCCGTTGGCGGCCAGCGAAAAGGCGACGGGGTAGCCGATCAGCAGGAAGATGATCAGCGACGCGAACATGATCGGCGCCATGTTCTGGGCGATGAATTCCATCACGAGCGCACCTCGTCGGCCAGTGCCTTCGCTTCGAGTTCGGCCTGCTCATGGGCCGATATGAACGGATTGGGGTCGTCCATCATGCCGCGCATGATGGCGATCTTCTTGATGATTTCGGAAATCCCCTGCAGCGCGAGCAGGAAAAAGCCAACCAGCAGGATGGCCTTGGCCGGCCAGATGATCAGCCCGCCGGAATTGTTGGACATCTCGCCGCTGCGAAACGACAGCGACACATAGGGAACGAAATAGATCACCATCAGCGTCACGAACGGCATCAGGAACAGGATGTGGCCGAGGAGATCGATCCAATGCTGCACGCGGCGTGAAAACAGCCCGTAGACGATATCGATGCGGATATGCTCGTTCTGTTTCAGCGTATAGGCGGCCGCCAGCATGAAGGCGGCGCCGAACAGATACCATTGCAGCTCCAGCCACGCGTTCGACGAGATATCGAAAATCTTGCGGATGACGGCGTTGGCCGCACTCACCAGGATCGCCAGCAGGATCAGCCAGGATACCGATTTTCCGATGAGTTCGTTGGCGCGATCAATGGCCCTGGATAGAGCGAGAAGCCCTGCCATGCATTCCTCCCTTTTTCGGAGGCGTGCCGGCTCCCCTTATTCCGTCACGCCGCTTGGTCCAACCGTATGCCGCGCGTGGACTGACGGGTCAACAAGCATGGAAGCAACAAACAGCATCAAATGAAAGCAAGCGCCGGAGGCTGACGGTCTGACCCGGCGTCATGCAACCAAAGTCTGATGGGCTCAATTGACCTTGCCGGTGTCGCGGCCGGCGCCGATCAGGATCAGCATGGCCACCAGGAGCACATACATCCACGCATCGCGCCATTCGACCGGGAAATAGCCGGCCCACAGTGATTCGGCCATGCCGAAGGCGGCGGCGCCGAGTGCTGCCCGGGGTGGCGAGAGATAGCCGCCGACCGCCGTCACGAACAGGATCTTCAGGCCATAGACGAGGCCGGACCCGAAGCTGACATTGCCGTAATAGAGGCTGGCCATAACGCCGGCCAGTGCGGCGCAGAAGCCGCCGAACAGCACCGCACGCCTGAGCACGCCGCGCACGTCGACGCCGCACAGGGCGGCGGCCCTGGGATCGTCGGAGACGGCGCGCCAGGCCCGGCCGAAGTTGGAGCGGCCAAACACCGAGGTGGCGAGTGCCACCGCCGCCAGCACCACCGCGCAGTCGAGCACCTGGATCAGCGTCAGCGTCGCCTTGAAGCCGGCGCCTTCGGCGAAAACGATGGGCTGGGCCAGCATCGGCGGCAGCCACAGATCATGTGTGTCGGCAGCGATGCGGCTTGCTTCAGACAGGACGAGCAGGATGCCGAGGGTCGTCACCACGATGGCATTGGGCGAACGGTCGGCCAACGGTTCGAAGACGCTCCGCGACAGGACATGGCTGATCAGCGCGGCATAGAGGAATGCCGCGAGGATGCCGAACAGCACCGACGCCAACAGCGTCAGCCACAGCACCTGGTAGCCGAAGGCGACGCTCAGGATCATCGCCTGGCCGCAGAAGGCGAACAGCGCGCCATAGGCGAGGTTGGTGCGGTGCAGGATGCCGTTGGTCAGCACGTAGCCGAAGGCGAGCAGCGCATAGAGCGCACCTGAATGCAGCCCGTTCAGCACCTGCTGGAAGAAATAGAGCATGCAAACCTCGGATCATGCCGTCCGGAAGCAACGGTTGTGACGACGACATGTTCAAAAAAGGCCGCGGAGACCGCATCCCTGAGAAGGTTTGCATCCCGGAATCTAACTTGTCAAATGCGATTTATCGGTTAGGTTTGGGCATGACAGTTGCCTGGACCCCGCACCGCTTCACTGGCGGCATGCTCGCGCTCGACACGGCGAACACCGTCGTGCTGCGCGGCGATCCGCAGCGCACGTTCGACCGTTTCGACGATGTGGCCGAAATCGCCCGCTTCGCCGATGCGGCGAGCGGCTTTCGGGCCGCCGAGCTCGGTGACAGGCGGCTGGAGGTATCCTCGCCTGAGGCAATCGCGCCCGTCGTGCTGTCGATCCGCGAGGCGACCGACCGGCTGTTTCGCGGCGCGGTGTCGAAAGGCGCGGTCGCCACCGCCGACCTGCCCGAATTCCTGCGGGCCTGCGCCCAGGGCCTGGCCGGCAGCCGGACGGAGATCGGCGCGCCGGGAAGGCCGTTCGGTGATCCCGCGAGGCCGATCGCCTTCGAGGCGGCGCTCGCGGTCTCGGCGCTTTCGCTGCTGCGCGACGACACCGTGGCGAGGCTCAGGATCTGCCCCAACTGCACCTGGCTGTTCGTCGACAGAAGCCGCAATTCCAGCCGTCTTTGGTGCGATATGGCGGTGTGCGGCAACCGGCAGAAGGCAAGTCGTCACTATCGCCGCCGCCGTTTGGCGGCCCATGAGGTCAAGGATGCCTAGAGGATTTTCCCGTTCGGTGGTCGCCGGCGCCATGCTGATTGCCGCCGTCGCGCTCGGCGCCTGTCGCGACACCGGCAGGGGTGAAGGCAAGCTGTTCGAGGTTTCCGGCAAGATATTCGTCTTCAACTACCGCCTGGCCCGGGCGACCTATGTCGTGACGCTTCGGCCCTTACAGCCGATGGGCGAGGGGCAGGTGGCGGTTGCCAGCTTCCAGAATCCCGCCGGCGGGGCGCCTTTGGTGGTCGAGCAGAAGGTCTGGCCGAAGCTCGACAAGGTCAGCCTGGAGAGCCCGGCGCTGACCTGTATCGTCAAGAACAAGCCCTATGCCATCGCCATCAGCATCAAGGGCCCCGACGGTGCGATCCTGCAGAAGATCGACACCACGCTGATGTCGACGGAGGATCAGTCGATCCTGCCCGATCGGCCGCTGGTCATCGACCAGCTCTATACGGCCAATCCAGACCTCGCCGGCCATCCCGACGGCAAGCTGCCGGGTGAGCCGAAGCCGGACTGCTCGAAAGCCGGCTGACACCTGCCGACGGGTATCGATTTCGGCTGGAATTTTCGTGCGCCGTTGCACTGTCGGTGCGCGGTTTCGTGCGCGGTCCAGCGCCCGCCGGTCCGTTTGTTGCGCGTTGCCTGGTCCCTTCGATTTTGTTTGACCTGCCTTGCAAGGGAAGAAAGGATGCGTCATCCGATCCCGACGTTGGCTGCTGCCCTGCGCGGCCTTCGCAGAGGAAATGCCTGATGACGCTGCATGATGTCGCGCTCGACGACAAGTTCGATCTTGGAAAGGAGCGCATCTTCCTGTCCGGAGCGCAGGCGGTCATCCGCATGCTCCTGATGCAGCGCGAGCGGGATCGTCGCGCGGGCTTGAATACGGCCGGCTTCGTCTCCGGCTATCGCGGCTCGCCGCTTGGCGGCCTCGACATGCAGCTGTGGAAGGCGAAGAAGCAGCTCGCCGGGGCCGACATCGTCTTCCAGCCCGGCCTCAACGAGGAGCTTGCCGCCACCGCCTGCTGGGGATCGCAGCAGACGGAACTGCTGGGCGAGGGCACCCATGACGGTGTCTTTTCGGTCTGGTACGGCAAGGGTCCGGGCGTCGATCGTTCGGGAGACGTGTTCCGCCACGCCAATCTCGCCGGCTCGTCGAAGCATGGCGGTGTGCTTGCGCTCATGGGCGACGACCATATGGCCGAATCCTCGACCAATGCGCACGCCACCGAATTCCTCTTCGTCGACACCATGGTGCCGATCCTCAACCCGGCCGGTGTCCAGGAGATCATCGACTACGGCCTGTACGGCTTTGCCATGTCGCGTTTCGCCGGCACCTGGGCGGCGATCAAATGCGTCAAGGACAACATCGAATCGACGGCCTCGGTCGATGCCTCGCTCGAACGGCTCAACATCGTCGTGCCGGAATTCGACATGCCGCCGGGCGGCCTCAACATCCGCCACGAGATCGACATGCTCGGCCAGGAGGAGCGGCTGCACGAGTACAAGCGTGCCGCGGCCTCGGCCTTCATCCACGCCAACGGGCTGAACCGCATCGTCTATTCGGGCGGCCGCACCCCGAAGATCGGCATCATCACGCTGGGCAAGAGCTATCTCGATGTCCGCCAGGCGCTGGAGGATATCGGCGTCGACGAGGCGGCCGCCAACCGCATCGGCGTGCGGCTGTTCAAGGTCGGCTGCCCTTGGCCGCTCGACCTGCATCACATCGCCGACTTTGCCCGCGGCCTCGACACCATCGTCGTCGTCGAGGAGAAGCGCTCGCTGATCGAGGTACAGCTGCGCGAAAGCCTCTACGGCACCGCCACGCAGCCGGTCATCGTCGGCAAGAAGGACGAGCGCGGCGATTGGCTGTTCCCGGCCAAGGGCGCGCTCGACCCCAACGAGATCGCGATTGCCCTTGGCGAGAGGATCCTCAAAACCATCGGTCCGTCGGAGGAGATCTCGGCGCGGGTGGGCAAGCTGCGCCAGTTCCAGGCGATGCTGGCGGACGCCACCGACATCGGTTCGCGCACGCCCTTCTTCTGTTCCGGCTGTCCCCACAATTCCTCGACCAAGGTGCCGGATGGCTCGATCGCCGGCGCCGGCATAGGCTGCCATTTCATGGCTCTGTGGATGGACCGCAACACCCTCGGCTTCACCGCCATGGGCGGCGAAGGCGCGCAATGGGTCGGCCAGGCGCCATTCTCGAAGCGCGGCCACATCTTCCAGAATCTCGGTGACGGCACGTACAACCACTCCGGCACGCTGGCGATCCGGTTCGCGCTGTCGAGCGAGGCCAACATCACCTACAAGATCCTCTACAACGACGCCGTGGCCATGACCGGCGGCCAGCCGCATGAGGGCGGCCTCACCGTCGACATGATCGCCAGGCAGGTGCGGGCGGAGGGTGTCGACCGCATCGCCATCGTCACCGATGAGCCGGATAAATATGCAGGGAAGGTCGAATTCCCGGCCGGCGCCACCATCCACCACCGCGACGACCTCGATCTCGTCCAGCGCGAGCTGCGCGACGTCACGAGCGTCTCGATCCTGCTCTATGACCAGACTTGCGCCGCCGAAAAACGCCGGCGCCGCAAGCGCGGTACCTTTCCCGATCCCGACAAGCGCGTCTTCATCAACGAGCTGGTCTGCGAAGGCTGCGGCGATTGCGGCGTGCAGTCGAACTGCGTCTCCATCCAGCCTGTCGAAACCGAATTCGGCCGCAAGCGCAAGATCGACCAGTCGAGCTGCAACAAGGATTTCTCCTGCGTCAACGGCTTCTGCCCCTCCTTCGTCACCGTGCACGGCGCCAAGATCCGCAAGGCCGAGGGCCTGGCCGGCAAGTCCGATCCTCTCGACGGCGTGCCGACACCAGCCGAATTCCCGCTGGGCACTGAGGGCTGGGCGGCGATCATCGACGGCGTCGGCGGCACCGGCGTCGTCACCGTCGGCGCCGTGCTCGGCATGGCAGCCCATCTCGAGGACAAGGGCTGCGGCATGATCGACATGGCCGGCCTTGCCCAGAAGGGCGGCTCGGTGTTCACCCATGTCCGCATCGCCCGCACCCCGGACGACATCCATGCCATCCGTGTTTCTGCAGGGAAGGCCGATCTCGTGCTTGGCTGCGATCTCGTCGTCTCGGGGGCCAAGAAGGTGCTGACCGCGGTGCGCGAGGGCCATACCATTTTCCTCGCCAACACCGCCGAGATCATGCCCGGCGAGTTTGCCCGCTCGGCCGATTTCTCATTGCCGGTCGAGCGTCTGAAGAAGGCGATCCGCGCCGCTGCCGGCGACAAGGCGCATTTCTTCGACGCCACCCGCACCGCCACCGCTTTGTTCGGCAATTCGCTCGGCGCCAACATGTTCATGCTCGGCTTTGCCTTCCAGCACGGTGGCCTGCCGCTTTCGGCCGAGGCTGTTGAAAAGGCTATAGAATTGAACGGCGAAGCAGTGGCGATGAACATTTCCGCCTTTCGCTGGGGCCGCCGCGCGGCGCACCAGCCGGATTTCGTACGCGGCCTCGTCGCCCAGCCGGGCAAGGCGGGACAGGCCGCCCCGGTCACGCAGACGCTGGACGAGATCATCGCCCGCCGCATCGCCTTCCTGACCGCCTACCAGAACGCCGCCTACGGCAAGCGCTATGCCGACAGGCTGGCGCTGCTGCGCGCTGCCGAAACGAAGGCCATTCCCGGCTCGACCTCGGTGACCGAGGCGGTGGCGAGAAACCTGTTCAAGCTGATGGCCATCAAGGACGAATATGAGGTGGCGCGGCTCTATACCGACGGCTCCTTCGCCGCCGAACTTGGCAAGCAGTTCCAGAGCTACGAGAAACTCGAATTCCATCTCGCGCCGCCGATCATGGGGCGTCGCGGCAATGACGGCAAACCGAGGAAATCGAGCTTCGGCCCCTGGATGATGAAGGGTTTTCGCCTGCTGGCGGCCATGAAGCGCCTGCGCGGCACCGCCTTCGACCTGTTCGGCTACACCGCCGAACGACGCATGGAACGGCAGCTTTTGGCACAATATGAGGGCGATCTTGAGCTTGTCGCCAAGTCGCTTACACCAGAAAAGGCCGATGCGGCGATCGCTCTCGTCTCGGTCCCTGCGCTCATCCGTGGCTACGGCCATGTCCGGCAGGCCAGCGCCGAAACAGCCGCGGGCGAGCGCCAAAGACTGCTCGAACGCCTGTCGGCGGCGCCGACGCTGCTCGAACTTCGGGCCGCCGAGTGAGGCCTTGTTTACCTGAAACTCGGTTTCCCGGTCTGTCCTGCCTGTTCGCGCCTTCGGCAAACGAGCCAAAACCGCTGTTCTAAGCCTTTCTTAAGGCGGATGTGGGATGACGAGGCCTAGCGTTGGGCCGACGAATGGGCAGAACAAAAACCGAAAACATCCCGGCGGATGTTTATATCCAGTTTGTGCGGTCGTTGTTCGACAACGCCCACATGCTGGTGATCGGTGGCGTGTGCTACTGGATCCTCGGATTCATGATCTACTTGCGCACGAACAACCCGTTGTTCCTGGGTTTCTCTTTTGTTCTGCTGTCCATCTGCCTTTACCGTTATTTCGGCATTCGCGCCTTCCGGAAGGCGGGCCGTGTAATAGCCGACGTCCAGGAGGCGCAGCGCTGGGAGCGCAACTACATCCTCAAGGGCAGCATGCAGGGCCTCGGCTTGGGCGCGCTGTGCTTCATATCGATCTATGTGTATCCCGATCCCTTTGCCGAACTGGCCGCGACGTCGCTGGCCATCGCAACCTTGGTGACGGTGGTTGGCCGGAATTACGGCTCCCCGCTCATGGTGAGGATTTTTTCCGTGACCTTCATTGGTCCGGCAGCACTTGCACTCTTGCTGCGCATGGATTTGCCCTCGGTCGTTCTGGGGTTGATGATCATCCCGTTGACGTTCGTCACGATCAACAGCGCCGACCACGTCCGCGACGTGCTTTTCTCGGCGGTCATCGGCCACAAGGAAGCGAGGAAGCTCGCGCTCAGATTCGATCGCGCGCTCAACACCATGTCGCACGGCCTCGTCATGCTTGGTCCGGACGGTCGCGTGGCGGTCGCCAATGCCGAGGCCGCGCATCTGATGTCACTCAAGTCGGCCGATGCGCTGCTCGGACGCTCGATCCATGGTCTCCTGATGCGCGGCGTCGCCGGCAGCATGCTTGCGCCGAAGGACTGCCGCTACATCGAAGCTCAGCTGACGCGCGCCTTGCGCGAGGGCCGCGACCGCAAGGTTCTGGTTTCCCTGGCCAACGGCCAGCACTATGAATTCTCGGCCCGCGAAGGCAGCCAGGAACTCGGTGTCATCACCTTTGAGGATGTGACGGCGCGCGTCGAGGCGGAAGAGAAGATCCGATTCATGGCGCGCTACGACAATCTCACCGGCCTGCCCAACCGTGCCTACTTCCACGAACTGGTCGGCGAGGCGATGGCGTCCGGCGACCGTGACCGTCTCTGCGGCCTGGCCGTGCTCGACCTCGATGATTTCAAGAGCGTCAACGACACGCTTGGGCATCCGATCGGCGACGGGTTGATCTATGCGGTCGCCGAGCGTCTTGCCGCCGTCGCCGGGCAAGGCATCACCGTCAGCCGCTTCGGCGGCGACGAGTTCATGGTCTTCTTCGACCGCATCGAGGACGAGAGCCATCTGACCATCCAGATCGACGAAATCTTTGCCGCCTTGCAGGGGGAAGTCGACGTCGCCGGCCACGGGCTGCGCATTCAGGCCAGTGGCGGCGCGGTGCTGTCGCGGGTCGGGGACAGCGATGTCGACGCCATGATCGTCAAGGCGGACCTGGCACTCTACAAGGCCAAGGAGCTTGGCAAGAATGGCTGGCGGCTGTTCGAGGCGGCCATGGACGCTGCGTTCCGCAACCGCCAACTGATGAAGGCGGATCTGCGCAGCGCGGTGGACAGCGAGAGCCTGCGGGTGGTCTACCAGCCGATCGTGGCGATGAACACCATGCGCATCGCCAGTTGCGAGGCGCTGTGCCGATGGGACCATCCCGATCTCGGACCGATCTCACCCAGCATCTTCATTCCGCTGGCCGAGGAAATGGGCATCATTTCCGAAATCAGCACCTTCGTGCTGCAGGCAGCGTGCGCCGAATGCGCCAAATGGCCTGACCAGACCAGTGTCTCGGTCAACCTCTCTGCCAAGGACTTCCGCAGCCGTGATGTCGTCCAGAAGGTTCGCGATGCACTGGCGAGTTCCGGCCTTGCCGCCGGCCGTCTGGAGATCGAGGTCACCGAAACGGCGCTGCTCGACGACAAGTCGCTGACGCGCCAATATATCGAGGAGCTGAAGCAGCTCGGTGTGCGCATCGCACTCGACGATTTCGGCACCGGCTATTCGAGTCTGAGCTACCTGCACAAGCTGCCGCTCGACAAGATCAAGATCGACCGCTCGTTCCTGATGGACGTCACCCAGAACAGCCGTTCGCTGGAGCTGCTCAAGGGCATCGTCAACCTGTCGCGCCCGCTGGGACTTTCCGTGACCGTCGAAGGCGTCGAGACCTTTGAGCAGCTCAAGATCCTGGCCTTGCAGGTCAAACCGGATCTCGTGCAAGGCTTCCTCTTCGGTGCCGCGCTTAGTGCGTCGGGCATCGAGACGATGTCGACTGCCACCTGGCCATTCGCCGCGGACCTGCGTCTCACCGGCAAACGGACAGCCCGGTTAGTGCCGTAGTTTCGAAGTCCGCCTGGTGCGCTCACAAAGAACGCATTCTCAGAGGCCAACGATCCCCATCGCGTTGCGAGTGTTCTTGCTGACCAAGATATTCTCGGACGCGTTCCCGGCTGTTAAGGTTAACAGAAGGTAAATCAACAACATCTAAATTTCTGCTTGTGTCTCATTTTGACTCGAATAGCCTATCCGTAGGCGGAATTTCGAGGATAGATAATGAATGCTGCAGGGGCTGCAAGGAATGCGTCTGGCGCGGTCAGGGCAGCCGGGGATTCGGTGCTGAACCGATCGATGATGCAACTGCTGGAGCATGTCGATTATCGCCTTATTACCGGAGGCGAGGATTTGGAGGCGATTTACCGGCTCCGCTATAAATCCTATCTGCGCTCAGGCATGTGCGGCCCGCTCGCCAGCGGGATGTTCGAGGATCGCTGGGACAACCTGCCCAATTCCTACCGGTTCGGTGTCTATTGCTATGGCGAATTGGTGAGCACGATCCGCTTCCATTACATTTCTAGCGAGCACCCGAATTCGCCCTCCGTCGATGCCTATCCGGAAATATTGATCGAGCGACTTGCCCGCGGAGAAACCTTTATCGACGGAACCCGGTTTGCAACCGATCCCGACGCCGCACCGGCGCCCGGAGTGCTGCCGTTCCTGACACTCAGGGTTGCCATGGTGGCCTCGCTCTATTTTGGCCAGGACTCGGTGCTGACGCCGGTCAAGGTCGAGCATTCCAATTTTTATTCTCGTTATTTCAATGCCGTGCAGAGGACCGAGGCTAAGGAATTTCCGGGCGTTCTTACCCGGATCGCCCTGTTCGAAATCCCCGCCGGCGAAAATATGCGTCTCACGCTCGAACGGTTCCCATTCTTCAGGTCGACGCCCACGGAACAGCGGCTGATGTTCGCCAATCCGGCCATCAACCGGCTGACGCCTTTGTCCATCGTGCCGACAGCGAAATATTATCGCGACGCCGCCTGAGGCTCCGCGATTTTCACGAAGCTCTGGAGCCTTCCGGCCGGATCCGCGTTCTGATGACGGCGGAGGGCCGCCGCTTCGTCTTTGTCGTCATGCCAACGGATCTGCCAGAGGACCCGACATGCATATTACCCAGATCGCGCTCACGCCGCTTATCTCGCTGATCGCCGGCGTGCTGATCCTCATCATGCCACGGCTGCTGAACTACATCGTCGCGCTTTATCTGATCGTCGTTGGGCTGCTCGGGCTTTTCCCGCATCTGGCCAGTTGAGCCGAGCAAGTCTGGCGCAAAGCCGTCCTCGCCGGCCCTGCGGTTTCAATTTTCCCTTGAGGCAGTTGTCGGCTGCGATGCGGCAATAGCGCCATTGCCCTCGGCCCGGCTTTTCGCTATGTGCCTGAACGATGTCTTCGAAGGGGTATTCCTATGGCTGATCACTCGCCGACCGGTCCTGTCGAGCTGGGCGCGAAGATGGACTATGCCGAGCATGACCGCACCTATGCGGGTTTTCTCAGGCTGGCCAAATACGGATCGCTTTTCTGCGGCGCGCTGCTTCTGGCGATGGCTTTCGGCTTCTTCGCGGGCGGCTTCTTCTCGGCGACCATCCTGTTCATCCTGATCATGGCCGTCGGCACCTTCATTCTGCGGTAGACCTTCCAAAACCCTCTTGCCTTGACGTTGCCGGATGCTCCGGCCGACATTTTTGCGCAGACAGGTTCCAGCCGAAAGGATCATGCGGTGGGGCAGACGGTTTTCATCCCTCGTGAGCTTGATGCGAACGAGCCGCGCGTCGCGGCTTCGCCCGATACGGTCAAGCGGTTGGCGGGGCTTGGCCTCGATGTGGTTGTCGAAACCGGCGCCGGCACGCGGTCGCGTATCCCCGACGAAGAGTTCGCCAAGGCAGGGGCTGCCATCGGCAAGGCGGCGGATGTCGCCAAGGCCGATGTCGTGCTGAAGGTTCGCCGGCCTGATGAAGTCGAGCTGAAGAGCTACAAATCTGGCGCCGCCGTGATCGCCATCATGGATCCCTACGGCAACGATGCAGCCGTCGCGGCCCTTGCCAAGGCCGGTGTCATCGCCTTCTCGATGGAGTTCATGCCGCGCATCACCCGCGCGCAGTCGATGGATGTCTTGTCCAGCCAGGCCAATCTTGCCGGCTATCAGGCGGTGATCGACGGCGCCTCGGAATATGATCGCGCCTTGCCGATGATGATGACCGCGGCGGGAACCGTGCCGGCGGCAAGGGTCTTCATCATGGGTGTCGGCGTGGCCGGCCTGCAGGCGATCGCCACCGCGCGCCGTCTCGGCGCGGTCGTCACCGCCACCGATGTCCGCCCCGCCGCCAAGGAGCAGGTCGCCTCGCTCGGCGCAAAATTCCTGGCGGTCGAGGACGAGGAGTTCAAGGCCGCCGAGACGGCTGGCGGCTACGCGAAGGAAATGTCGAAGGAATATCAGGCCAAGCAGGCGGCCCTCACATCAGAGCATATCGCCAAGCAGGACATCGTCATCACCACGGCGCTGATCCCCGGCCGTCCGGCGCCCAAGCTTATCTCGGCGGCGATGGTCGCCTCGATGAAGCCGGGCTCGGTGATCGTCGACCTCGCGGTCGAGCGCGGCGGCAATGTCGAGGGCGCCGAAGCAGGCAAGGTGGTGACCACGGCCAATGGGGTTAAGATCGTCGGCCATCTGAACGTGCCGGGCCGCGTCGCCGCGTCGGCGTCGCTGCTCTATGCCAGGAACCTGTTCGCCTTTCTCGAGACACTCGTCGACAAGACGACCAAGACGCTCGTCATCAAGCGTGATGACGAACTGGTCAAGGCGACCATGCTGACCGACGGCGGCAAGATCGTCCATCCCGCCTTCGCCAAGGCCGACCAGCAGCCGCATGTCGAGCCGGCCGCGATCCCAGCCAAGACCATGGTCGCTTCGGCCGAACCGGCTGCGCCCAAGAAGAAAGCCGCCGCATCCAAGTCGCCCTCGTCCCAATCGTCGCCCTCGTCGTCACCCGCCTCCAAGTCGCCCTCGTCCAAGTCGAAAGGCACAGCGTGATGGATCAGACCCTGCAGAAAGCCCTCGACCAGCTCGACCAGGCGAGCGCTGCCGTCAGACTGGCGGTGCAGAACCTGGCCAACGCTCCGGCTGGTGCCGGTGCGGCGGGTGGTGCGGCGCACGCGCTGACCGGCGGCGCCATCGATCCCTTCGTCTTCCAATTCGCCATCTTCGCGCTGGCGATCTTCGTCGGCTACTACGTCGTCTGGTCGGTGACCCCTGCGCTGCACACGCCGCTGATGGCGGTCACCAACGCCATCTCCTCGGTCATCGTCGTCGGCGCGCTGCTCGCCGTCGGTATCGCGGCTTCCGGCATTGCCGCGGGCTTCGGCTTCGTCGCGCTGATGCTGGTGTCGGTCAACATCTTCGGCGGCTTCCTCGTCACCCAGCGCATGCTGGCCATGTACAAGAAGAAGGACAAGTGACGTGACCGTCAATCTGGCATCCTTCCTCTACCTCGTTTCCGGCATCCTGTTCATCCTGGCGTTGCGCGGCCTGTCGCACCCGACCACCAGCCGCCAGGGCAATCTCTACGGCATGATCGGCATGGCTATCGCCATCGCCACCACGCTGGCACTGGCAACCCCGTCGGCCGGTCGCTTCGGCCTGATCGTGCTGGGCCTCGCCATTGGCGGCAGCGTCGGCGCCGTCACCGCACGCCGCATCGCCATGACCTCGATGCCGCAGCTGGTCGCCGCCTTCCACTCGCTGGTTGGCCTCGCTGCCGTCATGGTGGCCGCCGCGGCTATCTATGCGCCTGAAAGCTTCAGCATCGGCACGGCAGGCGACATCCATGCCCAGGCCCTGGTCGAGATGAGCCTGGGCGTCGCCATCGGCGCCATCACCTTCACCGGCTCGGTCATCGCCTTTTTGAAGCTCGATGGCCGCATGTCCGGCAAGCCGATCATGATCGGCGGCCGCCACGTCATCAACGCCGCTCTCGGCGTGGCACTGATCGTGCTGATCGTGCTTCTGGTCGCCACGGAATCGAAGCTGGTCTTCTGGTTGATCGTCGCCGCCTCGCTGGTGCTCGGCATCCTCTTGATCATCCCGATCGGCGGCGCCGACATGCCGGTCGTCGTCTCGATGCTCAATTCCTATTCGGGCTGGGCGGCCGCCGCACTTGGCTTCACGCTCGGCAACCTGGCGCTGATCATCACCGGCGCGCTGGTCGGCTCGTCCGGCGCGATCCTGTCCTACATCATGTGCAAGGGCATGAACCGAAGCTTCATCTCGGTCATCCTCGGCGGCTTCGGCGGCGAGACGGCCGCTGCCGCGGATGACGGCATCGAGCGTACGGTCAAGCAGGGTTCGGCCGACGACGCCGCCTACCTGATGATGAACGCCCAGAAAGTCATCATCGTGCCCGGCTACGGCATGGCAGTCGCCCAGG
This sequence comes from Mesorhizobium sp. dw_380, assembly GCF_018588885.1. Taxonomy (GTDB): domain Bacteria; phylum Pseudomonadota; class Alphaproteobacteria; order Rhizobiales; family Rhizobiaceae; genus Mesorhizobium. Next base: position 43,220 of record NZ_JAFFIW010000012.1, read on the forward strand.
CGCAGCACGCGCTGCGCGAGATGGCCGACAAGCTCAAGGCCAACGGCGTCGACGTCAAATACGCCATCCACCCCGTCGCCGGCCGCATGCCCGGCCACATGAACGTGCTCTTGGCCGAGGCCAACGTGCCTTATGACGAAGTCTTCGAACTCGAGGACATCAACTCCGAATTCGCGCAGGCCGACGTCGCCTATGTCATCGGCGCCAACGACGTCACCAATCCGTCGGCCCGTGACGACAAGTCGTCGCCGATCTACGGCATGCCGATCCTCGACGTCGACAAGGCGCGCACCTGCCTGTTCGTCAAGCGTTCGCTCGGCTCCGGCTATGCCGGCATCGACAACACGCTGTTCTACAAGGACGGCACCATGATGCTGCTCGGCGACGCCAAGAAGATGACCGAGGAAATCGTCAAGGCCATGGATCACTGATCCGGCCGGCAGAAGTCTCGACGTACAAACAGAAAAGAGCCCGGTTTCGAAGCCGGGCTCTCTCATTTCTACGGACGACGGCGTTCAGCGGCTGGTTAAGAAAGAACCTATTCGTCGCGCCGTCACAATGTCTCGGAAGGCCTTCCGTTCAGTCAGCTCCTCAATGATTTGATTGTGCAAGCAGAGATTGGCGCGCCCCCCGGGCTCACCAGTGTCTCAAAAAGCTTGCCGAGACCTCAAATATCCAGATTGGCGACTGACAGCGCGTTGTCCTGGATGAATTCGCGCCTCGGCTCGACCTCGTCGCCCATCAGCCGCGAGAACAGGCTGTCGGCATCGGTGGCATCATTGACCTTGACCTGCAGCAGCGAACGCACATTCGGATCGAGTGTGGTTTCCCAGAGCTGCTCCGCATTCATCTCGCCGAGACCCTTGTAGCGCTGCATGGTCAGGCCCTTGCGGCCGGTCGCAAAGACGGCGTTGAGCAGCGCCAGCGGCCCCGAAACGGTTTCGGACACATCCTTGCGGCGCAGCACCGGCGGCGTCCCATAGACGTCGCTGAGGCGCTGCGCGTAACGGTCGAGCTGGCGGGCGTCGGCCGAATTGATCAGCGCCATGTCGAGATGGGCGTATTCCTTGACGCTGCGCACCGTGCGTTCGAATACATAGCCGCCGCTGCCCTCGTTCGACGTCGACATGCGGCCGGTCCAGCCGCGCTCGGTGTCCTCGGCGATGATGTCGAGGCGTTGTGCAATCCGCTCCGCCATGGCGTTGGCGCGGCCAAGATCGCTGAAGACATCGGGGTTGAGCCCGCCGGCAATCGCGGCCTGCTCGACGACGTTGCGGTTGTAGCGCGTATGCAGGCCGTTGATGAGCTGGCGTACAGCCAGCGCGTCGTCGACGGCATTGTGCAGATCCTGCCCGGTGCGCACTTCGCCGGAACCTAGCGTAAGTGAAGCTTCCTCCAACCCTGAATCGATCAGGAATTCCTCGAAGGCGCTTTCATTCTTGATGTATTGCGAACTCTTGCCACGAGTCACTTTGTAGAGCGGCGGCTGGGCGATATAGAGATGGCCGCGCTCGATCAGCTCCGGCATCTGCCGGAAGAAGAAGGTGAGCAGCAAGGTTCTGATATGGGCGCCGTCGACGTCGGCGTCAGTCATCAGGATGATCTTGTGGTAGCGCAGCTTGTCGGCATTGAACTCGTCCTTGCCGATTGAGGTGCCCAGTGCGGTGATCAGCGTGCCGATCATGTCGGAGCTGAGCATGCGGTCGAAGCGGGCCCGCTCGACATTGAGGATCTTGCCGCGCAGCGGCAAGATGGCTTGATTCTGGCGCGAGCGGCCGCCCTTGGCCGAGCCGCCTGCCGAGTCACCCTCGACGATGAAGATTTCGGATTTTGCCGGATCGCGCTCCTGGCAGTCGGCCAGCTTGCCGGGCAGCGAAGTGACGCCAAGCGAGGTCTTGCGGGTGATGTCGCGCGCCTTGCGCGCGGCCTCACGTGCCGCCGCGGCCTGGATCACCTTCTCGACCACCACCTTGCCTTCGGTCGGATGCTCTTCCAGCCATGTGCCGAGCGCCTCGTTGACCAGCCCTTCGACCACCGGACGCACTTCCGAGGAAACCAGCTTGTCCTTGGTCTGCGAGGAGAATTTCGGATCGGGAACCTTGACTGAAAGCACCGCCGTCAGCCCTTCGCGGCAATCGTCGCCGATCAGCGAGACCTTTTCCTTCTTGGTCAGGCCCGAGGAATCGCCATAGCCGGTGATCTGACGCGTCAAGGCGCCACGGAAACCGGCCAGATGTGTGCCGCCGTCGCGCTGCGGGATGTTGTTGGTGAAGGCCAGCACGTTTTCGTGGTAGCTGTCGTTCCACCACATCGCCACTTCGACGGTGATGCCGTCGCGCTCGGCCCTAATGGCAATCGGCTTCTCGATCAGCGGCTTCTTGACCCGGTCGAGATATCTGACGAACTCTTCCAATCCGCCATCATAGTGCAGTTCATGCCGCACGACGTCGGCATGGCGGGCGTCGGTCAACACGATGCGTACGCCGGAATTGAGGAAGGCGAGCTCGCGCAGCCGGTGCTCCAGCGTGCCGAAGTCGAACTCGACCATGGTGAAGGTCTCGGACGACGGAAAGAACGTGATCTCGCTGCCGCTGCGCCCTTCATAGGTGCCTGGCTGCTTGTTCTGCTCATAGCTGCCGGTCGCCTGCAGCGGCGCGTCGGCATTGCCGTGCGTGAAGCGCATCTCGAAGATCTGGCCGTTGCGGCGGATTTTCAGCTTCAGCCAGGCCGACAGGGCGTTGACGACCGAGACGCCGACGCCATGCAGGCCGCCCGACACTTTGTACGAGTTCTGGTCGAACTTGCCGCCGGCATGCAGCTGCGTCATGATCACTTCGGCCGCCGAAATGCCTTCGCTGGGATGAATATCGGTGGGAATACCGCGACCATTGTCGATGACGGTGACAGAACCATCCGGGTTCAGCGTCACGGTGACGAGGTCGGCGTGGCCGGCCAGCGCCTCGTCGATGGCGTTGTCGACCACCTCGTAGACCATGTGATGCAGGCCCGAACCGTCGTCTGTGTCGCCGATATACATGCCGGGGCGTTTGCGGACAGCATCCAACCCCTTCAAAACCTTGATGGAATCGGCGCCGTATTCGGCTTCGGCGCCGTTGGTGCTCTCGATCTGATCGCTCATGAAAACCTGTTGTCTAGATGCCGCTTGTAAAGCGCGAAAAATCGGCCCCGAATCGCGCGTCTGATATGTCATAGATATAGGCGCTAAAGGCGGTTTTTCCAAGGTTTGCAGGCATTTCCCAGCGAATGGGCCGGCTCGACACAACAGGCCTTCGCCGAGTTCTATTTCGCCTTGGCGACACGGTCCTTGAGAAACTTCATCATGGCCGTGCACCGCGGCACGCCGCATGTTTTCAGGCGGCGCGCATGGGTTTCAACGCTTCGCTCCAGCGCAACAGCTCGTCCAGCATGATCCTGGTGCCGCCCACCACCTGTTCGCTGGCGCTGAAAGCGCGGTTCTCGTCGAGCAGCTTCTGATACATCGGCAGCGCGACGCCCTCGGGGATCGGCATGATCCCCACCGAAGTCAACAGCGGCTTCAGCGCCTGCGCCGCGCGCAAGCCGCCGGAGACGCCGCCATAGCTGAAAATACCGGCGGGCTTGTATTTCCACTCGCGAAGCAGGTAGTCGATCGCGTTGACGATCGCAGGCGCCGCGAAATAATTGTACTCCGGCGCCACGAAGACAAAGGCGTCGGCGGCGTCGATCGCCTTCGACCAGGCCTTGGTGTGGTCGTTCTGATAATTGCCGAGCCTTGGATGATGCGGCTCGTCTAGCACCGGCAGCTTGAACGCGGCGATGTCAGTCAGCACCGGCTCGAATTTTCCGTGCTCGCGCGCGAACGTCTCCAGCCATTCGGCGAAAATCGGGCCGGCGCGGCCGGGCCGCGTGCTGCCGATGATGATGTTCAACTGGTGCTTCAAGGCGGGCTCCTTTGTCAGGCAGTATCTGTTGGCAACTACGGCAGCGCGTCCCGGTGGACAAGGTTGGACACCCGTCGGAGCGGTCACGATCGGATGAACGGACTGTCAGCCTTCGCGTCTCCCGCTGTCGTGGTCCGGCCTGCCTTTCGGCCACATGGACGCCCGGACCGGCAGACACTACATTGGAGGCGATAGCGGAGCATTTCATGGACACGCAGCCCGCCCCTTTCGTTCCGCCCGCACCGAAGCCGCGCACGTCGCCGCCTTCGACGCTGGAGATGATCCGCATCGTCTACCGCAACCCGCTCGAACTGTGGGGCGAGCCGACCTACAACGAGCCCTGGATTTCGGCCAACGGCGCCGGCGGACCGCTGGTCATCGCCAACGATCCCGGCCTCATCCGCCATGTGCTGGTCGACAACGCCAAGAACTACAAGATGGCGACGGTGCGCCAGAAGATCCTGCGGCCAATCCTGCGCGATGGCCTGCTGACCGCCGAGGGTGAGGTCTGGAAGCGGTCGCGCAAGGCGATGGCGCCAATGTTCACGCCGCGCCACATCTTCGGCTTTGGCCAGCCGATGCTGAAACGCACGCTGGAGTTCGTCACCCGCTACGAACAGGGCGGCATATCGGACATCGCCGATGACATGACATTGCTCACCTATGACATCCTGGCCGAGACACTGTTCTCGGGCGAAATCGCAGGCGAGCCCGGCGGCTTCGCCAACGAGATCGACCGCCTGTTCGAGACGATGGGCCGCGTCGATCCGCTCGACCTGTTGCGCGCGCCCGACTGGCTGCCGCGGCTCACCCGCATCCGTGGCCGCAAGACCATGGCCTATTTCCGCAAGATCGTGACCGATACGGTCAAGATGCGCGAACAGAAATTCAGGCGCGATCCCGATGCCGTGCCGCAGGATTTCCTGACGCTGCTGCTCAAGGCCGAAGGCCCGGAGGGGCTGACGCGCTCGGAAGTCGAGGACAACATCATTACCTTCATCGGCGCCGGCCATGAGACGACGGCGCGGGCGCTCGGCTGGACGCTTTATTGCCTCGCCGAATCGCCATGGGAGCGCGACAGGGTCGAGCAGGAGATCGACCAGGTGCTGGCGCGCGAACCCGATCCGACGAAGTGGCTCGACGCCATGCCGTTCACACGCGCCGCCTTCGAGGAGGCGCTCCGGCTCTATCCGCCGGCGCCATCGATCAACCGCGAGCCGATCGTGCCGGAAATGTGGAAGGATCTTTATATCCCCAGGCACGCGGCCGTGCTTGTCATGCCGTGGGTCGTCCATCGCCACAGGAAGCTGTGGGACAGGCCAGATGCCTTCCTGCCCGAGCGCTTCCACCCGGGGAACCGCGAAAAGATCGACCGTTTCCAGTATCTGCCGTTCGGTGCCGGGCCGCGTGTCTGCATCGGCGCCAGCTTTGCCATGCAGGAGGCGATCATCGCGCTCGCCATCCTTTTGTCGCGTTTCCGCTTCGATACCACCGCCGAGACCAAGCCTTGGCCAGTGCAGAAGCTGACGACGCAGCCGCAAGGCGGGTTGCCCATGCAGGCCACGCCTCGCCATCGTTGAGAGGCAAGATCCCTGTGTAAAATTATGCCGCGGGCTTGCGCTGCTGGAACTGGCCGGCGGCGCGGAAACGCCAGAGGTAGCTCGGCAGGATCGTCGCGATCGATTGCGGCTGGATGCCAAGCCCGGTGAGTGTCCGGTTGGCCTTGGCGGCGGCTTCCGACACGATGTTGTGCTCGCGCAGCAGCAACACCTGGTCCTTGGTCAGCAGCGGATTGGGCAACAGGCCAAGGATCGAGGCCTGGATGTTGGCCACCCACCACGGCACCGGGACCAGCAGCCGCTTGCGCTCGACCACGGTGAGCAGCTCCTCCATGCACTCCTTGAAGGTGAGCACGTTGGGTCCGCCAAGCTCGTAGATCTGGCCGCCATTGATCTTGCCGTCGACCGAGCGCGCCACCGCCTCGGCGACGTCGCCGACATAGACCGGCTGGAACTTGGTCTGGCCGCCGCCGATCAGCGGCAGCACCGGCGAATAGCGCGCCATGTTGGCGAAGCGGTTGAAGAAGCTGTCTTCCGGCCCGAAATTGATCGACGGCCTGAAGATCACGGCATCCGCGATCGTCTCCAGTACGGCCTTTTCGCCAAGCGCCTTGGTGCGCGCGTAGTCCGATTCGGAGTTCGGATCGGCGCCAAGCGCCGAAATATGGGTGAGCCCGGCACCAACGGAGCGCGCGGCCTCGGCGACGGCGCGGGCGCCGAATTCATGCACGGCGGAGAATTTCTGCCGGCCGCTCTCATGCAGGATAGCGACGAGATTGACGACATGGTCGGCACCTTGCACGGCACGGTCGACGGACCAGCGCACGCGCACATTGGCCTGCACCGGCTGGATCTGGCCGACATTGCCGAGCGGCTGCAAATGGCCGGCAAGATCGGGCCGCCGGCAGGCGACCCGGATGCGGTAGCCGCGCTTGGCCAGCGCGCGCACGACATGGCGGCCGACAAATCCTGACCCGCCAAAGACGACGACGAGCTTCGGGGTCTGCAGGATTTCGGTCATGGCGGGCTCCGGCGCACGTTCCAGATGGCTTGGCTGAAGCCGTTTCATAGTCCGTTTTGCGCCAAAGGCAAAGGGTGACGCGTCGTCACGTCACTCCGGTTTTCAGAGCAATTCCAGGAAAAATGTGAAGCGGTTTCCCGGGAAAAGCGCATGGCGCTTTCCCTTGGGAATTGCGTCAGGACAAAGAGAGCAATTCCAGGAAAAGTGTGAAGCGGTTTTCCGTCCGGAATTGCGTCAGGACAAAGAGAGCAATTCCAGGAAAAATGTGAAGCGGTTTTTCCGTCCGGAATTGCGTCAGGACAAGGACTGACTCCAGCCGGTCAGGACGCTTTGCCAACCATGTTTTGTCGTATGTGAAAGACGAAACGCAGAAAACCCCGCCGAAGCGGGGTTTTCCGGGTGAAGCTCGTGTCGAAACCAGGGTCCAACGAGGCGGCCTGACCTGAGACGGTATCGGCATGGCGTGAGACGCCCGCCCCAGCCCTGGACGCATCCGACAGAAGACACCGACCGGGCAAACCCGACCCGGACAGCTGTTCGTCGTCGGAACGCGCAAGAAGGTTCACCGAGGCGGCAAAAATCGTCGATTTCTTCAGGCGGAATAGCGCTCGGCGAATTCGGAAATGCGCTGCACCACCGCCTTGGGCGCGCTGATGCCGCGCGCTTGCGCCTTCTCGGCCGCCTCGGCCCGGGCACGGCCCGGCACATGCACGCCATAGCGGCGGCGCAGCCGATCGAGCTGGTCCTTCATCCGCTGTTCGAAATCCGGATCGAGCAGCTTGGGCTCGACGGCCAGCACGAACAGGCCGGTTCCCGGGCTGTCCGGCCCGCCGCTGAACCATGGCGCATCGAGCGACCAGTTGGCGCCAGACAGGCCTGCCGCCAGCACTTCGACCATCAGCGCGATGTTGGCGCCGCGCTGGCCGCCGAAGGCAAGCATGGCGCCTTTCATGGCGGCGGCCGGATCGGTGGTCGGATTGCCGCTGGCGTCCAGCGCCCAGCCTTCGGGGATTTTCTGGCCGTCCTCGGCCGCCTTGCGGATGTTGACGAAGGCGGTGGCGCTCGACGACTGGTCGATGACCAGCGGCGCGCCGTCGGCGGCGGGGGCGGCAAACGACATCGGGTTGGTGCAATAGACCGGCTTGACCGAGCCCGAGCCGGCCAGCACGGCTGGCCCGTTGGTGGCGGCGAACGAAACCAGCCCCTGCGCCGCCAGCCGCCCGGTGAAATAGCCCAGCGCGCCGCACGTATAGGCATTCTTCTGCGAGAAGATGGCAACGCCGAACAGCCTTGCCGCCTTGGCGAGGTCGTCGACGGTGCGGTCGAAGCCGGTATGCGCCAGCCCGCGGCGTGCGTCGGAAAGATAGACGGCCAGAGCCGGCCTTGTGATCACCGGATCGGCATTGCCGTCGATGCGCCCAGCCTCGAGGGCCTCGAGATAGTCGATGAAATGCGAAAGCCCGACGGTCGAAAGCCCTTCCGCCTCCGCGGCGATGATCGAGGCGGTAAGCGACTCTGCCGCCTCCTCATTGGCGCCGGCGCCGAGTGCCGCCATCCGGCACAGTCCTCTTGCCTGATCGAGACTGAGTTGCATCGTGGCCGTCCTGCGAATTCCTGAGTGAGTAGCGAATAGCGAGTAGTCAGTAGTCAGTAGGGGATAGGGAACAAGCATAGCAGCGAGCCGTTCGCTACTCACTACTCGCTATTCGCTACTCACTGAAACCTAGCCGACCTTGTTCGGGATCCGCGCCTCGATCCTGCTGAAGGCGAAGACCAGGATACCGGTGATCGTCATGTAGATCAGCGCCAGCAGCAGCAAGGGCTCATAGGTGAGATAGGTGTCCTGCCGCACCTTGGACGAGACGGCGAAGATGTCGATGACGCTGATGGTTGCCACCAGCGGCGTCGATTTCAGCTGCAGCACGGTCTCTCCGGTCAGGGTCGGCAGCGCCCTGTAGAAGGCTTGCGGCAGCCAGATGCGTCGAAAAATCTTCCAGCGGCTCATGCCGAACGCGCGAGCGGCCTCGAGTTGTCCCTTGGGTACGCCGGCAAAGGCGCCGCGCATCACTTCGCCCTCATAGCCGGCGAATGACAAGGTCAGCGCCAGCACGCCATAAGGCCAGGCTTGTCTGAGATACGGCCACATCCAGGATTCGCGAATCCACGGATATTGCGGGAACAAAGATCCCAGGCCGTAATAAAGCAGCCACAGCTGGATCAGCAGGGGGGTTCCCCTGATGACGGTGCAGAAGACCTTGGCTGGCGCGGCGAACCAGAACGAGCCTGTCGCCTGCGCCAGCCCCAAGGGCACGGCGAGCAGGAACCCCAGCACGCAGGTGACGGCCAGGATCCACAGCGACCGCCAGATGCCGAGCAGGCCCATCTCGTAATATTGCGGCAGCCAGTCCCAACGCATGTAGAATATGGCGCCCAGAACCAGCCCCAGCGCGACCAGGATCAGCACGATGCGGTGCGGCTGCAGCCACAGCGACGTTCGCGCGGCAACGTTGATGATGGCTGCCTCGTTGGCCATCAGCGCGCTTCCTTGAGCGAAGGCATGCCGCGTCGAGACCAGGCCTCGACGCGGCCGATCAGGAAGTTGGAAAACAGCGACAGCAGCAGGTAAAGCACGCCCGCAGCGAAGAAGAAGGTGAAATAGGCCTTGGTCACGCCCGCGGCCTGCCGCGTCGCCAGCGCCAGTTCATAGAAACCGACGACCGCCAGCAGTGCGGTGTCCTTGGTGGCGATCAACCAGAGATTGGCAAGGCCCGGTATGGCAAACGGCAGCATGGCCGGCAAGGTGATGCGCCGCAGCATCAGGCTGGGGGACATTCCGTAGGCACGGGCGGCTTCGATCTGGCCCTGCGGAATAGCCAGGATCGCGCCGCGTATGACTTCTGTCGAATAGGCGCCCTGGACGAAACCGAGCACGGCAATGCCCGCGGCAAGGCCGCTGATGTCGATGCGCTGATAGCCTATTGCCGTCAGCGCCTGGTTGATCAGGTCGGTTCCGGCATAATAGAGCAGCAGGATCAGCACCAGCTCGGGGACGGCGCGCACGATTGTGGTGTAGACGGCCAACAGATCGCGTACCACCGGACCGCCATAGAGCTTGCCATAGGCGCCGCCGGTCCCGATCAAGAGACCAAGGCAGGTGGCGCCGAGCGCAATTTCGATCGAATGGAGCAGTCCCAGCAAAAGGGTTCCGCCCCAGCCCGGCGGGTAGGGCGAGAGAAGTTCGATGATGCCGGCCGCCGAGGCCGAAAGGAATGCGTCGATCAGCTTCGCCCCCGAAGTGCTGGCTCAATCCGCCGGCGCCAGCGGCCGGCGGCAAGCGTGCATGGAAAAGGCAGTCCCGGAGAGCATGACATCAGCTCATGCTCTCCGGGGCCGTGCGCAGGGCGTCAGTTCGACTGGGTGTCGGCGCCATAGATGTCGAAATCGAAATATTTCTTCGAAATCTCTTCATACTTGCCGTTGGCGCGGATCGCCTTGATACCAGCGTTGATCTTTTCCTTCAGGGCGGTGTCTTCCTTGCGCACGCCGGCACCGACGCCCGGTCCTAGCACTTCGAGATCTGGCGCCACCATGCCCTTCAGGTCGCAGCAGGCCTTGCCCTGGTCCGATTTCAGGAACGCGTCGAGCGCGATCGAATCCGCCTGCACGGCGTCGAGGCGACCGGCGGCCAGATCCTGGTTGGCCTCGTCCTGCGTCTGGTATTCCTTGATCTCGGCGGCCGTGGGGCCGAAATGCTTCTTGGCATAGACGGCATGGGTGGTCGACACCTGGACGCCGAGCACTTTGCCCTTGAGGTCTTCGGGCGTGGCGCCAAATTTCTGGTCCTTCGGCCCGATGATTGCCGTCGGCGTGTTGTAGTACTTGTCCGAGAAGTCGATGGTCTTCTTGCGTTCGTCGGTGATCGACATGGACGAGACAATGAGGTCGATCTTCTTGGTCGTCAGCGCCGGGATGATGCCGTCCCAGGCGACAGGCGTGATGACGCAGTCGAGTTTCTCCTCGGCGCACACGGCGTCGATGAACTCGATCTCCCAGCCGACCCACTTGCCCGAGGCGTCAGGCGAGGTGAAGGGCGGATAGGGCTCGGCGGCGACGCCGATCTTGACCGGATCAGCCTTGGCCACGCCCATGGCGGCGACGCCGAGCAGCAGCGCTGCGGCGAACGTCTTCAGAACAGTCTTCATTTTCACGACTCCCAGTTTGTTGTTGGTTCCCGGTTTTCTTCCGTCCCGGCCTGTCCCTAGCCGATGTTGCGGATGAACTGCTTGAGCCTTTCGGATTTCGGCGCGCCGAAGATCTGCTCCGGCGGGCCTTCTTCCTCGACAAGCCCGTTGTAGAGATAGACGACGTGGGTCGCGACCTCGCGGGCGAACTTCATCTCGTGCGTGACCAGCACCATGGTGCGGCCCTCGCGCGCCAGGTCGCCGATGACCTTCAGCACCTCGCCGACCAGTTCCGGATCGAGCGCCGAGGTCGGCTCGTCGAACAGCATGACGCGTGGATTGATGGCGAGCGCGCGCGCGATTGCGGCGCGTTGCTGCTGGCCGCCTGACAGGTAGGCTGGATAGACGTCGCGCTTTTCAGCGAGCCCGACGCGCGCCAGCAGCTTTTCGGCCTGGGCGATCGCCTCGTCGCGCTTGACGCCGAGCACATGCACCGGAACCTCGATGACGTTCTCGATCAGCGTCATGTGGCTCCACAGGTTGAAATTCTGGAACACCATACCGAGCTTGGAGCGGATGCGCTCGATCTGCTTGCGGTCCGCCGGAACCGTGTGGCCATGGCTGTCCGCCTTCAGCTTGATCTCCTCCCCATTGACGCGGATGATGCCGCTGGTCGGGTTCTCAAGACAGTTGATGCAGCGCAGCAGCGTCGATTTGCCGGAGCCGGAGCCGCCGATGATGGCGATCACCTCGCCGTCGCGCGCCGACAGCGACACGCCCTTCAGCACATGCAGTTCACCGAACTTCTTGTGCAGGTTCTCGACATGGATGGCTTCGGCGGCGCCGTCCTGCGCCGTGTGTTTGAGGACGGGTGCAGCGCCCTGCGCCATCATCCCTTCGGCACTCCGCGGAGCGGTCGAGCCCATCGCTGCTGGATTATTTTACCCATTACCCGTCACTGACAGAGTTCCCATTCTCAAGATGGACCGTTCCGCTTGCCTCCGTCAACCATGGTTTTTGGACCATTGATCACGGCTTGCTGTAGTGGTTAGTGGCGGCAGGCATGTTTCGGGAGAATTTAGTGGGCAAAACATACGGGTCGCAGTCCATGGCAGGGCCGCTCAAACGCGTGCTGATGCGGTCCGCGTCGAGCGCCATGCGCCATGCTGGCGCAGCGGAATGGCACTATGGTCCGGGCTTCGAAGCGCAAAGGGCGGCTGCCCAGCACGACCATTTGACGCAGCTTGTCGCAGCCTCGGGCGCCGAGATCGAATGGCTGACCGATACCGATGACGGGCTGGCCGATTCCGTCTTCACGCATGATCCATCTCTGATGACGGATCATGGCGCCATCATCCTGTCCATGGGCAAGGCGCTGCGCCGGCCCGAGCCCGGCCTGCATGAGGCCGCCTACAAGCGTATGGATATTCCCGTTCTCGGCCGCATAGAGCATCCCGGCCAGATCGAAGGCGGCGATTGCGTCTGGGTCGATGCCAGCACGCTGGCCGTCGGCCGAGGCGTGCGCACCAACCAGGACGGCATCCAGCAGCTCGCCAACCTGCTCTCGCCCAAGGGCATACAGGTCTATGGCTTCGATCTGCCGCTGTGGCATGGCGAGGAGGCCTGCCTTCATCTGATGTCGGTGATCAGCCCGCTAGCCGACGATTTGGCCCTGGTCTATTCGCCGCTCTTGCCGGCGCCTTTTTACCAGATGCTGCGCACGCGCGGCATCAAGCTGGTCGAAGGCGATGCAGATGAGTTCATGGCCTCCAACGGGCTCAGCCTCAACGTGCTGCCGACCGCGCCCCATCAGGTGATCGCCGTTGCCGGCTTTCCCAGGACAGCGGCTGCCATGGAAGCGGCCGGCTGCACGGTCTCCACCTTCGAGGCCGATGCGCTGTGCATCGCTTGCGAGGGAGGTCCCACCTGCCTGACACGACCGGTGCTGCGCCAATGATGACCACCGGGATGACCACTGGGACAACCCCTGGGCGGCCGACCATCGGCGAAGCCCTCATCACGCTGCTCGAGGCCCACGGCGTCGATACCGTCTTCGGCATTCCCGGCGTGCACACGGTCGAGCTCTACCGTGGACTGGCGCGCTCGAAAATCCGCCATGTCACGCCGCGCCACGAACAGGGCGCCGGCTTCATGGCTGACGGCTACGCCCGCGCCAGCGGCAGGCCGGGTGTAGCCTTCGTCATCACCGGACCGGGGCTGACCAACACCATCACCGCCATGGGCCAGGCGCGCGCCGATTCGGTGCCGATGCTGGTCATCTCGGGCGTCAACGCCATGCCGACGCTGGGCAAGGGGCTGGGCTACCTGCATGAGCTGCCCGACCAGCGCGGCATGATGGAAAAGGTGGCGCTGTTGTCGCGGCGCGTCACCGAGGCCAGCGAATTGCCCGGTGCGCTGGCGCAGGCCTTCGCCCTGTTTTCATCGTCACGGCCGGGCCCGGTGCATATCGAGATCCCGACCGATGTCATGGTCAAGCCGGCGGACGGCATCGCTGCCCTGCTGAGCAACGCGGCGTCGCCGACGCCGGACGGCGCGGCTATTGCCAATGCTGCCGAACTTATCGCTGCCGCACGTCGCCCACTGATCCTGGCGGGTGGTGGCGCCAAGCGTGCAGAAGCGCCATTGCGGCGCCTGGCGGAAAAACTGGGCGCGCCGGTGGTGGAGACCACCAACGCGCGCGGCCTGCTGCACCGCCGTCCGCTCTGCGTGCCGGCCAGCCCAAGCCTGAAGGCGGTCCGGGCGCTGATGGCGGACGCCGATCTGGTGATTGCAGCCGGCACCGAATTCGGCCCGACAGACTATGATGGCTATGGCGATGGTGGTTTTGTCCTGCCAGCCAACCTGATCCGCATCGACATCGGCGCCGACCAGCTTGCGCGGCGCCCGGTGACCGTTGGCATCCAGGCCGACTGCGCCGAGGCAATCGAAGCCCTGCTCGCCGCGATCGGCTCCGCCCATGTGACCGCGCCGGGCGGTGAAGGGCGAGCGGCTGCGGCACGGAAGGCGGCGCTCGCCGAACTCAGCCCAGCCTACGCAGCGCAGGTGCATGCCGTGGAGATGATCCGCGACGCCTTGCCGGGCGCCATCATCGTCGGCGACTCGACCCAGCCGGTCTACGCTGCCAACCTCTATTACGATCACGACCGGCCAGGCGGCTGGTTCAACGCCGCGACCGGATTCGGTGCGCTTGGCTATGGTCCGCCGGCGGCGATCGGCGCGGCGCTGGCCATGCCCGGTGCGCCGGTCGTCTGCCTGACCGGCGATGGCGGCTTCCAGTTCACCTTGCCAGAGCTGGGTGTCGCGCTTGATGCAGACGCGCCGGTCATCTTCGTGGTCTGGAACAACAGGGGCTATCGCGAGATCGAGACCTCGATGCTCGACGTCGGTGTGGAACCTGTCGGCGTCTCGCCGGCGCCGCCGGACTTCTGCAAGCTGGCCGAAGCCTATGGTATCGGCGCCGAACGGCTGGCTGATACCAGCGCCTTGCCGCGGGCGCTGAAGCGAGCCCAGGCAACCGGATTGCCGCGCGTCATCGAAATCACCGTCGATTGAAGCCTTCGGGCCGGCGTTGATTTTTCAAACCTGCGTCGGCCCATTCGCCGGCTTGGCTTTTGCGTGGCACGAGCCGCGCCGCTGGCGGCCCGCCTTCGTTCAGCGATCTGACACATGCAAAGACGCGACAACTGCCATGTCGAGATATCATTTGAGTGATCGCACAAAAGGCGCGACGCTTCGCGTCGGCGCGGCGCAACAAGCGACAAAATCATAAAAATATGACAGGAGCGGCCCAGGATGACGGAAACACTTCAAGGCAGGCATATCGTGGTGACCGGCGGAACCGGCGCCCTCGGCGGTGCGGTCGTCGGCAAACTGCTGGGTGAGGGCGCTGTCTGCCATGTGCCCAATGCCCATGCCGCCGCGCCCGCGCATTTCCCCTTCGCCGCGCATGATCGCGTTATCCTCGTGCACAATGTCGATCTCTCGGACTCCGCCAAGGTCGAGGCGTTTTACAACCAGGTTCCAGGTCTGTGGGGCTCGATCCACCTGGCCGGCGGCTTTACCGAGGCGCCGGTCGAAAAGATCGAATCGGCATCCTTTGCCGAGATGATGGACACCAATGCCCGCACCGCGTTCCTGTGCTGCCGCGCGGCTATCCGCTCGATGCTGGCGTCTGGCACCGCGGGCCGGATCGTCAATGTCACGGCGCGCGCCGGAGTCGACCCAAGGCGCGGAGCCGGCAAGGTCGCCTACGCCGCCAGCAAGGCGGCAGTGGCGGCCATGACGGTGGCGATGGCCGAGGAATTGAAGCACAAGGGCATTCTGGTCAATGCCGTGGCGCCGTCGACGCTCGACACGCCGGCCAACCGCGCCGACATGCCGGATGCCGATGTCACCAAATGGGTCAGCCTCGAAGCGGCGGCCGAAGCCATCGCCTATCTTGCCTCCCCCGCCAACCAGGCGATGAGCGGCACGCTGGTGCCGCTCTACGGCCGGGCATAGCTTCGCTTCGGTCGCGAATTGGCTTCACCAATGAAAAACCCCGCCGGATCGCTCCGGCGGGGTTTTTGATTTTCGAGACTGTAGCGAAGGGCTTCGCGTTGCGAAGGACTTAGTTGCCTTGCTTCTTCAGCGCGGCACCCAGGATGTCGCCCAGCGAAGCGCCGGAGTCGGTCGAACCGTACTGAGCGACGGCTTCCTTCTCCTCGGCGATTTCCAGCGCCTTGATCGAGACCTGCAGCTTGCGGGTCTTCTTGTCGAAGGCGATGACGCGGGCGTCGACCTTCTGGCCGACGGTGAAGCGCTCGGGGCGCTGCTCGTCGCGGTCGCGGCTCAAGTCGGAGCGCTTGATGAAGGTCTCGATGCCGCTGTCGACCAGCCGCACTTCCAGACCGCCATCCTTGACGCCGATGACCTCGCAGGTGACGACGGCGTTCTTGCGCAGTTCGCCTGAAGTCGCTGCTTCGCCGACCGAGTCGCGGGCCAGCTGCTTGATGCCGAGCGAGATGCGCTCCTTCTCGATGTCGACGTCGAGCACCTGCGCCTTGACCATGTCGCCGCGATTGTACTCTTCGATGACCTGCTCGCCCGGACGGGTCCAGTCGAGATCGGAGAGGTGCACCATGCCGTCCACGTCGCCTTCCAGGCCGATGAACAGGCCGAACTCGGTCTTGTTCTTGACCTCGCCCTCGACCTGGCTGCCGACCGGATGGCTGCGCGCGAACGCCTCCCACGGATTCTCAAGCGTCTGCTTGAGGCCGAGCGAGATGCGGCGCTTGGCCGGATCGACCTCGAGCACCACCACGTCGACTTCCTGCGTCGTCGACAGGATCTTGCCGGGATGCACGTTCTTCTTGGTCCACGACATTTCCGAAACGTGGATGAGGCCTTCGATGCCGGGCTCCAGCTCGACGAACGCGCCGTAGTCGGTGATGTTGGTGACGGTACCCTTGATCTTCTTGCCGATCGGGAACTTGGTGCCGATCTCGGACCACGGATCGCTCTCGAGCTGCTTCATGCCGAGCGAGATGCGGTGGGTTTCCTGGTTGATGCGGATGATCTGCACCTTGACCGTCTGGCCGATGTTGAGGATTTCGGTCGGATGGTTGACGCGGCGCCATGCCATGTCGGTGACGTGCAGCAGGCCGTCGATGCCGCCGAGGTCGACGAACGCACCGTAATCGGTGATGTTCTTGACGACGCCTTCGACAACCTGGCCTTCTTCGAGGTTCTGCACGATTTCCGAACGCTGTTCGGCGCGGCTTTCCTCGAGCACGGTCCTGCGCGACACCACGATGTTGCCGCGGCGGCGATCCATCTTGAGGATCTCGAAGGGCTGCGGGTTGTGCATCAGCGGGGAAACGTCGCGGATCGGGCGGATATCGACCTGGCTGCGCGGCAGGAAGGCCACGGCGCCGTCGAGGTCGACGGTGAAGCCGCCCTTGACCTGGTTGAAGATGACGCCTTCGACGCGCTCACCCTTGGTGAACTTCTCTTCGAGACGGACCCAGCTCTCTTCGCGGCGGGCCTTCTCACGCGAAAGCATTGCTTCGCCAAGCGCGTTCTCGATGCGCTCGACATAGACTTCGACGGTGTCACCGACCTTGAGGGTGGTGTCCTTGCCCTTGACGCCGAATTCCTTCAGCGGCACGCGGCCTTCGACCTTGAGGCCGACGTCGATGATGGCCATGTCCTTTTCGATCGCGGTGATCGTGCCCTTGACGACCTGACCTTCGCCGGAATGACCTGTTGTAAAAGATTCTTCGAGCAGGCTCGCGAAATCATCGCGAGTGGGATTTGCAGCTGACATTGTTTCTCCTGGAGTGCCCCGCATCTCAAGCGGGACGGGCGCCGTGGGTTAGCGTTGCGTTGGCCTGCCGGCGTTCCGGGCTTAAAAAAGCCCTGGGCCGCTCTTCAAGCGGCAATTCCGGCGCATCAAGAATGCTGGCAGGCTGGTTCGTGCCCGATATGGGTATTTTCTTCGCCTCCGGCAACGGAAACGTGGGAGAAAACCCGGATCAGGCCTTGTTTCTCTTGGCCAGCACGTCGTCGATAACAGCCATGGCCGCGAGAAACGCGGCTTCTATAGCCATTTCGCTGGTATCAAGCAAGTGCGCGTCGGCGGCCGGCTTCAGCGGCGAGTCGGCACGGCCCATGTCGCGCTCGTCGCGGCGCACGATATCGGCGAGGATTTCGGTGAAATTGGCGGTGCCGCCGATGCTTTCGATTTCGGCCAGCCGACGCTTCGCGCGCACGTCCGCACTCGCCGTCACATAGAGTTTGATGTCGGCATCGGGACAGACGACGGTGCCGATGTCACGCCCGTCAAGCACCGCGCCCGGCGGCGTCTTGGCAAACTCGCGCTGCTTTTCGACCAGGATGCGCCGCACGGTCGGATAAACCGCGATCTTCGAGGCCGCTTCGCCAACGGAATGTGCTGACAGGACCGCTCGGTCGAGCTTTGCCAGATCGACCTGGCGGGCGGCGGTCTCCGCCGCCGACACATTGTCAAGCGGCAGCGCATGCTGGATCAGCGCATAGGCGACCGCGCGATAGGTCAGGCCTGTATCGAGCAGGTTCAACCGGTAGTGGTCGGCGAGCCGTCGGGCCAGTGTGCCCTTGCCGGCGCCGGCTGGGCCGTCGATGGCGATGGTGAAGGTTGAGGTCATTGACCACCCTTGGCGGTCGAAAGGCACAATGTAAATGACGAGCGTCGCGATCCTTCGCGCGCCCCTCTGTCCTGCCGGACATCTCCCCCACGAGGGGGGAGATTGGCAGCTTTGGCGCGCTGATCGATCCTGTGACGTCGGCGATTGGCTAAAGTCGCGATGAAGGCTGATCTCCCCCCTCGTGGGGGAGATGTCCGGCAGGACAGAGGGGGGCGCTGTCCCGCCATGATTTCAGTTTGGCTCCAATCCATCGACTGTCACTCGATCTCCGCGCCCAGTCCCTTCATCAGCCCCATGAATTCCGGGAAACTCGTCGCGATCATTGCCTGGTCGTCGATGGTGACGGGCTTTTCCGTCGCCAGCCCCATGACCAGGAAGCTCATGGCGATGCGGTGGTCGAGATGGGTCTGCACGGTCGTGTCCTGGCCGTTGGGATGGGCGCCCAGTCCCTTGCCGCCCGGTTTGCCGCGCACCGCAAGCGAAGCCTCGCCTTCCGTGCAGTCGACGCCGTTGAGCTTCAGGCCGTTGGCCACGGCCGACAGCCGGTCGGATTCTTTCACCCGCAATTCTTCCAGCCCTTGCATCAGCGTCTCGCCCTCGGCGAAACTGGCGGCAACGGCGAGCACCGGATACTCGTCGATCATCGACGGCGCCCGCTCCGGCGGGACGGTGACGCCCTTGAGTTCGGAATAACGCACGCGCAGGTCGGCGACATCCTCGCCGCCGGCATTGCGCGGGTTCAAAATGTCGATCTGGCCGCCCATCTCCTGGAGAGTGAGAAGCAACCCGGTACGCGTGGGGTTCATCAGCACGTTCTCGATGACGACGTCGGAACCCGGCACGATCAGTGCGGCGACCAGTGGGAAGCCGGCCGAGGACGGGTCGCCCGGCACCGCGATCGTCTGGCCGGTGAGCTTGCCCTGGCCCTCGATGAAGATGTGGCGCACACCGCGCTCATCGGTCTCGACCGACAGGTTGGCGCCAAACCCCTTCAGCATCTTTTCGGTGTGGTCGCGCGTCATCACCGGTTCGATGACGGTGGTGATGCCCGGCGTGTTGAGACCGGCGAGCAGGACAGCTGACTTCACCTGCGCCGAGGCCATCGGCACGCGGTAGGTGATCGGGGCGGCGTGCTTCGGCCCATGCAGCGTGATCGGCATGCGGTCGCCTGGTGTGGCCTTCAGCACCTGCACGCCCATCTGGCGCAGAGGTTCGAGCACACGCCCCATCGGCCGGCCCGACAGCGAGGCATCGCCGATGAAGGTCGTTTCCATGTCGTAGGTGCCGACGAGGCCCATGGTCAGCCGCGAGCCGGTGCCGGCATTGCCGAAGTCGAGCGGGCCCTCCGGCTGCAAGAGCGCGCCGTTGCCGGTGCCGCGGATCACCCACTCGGCGCCGCGCTTCTCGATATGCGCGCCCATCGCCTTCATGGCCGCACCCGTGCGCATCACGTCCTCGCCTTCGAGCAACCCAGTGATGCGGGTCTCGCCGGAGGCCAGCCCGCCGAACATGAAGGAGCGGTGCGAAATCGATTTGTCGCCCGGCACGCGGGCCGTGCCGGAAAGGGCTGGAGACTTGCGGGCGGTGGCCGACTTCTGGGCGGCGGCGTGAGACATGGAATTTCCCTGGACGGAATGCCGGCGGGCCGGCGCTTTTTCATTTGTTGCGGCGGTCTCGTATCACGGCGGGGCGAAATGGTCATCCCCATGGTCGTCACTTGCCGCGAGGCCTTTCAATGCATGGTTTTGTGCCGCCGGCTTTTGGCTTTGACAGCGCAGCAAACAGTGGTTAAGGGGACCACTCTTTTATTCACGAGGCTTGCCGTGGCAAAAACCGAACTTGGCACAAAGCGTATCGACCCCGAGACGGGTCGAAAATTCTACGACCTGAACAAGGACCCGATCGTCTCGCCCTACACCGGCAAGACCTATCCGCGTTCCTATTTCGAGGAGGGCAAGATCGCCGCCATCGAGGAGGAAGAGGAAGTGGTCGAGAAGGAAGTCGACGCGGAGGACGAAGAGGGCGTTGAGGTCGTCTCGCTCGAAGAGGCCGACGATGACGTCAAGGGCGACGATCTGCCTGATCTCGGCGATGACGAGGACGTCGACCTCGGCGACGACGAGGACGACACCTTCCTCGCCGACGAAGAAGAAGAAGATGACGATGTCGCTGACATGATCGGCGTCGGCGACGACGACGACGAGGTCTGATCGGCCTTTCGCGAAGGCGTTTGCCGGCTTTCGCAGCGTTGGAATAAAAAGCCCGTGTTCAGGCTTGATATTGACGAAAGGCGGGGTTAGAAGCCGCCTGCACTAACGGCGCGGTGTTCCAACCCGCGCCGGATCTCTTCGCCGGAAACGGCGCCGGTGACTGCCGGAAGTGGGGCCATAGCTCAGTTGGGAGAGCGCTTGAATGGCATTCAAGAGGTCGTCGGTTCGATCCCGATTGGCTCCACCAGTCACTCTCCAGGCATCAGATCCTCTTTAGGCGCCAAATCTCAGCTGATTGCCAAATCTCAGGTGATTGCCAACTCTCAGCTGATTGATTGGCCAGGGTACCCGTCGCGGGTTCGGCATCCGTTCAGAGGTCCGTCGCGTCGAATTCAATCGCAAATCCCGCGTCGATAGCACTTCGCGCAACGAGATCGCCAAGTTCCCAATCCGTGAGTTCGCAAAGCGGAAAGGTTCGCCGTACGGCGCGGTGGACCTCGCAGATCGAAATGCACGGCCTGCCGACGTTGTCGATCAGATAGCGGACAATCGCTTGGCGAACGTCCGATGCGGTAGGCGTCTGCGCGAGCGCCGGCATATCCGGCCTATGAATGCAGCCGTGGTTCTGCTCCATCGATTGTTTTTGCGTCGAAGGCGACGGGCACACCGTGAACGATGGACGCCGCCGCCACCAATTCCTCCAACTCGCGGTCGGTCGCTTTGCATGCCGGCATGAGTGTTCGAATGGCGCGGATCGCCTGCGCGGTGGAGAGGAACCGGGCCTTGCCTCTGGAGAGAACATAGGCTTCGGCGGCTTTTTCAACCGTGACTGTGTGAAAGCTGCTGGTCATCGAGAATTTCCTCCCTGAAACCCTGACTGACACGATCTAGGACGGGAGTTCGGCAGCCTTCAAGCCTATGTCCGATACCGGACAATCAGGCAGCGGAGGCCAGGCCGAAATAACGTTGCTCCTCTTCGCCGTAAGCGCCATGTGTGAGTTCTATCAATCCGACGCGGTCGACAATCGTGATCTCGCCGCGCCTGGCACGAACCAGCCCCCGATATTCGAGCATTTGCAGGGCCGTGGTGACCCCGGGACGGCGGGCGCCGAGCATGGTCGCCAGAAATTCATGCGTCAGGTAGATCTTGTCTCCGTCAGACCGGTCATGGATCATCAGCAGCCAGCGGGCCAGCCGTTCCTCGATCTTGGAGTGGCCGTTGACCAGTGCCGTCCGGGACGATTGGACAAGGAACGCGTGGGCATAGTCCAGCACCGACGTGCGAAGCGATGGGCTTTCTGCAATCGCAGGGCGAAGATTTTCAACCGGCAGGCACCAGCCATTGCCTGCGACCTGCATATAGGTCTCATTGGAAGAGCTGTCCTGGCCGAGAATGACGGCAATCCCTGTCATCCCGTCATAACCGATAATGCCGACTTCACTTTGCCGCCCGCCGGTCATGGTGGCGACGACCGAGGCGATGCCCATCTCCGGGAAATATACATTCCGGATCGGCTGGTGCGCGACCTCCAACTGATCCCTGATGTCCAGTTCGACGTGATGCAGCGATGGCCGCAAAAGCGCGAAGTCCTGCGGGGAAAGGGCGTTCAGCACCTGGTTGCGAAAAAGGGATTGGGGCAAGGCTCTCTCCCATGCGGGCAAGAGCGCGTACCTCCTACTGTCGGGCGCATCCGAAGCAACTGGCGGCCGATGCCTAAGCATAGGCTTCAAAACGCGCAATTGCAAAGTTTAGCGCTCAAATCGCGGCGAGAGCAGCTCGAGATTGCAGCTGGCCCCGAGACCGGAGATTTACCTCCTCACCACTCGGCGAAGGAACCGTCCTTGTGGCGCCAGACCGGGTTGCGCCAGCGGTGACCTTCCCTGGCGCGCTCCTTGACGTAATCCTCGTCGATCTCGACGCCCAGGCCCGGGCCATCGGGAATGGCGACATAGCCATCCTGGTAGCGGAAGACATCCTTGTTGGCGGCGTAGTCGAGCAGGTCGTTGGCGGCGTTGTAATGGATGCCGAGGCTCTGCTCCTGGATGAAGCAATTGTAGCTGACGGCGTCGAGCTGCAGGCAGGCGGCCAGCGCGATCGGTCCCAGCGGACAGTGCGGCGCCACCGCCACGTCATAGGCTTCCGCCATCGCCGCGATCTTGCGGCATTCGGTGATGCCGCCGGCATGCGACAGGTCCGGCTGGATGATGTCGACGACGCCTTCCTCGAACACCGATTTGAAGTCCCAGCGGCTGTAGAGACGCTCGCCCAGCGCAATCGGCGTCGAACCGAGAGCTGCGATCTCCTTCAGCGCCTCGCGGTTTTCGCTGAGCACCGGTTCCTCGATGAACATGAGCCGGTAGGGTTCGAGTTCCTTGACGAGGATGCGGGCCATCGGCCGGTGCACGCGTCCGTGGAAATCGACGGCGATGCCGATGTTGGGGCCGACAGCTTCGCGCACCATGGCCACGCGTTCCACTGCGGCGTCTATCTTGTCGTGGCTGTCGACGATCTGCAATTCCTCGGTGCCATTCATCTTCAGCGCCAGGAAGCCGCGCGCCACCATTTCCTTGGCGCCGGCCGCCACCTCCGCTGGGCGGTCGCCGCCGATCCAAGAATAGACCTTGATCGTGTCGCGCAGCCTGCCGCCGAGCAGTTCATGCACGGGCACGCCAAGCGCCTTGCCCTTGATGTCCCACAGCGCCTGGTCGATGCCGGCAATGGCGCTCATCAGGATAGGCCCGCCGCGATAGAAGCCGCCGCGGTGCATCACCGTCCAGTGGTCCTCGATCAGGCGAGGGTCCTTGCCGATGAGGTAGTCGCCAAGCTCCTTGACCGCCGCCTCGACGGTCAGCGCCCGGCCCTCGACCACCGGCTCGCCCCAGCCGGTGACGCCGGCGTCGGTCTCGATCTTCAGGAACAGCCAGCGCGGCGGAACGATGTAGGTGGTGAGCGATATGATTTTCATGCGGGTCTCAGTTGTTCTTGAGTTTCTTGGCGCTGACGAGGTCGCGCGCCGCAAGGTCGAGAATCCGGTTTGCCGCGCCACGCGCGGCCTCGGCGTCGCGCATGCGCAGCGCCTCCACCACCTCGCGGTGCGCCGCCACGGCTTCCATGCGCCGCTCGAAAGAAATCGTCGCCGTCGCTTCCAGCGAGAATTTCAGCCCGGTGTCGATCAGATTGCCGATCTGGCGAAAGATCGGGTTGTGGCTCGCAGCATACACGATCTGGTGGAAGGCGATATCGGAGCGCGAGAACATGGCGAGGTCCTCGCCGGCGTCCGCCATGCCGCGCCACGCGGCTTCGAGATCGGCGATCTCCTGCAGTGTCGCGCGCGTCGCTGCCAGTTCCGCGACCAGCGGTTCGATGGCGCGGCGTGTTTCCAGGATGGCGTCAAACAGCTTGTCGTCCAGTGCATGCGGCGCATGCCAGGCAAGCACCTGCGGGTCGATGATGTTCCAGTCGTCCTCGTTGCAGACGATGGTGCCGACGCGCGGCCGCGACAGCACCAGCCCCTTGGCGGCCAGCACCTTCAGGGCCTCGCGGATGACGGTGCGGCTGACGCCATACTCGATGCCAAGTTCGTTTTCGGTCGGCAGGGAGGATCCAGCCGGGTAGCGGCCGGAAAAAATATCCGAGGCCATCGCCTTGGTCACATCGGGCATGACGCGCGGGCGGCGGCTAGCCGTCTCGCCTGACGCCTTTTTAGAAGTTTCGGTCACCTCAGCCCTCCTCCAAGGCGGCGAACCCTTTGGGTTTCGCACAACCGGCCCGGCCTTACCGGATGCGGATGATTTGCGCCAGCGATCCTTGGTCAGAGCATGTATCTTAATTATCATACCAGATCAATTGACGAGTATGATAAAAACGAATAGAGACTCCGGCACCCGGGCCGAGCGCCCGGCCTATCGCTGGGAGGTAATCATGCGACTTTTGAAGACCGCGCTTGTCGCGGGCGCGCTTGCCGTGCTGTCCGTCACGACCATCGCTGCATATGCTCAGGACACCAAGATCGGCTTCATCGTCAAACAGCCCGAGGAGCCGTGGTTCCAGGACGAATGGAAATTCGCCGACCAGGCCGCCAAGGAAAAGGGGTTTACCCTCGTCAAGATCGGTGCCGAGGACGGTGAGAAGCTGATGTCGGCGATCGACAATCTCGGCGCCCAGGGCGCGCAGGGCTTCATTGTCTGCACCCCGGACGTGAAGCTCGGCCCCGGCATCGCCGCCAAGGCCGCCGCCAACAATCTCAAGCTGATGACCGTCGACGACCGGCTGGTCGGCGCCGACGGCAAGGCGCTGGAGGATGTGCCGCATATGGGCATCTCGGCCACCAAGATCGGCGAGGCCGTCGGCCAGGCGATCGTCGACGAAATGAAGGCGCGCGGCTGGAAGGCCGACGAGGTCGGCGCGATCCGGGTCTCCTACGACCAGTTGCCGACCGCCGTCGACCGTGTCGAAGGCGCAATTTCGGTGCTCAAGGCCAATGGCTTCAAGGCCGAGAATATCTTTGATGCGCCGCAAGCCAAGACCGACACCGAGGCCGCCCTCAACGCCGCGACCGTCGTGCTCAACGCCCATGCCGACATCAAGAAGTGGGTCTCCTTCGGCCTCAATGACGAGGCCGTTCTGGGCGCCGTGCGTGCTTCCGAAAGCGTCGGCATTCCCGCCGACGGCATGATCGGCGTCGGCATCGGCGGCGCGGATTCGGCGATCAACGAATTCAAGAAGCCGACCGCCACCGGCTTCGTCGGTACGGTGATCATCTCGCCGAAGCGGCATGGTTACGAGACGGCGCTCAACATGTATGACTGGGTCGCCAACAACAAGGAACCGGAGAAGCTGATCCTGACCTCCGGTGCGCTGGCCAAGCGCGACGACTACCAGAAGGTCCGCCAGGGCCTCGGCATCGAATAATCCTCCCTGTACAAACAGGCGGCGGCTCATCCCGCCGCCTGTTTGTCATGACACAGAAGGATCGGCGCCGTGTCCTTTCTCGACTTCTCGCGCATCACCAAGACCTATCCGGGCGTCAAGGCGCTGTCGGATGTTTCGTTCGGCGTCGACAAGGGCGCCGTGCATGGCCTGATGGGCGAGAATGGCGCTGGTAAATCCACGCTGATCAAGATCCTGTCGGGCGACCAGCATGCCGACGATGGCGAGATCCGCATCGACGGCAAGGTCCAGGCCTATGCCTCGACAAGGGATGCCTTCGACAATGGCGTCATCGTCATCCACCAGGAACTCCAGCTCGTCCCCGAACTCACCGTTGCCGAGAACCTCAGCCTCGGCCGCTTTCCCGCCAGCGCCGGCATCATCGCCGGCCGCCGGATGCTGGACGATGTCGGCGCCAAGCTGAAATCGGCCGGCATCGACATCGACATGCGCCGCAAGGTCAAGACGCTGTCCATCGGCGAACGCCAGATGGTCGAGATCGCCAAGGCGATCATGCTCGACGCGCGCGTCATCGCGCTGGACGAGCCGACCTCGTCGCTGTCCTCGCGCGAAAGCGAAATCCTGTTTTCCCTGATCGACCGGCTGCGCGGCGAGGGCAAGGTCATCATCTATGTCTCGCATCGGCTGGACGAGGTGTTCCGCCTCTGCGACAGCCTGACCGTGCTGCGCGACGGCAAGCTCGCGGCGCATCACGCGTCGCTGAAAGGTGTCACCCGCGACCAAGTCGTCGCCGAAATGGTCGGCCGCGAAATCTCCGACATCTGGGGTTTTCGCCCGCGCAAATCAGGCGACATCAGGCTGAAAGTCGACACTGTCTCCGGAGCAAAGCTGAAGACGCCCGCCAGTTTCGAGGCGAGGGCTGGCGAGATCGTCGGCTTCTTCGGCCTGATCGGCGCCGGACGCTCGGAGTTGATGCGGCTGGTTTTTGGCGCCGACCATCGATCGGGCGGCACCATCACCGTCGACGGCAAGGTCGTTGGCGCCACCGACCCGCATGATGCGATCCGCGCCGGCATCGTTCTGTGCTCGGAAGATCGCAAGCATGACGGCATCATCCAGGGCCGCTCGATCGAGGAGAACATCAACATCTCGTCGCGGCGCCATCACGCGCGCTTCGGCGTCTTGAACCGCGCCAGCGAGATCGAAACCGCCGAAACCTTCATCAAGAAGCTCAAGGTGCGCACGCCCTCGCGCAAGCAGGACATCATCAACCTTTCCGGCGGCAACCAGCAGAAGGTCATCCTTGGCCGGTGGCTGTCGGAGCAGGGCGTGCGCGTCCTCATCGTCGACGAGCCGACGCGGGGCATTGACGTCGGCGCCAAATCGGAAATCTACGAACTGCTCTACCAGCTTGCCGAAGACGGCATGGCGATCATCGTCGTCTCGTCCGAACTACCCGAGGTGATGGGTATTTGCGACCGCATCCTGGTGATGTGCGGCGGGCGCATCAGCGCCGAACTTGTGCGGGACCAGTTCGCCGAGAAGGCGATCCTGGCAGCAGCACTTCCCGACAAGAAAACCCCCGACGCGATCGCATCCTGAGGATTTTGGCATGACCCACCGGTTGAAGAAGCTCCTGCTCGGCGAACAGGGCCTCGTCGTCATCTTCATCGTCGCCTTCGCGCTGGTGTCGGCTCTGGTGCCGAACTTCCTCACCGATCGCAACATGCTTGGCCTGCTGCAGTCGGTGGTCACCGTCGGAATCGTCGCCTGCACCATGATGTTCTGTCTCGCGGCGCGCGACTTCGACCTGTCGGTCGGCTCGATCGTCGCCTTCGCCGGCATGGTCGCGGTGATGGCGTCGAACTACACCGGCTCGATCCTGCTCGGCCTTCTGGCGGCAATCGCCTGCGGGGCCTTCGTCGGTTTCATCAACGGCGTCGTCATCGCCAAATTCCGCATCAACGCGCTGATCACGACGCTGGCCACCATGCAGATCGTGCGCGGCCTGGCGTTGATCGCATCCGACGGCCGCGCCGTCGGCATCAACAGCCCTGATTTCTACCAGTTGGCGCTGTCGAAACTGCTTGGCATCCCGACACCGATCTGGATTCTGGCGCTTCTGTTCGGCATCTTCGGCTTCGTCCTGAACCGCACCGTCTTCGGCAAGAACACGCTTGCCATCGGCGGCAATCCCGAGGCGTCGCGGCTGGCCGGCGTCAATGTCGACAGGACGCGCATCTGGATCTTCGCGCTGCAGGGCGTGGTCTGCGGCATCGCCGGCATCCTGCTGGCCTCGCGCATCACCTCGGGCCAGCCCAACGCGGCGGTCGGGCTCGAGCTTTCGGTCATCTCGGCCTGCGTGCTCGGCGGCGTCTCGCTTGCCGGCGGTCGCGCCACCATGTCCGGCGTCATCGTCGGCGTGCTGATCATGGGCATTGCCGAGAACGCCATGAACCTGCTCAACATCCCAGCCTTCTATCAATACATCGTGCGCGGCGTGATCCTGCTGCTCGCCGTTCTGCTCGACAATCTACGCTCGTCGGCATTGGGCCGGAGGTAATCATCTTCCAGGTGGAGTGACAGTGATGGCTGACCGTCTGACCGGCAAACGCATCTTCCTGACCGGCGCCGCGCAAGGCATCGGGCTAGCCATCGCCGAAGCTTGTCTGGCCGAGGGGGCAAAGCTGTTCCTGGTCGATCGCGACGGCAAATTGCTGGACAAGACCGTGGCGGGGCTTGCCGCCTCGCACGGATCTATCGGGCACGTCGCCGCCGACATCAGCGACGGGGCCGCGATTGCCGCCGCGGTCAGGCAAGCAGGCGAAGAGATCGGCCCGGTCAACGCGTTGATCAACAATGCCGGCATGAATGTCTTCTCGACGCCGCTCGATGCGACGGAGGAGGAGTGGAACCGCAATTTCGACGTCAACGTCAAGGGCGCCTGGAACTGCAGCAAGGCGGTGCTGCCTGGCATGCTCGCCAGCGGCGGCGGCACTATCCTCAACATCGCCTCGACGCACAGCTTCACTATCATTCCGCACACCTTCCCCTATCCCGTCGCCAAGCACGCTTTGCTTGGCCTCACCAAATCGCTAGCGCTCGAGTATGCGCGGCAAGGCGTGCGCGTGAATGCGTTGGCGCCCGGCTATGTCGAGACGCAGAAGGCGATCGACTACTGGAACAGCTTTGCTGATCCGGCCGCGGCGCGTGCCAAGACCATGGCGCTGCATCCCGGCGGCCGCATCGCCTCGGCACGCGAGATCGCGCTCGCCGCGGTGTTCATGATTTCCGACGAAAGCCCGTTCATGAACGCGGCCACGCTCGTCGTCGACGGCGGGCTGAGCCAGCTGCAGCATCCCGCCTGAATGTCAGGGAACAATGTACCTGTTTCAGCCGAGAAGCTCGGCGGCGACTTCGAGGGTGTTGCGGAACGACGTTTCGAGGTGGTTCTCCATCGCCTGCGCGGCGCCCTCGGCGTCGTGGCGCCTCAGCGCCTCGAGGATGGCTTCGTGCTGCTCGATCGTCTGCTCGCCATAGCCGGGCTTCGGGATGACGAGATACCGGCCCCGATCCATCTGCGCCTTGGAGATGTCGACGGCGCGCCAGATTTTCGGCAGCCCGCAGATCTCGGCTATGGTGCGGTGGAAGACGTCGTCGAGCTGGATCGCGGTGGCATATCTGCCGCGCGATATTGCGAGCCGGTGCGCCGCCATATTGTCCTCCAGAAGTTCGCCGGCTGACGGCGTAAATCTGGCGGCCGCGCGCCTGGCGCTTTCCATCTCCAGGGCCCGCCGGATGACGTAGGCTTCTTCGAGGTCGACGCGGTTGATCGGCGCGACATAGGTTCCGGTCTGCGCCAGGATCGTGACGAGGCCCTCGTCACTTATGCGCTTGACCGCTTCGCGCACCGGTGTGCGCGAGACGCCGAGCGCTTCAGCGATGGCCACCTCGTTGATGACTTCCCCCGGTTTCATCTGTCCGACGACAATCAGCTTGCGGATCTTATGATAAATCTGATCGCGCAGTGGCAGTGCCCGATTGAGCGTCGAAGGGTCCAGGTCCATAGGAAATCCGCGTCTTCGTACACCAGAAACGGTCAAATTATATTAGGATGTCAAATGAAATGCACTTGGCGCTTCGGTTCGTGCGCCTTGGCCCGCACAAACCGTGCAACCGACCATCAGCTTGGGTGCGGCCCGAAGAGAGAATTTTCAATTCCGGGCCCGGATTTGGAATAAACTAACTCTACAGAGTTTATAGAATAAGCAATCTGCACTGGCGATCTGGTTTTCCCGGACAGGACCACGCCATGCCCGCTTCCTTGCGCCCGCTCTCAGACATAGCCCGCCACCGCCGCCCAATCGGGAGAGGCCGGCCATGACCCGCGACGTTCCCGATCGCATCAAGGTGCTGTGGTTTCTGCCGACACATGGAGACAGCCGCTATCTCGGCACGACGGAAGGCGGCAGGGCCGTCGATCTGCCCTATCTGACGCAGGTGGCGAAAGCCGCCGACACGCTGGGCTATTACGGCGTGCTGTTGCCGACCGGCCGGGCCTGCGAGGATTCCTGGGTGATCGCCTCGGCATTGGCGCCACTCACCGAACGGCTGCGTTTCCTCGTTGCCGTGCGGCCTGGCCTGCAGTCGCCGACGCTCGCCGCGCGCATGACCGCCACGCTCGACCGCATTTCCAACGGCCGCCTGCTGATCAATGTCGTCACCGGCGGCGATCCGCTGGAGAACAAGGGCGACGGCATCTTCCTCTCGCACGCCGAGCGCTACGAGGTAACGCAGGAATTCCTGCGGATCTACAAGCGCGTGCTGAGCGGCGAGACGGTCGAGCACCAGGGCAAGCATTTCCACATCGAGGACGGGAGGCTGCTCTTCCCGCCTGTGCAGACACCATACCCGCCGCTCTATTTCGGCGGCTCGTCCGAGGCCGGATCGGTGGTGGCGGCCCAGGAAATCGACAAATATCTGACTTGGGGCGAACCACCCGCCGATGTCGAGCGCAAGCTGGACGGCATGCGTGAACTGGCCGAAAAAGCCGGCCGCAAGCTCTCCTTCGGCATTCGCCTGCATGTCATCGCCCGCGAAACGACCGAACAGGCGTGGGCCGCCGCCGACAGTCTGATCAGCCGGCTGGACGACGCGACCATCGCTTCGGCGCAAAAAGTCTTTGCCCGTATGGATTCGGTCGGCCAGGCACGGATGAGCGCGCTGCATGGCGGCAGCCGCGACAAGCTCGAGATCGCGCCCAATCTCTGGGCCGGCGTCGGCTTGGTGCGCGGTGGCGCCGGAACAGCCCTTGTCGGCGATCCCGATACGGTCGCCGAGCGCATCGACGAATACCGCCGCCTCGGCATCGACACCTTCATCCTGTCCGGCTATCCGCATCTGGAGGAAGCCTATCGCTTCGGGGAACTGGTGCTGCCGAAATTGCCGACCGATCATCCGGTCAAATCAGGCGGCTCGTCCGTCAACACCGGACCGTTCGGCGAGACCATCGCCGGCGACCACCGGCCGAAGTCGCTCGCCAGCGCCTCGTGAACGCGCTGCCTCCGGCCCGCCGATTGCGCGTCATCATCATCGGCGGCGGTTTTTCCGGCGCGGCGGTCGCCTGGAACCTGGTGCGGGCAAATCGGCCGGAGCGCCTGTCGATTTCCGTGATCGAGCCCCGCCCGGCGCTTGGTGGCGGCCTCGCCTATTCCAGCGAGGAGCCGTCGCACCGCGTCAATGTCCCCGCCGTAAGAATGAGCATGGCTCCCGATGACCCGCAGCATTTTGCGCGCTGGTTGGCCGGCAGCGGCGAACTCGAGCGCGATGCGGACGCAATCTGGAAGAACGGCGATGTGTTTCCGCGCCGCCGCGTCTTCGGCCGCTATGTCGCCGAGCACCTCGCGCGCCATATCGAGACCGGCGCTATCCGCCACGAAGGCCTGGCCACGCGGGTAACACGAGAAACCAATGGCTGGACCGTGCAGACGTCCGCCGGACCTGTTGCCGCTGACATCGTCGTCCTCGCCGCAACCCATCCTGCGCCCGCAATTCCCCCCGCGCTGATCCACTTGGCGGAAGCGCCGGGGTTTGTCGCCGACCCATACGCCCCTGACGCGCTTGCCGGGATCGGACCGGACGCGTCGGTGCTGATCGTCGGTTCCGGGCTGACTTCGGCCGACATGGTCGCCGAACTTGATCGACGCGGCCATCGCGGTCGCATCCTCGCGCTGTCGCGCCGCGGGTTGCGCTCGCGCGGTCACCCTGACGTCAGGGGTGAACCCTTCGGCGATTTCGCATCGGCGCCGGCCACATCCGCACTCGGCTTGCTGAAAAACATTCGTGCCACACTGGCCGCGGCGCGCGAGGCCAATATCAACTGGCAGTCGGTTTTCGATCAACTGCGCCTGCAGGGGCCGGCGCTGTGGTCAGCCCTTGCTCCGCCCGAACGGGCAAGGCTGGTCCGCCAGCTGCGTGTGTTCTGGGACGTGCATCGCTTCAGGATCGCCCCGCAGGTCGCTTCCGTGCTCGACCGCCGCCATGCAGTCGGCACGTTCGACACCATCGCCGCCAGGCTTGTCGCGTCGAACGACGAGGGCGAGAGCCTGGTGGTCAGCTTTCAGCGGCGCGGCCAGACACGGATCGAGACGGCACGCTTCGATGCCGTCATCAACACGACAGGGCCGGCCCATGGGCAGGCCCTTCAGACCAATCCGGCGCTGCGCTCCCTGGCGGAAGCCGGGCTGGTCAGGGTCGACGCATACGGACTCGGTATCGAGACCACTCTAGAAAGCCGCGCCATCGGCCGGGATGACAGGGCGGTCGCCAGCCTCTTTGTCGCCGGTCCGCTGGCGCGGGGCACCTTTGGCGAACTGATGGGCCTGCCGGAGGTCGCCCGCCATGCCCAGCTGGTCGCGGCCGAGATTGCCAGGCTGCTCGACACGCTCCCGTCAGTCGACGCCGTTGGCGCCAATGCCGGGGACGTTGCGGTCGCGCGCTGAAGCGGAGGCCGGTCAGGCCGGGCAAAATTGGTATTTCCGTCCAAAGAGGGTTCCAAAAACGGAAAATCCTACTTTGTATATAAATTCCATAAACATAATAAATATCGGGGGAAGCCGGCCACGGTCGGATCGCTCAGTGATGGCCAGAATGGGAGACAGTGCATGGCACACGCAGAGACCGACGCGATCAAATTCGCCTACTGGGTGCCCAATGTCTCGGGCGGCCTGGTGATCTCAGACATCGAGCAGCGCACCAATCATTCGGCCGAGTACAACCGCAAGCTAGCGCAGATTGCCGAGAAGGCGGGCTTCGACTATGCGCTGAGCCAGATCCGTTTCACCGCCGGTTACGGTGCGGATGAGCAGCATGAATCGGTGGCGTTCAGCCACGACCTGCTGGCGGCCACCACGACGCTCAAGGTGATCGCGGCGATCCTGCCCGGACCCTGGAACCCGGCGCTGGCGGCCAAGCAGCTCGCCACCATCAGCTATCTGACCAATGGCCGCGTCGCCATCAACCTCGTCTCCGGCTGGTTCCGTGGCGAATTCCATGCCATCGGCGAACACTGGCTCGACCATGACGAGCGCTATCGCCGTTCGGAGGAGTTCATCCGCGCACTGCGCGGAATATGGACTGAAGACAGCTTCACCTTCCGTGGCGATTTCTACCGCTTCAACCAATATTCGCTGAAGCCGAAACCGCCGCAGCCGCTGCCCGAAATCTTCCAGGGCGGCTCCTCGCGCGCCGCGCGCGACATGGCATCGCGTGTCTCCGACTGGTACTTCACCAATGGCAACACGCCGGCCGAGATCTCCAGGCAGGTCGACGACCTCAGGGCCAAGGCGAAGGCCAACCACCATTCCGTCAAGGTCGGTGTCAATGCCTTCGCCATAGTCCGCGAGACCGAGGAAGAAGCAAAGGCCGTGCTTGCCGAAATCATCGCCAAGGCCAATCCCGAGGCGGTCAACGCCTTCGGTCACGAGGTCAAGAATGCGGGCAAGGCTTCGCCGGAAGGCGAGGGCAATTGGGCGAAATCCTCCTTCGACGATCTCGTCCAGTACAATGACGGCTTCCGCTCCAACCTGATCGGCACGCCGAGGCAAGTCGCCGAGCGCATCGTCGACCTGAAGCGCGCCGGCGCCGATTTGATCCTGCTCGGCTTCCTGCATTTTCAGGAAGAGGTCGAGTATTTCGGCAAGCACGTCATTCCGCTCGTTCGCGAGCTGGAGGACGCCGAACAGGCAGCGTCATTGGCGGCGGAATAGCCATTTCCAGAAGGCTGGCCGGGCAATCCGGCCGGCGTACCGATGAAGGTTCCCAGGCGCTCGATCGCTCGGGCGTCAACGAGACTTTGTGCGCCTGCCAAGCAATCGAGGACGATTGGAATGCCGTTGCCCAGCTATGCCCTAGGAGTGATGGAGGCTTCGGTCTACGCGCCGGAAGTTTTTGCGCATGGCTTGCCCTCAGCGCTCCAGCCTGCGCAGCCATCCGAAGGCTACGCCGAGCCGGCGGGAGCCGCCGCGAATGCGGCATCTCCGCTGCTTTCGCTCCAAGGCATCGGCCTGTCGTTCGGCGGTGTCGTCGCACTTGCGGACATCGACCTGTCGGTGCGCCCTGGCGAGATCCGCGCCATCATCGGTCCGAACGGCGCCGGCAAGAGCTCGCTGATCAATGTCATCAGTGGCGTCTACCGGCCGGACCGTGGTCATGTCCTGCTCGACGGCACCTCCTACGCCCAGGTGCCGACGCAGCGGCTGGCGCATCTCGGCGTCGCCAGGACCTTTCAGAACCTTGCTTTGTTCAAGGGCCTCAGCGTCCTCGACAATGTCGCGTCCGGCCTTGCCTATAAGGTCCGCTCCAACTTTGCCGGCCAGGTGCTCGGCATCGGCCGCTCGCGTGGCGAGCAGCGTGAGACACGCAACCGCGCCGATCAGATCCTCGATTTCCTTGACCTCAGAGCCGTTCGTGACCGCCTCGCCGGCACGCTGCCTTACGGACTGCAGAAGCGGGTCGAACTGGCCCGCGCTCTGGCAGCGCAGCCGCGGCTGCTTTTGCTCGACGAGCCGATGGCCGGCATGACCGCTGGCGAAAAGAGCGAGATGGCGGATTTCATCCGCGCCGCACGCGACCGTTTCGCCACCACTGTCGTGCTGATCGAGCACGATGTCGGCGTCGTCATGGGCCTGTCGGACCGCATCGCCGTTCTCGACTATGGCCGCAAGATCGCCGACGCCACGCCCGACGAAGTCAGGAACGACCAGCGCGTCATCGATGCCTATCTCGGCGTCGCCTCCGACGATGAGGACGGGGCGGGCATATGATCGCCGATTTCGACTACCAATTCTTCATCGAAGTGCTCGTCGGCGGCCTGCTCTCCGGCGTCATGTACTCGCTGGTCGCGATCGGCTTCGTGCTGATCTACAAGACCTCGGGCGTGCTCAATTTCGCGCAGGGCGCGATGCTCTTGTTCGCGGCACTCACCTTCGTCAGCCTGGTCGAACGCGGCATTCCCTTCGCGCTGGCATTGGTTGCCACCTTCGTCATCATGGTGGCGATCGGCATCGCCATCGAGCGCGCGGTGCTGCGGCCGCTGACCAACAAGCCGCCGATCACTTTGTTCATGGCTACGCTCGGCCTGTCCTACATCATCGAGGGCGCCGCCCAGCTGATCTGGGGCACGCAGGTCCATGGTCTCGACCTCGGCATCGAGGATGTGCCGCTGGAAGTCGGCGGCGTGCTGATCAGCCAGTTCGATATCTTCGCCGCGGTGGTGGCCGCCGGCATGGTTCTCCTGCTGTCGCTGTTCTTCCGCTACACCCGCATCGGCCTCTCCTTCCGCGCTGTCGCCGACGATCAGTTCGCCGCACTCGCGGTCGGCCTCAGGCTTCCGCTGATCTGGGCGACCGTCTGGGCCGCCGCCGGACTTGTCGCCCTGGTCGCGGGGCTGCTCTGGGGCGCGCGCCTTGGTGTGCAGTTCTCGCTGTCCCTGGTGGTGCTCAAGGCGCTGCCGGTGCTGGTGCTCGGCGGCTTCGATTCCATCCTCGGCGCCATTGTCGGCGGGCTCTTGATCGGTGCCAGCGAAAAGCTCGCCGAGGTCTATATCGGCGACTATTTCGGCGGCGGCATCGAAAGCTGGTTCGCCTATGTCGTGGCCCTGGTCTTCCTCTTGATCCGTCCTTCCGGCCTGTTTGGCCAGAAGCTCGTCGAAAGGGTCTGAGCCATGGCCGCGATCACAAGCGATTTCTCGTCCACGCCGGTGCTGCCGAAATGGACCGTACCCATACTTTTGCTCGCCTTCGCCTATGGCATCGTGCCGCTCATCGGCTCGAGCTATCTGTTCGAAGCCATCCTGCTGCCGTTCCTGGCGCTCGGCCTTGCCGGCGTCGGCCTCAACATCCTCACCGGCTATGCCGGCCAGGTGTCGCTGGGCAGCGCTGCCTTCATGGCGGCGGGCGCCTTCGCCGCCTATAATTTCAACCTGAGGATCGAAGGCTTGCCATTGATCGGCAGCATCGTTCTCGCCGGCATTGTCGCGGCCGCGATCGGCATCCTCTTCGGCCTGCCCAGCCTGCGGTTGAAGGGCTTTTATCTCGCCGTGTCGACGCTTGCCGCCCAGTTCTTCGTGCAATGGGCGCTGACCAAGTTCAGCTGGTTCTCGAACAACTCGGCGTCCGGCGTGATCGACGCGCCGAGACTGTCGATTTCAGGCTTCGCCCTCGACGGCGCCGTCGGCCGCTATCTCTTCGCGCTGACCATCGTCACTGTGCTGACCTTCCTTGCCCATCGATTGGTGACATCGCAGACCGGGCGCAATTTCATCGCCATCCGCGACAATGAGACCGCCGCCCGCATCATCGGCATCCCGGTGCTGAAGACCAAGCTGCTGGCCTTCGCCATCTCGTCCTTCATCATCGGCGTCGCCGGCGTCATCTGGGCCTTCGCCTATCTCAGAACCGTCGAGCCGGACGGCTTCGATCTCGACCGCTCGTTCCAGATCCTGTTCATC
This sequence comes from Mesorhizobium sp. dw_380, assembly GCF_018588885.1. GTDB lineage: Bacteria > Pseudomonadota > Alphaproteobacteria > Rhizobiales > Rhizobiaceae > Mesorhizobium. Next base: position 79,218 of record NZ_JAFFIW010000012.1, read on the forward strand.
ATCATCATCGGCGGCCTCGCCTCGATCCGCGGCGCGTTTTTCGGCGCCGCCCTCATCGTTGTCTTCCCGCTCGCACTGTCGCGCCTTGGCGGCTTCCTGCTCGGCGATGTCTTCGATTCGGGCGTGCTTGACATGAGCCAGCGCATCGTGCTCGGCGCCCTCATCATCCTGTTTCTGATCCTTGAACCCGACGGGCTGGTGGCCCTGTGGGACAGGACCCGAAGACGGCTCCTGTTCGCCTGGCAGTCGACGTGAGCTTCATGCATTTGAAAATGAACCAGAGGCCGAACCCAAGGCGGCCCATACCGGGAGTACCCCAATAATGACCTTCCTCAGCACCATCAAGGCGGCGGCATTGTCCGCGGCAATGATCGTGTCGGTGGCCCTGCCCGCCGCTCACGCCGACGAACAGTATTTCCCGCTGCAGAGCTATCGCGTCGGGCCCTACGCGGCCGGCGGCACCGGCTTCTTCGGCGGCTTCATCGATTACCTCAACCTCATCAACATCCGCGATGGTGGCGTCAACGGTGTCAAGCTGACCTGGGACGAATGCGAGACCCAGTACGAGGTCGAGCGCGGCGTCGAATGCTACGAGCGGCAGAAGAGCCATGCGGGTGCGGCCGCCTGGAATCCACTGTCGGTCGGCATCGCCTATGCCATGATCGACCGCATCACCGCTGACAAGGTGCCGCTGATCACGGTCAACCATGGCCGCACCGACTCCACCGACGGACGCGTGTTTCCTTACGTCTTCCCGCTGCTGCTCAACCCCTACAGCGAGACGTCGGGCATCGTGAATTACATCGCCTCCAAGGAAGGCGGCATTGACAAGCTCAAGGGCAAGAAGATCGTCGTGCTTTACCACGGCTCGCCCTACGGCAAGGAGACCATCCCGATCTATGAGCTGCTGGCGCAGAAATACGGCTTCACCGTCCAGCAGATCGAGGTGCCGCATCCCGGCAACGAGCAGCAGTCGCAGTGGCTGACCATCCGCCGCGCCAAGCCTGACTTCGTCGTCCTGCGCGGCTGGGGCGTGATGAACCCGGTGGCGCTGAAGACGGCGGTCAAGGTCGGCTATCCCGTCGATCATATCGTCGGCAATGTCTGGTCGAATTCGGAAGAGGACGTCATCCCCGCCGGCGACGCCGCCAAGGGCTACACCGCCATCACCACCCAGGCTTCCGGCAACAGCTACCCGGTGGTGCAGGAGATCGTGAAGACGGTCTACGGCGCCGGCAAGGGCAATCTCGAAGACAAGTCGCGCATCGGCTCGGTCTACCACAATCTCGGCATCGTCAACGGCATCTTGAATGTCGAGGCGATCCGCGTCGCGCAGGAAAAGTTCGGCCACCGCACGCTGACCGGCGACGAGGTCCGATGGGGCTTTGAACATCTCAAGCTCGATCCGGCCAAGGTCGAGGCGCTCGGCGCCAAGGACCTGTTCCACTCGATCAACGTCAGCTGGGACAACCACGAAGGCGAGGGCTACGTGACCTTCCAGCAGTGGGACGGCAAGAAGTGGAACGTCGTCTCCGACTGGATCGCGCCGGACTGGGCGCTGCTCAGGCCAATCATCGAAAAGTCCGCCGAGGCCTATGCGGCCGAGAAGGGCATCAAGCTGCGCACCGCCGATGATGCCAACGCCGTGACCACCAACTGATTAGGTGGCGGGCGCCGCGGAACAGGTTTCCGTGGCGCCCGTCCTCTTGCGGTTGCTAGAACCGCGGAATGAGAGCCCCATGCCGGACAATGAAGTCATCCTTGCGGTGGATACGGTTCATGCCACCTATAACCATGCCATCACGGCGCTGCATGGCGTCAGCTTCGAGATCAGGCGCGGCGAGATCCTGGCGCTGCTCGGCGCCAATGGCGCCGGCAAGACCACCACGCTGAAAGCCGTCTCCAACCTGCTGCCGGCCGAGCGTGGCCAGGTCAACGCCGGCACCATCCGCTACGAAGGCTCGGATGTCTCGCACCGTAAACCGGGCGATCTGGTGCGCGCCGGCCTGGTTCCGGTCCTGGAAGGCCGCCACTGCTTCAAGAGCCTAACCGTCGAGGAAAACCTGGTCGCCGGTGGCATCGGCCGCAGCGGACGCCGGGCCGAAATCAGCGGGGATCTTGAGCGGATCTACAGCTATTTCCCGCGCCTCAGGGAAAAGCGCCGGACATTGTCCGGCCTGACCTCCGGCGGCGAACAGCAGATGACCGCGATTGGCCGGGCGCTGATGTCGCGGCCGCGCCTGCTGGTCCTCGACGAACCGTCGATGGGGCTTGCCCCGCTCATCGTCCAGGACATTTTCCAGACGCTGAGAAAACTCAACCGCGAGACCGGCCTGTCGGTCCTGGTCGCCGAGCAGAACTCGGCGGTCGCGCTTCGTTATGCCGACCACGCCACGGTGCTCGAAAACGGCGTCTCCGTTCTCTCTGGCGGCGCTGCCGAGCTTCGTCAGCGCGAGGATGTCAGGGCCTTCTACCTTGGCCAACAGCCACCGCCGGCCGCCAAGCCAGCCCATCTCCATGCAGTCGCCTGAAGCCAGATCAAGGAGTAGTGAAATGACCGTCTCGACCGTCAAGACCGACCACGCTTCCGCCGCCGTACCGCCAGTCGCAAGGCCGTCGACACCGGCACACATCATCCGGGATGACGCCGAGGCGATTGCGATTGCCCGCGCGCTCGCCGCTGAATTCGCCAAGGACTCCTCCAGGCGCGACCACGAGCGGATCTGGCCGGTTGCCGAACTCGACGCCTTCTCGCAGAGCGGCCTGTGGTCGATCAACGTGCCCCGGGCATTCGGCGGACCGGAACTGTCCTACGCGACGCTGGCCAAGGTGATCGAGATCATCTCGGCGGCGGATTCCTCGATAGGCCAGATCGCGCAGAACCATCTTGGCGTCGTCGCCGCCATCCGCACGGTGTCGGATGTGGAACAGCAGAAACTGCTGTTTGCCGAAGCGCTGAAAGGCACGCGGTTCGGCAACGCCTTCTCCGAGTTTGGGTCGAAACGTGCCGCCGATTTCGAGACCCGCTTCACCGACGCCGGCGACCATGTCGTCGTCAATGGCCGCAAATTTTATTCCTCCGGCGCGCTGCTTGCGCATCTGGTGCCGATCGTGGCGCTCGATGACGAGGGCCGTGCCTGGTATGCCATCGCCGATCGTGGCGCGCCTGGCCTGACGGTCATCGACGACTGGTCGAGTTTCGGCCAGCGCACGACGCTCTCCGGCACCGTCATCATCGACAACGTCAAGGTTCCGAAGACGCACCTGGTGCCCGGCTACAAGGGCTATGACAGGCCGACCGCCGACGGCGCCATCTTCCAGATCATCCAGGTGGCGGTGGACACCGGCATCGCCCAGGCGGCAATCAATGAGACGATTCATTTCGTCCGGACCAGGAGCCGCGCCTGGATCGACAGCGGCGTCGACAATGCCTGGGACGATCCCTACACCATCCAGGCGGTCGGCGACCTGACCCTGCGCCTGCACGCGGCGCAGGCGCTGCTGGAAAAGGCCGGCCTGGCGATCGACCGCGCGGTGGCCGAGCCGACCGCCGAGACGGTGGCGCATGCGCAGATCGTCACCGCCGAGGCAAAAATCCTGTCGACCGAGATCGCCATCGCCGCAACGAACAAACTGTTCGAGCTGGCGGGCACGCGTTCGACGCTGGCCGAGCACAATCTCGACCGGCATTGGCGCAACGCCCGTACCCACACGCTGCACGATCCGGTGCGCTGGAAGTACTCGATCCTCGGCAAATATTTCCTCAACGGCGAGAACCCGCCGCTGCACGCCTGGAGCTGATTTTTCCATCGGCGAGCGGCTCGCCCCAGCCAAAACGTCTACCATCAAGAGGCCCACTATCATGTCAAATCCAACAGTCGTCGGCTTTTCCGGCAACATCACCCGGCCGTCAAAGACGCGCGCCTTTGTCGATTTCGTCGCCAGGGACATCGCCGCGCGCCATGGCCTGTCGGCGAGCACCTATGACATCGAGGATGTCGGCCCATCGCTCGGCACCGCAAGATGGGCGCGCGACCTCGACAGCCAGGCGCAACCGATCCTGGCTCAGATCCTCGCCGCCGATGTGCTGGTGGTCGGCTCGCCGACCTACAAGGGCAGCTACACCGGTCTGTTCAAGCATTTCTTTGACCTGATCGATCCGGTCGCGTTGCGCGGCAAGCCCATCCTTTTGACCGCGACCGGCGGCGGCGAGCGGCATGCCTTGATCGTCGAGCATCAGTTGCGGCCGCTGTTCGGTTTCTTCGAGGCCTTTGCCCTGCCGACCGCCGTCTACGCCACCGACAAGGATTTCACCGATGGCGTGCTGCGCTCCGAGGCGATCCTGAAGCGTGCGGCGCAGGCGGTGGACGAGGTCGGCTTCGTGCTGGCCAACCGCTCGTCGGGCAGGATCGCCGCCGAATAGCCTGCCGCGCCGCGGATTGCGCCGAGGTCGAAATCCGCGTTGCGGCAACTTCGCTTACGCGCAATTTACGACCGTCGGTTACATCAGTTCCTGTCTGATTCGTCCGGGACAGGAACACCATGAGCAAAGCCCTCACGACCTTCGCACTCGTCGCCGTGCTGACCGCTCTGCTCATGGCGTTGAGCCTGGCGGTGGCTCGCCACGGCTATCCCTACGGCGCGATCGGCGTCAGGCGTCTTGACGGTATCGCCGATGCAGGCACGTTCATTCCGCTCGCCGCCGTCTATTTCTTCAGCGCGCTGTTGATGATGATCCTGCCGATCCGCGCGGCGAGCGTCGTCCTGACCCATGCCGCCGACGCGATCTTCTGGACGGTGATCGTGCTTTTTGCCACCATCGTCGGCGGCCTTCTCGCCCGATGGGCGTTCGGCCAGGGCAGTGCCCTGTGGGCATTGCTGAACTGGCGGTTCCTGTTTGCCGTGGCGGTGGTCGGCTGCCACTTCGTCATGAACGAACTGCGCCGCAACGTGCTCTTGCGCAGCCTGTTCTTCGTGGTTTTCGCCGCTGCGACGCTCGCCTGCCTGTTCTGGTCGTTCACGCTCTGAGCGAGATGGTGCTGGCTAGTTTCCGGCCGCGATGTGCCCCGCGGCCTGTTCCATCCACGTCCAGAGATAGGCTGCAAGACCGCGGTCGACATGGACGCGCAGCTTGCTTTCATGGCGATAGACGATCGCACTGATGCCGGCGAAGGAAAGTGCCGCGCTGGCGCTTGGCCGCCTGGAATCAAGCGTCGTTCCACGCGCGATGAAAGCGTCGAGCCCCACGCCTTCGACCTCGAACACCTGCAGCCCCGCGCTGATCTCCGTCACCGCGAAACCTTGCGCGTGCCAGCCCGCGGTGATGGCGAGTGGAGTGTTCGACACAATGAGCAGCCGGTCGCGCGCGAGCCGCACCGCATAGCGCTCGCCCTGCGCCGCGCCAAAGGCGCCGACACCACTCTCCTTCAAGCCGGATACGCGCGCCCAGGCGTCGAGATCGCCGCTGACCAGCTGCTGATCGAGGCCGGAGATTGCGCGCACCCCAAGGCCGGGTGCCGTGATCGCCGCCGACTGCCAGTCCGGCGCGGCGGACCATTTCTCCGCGAGATCACGCATTGAGCCGCTCTCCTGCCGGGTCGAAGGCGCAAGGCGCGGCGATCGTCGCCGTCCTGATCTTGCCGAGATGCTGGATTTCGATCGTCTCGCCGTGGCGGGCCGCGCCGCGCTCGATCAGGCCGAGCCCGACCGGCCGGCCAAGCGTCGGGCTCTGGTAGCTCGAGGTGACAAAGCCTTGGCTTTTCAGCTTGCCGTCGACTCGCCTGATGGCGTGCGCGCCAGTCGGCAAGGGGGCTTCGCCGGATGGCACAGTCAGTCCGACAAGCTGCAGGCGATTGCTGCGAGATGCCTCCTCGGTGAGCAGCGAGCGGCGGCCGACATGTTCGGTCTGGCGTTTGCTGCGGGGTCCTTCGCTACCGAGGTCGTGCGGCAGCGTGGTGCCGTCGGTATCCTTGCCGATGACGATGAAACCTTTCTCCGCGCGCAGGATCATCAGCGCTTCGAGGCCGATGATGACCGCATCGAACGCTTGGCCTGCCTGGCGCAGATGCGCCCACAAAGGCTCGGCGCGATCGGCGCGGATCGAGATTTCGTAACTTCTGTCGCCGGTGAAGCTGACACGGGCGATGCGCACCTCGTCGCCGGCATAGCTGCCATGGCCGATCGCCATATGAGGCAGGTCGGTGTCGTCGAGCGAAAGACCGAGCTCCAGTTTTTCCAGCAGCTTCCGGGCGTTCGGCCCGGAGACGGTCAGCGTCGCCATTTCCGATGTGGCGTTGTGGATATAGACGGCGTCGCGGCCAAAACGGTCCTGCCGCCATTCCTCCAGCCGGGCGTGCACGGCTGTGACATGCGAGGACGAGCAGGAGACGACGAAGCGATGCTCGTCCAGCCGCACCAGCACGCCGTCGTCGAAGACCACGCCGTTCTCCGACAGCATGAAGCCGTAGCGGCAGCGGCCCGGCGTCAGCGTCGACATGGTGTTGTAGTAGAGGAAATCGACGAATTCGGCCGCCTTCGGGCCGATCACCTCGATCTTGCCAAGCGTCGAACCGTCGAACAGCGCGACCGATTGCCGAGCGCGCCACGCCTCGTCCTGGATGGAGCGCTCGGCATCGGCGCCGCGACCGCCATAGTGGGCCGGCCGCAGCCAGCCGCCGTACTCCTGGAAGACGGCGCCACTGGCGCGGTGCACGCTCTCCAGCGGCAGCCGGCGAACCGGCGCCATCAACTCACCCACGCGCGGGCCGGCAAAGCTCGCCAGCGGCACCGGCGTGAAGGGTGGTCGGTAAGTGGTGGTGCCGACCTCCGGCACCGTGCGGCCGGTTATCCCGGCCATCAGCGCCAGGCCGGGCAGGTTGGAGGTCTTGCCCTGGTCGGTTGCCATGCCGAGCGTGGTGTAGCGCTTCAGGTGCTCCACGGAGACGAAGTTTTCGCGTGCCGCCAGTTCGACGTCCTTCACGGTCACGTCGTTCTGATAGTCGATCCAGATGCGCCCCTTCGAGCCCGGCATCGGCCAGGCCGCTACTATGCCGTCCGTCGCCTCCACTCCGGTGCTGCGCGGCGCTGCTGCCTTGGTCCGGCCAAGCGACGCGACAGCTGTCTCCGAGCTGGCGAACACTTCCGACAAGGAGACCGCGCCGGCGGCGGCGCCGGTAATGGAAATGCCGTCGACAGGATCCCCCGGCAAAAAGGCGGCGCGCGCTTCGCTCCAGGCGAGCTTGCCCCTGGCCTGGCCGAACAGGTGAATGGTCGGCGTCCAGCCGCCGGAGACCAGGACGCAATCGGCGTCGAGCCTGCTGCCGTCGTCCAGCGTCACGCCCTCGACGCGCAGTCTGCCCTTGGCGGAGGCAAGTGCTCGCCCTTTGACCAGTCGCACCTTGGCAGGCGCGACGGGCGTGCCGTCACGCCTGATGTCAACAAGCGTGACATCGGCCCCGGCCTCGGCCAGCGCCGCCGCGGCCTCGTAAGCACTGTCATTGTTGGTGGCGACGACGACGCGCCGGCCGACCAGCACCGCATGGCGCCTGAGATAGACGAGCGCCGCATCCGCCGACAGGATGCCCGGCAGGTCATTGTTGGCGAAAGGCAGCGGCCGCTCGATGGCACCGGTCGCCAGCACGATGTGGCGTGGCCGGACTCGCCACATCGTATCGGGCCGGCCGTCGAGATGGCGCTGGTTCAGCCCGACCAGATTGTGATCGTAGATGCCGAAGGCGGTGGTCGAAGGCAGGACCAGATGACCGCCGGCGGCAAGCTCCGCGACCGTCTCCTCGATCCAGACGCCAGCCGGCTTGCCGTCGACCTCGCCGGCCCGGTGGCCGAGCGATCCGCCCGGTTTAGGTTGGTCATCGACGAGTGTGACGGAGAGACCCGCGCCGGCCGCCAGCTTGGCTGCCGCCAGTCCGGCCGGCCCAGCGCCCAACACCAGCATGTCGCAATGATGGTTGATTTGGTCCGGTGTGCCCGGCGATGTCCAGTCCGTGTCGACCTTGCCCAGCCCGGCCATGGCGCGGATGCGCGGCTCGAACATGTGCCAGTCCGGCCACATGAAGGTCTTGTAGTAGAACGCCGCCGGAATGAAACGAGAGAACCGGTCGAGGAAAGCGTTGCGGTCGGTCAGCGCGCTGGGCGTGGCGTTGACGCTTTTCGCCACCAGCCCGTCGCGCGCCGGCTCGGTCGTGGCCCGTGTGTTCGGCGTTGCCTGGGGACCGCCGACATCGACCAGCGCGTTGGGTTCCTCGACGCCGACACCCCAGATGCCGCGCGGCCGGTGATATTTGAAGCTGCGGCCGACCACCACGACATCGCTTGCCAGCAGCGCCGAGGCAATCGTGTCGCCGGCAAAGCCGTCCACGCTTGCGCCGTCGAAGCTGAAGCGGATCGGGCGCGAGCGGTCGATGGCGCTGCCGCCGGCGGCAAGACGCGAGGCGGTCACGCCGCGTACTCCCCGCCAAGCGCGGTCGAGGACAGCACCTTGTGCGTGAGAGTGTCACGTTCCATGACGAAGAACTCGCCGCAACTCATATGCACCCAGATTTCGCGCGCCGTGCCTTTCGGGTTGGAGCGCAGGTAGAGGTAATCAGCCCAGCGATCGATCGGCACGTCGGCGCCATCCGGCCTGGCATTGCCTGCATCGCCGCCATAGTGGAATTCGGTCTCGTCGCGCGGGCCGCAGAACGGGCAGGGAAAGAGCTGCATGGCGCCTGGTCCTGGTCTTTGTCTTTGTGAATGTCAGTGCGCGATGCCGGAGCCGGCCGCTTCGTCGATCAGCCGCCCGCTGGCGAAGCGGTCGAGGTCAAAGGGGCGGCTGATGTCGTTGTGCTTGCTGGTTGCCAGCAATTGCGCCAGCAGCGTGCCGCCGGCGGGGATGGCCTTGAAACCGCCAGTGCCCCAGCCGCAATTCAGGAACAGGTTGGGCAGCGGCGATTCACCGATGATCGGCGAGGAATCCGGCACGACGTCGACAATGCCGGCCCACTGCCGCATCAGCTTCAACTGGCCGAAGATCGGGAACATTTCCAGCAGGCCGGCAATCACCGTCTCCAACGTCGGCAGATTGCCGCGTTGCGCATAGGACGGGATGCGGTCGAGCCCGCCGCCGATGACGATCTCGCCCTTATCCGATTGGCTGACATAGACGCCGGCGCCGGGCGACAGCACCACCGTGTCGAGGATCGGCTTCACCGGCTCGGACACGCAGGCTTGCAGCGCATAGGAATTGATCGGCAGCCGGAAGCCGGCCTTGGCCGCCAGCACCGAGGAATGCCCTGCCACCGCCATGCCGATGCGCTCGGCACGGATGGCGCCACGTGTCGTCTGGACGCCGTGGCAGCGGCCGCCCTCGATGATGAAATCGGTGATCTCGCAATTCTGGATGATGTCGACGCCGAGCCGGCTCGCTGCCCGCGCATACCCCCAGGCGACCGCGTCGTGGCGGGCCGTGCCGGCCCGGCCCTGCCAGATGCCGCCGAATACTGGAAAGCGCGCATCCGGGGAAAAATTATAGATCGGCGCCACCCGCCGCACATCCTCTGGCGAAAACAGCTCCGCATCGATGCCGTTGATCTGCATGGCGTTGACGGTGCGCGCGCCGATCTCCATTTCGGCCGTGGAATGGCAAAGATTGACCATGCCGCGCTGCGACAGCATGACGTTGTAGTTCAGGTCCTTCGACAGGCCTTCATAAAGCCGGTGCGCCAGCCCGTAGAGCTCGACGCTTTCCGGATAATAGTAGTTGGAGCGCACCACGGTGGTGTTGCGGCCGGTGTTGCCGCCGCCGATCCAGCCTTTCTCCAACACGGCGACTCTGGCGATGTTGTGGTTCTTGGCCAGGTAATAGGCCGTCGCCAGCCCATGGCCGCCGCCGCCGATGACGATCGCATCATAGGACGCCTTCGGCTCGGGCGAGCGCCAGGCCTGCTTCCAGCCGGTCTGGCCGGCCAGACCTTCCTTGAAGAGCGACAGTGCGGAATAGCGTCTGGTCATGGTGCGGCGGAAAAGCCTGATTTCTCAGGGAAAGCGTAATGGTATTGTACATATATGTCTAGTTCGCGTATCGGCTTTGCACACAACGGCTGGTGCTAGCGTTTGCGTGCCATCGTCTCCACCACATAGCGCGAGAAATCCTCGACATCCTGGGTCGTAGGTTCCTGGCCGGTAAAACTGCGCAGGTATGAAGCGACGTGAGGCAAACGGCTGCTCATCGGCTCGTCGAGCTCGAGCGAGTAATAGCCGATCTGCATGAAATAGAGCACGCGTGCGCGCACGAACGCGTCTTCTTCCTCATAGCCGTGACGCTTGAACATGTCGCGTATGGCATTGACGCGTTCCTCGTCGGCTTCGTCGAGTGCGCGCCTTATGGCGGGGGAGCGGCGGGCCCAGGCCCTGATCGCGAAGTCCAGCCGGGGATCGAACAGCTTTTCGTCCACCCAGCATTCGAAAATACTCATCACCCCGCGGATGACGCTCGCGGAAGGCCGTCTGGCGCGCTCGACGATGAATTTTGTGTTGGTCTGCCGCCAGTGGTCCAGCAATTGGTCGAGCAGATCCTGGCGGCTCTTGAAATACCAGTAGAAGCTGGAGCGCGAGACATCGAGCTGTTGGCCAAGCGTCAGTACGCGGACCCGTTCGACGCCGTCCGAGATCAGTATCTCAAGCGCCAACTTCAGCCAGTCTTCACGAGTGGCCTTGATGTTGCCGGTGGCGCCGGCGCGTTGGACCGTGGTTTCGAGTGCTGCCATCAGCACGACGCATGACATGCCGCACCAGGCAAATCAAGGCTGTGTACATATCTGTACAGGGCAAACCCATTTGGACCCGAATGGCGACCGGCGGATATTAGCCGGGTGGATGTCTATGGGGCGCCGTCGACGCAACGCTATCGGCGCAATGGCGACCCCGGGGGAATTTTGTCGCGGCGGCTCGGGCAGTGCGTGCTTTCCCGCAAGGCAATTGTCTGGCAAATACCAGTTCAGACAGATGCCGCCACGCGGCCAACCAGCAGGAAAGACGAGGACATGGCTCAGTTTCGAAAGAACCTCATCGATGGTGAATGGGTCGGCGACGCCGGTTCCCGCAACATCAACCCCTCGGATACTGGCGACATCGTCGGCGAATATGCCTCGGCGGGGATCGAAGAGGCAGCCCAGGCGATCGCGGCGGCCAAGGCGGCGTTTCCGGCATGGTCCCGCTCGGGTCCGCTGGCACGCCACGCGGTGCTGAAGAAGGCGTCCGACGAGATCATGGCGCGCAAGGATGAGATCGGCCGTAACTTGGCGCGCGAGGAAGGCAAGACGCTGGCCGAGGGCATTGGCGAAACCATTCGCGCCGCGCAGATCTTCGATTTCTTCGCCGGCGAAACATTGCGCCTGACCGGCGAGATGGTGCCGAGCGTGCGCCCGGGCGTCGGCGTCGAGATCACGCGCGAGGCGGTCGGCGTGGTCGGCATCATCACGCCGTGGAATTTCCCCATCGCCATCCCGGCCTGGAAGATCGCCCCGGCGCTGGCTCATGGCAACACCATCGTCTTCAAGCCGGCCGAACTCGTTCCCGAAAGCGCATGGTCGATCGTCGACATCCTGCATCGCGCCGGCCTGCCCAAGGGCGTGCTCAACCTCGTCATGGGCAAGGGCTCTGTGGTCGGCCAGGCAATGCTCGACAGCCCCGACGTCAACGCCATCACCTTCACCGGATCGGTCGGCACCGGCAAGCGCGTCGCCGCCGCAAGCGTCGAGCACATGCGCAAATTCCAGCTCGAAATGGGCGGCAAGAACCCGCTGGTCGTGCTCGACGATGCCGATCTTGCGGTCGCTGTCGATTGCGCCCTCAACGGCGCGTTCTTCTCGACCGGCCAGCGCTGCACGGCCTCGTCCAGGCTGATCGTGACCGACGCCATCCACGACCGTTTCGTCGAGGCGCTGACGGACCGGATGGGCAAGCTGGTGGTCGGCGATGCGCTCGACGCGCAGACGCAGATCGGGCCGGTGGTCGATGCCACGCAGTTGAAGCAGGACGAAGACTACATCGCCATCGGCGTCAGGGAAGGCGCTACGCTCGCCTTCGGCGGCGAACGGCTAGATCGCAAGACGCCAGGCTTTTATCTGCGACCGGCGCTGCTGACGGAGGCCACCAATTCCATGCGCAGTTCGCGCGAGGAGATTTTTGGCCCTGTCGCCAGCGTCATCCGCGTCAAGGATTATGATGAGGCGCTCGCCGTCGCCAACGACACGCCCTTCGGGCTGACCTCGGGCATCTGCACCTCGAGCCTCAAGCATGCCACGCATTTCAAGCGCAATTCCGAGGCCGGCATGGTGATGGTCAATCTGCCGACCGCCGGTGTCGACTTCCACGTTCCCTTCGGCGGCCGCAAAGGATCGAGCTTCGGCCCGCGCGAACAGGGCCGTTATGCCATGGAGTTCTACACCACGGTGAAGACCGCCTACACGTTCGCAGGGTGATCGGGCGCCGGCTGCGGTTCGCCGTTTCCGTGAAACGGTGAACCGATCGTGAGAAAAGCGATGACGTTGCAGGACCTGACCTGGCTCAACCCGCCGCCGCACCATTCCATTAACGGCGATGCCGTCGACGTGCGCACCGGCAAGGAGACCGATTTCTGGCGCCAGACCTTCTATGGTTTCTGGCGCGACGACGGCCACTTCCTGCATCGCCCGGTCGAGGGTGATTTCACCGCCGAAGTCACCGTCAAGGGTGACTACAAGGTACTTTACGACCAGGCCGGGCTGATGGTCCGGCTGAGCGAAACGCAATGGATCAAGGCCGGCATCGAATACACGGACGGCCTTGCCTACGTCTCCGTCGTCGTCACCAACGACACATCGGACTGGTCTCTGGTGGCCATTCATGCCGATCCGAACGGCGTCAGCATCCGCCTGACCCGCCACGCCGAGGCGATCCGCGTCCAGTATCTCGACGTCTCCGACGGCCATTGGAAGCCGGTGCGGCTCGCCTATTTCCCGATCTCGAAGGCGGCCGCTGTCGGCATGATGTGCTGTTCGCCGCAGCGCGAGGGTTTCGAAGTCACCTTCTCCGGATTTTCGGTCGGTCCGCCGATTTCACGGGAACTGCACGACTGACGCCTGTTGCGCGGACTGAACCGCGCGGGCGTGCTCGCCAACGATCTTGGCATCAGGCCGGTCGGCTTGCCGAAGCCGGAGATACCACGTCCCCTGGTGAACATGCGGCTTGCCGTAGTTCCTGCCTGAGCCGCTCCAGAGAGGCTTGCGGGGCGGCGGGATCATCGGCGGCAATCGGCTGACCGATGAAGATGGCCGGTCGTCATGTTCCGTCATTGTCCATTACAAGGCCCGCGCGCACGGCCTCGCGAATCGCTTGCGGACCATATCTTGCCCATACGGCTTGATGCGCGTGCACGCGCTGCCGTGCCCGGCGCTCGGCATCGAGACACAGTCCGACGGCCATGTCGGCAACGCCTTCGTCGGTGATGGACAAGAGCACCTCGTCGTTCTCGACCAGCTCCAGGCCCTCGGCCGCCAGCGGCGTCGCGACCACCGGCACGCCCCAGGCCATCGCCTCCAGGATCTTGATGCGCGTGCCCCCGCCCGCCTTGAGCGGGACGATGCTGAGATGCGCCTTCGACAAGAGCGATGCGACGTTCTCAGGATTTTCGATGAGTTGCAGGCCAGGCAGTCCGGCCAGTGCCCGCACGGCAGGCGTTGGGCTGCGTCCGGCAAGAACCAGTGTCGCGGCCGGCAAGCTCTGCCGGATGCGGGGCAAGATGATGCCGGCCAGGCGCTCGGCGGCATCGATGTTCGGTGAATAGCCGAGATGGCCGACAAACAGGATCACAGGAAAGCCGCTGTCGGTCGCGGCTTCGGCGGGCAGCCTTTGTGGAATGTCTCCGGCATGGGGGATCCCGTTCGGAACGATGTCGATCGGCACCGTGGGACGCGAAAAGGCGATCAGCCTGTTGCGGTCCTGCTTTGAACAGGCCCAGACCCTGTCGACGATGGCGAGCGCTTTTCTCTCGAGACGTCTCATGCCGAGCCCCTTGCGGGCCAGCGCAAGGCCCGACCGAGTTGATTTGGGGCTCCGCATCTGCCCGGTCAGATCGGACTCGATGTTGTGCATGTCGAGAATGAGCTGCCTGACCAGCGGCCGCAACGGCCGCAGCAGCCTGAATAGGCCGGTGCCCTCGACGATGATCGTGTCGGGCTTGAAGGTTTGCACCAGGGCTCGCAGCCGCACCAGCGCGGTTCGCGGAATGCGGTTCTCCCCGGCGAATCTCCACCAGCCCAACGAAGCCGAGCGCGGTTCGCCCTTGGCTGTCATGCCAATCGCATGGATGCGGGCATCGGACGGCTGCGACGAATCCCCGAGCGGCATGATGGAGGCCAGCCGGACCGGGCCGTATTCAGCGGCCAGACAGGCATTGCGGAAATTCCGCAGATCCGCGCCCGAAACCGCTGGAAAGGCCGGGTCGTAGGAGACGATCAGCGTGCGTCTTTCCGTTTCCGCGCCGGCACTCGGCGAATGCTCAAGCCGTTCCATATTCCATTTCGGTTACTGGCTGCATCCACGAGTGTTCCGCGGCCGCAAGGTGATTTTAATCTTCCTTAGCCGTGTGCCGGGTGCCGTCAAGCGCCGGCTGGGACACTTGGCCATGTATCTTACGGACATTCAGAAAAAAGGCCGACCCGAGTGCCTTACCGCCTGGACCATGCCAGCCAGCGCGCCGCCAGACGCCTGCGCAAGGAGGTGAACCGGGTTCGCCTGTAGGCGTCGCCCGCCATCTTGATCCCTTGCGCCTGCGTCGGGAAGGGATGGATGACATCGGCCAAGGCGTGCAAACCCATGCCCGACCGGATGGCGAGCGTCACGCCATTGATCATCTCGCCGGCATGTGCGGCGACCACCGTCGCGCCGAGAATGCGGTCGGATCCCTCCCTGACATGGATCTTGACGAACCCCTCCTCCTCGCCGTCCATCACCGCACGGGCGACATCATGCATCAGCACCGTATAGGTCTTGACCGGAATGCCGTTCAGGCGCGCCTCTATGGGATAGAGACCGACATGGGCGATCTCCGGATCGGTATAGGTGCACCAGGGAACGACAAGCTCACTGAGCTTTTCGCGCCCGCGAAACAGGGCATTGCGCACGACAATGCGAGCGCTCGCTTCGGCGGTATGCGTGAACTTGTATTCCAGGCACACATCGCCCGCCGCGTAGATGTGTGGATTTGTGGTTCTCAGGTGATCGTCCACCTTGATGCCCTTGGCGTCATGGACCACTCCGGCGTCTTCCAGGCCGAGCCCATCGACATTGGGCGAACGGCCGACGCCGGTGATGATCTCATCGACGGAAATCGTCGTCGTGTCGCCATCCCGCGTGAGGTCGGCGAGCTTCTTGCCGCCCGCCATCCGCACCGCCGTCACTTCGGTGTTCAGGCGCACCTCGATCCCCTCGCGCGCCAGCGCGTCGGAAAGGATCTGCGCGGCGTCGCGTTCCTCGCCGGGCAGGAACATCGGATCGCTTTGCGCCAGGACGACGTTCGCGCCGAGCAGGCAGAAGGACTGCGCCGTCTCGCAGCCAAGCGGTCCGCCGCCGATGACGAGGAGCCGCGGCGGGCATTTTGTAAGATTGAACATGGTCCCATTGTCCAGATAACCGGCCTCGGCAAGTCCCGGAATCGCGGGCACGCTCGCATGCGCGCCCGTCGCGACCAATGCCTTCTTGAAATGCAGTGTCTTGCCGGCGACAACCACTGTGTCCGGTCCGGCGAAGCGCCCTTCGCCGAAATAGAGGTCGATGCCTTCCGCCACGATGGCGGCGGCCGAATCGGCGCGACTGATATGCTGCCGGATCTGCCGCATCCGCATCATGGCCCGTTCGAAGTCGACGTGAAGCCGTTGCGGCGTGTCGCCGCCGAAATTCTCGGCATCGCGCATGTCGGCATAGAGCCTTGCCGTGCGGATGATCGACTTCGATGGGATGCCGCCGACATTGACGCACGCACCGCCGATCAGCCCTCGCTCGATCAACGCAACCTTGGCGCCAAGGCTTGCGGCGTCACGCGCCGCGGTCAGCCCGGCCGGACCGGCGCCGATGACGACGAGATTGTAGGGGCCGTCTGGGGTCGGGTTCTTCCAGTGAGAGGGATGCGCAACCCTGATCAGCTCGACGTCGTTGCGGTCGACGGGGAAGCTCGCCGCCTTTGTCCGTTCACGCGACATCGCGGCCCCCTGCTGCGGAGACTGCCGGCTGCGACAGCCAGCCGCCGGTGAAGCCGGCTCTGCCCAGCCCATGGCGGATGTGTGGATTGGACCGCATCAGCTCCCAGATCATGCGCGAGCGGTGGTTCTCGATCATCATCACCACGATGCCCTGGTCCAGCCCGTAATGGCCTTCCGAAACCCAGCCGTCGCGGCCGAATTTCCGCCGGTTGGCCAAAGTCGGATTGAAGCCGCTCGGCAGCCGGAAATTGTCGATCACTTGCGGGTAGTGCTCGCCGAGATGGCGCAAGGCGGCCAGGCAAATATCAGGCGCGAAAGGCAGCGACGCCGGATAGGACCATGGCGCGATCGTCCCGTCATCCGGCCCGAAGGGAGCGCCGCGCGCCGCATAGCCGGAAAACCGGTGGGTCCGCCGCTCCACGCTGGCACGAAAGCCGCCCGGCCCGTCCCCCGCCGAAAGACCCCAAAGGTTCTCACCATAGCCGTCAAAGCCATACGGGTTGTGGCGAGCATAGTCGCGGTGAAGATAGGTCGAGCGGCGGCTGTTTTCGAAATAATCCGAGTTCTTCTCGCGCATGAAGGCGTCGCGAATGCCGGCGAAATCGATCCAGGCATGCGAGAACTGGTGCATGAACAGCGGCCCGCCGTAGAGCACGTCATGGCCGTAGACGTTTTCCCACTGATAGGTCGCCGTCCAGCCGGTATAGCTGTCGTTCGAAGTCGGGCTGTCCGGCGAGGCCATCGACAGCACATAAAGGATGGTCGCCTCGTTGTAGCCTTCCCAGCCATAATGGAGAAAACCGCTCTTCGGCTTCCAGCCCTGCCGCAAAGTGGGACTGCTGCCTTGCGCCCACCGCCAGTCGACGCGCCGGTAGAGCGTCTCGGCCAATAGGCGGATCTCGGCTTCCTTGTCATTGTCCCCGGAGAAATAGGCGCCGGCCACCAGGAAGCCAGCGATCAGCAAGGCGGTGTCCACCATCGACAATTCGCAACGCCAGACGCGCAGGCCGGTCCGCATGTCGAGGAAATGGTAGTAAAAGCCCTTGTGGCCGGTGACCCCGTCGCCGCCGTCTTGCGGGCTGGCCGAGAAGAAACGCAGCGCCGCAAGCGTCAGCTCCACCGCCGCCCCGCGCGTCATCCAGCCGCGCTCGACGCCGATCGGATAGCAGGACAGGGCAAAGCCGACGACGGCGATGCTGGCCGGCGAATTCGGCCGCGACGTATCGGCGACCAGCCCGTTGTCGGGGTTCACATTCTCCAGGAAATAGCCGAAGGCGGCGCGCTGGTAGCGATCCAGAAGCTCGTCATCGGACAGCGCGGCAGGATCTGCTTCAAGCAAGCGATGCAAACTCCAGCCTGATGGTCCTGGCATCCGTCGATCGCGCCGCGCCGGCACCGCGGTCATGGGCCATCGCCCTAGCCAGGCTGTCTCGTGGTGTCATGGCTTTCCCGCCAACCCTGTTATGTCACCGCCAAATCAGACTTCAACCACTATACGCCTGTCCAGCTCCGATCGTTGCCTCGTCACGCGGAATTGTAGTTGCATCGGCCAATGCCGGAATGTTCCGATTAGGCTCAATAGGTGGCGCGGCCGCCCGAGACATCGAAGACGGCGGCCGTCGTGAACGAGCACTCTTCCGAGGCGATCCAGCAGATCAATGCCGCCACTTCTTCGACCTCGCCGAAGCGCGCCATCGGTATCTTGGACAGCATGAAGTCGATGTGCTCCTGGCGCATCTGCTTGAAGATCGCGGTGCGCACGGCCGCCGGCGTCACGCAATTGACCGTCACCTTGGTCTTGGCCAGTTCCTTGCCAAGCGACTTGGTCAGGCCGATCACCGCCGCCTTCGAGGTGCTGTAGGCGGAAGCATTGGGATTGCCTTCCTTGCCGGCGATCGAGGCGATGTTGACGATGCGGCCATAGTTGCGGTCGAGCATATGCGGCACCAGCGCCTTGTTGCAGTAGAAGACGCCGTTGATGTTGATGTCGATGACCCTTTGCCAATCCTCGGCCGAATAGGACCAGGTCGTCATGTTCGGCCCGGTGATGGCCGCACTGGTGACCAGGATGTCGACGCCGCCAAGGGCTTCGATCGTCCGCGCGGCAGCAATATCGACACCTGCGGCGTCGGCAACGTCCACCGTCACGCCATGCAAGCCGGGAACAACGGTTTTCGCCTGTTCGATCTGGGTCGGATCGCGGTCCCAGACGCTGACGCGCCCACCCTCGTCGACAATCCTTTGCGCAACCGCCAGGCCGATACCCGAGGCGCCGCCGGTGATGACTGCCGATCGGCCGCTGAACCGTCCTGCAAAGCTCATCGGCATCTGCTTCCCCCTTGTCCGCACCTGGCTTGATCGCCCAGGCATGATCGCCTCGGCGGCGACTGTGAGGTCACGGCCGGGCAAGTTCAAGCCGGCATAGGGGTCGATCGTCTGGGCCAATCCCGGAGGCAGCGCACTACTCCGCGGTTCCCTCGAGCTGCTCGCGCAGCGCTTCGACCATTGCCACCCGGGCGGTTTCCGCCAGATCGGATGACCGGTCAATCTCTCGGCAATCGCCCTGCTGTAAGACAAGGTGACCGGATTTGCCATTGAGCGTGGGGTGCGATAGGTTATATTGCACTGCACAATGGAGATGCCGTTTATTGCACGCCCCTATTTGCGGATATGCCGGCCGGCTTGCGGCCTGCCGCGCTTGCTGGCCTTGGGTCGCGTCGACGGGACTCTGAGATGAAAATTCCAAAGTCCCTGCTGGTCGATCCCGAGAAGAACTCGGTCTATGGCAGCTTTGCCGTTGCCGTCTCCATCTGGGCGTTCTCCTATTCCGTCATTTTCGGCCAGGTGCTGATCCTGGCCTACTATGCCGTCTGGCTTCCGCTCATCATGGTCGACTACCGGCGGTTCCTGCGGCAGCTGTCCAGCGCCTGGCTGCCGCTGCTGTTCGCGGCCTATGTCTGCTTCTCCGTCTTCTGGTCGCAGGCGCCCGGCATTACCGCCAGAACGGCGGTCCAGTATCTTTCCCACATCGCCTGTGCCTACGTCGCCGCGCGCACCGTCAGTGTGCGGACCCTGACACTGGGCGCCCTGATCGGGATATTCTTCGCCTTGGTCTATTCGCTCAAGGTCGGGGCCTATTCCGAGGACGTCCTCGACGGCACCTACAACTTCGTCGGCGCCTTCGCCTCCAAGAACCAGATCGGCTTCGTCGGCTCGCTCGGCATCTATTTCTCCGTGGTGTTCCTCGCTTTTCTGCGGCGTGGCCGGCTGAGCCTCATACTGACGGTGCCGGTCGTGCTGTTGTCGGCCTATGTGCTGGTCGTCTCGCATTCCGCCACCTCGATGGCCTCGATACCGGCGGTCCTGGCGCTGATCGCGCTTCTTGCCATGACAAAGCTTTTGTCGCGGCGCTATCGTCGGGTGATCTTCCTTGTCGGCGCCGGTCTGGTCGTCGTGGTGGCCGTTGTTGCGCTCAATCTCGGGCTCATGGACTTCGTGCTTGGCCTCTTCGGCAAGGATTCGACGCTCACCGGGCGGACCTATCTGTGGGAGCAGGGCTGGAACACCGCGCAGCGCTCGCCGGTCCTCGGCGTCGGTTATGCCGCCTATTGGGTGCAGGGATTTGCCGAGGCCGAGCGGCTGTGGAACGAATTCTACATCACCACCCGCACCGGCTTCCATTTCCACAACACCTATGTCGAGGCGCTTGTCGAGCTCGGCTTCACCGGCGCGGCGATGGTATCGCTGATCCTGCTGCGCACGCTTTACGGCCATGTCTCGACCGTCATCTTCAAGGCGTGGCAGGCTGAATCGGTGGTTCTCTTCGGCGTGATGGTGCTCCTGCTCATCCGCTCCTTCGTCGAGGTCGAGATCCTCAACCCCTACATCATGGGCTCCTTCCTGATGTATTTCAGCTATTTCAAGCTGGCGCGACTGCCGGTGACCCGCACGCGATGGTCGCCAGCCTTCGAGCCGGCGGATGCGGCAAGGGACGAGGCAGCTTGGCCCCGGCATGCCGGCCGCCCAGTTGCCGACCCATCATGAGGCCACGCCTGTCGTCCAAGTGCGCAGCGGTTTTGGCCCACCGACATGCATCAAGACAAATCCTAAAGTGCGTCGCATGAATCCGTTTCGACGTAGCGCGCCTTAAAGCAATTCCAGGTGTGAAGCGGTTTTCCGTCCGGAATAGCGTCAAAACAAAGAGTTAGAGCGGTTCGGCGTTTCCGTGAAACGATGAACCGCTCTAGTCGTCGTTTAGCCGCCTGAAATCGCACAAGGCAAAACCTCCACCAGAGGCCTGGCGGAGGTTGGAATGCTTTGCGCTACGGGTAGAAAGCGCTGGATCGCGCCGAAGTCCCGAAGCCTTATTGGCTGGGCAGCGGCGCCAGCTTCACCTTGATCACATCGCCGGGCAGGATGGGCGTGTCTTCCTTCGCCGCGATCTCGCTGGTCTTGCCGTCGACGACCCGCACCAGCGCGTAGAGCAGGGCAGGCTCTTCGTTGGTCGCGGTGGCTACCCTCGTGGCGGGATCGGTCGCCTGCGCGATCAGGCCTTGCTGCATATTCACCTTCAGCGCGGCCTCGTTCAGGTCGGCTTCGGTCTGCTGCCGGTCGGCGGCGAGGCTCGAACTCAAGGTATTCTGGGCATCGATGGCGTCCTGCGTCGCCTTGCTGATCGCCTGCTTGGCGGTGAGGATGGCCGTCTCGTAGTCCAGGATCTTGCCCTGCAGGTCGGTGACGGACTGCTGCGAATCCAGAAGCCTCGCATTGGCGACCAGACCCTTCTGCGCCAGCGGGCCGATGCTGGCGAGCTGCTGCTGCGCCAGATCGACCTGCTTCTGCTGGTTGACGATCTTCTTCTGCAGCGATTCGATCTCGGCCTGCAAAACCCCCTTGAGATCGTCCAACGCCTCGAGTTTCAGCTTCAGCGCCTTCTGGTCGGCCGTCAGGATCGTCATCTCATCGGCGACGATGGCCGGCAGCCGCGGGTCGCCCTCGACCTCCTTCGGTGCCTCGAAGCTGGTCTTGCCCGCAAGGTCGGCATCGATGCGGGCACGTCTGACCATCAGCCGGATGCGCTGGTCGTCGGAGATATCGAAGTTGCCCTTGGCGGTGACCAGGTCCTTGCCGAGCTGGGGACCGTAGTCGGTGTTGCGCCTGATGCCACCGGCGACGCTGATCGCTTTCAGCACCGTCAGATCGGGCACATAGGGAAACTGGCCGGGATTCTGCACTTCGCCCGAAATGTAGAACGGCCGGAACTGCGCCATCTCGACCGAGGCTTCGGGCCTGTCCGACAGGGCGAGCTTGTGCTGCAGCGCCTCTCCGATCGCCGCCGCGACTTCCGCCGTGGTCTTGCCGGCCGCCGGCAGCTCGCCGACGAAAGGCACCGACAGCGTGCCGCCCGGTCCGACCGTGTATTGGCCATTGACCGCAGTCCAGTCCCTGAACGTGCCTTCGACGGTCTGCCATTCGGCGATCCGGATGGTGAGCTTGTCCTGTGAGCCGAGATGGTATTCATCGGCTGCGGCGATCTGGGGAAGAAAAGCGAGCGACGCCGCAAGGCACGTGGCCATAAGCCGAGAGCGGCCGGAAAAGGGGCCGCTGCCAAAGGCTTCGAATATGTCTGTTTTCAACTGAGCGTTCCGATCCGTTTTAGCCCCATCGCCCGATGAGCTTGCCGCCGGATGCCTGGCGGCCGGTCAGTAAGAACCGCGTGACATCCAGACGGCCGGCACGGTCTTGATGATGATGCGAACATCCCCGAACAGCGACCAGTTCTCGACATAGTGTCGATCGAACGCGACGCGGCTGTCATAGGAGACATCGTTGCGGCCGCTGACCTGCCACAGGCCGGTCAGGCCGGGACGGGACTTCAGATAGTACACGGCCGCACTGCCGTAGATTTCCAGTTCGTCGCGCACCACCGGGCGAGGTCCGACAAGGCTCATGTCGCCCTGCAGGATGTTGATGATCTGCGGCAGCTCATCGAGGCTGAGCTTGCGCAACACCGCGCCGACGCGGGTGACGCGCGGATCGTTTTTCAGCTTGCGGGTCGCTAGCCATTCCGCATTGGCTTCCGGATTGGTGGCGAGATAGGCGGCCAGCACCTTGTCGCCGTCGGGAACCATGGTGCGGAACTTCAGGCACGCAAAAATCCGTCCGCCGCGTCCGATTCGCCGATGACCGTAGAAAATCGATCCGCCATCGGAAAGTTTGACCAGCAGCGCGATCATCACAAACAGCGGGCTGAGGGCGATCAGGCCAATCAGCGAACCGGCGATATCGAAGCTGCGCTTGATGAGGCCACCGATCGGCGGCGGAAAATCGGTGCCAGCCTGCGAAAAATCCGCCGTGGCCGACTTGGCAACGTCCCTCATGCCGTAAACTCCATGCGTTGAACGAATGGTTCACCACACACGATATCAAAAAAATGTTGCAGCGCAACACACAATTTCCCATGCCGTTGAAATAGTTGCGTCATGAATTGACTAAATAATAAGCTTGAAATGCATATTTTTCAGGATATTTAGCACATTTGTGACAATAAATGGGCAAATGGAAAAAAATCCCGACCTTTTTGGGGCGAATTTTGGGCAGGGCATCCTCGCCGGCCTGGAATGGCGCATATCAGTGCTTTAGAAAGGTATGAGGTTCACGACCATTAACATAAAATACTACTTAATACTATGGGCAGTACTGGAAAAGCCAGGCGGATGCAGGTTGAGTGATGTGCGGCCGTGTGCGTTGCAGCATGGCAGAGTCGATCGCGTAAGCTCAATCAAAAATATGTGCGGTTGCCCTTGCTGCCTTCTGCTCGCCTTAATAGAATTGCAAATTATACCTGTCAGAGTGGCGACAGGTTGAAAGGCCGGAAGCAACCGGTCGACAGCGGGTGGTTTAACAAGCCCGCATGACAAGGGACGGCGCTCGGGTGGGGCTATCGTTGGATATTACCCGAGCCGGTTTATGGGCTATTGGGTATGTCGCTTCCAAAATTCATCATTGGGATGATTTTCGCTCTCGCGATCGTCGTCAGCTGGTCCTGGATCGACGGCGCTTCGCTGGGCACGACACTGCTGCGCGTCGTCATCTGTGCCGTGGTCATCCAGGCCGGCTATTTCGCGCTCGTCTATGCCATGATCGCCAGGAGTGCGCCGACGCCGGCCGACAGGCTACGCGAAGCGGAAAGAAAGTTGAGTTCGACCGACGTGGCCGAAGGCGAGAAGCTTGGCAGTGCCCGGCGGAGCGTGCACTAGTTCGAAAGAGAATCTGACCTGGCTCAGGCCACATTGGCGGGTTCGCTTTCCGCCTGTTCTCCCGACAGCATCCTGGACAATCTGCTCGCCGGCTTTGCCTTCAGCCGCTGATACTGCCCGACTTCCACGACGCGGCCGTCTTCCATCGCCACCACCCAGTCCGCGAAGGCGATCATCGATGGACGGTGCGCGATGGTCAGGATGGTCATGGCGCCGCGCAATCCGTCGATCGACCGGGCGATCAGCGACTGGTTCTGCCAGTCGAGCGCGCTGGTCGCCTCATCCAGGATAAGCAGCGACGGCTTGCGCAGCAGCGCCCGCGCCAGCGCGATGCGCTGGCGTTCGCCGCCCGAGAGGCGCACGCCACGGTCGCCGACCACTGTATCGAGCCGCTGGTCGAGCCGTTCGACGAACTCGGCGGCATGCGCGGCGCGCAGCGCGGTCCACAAATCGTCGTTGCTGGCCTGCGGCGCGGCAAGACGCAGATTGGCCGCGATCGTGTCGTGCAGCAGGAACACATCCTGCGGCACGTAGGCCACCTGGTCGCGCCAGCGGCGGCGATTGGCGGCATCGATCTCGACGCCGTCGACCAGGATCTTGCCGGCGGTCGGCTCGAGCAGGCCGAGCAGCATGTCGGCGATCGTGCTCTTGCCCGATCCCGAAGGGCCGATCAGGGCAGTGACCTTGCCCGCGGGAAGGCCGAAGGTGATGTCGCTCACCACCGCCTTGCCGGCGCCGGCATCATAGAAGAAGGAGACCCCGCGAATGTTCAGCCCGGTATCGAGCGACAGCTTGCTTGTATCCCTGGATTCGGCATGGCCCGGTTCGCGCTCGGCGTCGAAGCGTGCCTGCAGGCCGCGCATGGCCGTATAGGCGGGCAGGTTGATCAGCACTTGCTGCGCCTGCGTCTGCATGTCCATGAAGCGCGGCGCGATCCGCATGAAGACCAGAAGCAGTACGACGATCTCGGCCAACGACAGGTTGAAGCGGACCAGCGCCACATAGATGAACAGGCTCAAGCCGACGACGCTCGCCACCTGGAACACGGCGGTGCCGATCGAGCTGTTGCGCACATAGTCGATGTTGTCGGCCTTCATCTTTTCGAGCGTGGCCTGCAATTGCGCGAAATAACTGGCCTCGACATTCAGGCTCTTGGCCACCTTGATGCCGCCAAGAAATTCCGAGACCGTTCGGTACTGATCCTGGCGATTGCTTGTCAGGACACGCCCGAACGCGGTGGCGCGCGAGCGAAATGGCTGCAGCGCCACGAACATCATGACGCCGATGACCACCGCAAACAGCGTCATGACAGGCGAGATGAACACGGAGACCACGAGATAGCCGGCCAGAAGCACGGCGATCTGCACCAGCATCAGCAGGGAGAAGGCAGCCCCCTGGACCCGGTCTATGTCTCCCGTCAAGGCGTGGTCGAGGTCGGAGCTGCGCATGCGCGCGAACACCCCCCAGCGCGCCTTGCCGATGCTCTCGAACAAATTCATGCGCAAGCGGTTGATGAAGTCGAAAAGCAGCCTTGCCATGTAGACCGACTTGAAGCGGTTGAATGCGGCCTGCACGGCAACCAGCCCGACCAGCGCAAACAGCACTGTCGTCAGCTGCAGCGTTCCGTCCGGCACCAGCCAGCGCACGAAACCGATGTTCGGCAAGCGGACGGCGAAATCCTGGTCGGCGCGCCCGACCAGATGCAGCAGCGGCACCAGCAGCAGGATCGACATGCCTTCCGTCAGGCTGCCGAGGATCAGGAACAGCAGCGCCGTCCAGGTTCGCCGCCCGCCAATCTGGGCGATGACGGCGCCGAACGCGGCGACATCGCGAAACAGTGACAGGCGAAGGATCGAGGACTTCGACATGATTGCGCTCACCGCTGCCGGCGGCCAGCCGCCGGATCCCCGGCCGCCAGATGCCAGGCCGCAAAGTCGGTTTCGATCAGCTCCACCGCCTCGCCAATTCTGTCGAGGCCGGTCGGAACTTCCAGCCGGCACACACCGACATGGTTAGCGATTCCTGAACATTGCCGAAAATGCATCGCCGCGAAATCGCCGGTCAAGGCCGCGCGGCCAAACCGTGTCACGTAGGAGAATTTGATGATGGCCTGCAAGGCGGCGATGCCGGACAAGGGGGTGATCTCGGCCCTTTGGCCGCGCTCGAGGACATAGATCCTGGTCGCCGGCACTTTGCCGCCGGAGAAGGCGCCGTGCAGGCGATGCTGCATCTTCTCGATCGCCGGATGCACTTGCGGCCGCACCTCAGCTTGGCCAAGCGGAATTGCGGCCGCGGCGTCGGCGGCAAGCTTGATCTGCGGAAAGCCCGGAACGATCATCGGCTCGTCCGGGTCGGTGAGATCGAGCGCCACGACGTCATCGGTAAGCAGATCATGCCCGGCCCTGATCAGCGCACTTGCCGTCGTCGATTTGCCGGCGCCCTTGTCGCCCATGAAGATGGTGCCCCTGCCGGTCACCGCGATGGCGCTGGCATGCAGGACGAGCAGGCCGCGCCGGTGCAGCAACAGCGCCATCACCGGCCCCAGCAGCGGGAAGGCAAGTAATGCGTCGTCGACGCCGGGCGCCGGCTCGATGTCGATGCGACAACCGTCGCTGATCAGGAAGGCGCCGACGGCATGCCAAGCGAGATATTGCCGGTCCGGGTCGAAGTGGAAGATCGTCGCGGCCTCGGGCGAAGGCCCAGGCATGTCGATGGCGCCGATGGCGATCAGGATATCCGGCGCCGCCACCGGCTCCATCGGTTCCAGCTCGGGCAATGCCACGTCGGATGCGACGGTCAGGCCATAGGTCCGGTAGTAACGTCGCTCTCTCATCATCGCGCCATGGCGAGGAGGATGATCGGCACGTGCGGCGAGCGGCTGGTTGCGAGGCATCATGCGGGGCTCCCGCTGTGCTGGACCTGCCGCAGCCAGAGTGACAGCGACGCCGAGCGCCAGACATACTGGACATCGAGCGGCGCCGCCTGATCGGGTTGGCGCAGCAGTCGCGCATAGGCGGCACTCACCTGTGGCAGGTTGACGTAGGGCGCGATGCGGCCGGCATCCGAGACCAGCAATTGCTCCAGGAGGTCGCGGTGGTTGCGCACCATGCCATTAACGAGATTGGCGGTGAAATCGATCTTGTCGCGCCGCCACTGGACCGCCGCCGGCAGGATGCCCTCCATGGCGCGGCGCAACACATAGCGGCCAAAGCCGTGGCTGAGCTTCTCCTCGCCCGGCAGCGCCAGGCAGAACTCGACCAGCGGCTTGTCCCAGAACGGATAACGCGGTTCGACGCCGAAATTGGCTGCTGCCTTGTCGAGAACCTCGAAAGAGTGCGGCACATAACCGTTGGACAGGATCCAGCGATGGCTGAGCGCGTCGCTGGCCTGGACGCCGGGCGGCATATAGCCGGCCCGGCGGAAGCGGTCGATGAGTTCGGTCCGCCTAGCCAGGTCCGGATTGATCAGGTCGCGCCAGCTCCGGCCACGCTGCGTTTGGCCAGGCCGGCGGAACTTGTTCAGCGCCCGGTTCGCCAGCTGTCTCAGCCTGGCGATGCGCCAGGCAGGTCCGTAAAGGGTCAGGAACTGGTAATAGAGACCGAACGTGCTGTCGCCATAGGTGTCGGAGGCGCTGCGGACCTCGCGCCAAAGGTTCAGCCATTTGCCGGCATTGGCAAGCTCGTGCAGATGGCCATGTCCCTGCGAAACGACCTCGTCGCCGCCATGGCCGTCGAGCAGCACCTTGATGCCCTTGGCGCCCGCCGTCCGGTAGATGCCGCGGGTCAGCGTCAGGCCGGGCGCCAGGAAGGTGCCTTCCTGCTCCTCCAGCACCCGCTCGAATTCGGCGAAGGGTGCATAATTGCCGACAGGGATCAGCGTCGGGTCGGCCCTCTGCTGATCGAGAACCGCATCGATAAAGGCGCGCTCGTCCATCGACGAGCCCTTCTCGAAGATCAGCGAGAAGGTGGGCAGCTTTGGTTTCCGCTCGGCGGCGTTCTGCAGGCCGGCGACGCAGGCGATCGATGAGGAATCGAGGCCGCCGCTCAGCATCGCGCCGATCGACCGACTTCCGCGCATGCGGTTGCGCACCGATTGAGAGAACAGATGGGCGAATTCCTCCGGTGCATCCGACCGCAGCGCTCGCGGCGAGGGCTCGATCTGCCAGTATCGGCGCAGCACCACCTGTTGCGCGGTGACGGTGAGGCTGTGCCGCGCCGGCAGGCTGAAAATGTCGCTGTAGGGCGTCGATTGCGGGTCGTCGGGGAGCCCGGCCAGGAAGCCGGAGATCCGGTGCTCGCTGATGCGTGCACCGACGCCGTCGAGTCCAAGCATCGGCCCGATCTCGGAGGCAAAGGCGAAACGTCGGTCCGCCGCATGGTAGTAGAATGGCTTGATCCCGAAATGGTCTCGCGCGCAGAACAGCAATTGCCGCTCGGCATCCCAGATCGCGAAGGCGAAATCGCCCTGCAGATGCACGGGGCTGGCTTCACCCCAGCGCAGATAGGCCCGCATCAGCAGTGTCGCATCGGCGACCGAGCTGTCGCGTATGCCGAGCTTCGCCATCAACTCGTCGCGATTGTCCAGCCGGCAATCGGCGGTGATGGCGAGCTTGCCGCCGGCCATGGTCAGCGGGCCGGGGCCGGCTTCATCCGTGGTGTTGAGCCAGGCGTGGCCAAGCGCGATGCCGGTGTCCAGCCACCATGAATTTCCGTCGGGGGCGCGATGGCGCATGCGTGCCAGCATCTGCTGGATGTCGGTCGCCGCGTCCGTCGGCGCGGGCCCCTGTCGCAGCAGGATTCCGGCCACGCCGCTCATCGGCTGCCGTGGTCGACCAGATGGGCGAAACCATCGACCGAGCCGCCAAGCACGATATGGTTGTCGCTGACCAGCCAGGCATGCGCCTTCAGTTGCTCGCCCGTGCCGCGTTCGATGCCGATGCGGATGTTGGAGGCATTGCCCTGGCGCGCAAGAATGTATTGGCCCGAAAGCGCCTGGGTCAGGCAGGTGGCGCGCGGCACGAACCTTGCAGCCGCGCTAACCCCCCAGGCGACGAGCCGCAACTCGCCCATACTGGCGCACTGGCGCGCGTTGAGCCGGGTCACCATGCCGCGAACACGGTTGTAGGAGAACAATGTCAGCGCCAGCCGGACGGTTGCGACCACCACCAGGCAGCGGCAAAGGAAAAGTGCTTCCGAGCCGTTCAGGGAGAGAACCCTGGCCAAGCTCCGCCGGCTGGGCCGGCGTTTCGCCGGCCTGGGTCTGTGTTCCATCGCAGGTCCTTGCCGCGAGATCATGGCCTTTTGCGGAGCCTGCCTAAACGAGTGCCTCATGCTGCAGCCTCGCAAGTCCGTTTTCGGCCAGGCCTTTCAGCAATGCGTCGACGTCGGTCTTGCAGCGCTCGGCGTCGACATTGTAACGCTCAAGCACGGCGCCGCGGATATCGGCGATCGACTTCGGCTCCTGGATCAGTTCCCAGATGAAAGCGCCGACGCCATTGAGGCTGTAATAGATATTGGATTTCAGATTGAGGAGCGCGAGGCCATCGCCGAATTCGCAAGCCACGGCATCCTTGGTGGCACTTACGCAATCGTGCTCAGATGGGTTCCAGTTCATCCTAAAACCTCGTTTGCAACACACGGTCTACGCGTCGTCAGTTCAGTGCAGGAAAGTCGGATCAATGCTGGAAAGTCGGGGATTTTCATCCCCGGCTCCATTTATGGTTTATGGTCTTGGATCCTGGAGGCCCAACGTCACTCCTTCAGGACCAGGCTAGTCTCAGGAGAACGTCAGGTCGCCGATCGGGGTGTGCGCGGGAAACGAAGCGTCGATTGCCGTGCTGCCACCGCCGCCCTGGGTGATGGTTTCAATCGAACCATGTACCGTCAGGCTTGGCGTTTCGTACTCGTGCCTTTCAACATTCTGTTCCATTTTACTCTCCTATGAGGACTTGAAACGGCCTGTCGAGTGCCGTCAGCACTTTCATGCTGCAATGCAATAGCTGCATAGCAACATTTATGAGTCAAGCCTGATTTACCAGGTGTTAATCAATTATGGGTTGCGGGCGTCATTAGGTGTGCAAGAAATGCTCAAAGTTTGACCTCTTTGAGGTCGAGGCCAGGCGCAATCGCCTCTGCTCGCTGGCGATTCTTTAAGCAATTGATTTGCTTATGATAAAATTTCATCCGGCTGATGCTTTTTTAGGCGTCGCTAAAAAGACTGATTTTTGTTAGCCAATTCGGAACTGATGGCCGGTTGGACCCGTTCGGAAGGACTGGATACTTGCCCGCGTTCGAAGGTAGGCAAACGCTCTGGTTGCAAGGTACCGCGCTGCAAAAGGAAAGGCTTTACGGCGCCGAGATTTTTGAGGATGCTTCGCTTCGCACTTGCAGCATGCGTGTCGCGCAAACCGCTTTTTGGAGACTATGCGCTCAATGGCCTTGCCGGAAAGTTCCTATGAACGACTGCGCGCCGCCGACTGCGCCGAAGAGATTGCCTATGTTCAGGCCTGCCTGCGATTGTATTTCGCCGGGCCGGCCGCCTCGGCAAGTCACGTGTCGACGCCGAGCCTTTCCGACACCGCCGTCGCCGACATCGCCAGGCTGAACAAGGTCGCCATTTTCGTTCTGAAGGCGCTGTCGCGCGCGCCTGCGGCCGAAAGGCCGGCTGAGCTGTTCCAATGGCTCGACACCTATCGCAGGCAGACGGTTTCGATGAACGCCGCCTGCCTCATGGATTCGATAGCAATCCATCAGGCGCTGCACGACAGCCAGATCGATTTCGTCTTTCTGAAGGGCCCGTTCCAGCAGCACCTGCTCTACGACGACCACTTCATGAAGCCTTCGGGCGATATCGACATCCTGGTTTCCCCGGCCGGTTTCTCGAAAGCGCGCGATGTTCTGCGTTCGATCGGCTACGAAGTATCAGGCAAGTCGCGCTCGGTCTGGTGGGTTCGCTTCCTTGGCGAACAGCATATGATCCGCGGCAACGGGCCGAAATCGTCCACGGTCGACCTTCACTATCGCCTCCAGCAGCCAGGCTCGCCCAGTCCGCGCGATGCAGACGGGTTCCTGCGGCGCAAACGGCTGGTCGAGATTGCCGGCACCGAAGTGCCGTTCACCTCGGTCGCCGACACTCTGATGCTGTCCTGCATCAGCGTCGCCAAGGCACTGTTCAACCGCGAACCCTGCGCTGGCTATGTCTGTGATATCAGAGCCAGCGCCAACCGTCTCGACGACGCCGAGCAACGCCAAGTGCTCGATGCGGCGGTGAGCCAGGGGTTGGACGACACGCTGCTGCTCGGCCTGCGCGCCGCCGATGTGCTGCTGGGCGGCACCGGTACGCTTTTGTCGGAACGGGCCAAGCCGATCCTGTCGCGCATCGGCAACGAGGACCTGCTCAACATGGTCATCGCGCCATGGCTGTCGTCCTTGCGATGGCCGCAGCGGCGAACGGTGTTGTGGGAATTGTGCGGCAGGGCTCCCGTCCGCTACCTGGCCGAGGCTGGCTGGGCAGCGTCGGCGGACATCAGCCGCCGCATCTTCGAGCGGCCGGCCAGTCCGTGATGGCGGTGGCGTCGGAATGCGTACAGGGCGAGGGCAGATCGGAACCTGTGCAAGAGGCAAACTTATGTCGATGACGAAATCCGAGGTCTGCGTGATCATCGCGGCCAAAAATGCGGCGCGCACGATCGCGGTCGCTATCGCATCCGCGTTGCGCGAACCGGAAGTGGCGGAGGTCGTCGTCGTCGACGACGGCTCCACAGATGATACGGCCGAGGTCGCCCGCTCCGCCGACGACGGCAGCGGCCGGCTCAAGGTGATGCGCCTCGACGTCAATCGCGGCCCTTCCTTCGCCCGCAATGCCGCGATCGCCGCCTCCAAAGCGCCGTTCATCAGCATTCTGGACGCCGACGACTTCTTCCTCGAGGGCCGGTTCCGCAACCTGTTTGCCGGCGCCGATTGGGATTTCGCGGCCGACAACATCATGCTCATCAGGGATGACGCGACGGATGATGCGACGAAAATCGCCGCCCCCGACTTTGCCGCCGATCCGGAATTCCTCGACTTCGAGCGTTTCGTCGAGGGCAACATCTCCAGGCGCCGCGTGCAAAGAGGCGAACTTGGCTTCTTGAAGCCCGTGATCAGCCGTGCCTTCCTCGACCGGCACGGACTGCGCTACGATGAGAGCCTGCGCCTGGGCGAGGACTATGAACTCTACGCGCGCGCTGTCGCCCACGGCGCGCGGTTCAAGGTCATCCGCTCCTGCGGCTACGGCGCCATCGTGCGCGCCGATTCGCTCAGCGGCCGCCACAAGACGCAGGACCTGAAGCGATTGGCCGACGCAGATCTGGCGCTGCTGGCGATCGACAGCCTGCCGGAAGGCTCCAAAGCGGTGCTGCGGCGGCATGAGCGGCACGTGCGCGACAAATACCGGCTGCGCAATTTTCTCGATGTGAAGGCCGAGCGCGGGCTGGCCTCGGCCGCGGCCTATGCCTTCGCAAGTCAATCCAACCTGGTCCCCATCGTCCAGGGCGTGGCGTCCGACAAGCTCGAGGCATTGTTTCGTCGTGTTGGCCTCATGTCCGGCCACAAACATGTGCCGCCGCTGCGTTTCCTGATGGCTGGAACCAGCACGGGCAAGGAGCGGTAAGGCGCGGGGAATGTTCGGTTTGTCGGCCGACAGCAGCCTCGTCGCGCAACCATTTCCGGCGGATTTATGAGTTTACGAATTGGGTGGTTGCCTCACGGCTCAGGTGATGGCAGTCTATGTTGCGGTGCAGCAAATTGGACGACCAGCCGAACTGGCCCCCGATCGGATTGGTCTGAAGTCTCTCCCGTCGGAGGAGCGGGACGACGCGGTACCCGTTTTTTTTTACCCCGGTTGCGGGGATCGGCCAGTAGCCCGGCACGCCAGCCGGCGATGACAGGAATTTAAGCTCATGGCCTCGATATTCGGCTTCAGATCAAGGGATCCGGCCCGCGACCGGCAGGCCGACATCTCGCGCCTCGACCGGCTGGCGAAGCTGTTCGAGCAGATCGCCGCCGAGATCGAGGCCGAGAAAACCGGCCTGGAGAGCCGCTACCGCAAGACGGCGACCAACGCGGCCTTCCTCGTCGAAGCCATGGAAAACGGCTCCGCTTCCGAGAGGCGGTCATCCGAAGTCAGCGGGCTGACGCAATCGATCCTGAATTGTGAGCGCCGCATCGCGGCGCTGTCGCGCCAGAACGTCATGATGAAGGAGGTTCGTCATTCGCTGGATATGGTCTTCGATGACGCTGAGGCGTCCGGTTCGGCAACCGCGGCCGATTTCGCCAGGCCCGCGGGTGCCGGCCGAGCGCGGACGTGAAGGCGGGGACTGCTGCAAAGGATGATGCAAGACAGCGAAGGAACTTCGAGAGGCTCAAAAAGGAGGTCAAGGTTGGCCCGTTTGGAAGCGGTTCAAATGTCGACGTTGGGTTGAAGGCGCACAGCACAAGGTGAGTTTGATATGAGTTCTGGTCCGAAAACCACGTCCACGACAGCAATTGACGCAATGTCCTTCGCGCGCAAAACCCGGCAGGCCGGGCTGCGGCGATTGGTTTTGCCCAGTGCGCTGCTGCTGGCCGCTCTTGGCTGTCTCTCGGCAGT
This sequence comes from Mesorhizobium sp. dw_380, assembly GCF_018588885.1. Lineage (GTDB taxonomy): Bacteria > Pseudomonadota > Alphaproteobacteria > Rhizobiales > Rhizobiaceae > Mesorhizobium. The sequence goes on from NZ_JAFFIW010000012.1 coordinate 112,336, forward strand.
TCCTGCCCATGCACAGGATATCGAGACGGCTCCTTCTTTCGTCGACGATTTCACCAGCTTCAACCGTGAGCGCTGGTACGTTTCCGACGGCTGGACGAACGGCAGCCACCAGAATTGCACCTGGTCGAAGAAGCAGGTCAGCCTGTCGGACGGCGCGCTGTCGCTGAGCTTCGAGAAAGGGAAAACGAAGGATCGCGAATTCGCCTGCGGCGAGATCCAGACCAAGCAGCGCTTCGGCTACGGCACCTATGAGGCGCGGATGAAGACCGACACCGGGCCGGGCTTCAACGCGGCTTTCTTCTCCTATATCGGCCCGTCCGACAAGCAGCCTTGGGACGAGATCGATTTCGAGATCCTGACCAAGGACACATCCAAGGTGCAGGTCAATGCCTATATCGCCGGCAAGGGCAAGAACGAGAAGCTGGTCGACGTGCCGGGCGGCACCGACAGAGCCTACAACGACTATGCCTTCGTCTGGCAGAAGGACAGTTTGCGCTGGTACGTCAACGGCCAGCTGGTGAACACCATCACCGATCCGGCGAAGCTGCCCAGCCATGCGCAGAAGATCTTCTTCAGCCTTTGGGGCAGCGACACGATGAAGAGCTGGATGGGCGCGTTCGCGGATCCCGGCCGCAAGGTTTCGCTGCAGGTCGAGCGCGTTGCCTTCACCGCGCTCGGCCAACCCTGCCAATTTCCGGAATCGCTGGCATGCACTATAAAATGATTGGGAAAGTCGGAATGAACCGGCCGCACCGAAAACGCTTCGCGGCCCTGAACAGGAACGAAACCGAATGAACTTGACGGTGTTTGGAATTGGCTATGTCGGCCTGGTGCAGGCGGCCGTGCTTGCCGAAGTTGGCCACCAGGTTGTTTGCGTCGACATCGACGCAAACAAGGTGGAGAGGCTCAACCAGGGCTTCGTCCCGATTTTCGAGCCGGGCCTCGAAAGCATCGTCAGGGAGAATCACGCCGCCGGCCGCATCAAATTCACCACCGACGCCGCTGCCGCCGTCAGGCACGGCGAAATCCAGATGATCGCGGTCGGCACGCCGCCCGGCGAGGATGGTTCGGCCGATCTCAAATACGTGCTGGCGGTCGCCGAGACTATCGGCCGCGAGATGGAGACCGCCAAGATCGTCGTCGGCAAGTCGACCGTGCCGGTCGGCACCTGCGAAAAGGTGAAGGCCAGGATCGCCGAGACGCTGAAGAAGAGAGGGCGCGAGGATTTGAGTTTCGACGTCGCCTCCAATCCCGAATTCCTCAAGGAAGGCTCGGCCGTCGCCGACTGCATGAAGCCCGACCGCATCATCGTCGGCACGTCCAGCGAGGACACCGAGGCGGTGATGCGCGAGCTCTACGCCCCGTTCAACCGCAACCACGAGAAGATGATCGTGATGGACGTGCGCAGCGCCGAATTCACCAAATACGCCGCCAACTGCATGCTGGCGACCAAGATCAGCTTCATGAACGAGATGGCCAACCTCGCCGAGCAGCTCGGCGCCGACATCGAGGAGGTGCGCAAGGGTATCGGCAGCGATCCTCGCATCGGCTACCACTTCATCTATCCAGGTCTCGGCTATGGCGGCTCGTGTTTCCCCAAGGATGTGCGGGCGCTGATCAAGACCGCCGAGGGCGTCAAGTTCGACGCCAAGCTGCTGCGCGCCGTGGAGGAGCGCAACAACGATCAGAAATCCGTCCTGTTCGACAAGGTGAACCGCTATTTCAAGGGCAACCTAAGGGGCAAGACCTTTGCGTTGTGGGGCCTGGCCTTCAAGCCCAACACCGACGACATGCGCGAGGCGCCTGCTCGTGTGCTGATGGAAGCGCTCTGGAAGGCCGGCGCTACGGTGCAGGCCTATGACCCCGAGGCGATGCAGGAATGCCAGGCCATCTACGGCCTGCGCGACGACCTCATGCTGTGCGGCACCAAGGAAGCGGCCTTGCGCGGCGCCGATGCGCTGATGATCGCCACCGAATGGAAGAGCTTTCGTGCGCCGTCCTTCGACGCTCTGAAGCACGCGCTGACCACGCCGGTCATTTTCGATGGCCGCAACCTCTATGATCCCAAGGTCGTGGCGCGCCACGGCATCGAATACCACTCGATCGGCAGAATGGCGGCATGAGACAGGGCGCGGAGAGCCCGAGGCTCAATCCTGCGGGCGCGCCCGGCGCGGAAAGGAGTTGTGGCTGATGGTGCTGGACGTAAAGCCAGAGCAAATTACCAAGGATCATTTCGATCTTGTCGCGATCGGTTCCGGCTTCGGCTCGGCCTTTTTCCTGCACGAGTTCGCCAAGCGGCGTAAGGCGCGCATCCTGGTGCTGGAATGGGGCCGGCACAACACGCATGAATGGCAGCTCGGCCAGAACGCCAACACCGATATCGACGACGAAACGACCTACAAGACCAATTCCGACAAGCCGTGGAATTACACGATCGGGCTGGGCGGCGGGACCAATTGCTGGTTCGCGCAGACGCCAAGGTTTCATCCCAATGATTTCAGGCTGAAAAGCACCTACGGCATCGGCAATGACTGGCCGATCAGCTATGATGACGTCGAGCCGTTCTACTGCGATGCCGAGGAGATCATGTCGATCTCGGGCGATCCCGACATGGCGGCGATGCTACCGCGTTCGAAGCCGTTTCCGCAGCCGCCGCATCGCATGTCGACGCCGGACAGGATGATGAAGGCGGCCCAGCCCGACCAGCACTTCGTCATGCCCACCGCCCGCGCCCGCGTGCCGACCGCGCAGCGCACGTCGTGCTGTGCCAATCTGCGCTGCTGGCTGTGCCCGGTCGACGCCAAATTCACCGCCAACAACGGCCTGATGCATGTCTTCGAGCATCCCGACGTTTCGGTTTGCCTCGGCGCGGAAGTGCGGCGGCTCGACCATGTCGGCGGCACGGTCCGTTCGGTTACCTTCGCCCATGACGGCAAGGAATACCAGGTCAGCGGCGACCTCTTCATTCTCGGCGCCAATGCCATCCAGAGCGCCGCGATCATGCTGCGATCAGGCCTCGGAGACGAATTCGTCGGGCGCGGCCTGCATGAATCCTATGGCTGGAATTTCGAAGTCTATCTAGACGGCGTCGACAATTTCGACGGCAGCACCATCACCACCGGCCTGAATTTCGGCCTCTATGATGGTCCGCACCGGTCCGAGCACGCGGCGGCACTGGTCTATTTCGAGAACCGCTGGCAACACGGGATGCGTGCCGAGAAGGGGCGGCTGCGCCAAGCTCTGCCGCTTGTCGTGGTCACTGAAAACCTGCTCGACCACGAGAATTTCGTCACCCTCGACGACGACGACAATGCTTTCGTCAGTTTCAAGGCGCCGTCGGACTATGCAGTCAAAGGCATGGCTCGGGCGCTGGAGAAATTGCCTGAGCTGCTTGCCCCGCTGCCGGTCGAAAGGCTCTTCGACCGCGGCATCCGGCCAACGGAATCGCATGTCCAGGGCACGCTGAGGATGGGCACTGGCCCGGCCGATTCTGTTGTCGACAGCAGCATGATCCATCACCGGTTGAGAAACCTGGTTGTCGTGGGCACCAGCACCTATCCAAGCTGCTCCTGCGCCAACCCGAGCCTGACCGCGGCAGCTTTGTCCTTGCGGGCGGCGAGCCGCATCGCGTGAGAGGAGCAGACCGATGATCGAAATCACACGGCGCTCGGCACTGGCAATCATGGCCGGTGGAGTTGCCTCGACAGGCGTTGCCTATGCGGCCGTCTCCTCGTTTTCGGACGAGGATCTGGTTCGCGTCACGCTCGAAAAATATTTCGGCAGGCTGAACATGCGCATTGAGCATCTGCAGCAGTTCGTGCTGGCGTTCCGCAACCGGAACCCGTGGATATTCCCAAGTAAAAAACTCAGTGATGCCATCACCTTGCTCGAAACGACGAAGCTCGGGCAGGCACGCGATTTGCTGCCGAGGCAGAAGCGGCGCGATCTCACGCATTTCGATCGCTGGCTGGTTGCTGAGTTCCATATGCTGACGGACTACGCCTGGCGCAGTTCGCCCGATGATCCGATCCGGTTCACCGGATGGCAGCCATGCACCAATCCGTTCGCGACGCTTGATGCGCCGCGAAATGCCTGAGGCGGCCTTCGACGCGGCTCTTCATCGGGCCGCAGGGAATGAAACGCGAAAAGACCAGGAGCCAGGATCATGAAAGTTCTTTTTGCAGGCGGCAACGGCTACCCGCCGGAGTTCAGCGGCGGCGTCCAGTCCAGCACGCATCATCTGGCCGAACAACTGATCGAGCACGGGCATGAGGCCGCGGTGCTTGCCGCCCTGTTCGGCGACGGTGTCTTCGGCTTCAAGGCGCGCGCCAAGATGAAGCTGTTGCGCCAACCGGCGGTCGTCGACAGTTTTCCCGGCTACCCGGTGATCCGGGCGTGGTTCCCCTGGGAGGCGGCAAGCTTTGCCGTCAACCGGGTGAAGCCGGATGTGGCGGTGGTTCAGTGTCACAAGTCGGTTCCGCTCGGCAAGGCTCTGCAGGCGGAGGGCGTGCCGCTGGTCGTCTATCTCCGCAATGTCGAGTTTCATGAACTGGGCGGTGACCTGCGCGAATTGCGCTCCGCACTCTACATCGCCAATTCCGAATTCACCGCGCGCACCTACAGCAGGGAGTTCGGCATTGATGCGGCGGTGATCCCGCCGACCATCAATCCGATGCATTACAGCACGCCGAGCACGGGCCAGTTCGTCACCCTGATCAACCCCTATGAGGAAAAAGGCTTTGAGCTGGCGGTGCGTCTTGCCGGCGCCTGCCCCGAAATCCCGTTCCTGTTCGTCGAAAGCTGGAAGCTGGACGAAGACCATCGGGCGCGCATCGAAGATACGATCGAGCCGCTCGGCAATGTCACGCTGGAAAGCCGCACCAGCGACATGAAGACGGTCTATGGCCGCACCAGGATCCTGCTTGCGCCCAGCAAATGGGAGGAGGCCTGGGGCCGTGTCGCATCCGAGGCTCATTGCAGCGGCATCCCGGTCGTCGGCTCGCGGCGCGGCGGCCTGCCGGAAGCGATCGGTCCCGGCGGCGCGGTGCTCGACTATGACGCGCCGCTCGCCGACTGGGTCGCGGCCGTCAGGCAGTTGTGGAACGACAACCAGGAATATGACCGGGTCTCGGGTCTCGCGCGCAGCTTCGCGGCGCGCCCGGAACTCGATCCCGACCGTCAGTTCGTCACCTTCTTCTCAATACTGGACAGGGCGGTGCAGCAGCGTGCGCGCCAGGCCGCCTAAATATGTGGAACGGCTTTCCATCCGGATTGCGTCGCAGCACGGAAATCAGGCCGGGCGCTTGACCCGGCTTTTCAGCGTCTCGTAGCCTCGCGCCCCAAGCAGGGCACGGGCAAGGGCCTTGACGGCGCCCTTGCGGCCTTCCTGCGAGTTGATCTGCCGTAGCCTGGCCGGCAGGTTGCGCGCGGCCTGGCCGAGTGCCGGCAGCGACAGCGCATCGGGAAAGCTGACCATATGCGTCTCGACACACAGCACTGGCTTGCCGGATAGCTCGGTGATCTTCAGCGCCTGCGCATGCTCGCTTTCGATGAACAGCATGGCATCGGATTTGCGGTAGAAATCGGCCTTGAAACTGCCATGCGCGCCAAGCCGCTGGCGCTCGGCCTTGCTCGGCAGGTCGAGCATGACCAATTGGTCATACTGGATTCCGTTCTTGGCCAGCCACGCCTCGGTCAGTCCACGGTATTTCTCAAGCCGGCTGGTGACCAACCAGCCGATCCTGTGGGTCGGGGCATGGAGCGGCCGCGCTTCGCTGAGGAATTTCTCGTAGGCCGGACCGTCGTCGTTTTCCGCTTCGGTCGGATCGAGGCAGAGCACGCCATCTATGTCGACGCAGCACTGCGCCAGGAATTTGTGGTGCATGAAATTCCACTGGAACATGCGCGGATGCGGCACGACGTCAAAGACGATATCGGTTTCAGGATGCTGCGGCTGCAGGCCGAACACTGCGGCAAATGTAAAATCAGCCTCGATGCCGGCAGCCTCAATCCGTCCGCGGGCATCGCGCATGGCATTGCCGCCGGCGACGCTATCGTCGATCACCAGCACCTTGCGCATCTCCGAGACCTTGCGGTCGAGCGCAGCGCGGCGCTTGGTGACGCCCGACGTATAGACCCGGCCGTCCAGGAAGGAGTCCAAATCGGTCATCGGGATGTTCGCCGCGAGGCTCACCAGCGTTGCCGCCAGCACGCCGCTTCTGGGAACGCCAACCACCAGGTCGATGTCGCGCGGCAGCCGGTGAAGGTTGCTGACGATCGTGTCGTTCATGTCGGAGATCGATCGGTAGTGCATGAATCAGACCTGATGCTGGGTTGGATGTGGATAGCTGACAAAGGCGCCGAAATTATTGCGCCTCACGCGGCGCTGCCGCCGGCGGCCGTGCCGGCAGCATTTTCAGGGCCTCGCGCAGGGCCTCGCGGCCGGATGCGAAGGCCAGCGCGACGACGATGGTGATGAGGTAGGCGAGAATGGCGGCGCTGGCCAGGGCGATGACATGCTGTTGCGGCAGCAGCGGCTTGATCAGCCAGACCGCCGCCAGCGCCAGATGCGCGCCGAGCACGAACGGCGTTGCCGCGCGCAGCACATGGCTGGCCCGCAGCGGTCCGCTCTTGCCTACATAGAGCCACAGGAAAGGCGTGCGCAGATACTCGCTGACAGCATAGGCGATCGCCACGCCGAGCGCGCCGTAGGGCAGGCCGAGCGCGAAGGCGAGCACCGATGTCACGGCCGTGATGATGCCCCAGCGCATGAAGTCGCCGGAGCGGCCCTGGCTGACGAAAAGCCAGCCCGCCGGATTGTTGAGCGGCTGCAGCAGGCCGGCAAAGCCGAGCGCCAGGAAGATCGAGGCGCTTGCGCGCCACTGTTCGCCGAGCACGAACGGGATCAGCACGTCCGACATGGCGGTGGCGAAGGCGACGCCGGGAAGGGCCACCAGCAGGATCAGCGGCATGACGCGCAGATAGGCGCTGCGGTAGCGGTCCGGCTCGTCCTTCAGCCTGGAAAGCGCCGGCACCATGACCTTCGACAGCGGATTGGTGATCTGGCTGAGCGGAAACAAGAGCAGCTTGTAGGCGCGATCATAAAGGCCGAGCTGCGCCTCGCCCCAGTATTTGCCGATCAGCACATTGTCGAGGTTGCGGGCAAAGAAATTGGCAAAGTTGAAGCCGGTGATGCCGGCGCCGAAATGGATCAGCTCGCCGATGCCGGCGACCTTGCGCGGCAGGCCGGGCCGCCAGCGCGAGCTTGCCCAATAGCACAGTGTCGGCAGCACGGCGCCGGTCAGCGTGCCGGCAAACAGCGCCCAATAGGAGCGGTCGATGAAGGTCCAGGCGATCGAGACGGCCAGTCCCGCGACGGCGCTGGCGACATCGATGATCGCCAGCCGGCCGAACTGCATGCGCCGCGTCAAAAGCGCCAGATGCTGGGCGCCGAGCCCATAGGCCATGATCTGCAGCCCGAACGCGGCCACCAGCCCGGCCACGCGCGGCTCGCCGTAGAAGGCGGCGACCAAGGGTGCCGCACCCGCGAGCACGCAGGCCAGGATCGCGCTGACCGCGACATTGATCCAGAAAAGGTAGTTCACCTCCTCATGACGGATGCCTGACTTCTGGATTGTCGCCTGGGTGAGGCCGAAATCCTGGAACAGCGCGATGAAGGCCAGCACCGGCGCGCACATCGCCACGACGCCGAAATCCTGCGGCGACAGGAGCCGCGACAGCACAATGACGGATATGATCTGTGTCGCGACCCGCACCGATTGCGACAGGGCGGTCACCACCGCGCCACGCCCGACCGATTTGCGCAAGGAGCCCTCTGGCGGGTCGAATGGATTGGCTTCCAAATTCAGGATTCCTGATCTTTGCGCGGATTCCGAACCCGAAATCCACAACCACCGCCGACGCCAAACTACGGCAATAATTTTGCAGTGCAACAGAAAACGTGGATCGTAGCGCCAAAAATGTTGCGATGCACCATGCCGTGTGTGGATCGGCGTCGAGGCTCGGCACGACAGCTTCACGCCCCTCGGCGTCTATCTCATTGGCAACGTCGCTGCCTCATTGGCCAACGTCGCTACGCCTGTATCCGTGAAGCGTCATGACCAATTTGTCCGAGGCGGCCATTGGTTCCCATTTGCCGGCCCAGCGCGGATCCATGATGGCGCCCCCTGCCACCCAAAGGTCGAAATATGGCTGCATGGGCTTGTTCGGAAAGGCTCCGCCGGCGGTATCGGCCGGCGTAACCACGGCAACGTCCTTGCCATCGATGGAGAAGGTAACCCGCTTCCCGCCCTCATATTGTATGCCGAGCCGATAGTGTTTGCCCGAGAGGTCGCCGAGCAGGGCCCATTTGACCCAAACGGCCTTGTGCTTGTTATCGACGTTAGCCCAGACTGTAAGCTGCAAGCCCCTGGTGCCGACGAACTCGAAATCGATTTCCTCATGGGCTTTGTCGTTGAACACCCAAAGCGGCGCCGCGATCAGCCCTGGCCTCATCTTCGGCAGCGTTACGTCCACTTCCCATTTTGCCGATGTGGATGCGGAATTGGCTCCTGACATGACCTCCGCGGAGGCTTTCTCGCTGACGGTAAGTTGAAGTGCGCCGTCGACGATTTTGACGTTGGCGGCCTTCCAATCATAGCCTCCGAGCTTGGGCTCGCTCCATTGCGACGGCACGAAGGGGTTCGAGTATTTCCAAAGCTGGAGCTTGACTTCGGACCAGTCGGGAAGCTTGTCGAGGGCAGCGGCACCCTTTCCCGCCGCAGCGCTGTCGGCCAGTGCCTGGCGGGCGACAGTTTGAGCCGCGGTGGAGGCGGCCAAAAGCGCAAGGAGTTTTCTGCGTGTGAAATTCATCGGTAGCCTCCATTGGCCGCCTTGACCTTGTCGGCGGCGATATTCGAGCTAGCATTCGGCGCGGCTCGTGGCAGTGCGGCGATGGCTTGCGCGCCATTGAGGGCCGAGCCCTAAACCAACGATAAGGCGATTTTTTGCTACGCGGCATCAAAAATGTTGCGATGCAACAAAATTGATCTCCTTTTCGGGTGGATTATGGCGGCCGGGCCCGGTTATCCGCGATCAGGATGGGCGGACAAATGAGCCGCGGTTGCAACGCTCGCAGCAGTGCTCAAGCCGCCGGCTGCCGGGATGTGGCGGGCTCGCCCGATTGCATTCTGCCGGCCAGGATCGAACGGCAGCGGCATGGGCTGAAGGGTTTCGCGCGGCAGCGATTGGGGAGACGAAACGTCGAGGGCAGGATCGAGTTGCGCCGGCTCGCGTGCTCTTTCCAGTGCGACACGGTCGTAAAGCGCATCGAAAAACGCGGCTGCGGGCTCTGCCGCGAACATGACCTCCGCAGTCCTGCGAGCCTCGCGTCGCAGCGGCGCCATCAAGGCTGGCTGCCCGATATATGGTTTCAGCCGTTCGATGGCCAGACTGGCGAGCCGTTCGACTTCATCGCGGAAATACTGGGCGTATTTCGCTTCCCCGCGCGAGTCATATCCCGGGCTCGACCAATCGCCGATATCGTCGAGTTCTACGGGCAATGAGATCCCGTTGACGCCATCCTCCAGGAATTCCGGCAAGGCACATACTTTCGTTCCAAGAACCGGCGTGTGCTCGGACATCGATTCCAGCGCCGAATAACCGAAGGTGTCGCCAAGAGTGGCGAGGATGCAGAAATGCGAATTGCGCAGCAAGTGTCGGACCCCTTGGTTCGGCAACAGCCCGTGATGCCGGACGTTCTTAAGTTCAAGCAGCTTGATGTAGGGGTCGAAGAAGCCCGGACTTGTCGGATCCGTCCATATATGACCGCCGACCTGGAGACTGGAGACGATGTTCACCCGGATCGGCAAGTTCTGGTCAATGGCCTTTTCCGCGATCTTGACCGCAACGCATCCGCCCTTGCGGCCAAAATGGGCGCCGACAAATGTCAGCACCAGCTCCTGGGCGGTGTCTTGCGCCATCGCGTCTTCCGTTGCCGGGACAATGATGTTCGGGTGGCGGACCAGCAGCTTTTCCGTCAACAGGCCGAGTTCCGGATTGTCGGCGTGCTGGCGCAGAAAACTCCTGCGGGCAAAATGCGACAAGGCGATAATGCGGCGGCAACCGGGATTGGTGATCCGCGACACCAGATAGCGTGCCATCAGCCCGCGTTTGCGAAGCGCGAACTGCCGCGGCAAATGGGATTCGAACGACATGATGTACTTGGAGGAATTGAGCGGTATCCGGTTGAATGCATGCACCACGTCGACAGACGGCGCAGGTTCGATCAGCGTTACACCTTCCAGCTTCGATGAGACCAGGTTCAGGGGCAGAAATCGCTGCCGCAGGATCGTATGCCTGGACATTCGCGGTGTAACGAAGCTTGTCGGATACTTGTCGTCATAGACGGCGATACGAAGAGACTTACCCATACAGCACCACCTGCATTCAACAGCGGCATCAAGGGGGTATTCGCAACCATTTCAAAGGCGCAGCAGCGCTGCAGTCGACATGCCATACCGCGCTGCAACTGAGTGCAGGCGCGCATCCCCTAGCCGAATTCAAAGCCCAACTTCCCTGCCAAGAACTCAACATCATTTTTTGTTGCAGTGCAATACAAATTTAGCGATTGATTAACTACGAGCGCTGTTGCCCGAGGGATCACGGCTGGCCAGGTGAAGTTGCCATTTTGCCGCGATAAAGGCCGAAACCGCCGAATCGCCCGGGCCCGCAGCCCCTATCGCGTTGCGCTGCTCGCCTGCGCGTCCATTTTCGCGCGCTGCCAAGCTCAGTGTGCGGTGCGGTAGAGGTGACTTTCTTGCTACGCGGCACCAAAAATGTTGCGATGCAGCAAAAGCTGTACTAGCATTCCCTTGGGTGGGTCAAACAGCGGTCGAGTTTTCATGCTGCATGTCTTGTACCTGGTGCACGATGTCTCCGATCCGGCGGTCCGCCGGCGGATCACAATGCTCAGAACAGGCGGCGCCCAGGTTACCTTGGCAGGCTTCCGCCGCACCGCCAACCCTATTGCGGATATAGAAGGATTGCGGCCGATCGACCTTGGCGGGACACGTGACGGCCGATTCGCCCAGCGCCTTGCGGCGGTGGCGAAAGCTGGGATTTCAATCGGTTCAAAGCTTGCGGGCGTTCCGAGGCCCGATCTCATCATCGCGCGCAACCTGGAAATGCTGGCGCTTGCCCGCCGCGCCAGGTCGGCTTTCGGCGCCACGGTGCCGATCGTCTATGAATGCCTCGACATCCACCGCCTGGTGCTCCGCGAGGATGCTCTTGGCAAGGCGCTGCGCGCCATGGAGCGTTATTTGGCGCGGGACGTGAAGCTGCTGGTGACCAGTTCGCCCGCCTTCATCGCCAATTATTTCAAGCCGTTCGGCCAGGTCGCGGCACCCGTCGAGCTGGTCGAGAACAAGTATTTCGAGGCGACAGCGATCTTGCCCGGTGAACGTGAGGCGGTGCTCGCCGCCCCGCCATGGCGCATCGGCTGGTTCGGGGCGCTGCGCTGCCGCCGCTCCCTCGAACTGCTGGCCGATTTCACGCGCCGCATGGAGGGACGTTTCGAGGTCGTGCTGCGCGGCCGCCCGGCCTTGTCCGAATTCCCGGATTTCCATGCCTTCGTCGATGCCGAGCCTTACCTGTCGTTTCACGGCCCCTACCGCAATCCGGAGGACATGGCGGCGATCTACCAGGACGTCCATTTCTCCTGGGCGATCGACTTCTTCGAAGAGGGGCAGAATTCGGAATGGCTGCTGCCCAACCGCCTCTATGAAGGCTGCCGCTTCGGCGCGGTCCCGATCTCGATGGGCCATACAGAAACCGGACGGTTCCTCAGCCGGCAGAACATCGGCGTTCTTCTGCCCCAGGCCACGTCGGACGCGCTCGAAACAGCACTCGGCAAGATGGAGGAGCACCGCTTCGGCAGGCTGAAGGCGACCGTGCTTGCCCACAATCCGAAGACATGGAGCCACGACCGCAGCGACTGCCGGGCACTGGTCGAAAAGCTGCGCCGCCTGACCGGCCTGCGCGAACCCATTGCGGCCGAGGCCATGGCATAGGATGAACATCGCCCGATGACGCAAGCGCTTCCTTCCAGCCTGATCGTGATCCCTTGCCTGAACGAGGCGGCCCATATCGGTGCGCTGCTCGATCAGTTGCGGCCCTCGGCCGAAAGGCTCGGCGCCAGGATTATCGTTGCCGATGGCGGCAGCACCGATGGCACGTTGGCCATCGTCGAGGATGTCGCTGCCAGGGATGCGCGCGTCATCCTGCTGCACAACAGGCGCCGCATACAGAGCGCGGCGATCAATCTCGCCGTCGGCACTTTCGGCGAGGGTGCTCGCTACCTGATCCGCATCGACGCGCATGGCGGTTATCCCGACGATTACTGCGACCGGCTGGTCGAGGAGGCCTTGGCGACGGGCGCTGATTCGGTCGTGGTTTCCATGCTGACCAGCGGCAGCGGCGCCGTGCAGAAAGCCGCCGCCGCGGCACAGAATTCCAAACTCGGCACCGGCGGCTCCAAGCACCGCCACCTCTCCGCCGGGGAGTGGATCGACCATGGCCATCACGCGCTGATGCGGATATCGGCCTTCGGTGCCGTCGGCGGTTATGACGAGACGTTCAGCCACAATGAGGATGCCGAACTCGACTACCGGCTGCGGCAGGCCGGCTACAAGATCTGGATGAGCGGCAAGACGCAGATGGTCTACTATCCCCGCGCCTCGCTCAAAGGCCTCTATTTCCAGTATCTCGGCTATGGCCGCGGCCGCGCCAAGAACGTGCTGAAGCACCGCGTCATTCCGAAGATCCGGCAGATGGTGCCGTTGGCGGTCTTCCCGGTGGTTCTTCTGGCGGCCTTTTCCTTCGTGCACTGGATCGCAGCAGTGCCGCTGCTGCTGTGGGTATCGGTGTGCCTGGGTTACGGCCTGGCGGCAGCCATTCGCCAGCGCAAGGCCGACATCGCGCTCGCCGGCGTCTCGGCCATGGTCATGCATTTCGGCTGGTCCGTCGGCTTCTGGCTGCAGCTTCTCGGCCTCGGCGCGCGACGCGGGGTGGCGTGATGGCGGTTCAGGCCAAGAACCGCAGCATCGACATCGGCGTGTGCACGTTCCGGCGGCCGGAACTGGCCGACACGCTGCGCTCGCTTGCCGCCATGGACATGCCTGAAGGCTTCGATGTCGGCATCGTCGTCGCCGACAATGACGACACGCCGAGCGCCAGGGAACTGGTAACGGCGCTGTCGCGGGAACTGACCTTGCCGATCCGCTATCATCATTGCCCGGCTCGCAACATCTCGATCGCCCGCAACGCTTGCCTCGATGCCAGCGAGGCGGATTTCCTCGCCTTCATCGACGACGACGAGACGGCCACCGCCCGTTGGCTCGCCGAACTGGTGGCGACGGCTGACGTGAGCGGTGCTGCCGCCGTGCTCGGTCCGGTGCGGGCGCTTTACCGCCCGGATGCGCCGGACTGGATGCGGCGCGGCGACTTTCATTCCACCTTGCCCGTCTGGGTGCATGGCGAGATCCGCACCGGCTACACCTGCAACGTCCTGCTCCGCGTCGGGACGGACAGCCTGCGCGGCCGCCGCTTCAGCCTGGCGCGCGGCCAGACCGGCGGCGAGGACACTGAGTTCTTCGACCAGATGCACAAGGCAGGCGGCCGTATCGCCTTTTCTCCCGATGCCTGGGTGAACGAGGTGGTGCCGCGCGCCAGGGCCGCGTTCGACTGGCTCGGCCGGCGGCGCTTCCGGGTCGGGCAGACGCACGGCCACCTTCTGGGTCACGACGCCGGCGGTGCCGGCCTGGTCAAACAGGTCGGCCTGGCTTCGGCAAAGGCGCTCTATTGCTTCGCCGCGGCACTTCCCGTCGTCGCCAGCCCGGTGCGCAGGAACCGCAGCGTGCTGCGCGGCATCATGCATGTCGGCGTCGTCAGTGGCTTGGTCGGCATCCGCGAAATCCGCCTTTACGGCCAACCCTCGCCACAGGAAGGAGGCAAGCGTGCAGCCTGACGTTTCCTTCGTCCCCGATGTTTCTTTCGTGATCGCCGCCTACAATGCCGAGGCCACCCTAGACCGGGCGATCGCCAGCGCCATCGCCCAGAAGGACGTCAGCGTCGAAATCATCGTCGTCGACGACCAATCGCGCGATGCGACGCTCGATGTGGCGCGAGCCTATCCCAGGGATATCGTGCGCGTCGTCGCGCTGGCCAAAAATCGTGGTCCAGGCGGCGCCAGGAATGCCGGGCTCGAAATCGCCCGCGGCAGGTGGATCGCGGTTCTGGATTCCGACGATGCCGTCTTTCCCGGCCGCATCGCCACCATGATCGGCCGCGCCGAAAGGGCGGACGCCCAGATCGCCGTCGACAATCTCCAGGTCATCCGCGAGGACGGTGTGGTCGAGGATGCCATGTTCCCGAGGCAGTATCTGGAAGGCTTGCGCGAGATTTCGCTGGCCACCTACATCGGCGGTAACATCGTTTTCGAATCGAAGTTCAACCTCGGTTACCTCAAGCCGATCTTCCAGCGCCGGTTCCTGGACGAAAACCGACTTCGTTATGATGAGAAACTGAGGATCGGCGAGGACTACATCCTGTTTGCCGAAGCTCTGGCCAAGGGTGGCCGATGCGTGGTCGAGCCTGATATCGGCTACGCCTACCATATCCGCAGCGGCTCCATTTCGCGCGTGCTCGAGCCTCACCACGTCGAGGCGATGCGCAAGGCGGATGCGGTATTTGCTCAAACCCATCGGATGGATGAGGCGGCCCGGGCCGCATTTGCCCGGCGCGACCGCAGCCTGCGCAAGGCGGCCTCCTTCCTGGCGATGGTTCAGCACATCAAGGCGCGGTCCCTGCTCAAGGCGATCCGGACGGCGCTCAGCGACCCGGCGGCGGTCAGGCATATGGGCATGCCGATCGCGGTGCGGTTGCGACGAGTAGCGGCACAGTTTGCCGTGGGGGTGGGGAGGTGAAGATGCAGGCACATGGAGGGATTTTTCGTGGCCTGTGAATGGACTGAAGTCGATCTCCTCAGAAGGAATTTGCGATGAAGAAAATCAGGAAGGCCGTGATACCGGTGGCGGGGCTTGGAACACGGTTCCTGCCGGCGACCAAGTCGATGCCGAAGGAAATGCTTCCCGTGGTCGACAGGCCTGTCGTGCAATATGCGGTGGACGAGGCCTTCGAAGCCGGCATCGAGCACATCGTGTTCGTGACCGGCCGCAACAAGGCGGTCATCGAGGACTATTTCGACCTGCATCCGGAATTGATCGGAACCCTGGAGCAGTCCGGCAAGAAGGCGCAATTGCAGTCGCTGGAAAGCCTTTTACCCGTGGCCGGCGCCACAAGCTTCATCCGCCAGCAGTCGCCGCAGGGCCTCGGTCACGCCGTGTGGTGCGCGCGCGAGGTTATCGGCGACGAACCCTTCGCCCTGCTTTTGCCTGATATGGTCTCCTTCGGCGGGCGCGGATGCCTGGCCGAGATCACCGACCTTTACGCACAGACCGGCGGCAACGTCATCGCCGTCGAGCGCTGCGATCCGACCGAGACCAACAAATACGGCATCGTCGGCCGCGGCGCCGAGATCGGCGGCGGTTTCGAGGTGACGGCGATGGTCGAAAAGCCGGCACCTGCCAACGCGCCGTCGAACTTCTACATCAACGGCCGATATATCCTGCAGCCCCAGATCTTCGCGCTGCTGGGCAATCAGCAGCGTGGCGCCGGCAACGAGATCCAACTGACGGATGCCATGGTCCGCCTGGCGCAGGACCAGCCGTTCTTCGCCCAGCCTTTCAACGGCCGCATGTTCGACTGCGGGTCGAAGGAAGGCTTCATCCAGGCCAACATCGCCTTCGCGCTGGCGCGCGACGACATGAAGGGCCCGGTTTTCGAGATGCTCCGGGAGTTCGTCCGGTCGCATGAACGTCAGGAAGAAGCCGCATAATGCCCATCTTTCGGGAGTATTGCCGGATGGCTGGCGGCGAGGGGCCGACAGGCCCCGCCGTCTGGCATGAAGCTTGCGTTGCCTTTGGCAATGCTCCCGATCTTCGAGGCGCCTGACAGCCAAGGCATGATCCCGGAAAGTGGGTCCCGGTTTCCGGAAAAGATCATGCTCAAACAGAGAGATAGAGCCCCACCCCAATGATCGGGATGGAACCGGCTCTGGAATTGGACCGAAGATGAATTATGCCAACTTTCCTCTCGACAAGAGGATGCCATTGCCGAATTCGGATGCAGGAGACGGCGAAGACTTCATCGATATCGAGCGGCTGCTTGGCATGGCCGCACGGCAGGCCAAGGTGGTTGCCGTGTGCGCTGTCATCGGCCTTTTCCTCGGCATGCTCTATATCCAGACCACGCCGCCCAAATATCAGTCGGTCGCCAGCGTGCTGATCGACGAGGGTCTGAACAAGATCGTCGACGACATCTCGGCGGCGTCGACTACCATGCAGACCGACAGCGCCATCCTGAGCCAGATCGAGATCCTGACCTCGACACGGCTTGCCGCGGTGGTCGTCGACAAGCTCAAGCTCGATAAGAACGAAGCGTTCATGAACCCGCCCCAGTCGGCCCTTGCCCAGGGCGTCGGCCTGATCCGCGGACTGATCCAGTATGTCCGCCCCAGCCAGCCCATACCGGGCGTTGGTGACATCAGCAAGCTCGACCCGGCCGCGCGCGATGCGCTGATTGCCACCTCGGGTCGAGACTACGCGATCCTCAAGCTGCAGAACGAGATCCGGGCTGACCGTGTCGGACGAAGCTACGTCATCGCGCTTGGCTATCAGGCGACGGATCCCGGGCTGGCGACCGCGATCACCAAGGCCTATGCCGATGCCTATCTCGCCGATCAGCTCGATGCCAGCTTCGACGCCACCGAGCGCGCGGCGGTCTGGCTGCAGGGCAGGTTGACGGAACTGCGCGAGAGCTCGCAACAGGCATCGCTCGCGGTCGAGAAGTTCAGGGCCGAACACGGCCTGTCCGCCAACAGCGATGGCCAGCTGATGAGCGACAAGCAGCTCGCCGACCTCAATGCCCAGCTGATCGTGGCGCAGGCCGACACCGCGCGCGCCAGTGCCCGCTACCAGCAGTACAAGTCGATCGTCGAGAGCGGCTCCGAAAACGCTTTCAAGGATGCGGCCATATCGGCCGACCAGCCGAGCAGCTCGGTCATCTCGGCGCTCAAGACCCGCTACCTCACGGTCGCCAAGCGGCAGCAGGATGTCGAGGCGAATTTCGGCCCCGAGCATCCGCAGGCTGTGGCGCTCGCCAAGGAAAAGGCCGACATATCGGCACAGATCTTCGGCGAGCTGAAGCAACTGACTGAAAGCTATCGCAACGAATATGAGGTGGCGTTGGCGCGGGAGACCGCGCTCAGGGCCAATGTCGCCGCCGCGCAAGGCAAGAGTTCCATCGATAACCAGTCGCAGGTCAAATTGCGCGACCTCGACCAGAAGGCGACGGCGCTGACGACACTCTATCAAACGTTCCTTGGCCGTTACGAGGAAGCCGCGCAGCAGCAGTCCTTCCCTGTCGGCAAGATCCGCATCATCTCGGACGCGTCGACGCCGCTCTCCGCCTCGAGCCCGCGCACCATCATCGTGCTCGGACTTTCGCTCGTGCTCGGCACGCTGATGGGCGTCGGCTTTGGCGGCCTCAACGAGTTCAACGAGCGGTTTTTCAGGACCGGCGAGGAGGTACGCGACCGCGTCGGCCTCAAATTCCTCGGCTACCTGCCGACCATCGGCAGCAAACCCGTCAAGGAGGACAAGCAGGCCGAGGCTCAGCCGGATGCCAAACTGGCCAGGTCGCCGGCCGCCATTGAAAGGCGCGCCCGAATGCGGGTGAGCATCGATGCTCCGGCGTCGATGTTCGCCGAAACGCTGCGCAGCGCCAAGATCGCCTTCGATGTCGTGATGGAAGGACAAGGCAGCCGCGTCATCGGCGTCATCTCGGTTCTTCCCGGCGAAGGCAAGTCGACGGTCGCGGCCAATCTCGCCGGCCTGCTTGCCGCCAACGGCGCCAAGACGCTGCTCATCGACGGTGACCTGCGCAATCCGGGGCTTAGCCGAAGCCTCGGCATGGAAGCCGAGCAAGGCTTGATGGAAGCGGTGGTGACCGGCCAGACCTGGCAGTCCGTCGGCAAGATCGACAGGCAGACCAAGCTCGCCATCATCCCGGCCGTGTTGCGCGGGCACTTCTCGCACACCAGCGAGCTTCTCTCCTCGGCCGGAATGCGGCGCTTCATCGAGAACGCCAAGGAGACGTTCGAATACATCGTCGTCGATCTGCCGCCGCTCGGGCCGGTGGTCGACGCCAAGGCCTTCGCGCCGCTCGTCGACGGCTTCGTGCTGGTCACCGAATGGGGCCGCACGCCGCGCGCGATGGTGAGGTCGATGCTGGAATCCGAACCCTACGTCGCCAACAAGATCGTCGGGGCGGTGCTCAACAAGGTCGACTTGAAGAAGCTGGCCAAATATGGGTCGTTCGGAGCGTCGGAGAAATTCTTCGACAAATACGCGACCTACTATCTCGACAAGTCGGAAGTGCGCACCAAGGAAACGGCATAGGCCCGATCAGGAGAAGATCAGCCGGCCCCGCTTGTCGGCGATCCTGACTGCGGTCAAGCGGCCGCTCTGGAAGGCGGCGGTATCGATACCCAGCCTGCGTCCCTCTAGCCTGGGGATGTCCACCGGCGTGTGGCCATGCACCACCCAGCGGTCGAGCAGATGCGATGCGTCGAAGAAGTCCGAGCGGATGTGAAGCAGGTCATGGTCGTCCTGTGCCGCAAGGTCGACGCCGGGCCGGATGCCTGCATGCACGAAGACGAACTTCCTCGATCGGACCATGATCGGCAGCCCGCGCAGGAAGCCGACATGCTCGGCCGGAATGACCTCCCTTATGCGCCGGTCGATCTCGGCGCCGCTTGTGTAGAGACTGGCCAGCCGCGTCGGATCGAGGCCGTAGGAAAACAGGGTTTGCAGGCCACCCGTTGCCAGCCAGGGCTCGCGCGACAGGTTTCCGTCGAGATAATGCAGCATCGCCACCTCGTGATTGCCGGCCAGGCAGATGCGCTGGAAGCCTTTCGGAGGCGGCGCCAGGAGATGATCGAGCACGCGCGCCGATTGCGGCCCGCGGTCGACATAGTCGCCAAGCATGATGATGATCTTGCGGCCCTGGAAGCGCAGCGAATCGAGCAGGATCTTCTGCTCCAGCGAGCGCAGCTCCTTGTAGCAGCCGTGCACGTCGCCGATTGCATAGACGGTCGTGTCCTGCAAATCGATATCGAGGCGTGCGCGCGCCGCGATACGAGGTTTTCGCTGAAACAGGGTCACTGGCGGAGCATCCCGATATCGAGCAGACAGTCGTGCACAAAGCATGACTGTCTGTTATCCCGCGTGAAGCGGAAAGTGCCAAGTGGCTAATGCATGATTCCGAAAGCGGAATCCGGTTTTTTGAAAAGATCATGCTACGCCCGACAGCCTGGAATGGCGGACAGGCCCGGCGTGTTCACGCCATGGCGCGGTTCTATAGCGAAACCGTAACCGTGAACGGCGGCTAGGCGGCCTTGAGCCGGTAGCGGAAAACGGTGCGGTCAAGCAGCAGCCGGATGCGCGTTTCAGCCTCGGTGGCCACCAGCCAGCTTGCCGCGATCATGGTCGCGCCGACAATTGCCATCGACACGAGATAAGGCACTCCGGCGCGGACCAAGGCGCCAAGCATGGCCGCACCGATGACGTCGTGGATCAGGTAGAGCGGATAGGTCATCAGGCCGATCCGCCGCCAGCCGCTCCAACTGAGGTCGAGCCGCAGCGACCATGCCATGAGTGCCATGGCGACGAGGAAGATCAGGATCGGCGGAGCATAGGGCATCACGGCCTCGACCTTCATGCTGTGGACGTCGACCGAGCTCGCGATCTGCAGCACGCCGCCGCCGAGGAACAGCAGGCAGAAGCCGAGGCGTGGGGCCGTCAGCGCCTTGAATCGCATCAGCCAGAGCAGCACACCGACCGCGAAGAAGCAGCCATGATGCACCAGGATGAGCTGCAGCCAGCGCGTTTCGGCGAAGTCGGACCAGCCGAGCGGATAATAGAGGCACCAGAACAGCGTGCTGACCAGGCCGATGGTGATCGCGACCGCCTCCATCAGATGGAAACGGCCGAGTTGCAGCAGGATCCAGACGATGGCGTAGAAGGCGATCTCGATGCCGAGTGTCCAGTAGACGCTGTCCACCCACGGACCATAGGGCGCGAACAGCGCGGTGCGGAGGAGCCGGACCACCGCATCGGTCGGCCAGCTCAGGCCGATGATGAGCAGCAGCGCCGCGGTGACCGGCGCACAGACCCAGACCGCCGGTGCCAGCCGTTTCACCCTGGCTTCGAAAAACCGCAGCGGCGTCGACTTCTCGGCGCTGAAGGCGATCACGAAGCCGCTGATAACGAAGAAGATTTCGACGCCGACCCAGCCGGACCCGACCCAGGCGCCTATATCAGGTTGCGGAGGAACGCCGCCCGTAGCCTGCGCCGAGATGCCGTCCGGGTAGGCCCATACCCAGAAGCCGTAGTGATAGACCATGACCAGCACAGCGGCGAGAAACCGCAGGATATCGACGCCGCCAAATGTAATTTTCTGCTGAGCCATACCGTACCGCCGGATGGCCCCCCGGCAAAACTTTAGGGTGGATTGCTGCATTGCACAACAAAAGTATTGCTTGCCGATCAGCGTCGTCGGCAAGCAAAGGCTGCGCGGGATCGCTTCCGCGTTGGCGGCCTCAAATCCCGATCCCGCGCTCCTTCAGGGCGGCGGTGATTTCGTCGAGGATGACCGGGTCGTCGATGGTCGCCGGCATGGTCCATTCCTCCTTGTCGGCGATCTTCTGCATGGTGCCGCGCAGGATCTTGCCAGACCGCGTCTTGGGCAGGCGCTTGATCGTCACCACGGTCTTGAAGGCGGCGACCGGGCCGATGCGCTCGCGCACCAGGGCGACGACCTCCTTCTCGATGGCGCCACCCTCGCGCGCGACACCGGCATTGAGCACCACGAAACCGAGCGGCACCTGGCCCTTCATCGCATCGGCAATGCCGACGACGGCGCATTCGGCGACATCGGGATGGGCGGCCAGCACCTCTTCCATCGCGCCCGTCGACAGCCTGTGGCCGGCGACATTGATGATATCGTCGGTGCGCGCCATCACGTAGAGATAGCCATCCTCGTCGATCATGCCGGCATCGGCCGTCTTGTAGAAGCCGGGGAACTCGTCGAGATAAGCCTGGCGGAAGCGCGCATCGGCGTTCCACAGCGTCGGCAGGCAGCCGGCCGGCAGCGGCAGCTTGATCACCACATTGCCCAGCGTACCGCGCGGCACCTCGTGGCCGGCATCGTCGAGCACGCGGATGTCGTAGCCGGGCATCGGCACGCCTGGCGAGCCGTATTTCACCGGCAGCAGGCCAAGTCCGGCCGGGTTGATGGTCATCGGCGAGCCGGTCTCGGTCTGCCACCAATGGTCGATCACCGGCACGTTGAGTTTCTGTTCCGCCCATTTGATGGTCTCGGGATCGGCGCGCTCGCCGGCGAGGAACAGCGTGCGGAATTTGGACAGATCGTATTTGGGAACGAATTCGCCCTTGGGGTCCTGGCCCTTGATCGCCCGAAAGGCGGTCGGCGCGGTGAACAGGGCGACCACGCCATGTTCGGCGATAACCCGCCAGTAGGTGCCGGCGTCCGGCGTGCCGATCGGCTTGCCTTCGAACAGGACGCTCGTGCAGCCATGCAGCAGCGGTCCGTAGACGATGTAGGAATGGCCGACCACCCAGCCGACATCGGACGCCGCCCAGAACACTTCGCCCGGCTTGACGCCGAACTCGTTTTCCATCGTCCATTTCAGCGCGACCATGTGCCCGCCATTGTCGCGCACGATGCCCTTGGGCTGGCCGGTCGTGCCTGACGTGTAGATGATGTAGAGCGGATCGGTGGCAAGCACCGGCACGCAGTCGACATTGGCGCCGGCCGCCCGCTCGCGCGCGACGGCGTCGGCATAGTCGATGTCGAAATGGTCCTTCAAATCGCAGCGCAACTGGTCGCGCTGCAGGATCAGGCAGGCGTCCGGCTTGTGGCGGGACATCTCGATCGCTTTGTCTAGCAGCGGCTTGTAGGCAACGGTGCGGCCCGGCTCCAGGCCGCAGGAGGCCGAGATGATCAGCTTCGGTTTTGCGTCGTCGATGCGGGTGGCAAGCTCATGCGAGGCGAAGCCGCCGAAGACGACCGAATGCACTGCGCCGATCCGGGCGCAGGCGAGCATGGCGATGGCCGCCTCCGCCACCATCGGCATGTAGATGATGACGCGGTCGCCCTTGCCGATGCCACGGTTCTTCAACACCGAGGTCAGCGCCACCACTTCGCGTTTCAGCTCGGCATAGGTGAATTTTTTGACCGTTCCGGTGATGGCGCTGTCATGAATCAGTGCGATCTGATCGGCGCGCCCGGCGGCGACATGCCGATCGATGGCGTTGTAGCAGGTGTTGCAGGTCGCGCCGGTGAACCAGCGGCCATAGACGCCGGCGGTGGCATCGAACACCTTGTCCCAGGGCGAATACCAGTCGATGGCGCCGGCCGCGTCGGCCCAGAATTTTTCCGGGTCGCGTTTCCAGCTTTCATAGACCTCGTGATAGCGTGAAGCCATCCGTACCTCCCCAGGAACGATTTGCCGTCTTTGCAAACAGCCTATGCTGTTTTTTCCGGCGCTGTCTTCCCTGATTTTCGTCCGAGCCGGTCTCGTCTTGACGGAGATGCCCGGTGTCAGCCGATGGCATCGGCGGGGTCGCGAGCTGGGAATGCCGCCGCACGGCGCTCCTGCTTCGCGATACATGACGAAGTTGGGGATGCTCTGCCAATCCCGAATGTTTGTTGTGACGGCCGCCAAAGCGAAGGATGCAATCCTGGCTGCCCCAGGCGCCCTAGATCGGCAGGGCCACAAGCATGAGGCCTACGCCGCCGAAGATCAAAATGGCTGCCGCCAGGGCTTTTCGATGACGTTCGAAAGTCGTCGGAGCCCGCTCCCAGTTGTAACGCATACTCTATCTCCCCAAAACCCGTGGAGTCCTTACCTTACTCAGGGGAAGAAAAGCAACTGCCCGTCCGGTCAACACACTTGCCCGTGGCGTTATGTCGACGACTATTTCTGGGATGATTTTCGATTGGAAACAGGTCGCGGCGCATTCTGCGATCGGCAGGATTCCGTCGCAAACGCAAAGCAGCATGGGCTATCTCCCCCGGCCGGCCGATAGACAGCGCCGCACAGCCGCGCTATCTCATTTCGGGGTTTGCAGGCTTGGTGGGGTTCGTGATGGAAATTGTTTCTGGAACGGTTTTGCGGTTGGCGGACGACGCCTCGGTCCAGCATGTCGGCGACGGTGCCGTCGTGCTTCTGGCGCGCAGCGGCCAGCTTTATACATGCAACGGCACGACCGAAGCCTTTCTCGAGAAGGTCGATGGTGCGCGCAGCCTCGACCAGATCGTCGGCCTGCTTTGCGCGGAGTTCGAGGTCGACAAGGGTACGCTCGACGAGGATATGGCGGCACTGGCCACCGATCTCGTCTCGGAAGGTATCCTCGCCGCCCCAGCTCCTTGATGGCTGAGGTACCGCTTGATGCCTGACGGTCCGCTCCTGCGCGCTTTGTTTCGCTGCCATCTCTGGGCAAGCGCCCGGCTGATGCCGGCCCTTATTGCCAAGCGCAGCTTCGAGGAGGTGCTGAAATGGGCGCCGCTCGCCTCGTCGACCCTTTATCGTGGCCTGCCCGCCGCCTACATTGTCGCTCGCGTCAACCGCACCGTGCGCCATCCCTGGCTGATGCGCGACCGCAGATGCCTGCGCGAAGGCCTGCTCGGCCATCGCTTCCTGCGCCTTGCCGGCTTCGATCCGGAGCTGCGTTTCGGCGTCGATCCGAAATCGCTGCAGACACCGCGCGTCTCGGCGCATTGCTGGGTCTGCCTCGACGGCAGGCCGGTGGTCAGTGACCGCCTTCCCGGCATGGTGGAGATCTATCGCCACCATGCCGATGCCATAAAGGTGCGCCCCGCTTGACCAGGCCTTCAGCATGCTATGGCCTCAACGGCCAGATCCTCGGCATAGCGGCCGAGCGGCCCGAGCTGTGGCAGGACTTCGACAGGATGCTGGGCATCCTGCGCATCGAAGATCCCGTCGATCCGGGCTTTCGCCTCGATATTGCCGAGGCGGACGTCCTGGACGAGGCACCCGGCGGATCGCTCGTCTTCGATGGCGAGATACCGGAGGATGGCCACTGCCGGATGATCGCGGATGGCGGCACTGTCCACCTCGTATTTCCCGGACGCCAGACCGTTGCGATCAATGACGAGGAAGGTTGGGCCGAACTCCGGGTTCGCCCTGGTGCGAAAGCCGCCTGGACGCCATCGATGCTGGTTCTGGACGCCGCACTCGACGCCGGCGGCCAGCATATGCTGCACACGGCCGGCCTGACGCTGCCTGGCCGCGATGCCGTCGTGCTGATCCATGCGCCGAGCGGCACCGGCAAGACCACGACGTCGCTGGCGCTGGCAATGCAAGGCTTCGGCCTCTGCTCCGACGACGCCATGATCCTGGACGTCGCTGCGGCCAGGCCGATGGCCTGGGGTTTGCCGCGCCACGTCAAGATCCACCAGAAGACCGCCGAGATGATCCCGCAGGTGGCGCCATGCCTTGGCACCTCCTGGGATCGCAACGGCGAACAGGCCGTTTCGCTGGAGCGATTGAGCGAGATCGTACGGATCGAAAGTCCCGTCGCCAGGCCGGTCGCAGCACTCCTGCATTTGGCGCGCTCGGCCGACAGCCAGACACAGCTCGTACCGATGGCCCGGACCGACGCGATGGTGGCGCTGGCGATGGACAATGTCCGCACCGGCATGACCGGCCTGCTGCCGCTGCAGAAGCGCCGGCTGGCGACGATCGGCAAGCTGGTCTCGTCAGTGCCGACCTTCATGCTGGAGGTCGGCGCGCGTCCCGCCGACGCGGCGGCGCTGATCATCGCCACGCCGACGAAGCAAGACTGAGCCGGAGGTTCAGGCTGCGGAAGGCCTGGCCTTCGCCAGCCGCTGGATCCAGCGGAAGGCATCGCGGCGCAGGCGCGAGCCGATCTTGTCCCTGGAATTGACCCTGAGCAGCGTGTTCGTCGTAATCAGCCGCTTGGCCAGCCGTATCGAGAGGCCGGGCTTGATGCGACGGGCGAGCTCAAGCGCGCCGCTCTCACCGAACAGCTCGCCGGTCACGTTGAGCACGATCGCCAGTTCGAGCTCGATGCCGGTCATGTGCGCCGCCTCGAGCAGGCGGCTTTCCGCTTCCGGCGATTGCAGCGCCCGCACGCCTTGCAGCACGTCGACGCAAAGCTGCAGCCGATGGAATTTGTGGCCGCCGGCGGCATGCACGATGGCGATGGTCAAAAGCGCTGCCGGTGTGTCCGTCGCCTCGCCGTCGATGATGCCCAATTCGCGAAACCCCAGCGACAGGCGCCGCCGCATGCCGGTGTCGTGCACCAGGTCGCCATGCAGTTCGACCAGCAGGCTCGAATTCTCCTTTTCCAGCCATTTGAACTCCTGCAGCCGGTAGGATTCGGCTTCGTTGCTGCCAAGCTCGAAGCCGCATGCCGCGATCACCTGGTTTGCCCGCGCAAGGTTGACGGGTTCGACGAGGATGTCGATGTCGGTGAACGGCCGGTCGGATACGTTGCGATAGAGCTTCCGCGCGAAGATCGGTCCCTTGACGATCCGCGCCGGAATGCCTTGCGTCGCCATCCCCTTCATGATGCGGTCGCCATGATACTGCAGCAGCATCGACTGGCCGGTGGCCATCGTCGCCTTTTGGCGCAGGTCGTCGAGCTTCTCCCGCAAGCTGGCGTCCGGCGGCAAATGCGCGTCGCCGCGCTCTTGCAGCTTGCGCAGCATGATAGGCAGGATGCCGTGGAATTCAGCATTGTCGAGCAACGCCGACAGGGCCTTTGCCGACAAATTATCCTCGACTGCCGCGGCCTCTGGATCGGCGAAGCGCAGCAGCAGTCTTTCTTCGGCGGAGTTGAGGAATGGCAGCATCAGCCCTGGGCAAGTCACTAAGTGGATGCCCAGGATGGTTGCAGAAAAGCGTTGTGGAAGCCAGCCTTACATGCCCCAGCGCAGTGCTGCCGTGTGGACAGGCGCGTCCCACCAGCCGGTCATCTCGTCATCGAGCATGGTCAGCGTGATCGAGCAGCCGGCCATGTCGAGCGAGGTGACATAGGTGCCGACCAGCGAGCGGGCTATCGTCACGCCGCGCTTCTCGAAAATTTTGCGCGCGCTGTTGTACATCAGATAGAGCTCCATCAGCGGCGTGCCGCCGAAGCCGTTGACGAACAGCAGGGCCGGGCCCGCTGCCCTGCCGCCGAGATCGCCTGATATCGCGGCACAAATCTCCTCGGCGATCGCGTCGGCGCTTTTCAAAGCGTCGCGGCGGCGGCCGGGTTCGCCGTGGATGCCGACGCCGAATTCCATCTCGCTGTCGCCGATGTCGAAGGTTGGCTTGCCGGCGGCCGGAACCGTGCCGCTGGTCAGCGCCACGCCCATCGAGCGGGTGGCGGCATTGACGCGGTCGCCCAGCGTCTTCAACACCGGCAGCGCCAGGCCATGCTCGGCCGCCGCGCCAACGATCTTTTCCACCACCAGCGTGCCGGCGACGCCGCGCCGGCCGGTCGTATAGGATGAATTCTCGACGGCGACGTCGTCATTGGTCACCACTTGCAGGATGCCCTCCGACATTTCGGCCGCCATGTCGAAATTCATCACGTCGCCCTCGTAATTCTTGACGATGAACAGGCAGCCGGCACCGGTGTCGACGGCCTGCGCCGCCGCCAGCATCTGGTCCGGCGTCGGGGAGGTGAACACCTGGCCGGGGCAGGCGGCATCCAGCATGCCATGGCCGACAAAGCCGCCATGCAGCGGCTCGTGGCCGGAGCCTCCGCCCGAGATCAGCGCCACCTTGCCCGGCTGCAAGGTCTTGCGGCGGATGAACTTGTGCTCGTCACCAAGCACCAGGATATCGGCATGGGCGGCCGCGAACCCGTCGAGGCTCTCGGTCAGCACCGTGTCCACCGCGTTCATAAATTTCTTCATGGCGTCCTCCCAAACAGCCCGGCAAGAGATGGTCAGCCGCCACCCTTGCCGGCGATGCTGGTGATCTTCTGGATGAATTCGTTGATCGCCCGGTCGAGCGCTGCATTCTGCTTGTCGTCGCCGAAATCGGGCACGACAAGCGAAACATGCCGCGTCTTGCGCATGCCTGCCGCGATCGACATCTTTCCGGGATGGGCCTGATGGTAGGCGGCGAGGAACTGATCCCGCTCGGCCGGGCTGAAATGGCAGACGGAAAAAATCGAAGGCAGATGTTTCGAGGGGATAGGGATCGAATAGGTCGGGCTGGAGATCTGCGTGACGAAGCTGCGGTGCTTGCCAAGCGCGTCGGCAAGGCGCTGGCGCATGCCGGACGGGCGTTGGTCGATGACCTGCGACAGGATCGTCTTGTAGGCGCGGATCGCCTCTTCGGAGCCGGGTTCGGGTTTGATGTCAACCATGCCAGCCGCGCCTAGATCGAAACGTCTGATATGGCCGCCTTGGCCATTGCGAGTTGCGCCGGTGCGACGGAAAGGTCGCGCAGGCCAGCCTCGATCAGCGCCGGGATCGAGGCGGGATCGCCACCGGCATCGCCGCACAGGCTGACAGGAATCCCGTTTTCCCGTCCGAAGGCCGTGACCGAGCCGATCAGCCGCAGCACCGCGGGATGGCGGACCGAATTGAGGTGTGCGACCGCGGCATTGTCGCGCGCCGCCGCCATCACATACTGCGTCAGGTCGTTGGAGCCGATCGAGAAGAAGGCGACGCCGGCGAACGCCTCCGGCGCGATCGCCACCGACGGCACCTCGACCATGATGCCGAGCGGCGGCATCTGTTGTGCTGCGCCGCGCGCGGCAAGTTCTGCCTGTTCTTCGGCGAACAAGGAGGCTGCCCGTTCATACTCTTCGGCCATGGCGATCATCGGAAACATGACCCTGAGATTGCCGTGTGGCGCGGCGCGCAGCAATGCCCTGATCTGTACGCGAAAAATGTCGAGCCGGGCCAGCGACAGCCTGATCCCGCGCAGCCCGAGGAACGGATTGCCCTCCTCGACGGTGAAGCCCGGCACCGGCTTGTCGCCGCCGGCATCGACGGTGCGGATCGTCACCGGCTTTTCAGCGGCCCACTCCAGCACCTTGCGGTAGGCGCGATACTGCGTCTCCTCATCCGGCAATGTCTTGCCGAACAGGAATTCGGTCCGCATCAGCCCGACACCGTCGCAGGTCGCGATGTCGATGGCGTCGACATCTGAGGGGTCGGCGATATTGACCTGCACGCGCACCGCAGTGCCGGCCCTGGTCACCGCCGGCCGCGCCAGGAAAGTCCGCGCCTTGCCCTGGCGGGCCGCGAAGGAAGCGGCCGACTGCCGGAACGAGCCGATCTCCGCCGGCGAGGGCGCCAGGACGATACTGCCGTGCTCGGCGTCGAGGAGTGCCATGCCGGCAAGTTTGGCGGGCGGTTCGCGCAGGCCCACGATCATCGGCACGCCGCGCGAGCGCGCCAGCATGGCGACATGACTGGCGGTGCTGCCCGCCTTCAGCGCGATGCCGCCGCCATGACTCCAGTCGGTTTCGAGAAAGCGCGTCGGCGCGATGTCCTCGCCGCAGAGGATGGCACCGGACGGTGCGGCGGGGTCATCATCCTCGGTCAGAGCGCGCAGCACCTGGTCCCTGATATCGCGCAGGTCCGTTGCGCGGGCGCGGAAATAATCCTGGTCCGAGGCCTCGTAGCCGGCGATCTCGGCATCGAGTGCCTGCCGCCAAGCCGCGTCGGCGGTCCGTCCGGATGCGATCGACGCGAAGGCCGGTCCGCTCAGCGCGTCGTCTTCCAGCATGGCGATGTGGAATTCGAGTATGCCGGCGGCGTCGCTGTCGGCGGTTTCGACTATTGTCGCAAGTCGGCTTACCGCCTTGCCGATCGCGGCTTCCAGCGATGTCTTTTCTTCCGCTGCGGTGGCTTTGCCTGCGTAGACGGCCGGCGGCCGGTCGAGGTCGAACAGCGGCCCTTCGGCATAGCCGGCCGAGGCCGGAACACCCTCAATCCGCATGGCCCGCATTCCCCGCGGGCTGGCGAAAGCGGGCGCCAGCCTCAAGCCGACCGGACATGACCGGCATTCTCGTCGAAATCACGCCGCACCAATTCGATCAGCGCGCGGATAGCGTCATTGGCGTCATCACCCCGGGCCCTGATATGCAGTACCGTTCCCTTTGGCGCCTTGGCCGCCATCACCTTGACGATGCTCTTGGCGTCGAACCATGGGCCATTGGCGGCAAGTGCTATTTCCACGTCGGCGGCAAAGGTCTTGGCCAGCTTGGTGAACTTCACCGAAGGACGCGCATGCAGGCCCACATCGTGGGTGATCAGGACGGTCGCTTCGGCGGCTGCGGACATTCTAGAAATCCCGTTCACTCACGACGGCGACAATTCGTGCGCCGTCGCCACCACTTCTTTCAGCGATGCGCCGCCGGATGCCTCGGTCGCCGCCATCACCGCGCCCTCGACGATCGGCGCGTTGCAGACGATGATCTTCTGCGCACGCGGTTCGCCGATCATCTCCACCGCCATTTCCGAATTGGTCTCGGCGCCGCCGAGATCGACAAGGATGGCGACACCGGCTTCCGACCAGGCTTTTTCGATGGCGCCCATGATCGCTTCGACACTGGTGCCGAGCCCGCCATGGCCGTTTCCGCCGCACCACGCAAGCGGCACTTCGTCGCCCACCATCTGCCGTACCATGTCGGCCGTGCCCTCCGCGACCAGCGGCGAATGCGACACGATCACGATCCCGACATTGCTCATGCGTCTTCCCCGATCGCTTGCGCCACTGTGCGCACCAGCAGCGCGGTCGAGCGCGCGCCGGCATCCATGTGGCCGATCGACCGGTCGCCAAGGAACGAGGCGCGGCCGCGCAGCGCCTTCATCGGCACGGTCGCCTTGGCGGCGGCGTCCGCGATGTCGGCGATCTCCGCCGCCGTCTTCTCCCCGGCCAAGGCGTCGTGCACCGGCTGCAGCACATCGAGCATGGTTTTCTGGCCAACTTGCGACTTGCCGCGCGCGGCGACCGCCTCGATCGCCTTGCCGAAGGCAGCCGTGAGGTTGGCGCGATCGGGCTCCGCCGAAATCTCCTTGCCGAGCGCCATGAACAATGTGCCGAACAGCGGGCCCGATGCACCGCCCACAGTCATCACCAGCTTGGTGCCGATCGCCTTCAGGGCCTCGGGCAGCGGCTTTGCGGCGAACAGATCAGCCTCGGCCCGCACGGCCTCAAAGCCGCGCTTCATGTTCAGCCCATGATCGCCGTCGCCGATCGCCTGGTCGAGCGCCGTCAATTCCTCGGCGTGAGCGGCAATCGCATCCGCCGCGGCCGCGATCAGCCTGGCAAGGTTCAACGCCGCCATTTCGCCAAAATTCCCGGTTTCCACCTTGCCGGCAGTAGCGAAAGAACGGTCATTCGGCAACGGGTGCATGCGTCAGGCCGTGACAAGCAGAGAGGCGGCTGCCGCGAACACCTCAGCCACCGCATGGGCGCCAGGGTCGGTCACGCCCTGCAATTTGGCGCCGACATAGGCGGACCGTCCGGCTTTTGCCTTCTCCATGGCGGCCGTGGCCTCGGCACCGCGCCGGGCCGCTATCGCCGCATCGCCAAGGCCATCGCTGTCGAGCGCCTTGAGCGCCGGCTCCAGTGCGTCGACCATGGTGCGATCGCCCGGTTTGGCTCCGCCGTAGAAGGTCATCCGCTCAAGCCCGGCAAGCAGCGCCTTCGGCACATCAGCCCCGCCGTCCACGGCCTGCGCGGCCGCCGTGAAGAAGATCGACAGCAGCACCCCGCTGGAGCCGCCCATCGATGCGCTCAGTATGTCGCCTATCGCGCCAAGGGCCGCTGCGGGATCGGCAAGCGGCAGCGTGTCGAGCCGCTCAAGGATGCTGCGTGCGCCGGTTGCCACCGTCGAGCCGGTATCGCCGTCGCCCGCCTTGGCGTCGAGCCCGTTCAATACCCCTTCGAGTGAAATCAGCCTTTCGCCGACCGTGACGATCAGGCGCCTGGTGCCTGCATGCTGGCTGGGCTTGCGTGCAGCACTTTGTCCGGCTGCTTTCGCCATCGGCACGACATCGGGTGCAACGACCGGCTTTGCCGGCATCCACGCATACGGGCCGACCGGCGCCAGCAGGGCCGTCTCGCGCGCGGCGTCGAGCCGGATCAGCGACAGCGAGAAGCCGTTCATGTTGAGCGCCGTCATCAGCGGTCCCGGGCCGATCGTCAGCTTGATGGCCTTGGCGAGTGGCGAGGCAAGCACCGCATTGGCGATGACAGACATTTCGAGCGGCGGCACGGAACCGAGATTGTTGATCAGCAAAGCATAGCTTGCCTTCGGGTCGAGCCGCACTGCCAGGCGCTCCGCCATGATCGCCACCAGCCGGTTGGCGCTTTGCACCACGATGCGCTCGACACCGGGTTCGCCATGTATGCCGAGGCCGAGCTCGCCATCGTCGGCCCCGAACCTGTCTTCATGCGGCTGGCCGGGGATGGAGCAGGACGATAGCGACATGCCGAGAGAAACGATGTCCTTCGCAGCGGCCCGAGCGGCTGCCGCAATCGACGCCAGATCATGACCGGCCTCCGACAGATGGCCTGATATCTTGTGCACGAACAAGGTCCCGGCAACACCGCGCGGCTGGGCAATGTCAGGCAGCGCGATATCGTCGGCAACGATCACCATCTCGACGCGAAAGCCTTCGGCGCGCGCCTTCTCGGCAGCCAGGCCGAAATTGAGACGGTCGCCGGTATAATTCTTGACGATCAGCAGGCAGCCGGCCGGTCCGGTGACCGCGCGGATGGCCGCCAGTACCGCCTCGACGCTTGGCGAGGCGAAGATTTCGCCCGAGACCGCCGCAGTCAGCATGCCCTTGCCGACGAACCCGGCATGCGAAGGCTCGTGCCCGGCACCGCCACCGGAAACGACGCTGACCTTCGACTTGTCCCAGCCCGCGCGCAGCACGACCTTGACCTCGGGATAGCCGTCGAGACGCGCGAGATCGCCTGCGCCAATGGTCCGCAACAGACCGTCCAGCGCCTCGGTGACGATCGTTTCCCGGCGGTTGAAAAAGTGCTTCATCGAATTCGTCCCGTATTCACAATCGTCAATCACAAACCGGCGTTTGGACCCTTGGCGGGAGAGCCGAAAACCGTTTCACATCAATCTTTGTCCATCGGCGCCGAAATAGAGCGGCGAGCGGTAGCGGATCACCACTCTGTCACCTTGCGCCAGATCCGTGTCTGGATCGGTCAGCGTCACCAGTTTCTTCGGGCCGACCGTCACATGCAGGTGGTTCTGGTCGCCGAGATGCTCGACCCAGTCGACGACGCCATCGGCATGGCCATTCATGGCTTTTTCGATGGCCAGATGCTCGGTGCGCGCGCCGATCGTTCTGGTGCCGGCCGGCGTGCCGCCATCGGGCAGCAGGCCGGTCGGCAGAAGATTGATCGCCGGCTGGCCGAGCCTCGCCGCGACATGCAGGTTCGCCGGCTCGGAATAGATGGTCCGCGGCGAGCCGATCTGCACCAGCACGCCGTCGGCCAGGATGCCGATGCGGTCGGCCATGGTCATCGCCTCGATCTGGTCATGCGTGACGTAGAGCATTGTGGCGCCGAGTTCCGACTGGATCCGCTTCAACTCGAGCCGCAGGTCCGCCCGCAGCTTGGCGTCGAGCGACGACAGCGGCTCATCCATCAGGTAGATGGCGGGCTTGCGCACCAGCGCGCGGCCGATGGCGACGCGCTGCATTTCGCCGCCGGAGAGCTTGGTCGAACGGTTGGCGAGCTTGTGATGGATGCGCACCATCCTGGCCACTTCCTCGACCCGCCGGCGGATCTGGTCTTCCGGTATTCTCCGGGCCGGCGAGCGCAGCGGAAAGGCGAGATTGTCGAACACCGACAGATGCGGATAGAGCGAATACTGCTGGAACACGAAGGCGGTGTCGCGCTCGGCCGGCGATAGCGTCGTCGCATTATGGCCGCCGATCTCGATCGTGCCGGCGTCCGGCCGTTCCAGCCCGGCAATCAGCCGCAATGTCGTCGTCTTGCCGGCGCCGGTCGGCCCGAGCAGCACGACGAACTCACCGTCTGATATATGCAGGTCGAGACCGTCGACGGCGACATGATCGCCAAAGCTCTTGGTCACGTTCTTGATGTGCACGTCAGCCATGCTGCGCTCTCCCTTGAGAGGCGGTATCGTGAACCGCGGTTCTCACCGCGCGTCCGGAGCCCTTGTCGAACAGCGACAGCCGCGCGCTGTTCAGCGTCAGCCCGACATGATCGCCGGCATTGAGCCGGATCTCGGCCGGCACCCGCGCCTTGATGATGCCGTCCGCCGTCTCCACCGCGACGATCTGCGTCGTGCCGAGATATTCGGTGCCGTAGATCGCGCCGCGCAGCTTGGAAGCATCGTCGAAGCGGATGTGTTCGGGCCGGATGCCAAGCGCCATGTCAGCCGGCGCGATGTCCTCCCGCACCTCCGGCACCGCGACTTTCGCTCCCTGGACGACGATCTCCTTCGCGCCCTTGGCGAGCCCGCCGCCAAACCCCAAAAAATTCATCGGCGGCGAGCCGATGAAGTCGGCGACGAACATGGTCGCCGGGCGATCATAGATTTCACGTGGGCTGCCGAACTGTTCGATGACACCGTGGTTCATGACAGCGATCTTGTCGGCCATCGACATCGCTTCCATCTGGTCGTGTGTGACATAGACCGTCGTGGCATGGATGCGGTTGTGCAGCTCGCGCAATTCATGGACCATCAAATCGCGGAATTCGGTGTCGAGCGTGCCGAGCGGCTCGTCCATCAGGAAGCATTTCGGCCGCCGCACGATGGCGCGGCCGAGCGCCACGCGCTGGCGGTCGCCGCCCGCAAGGCCGGAAACTGATTTGTTGAGCAGATGGTCGATGCGCAGCAGCTTCGCCGTTTCCTCGACCCTTGTCCGGATTTCGGCCGACGGCATGCCTTGCGCCAAGAGCGGGAAGCCGATGTTCTTGCGCACATTCATATGCGGATAGAGCGCGAACAGCTGGAAGACGAAGGCGATGTCGCGCTCGCGGGCTCGCAGCATGGTGACGTCGTCGCCGCCGAGCAGGATCTGGCCGCCGGTCGGCAGCTCCAGCCCGGCGATCATGCGCAAGGTCGTCGTCTTGCCGCAGCCCGATGGGCCGAGCATAACGAAGAACTCGCCATCCTCGACGACGAAGTTGGAATCCTGCACGGCGACGAAGTCGCCGAAGGCCTTCCTCAAATTCTGGACGCGGATTTCGGCCATGGTTATTCCGGGAACTTCGAGACGATGATGAACATCACGGTGCCGGCAAGCATGGTGATGAAGGAATAGGTATAGAGCGACAGCGCGAAAGGCTGGAACAGCATCAGGAAGCCGATGGCGATGAGTGCCGTCGCGATGTTTTCCATCAGTCCGCGCCGGGCCCAGACCGGCCAGCGCGATTTGCGTTTGACGGGTTTGGTCATGCTCATTTGCGCACCGCGCCGAAGGTGATGCCGCGCAGCAATTGCTTGCGAAGCAGGATGGTGAAAACCAGGATCGGCACCAGGAAGATCGTCGTGCCCGCCGCCACTGCCGGCCAGTCCTGGCCGCCTTCGCCGATGATGGTCGGGATGAAGGGCGGCGCGGTCTGCGCCGTGCCGGAGGTGAGGAGTGCCGCGAACGCATATTCGTTCCAGGCGAAGATCAGGCAGAAGATGGCGGTCGCTGCGATGCCGGTCGTCGCCTGCGGCAGCACGGTGCGCCAGAAGGCCTGCAGCCGCGTATAGCCGTCGATCATCGCCGCTTCCTCGTACTCGCGCGGGATCTCGTCGATGAAGCCCTTCAGCAGCCACACGGCCAGCGATACGTTGACCGCCGTGTAGAGCAGGATCATGCCAAGCGCCGTGTCCGACAAGCCAAGCTCGCGGTACATCAGGTAGATCGGAATGGCGACGGCGATCGGCGGCATGAAGCGCGTCGACAGGATGAAGAACAGAAGATCGTCGGCGAGCGGCACCTTGAAGCGCGAGAAGCCATAGGCCGACAGCGTGCCGAGAAAGACAGCGCAGAAGGTCGAGCCGAAAGCGATGATCAATGAATTGACGAAGCGCGGCAGGAAGTTGGACGGGCCGGCGATCACCATGTTGCGCTTGCGCACAGTCTCATCGCAGAAGCCGGTCGCCGGTCCCAGCGAGTTGATGTATTCCGGCGTCTGCCTTGTGCGCGTCGTGAACAGGTTGCAATAGCCCTCGATGCTCGGCTGGAACAGGATTTTTGGCGGATAGGCGATCGAATCCGGCGGCGTCTTGAAGCTGGTGGCGAAGATCCACAGCAGCGGCACGATCGAGATCAGCGCGTAGGCGATGATGATCGCGCCGGCGATGCGCTTCGAGTTTGCCGAAGGTGCGACGACCGAATGGGCAGATGTCAGGCTCATCTCTGCTTCACCTTGTTGAGCGCCTTGACGTAGATGTTGGCGAGGCCGAACACCGCGACGAACAGGATGATGGCGAAGGCCGATGAATAGCCGGTGCGCCAGCTCTCGAAAGCCTGCCGCTTCAGCGTGATCGAGGCGACCTCGGTGGTCGAGCCCGGCCCGCCGCCGGTCAACAGGTTGACCATGTCGAACATCTTGAAGTTCTCGATGCCGCGGAACAGCACCGCCAGCATGATGAAGGGCAGCGCCATAGGCAGCGTGATCGACCAGAACTGCCGCCAGTTGGAGGCGCGGTCGACCTCGGCCGCCTCGTAGATGTATTCGGGGATCGAGCGCAGGCCGGCGAGGCAGATCAGCATCACGTAGGGCGTCCACATCCAGGTGTCGACGATGATGATCGACCACGGCGCCAGCGAGACGTTGGAGAGCATCTGGATGTTTGCCGGCGGGATGCCTGACACGAAGGAGATGGCATAGGCGAACAAGCCGATCTGCGGCTCGTAGAGGAAGCGCCAGAAATTGCCGACCACCGCCGGCGACAGCATCATCGGCACCAGGATCAGTGTCGTCCAGAAAGCGTGGCCACGGAATTTCCGGTCGATCAGCCAGGCCAGGGTGAAGCCGATCAGTGTCTGCAAGAGGATGGTCCAGAACACGAAATGCGCCGTCGTCTGCATGGCGATCCAGATGTCCTGGTCGCCGAGGATGCGCTGGTAATTGGCAAAGCCGAGGTTCTTCACCATCTCGTTCGGCCGGTTGGCCCGGTAGTTGGTGAACGACAGATAGATCGCCCAGAACAGCGGGAAGATGTTGATGGCGAGCAGCAACAGGATCGTCGGCGAGATGAACAGCCACGCCAGGCCCTTGTCGCTGATGCCCCGGACCTTGCGGGCCAACGGTTCCGGGGTGGCCCGGGCAACGTTCTCCGCGGTCCGATTGAGCATGGTCAGTCCTGCTTCGGTCACTTGGGTCGTCTCTGTTATGGAATTTATCTGAACTGCGTCCCGTGCCAAGGGTGGCACGGGACGCTTGGCCTAGCTCGGGAGGAGCCGGTTACATCTTGCCATCGTCCTGGAACACCTGCGTCCAGTCCTTGACCAGGCCGTCAAGAGCATCCTTGGCGGAGCCCTGGCCGGCGACGACATAGTCGTGGAAGCGCTTCTGCGAGGCCTGCAGCAGCGGTGCGTAGCTGGGCTCGGCCCAGAAGTCCTTCACGATGGCCATCGAGTCGAGGAAGGTCTGGGCGTAGGGTTGGCTGGCCGGGAATTTCGGATCCTTCACCACCGCGTTCAGGCAGGAATAGCCGCCAAGCGACCACCACTTGGCCTGCACGTCCTTGTTGGCGAACCACTTGATGTATTTCAGCGCCGATTCCTGCTTGTCGGAATAGGACACCACCGAAATGCCCTGGCCGCCGAGCTGCGCGAACTGGTCGCCACCGGGTCCCTTGGGATTGACGAAATAGCCGATCTTGTCGCCGCCGACATTCTCGTCCTTCTGCAGGCCGGGCCATGTGAAAGCAAAATTCATATGCATCGCCACCTGGCCGGATTTGAAGGCGTCGATGCCTTCGCCCATGTAGCTGTTCGACGCTCCCGGCGGGGTGCAGCAGTCATAGAGCGCTTTGTAGAACTCCAGCCCCTTCACCGACTTATCGGAATTGACGAAGCTTTCCATGTCGTAGGGCTTCTTCGGATTCTCATACTGAAAGCCGTAGCTGTAGAGCACATCCATGGCGCCCATGGTGATGCCTTCCGAGCCACGCTCGGTGTAGATCGAAGCACCGTAGACGGTTTTGCCGTCGATCTGCCGCTTCTGGAAGAATTCGGCGATCTGCTTCAGCTGGTCGAAGGTGGCCGGCGGTCCGAGATCCCAGCCATACTTCTCCTTGAATTCCTTCTGCAGCTCCGGCTTGGAGAACCAGTCCTTGCGGTAGGTCCAGCCGACGACATCGCCCATGGCCGGCAGCGCCCAATAGTTCGGCGTGTTCTTCGGCCATTCCGAATAGCCGACGACGGTCGCCGGCACGAAGTCGTCCATGCTGATCTTCTCCTTGTCGAAGAAGTCGTTCAGCTTGACGTAGTGGCCGTTCTCCGCCGCGCCGCCGATCCACTGGCTGTCGCCGATGATCAGGTCGCACAGCTTGCCGTGCGAGTTCAGCTCGTTGAGGAAGCGGTCGGCATAGTTGGTCCACGGCACGAATTCGAATTTCATGCCGATGCCGGTTTCCTTGGTGAAATCCTTGGACAGTTCGACAAGCGCGTTTGCCGGATCCCAGGCGGCCCAGCACAGCGTCAGGTCTTCAGCGTGCGCGGCGTTCGAGAGGGCTGTCGACGCTGTGATCGCCGAGGCCAGTCCCAACGCCAGTTTAAAGCTCGATTTCATGCCTTCCTCCCATTTGCGAAACGCGCCCGAATGGCGGTTTCAAGAGCCCGTTACCCTCGCTCCTCCGAGGGCCCAAACATGGCGACGCAGCACGTCGCGAATGTTTAGTAATTTGTTTAGTGATGCAATTTTTACTAAACAAGGCAAGCGAATTCGTTGCTGCGTCGCACCATGTTTGCGCCGACCTCTGAAAATGTTGGGAAAAGTGTCGGCGCGGAGCGAACGCGTGCGGACTGCGGAAGTCGCGCGGCGCTATTCCAAGACCTGGTCCGGAGATGGTTGCCTAGTTCAGTCGACCCGCTTGGCACTCTCGGCGCGCTGTTCTTCCAGGAATACCCCGACTGGCTGTCGCTGGTCGGCCT
This sequence comes from Mesorhizobium sp. dw_380, assembly GCF_018588885.1. Taxonomy (GTDB): domain Bacteria; phylum Pseudomonadota; class Alphaproteobacteria; order Rhizobiales; family Rhizobiaceae; genus Mesorhizobium. The sequence continues at coordinate 150,697 of NZ_JAFFIW010000012.1, forward strand.
CGCGGTCGTCGGCAGCTCCGGCCTGCTGACCATGGTGCGCGAGGAAGTGCGGCTGGTCACGGTGCGCTGGAACCCGTTTTCGCGCACCCGGCTTTGACCCCTGCCGGTTGCACGGCGACCGCGACCGCTGATATGCGGGCGCGATGACGAAAAGAACCTTGCCCGAGCTTCCGGTATCCGCCGTGCTGCCGGCGCTGAGCGAAGCGCTCGGCTCCGGCACCAGCGCCGTGCTTGTGGCGCCGCCCGGTGCCGGCAAGACGACGTTGGTGCCGCTGGCTCTGCTCGATGTGTCCTGGCTGGGTGCCGGCAGGATCGTCCTGCTTGAACCGCGCCGCCTCGCCGCCCGCGCTGCCGCCCGCCGCATGGCTGAACTTCTCGGCGAGGAACCCGGCGCCACCGTCGGCTATGCCATGCGCATGGAGAACCGGACCTCGGCCCGGACAAAAATCCTGGTCGTCACCGAGGGCGTGCTGGCGCGCATGATCCTCGACGATCCCGAATTGCCCGGTGTCTCGGCAGTGATCTTCGACGAATTCCACGAGCGCTCGCTCGACGGCGATTTCGGCCTGGCTCTGGCGCTGGACGTGCGAGGCGCGCTGCGTGCGGACCTGCGGCTGCTGGTGATGTCGGCGACGCTTGACGGCGCGCGTGTCGCCAAACTGCTGTCCGGCGCGCCGGTGATCGAAAGCGAAGGCCGCGCCTTTCCCGTCGACATCCGCTACGACGAACGGCCGGCCGGCGTCCCGATCGAGGATGCGGTGGCCAAGGCGATCCGCTCGGCACTCGTCGACGAGAGCGGCAGCGTGCTTGCCTTCCTGCCTGGTCAGCGCGAGATCGAGCGTACCGCCGAGCGGCTGGCCGGCAAGCTCGGCGCCGACACCGATATCGTGCCGCTCTATGGCCAGCTCGACGGCAAGGCGCAGGACGCGGCGATCAAGCCGGCGGCGTCAGGCCGCCGCAAGGTGGTGCTGGCGACCTCGATCGCCGAGACCTCCATAACCATCGATGGCGTGCGCGTCGTCATCGATTCCGGCCTGTCGCGGCTGCCGCGCTATGAGCCGGCCAGCGGCTTGACCCGGCTGGAAACCGTGCGTGTCAGCAGAGCCTCCGCCGACCAGCGCGCCGGCCGCGCCGGGCGCACCCAACCGGGCGTCGCCATCCGGCTGTGGCGCGCCGAGCAGACGGCGGCATTGCCCGCCTTCACGCCGCCGGAAATCCTCGAAGCGGACCTTTCCGGCCTGCTGCTCGACTGCGCCGCCTTCGGCGTTGCCGATCCGTCGGCGCTGGCCTTCCTCGATCCGCCGCCGGCGCCGGCGCTCAACGAGGCAAGGGCGCTGCTGCGCGCGCTGGATGCTATCGACGAAGCCGGGCGCCTGACCGAAGCGGGTATGGCGATGCGCAAGCTCGCTTTGCCGGTGCGGCTGGCGCATATGGTGGCCGAGGCTGCGAAGAGCGGTCATGCCGGCGAAGCGACCATGCTTGCGGTGTTGCTCACCGAACGCGGTCTTGGCGGCGACGCCGCCGATCTCGAACGGCGGCTGATGCGCTTTCGATCTGAACGGTCGCCGCGCGCCACCGCGGCACGGCAGCTCGCGGAGCGGCTGGCGCGGCAGCTCTTACCCTCCCCCTCGAGGGGAGGGTCGGCGAGCGAGCAGAGCGCAGTGACGCGAGGGAGACGGGGTGGGGTCGCCGATGGCGTGCCCGAACCGACCCCACCCCGATCCGCATTGCGGATCGACCCTCCCCACAAGGGGGATGGTAGCAGCGCCGGCTCCCTCCTCATCCAGGCCTGGCCGGACCGCGTCGCCAAGGCGCGTGGCGAACGCGGGCGCTTCGTGCTGGCCAACGGCTCCGGCGCCATGCTCGACGCTGCCGACCCGCTGGCGGGCGAGCCGTTTCTGGTCGTCGCCGACCTGCAGGGCAAGGCGCAGAATGCGCGTATCGCGGCCGCCGCGGCCATAAGCGAAGACGACATCCGCTCGGCGCTGGCCGACCGGATCGAAACGCGCCGGCAAACGAGCTTCGACCGCGAGCGCCGTGCCGTGCGCGTGCGCGAAACCGTGCGCCTCGGCGCCATCACGCTTGCCGAACGCATGCTGCCGGCTCCTTCGGGCGCCGATGCGGACCGCGCCATAACAGACGCCTTGCGGGAACACGGGCTGTCGCTGCTGAGCTGGAGCAAGGAAGCCGAGACGCTGCGCCAGCGGCTGTCCTGGCTGCATCGTGGCCTCGGGTCGCCCTGGCCCGATATGTCGGATGAGGCCCTTATCGAGCGCCTCGACGACTGGCTGCTGCCGTTCCTGTCAGGGGCTGCATCCTTTGCCGCCATCGATCCCGGTATTGTCTCGGCCGGGCTGATTTCGCTGGTGCCGCACGACCTGCAGCGCAAGGTCGAGGCGCTGGCGCCGACCCATTTCGACGCGCCGTCGGGCAGCCATGTGCCGATCCGCTATGACGGCGAATGGCCGGTGCTGGCGGTTCGCGTCCAGGAACTGTTCGGTCTCGACCGCCATCCCTCGATCGCCAACGGCACGGTGCCGCTGACGCTCGAGCTGTTATCGCCGGCGCACCGGCCGATCCAGACGACGCGCGACCTGCCCGGCTTCTGGCGCGGCTCCTGGGCCGACGTGCGCGCAGACATGCGCGGCCGCTATCCCAAGCATGTCTGGCCGGAAAACCCGCTGCTCGCCGCCGCCACCGCCCGCGCCAAACCGCGCGGGACCTAGCGTTTGCCCTCTCGCGGCTGTAATCCATGGCAATGATCAACGTTTTGCGTTCGCCCGATTTCCAGCAGAGCCAGAGACTGCGCCTCAACACGCTGATCCGGCTGCGTTGGCTGGCTATTGTCGGCCAGAGCGTGACGGTGCTCGTCGTCGCCTATGGCCTGAAGTTCCCGTTGCCGGTCAGCCTGTGCTTCGCGCTGATCGCCTGTTCGGCGTGGATGAACCTGTTCCTGGCCTTCCGGTTTCCGGCGGCGCACCGGCTCACGCCGTTCGCCGCCTTCGGCATCCTCATCTTCGACAGCCTGCAGCTTGCCGGCCTGCTCTACATGACCGGCGGCCTGACCAACCCGTTCTCGCTGCTGATGACCGTGCCCGTCGTGATTTCGGCGACATCGCTGCCCTTGCGCCTGACCGCCATCCTCGGCGGGCTGGTGATGATCGCGGCGACCTTGCTTGTGTTCATCCATCTGCCATTGCCCTGGTATGAGGGCGCGCCGCTGGTGATGCCCTTCCTCTATGTCGCCGGCATGTGGATGGCGGTGCTGTCCTCGATCGCCTTCACGGCGATCTATGCCTTCCGGGTGGCCGCCGAAGCGCGGCTTCTGGCCAATGCGCTGGCCGCCACGGAACTGGTGCTGCAGCGCGAGCAGCACCTTTCGGCGCTCGATGGCCTGGCCGCTGCTGCGGCGCATGAGCTCGGCACGCCGCTCGCCACCATCACGCTCGTCGCCAAGGAGATGGAAAAGGCGCTCGGCAGCGACCCGAAATACGCGGAAGACGTGAAGCTGCTGCGCTCGCAGAGCGAGCGCTGCCGCGAAATCCTCAAGCGCCTGACCAGCCTGTCGTCAGAGGGCGAGGCGCACCTTTCCCGTTTGCCGCTGACCTCGCTGGTCGAGGAGGTCACCGCGCCGCATCGCGACTTCGGCATTTCGATCAAGCTTCGCCCCGGCGAACGGACCGGGCCGGAGCCGGTCGGGCGCCGCAATCCGGGCGTCATTTATGGCCTCGGCAACCTTGTCGAGAACGCCGTCGATTTCGCCCGCAAAAGCGTCACCGTGAGCTGGAACTGGGACGAGGCGACCGTCACCTTTTCGATCATCGATGACGGGCCCGGTTTTCCGGCCGAGATCATCGACCGCATCGGCGAGCCCTATATGTCGACGCGCCAGGGCACGGAAGCCGGCGGTGGCCTCGGGCTCGGCCTGTTCATCGCCAAGACGCTGCTCGAACGCTCGGGCGCCACACTCGACTTCCGCAATTCGAGCGGCCTGGGCGAGGGCGCGGTGGTGCAGATTTCGTGGCCGCGCAGTGTCTTCCTGAACCCGGAACTGGCCCCGGCGACGATGTTTGACACTGCGTGAATTGGACAATAGCGGCGCAAAACTATATCTGCGTAAAATTAAGGCAGCAGGAATTTTTGAGACCATGACAGGCGATGAAAATATTGGCGCAATGGTTGAAGGCGAGGATACCTCGCTTCTGATCGTCGATGACGACAAGCCGTTCCTCACCCGTCTTGCCCGCGCCATGGAAACCAGGGGCTTCGTGGTCGAGACCGCCGAAAGCGTCGAGGAGGCCGTGGGCAAGGCGCGCGCCAATCCGCCGGCCTACGCCGTGGTCGACATGCGGCTCGGCGATGGCAACGGCCTCGACGTCGTGGCCGCCATCCGCGAGAAGCGCGAGGATTCCCGCACCATCATCCTGACCGGTTACGGCAACATCGCCACCGCCGTGACGGCGGTGAAGCTCGGCGCCGTCGACTATCTGTCGAAGCCCGCCGACGCCGACGACATCTTTGCCGCCCTGACCCGCACCTCGGGCGAACGCGCCGCGCCGCCGGAAAACCCGATGTCGGCCGATCGCGTGCGCTGGGAACATATCCAGCGCGTCTATGAAATGTGCGAGCGCAACGTCTCCGAGACCGCGCGCCGGCTCAACATGCACCGCCGCACGCTGCAGCGCATACTGGCCAAGCGCGCGCCGCGCTAAACAGAGCTTCGTCATCCTTGGGCGTAGCGACGCAAAGCGGAGCGAAGACCCAAGGATCCATGCCGTGACACCAGACGTGGAGTGCAACGGAAGAGATCTCGGTACCGCAGCAGCGCTCTGAAGTCACGGCATGGATCCTATGGTCTGCGCCGCGTCGCTTCGCTCCTTGCTCCGCCATAGGATGACGAAGCGACGGGCGTTCCAGCTAATCGTCGAGGCACGTCATCGGTCAATGTGAAGTCATACAGACTTAGGAAATCAGAAGTCTTGCGACGCCGGCGACGCTTGCTCATCATTGTGGCAATAGGAACCCGGCCGCCAGGCCAAGCAACGGTGGATACATGCGCGACGAGCGGCAAAAATCGGTCTTCCGCGAATTTCTCGACAGCGAGGCGGCAGGCGGCATCATCCTGATGGTGGCGGCAGCGCTGGCGCTGATCGTCGCCAACTCGCCGCTTTCCGAAACCTACTTCTCCGTTCTCCACGCCTATCTCGGCCCGCTCAGCGTGTCGCACTGGGTCAATGACGGGCTGATGGCGGTGTTCTTCCTGCTCGTCGGGCTGGAGATCAAGCGCGAGATGCTGGATGGCCAGCTTTCGACCTGGCCGCGCCGGGTTCTGCCCGGGATAGCGGCGGCCGGCGGCATGCTGGTTCCCGCGCTCGTCTATGTCTTGATCAACCGCAACAATGGTCCGGCATTGTCCGGCTGGGCGATCCCGACCGCCACCGACATCGCCTTCGCGCTCGGCGTGCTGTCGCTGCTTGGCAGCCGGGTGCCGGCCTCGCTCAAGGTGTTTCTCACCGCGTTGGCCATCATCGACGACCTCGGCGCCGTCATCATCATCGCCATCTTCTACACAAGCGGCCTGTCGCTGGCCTATCTCGGCTCGGCCTTTGCGGTCATTGCCGTGCTCATCGTGCTCAACCGCATGCGGGTGATGACGCTGGTGCCCTATCTCGTGCTCGGCGCCATATTGTGGGTGCTGGTGCTGAAATCAGGTGTCCATGCAACACTTGCGGGCGTTGCGCTGGCGCTCACCATTCCGCTCGAACGCTCCGCCGGCATCAGCCACGATCTCGACCATTCGCCGCTGCACCGGCTCGAGCATGGCCTGCACAGGATCGTGCCGTTTTTCGTCATCCCGATCTTCGGCTTCGCCAACGCCGGCGTTTCGCTCGCCGGCTTGAGCCTCAGTGCGCTGATCGAGCCCTTGACACTGGGCGTCGCCGCCGGCCTCGTGCTCGGCAAGCTGGTCGGCGTCTTCGGCTCCTCCGCACTTGCCATCCGGCTCGGCCTTGCCGATCTGCCTGCCCATGCCGGCTGGTCGCACATGATCGGCATTTCGCTGCTCTGCGGCATCGGCTTCACCATGAGCCTGTTCATCGGCCTGCTTGCCTTCGCCGGGGATGTCGCGCTGCAAGACGCCGTCAAGGTCGGCATCCTCGCCGGCTCCTTCATCGCAGCCATCCTCGGCGCCGCCGTGCTTTTGATGGCGCCGGCCGCTGAAAGAGTGGAGGAGGGTGAGGAGTAGGGTTCTTCCAGACGGCGCGCTGCCGCAAACGTCGATAGCTACTCGCTCTCCCCCTCCAGCGCCGGCACCGACACGCCCGCCAGCTCCGCCGCCAGCAGCCGCGCCGCACCGGCCCGCGCGATGCGCAGCATCAGCGCCTTGCGCGTTGCCGCCGCCATGCGATGCTCCGGCGCGTCGCGCAGGATCTCGGCGCCATAGCCGTCGGAGAGGATGAAGCCGCACTCCTGCGGAAAGATCTCCGAGGGCACGCCGGGATGGGTGGCGAAGAAGAAGCGGTCGGAATGCAGCCGGTAATCGGGCCATTTTCGGTCGACTTTGAAATCCTCGATCGACGATTTGATCTCGATGATCCAGATATCGCCCTGCCGGGTCAGCGCCACCAGGTCGGCGCGGCGGCCGGTGGCCAGCGACAGCTCAGGCAGCACATGCGCGCCCATTTTCTTGAGCAGCCGCTGCACGCCACGCCGCACCAGCATGGCGCGTTCGGACTGGCGACCATCGATGAGCGGGTTGAGCGGAATCGGCGAGATGATCGGCATGGCAGGCACCATGCCAGATTTTGTTCACGTTTTGAACCCCCTTGTGCCGGGCGATTGCCAACTCGCGAGACCACGGCCCGCCCTTCCAAAAGGCGGGCCGTTCGCGTTAGGATTGCAGTTCCTGCTTGGGGAAGGGGGCTATGGTTTCGCGAGGTGTCACGGTTGATCTGATTTTTACCGCTGCAGCGGGCGTCGCTACTATCGTGTGCGTGCTCTTGGCTCAAAGGTACAAGGTCAAGCGGTCACTTCTTATCCGCTTGTTTTTCCTGATTATGTTTGCGACGATTTTGCTGGGAATGCAGGTGGCAGTCGCTCTCGGGGTTTATGTTCCGGCCCCATAGGCAACCCGTTAGTTCACCGGCCCTGTCCCGTTCCACCGGATGAACGGCGCATCCTTTGGCGGACGCTACCCAGCCGTAGGGGAATGGCTACAGGCCATGTAGAAGACCTCCGGTACCGCAAGACGGGGCGAGCATCGCTATTCCTTGGCTTCTTTTTCGGGCGATCGTCTGGATGCATCCACCAATCACAATGGCTGGCGGAATGGCCGGCGCAGTTTGGCTTTGGGTTTAAGGGGGGCTGCGCCGGCCATTGCGGGTCTGGGCTTTGGGTATGATCGTCCCCGCATCGATCAATCTATACGTATATTAGCAATCGCGCAAATAAGACTGAAGTCCCTTGTTCCACGGTGCTGCGTCGAGCCGGCGCTTCGACAAGTCGCCGACCGCGAAGCGAGCGCTGGTCGGCCGAACCCGGCGCTTGCCCTCAGGCGGACTGTGAAACGGCCCTGTCGCCGGGCAAAGCGGCTCCCGCCATATCATCAAGGATCGGGCAGTCCGGCCTGCTGTCGCCATTGCAGGAGTGAATCAGTTTTTGCAGGGTCGAGCGCATCGACTGCAGCTCGCGCACCTTCTCCTCGATCGCCGTGACATGGGCGGCGGCGATCTCGCGCACGTCGTGGCTGGCGCGGCCGCGATCCTGGTAGAGCGCCATCAGTTGGCGGCAATCGTCTATGGAAAAGCCGAGATTGCGCGCGCGTCGCAGGAAGGCCAGCCGGTGGATGTCGTCGCCGGAATAGTCGCGATAGCCGTTGGCGGCCCGCGCGGGGGCGATCAGGCCGATCTCCTCATAGTAACGGATGGTCTTGGCCGGCAGGCCTGAACGGTTGGCGGCGTCGCCGACATTCATGGCTGGGTACCTCGATTTTGCGGCCTGCGATTCAGGCCCATTGAATTTCCTTCACAATCCGGTGAAGGCTGTTGCCGAAATGCCATAGTTATACGCTTACCGGCAGGTAAGGTCCTGGATATAGGCATCGTGTGCTTGGCAAGCAAAGCAAATGCCAGCATGAATGATGGCGATAAAGCGGCCGACTCGAGCCGCTAAGTTTGGCAGGGCACCGGATCATCTCATGCGCATGAAGTCGCTTGCAATAATCGCCGCGTTGGCGCTGTCCACGGCTATCGCCGGTTGCAGCACCATTGGCGGGCAGATATTCTCCAACGACTATGGCGCGGTGACCGATGCTGGTTACCAGCTGCCGCGCATTCCGATCGAGAAGGTGCCCTCGAAGTATCATCGCCAGGAAGTCAGCTACGACACCAAGGAAAAGCCCGGCACCATCATCGTCGATACGCAGAACAAGTTCCTCTATTTCGTCGAGGACGACGGCCGGGCGATCCGCTACGGCATCGGCGTCGGCCGCGAGGGTTTTGAGTGGCACGGCACCGCCCATATCGCGATCAAGCGCGAATGGCCGACCTGGACGCCGCCTTCCCAGATGATCAGGCGCCAGCCGGAGCTTGCCAAGTTCGCCGGCGGCATGGACCCTGGTCTGAAGAACCCGCTCGGCGCGCGCGCCATGTATCTGTTCAACAAGGGCGGCGACATGGGTTACCGACTGCATGGCAGCCCGGAATGGAACTCGATCGGCAAGGCGATGTCGTCGGGCTGCATCCGGCTGATGAATCAGGACGTCATCGACCTCTACGACCGCGCCGAGGTTGGCGCCAAGGTCATCGTCCTCTGACCGTGATCGCAGGGATCAAGGTTAAACCTGTTCGTACGCGGACCGTCTAGGCAACAATGGACGTCCTAAAACAGAAAACCGGGCAATTCGGCCCGGTTTTTTGTTGTTTGCGGTTGAGATGGTGTCCCGTGCGGAGCGATCAAGCGACCTGTTCGACCTGCTGCACTTCAGGCACGAAATGGCGAAGCAGGTTCTGGATGCCGTGCTTCAGCGTCGCCGTCGATGACGGGCACCCAGCGCAAGCGCCCTTCATGTGCAGGAACACCGTGCCGTTCTCGAAGCCGCGGAAGGTGATGTCGCCACCATCCTGGGCCACCGCCGGGCGCACCCGCGTGTCGAGCAGTTCCTTGATGGTGATGACGAGTTCCTCGTCCGCCTTGTCGTAGAATTCGCCGGTCTGGCTGGTCTCGGCGGCCGGGCCGGTCTTGGCCATGACCGGCGCGCCGGACATGAAATGCTCCATGATGGCGCCGAGGATCGCCGGCTTCAGATGCTGCCAGTCGGGACCGTCCTTGGTCACGGTGACAAAGTCGTAGCCGAAGAAGACGCCGGTCACGCCGGGAATCTCGAACAGCCGGCCGGCCAGCGGCGAGGCCGTTGCCGCACTGTCGGCATCGCGAAAATCGGCCGTGCCTTCGAGCAGCACTTCCTTGCCGGGCAGGAATTTCAGCGTCGCCGGATTGGGCGTCGATTCGGTCTGGATGAACATAGCCGTCTCCGTGCCCGTTTCGGGCAGATAGTTTGGAATAGTTCTAAATAGGCTCTATCGGCGCGACATTCAAGCGAAACGCATCGCCCGAAAGGCCGGCTAACGGAATGTTTTTTGCGGCTCCACTTTGAGGTGTATTGAGATTCAGGTCAGGCCGCGCCGAAAATGGTGGATTCCGAGAACCGGAGCGGAGCGTACTTTTCGTACGTGAGCACCGGCCTACGCCGGCCATAGCCTTAGCTCCATCATCACTATCATGGATGCTTCGGCCGGCGAAGGCCGGAAGCGCAGGAAACCGCCGTTTGCAGGCCGGCATCACCTGAATATCAATACACCTCAGGCGAGGCTGTCGATCTCCTCATCGGAAAGGTTTTGCGGCACGACCGTGACCGGGATCGGGAAGGCCGCACCCTTGCCGGCCACTGCGCCGACCAGCGGTCCGGGCCCTTCCTTGCCGGCGCCGGCCGCCAGCACCAGGATGGCGATATCCTGGTCTTCCTCGATCAGCCTGTGGATCTCTTCCGTCGGTTTGCCCTCGCGCACCACCATCTCCGGCTCGATGCCGAGCTTCTGGCGTACCTTGTTGGCGTGGCCGTCGAGGGCCGCGCGCGCTGTTGCCATCGCCTCTTCGCGCATAATCTTCTCGACGCCCAGCCAGTGCTGGAAATCGTCCGGCACGATGACATAGAGCAGCACCAGCGTGCCGCTCGTGCTCTGCGCCCGCTTCGAGGCGTAGGCGACGGCGCGCTCGCATTCCGGCGTGTCGTCGATGATCGCCAGGAATTTCCTGCGATGACCGGCTTCGCGGCTGAGGCGTTTTGAGACCATGTCTATCTACTCGGCATCGCTTCGGCCGCAATCTGCCACCACGGCAGACCGGCGGCAAGCCGCCGACCTTGGGCCAGTGTGGTGCGGTGCACTGACGATCGGGGTCAGCCCTGCAGCAGCCCGATGATGTCGCGCACCGTCTTCATCGTCGCCCGCGCGAGCACGCCGGCGCGTTCGCCGCCGTCCCTGAGCACGGCGTCGACATAGGCGCGGTCGCCCTGGATGCGGCGCATCTCGCCGGCGATCGGCGCCAGCTTCTCCACTGCGAGATCGGCCAGCGCCGGCTTGAACACGGAGAATTGCTGGCCGCCGAATTCCTTCAGCACGTCGGCCTTCGACATCTCGGCCAGCCCCGCATAGATGCCGACCAGGTTTTCGGCCTCGGGCCGGCTTTCCAGCCCGTCAACTTCGCTCGGCAAGGCTTCCGGATCGGTCTTGGCCTTGCGGATCTTCTTCGAGATGGTGTCGGCATCGTCCGTCAGGTTGATGCGCGACAGGTCCGACGGGTCCGATTTCGACATCTTCTTCGACCCGTCACGCAGGCTCATGATGCGCGCCGCCGGGCCGCCGATGACCGGTTCGGTGATCGGGAAGAAGCCGTTCACCGTCTCCTCGCCAACCTGCATCTCAACGCCGACGCCAAGGCTGGCGATGCGGCTGGAAAAATCATTGTTGAACTTCTGGGCGATGTCGCGGGTCAGCTCCAGATGCTGCTTCTGGTCCTCGCCCACCGGCACATGCGTGGCGCGGTACAGGAGGATGTCGGCAGCCATCAGGGAGGGATAGGCGAGCAGTCCCAGCGAAGCATTCTCGCGGTCCTTGCCGGCCTTGTCCTTGAACTGCGTCATCTTGTTCATCCAGCCGATGCGCGCGACGCAATTGAAGATCCAGGCGAGTTCGGCGTGCTGCATCACCCGCGACTGGTTGAAGACGATGTGCTTCTTCGGGTCGATGCCGGAGGCGAGGAAGGCAGCGGTGATCGAGCGCGTCTGGTCGGCAAGATCGTCATAAACGAGCTGCGCGGTCAGCGAATGCAGGTCGACGACGCAGTAGATGCAATCGGACGTTTCCTGCAGGGCGACGAATTTCTTGATGGCGCCAAGATAGTTGCCGAGGTGCAGATTGCCGGTCGGCTGGACGCCGGAGAAGACGAGTGGCTTGAAGGCGGACATGGTTTCCTCATGGCTTGTGGAGGGCCGTATAAGCATGATTCCAAAAAGTTGCAGACCTTTTTGGAGCCAATCATGCGGCTGGAAACCGCGCGCGGCGAAAGTCTTGCGACGGCGCGCTTATGGACGAACACGACGCAACGATCAAGACCGGTGTTTCTGTCTGCTTGACCGGTCTATTCGTCCGATTCGGCCTTGGCGGCTGGTGGCGCTGCCTTGCTCGATCCGCGTTTGACATTGCGCCGGAGCATGCCGAAATCGGCGCCACCGGTGGCAAACGCCGTGATGAAGTAGAGCAGCGCTCCGCCGGCCACCAGCGCCAGCAGCGTCGTCGCCTTGACGACCAGCGGCGAGCCGGGGCCGAGCCTGACGGCCAGCCAGTGCTCGGCGAAATACAGCGCCACCGCCATCACCGCCGCCGACAGCACCAGGCGGGGAATGCGCTTCAGGAGCGGCACGTCGCGGCCCCAATGGCCGCGCCGGATGAGCACGGCAAGCAGCATCAGCGCGTTGACCCAGCCGGCCACGGCCGAGGCGACCGCGATGCCGGGTGCGCCCATCCTGGGAAACAGCGTCAGCGCGGTGGCAACGTTCACCGCCACCGAAATGGCGGCGAAGATCATCGGCGTGCGCGTGTCCTCGCGGGCGAAATAGCCTGGGGTGAAGGCCTTGATCAGAACGAAGGCCGGCAGGCCGAGACCGAAGATTGCCAGGATCGCCGCCACCGTCGGCGTCGAATGGTTGGCGGCGAACGCGCCGCGCTCATAGACCAGCCGCACGATCGGCTCCGACATCACCCAGAGCGCCGCCGCCGCCGGCAAGGTCATGAACAAGGTGAACTCGACGGAGCGGTTCTGCAGATTGGCGGCCTCGATCAGATTGCCTGATTTCAGCGCCCGCGACAGTTCGGGCAACAGCACGATCGCCACCGCCACGCCGACCACCCCCAGCGGCAGCTGATAGACGCGATCGGCGTAAGCCAGCGAGGACACGGCACTGTCTTGCGCAGACGCGATCGCCGTGCCGATCAGCTGGTTGATCTGGGTGATGCCACCGGTGATCGCCGCCGGCAGTGCCAGGATCAGGAGCCGCTTCACGTTCGGCGTCATCTTCGGCCGGCGGAAGCCGATCGAGATGCCGGCGTTGCGCACCGCCACCCAGACGATGGCGAGTTGCACGATGCCCGCCGCCAAAACGCCCCAGGACAGGCTGAAGCCGACTGCATGTGCATCCAGCCCGCGATACCAGGCGTAGCCAAGCACGCTGATCAGGATGATGTTGAGGAAAGCGGGCGCGATCGCCGCCGCGAAATAGCGGCGCAGCGAGTTCAGCATACCGGCCATCATGGCGGCCAGCGACATGCAGATGAGATACGGGAACATGATCGTCGCCAGTGCGACGGTCGTTTCGAACTTGCCCGGCGTGTCGGCAAAGCCCGGCGCCACCAGGTAGCGCACGATCAGCGGCATCGCCAGTTCCATCGCGATGGTCAGTGCCAGAAGCGCCGAGAACAGCACCCCGAACACTTCCTCGGAGAAGCGCTTGGCGCCGTCGGTGCCGTGCGTCTCGATCTCCTTGGCGAACAGCGGCACGAAGGCCGCGTTGAAGGCGCCTTCGGCGAACAGCCGGCGAAACGTGTTGGGAAACTGGAAGGCGGCGTTGAAGGCGTCGGCCACCGGTCCGGTGCCGAGGGCTGCCGCCATCAGCATCTCGCGGCCGAAACCGAGCGCGCGGCTCATCAGCGTGCCGGAAGCGACCGTTGCGAATTTCTTGACGAGGCTCATGCGTTCGAAGACTGCCTGTGGAATTGGGACAAGGTGAGGATGGCTCTCACTCGGCGGCCGCCTTGGCCTTGCCGCCGCGCTCGGGGGCGATGCCTTCGAGCGTCGCGATAAGCCGGTTGCGGATGGTGGCGATGCGGGCCGGGCTGTCGATCTTCTGGCCGGTGAGGTCGGTGACGTAGAAGGTGTCGATGACCTTTTCGCCGAAAGTGGTGATGTGCGCCGACGCGATATCGAGCGACAGGTCGGACAGCGTGCCGGTGATCTCCGACAGCAGCCCCGGGCGGTCGAGCCCCTCGACCTCGATGACCGAAAAACGGTTCGACAGCGCATTACGGATTTCGGCGCGTGGCGGGATCTTGAACACCTTGGATCCGCGCCGCGGTTTGGTGCGCTTCTCGATCATCTCCGGCAGCCAGCTCTTGCCCGACAGCACGTCCTCGATCAGCCGTCCGACGCGCTCGGCGCGCCGGCGCTCGTCCTCGTCGCGGTCGAATTCTCTGCTGATCAGGATCGTATCCAGGGCGCGGCCGTCCGAGGTGGTGAAGATCTGCGCGTCGACGATGTTGCCGCCGGCGCCGGCGCATGCCCCGGCAATGACCGAGAGAAGACGGGGATGATCCTGCGCCAGAACGGTGATTTCGGTCACCGCTTCGAACTGGTGCGTCTTGACCATGGTGGCGAGCTTTTTGCCCGCCGCGTCCGCCTCGCGGATGAATTCGGCGTGGCGAAGCTGGTCCGGCAGGTCGACGGTCAGGAGATAATTCTCGTAATGCTGGCCGACATAGCGTTTGCGGGCCTTGTCGGGCCAGTCGGCGAGCGCTTCGGCCAGGCGTTCGCGCGCCGCCGCGGTGCGCTTGGCGCGCGACACTTCCGAAAAGCCGCCGGTGAGGAGCAGTTCGGTCTCATAATAAAGTGTGCGCAGCAACTGGCCCTTCCAGCCGTTCCAGACACCCGGTCCGACGCCCCTGATGTCGCAGACGGTGAGGATCAGGAGCATCTTCAGCCGCTCGACCGACTGCACGATCGAGGCGAAATCCTCGATGGTCTTGCGGTCGTTCAGATCGCGGGTCTGCGCCGTCATCGACATGACGAGATGGTTCTCGACCAGCCAGGCGACCGTTTCCGTGTCGACCGCCGACAGCCCCATATGCGGGCAGATGCGCCGCGCGATGCGGGCGCCGGCCTCGGAATGATCTTCCGGTCTGCCCTTGGCGATATCGTGCAGCAGTACGGCGACATAGAGCGCCTCGCGGCTCTTCTTCAGGCCCGGCATCAGCGAATGCGCCAGCGGATGGACCTTCTCGCCATCGCCGCGCTCGATTTCCGCCAGCACGCCGATACAGCGAATCAGGTGCTCGTCCACCGTGTAGTGGTGGTACATCGAGAACTGCATCATGGCGACGATCTTGCCGAAGTCGGGGATCAGCCTGCCCAGCAACCCGGCCTCGTTCATGCGCCGCAGGTTGAGTTCGGCGTTGCGGTCCGATGTGAGGATGTCGAGGAACAGCCGGTTGGCCTCCTCGTCGCGCCTGAGCGACTTGTTGACCAGGCCGAGCGAGCGGGTCAGCAGCTTCAACGCATCGGGGTGGAATTCCAGCCCATGCTTGTCGGCGAACCAGAACAGTCTCAGCAGGTTGACCGGATCGCGTTCGAACACCTGGTCGTCGGCGATGTTGATGCGGTGGTTGTCGACAATGAAGTCGGAGGTGCCGGCGAGCTTGCGCTTGCGGCGCTGGAAGGTGAGAAAGATGCGGTTGAAGCCAGGCACGTGCTTGGCTTGCTCCTCCTCGAGCGCGGCGCAGAAGATGCGGGTGAGGTCGCCGACATCCTTGGCGACGAGGAAGTAGTGCTTCATGAAGCGCTCGACCGCCGACAGGCCGGGATGCGTCGTGTAGCCAAGCCGCTCGGCGATCTCGCGCTGGATGTCGAAATGCAGCCGCTCCTCGGCCTTGCCGGTGAGGAAATGCATGTGGCAGCGCACCGCCCACAGGAAATCCTCGGCTTTCTGGAACTCACGGTACTCGGCCTCGGTGAAGACACCTTTCTCGACCAGTTCCTCGCCGGTGCGCACCCGGTAGAAATATTTGCCGATCCAGAACAGCGTCTGCAGGTCGCGCAGCCCGCCCTTGCCGTCCTTGACGTTGGGCTCGACCAGATAGCGGCTTTCGCCGGCCTTGGCGTGGCGCTCGTCGCGTTCGGCGAGCTTGGCCTGCACATATTCCGGGCCGGTCGTGCGCACCACCTCATGGTCGAAGCGCAGCATCAGCTCGTCATAGAGCTTGCGTTCGCCCCACAGGAAGCGCGCTTCCAGGATCGAGGTGCGGATGGTGATGTCGGTGCGCGACAGCCGCAGGCACTCATCGATGTTGCGGGTGGCGTGGCCGACCTTCAGCCCGAGGTCCCACAGCATGTAGAGCATGTATTCGACGGTTTGTTCGCCCCACGGCGTCTGCTTGTAGGGCAGCAGGAACAGGAGGTCGATATCGGATCCCGGCGCCAGCGTGCCCCGGCCATAGCCGCCGACCGCCACGACGGCCATACGCTCCGCCGAAGAGCGGTTCTTCACCCGGTAGACATGCGTCGCCGCGAAATCGTAAAGCGCCCGGATCAGCTCATCCATCACATGCGACAGCCGCTCGGCACAGGCATTGCCGCCGCCGTCCTGCCTCAGCATGGTCTCGGCGGTCTTGCGGCCTTCGGCGAGCCTGGCCTTGAGAAGCTGCAGGACGCCGGCGCGGGCGACCGGCCCGGAGCCGTCGCCGGCCGTGGCCGTGGTTAGCGCGGTCATCTCGCGGCGCAAGGCTTCGCCGTCGATCAGTTCATCGAGCTTCAGGGAGATTTTCGCCATAGGTATCGGTTGGCCTTGCCTTGTTGGGCGGCGTCTATAGCGCGTTTTCGCGGCGCTGGGTATGGGGCCGGCCGAGAGCCCGGCAAGCGGGCTAGTCCGTCGCCTCGATCGGATCGAGGGGCACGACGATCCGTCGCCGCAGCCTGCAGAAGTCGGCGATCCACCTCAGGGTTCGCCTGGCTTCTCTCCTGATTCTCAGGGATGTCGGCTTCCTCTGCCTTATCATAAGCCCGCTCGCGGTCCGCGCGGCATCCCGTTCATGGTCAAGCAGGCTTGGCAGCCTGTCGCCGACGAACTGGTCTTGCGCGCAAAGCGCGGGAACAAGTTGATAGACAGTCTTGCCGGCTGACACGATGGGGTCGAAGATGAGATCATCGACAGCTATATTGACCTGCGCGGTTGCCTGCAGAAAATCGCGTGCCGTTTGCCGCGAGAGGAGATAGCCCCCAGCTCCCGGATGGCCCTTGCGGAGCCGGACCATGGAAAAACCGTGTCCGGCAGAGGTCCTTCTCCTCTGGATCACTGTTCTGGAGAAGAACGTCTCGAGCTTCACGACGTCGGCGTCTGCCGGCACCCAGCTCGTATCGCCCAGCAGCGCACCGGCCTTGCCGGAGAAGACCATGTCGTCCTCGAACACGGCGCCGTACGGAGCGTCGTCCTGGGCTATGATCGTCCAGCAGGCGCGATGGCTGTGCAGGCAGGCGATCTCGCTGCCGGCAAGGGGCCGGATGGCGTGTATTGCGTGCTGCGGCTGCAACACCAGGTCGGGATGTTGCTTGGTATCGATCCCGGCGACCCGCTCGAACCCAATGCCGATCCGGGTAAACTCCGCCGTCATATGGGCAAGGCGATCCGGAGATCGATCGAGGTTGATGACCAGGAGCTTCATTACTACGCGAAATCACTATCTTGCGGGAGTGGCGGCGCTCTCTAGCACACCCGGAGCCGGTGTCTGCCGACTTTTTTTGGAGGATTTGCGCGCGGTGTTTTTGGAGGGTTTGCGCGCGGTGAATGACAAGTAGCGCCTGAACCACACCTATGTTGGCGAGCTTCCGGCTGTATACAGTTTTGCCAGTCGTCCAATCCGCTATCGGCGCCGATGGGAAACGTCAAAACAGCTCTTGACCTTCCAGTTACTGGAAGCACTACCTCCGGCTCGAAGCAGTTGGATAGAGGCCCTCGGAATGACGCATCCAGATCACGATCATCACGCGCATGGCGGCTGTTGCGCTCCGAAAGGTGCGGCCGTGGATGCGGGCGCGGCAACGCGCGATCCGGTCTGTGGCATGACCGTGGATCCGGCCGCCGGCAAGCCGACCGCAGAACATGGCGGCCGGCTCTATCATTTCTGCAGCGAACGTTGCCGGACGAAGTTCCAGGCACAGCCGGAACAATATCTGACGGCCACCGACCCCGTCTGCGGCATGAGCGTCGACCGGGCCACCGCCAGGCACTTTGTCCGCCACGACGGCCAGGGCTTCTATTTCTGTTCCGCCGCTTGCCAGGCGAAGTTCGAATCGGCACCGCAAACCTATCTCGGCGACAGGCCAGCGCCGGTGCCTGCGCCCAAGGGCACGCAATACACCTGCCCGATGCATCCGGAAATCGTCCGCGACAAGCCGGGCTCCTGCCCGATCTGCGGCATGGCTCTGGAGCCGATGGGCGTACCATCAGGCGATGAAGGGCCAAATCCCGAGCTGGTCGACTTCATCAGGCGGTTCTGGGTCAGCGCGGCTTTGTCGATCCCGCTTCTGTTCATCGCCATGGCGCCGATGCTCGGCCTGTCGCTGGAAGGCCTGATCACGGATCGCACAAAGGTCTGGGTCGAACTGATCCTGGCAAGCCCTGTGGTGCTTTGGGCCGCCTTTCCCTTCTTTCATCGCGGCTGGGAATCGGTTCTCAACCGCAGCCCAAACATGTGGACGCTGATCTCGCTCGGTGTCGGCGCGGCGTACCTCTACAGCGTCGTCGCCACGCTCTTCCCGGACATCTTTCCGCATCAGTTCCGCGATCATGGCGGTGCGGTGCCAGTCTATTTCGAGGCTGCTGCCGTCATTGTCTCACTGGTCTTCCTCGGCCAGGTGCTGGAACTGCGCGCCCGCGAAAAGACCGGATCGGCGATCCGCGCCTTGCTTGATCTGGCGCCGAAGACCGCGCGGCGTATCGCCGAAGACGGCTCCGAGACCGACGTGCCGCTGGACAGTGTCAAGGCCGGCGATCGCCTGCGCATCCGGCCGGGCGATGCAGTGCCGGTCGACGGCACTGTGCTCGAAGGCCGCTCCTCCATCGACGAATCGATGATTACGGGTGAGCCGCTGCCGGTCGAAAAGACCGAGGGCGATGCGCTGACCGGCGGCACGCTCAATAAGAACGGCTCGCTGATCATGCGTGCCGAACGGATCGGCGCCGAGACCACGCTCGCGCGCATCGTCGAGCTTGTCGCCAAGGCGCAGCGCTCGCGCGCGCCGATCCAAGGTCTGGCCGATCGCGTTTCCTTTTACTTTGTCCCGGCCGTCGTCCTTGTCGCGATCGCGGCGTTCATCGCCTGGGCGGTCTTCGGCCCGGAGCCCAGCCTGATCTTCGCTGTCGTCTCGGCGGTCTCGGTGTTGATCATCGCCTGTCCCTGCGCGCTCGGCCTTGCCACGCCGATGTCGATCATGACCGCCACCGGGCGCGGGGCGCATGCCGGCGTGCTGATCAAGGAAGCCGCTGCGCTGGAACGCTTTGCATCCGTCGACACGCTGATCGTCGACAAGACCGGAACGCTGACAGAGGGGCGGCCGAAACTGACCGACGTCATGGCCGCCAACGGCTTTTCCGACGATGAATTGCTGGGGCTTGCCGCGAGCCTGGAGAAAGGGTCCGAGCACCCGCTGGCGGAGGCTGTCGTGGAAGGCGCCGCGGCGCGCGGCGTGCCCGTGGCCGATGCCAGCGGCTTCGAGGCGGTCACCGGCAAAGGCGTTTCCGGTACGGTGTCGGGCAAGACTGTCGCGCTCGGCAACGCCGCGATGATGCACGACCTCGGCATCGACGTTGCCGCCGTTTCGGCCGGCGCGGAAGCACTGCAGGGCGATGGCAAGACGGCGATGTTCGTCGCTGTCGACGGCAGGCTGGCCGGCATCGTCGCCGTCGCCGATCCGGTCAAGGCGACCACCGCCGAAGCGATCAAGGCCCTGCACGACAGCGGCTTGAGGATCGTCATGGCGACCGGCGACCATGAACGCACGGCCAACGCCATCGCCAGAAGCCTTGGCATCGACGAGGTGCGCGCCGGGCTGTTGCCGGAACAGAAGGCGGCCCTCGTCGACGAATTGCGCGGCAAGGGCGCCGGCGTCGCCATGGCCGGCGACGGCGTCAACGACGCACCGGCCTTGGCCAGCGCCGATGTCGGCATCGCCATGGGCACCGGCGCCGATGTCGCCGTCGAAAGCGCCGGCATCACCCTGGTCAAGGGCGATCTCAACGGCATCGTGCGCGCCCGCACGCTGGCCCAGGCGACGATCCGCAACATCCGGCAGAACCTGTTCTTCGCCTTCCTCTACAATGTGCTCGGCGTGCCGGTCGCCGCCGGCGTGCTCTATCCGCTCACCGGCACGCTTTTGTCGCCGATGCTGGCGGCGGCGGCGATGAGCCTGTCGTCGGTGTCGGTGATATCAAACGCATTGCGGCTGAGAACGTTGAAACTCTGATCCAAAGCCCCAAATACGAAACCCCAAGCGACAGGAGACCATGAATGACCTTGGCCAAGAAGCTCGTGCTTTTGCTGATGGCGGCCGGAATGCTGCTCGCCGTCTTCCTCGAAAGCGTTCCGGCGCAGAGCGAAGAGATGAAACACGACATGGCTGGCATGTCCACGGATGCGACCAGCCCGTCGACCGAAGGCTACAAGGCGGCGATGGACAAGATGCATGCCGGCATGATGGCCTCCGAGTATACCGGCAATGCCGACGTTGATTTTGTTAGGGGCATGATCCCGCACCATCAAGGCGCCATCGACATGGCCAAGGTCGAGCTTGCCACCGGCAAGGATCCGGAGATCCGCAAGCTGGCCGAAGCGGTGATTGCCGCGCAGGAAGCCGAGATCAAGCAGATGCAGGATTGGCTCGCCGCGCATCCGGTGAAATAGGTTTTCCCACGCATCGCAAGGCAGCCCGCGGCAAAAGCGCCCTGGATTTCCCGCCAGCCTGTGATGCGATCCGGCCGCAATTGGAGCCTGCCATGTCTTCGAGCGTCAGAACCACCACGCTGCCCTCCGGCGAGACCATACCCGTTCTCGGCCAGGGGACGTGGAAGATGGGCGAGGATTCGCGCCGCCGCGCCGAAGAGGTGAATGCTCTCAAGCTCGGCCTCGATCTCGGCGTCAAGCTGATCGATACCGCCGAGATGTATGCCAGTGGCGGTGCCGAGGAGGTGGTGGCCGAAGCCATTGCCGGCCGCCGCGCAGAGGTCTTCCTGGTCTCGAAAGTTCTGCCCTCGAACGCTTCGCGCGCGGGCGTGCAGCGCGCCTGCGAGAACAGCCTGAAGCGTCTCGCCACCGACCGCATCGATCTCTATCTCTTGCATTGGCCGGGCAGCGTGCCGTTGACGGAGACGGTCGAAGCCTTCGAGGCTTTGAAGAAGGCCGGCAAGATCCGCCACTGGGGCGTCAGCAATTTCGACATCGAGGAGATAGAGGAACTGGCCGGCTTGACCGATGGTGGCAATGTCCAGACCAACCAGGTGCTTTATAATCTCGTCCGGCGCGGCCTCGAGTTCGATCTCGCGCCCTGGAGCCGCAAGCGTGGCATTCCGTTGATGGCCTATTCGCCAGTCGAGCAGGGTACATTGGCCCGCAATCCCAGGCTCGACGCCGTCGCCGCCCGCCACAATGCGACGCCGGCGCAGATCGCCCTGGCCTGGGTGATGCACCAGGAGGGAATCATCGCCATTCCCAAGGCCAGCAGCCAGGAACATGTCCGCCAGAATGTTGCCGCGCTCGACATCAAGCTCACGGGCGAGGATCTCGCCGCTCTCGACCGCGCCTTCCCGCCACCGACGCGCAAGCGCGGGCTGGAGATGATCTAAGGCGATCTCCCCCCTTGAGGGTCCC
>NZ_JAFFIW010000119.1 GCF_018588885.1 Mesorhizobium sp. dw_380
GGAGGTCGGCCGAAAAGACTGGAGTAGAGGCTGCCAGAAACGCAGCGGAACAGATGAGCGCGAATTTCATGCCGTCGTCTCCAAATCACCTAACCTATAGCTTTGAGCATTCTCTCACCAAAAGTCTGCGCTATTCTTGCAACAAAGGGGAAATATTTACCCCTCGATCCGCCTGAAAAGAGGGCGTCGGTCGCCCGCCGGCCTAACGGCTCTCGCGTTCGAGCCTCTCCCTTCTCGAAAGCAGCTTCATGTCGCGATTGCGCTCTCGCTGCATTCCTTCGTACTGGAACGCACTGGTCGCTTCGCGCCCTGCGCCCTCCCATGCAGGCGCCATCGAACAATCCGTTCGCACCTAGTGCATTCGACCATGATCCGGTCCCAATCAGGGCTCAGGCGCAAGATCCTGGCCGTAGTGCAGCAGATGGCGGCGCTCACGGCAGCCTGCTTCCTGTCGCTCGTCAGATGTAGTGAGCCAGTTCGACGGACACCTACGGCCTCCAGACCATCTATTCGGCGTTGCTCATCCTTCTTGCGCAGATTCGACAAACCGACATAGCCCGGTCCCATCTGCCGAGCGATAGATACCGTAGCGGACCTTGATGAGCAGCCCTTCGTTACACATGCGGGCCAAATAACAGCGGGGAACGCCGATGTCGGTGAAATCGCGTGTTCGCATCGTTCCTCGTTCGCGAACGAGAGCGACTGCTCGGTCCCTAAGGGACGGTTTCGGCCCACCGGCCACCAAGAAGCGCTCCGCGCGCTCGCGGTCACGCTTGCGAACCTTCACGGTGGGCGGTGGCGTGGATTTGAGGGGAATCGGCAGTTCATAGTTCGTAGATTCGTTCGGCCGGCGGGAGCCACTATCACCAGAAAAGTCTTGAAGCCCAAGAATTGCGAGGGTTTCCGCTTCCTTTCCGCTTCCCCAGAGATACACCGCGCGATACACTGCGGGGTATCCGCGACGATCCCCAGGCGGAAACCAAGGCAGAGTTCAAGCGCGTCCAAACTGCGAAGCTGGTTCATAAGATGTCGTCAGGAACGCACAAACAATGGGGAAGCGGCATCGGCACGACAGAGTTGCACGTCTAAGGCCTGGCGCCACAACCTACTGATGCCGCTTCGGTGTTTTGCGCCGAACTATCGTGGAACATTGTTGCGC
>NZ_JAFFIW010000120.1 GCF_018588885.1 Mesorhizobium sp. dw_380
CCCGCGACAATGGGGCGCCTGGGCGCCAGGCGGGGGGGGCGCCCCCTCCCCGGGGGGGGGGGGCGGGCGGGCCGCGCCGCCACCATCCCTGGGCGGCGCCTGCAATCGCTGGAGGGGCGGCTGGGGGTAAGGCTGCTCCATCGCACGACGGGCAGCGTGTCGCTGACCGAAGCGGGCGCCGAATTCCTGGTGCGGGTGCGCGCCATCCTCGCCTCGGTCGACGAGGCCGAGGCGGCCGCATCGGCACATGCCGGCGGCGGCCCGCGCGGGCTGCTCAGGCTGGCGCTGCCCGGCACGTTCGGGCGCATGTGGATCGGGCCGCTGCTGCCTCTATTCCTCGCCGAATTTCCCGATGTCCGCATCGAGGCCGAATTCTCCAATCGCTTCACCGATCTGGTCGCCGAGAATTTTGACGTCGCCGTGCGGCTCGGCGCGCTGGAGGATTCGCGCCTGGTGGCGCGCAGGATCGCGACGCGGCGCCGGCTGCTCTGCGCCGCTCCAGCCTATCTCGCCCGAAGGGGCAGGCCGGAGACACCGCAGGCGCTGCTTGAACATTCCTGCCTGGGCTTCTCCGGCTTCCAGACCTTCCCGGCCTGGGAGATGACCAACCGCGAAGGCCGGCGCGTGCGCGTTGAAGTTTCCGGGCCGCTGGTCACCGACGATGCCGAGGTGCTGGTCGAGGCCGCCGTGCAAGGCGTCGGCCTGATGATGAGCACCGACTGGCTGGTCGGTCGCGAACTCGCCGACGGACGGCTGGTGCCTGTGCTGGAGGACTGGACGCTGGCCGACGAAGGCGCGGTCTATGTCGTCATGCCCTCGGTCAAGGGACAAGCCGCCAAAACCCGCGCCTTCGCCGACTGGATCGCCAAGCGCTTTTCACCGGAGCCGCCGTGGCGGGGCTGAACGAAAGTTAGCGCGAGGCACCCCCCTCTGCCCTGCCGGGCATCTCCCCCTCAAGGGGGGAGATTGGCAGCGTCGGCGTCGGCACTCATCTTGCACCGCTGAAAATTGGCGAAATCAGCAACGACATCTAACCTCCCCCCTTCAGGGGGGGGTGTCGGGCGGGACACAGGGGGGGCCGCCCCCGCGCGGCGGGGGTTGGCGGGCCGCCGGTAGGGCGCC
>NZ_JAFFIW010000121.1 GCF_018588885.1 Mesorhizobium sp. dw_380
TAGCTGGAGCAATGCGGCGAGGCGAGGAAGACATAGGCCGGCGCGAGTTCTTCCGGTTGCGCCGGTCGTTTCATTGGCGTGTCCGAGCCGAATTTCGAGACGTCACCGGCTTGCTTGTCCGACGGATTGAGCGGCGTCCACACCGGACCCGGTGCTACCGCGTTCACCCTTATGCCCTTGCCGATGAGACTGCCCGAGAGGGCCCGCGTGAAGGCGTGGATGCCTCCCTTGGTCATCGAATAGTCGACCAGCTGTTTTGAGCCGTCGATGCCGGTTACCGATCCGGTGTTGATGATCGCCGAACCGGGCTTCATGTGCGGCACCGCTTCCTGTGCCATGTGGAAGTAGCCGTAGAGATTTGTCTTCAGCGTGGTGTCGAAATGCGCCTCGGTCAGCTCGCCGAAATCGCTGGAATGGATCTGGAACGCCGCGTTGTTGACCAGCACGTCGATGCGACCGAGTTTTTCGACGGTCTCCACAACCGCCTTGCGGCAGTGGCTGCGTTCGCTGACGTCGGCCTTGACAAGGATGCAGCGTCGTCCTTCCTTTTCCACCGCGGATTTGGTCTCTTCGGCATCCTTGTCCTCGGCCAGATAGACGATCGCGATGTCGGCGCCCTCGCGGGCGAACAGCACCGCCACCGAACGGCCGATGCCGGAATCGCCGCCGGTGATGAGTGCTACCTTTCCATCGAGTTTCTTCGATCCAAGATAGTACGGCGCATCATACAGCGGCGCCGGCTCGATCGCCCATTCATGCCCAGGCTTGGGTTGATGTTGCTCGGGGAAGGGGGGTTCGGGATACTTGCGGGCGCCGGCCTGGCGCCCTGCTGCTTGCCGTTGCCTTTCGATTTGTCCTTGGCATCGATACCACGCTGGATATGACGCTGCTTGGCCGCTTCGCCGGCTATTTCCGACTTCATCTGCATGATCGTCTCCTTGGCTTGGAGAGGGAACAACGCATGTCAGGCGAAAAGGTTTATGGCCGACGCGTCATTCCTTCAACCGGCGACACGCTCGAGCAACGGCCGTTGCAGTGCGGGCAAGCGGCCGATCACCCGAAAAGCCGCATTCCTGAATATCTGCAGGACAGGGCTCTCTAATTGCGCCATCGACAGGA
>NZ_JAFFIW010000122.1 GCF_018588885.1 Mesorhizobium sp. dw_380
TTGACAAAGCCAACGACGCTTTCTCGCGTCAAGCCCCATGCATCTGTGATCGCGCGTCGCATTTTTGAGACCGTGGGCAATGAGCCGCAACCATGTCACTAGCAATGCGCCAGAACTTCCGATGTTCCGGCTACCGCGTCAGCTCCGTGTTTCATCGCATTGATTGACCAGAGCCTCTGGTGTGGACGGTTCAGCCGCGGGCTTCCTCGCGCGTCATCATTCTGGATAGGAGCAGCTTGTCGTAGTTGGTATAGGAATGCCGGATATATTTCTGCAATTCGATACCGACCGCTGCGCCCAGTTTTAGGCCTTTCCAATCCCTGGCGCTGACCCGTGCAGCCATCGTGAGGCACGTCTTCTTGGGGCAGCCTGGATGATGAATGCGCATGTGTTGCATCACGACATCAAACGAAAAAGTCGTGGAGGAATTCGATGTGGGCTCGTCGTCACCTGACATCTTGAATGAACCACAAATTCTTCAGCTAGAGGGCGGAGGCATTGGGCAAACGAGATGCCCCGAACGATGACACGTTCGCGACGAGGAGTTGAGCCGGTGGATGGACTCTAACACTTCCTGCCCGCGCTTACGGGATCGGTGACTGGCTGGTGCTGAGCAATGGTATCGAAGGCAAGGTGGTCGAGACGAATTGGCGGGCCACCCATCTTCTGACAGGCGCAAACGATCTGGTGGTTGTGCCCAACAGCGACCTCGCCAAGGCCAGGCTGACCAATCTCAGCAGTCCTGATCGGAGCCACGGCGTGACTCTCCCGGTCCGGTTCCCGCCTGCCACGGCACCGTCGACGATGGCCGATGTGATGCGCTCGGTTCTCTTGAGCAGTAATTCCATGTTGGCGCAACCGGAGCGAGCGTGCAGGTACTGTCGCTGGACAGAGGCGCGGTGGAACTGGAGCTTGCCTTCAGGGTCGCCGACATAGCCGTCGCCAGCAAGGCGAAGAGCGAGGTCTTCGACCTGATCTTCCGTCATGCAAAGGCGGCGGGACACACTCTTGCCACGCCGAGGGAAGCTGTTGGCCAGGCATTTCCGGAACCGAACGCGGTCGCGTGGCGCTGATGCTGGATCGCGAGCGA
>NZ_JAFFIW010000123.1 GCF_018588885.1 Mesorhizobium sp. dw_380
GAACGTTGGGCAAATCAACAATTCAACTGAGGCAATTACCCAGCCACTACACTCACTTGCACAGACTTTCGGCATTGCCCTGAATTCCTCTTTGCCGCGCTGTCCCTTAAGGTGCCGGCGACATCGAAGGGCATCCCATGAGCAGCACGTTTTCACAGATCCACCTAGTCCGGCATGGCGAGACGGCGTGGAGCCTTTCGGGGCAGCATACCGGCCGCACCGACATGCCGTTGACGCCGGCCGGCGAGGCTGCCGCGCGGGGCGTGGCGGAGCGGCTGAAAGGCCTGTCGTTTTCGGCGGTGTGGTCGAGCCCCTCGCAGCGCGCCTACAACACCAGCGTGCTGGCCGGTTTTGGCGCTCAGAGTCTCAAGATGGACGACCTGCAGGAGTGGGATTACGGCGCCTATGAAGGGCGCACGACGAAGGAAATCCTGGCCGAGCGGCCAGGCTGGAACGTGTTCCGCGACGGCTGCCCGCAAGGCGAGACGGCGGCCGATGTCGGCGCCCGCGCCGACAGGATCATCAGACAGCTTCGCGAAGCTGGCGGCTCGATCTTGATATTCTCCAGCGCGCATTTCCTGCGCGTGCTCGCCGCCCGCTGGCTCGGCCTGCCGCCGGAAGGCGGCGCGCTGTTCGTGCTCGACACGGCCAGCATCAGCGTGCTCGGTTACGAGCATGATTTGAGCGAGCCGGTCGTGCGCAAGTGGAACGGGACGTAGCGGGCAACAACGCGGGCTCTGCGCGGACGCCGTTGCTTCGTCATCCACGGGCGGAGCAAGGAGCGCAGCGACGCAGCACAGACCCGAGGATCCATGCCGCGACTTCCAAGCGCAGCCACGGTGCAGAATTCTGCTCCGTTGCAGCCATGGCTAAGGTCGCGGCATGGATCCTCGGGTCTCCGCGACGTCGCGACGTCGCTACGCTCCTGCGTCAGGACTCACCCGGGGGGGGGCTTCCGCACTCCGGCATGTTTCGGCCTCCCCCTGTGTGTTGGCTGGGGCGCGCCCGTGCTGGAGAGGGCCCCACCGCCGCCCGCCCGGAGCCG
>NZ_JAFFIW010000124.1 GCF_018588885.1 Mesorhizobium sp. dw_380
TTGATGTCGTGCTGGGGCAGCGCCTTGATCTCAGCGCCGGTCATGCCCTCCAGGTCATGAAGCTCGGAATTGGCGATCGGGCCGATGGCGGAGCGGCCTTCGCGCATCTCTTTCCACATAGAGGCGGCGTCGGTGCCCAGTCCGCACAGGCCGCCCACTCCGGTGATAACGACGCGCCTGTCCATTCAAGCCTCCTTCGCAAGCAAGCCGCGGACGGCTTCCACGACGTCGCCGACATTCTTGAGATTGGACCAGGCATCGGCCGTGTTCATGTCGATCTTGATGCCGTAGGCCTGCTCCACATCCCAGAGGACGTCCGCCAAACCCAGCGAATCAAACCCGAGCGCGTCCAGTTCCGTGGCGATTGTTATCTCGCCGACGAATGACGTAGGCATTCCCTCACCGCTCTCCGACTCGGCGCGTTTCTTGATCAGGGCAATGACGTCCGTTGCGAATTGATCGGCCATTCTGTTTCCTGTCTTTCTTTCCCGCGTTTCGACCTGGACGCGGCTCAGTTCCTGAGGCGCGCCGCGTCGCGAAAGCCATCACGCTTGGGCAACTGACAAAGCCCAATGCTCATAAAGCCGGATCAGGTCCGGCCGGTGTGTGGCGTAGGTGCAGTATGACGATGTGAGCCGCTACACCGTGCGCGTCTCCCAGTCTGTCCATAGGCTCGGAAGAAGTCGGACCCGGTCAGTTGCAACTCCCTTTCCCAGCACTCCACTGCCCGGTAGAGCGCATGAAAAATCTCCTTTCGGGCGGTTTCTTAAGACGCTCGCCACGCCATGAGGCAGTGGGGGCATCGGTGTGCGTCAGGTGCTTCTGCCCATGCAGGATTCCAGAACATTGATGAAATCGTTTGTTTCGATGAAAGGCATCCACACTTTGGATAGTTGACCACGCGTTTCAAAGATCGTGAACTACATCTCGTCGTTGTGCTCGACGCACTCCCGACAGAGCGCAACCTCATGGGCGCGGCATGCAGGATTAACCGAGCCCAGCCGGTCATGAGTGCGGCCGGC
>NZ_JAFFIW010000125.1 GCF_018588885.1 Mesorhizobium sp. dw_380
CATGAAGCTGACGAGCCAAATGCCATCGTCGACTTCGGTGATTCCGAGCCTCTGGCCGGCGAGCACGGCGGAGATGTTGATTTTCTTCCTGTGCATGCAGATGCGGCCGCAGGCGGTGACGAGAATGTCCTTGTCATGGAAGGGATATTCCAGCTCGGGTAGGCCTTGATAGGCTCTTGAAGAAGCTGTGTAGAGTTCGGCTGGCACCTTCATTTGGATCGCCTTGTGGGGCCTCTCGTCATTGAATTCGCTGATGAAAGCATCGAACCTGGCCTGCTGCTGCGGGGCGTTCATGCCCGGCGGCCGGGTTGTCTCGGCCTTGAGCGTGCGATGCATGCGCTCGTGGCGACCGTTCTCGTGCGGGTTACCGGGCCGGATGCGCTCGATCGCGATGCCGAGCCTCAGCCAGAACACCGACAGCCTGGAGAGATTGTAGAGGCCGTTGGGGCTTGCGAAAGGAAGGCCATTGTCGCTTCTAATCGCTTCCGGCAGGCCGCGTTCCTTGAAGAGCCGGACGAAAGCCTCGAGGACCGGAACCTCCTTTGTCGATTCAAGGGCTTCGCAGGCCAGCAGATAGCGCGAGGCCTGGTCGGTGACGGTCAGCGGGTAACAGTAGCGGCCGTTGCCGAGCTTGAACTCGCCCTTGAAATCGGCGCACCAGAGATCGTTGGGCCGCGGCGCCTGGGACAGTTGCGTGCCCACGGCCTTGTTCGCCCGGTTCCTCTTGCGGGCCTGGCTCACAAGGCCGTGGCGATCGAGCACGGCATGAACGGTGCTCTTGGCCGGAATCCGCACCTCGCCGGCGAGCTTGCGCACCAGCAACTCGCGTATCTTCCTGGCGCCCCAGTGCGGCTTCTCCCGCTTGCTCTCCACGATCATTCGCTCGATCTGGGGCGGCAACTGGTTGGCATAGCGCACCGGCCGGCGCGAGCGGTCCGTCAGGGCCTCAAGACCCTCATCCTTGTAGCGATTGAAGATCTTGTA
>NZ_JAFFIW010000126.1 GCF_018588885.1 Mesorhizobium sp. dw_380
AGGTTCACAACGGGCCTTGGTGTGCGAGTTGCCCACCTGATCCACCAATCTGGGCTTATGTGAAGACGGCACCTTCCGCCGTCACACCATAGGCGCTGGAACCAGCCTTCTACTACCTTGTGCTTGCGGCGGCCCCCAATCCGCCCCGGCCGACGCCTGCCCAAGTCCACCCAAAGCTCCCGAAGGGCGCCGGCCAACGCGCCTGCCTTTCAGGCAACCTCGGTCGCGCGGGCCATCATCCAAAAGGCTGCATTCCAACAACTCTAGCGAGAGCGATACACTCACTACTCGGCGCCGTTTCCCTCAAGCGCTGCCGGAAAGGGCTCGGCCCCTGTTTGGTTTGTCTCGTGTCAAAAGCAGGGCGCCGGGCCGCCTTGGCGCGCCAAATCGACGCGAAGCTCGGCGCGCGCCCTGGAGGCGTCGTTCTCCCGTCCTAACCCGACGACCGTCCCTGGCCGCTGCCATCCCCCTCATCGCAATGAAGGACGACATCCTCGAGCATCCGTAGATACCTTGTCGCATGGAAAAAGCTGTTGGCGTTTACCGGTGCCCGGGGAATCCGCCCTTTGTCTGCATCTTGGAGCAGGGCAAAGCCAGTTACATCGGTCAGACCGCCTATCGTGAAGCGGGCCACAAGCCCGACTTCGACGCGTTACCCTGGGAAGCTGATTACCGGGCCGCCAAACAAAAGCCCTGGAGAGAGGGGGCGAAGACCTGATTTATCGGGCTCGCTTCGCGCCGTCGAAGTCGGCCTCGAAACACGCCTCAAGCGTGCCTCGTGTTGGCCTTGATGATCGGGCACGAGAACACCGGCCCGTCGACCGAGCCCAGCCGCAGCGACCTCGCGCCGCCGCGTTAGGACAACAGGCTCAGAATTTGTAGTTAATTCTGGCGACGACGGTATTTTCGGTCTCACGAGCGCTGAGCACGAAGGTCGGATCTAGGCTGCTCGCGCCATCTTTTGAGCCAATG
>NZ_JAFFIW010000127.1 GCF_018588885.1 Mesorhizobium sp. dw_380
AAAGTTAAAAAACGGGTCTGGGTATTCTTTGCTGAAGGACAGCGTTCCCTGCCCCATCCCCACTACCGAAAAAGATGCGCACCGCGCCGCTCCTTCGAATTCGACATTACCCATGAGCCGGCGGCGTTCAACCACGATCGTACCGGCGAAAGGACAGTTCGGCTGCTATCCCCCAGCGTTGTTGCACAAATGACACGATTTGGCCTCACTCAGAAAGCTCTCGTTAACCATCAGGCCCGCCGCAACCGCCCATTTCCGGCCGAATCCGGCGATCGGCCGACGGAATCATGGCAAGACCGCGAGTCGCCTGCCAGGGAATTGCCGCGGAACCGCCGTATCAGCGGAAAGCTGCGGTTCGGTGCGCTTATATTTTTCCACATAATGACGCGGGCTTGTTGATTGTGCCGGCGCTTTTCTTTATCCAGCGGCGCAACGGAGAGGTGGCCGAGTGGTCGAAGGCGCTCCCCTGCTAAGGGAGTAGAGGTCAAAAGCTTCTCGTGGGTTCGAATCCCATCCTCTCCGCCACCCTACGCCCTGCGGGCTTCGGGTGGCAGGCCACCCGAAACCGCATTCGGGCGTAGGAGTGTCGCCCGAAGCTGCGAAGTAGCGTAGGGGGACCATGTGGTACGTCTATTTCCTGCAGCTCCGTAACGGCGATGTCTATGTCGGGTCGACCAACGACCTTCGACGCCGGCTCGAATCGCATCGATTGGGCTATGTGACGTCGACGAAGGCTTACCTGCCCGTAATCCTGAAGACCTACATTGCGGTTGAAACCGAGGCCAACGCACGGCAACTCGAGCGATATTTCAAGACCGGATCTGGCAAGGCTTTCGCGAGCAAACGTTTTTGGCGGACAGCGCCTCGTTGACAAGCTTTATATTATCTATTTGAAATTAAAGAGAAAACAGTCTTACAAACCGCTTTTCGCTGACCTTCACTCTCGATTC
>NZ_JAFFIW010000128.1 GCF_018588885.1 Mesorhizobium sp. dw_380
TTACTGCCGGCGAGGACCCAGCATAAGGATGGTCATCACTGCACTCACGCACGCCATCGCTATCAGCGCGACGACGCCAGAAGCGTTGACCTCCTGCTCTGCCCGAAACGGAACGACGTGTTTTGAGGGCAAGGCGTAGCGAACCACAGGACCCAGATCGGACCTGCTGCCCTTTCGAATGGAATAGGCGCGGGTGAATTCCGCGCCGAGAAGGAAAATTTCCGACGAGTAGTAGACCCAGAGCAGTATGACGAGCAGCCCGCCGGCGGCGCCATATGAGGACGCGATCGCGCTGGTGCCGATATACCAGGCGATAAGTGATTTTCCGAGCGTGAACAGCGCAGCCGTCACCACGGCGCCGATCCCGACATCGCGCCATTCGAGCGTTCGATCAGGCAACACTTTGTAGATGGCCGCGAACATCGCAGAGATCAGGACAAACGAAATAGCCGCGTTGATCACACCGAGAACGACCGTGCCGAACGGCAGGTAAGCGTTGATGATGTTACTCAGCGCCGAGATCACCGCGCTCGCTACGAGAGATACGAGCAGCATGAAACCGAGTGCAGCGACCAAACCCAAACTCGCTGCACGTGCCCGCACCAGACGCGACAACGAACTCCCCTGCGGTTCGACCTTCCAAATCGTGTTCAGCGACTGCTGCATTTCGCCAAAGACGCCAGAAGCGGTCACGAACAAGGTGACCATGCCAATGACGGTCGCCCAGGTCCCGGAGGTTTTACTGGATGCGCTCTCGAGCGCGGTTTGAAGGAGACCCGCGCTTTCCGGCCCCATCAGACCCGAGATCTCGGCAGACAAAGCCAACTGTGCGGCATCATGCCCGAAAGCGAGACCTGCGATTGCGACCACAATCAGCAAGATTGGCGCCAGCGATGTGGTGGCATAAAAAGCCATTGCCGCACCATGACTAAGAGCATTGTCG
>NZ_JAFFIW010000013.1 GCF_018588885.1 Mesorhizobium sp. dw_380
GCCGCATCATCACCTTCGATGTCTATATCGATGAAACGGTGCAGTTCGGCGCTTTGCAGGTGACGCCGCGCGTCTGCTATTCACGGCCGCAGAACGAGGAGCCGAAGACCGATTCTTTCGTCGAAGTCGACGAGATCACGCTCGACCGCAAGATCCGCCGCATCTTCACCGGCTGGATGTTTGCCGAAAGCCCTGGTCTCAACGCTGTCGAACATGCCGTCTATGACGTCTGGCTGAAGGAATGCAAGCAGAAGTCCGATGTGCCGGCCCCCGGCGCCAGCAAGGCTGACGCAACCAAGGCCGACGCTTCGGAGCCGGCCGCGACCAAGCCCACCGCTGCCAAGCCGAACGCTGCAGCCAGCCCCGATGTGGAACAATCCGACCCCACAGAACCCGACGCCACCGACGCCAACTGATCCCTGGGAACCGTTGCAGCCATCATGCGTTGGGCCACTGACGGCCGCCCCTCGATGCGCAGGGAGGATTTGCCGATGTCGGACAGTAAGCGGATCACGGCCAACAAGGAGGAACTTCTGGAACTCGAAAAAGGGTTCTGGACCGGCGACGCGGCATACTACGCGGCCAATGCCGACACTGAATGCCTAGTCGCTTTCCCGCAAATGGCACAGGCGATGGACAATGCCGATCTCGCCAAGACCGCGACCAAGCCCAACCGCTGGCGCGACCTGAAGATCGACCTCAAGGGAATAATCGAACCGGGCAGCGACATCATCATGCTGACCTACGAGGCGCATGCGACGCGCGAGAATGGTGAACCCTATGCCGCGCTGGTCAGCACCGGCTATGTCCATCGCGTCAACGGCTGGAAGATGATGTTCCATTCGCAGACGCCGATAGGGACTGAGGCCCAATAGGGCTTGATTCCTAGGGAAAAAAGACCGCTTCGCCTTTCAGCGCGTCCGCCAGCATCTTCTCATATTTGCCCCGCGGCACGTCGACAGCCCCAAAGCGCTTGAGGTGCTCAGTGGTGAATTGCGTATCAAGGAGAGCGAAGCCGCGCACCTTCAGGCGCTCGACGAGATGCACGAGGCAGATCTTCGACGCATCCTTCTCCTTGGAAAACATGCTTTCGCCGAAGAACACCCGTCCGAGCGACACACCATAGAGGCCGCCGACCAGCCGGCCCTCGCGCCAGGCCTCGACAGAATGGCAATGGCCCATGCGGTGCAATTGCACATAGGCCTCGCGGATCGGTGCGTTGATCCAGGTCGAGCGGCGCTCCTCGCGCTTTTCGGCGCAGCCGTCGATCGTCGCCTCGAAATCGAAATCGAAACGGATGTCGAACAGGTTTTTGCGGATCGTCTTCCTCAGGCTTTTCGGCGTGTGGAAGCGGTCGAGCGGGATGATGCCTCGCGTCTCCGGCCGCACCCAGAACACCTCCGGGTCACCGGCACTTTCGGCCATCGGGAAGACGCCCGAGGCATAGGCCTTGAGCAGAAGGTCGGTGGGGATGCGATAGCCAGGCGCGTAAGGGCGGGTCATCGCGTCCCCGGACTACTCTTCCTTGGCCAGGTATTTTTCCAGCCAGTGGATGTCATAATCGCCATTGGCGATGTCGGCATTGCCGACCAGATCGCGAAACAGCGGCAGTGTCGTTTTGATGCCGTCGACAACGAACTCATCCAGCGCCCGGCGCAGCCGCATCATGCACTCGACGCGGTTGCGTCCATGCACGATCAGCTTGCCGATCAGGCTATCGTAATATGGCGGGATCTTATAGCCGGAATAGACGCCGGAATCGACACGGATACCGAGACCGCCCGGCGTGTGAAAATGCGTGATGGTGCCGGGCGAGGGCGTAAAGGTGCGCGGATCCTCGGCATTGATGCGGCACTCGATGGCGTGGCCATTGAACTTGATGTCTTCCTGCTTGACCGAAAGGCCGCCGCCGGAAGCGACGCGGATCTGCTCGTGCACCAGATCGATGCCGGTGATCGCTTCCGTCACCGGATGCTCGACCTGCAGGCGCGTGTTCATCTCGATGAAATAGAACTCGCCGTTCTCGTACAAGAACTCGATCGTGCCGGCACCCGAATAGCCGAGATCGGCAATGGCCTTGGCGCAGATGCCGCCGATGCGTGACCGCTCCTCGGCGTTGAGCGCCGGCGAATTGGCCTCTTCCCAGACCTTCTGGTGGCGCCGTTGCAGCGAGCAGTCGCGCTCGCCGAAATGCACGCCGCGGCCAAAGCCGTCGCCGAACACCTGCACCTCGATATGGCGCGGCTTCTGCAGGAACTTTTCGATATAGACGGCGTCGTCCCCGAACGCGGCGCCCGCTTCCGAGCGCGCTGTCTGCAGGGCGACCTCAAGATCGGCCTCGCTACGCGCGACCTTCATGCCGCGCCCACCACCGCCGGCCGATGCCTTGATGATCACGGGATAGCCGATCTCGGCGGCGATCCGCTTGGCTTCCTTTTCCTCGGTCACCGCGCCGTCGGAACCGGGCACCACTGGGATGCCGAGCCGCTTGGCGGTGCGCTTGGCCTCGATCTTGTCGCCCATGATGCGGATATGGTCGCCGGTCGGGCCGATGAAGGTGATGTTGTGCGCGGCGAGGATGTCGGCGAACTTGGCGTTCTCCGACAGGAAGCCGTAGCCCGGATGCACGGCGTCGGCACCGGTGATCTCGCAGGCCGCGACAATCTGGTGGATGTTGAGATAGCTGTCGCGCGACGGCGGCGGGCCGATGCACACGCTCTCGTCGGCAAGCCGCACATGCATGGCGTCGGCGTCGGCGGTCGAATGCACCACCACCGTCTGGATGCCGAGTTCCTTGCAGGCGCGCAGCACCCGAAGCGCGATTTCGCCGCGATTGGCGATGAGGATCTTCTGGAACATCCGGCCCGCTCTACTCGATCACGACGAGCGGCATGCCGTATTCGACCGGCGTCGCATCCTCGAACAGGATCGCCGTCACGGTGCCGGCGCGCGGGGAGGGAATCTGGTTCATCGTCTTCATCGCTTCGATGATCAGCAGGGTCTGGCCTTCCTTGACCTTCTGGCCGATCTCGATGAACGGCTTGGCGTCGGGCGAGGGCGCCAGATAGGCGGTGCCGACCATAGGCGAAGCCACCGCGTTCTTCGACACGTCGGCCGCTGCCGGGGCGGATGCCGCCGCCGCCTGGGCGGCTGCCGCCGGCGCATAGGCCGGTTGCTGCGCCGCGATCGCATGCACCGCCGGTGCATGCCGCGACACGCGCACCTTCAGGTCACCCAGTTCAACCTCGATCTCGGTGAGGTTGGTGTCGTTCAGTATGCCCGCGAGATCGCGGATCAGCTGCTGGTCAACACCGTTCTTCTTTATCGACATTTTCGAGCCTTCTGTTTGTTGGCCGGTCATAGGCGTGCGGCCAGCGCCTGCAGCGCCAGCGTATAGCCGAGCGGCCCAAAGCCACAGATCATGCCGACGGCGACCGGCGCGACCATGGAGACGTGGCGGAACGGTTCCCGCGCATGGATGTTGGAAAGATGAACTTCGGCGACCGGCAGCGGCGCGACCGAACGGATGGCGTCGTGGATCGCGATCGAGGTGTGGCTGTAGGCGCCTGGATTGATGACGATGCCGGCAGCCTTGTCGCCGGCTTCCTGGATCCAGTCGACAAGATCGCCCTCGTGGTTCGACTGGCGGAAGTCGATCTCGAGCCCGAGCGCCTTGCCGGCCTGCTTGCAGTCGTCGGCGATGGCGGCGAGCGTCTTGCCGCCATAGATGCCCGGCTCACGCTTGCCAAGCGCGTTGAGATTGGGACCGTTCAGGACGAAAACCGTTTTCAAAAAAGTCGACCTTTTCCGGCGCCGGTATCAAACCGGCGCGCTGGGCCTCTATACCGGGCATAGACGCCCGCGAAAAGAGCGCAAGTGCGATCTTTCACTGTCCACAACAGGCCGAAATGCGCCCGTGAGGAAAAGCCCCGTCGGATCAAAGCGCGGCTTTCGCCGCCTCGATCTTTTCGGCAAGCACGTCCTGCCCGAGCGCCCCGAACACGACCTCATTGCCGACGACGTAGGACGGCGTTCCGGTGATCGCCAGCTTGTTGGCAAGATCATAGGTCTTGGAGAAGGCCTCGGGGATCGACGGATCCTTCATCTTCTCGCGCAGCGTCGCCTCGTCGGCGCCCAGCGAAAGCGCGATCTTGATCGCGGCCGCCTCGGTGGCGCGTCCCTGGCCACCGAGCAGCGCATTGTGGAATTCGCCGTACTTTTCCGGCTTCATCAGATGGAAGGCCATCGAGACGACACTCGCCTTCTGCGAATCCGGGCCGAGGATCGGAAATTCCTTGAGCACGAAGCGCAGGTCCGGATCGGACTTGGTCAGCGCCCGCATGTCCTCGATGGCGCGTTTGCAGAAGCCGCAATTGTAGTCGTAGAACTCGACGATCGTCACTTTGCCGTTGGGGTTGCCGACGACGCCGTCAAAGGCGGAGTTGAAGATCTGGTCCTTGGCGTTCTTGATGACGCCGAGATGGGCAATGCGCTGCTCTTCCTTCTGTTTGGCCTCGAGCGCGTCCTGCACTTCAAGCAGCACTTCCGGGTTCTTCAAGAGATAATCGCGGATGATGCCTTCGACCTCGGTGCGGTCGATCTTGGTATCGGCCGCCGCCATCTGGACAGGCTGAGCGGTACCGGCCTTCGCAACCTGTGGGTTGCCGGCCACGAAACCGACAGCCAGCATGGCAAGGGCTACAGCGATCCCCGTGGTGCCCAGCAGCAGTGCCTTTTTCATCGTTCTCGTTCCTTTTGCCTGTTTCCCGGTCCGGCTGTGTCGCAGCCCATGGCCGGGAGGTTCACTAGATCTTGCCTGACGATTTGTAGTTTATGATATCCTGGGCGCGTATCCAGCGCGGCTCGCCGCGCTTCATCTGCTGCTGCGCCCGCATGGCGAAAATTTTCGCATCCTTGTAGCTGCCGGAATAGAAATGACCTTCGGCCGTGGCAAGTTCCGCGCCCGGTATGTCTCCCAATTCGCCGTAGGCCTGCGCCAGGTAGCGATACCCGACGGCATTCTCCTTGTCGCGGCTCAGACCATTGTTGATCTGCACGACAGCCTTCTTAAGCGAGTCAGGCGTGCCGACCGCCATCAGCGCCTGACCAAGCGAGACAGGAAGGAGGCCGGACCGCGCCGGATCGAGGCTGACCGCCTTGGCGTAGGCTTCGGCTGCATCGCCAGGCTTGTTCGCTTTCATCAATATGTCGCCGCGCAGCTCCTGGAAGTAGGCATTCTTGGGCTGCGCTTTGATCAGGGCGTTGGTCTTGGCGAGCCCCGCGGCAATGTTGCCGTACAGGTAGGTCGACTGGGCATCGCCATACAGCGCGGCAAGGCTGCCCCGCATCTTCTGCATCAGCCGCGCCGCGGTGGCCTGACCTTCCATATAAACGGCAATCTTCACCCGCATCATGTCATGGCGCTGCTGCAACGCCGGCGGGTCGACCTTGTCGACATTGGGGCTCTGCTTGACCAGCACTTCGAGATTGGCGATGCGCTCCTGCGGCATCGGATGGCTGATCCGATAGGGATCGACCTGCGTGCCGGACAGGGACAGCGCGCTTTGGAAACGGGCGAAAGTCTTCAGCATGCCCATGCCGGACTGGCCGGTGGCATTGAGATAGGTGATCGCCGAGCGGTCGGCGGTCGTCTCTTCGGTGCGCTGATAGGCAAGGATGCTGCGCTGTGCCATCTCGCCGCCACCGGCGGCCACGCCCATGCCGGCGCCGGCAAGGCCGCGGCTGTTGGTGGTCGCACCGGCAACGATCGCGCCGGCGCCAAGCAAAGTGGCGATGACGGCCATCGTCTTGGCGCGCTCGAGCTGCTCGCGCAGTTTCTGCTGGTGGCCGCCGGCGATATGGCCGGCCTCGTGCGCGATGACGCCGATGATCTCGTTGGGCGTCTCGGCCGTCATCAGCGCGCCGGTGTTGATGAACAGCCGGCGCCCGGTGACGAAAGCGTTGAAGCTGGAATCGTTGACCAGCACGATGTCGATGCCGTCATTCGCCAGCCCTGCCGCCTTGAAGATCGGCCGCGCGTAGTCGCGCACCAGAGCTTCGATCTCGGCATCGCGTATGACCGGCACGTTTTGGGCAAAGGCGGTGACCGAACTCGCCACGGCAACCGCGAAGCCAAGCGCAAGCGTCGTGAAGACGCGCGCAACCTGGGCTATCGTCGATCTGGGTCGGCTCAACATGATGGGTCCACTGGTAGACGAGCGGGCGAAAGATGAAAAGTCGGCACAGGAAAAACTTCCTCAACTTGTGATCCTCACATCAATCGGGCATTTGTGCGGCGCATGCACCAAGGGCACGGGCGTGCTCAACTGTTGGGATAAGGATAAAATGGTCGTTTCGCTCTCACGCCGTGGCAATGTCGAGCCGTTCCACGCTATGGATGTGCTGGCCGAAGCCAACCGGCTGAAGGCCCAGGGCGTGCCGGTGATCTCCATGGCGGTCGGCCAGCCGTCCGATCCGGCGCCCGCACGGGTCCGCGCCGCCGCGGCCAAAGCACTGGAGCATGGCCGCATTGGCTACACCGATACGCTGGGGCTGGCGGATTTGCGCAAGGCTATCGCCGCGCACTACGCGGATCATTATGGGCTTGAAGTCGAGCCCGGGCGGATCGCGGTGACCACGGGATCCTCGGCTGCCTTCAATCTCGCTTTCCTGGCGATGTTCGACCCAGGCGACCGCGTTGCCATCGCCGCGCCCGGCTACCCGGCCTATCGCAACATCATGACGGCGCTCGGCATCGATGTGGTCGAGATCGAACTCGGCGACGCGGCTTACCTGCATGCCGGACATCTGGAGGCGGCGCATCGCGAGAAGCCGCTGAAAGGTGTTCTTTTCGCAAGCCCGGCCAATCCGACCGGCGCGGTCATACCAGCCGATGAACTGTCGGTGCTGGTCAATACGGCGGAGACGCTCGGCATCGCCGTGATTTCCGACGAGATCTACCACCGGCTGGCCTATGGCGCTCCCGACACCACGGCACTCGCCTTCGGGAGCAGCGTGACGGTGATCAATTCCTTCTCGAAATACTACTGCATGACGGGCTGGCGCATCGGCTGGATGGTGCTGCCGGAAGAGTTGGTGCGACCGATCGAGCGCATCGCCCAGAGCCTCTATATCTCACCGCCGGAGCTGTCGCAGATCGCCGCGATCGAAGCCTTTGACGCCACCGAAGAGCTGGAAGTTGTGAAGGGCCGCTACGCCTGGAATCGCGAGCTTTTGATGAAACGTCTGCCGGAACTCGGCTTCCCGCTTGCCGCGCCCATGGATGGCGCCTTCTACGCCTTTTGCGATGTCACCCGGCACACCAATGACAGCATGGCCTTTGCGCGCAGGATGCTGGCCGAAGCCCATGTGGCGGCGACGCCCGGCCGCGACTTCGACACCCAGGCCGGGCACCGCACGATGCGGTTTTCATACGCCGGCAGCCACGACGACATGGTCGAGGCGATAGCGCGCATCGAACGCTGGTTGAGGTAGCATCATGCCGGAACTCGAACAGGCGCTGGCCGAAGTTGCGGCCGAAATGGCCGAGCGCACCGATCGCGGTGATGTCGCGACCTACATTCCTCAACTGGGCAAGGTCGATCCAAGGAAATTCGGCATCGCCGCCGTCACCAATGACGGCCGCGCGCTGATGGCCGGCGATGCCGATCAGCCCTTCTCCATCCAGAGCATCTCGAAGGTGTTCACCTTGACCCTGGCGCTCGGCAATGTCGGCGATGCGCTGTGGCAAAGGGTTGGGCGCGAGCCGTCGGGCAATCCGTTCAATTCGATCGTGCAGCTCGAGCATGAGAACGGCATTCCGCGCAATCCCTTCATCAATGCCGGCGCCATCGTCATTTCCGATATCCTGCTTGCCGGCCACCAGCCGCGCGAGGCGATCGGCGAGATCCTGCGCTTCATCCAGTTCCTGGCCGACGACGAGACAATTATCATCGACCGCGAGGTGGCGGCGTCCGAGCGCGCCACCGGCTATCGCAACTTCGCGCTGGCCAATTACATGAAATCATTCGGCAATCTTCATCATGCGCCGGAGCTGGCGCTTGGCGTCTACTTCCACCATTGCGCCATCGCCATGAATTGCCGGCAACTGGCGATGGCGGGCCGCTTCCTTGCCAATGGCGGCAAGAACCCGGCGACCGGACATTCCGTGGTGTCGGCGGAGCGGGCGCGCCGCATCGGCGCCATGATGCTGACCTGCGGCCACTATGACGGCTCGGGCGATTTCGCCTTCCGCGTCGGCATTCCCGGCAAGAGCGGCGTCGGCGGCGGTATATTGGGCATCGTGCCGGGCGTCGCGTCGCTTGCCGTCTGGTCGCCCGGTCTCAACGCCAACGGCAATTCCAAGCTAGGTTCGATCGCACTGGAAAAGCTCGCCAGGATGATGAACTGGTCGATTTTCGCGCCATAGCATTTCCCGCCCTGTCGGAAAGCTGGGTATGAAAAATCCCGCGCCGTCTTTCAGGACAGCGCGGGATTCTTTTTGTCAGGAAATCAGTTCAACTAGCCGAAAAGGCTTAGAAAAAGCCTTTCCGTTGCCACCAGCCGGCACGCTTCGGCTTTTCTTCGGTCTTGGCTTCCGGTTCGTCAGCGACTGTCGAAGACACCACCGGCACGACCGGTGCATCGACGGCCGCCGGCTTGCGCCGGGATGGCCGGGCCTTCGACGGTTCTTTCGCAACGGCCGCAATCGCCGTTTCTTCCGTGGCCGCTGCCGGAGCCTCAGCGGGCGTTTCCGGTGCCGCTTCGGCAACCGTCGTTTCGGCGACGGCCTCTGCGGCAGCCTTCTTCGGCTTGGTCACACGCCGCGGCTTCTTGGGCTTCTCGGCGACCGCCGGCTCGTCGCTCACTGGAGCCGCCGTTTCTTCCACCGCAGCAACAGCTACAGGCTCGGTCGGCGCGGGCTCGCTTTCCGAGGCATCAGCCTCGGCAGGCTCGGTCGCTTCGCCGGCACTTGCCTCAGTCTCGCCTTCGCCATCTTCGCGACGGTTACGCTTGCCGCCGCGCTTGCCGCGCCGGCGTTTCTTGCCCTGGCCGTCATCCGAGGCCTGTACCGCCTCGTCAGATGCGCTTGCAGCGATCGGAGCCGTATCGTCGGTTTCGGTCTCGTCATCGTCTGCCGCGTTTGCCGGTTCGGCGAAATCGCCGGCCGGAGCGGAGATGGATGAGCCGTCCGTCGGTGCGCCATGTTCGCGGTCGCGATCCTTGCCGCCGCGACGCCTGCGGCGCTTGCGACGCTTGCGGTCGCGGCCTTCGCCGTCCTCGCCACCGGCAACAGGCCGCGGCTGTTGGTGCTGCTGCGGCTGTTGGCGCGGCTGCTCGGCCTGGACCGCCGGTGCCTCATCGTCTTCCTCGACGACGACAATCTCGTCCTCGGGCTCTTCCGGCTCGACATAGGCCGGCAGGCTGCGCAACTCGACAAAGCCTTCGGGCTTTTCGGCCAGAGCGCCGCGGAAGATCGCGTAGTGCTGGGCGCCAACCGTATCGTCGGCCTCGATGGTGATGGTCAGGCCGAAGCGGCTTTCGAGCTCCACCAGTGTACCGCGCTTGTGGTTGAGCACATAAAGCGCGGTCGCCGCCGGCGTGCGCACCGTGATGTGGCTGCGCGAATCCTTGAGCAGGAATTCCTCGATCGCCCGCACCACCATCAGCGCGACCGACGAATCGGAGCGCACATGCCCGGTGCCGCCGCAATGCGGGCAGGGCTTCATAGTCGATTCCAGCACGCTGGCGCGGATGCGCTGGCGCGACATCTCCATCAGGCCGAAATGCGAGATGCGACCGACCTGGATGCGCGCACGGTCGTTCTTGAGGTGATCCTTCAGCCGCTTTTCGACGGAGCGGTTGTTGCGGTTCTCCTCCATGT
The DNA here is from genome assembly GCF_018588885.1 of Mesorhizobium sp. dw_380. Lineage (GTDB taxonomy): Bacteria > Pseudomonadota > Alphaproteobacteria > Rhizobiales > Rhizobiaceae > Mesorhizobium. Next base: position 9,884 of record NZ_JAFFIW010000013.1, read on the forward strand.
CGATGAAGTCGATGACGATCAGGCCGGCAAGATCGCGCAGCCGGAGCTGACGCGCGACTTCCTCCGCTGCTTCCAGATTGGTGTGAAGCGCGGTGTCCTCGATCGAGTGCTCCTTGGTGGAACGGCCCGAATTGACGTCGATGGCGACCAGCGCCTCGGTCTGGTTGATGATGATGTAGCCGCCGCTCTTCAGCGTCACCTGCGGCTGCAGCATGCGGTCGAGCTGCGCCTCGATGCCGTTGCGCACGAAGATCGGCGTCGTGTCGCGGAACGGCTGAACCACCTTGGCGTGGCTCGGCATCAGCATGCGCATGAAGTCCTTGGCCTCGCGGTAGCCTTCCTCGCCGGAGACCAGGATCTCGTCGATATCCTTGTTGTAGAGGTCGCGCACCGAACGCTTGATCAGGCTGCCTTCCTCATAGACGAGGGCAGGGGCGGTGGACTGGAGCGTGAGACTGCGCACGTTCTCCCAAAGCCGCATCAGGTATTCATAGTCGCGCTTGATCTCGGCCTTGGTGCGGCTTTCGCCGGCGGTGCGCAGGATGACGCCCATGCCTTGCGGCACTTCGAGATCGGCAACCACCTCCTTGAGGCGCTTGCGGTCGACGGCGCTGGTGATCTTGCGGGAAATGCCGCCGCCGCGCGCGGTGTTCGGCATCAGCACGGAATAGCGGCCGGCAAGCGACAGATAGGTGGTGAGTGCGGCGCCCTTGTTGCCGCGCTCTTCCTTGACGACCTGCACCAGCAGGATCTGCCGGCGCTTGATCACTTCCTGGATCTTGTACTGGCGGCGCACTGGCTTGCGGCGGTTGCGCACTTCCTCGAGCGCATCCTCGGCGCCAACCGATTCGACCTCGTGATCATCGGGATGCGAGGACTGTACTTCCTCGAGCATGCCGCGATCATTGTCGCCGGACGTTGCTTCGCTGCCGTGTTCCGCCTGCGGAGCGGCTTCGGAAATCACATCGGCTTCGACGGAGGCAGCGATCGACGTTGGACCGCCTTCGCGGCTCTCTGTTTCATCCTGGTCCGTCGAACCGCCATCGTGCTCAGGCGCTTCGGAATGCTCCGATGCTTCGGAATGTTCCGACGTATCGGCCGCTTGCTCGAAGTTTTCAGAAGTGTGCATGGCGTCTTCGGCAACTGCATCGGTGCCGTGATCGTCGCCTTCGCTTGCCTCATCGGCAGCTTCGCTTGCCTCGCCGGTATCGGCCGCGCCGGCATCGCGCCTGTTTTCACCGCGGTCGCGGCTCTTGCCGCCGCGCCGGCGCCCGCGCCGTCCACGATCGCGGCTCTGGCGATCATCGCCGTCGCCGTCCTCGTCTTCCTCGTCTTCGGCCTCCTGCGCTTCCGCGCGCAGCAAGGCCTGACGGTCGGCGACCGGGATCTGGTAGTAGTCGGGGTGTATTTCACTGAAGGCGAGGAAACCGTGACGGTTGCCGCCATATTCGACAAAGGCTGCCTGAAGGGAAGGTTCGACGCGCGTTACGCGGGCGAGATAGATATTTCCTTTGAGCTGCTTCTTGTCCTGGGATTCAAAGTCGAATTCTTCGATACGGTTACCGCGTATGACGACAACGCGTGTTTCCTCCGGGTGGGAGGCGTCTATCAGCATTTTGTTGGGCATTATTTCGTTTCCCCCCGGCAGCCGTCAGCCGCAGCTGGCGGGGCAAAGCCCGCTGCTGTGTGTCTGGATGAATGTGGGTGCCGGATAATTGAACGTCCGCCGGACGCTGCCTGCGTGTCATGGCGGTGCCGCCCGCAGCCATATTGGCGCGGTTTGATGCGGACCTTTCCATGATTGCGCTTGAAGCCATCGTCACCAGCAGAACCTTTTGAACCAAAGCCCGGAAACCGGACCAGCTTGTTTGCTCATACAGAGCCGGCGCGGGAACAAACCCGGCCGTTTTCCTCACGCAGGCGATTCCCCCGCCACGGGCGCACACCTGCGAAATTCGTCGCGATCACCTAGGCCTTATCGCATGAAGCGAAAGGAGCCGCCTTTCATCTGACCCTGTAGCAGGAAGCTGCGGAGGAGGGCGGTTCCAGGATTGCAGTGATCCACTATCGCTTTTATGATTTGGCGGGGTGGAAGGCAACCCCGATTTCCGATGCCGGCAAAAAGCAGTTCCGTAGCGTAAGCCTGGGTTCCGAGCCTTGCATGAAAAGGCTTGGTTAACCTTCTCTGGATACCAATCGTTAATCGAGTTCGCGCCTAACCGGCACTTCGACGAAACGAGCGGGCGCCTGGCGCCAAACCGGGAGCGACTGGAAGAGAGATGGGACTGGCGGACTTCACAGACAAGGGATGTCGTGTTGGCGGCCGGATTCTCGGTGCCCTCTGTCTCTTGCTGCTGGTGGTTTCTTCAGGCCTTTCCCCTGTTGCCAATGCCGCCGACGCGCCGCTGGTGGCGAAAGGCTACAAAATGGCGGGCGATGCCACCAAGATGCGCATCGTCATGGATTTCGATCGCGAACCTGACATCAAATGGTTCCTTCTGCGCGGCCCCAATCGTCTGGTCATCGATCTGGCGAACACCAGGCTGGCCATCGATGCCAAGGATTTGAAGCCGCGCGGGCTGGTCAGGGGCGTGCGCCTGGGCGAACTCGGCGAAGGTGTTTCGCGGCTGATTCTCACCGGCAAGGGCCCGTTCGCCGTCGACAAGCTCGATGTGCTCAAGAACGAGGACGGAACCGGCTACCGCATTGCCATCGACATGTCGGCGGCCTCCGAACGTGAGTTCGACGCAGCCCTTGCCAATCAGGCGCTGACCACCGGCTCCACGGTTTCGACCGACAAGGGCGGGCGGGTCGGCACCGGGCCGGTCTCCAATCCGGGCCACCGCTTCACCGTCGTCATCGATCCCGGCCATGGCGGCATCGACGGCGGCGCCGAGGGGCTGAACGGCACGATCGAGAAGAACGTCACGCTCGCCTTCGCCACGGAGTTGCGCGACAAGCTCGCAGCCATCGGCAAATACGATGTCTTCATGACCCGCGACACCGATGAATATCTGCGCCTGGACGACCGCGTGCGCATTGCCCGCCAGCATGAGGCCGATCTGCTGATTTCGATCCACGCCGACACCATCAGCGTCAAAGGCATTCGCGGCGCCACCGTCTACACCGTCTCCGACAAGGCGTCGGATCCCGAGGCGCAGGCGCTTGCCGACCGCGAAAATCTCTCCGATCAGTTCGCCGGCATGGTCATCAAGGACGATAACAAGGAAGTGACCGACATCCTGATCGACCTGATCCGCCGCGAGACGCATACCTTCTCGATGAGTTTCGCCCACACGCTCGTCGGTCAGCTTTCGACCAGCGTCGGCCTCATCAACAATCCGCAGCGCTCCGCCGGATTCAAGGTGCTGAAAGCGCCAGACGTGCCATCGGTGCTGGTCGAACTCGGCTATCTCTCGAATGCCAAGGACGAGGCGCAGCTGCTCAACGCCGAATGGCGCGGCAAGGCGGCGCAAAGCATCACCAATGCCGTTGCGCTGTTTGCTTCCGCCCGTTCCGGAACAGGAACCGGAGGCTGACATGCCCGGCGGCGCCTGCAACCAGAGGCGGCGTTGCGCGGCGACAACACCCGGTGCCTTTATTTCCGGCACGCGGTCGCGAAATCGGGCCTTGCCGTATTTTGTCCACATGGTGGCGACATGGGTTCTCGATCACGGATTGGGACCGGCTCGAAAGCTTGCGTGGAAGGCGGCTTCGTTTAGGAAATTCCCGAACCAAGGACTGGAGCGGGTATGATTCGTCTCATTGGCTATTTCTTCGGCATCGGCACGACGCTGGCCCTTCTGGTCGCGGCGGGCGTTGCGATTTACATCAGCCATCTGTCGAAAGACCTGCCCGACTACGAGGTGCTGGCCAAGTACGAGCCGCCGGTGACCACCCGCATCCATGCCTCGGACGGCTCGCTGATGGCCGAGTACGCGCGCGAGCGGCGCCTGTATCTGCCGATCCAGGCCATCCCCGATCGCGTCAAGGCGGCCTTCCTGTCCGCCGAGGACAAGAACTTCTACAACCACCCCGGCATCGACGTGACCGGTCTTGGCCGCGCCATCATCGTCAATCTGCAGAATTTCGGCTCGGGCCGGCGTCAGGTCGGCGCCTCGACGATCACCCAGCAGGTGGCCAAGAACTTCCTGTTGACCGCGGACCAGACCTACGAGCGCAAGATCAAGGAAATGATCCTGGCCTTCCGCATCGAGCAGGCCTATCCCAAGGATCGCATTCTCGAACTCTACCTCAACGAAATCTTCTTCGGCTTCGGCGCCTATGGTGTCGCCGGTGCAGCATTGACCTATTTCGACAAGTCGGTGAACGAGCTGACCGTGGCCGAGGCGGCTTACCTGGCTTCGCTGCCGAAGGGACCGAACAATTACCATCCCTTCAAGCATGCCGATCGCGCGATTGAGCGCCGCAACTGGGTGATCGACCAGATGGTCGAGAATGGCTACGTCACGCGTGAGGAAGGCAACAAGGCCAAGGCCGAGCCGCTCGGCGTGACGCCGCGCCGCACCGGCACCTATCTGTTCGCCGGTGAATACTTCACCGAGGAGGTGCGCCGCCAGATCATTGCCCGCTACGGCGAGAACGCTCTCTACGAAGGCGGCCTGTCCGTCCGCACCACGCTCGACCCGAAGATCCAGCTCATCGCCCGCAAGGCGATGCAGAACGGCTTGATCAAATACGATACGCTGCGCGGCTACCGCGGGCCGGTGACGACGATCGACGCGTCCGGCGACTGGGGCATCCCGTTGGGCGCCGTCAAGGGATTGGAAGACGTTCCCGAATGGTCGCTCGCGGTCGTGCTCGACAGTTCGGCGTCCGGTCTGTCGATAGGCCTGCAGCCCGCGCGCCAGGCGTCGGGCGACATCGTCAAGGAACGCGTCGAAGGCACCGTCGGCAAGGACGACATGGGCTTCGCCATGCGCCATGTGGTTGGCGGCAAGACCGTCAAGGCCAAATCGCCTGCCGACGTGCTGAAGCCAGGCGACGTCATCTTCGTGCAGAAGAACGAAGGCTCCGACAACACCTACAGCCTGCGTCAGGTTCCCGAGGTGGAAGGCGGCCTGATCGCCATGGATCCGCACACCGGCCGCGTTCTGGCCATGGTCGGTGGCTTCTCCTATGCCCAGTCCGAGTTCAACCGCGCCACCCAGGCGATGCGCCAGCCGGGCTCCTCGTTCAAGCCGATCGTCTATTCGGCGGCGCTCGACAATGGCTACACGCCGGCCTCCGTGATCATGGACGGGCCGATCACCATCCAGAGCGGCAACACGACCTGGACGCCGAAGAACTATGACGGCACGGTCGCCGGCCCGGCGACCCTTCGCTCCGGTATCGAGAAGTCGCGCAACCTAATGACGGTGCGGCTCGCCAACGACATGGGCATGAAGCTGGTCGTCGAATATGCCGAGCGCTTCGGTGTCTATGACCATCTTGCGCCCTATTTGCCGATGGCGCTGGGCTCCGGCGAGACGACCGTGATGCGCATGGTGTCGGCCTATTCGATCATGGCCAATGGCGGCAAGTCGATCAAACCATCGCTGATCGACCGCATCCAGGACCGCTACGGCAAAACCGTGTTCAAGCAGGACGAGCGCGGCTGCGAAGGCTGCAACGCGCCTGAATGGAAGAACCAGCAGGAGCCGGAACTGGTCGACAATTCCGAGCAGGTGCTCGATCCGATGACCGCCTACCAGATCACGTCGATGATGGAAGGCGTCGTCCAGCGCGGCACCGGCGCCACCATCGGTGAACTCGGCCGCCACATCGCCGGCAAGACCGGCACCACCAATGACGAAAAGGACGCCTGGTTCATCGGCTTCACGCCGAACCTCGTGGTCGGCCTCTATATGGGCTACGACACGCCGCGCGGCCTTGGCCATGGCGCCACCGGTGGTGGTCTCGCCGCCCCGATCTTCAAGGATTTCATGCGCGTGGCGCTGGACGGCACGCCCAATGTCGACTTCAAGGTGCCGGATGGCATGAACCTGATCGCCATCAACCGCAAGACCGGCATGCGTGCCACGGCGGGCGATCCGGGCACCATCATCGAGGCCTTCAAGCCGGGTACCGGTCCGGCCGACAGCTATTGGGTGATCGGCATGGGCGCCGACGGTTCCAATGCTTCCGGCGGCGCGCTGTCGCCGCAGGCCAACCAGGCCATCCAGGACGGTGGCGGCGGCCTCTACTGACCGGGTGATGTGCCAGTCATGGGCCAGCCTTAGGCTGGCCATTTCGCTTTACACGCGGCGGCGCCGTCCCTATGTATCGCGCCGACCAGGCGTCACTTTCAGCAACAGGATAAGTCAACAGGCCATGCGCGCGGAAACGCAGAATATTGTCGACGAGATCAGGCAGGCGATAACCCTGCTGAGGAGGCATCTTTGACTGGGATCAGGCCATAAAACGGCTTGAATACCTGAATGTGCGGGCCGAGGACGCCAGTCTCTGGAACGAACCGCTGGAAGCGCAGAAGCTGATGCGCGAACGCCAGGGCCTCGAGGAAGGCATCGCGGCGGTCAAGGGCCTGACCCAGGCGCTGGAAGACAATATCGGCCTGATCGAGCTCGGCGAGGAGGAGGGCGACGAAGGCGTCATCGCCGAGGCGGAGGCCGCGATCCGCTCGATGCAGGGCGAGGCGAAGGCCCGCCAGGTCGAAACGCTGCTGTCGGGCGAAGCCGACGCCAACGACACCTATCTCGAAATCCACGCAGGCGCCGGCGGTACCGAAAGCCAGGACTGGGCCTCGATGCTTTTGCGCATGTACACGCGCTGGGCCGAGCGCCGCCGCTTCAAGGTCGAAGTGCTGGAAGTGCATGACGGCGAAGAGGCCGGAATCAAGTCCGCGACGCTGACGATCAAGGGCCACAATGCCTATGGCTGGCTGAAGACCGAATCCGGCGTCCACCGCCTGGTGCGCATTTCGCCCTATGACAGCAATGCGCGAAGGCACACGTCCTTCGCCAGTGTCTGGGTCTATCCCGTCATCGACGATACGATCGAGATCGACGTCTCGGAATCGGATGTGCGCATCGACACCTATCGCTCGTCCGGCTCGGGCGGCCAGCACGTCAACACCACTGATTCGGCCGTGCGCATCACCCACATCGCCACGGGCATTGCGGTTGCTTGCCAGGCCGAGCGTTCGCAGCACAAGAACAAGGCCAAGGCCTGGGAGATGCTGCGCTCGCGCCTCTACGAGGAAGAGCTGAAGAAGCGTGAAGCCGTGGCAAACGCCACGGAAGCCTCGAAGAGCGACATCGGCTGGGGGCACCAGATCCGCTCCTATGTGCTGCAGCCCTATCAGCTGGTCAAGGATCTGCGCACCGGCGTTGAAAGCACCAGCCCGTCGAGCGTGCTCGATGGCGACCTCGACGATTTCATGGAAGCCTCGCTGTCGCAGCGCATCGAGGGCGGTGCGGGTGAGGCGGTGGCGGACCTCGATTAGGCCGCCTCCTCATGGGAGCGATCAGCGAAGATCCCTCCATTCGCGCGGCTGTTCTTGGTGGGTCCCAAGCCGTGCTGGTTCACCAGCCCGACGATCCGCACGCGATATCAAGAGCGCGTGATCGCCGCAACTGACCACCGATGGGCTGGAACCACCCGGGATCGATCTCGTTATCTGCATGCCCGTCTGCCGGGAGTGAACCCAGCCTGATCTCGTCAGCGGTCGCGGTTAGCATGCGTCTGCGTTAGTCTCGTAGGCGCACAATTTCTTGCGCCGACCAAGGAATCAGCTCAGCATCCAAGCGCTGGGAGACAAAAAGCATTTATGGCCGGACGCGGCATATCTGCGACCTCACGATCCGGCCACTGGGAAGACACGTTCTGGGAACGGGCAAGCGAAACGCTTGATGCTCGTTTGAAAGGAACGCGTCCATGTCTGCTGCCACATTCAGATCGGCCAGAGCCGTTCAACCGGCTGGCCGACTTATGTTTTCTCTGTTCGCCGTCGGCATGATCGCGATACTTACGCCAGCTGCCTTCGCTCATGACGCCAAGCCCACTGCGGGAAAGCCGCAAGGCTGGAGTTATCCATTCGCCTGTTGCGCCAACTATGATTGTCGAGCCACACACACCGGCGAAGTTCTGGAGAAACCCGAGGGCTATGTGATCGCCGGCACCGGCGAGGTTGTTCCGATGACCGACAAGCGTGTCAAGGACAGCCCTGACGGCGAGTTTCACTGGTGCGCTCATCAGGCCGGTCTCGATGCCGGCAAGACGATCTGCCTGTTCGTCCCGCCGCGCTCTTTTTGACGACTGCGCCGGCGGCTTTGACGCCTTCTCGGCAAACAGCTTCCTGACGGACGTTGTCAGGATCGCTTCTTTATGGTGCCCTGCCGCGTGGGCGGCGGGACAATGGAGAGGTGATGTTGATGACCATCAAGGGAAGCTGCCACTGCAAGGCGACCACATTCGAGGTTTCAGAGGCACCGCGGACGGTGACGCAATGCACCTGTTCGTTCTGCTCGAAACGCGGCTCGCTGTGGGCCTATTACACGCCATCGCAGTTCAAGCTCGTCACGCCGCCGAAAAACGTCTCCTTCTACCAGTGGGGCTCGAAAACCGTGAAGCATGGTTTTTGCGCCACCTGCGGCTGCGGTACATTCACAGAAACACCGGATTGGTCGACCGGCGAGCCGGATTTCGACAACCCGAAGATCAGCGTCAATTCTCGGCTGTTCGATGATTTCGATCTCGACCACGTCGAAGTGGTGGTCATCGACGGCAAGAATCTCTGGTAGCCAGCCAAGACGCTCGTCATGCAACTGGCCATGGGAAAAGCCGTCGCGGTCGCTTTTCCCGTTCCGTTTTTCGCCGCAATTCGTGGTACAAGTCGCGGCAAGGGCTGATTTGGCGCCGTTGAAAGGCGCGACTTGGAGAGGGACCATCTATGAAGAAGACCGTGCTCGTCGCCGTGGCGACGGCTTTGCTCGTGAGCGCCTGCACCACCACAGATCCGTATACGGGCGACCAGAAGATTTCCAACACGGCCGCGGGTGCCGGTCTTGGTGCCCTTGCAGGCGCCAGCCTCGGTCTGCTTGCCGGCGGCAATGACCGCCGCAACGCGCTGATTGGCGCCGGCATCGGTGCGCTGGCCGGCGGCGCCATCGGCGCCACCATGGATCAGAACGAAGCTGAACTGCGCCGGCAGCTCGAGGGAACCGGTGTCAGCGTCACCCGCAGTGGCGACCAGATCATCCTCAACATGCCGTCCGATATCACCTTCAACACGGATCAGGATGCGGTGAAGCCCGGCTTCTACCAGGTGCTGAACTCGGTTGCGCTGGTGCTGAAGAAGTTCAAGCAGACCACGGTCGACGTTTTCGGCCACACCGATTCGACGGGTGGCGACCAGCACAATTTCGATCTGTCGCAGCGTCGCGCGCTGGCGGTCGCCAATTATCTGTCTGGCCAGGGCGTCGATCAGCGCCGCTTCGCCGTCACCGGTTTCGGCAAGACGCGTCCGGTGGCGTCCAACGCTACCGCCGAAGGCCGCGCCCAGAACCGTCGCGTCGAGATCCAGCTGTCGCCGCTCACCTGATCGGTTCGGCAAACGAATGTGGAAACGGCCCCCATCGGGGCCGTTTCTGTTTGTGCGGAAGTCGGTCTCTTCAGATGGAGCAACGAGGAATTAGTTTAGCAAGTTCTAATTAACTGCTTTCCCGCAACCATGGAAAGGAATAGCATCGTTTCTGTTCCGGAGGGGATGAGGCGGTACAACTGGCCGCGCAATCAGCATTTTTTTCGCCTCGGTCTTGCACGGCCAGATCAGAAAATCTGGGAGGAATGCATGACAAGAACAGCCAGTCTTGGGCGCTGCGGCGTCCTCGCTTTGACAAGCGTTGTAACTGTATGGGTGGGCCTCGCCGCCGCGCGGGCCGAGGACGCCAACAAGGCCGACATCGATGCCTTGAAAAAGTCGCTCGCCAAATATGAGGACTACACTGTCGCCGTCCGCGACCTCTATCTGTCGACGGTCGGCTGCGTCTACTACAGCGGAGAAAAGATACCGGGGTCGATGGACTACCCAAAGGGCGCCATGGGTATCCATTTCGTCAACGTCCCGAGTGTCGGCCAGAAGCTCGATCCGATGCACCCCAATGTGCTGATCTACGAACCGACCAAGAAAGGCTTGAAGTTGGTCGGTGTGGAATGGCTGGTGCCGCTGACGCCGGACATCAAGGCGCCGCCGAAGCTGTTTGGCCAGACCTTCATGGGCCCGATGGAGGGGCACTACCCGCTCATCCCGAGGGAGTTCGTCCACTACGACCTTCACGCCTGGCTGACGGACAATCCGAACGGCATGTTCAGTCCGACGAACCCGAACGTGAAATGCAACAACGCCGAGTTTCCGATGCTGGAGAAACCGACCAAGATGATGCCTGGGCCAATGTAACAGGCGCGCCAAGCCAAGCCTTGTCGTTTGATCTGTGCATTTACCGAGGGCAAGCCGGATGGCTGGCTTGCCCGCTCGGGAATCAGACCTTAGCGACGATCCGCATGAAGGCCGGCATGTCATCGCCAAAGCCGACGGTGGTGTCGTTGTCTTCCTGGTGGCGTTGACGGGCGGGGCGGTTGCCATCGCGCTGCGGCCTGGTATCACCGCGCTCCGGTGCACGCTCATTGCGATCGGACGATTTGCGCTCGGAGTTTTCCGAACGGATCGCATCCTTGCGCGCGCGTCGCTCGCCGATATCGGCGACAGCCGTTTCAGCGACATCGGGTTGTTCCTGCGCCACCACGGGCGAGGCGTCTTCCTCGCCATGTCGCGCGCGACGTTCGCCGCCCTTCTTGCGTTCGCCGCCCTTTTCCCTGCGATCATGGTCCTTGCGGTCGTCGTCCTTGCGGCCGGCGCGGCGCGGTGCGCCTTTGCCGCGGCGCGGAGCATCGTCTTCACTCTCGCTGGCGACCACTGTCGACAGATCGCCGTCATGCCACTCGATCTTGGTGCCGATCAGCCGTTCGATGGCGTCGATGTACTTGGTGTCGGACTTGGTCGCTATGGTGAAGGATTTGCCAGAGCGCCCGGCGCGGCCGGTGCGGCCGATGCGGTGGACATAATCCTCGGCATGGATCGGCACGTCGTAGTTGAAGACATGGCTGACATCGGGGATGTCGAGGCCGCGCGCGGCGACGTCCGAAGCCACGAGATAGCGCAGCTTACCGTCACGGAAATTGGCCAGCATCTGCATGCGAGCGCGCTGGTCCATGTCGCCATGCAGGGCGCCGGCATCGAAATCATACTTCAGCAGCGATCGGAACAGTTCCGACACCTCGACCTTGCGGTTGCAGAAGATGATGGCGTTCTTCAGCTCCGCGTCTTCGGCCTTGATCAGGTTGCGCAGCGTCTCGCGCTTGTCCCACGGCTTGGAGCCGGATTTGACCAGCCGCTGGATGATGTTGGTCGCGGCCGATGCGGCCTTGGAGACCTCGACACGCACGGGCGCGTGCAGGAATTTTTCCGTCAGCTTGGTGATCTCAGGCGGCATGGTCGCCGAGAAGAACAGCGTTTGTCGGGTGAACGGGATCATCTCGCAGATGCGCTCGATATCGGGAATGAAGCCCATGTCGAGCATGCGGTCGGCCTCGTCGATGACGAGGATCTCGACGCCATTAAGCAGCAGCTTGCCGCGCTCGCGGTGGTCGAGCAGGCGGCCGGGCGTCGCGATCAGCACGTCGGCGCCGCGCTCCAGCTTCTTGTCCTGTTCGTCGAACGACACGCCGCCGATCAAGAGCGCGATGTTGAGCTTGTGGTTCTTGCCGTATTTGACGAAGTTTTCCTCAACCTGCGCGGCAAGCTCACGCGTCGGCTCCAGGATCAGCGTACGCGGCATACGGGCGCGAGCGCGGCCCTTTTCCAGCCGGGTCAGCATCGGCAGCACGAAGGAGGCCGTCTTGCCCGTGCCGGTCTGGGCTATGCCCAGCACGTCCTTGCCGAGCAAGGCGTGCGGGATGGCGCCGGCCTGGATCGGAGTCGGCTGCGTGTAGCCGGCATCGGTGACTGCGGAAAGCACCTTCGGCGATAGGCCGAGGTCTGAAAAGGTCAACGCTTCTTGAGCGGTCGTGGTGTCTGAGGACAAGTGTTGCTGTCTTTGGCTGGTTTGGGGAAGCGCAACGCTATTCGTCGCGGCAAGCGCCACGCGCTTGCAAGATTGGTATTGCGATTAGGCGCAAGCCCGCGATTTGTCAACAGAAACGGGCGGGATTGGCGCGATTGTGAAGTCGTAACCTTAATCGCGATGCTTAATCCGGCCGCTTGTCTCGGTGCCGGCTCAGTAACGGAACTGTTCAGCCAGGATGCGCTCGTTCCAGGAGTGATTGGGATCGAACAGCAAGGTCGCCGTTGCTGTGGGTGATTCCCGGACCGTTACCGAGGCCACCGCCTTGACCTCCGTGTGGTCGGCGGCGGCATTCACCGGCCGCTTTTCCGCCTCGAGAATGTCGAACCGCACGGTCGCCTTGTTGGAGAGCAATGCGCCACGCCAGCGGCGCGGGCGAAACGGACTGACCGGCGTAAGTGCCAGCAAGGGGGCGTCGAGCGGCAGGATCGGGCCGTGCGCGGAAAGATTATAGGCAGTGGATCCGGCCGGCGTCGCGATCATGACGCCATCGCAATTCAGCTCTTCGAGCCGTGTCTGCTCATCGATGCTGATGCGGATCTTGGCCGTCTGATAAGATTGGCGCCAAAGCGCAACTTCGTTGATTGCCAATGCCGAGACGGTTTCGCCCTCCGAGGTGACGGCTTGCATTTCCAGCGGGCGGATGGTTTCGGCGACCGCTGCCGCGATCCGCTCGGTGAGACCTCCGGACCGGTACTCATTCATCAGGAACCCGATGGTGCCACGGTTCATGCCGTAGACCTTCTTTCCCGTTCCCATCGTATCCCGCAAGGTCTGCAGCAGGAAGCCGTCGCCGCCCAGGGCGACCACAACCGTGGCCTCCGCGACCGGACGTTGGCCATAACGCGCCGACAGGCTTTCCAGCGCCGCTTTGGCATCTGAAGTGTCGGACGAGACGAAGGCGATGCTGTTGGCGGCTGTGCTCATGGCTCCCCGATCGCGACCGATTGGCGGCGGCGGGTCTGGCCGCGCCAGCGCCGGGGTAGCATGGGGCGGGCAGGTCTGCAAAGAGAGCCGTCGTGTCGGCCAGTCAATCACGCAGCGCCAGCGTGGCCCAGACAGGCGGATCGCGCTTCATGACAGGGCATGAGCGAATGTGATGGTTAAGGCGGGGCTTAAACTCTCGTAAAGGCGGATCGATCATGTTAGCCGGCATGGATGGCGTGGGGGCGCCCGCAGCACCGTTGTATCCTTGAGGATGCCAAAGGGACGCTGCGGCACTTTTGATTTGTGCGCATGATCCCGGGAAAATCCTGATGCTCGGGGGCACGCACCAGCCAGACGAGGCCGACATATTGCCGGTAGCACGCCTGATCATCGTCTTTATCATGCTGGGTAGCTTCGCGCTGGTCTTCGCCGCACTTGTGCGCCAATCGGAAGAAATGAGCACCAGGCCGCTGCCCACAGCGTCACGCTGCGGCGATGCGGCCGGAATGCCTTGCCCGCAAAGGGCGCTGTAGGCCGCAAAAATACACCGCCATCCGCACCACATTTCAACCTCCCGCCAGCAGGACGGCTGAGGTCCCGCGCGGCCGTCCGCCTGCTCACTGCGTAGAAAGTGCAGGGTACCCTAATGAAGCCACGGCAAAGCTGGTGAAAACATATTGACTGTATAGTTAGTTTAATTAATCCTAGCGCAGAAGTTGGCCAGCCGGCATGTGCCGGTGAATGGCCGCGAAGAGGGGAATATTTGACGGCCATCCGGCCCGCCATGGGCGGAAAGGCAAGCTTGTTCATCAGCAGAAGACGGACCGAGGCGGCGACGCGGCCGGTCCCAACAATGGGAGCACTAGCATGAACTGGAAACTGACCGCGACGGCCCTGGGCCTGTCGCTGCTCGCCATGACAGGCGTTGCCCGCGCCGATGGCGAACTCAACATCTACAACTGGGGCAATTACACCAGCCCGGACCTCATCAAGAAGTTCGAGGAGACCTACAAGATCAAGGTCACCGTCACCGACTACGACTCCAACGACACCGCATTGGCCAAGGTTCGCCAGGGCGCGTCCGGCTATGACATCGTCGTGCCTTCGGCCAGCGTCGTGCCGATCTGGATCAGCGAAGGTCTGCTGCTGGAGACTGACCCCAACAAGATGGAGAATTTCAAGAATGTCGATCCCAGATGGGTCGATGTTCCCTTCGATCCGGGCCGCAAATACACTGTTCCGTGGCAGTGGGGCACGACCGGGATTTCGGTGAACAAGTCGGTGTATGCCGGCGATCCGAACACATCGGCGATTTTCCTCGACCCGCCGCCCGAACTCGTCGGCAAGATCAATGTCGTGCCCGAAATGGGGGACATCATGTTCCTCACCATCACCTATGAAGGCGGCCAGTACTGCACCAACGACAGGCAGGTGCTGAAGAAGGTCCATGACAAGCTGGTCGAGGCCAAGGCAAAATGGCTTTCGCTCGATTACGCGGCCGTCGACGGCCTGGGCAGGGGCGACATCGCCGCTGGCGTCAATTGGAATGGCATATCGCTGCGCGAGCGGCTGCAGAACGACAAGATTGTCTACGGCTATCCCAAGGAAGGTTTTCCGATCTGGATGGACAACGTTGCCGTGCTCAAGGACGCCAAGAATGTCGAGAACGCCAAGCTTTTCCAGAATTTCATCATGGACCCGAAGAATGCCGCGCTGATCTCGGCTTTTGCCCGCTACGCCAACGGTATCAAGGGCTCCGAGGCTTTCATGCCGGACGACATGAAGACGGCGCCTGAAGTGGCAATTCCGGCTGAGTTCGCCGCCAAGGGCCAGTTCATGCCGGCCTGTCCGTCGGATGTGCAGGCGCTCTACACGAAAATCTGGACCGACCTCCAGAAATAGCGAGGGCAGACTCCACGAAATAGCCACCGGACCGCAACGCGCGGTCCGGCCACCCTTCATGCCAAGTGCGGTCTCGCGATCGCAGGAGACTTCCGATGTCCGATCTCGAGCTTTGCTACATGCCGGCCAATGAAGCGCTGCGGCTGTTCACGGCAAAGAAACTCTCGCCCGTCGAGTTGATGCGGGCCACCATCCGCCGCGCCGAAGCCACCAAACCGGCGATCAACTGCTTCACCTTCACGCATTTCGAGGAAGCGATGGGGCTGGCCGCGAAGGCGGAGGCGAAATACACCAAGGGCGCCAAAACCGGGGCGCTCGAAGGCCTGCCGATCGGGATCAAGGACGAGAGCTACATCAAGGGCAAGCCGACCTCGCACGGTTCGCTGCTGTCGAAGGATGCCATTGGCGGCCATACCTCGACGATGAACGAGCGCATCATCAAGGCCGGCGGCATCGTCCACGCCCGCACGGCGACACCCGAATTCAGCTGCGCCGGCTATACATGGTCGAAGCGATGGGGCGTCACCCGCAATCCGTGGAATCCGGACTTCACCCCGGGCGGTTCGTCGGGCGGTTCTGCGGCCACACTTGCCGCCGGCACATCGTCGATCGCCACCGGCTCGGACATCGCCGGATCGATCCGCATTCCTGCCTCGGCCTGCGGTCTTGTCGGGTTCAAACCGCCTTATGGCCGCAATCCCGACGAGCCGCCCTTCAATCTCGACTTCTATTGCCACACCGGGCCGCTGGCGCGAAACGTCAGGGATGCGATCCTGCTGCAGAACGTCATGGCTGGACCGAGCCCGCTCGACATCGCCACTTTGCGCCCCAAGCTGCGCCTGCCGCTCGACTACAAGCCGATCAAAGGCTGGAAGATCGCCTTCTCCATGGATCTCGGTTCGTTTGAAGTCGACCCCGACGTGCGCAAGAACACACTGGCTGCCTGCGACCTGTTCCGCTCGCTCGGCGCCATCGTCGAGGAAGTCGATCTGGGTTGGGGCGACGAAGTGCTCAAGGCCGGCATGGCCTATCTGGAGCACCTCTTCGGCGCCTCGCTGTCGCAACTGCTCGAGAAGCATGGCAAGGACATGACCAGCTATGCCAGGCAGTTTGCTGAGGATGGCCAGAAGTCCAAGGCCACGGACTTTGTCGCGACGCTCGACGTGGCGGCAAGGATGTACCAGACGTTAGGCCCGCTGCTGGAGACCTACGACGTGCTGATCTGTCCGACAAACGCGCTTCCCGCGGTGCCGGCGGAGTTCGACCAGACCAGGGACACGGTCGAGATCAACGGCAGGGAGGTGAACCCCTCGCTGGGTTGGGTGATGACGACGCCATTCAACATGCTGAGCCGCTGCCCGGTTCTGACCATCCCGTCGGGTCGCGCGGCCAGCGGAGTGCCGACAGGCATCCAGATTGTCGGCCGCACCTATAGCGACGCCGATGTGTTCCGGGCGGGGATGGCGTATGAGACGGCTCGGGGGCAGTGGTATGGAAACGCCGAGACACGCCCGTCGCTTTGAGTGATCGCCGAAGCGCGCCGGCGTGCCATATGTCGAAGTAACTTATGCGGCGGGACATCCGCTGTGGTTCCGAAAGGCCTGACGGAAATGGCGCAACGCAAGGCAGCCGCAAAGCCGGAAAACCGCAAGACCGTGACGACGAAGGGCGCGGCAAACGATGCCGCGCCCAAGGACCGTCGGCGTGAGCGCGGCGAAGCGAGCGTGCAGCGCATCATCGACGCCACCATCGAGCTTATCGCGGAGGAAGGTCTGGCGAGCGTCACCATGCAGCGCATCGCTGAACATGTCGGCTCGTCGAACGCGCTGGTCGTCTTTCATTTCCGCAGCAAGGAGAACCTGTTCCGGGCCGTACTTCAGTATCTCAGCGATCAATATGACGCGCTGTGGGTCACCCTGGTGCGGGCGCCCGGCCTGTCGCCGGTCGAAAGGCTGCTGGGCGCCGTCGACTGCGCGCAACGCTTTGCCCGGCAGCATCCGAAATGGGTTTCTGTCTTCGTCGTGTTCTCCAGTGACCGCAAGAGCATGCAGATCTACAATGAAATCGGCCTGCCGAGCGATCTCGCCTACACCGCCGAGGCGCGCGAGCTGCTCGTCGAGATCGCGGGCAGCGGCGGCTACACCGGCGTCGACATATATACCCTGTCAGAGAGCCTGAATTATCTGGTTCATGGTGCATGGTACTGGGACCATCTGAACCCTTCCAGCCGTGACACCGATGTTTTGCGCAAGACCATGCTGCTTCTGCTGCATCAGGCATTTCCGCGGCACTTTGAACTGATGCGCTAAGTTCGTCAGGGGCTCTGCCGCAGGTGGCAGCCGGCCTGGCGTTTCTGCGCCAGATACTCGTCGATCAGCTGGCGGTAGCGGACCTTGCCGAAGCTCGGGAAATGGCCGCCATGCACGACCGAGACGTCCAGATCGCGCATGGCGAGCAGTGTCTCGACATAGTCGGAAATATCCGAATGGTAGACGTCGTCGATCAGCGGGCCGTCATAGATGATGTCACCTGACAGCAGGATGCCGGTCTTTCTCTCGTAGAGCGCGATGCCACCGGGTGAATGGCCGGGTGTGTGTATCACCTCGAAGGCACGGTCACCGAGATCGACGACATCGCCATGTTCGAGCAGCCGGTCGGCCGGCGCGGGCAGGATCCGGTAGCGGGACGAGTCCCAGCCCTGGGGTAATCGATCGAACATATCGTCGGTCGCATAGCGGTCGGCCACCGTCCATTCGTTGCGCGGATCGGCGAGGATTTCCGCCTCGGTGCGGTGCACGCAGCGGTCGGGAAATTCGTGATGGCAGCCGATATGGTCGAAATGCGTGTGGCTGGCGACGCAAGTCAGCTTGCGCTCGCTCACCACAGGCACATGTGCGCGCAGGCTAAAATGCCCAAGACCCGTATCGAACAGGAGATCACGGTCGCGGCCGCGCACATGCCACATGTTGCAGCGGAAGAACGGTTTTATCCATGGCTCATGGATCAGCATGACGTCGTCAGCCATGCGGATGGTTTCGTACCATTCTGGTGCTTCGATGACCGGAAGGGTGCTCATCTCTCATTCGCCAGCAGGATCATATCGTCAGCCTTGCATGAAACCATCACCGTGTCGCCGGTCTGGACGGTGGCGGAAGCCGGAGCCTTGGCGATGAACTGCAGCGCCGCATCTATGGTCGAGGTGGCCAGCACCCGCTTGAAGCTACCCTGGAATACGACGTCGCTCACCTCAGCCGTGCCGAGCCCGACAGCGCCTTCATTCGTACCAAGGACGAGGTGTTCCGGCCGGATGGCGAGGGCGACGTTCGCTCCGGGTTGAACGGCTCCGGGCAGCAAAACCAGGCCGATCGAAGTTGCCACGGTTGCGATCCCGTTCGTTGTCTCGGCCACGGTTCCGGCAAGAATCGTGCTTTCGCCCATGAACGTTGCCGAAAAGCGCGTCGCCGGCCTGTGATAGACACGCTCGGGCGGTCCTTCGTCCTCGATGCGGCCGTCATTCATCACCACGCAATGGTCGGCGAGCGCCATCGCCTCTTCCTGGTCATGGGTGACATGGATGAAGGCGGTGCCGACACGCTTCTGGATCGCCTTCAACTCGTCCTGCATCTGCCGGCGCAGCTTCAGGTCGAGCGCGCCAAGCGGTTCGTCGAGCAAAAGCACGGCCGGCTCGATCACCAGCGCACGCGCCAGTGCCACGCGCTGCCGCTGGCCGCCGGAAAGCTGGTGCGGCTTCTTGTCGAAGGCGGAGGCCAATCCAACCAACGCCAGCGCCTCGCGAGCCCGTGCGGCGCGCGTCGCGCCGTCGACGCCTTGCATGCGGAGCCCGAAACCGACATTGCCGCCGACGCTCATATGCGGAAACAGCGCATAGTCCTGAAACACGGTCGTCGTCGGGCGTTTCGCCGGCGGCATCGCGGTGCAGTCCTCGCCGCGGATGAACACCTTGCCTTCGCTTGGAGTGACGAAGCCGCCCAGGATCGACAGCAGCGTCGTCTTGCCGGAACCCGACGGCCCGAGCAGGATCGTGTAACTGCCGGGCTCGATCTGCAGCGAAACGTTCTTCAGAACGGCCAGCTGCCCGAAACGGTGCGAGACGCTGCGGATGTCGACCAGGGGCACGCTCATGCCGGCTTTCTCCGCAGCAATGTCAGTTCGAACAGCACGACCAGCACGATGGATACAGCGAAGACCAGGGAACCGACGGCATTGGTCTTGGGGTTGAGGCCGGAGCGCAGCAGGTTCCAGATCTCGACCGGCAGCGTGGTGTCGAAGCGGGTGAGCAGGAAGGAGATGACGAATTCATCCCAGGAGAAGGTCATTGACAGGAAAAAGCCGGCGAAGATCGCCGGCGCCATGACCGGCACGGTGATGAGGAGCAGCACCTTCCATTCCGGCGCGCCGAGGTCGCGCGCGGCGCGCTCGATGTTGATCTGGTGGTCGCCCATCTGGCTGTAGATGATGGCAAAGCACAGCGGCAGGTTGATCACGACATGGCCGATGCCGGCGGCAAGCAGCGATTTTGGTACGCCGGCCCAGTTGAACAACACCAGCAGTCCCATGCCGATGATGAGATAGCTGACCGTCAATGGCAGCGTAATCAGTCCGCGCAGCAGGCCGGAGCCGGGCAGCACGAAGCGCGCGAAACCCCAGGCCGAGAGGAAACCGAGCGTGACGGCGGTGGCCGAGGAAAGCGCCGCGACCAGCAGCGAATTGACCAGCGCCGAGGTCAGCCTGACGTCGGAGAGCACCGCCTCGTACCAGCGCAACGACGGTCCGGTGAACGGTGGAATGGGGAAAGAAGTCGACTGCAGCGAAAACAGCACCAGCACCACCACGGGCAGGAAGATGAAGCCGTAGACGGCAAGCGCATAGACCCAGGAAGCGACGCGGACAAACTGTCGCATGATCAGGCCCGCTCGATCTTCAGCCACCGCGCGCAGGCGAGGTAGGCGATGGTGACGACCGCCATCAGGATGATCGACAGCGCCGAGGCCAACGGAAAATCGCCGCGCCGGCCGATCTGCATCATCACCAGTTGCGGCATCAGAAGCTCGTTGTTGCCGCCGAGGATCTGCGGCGTGATGTAGTCGCCGATGCACAGCACAAAGGTGAGGAAGGCGCCGACCATGATGCCGGGCAGAGTCAACGGCAGGACAACGTGCAGGAAGGTGCGCACCGGCCCGGCGCCGAGATCGGCGGCGGCCTTGCGGTAGCTCGGGCTGAGCTGTTTCAGATTGGCGAAGATGGTCAGCGTCAAAAGCATGACGAAGAAATGCACGAAGCCGGTGACCGTGGCGAAGCGTGTATTGGCGAGCTGCAGCGGCTCGGTGACGAGGCCGGAGCCGGTCAGCGCGCGGTTGATGACGCCGTTCTGCGCCAGCACCAGCAGCCAGGAGTAGGAGCGCACGACATAGGAGGTCCAGAACGGCAGTACGGCCAGCATCAGCGCCAGCCGCTGCCAGCGCTCCGGCACCTGTTCGGCGAGGATCCAGGCGAAGGGATAGGCAAGCAGCACCGAGACCACGGTGACGATTGCCGTCACCTCCAGCGAATTCACCATCGCCTGCCAGTAGGACGGGTTGGTGAAGAACTGGCTGTAGTTGGTGAGCGTGAAGCCGCCGCCCTCATGCGCCGTCAGGCTCGAAAGCCCCATGGCGATAAACGGCAGCACGAAGAACAGCAGCGTCCAGCCGAGCGCTGGCGTGACCAGCGCCCAAGGCAGGGCGCGGCCCGCCCGGGGCAGGGCACGTCCATCGTTTCCCGTCGGGTTCACGAGCGTATCATCTCATTTTGCCTGCAGCATTTCGGTCCACATGTCCTGCATCTTCTTGTCAAGATCGGCATTCGGCGCCGGATAGGATTGCGCGCGGGCGAGGAAGCCCGGCTGCTCGTCGAAGCGCAGGACCTTCTTCTGGTCGTCGGTCAGCGCAGCCTTGGTGTTCGACGGCATGCCCCAATAGCAGGACGAGGTGGCAAGCCGCGCCTGGCCTTCCGGGCTCATAATGTACTGGATGAATTTCAGCGCCATGTCCTTGTTCTTGGAATCCTTGAACATGGCCAACGATTGCGACCACAGCACCGCACCTTCTTTAGGGATCGAGAAATCCAGCGCCGGATTTTCCTTGGCCAATCCAGCCGTCACCCATTCGCCGCCGCCGACCAGTATATCGACCTCTCCGGTGGCGAGCGCCGTCTGGCTGGCGGTGACTTCGCCGACCAGCTTGGCATTGGCCTTCATCTTGAGAAGCTCGTCCTTGAGGGCGGGAAGGTCGGCTTCGGTCAGATCCGCCGTTTTCTTGCCGATGGCGAGTGCCGCCATGCCGATGACCGGCAGGTAATAGTCGTAGATGGCGACCTTGCCCTTGTACTTGTCGCTGGTCAGCGACGCCAATGACTGCATGTCGGCCGGATCGACCTTGGTCTTGTTGTAGCCGATCGTGTTGTAGCCGAACTTTTCGGTGATGCCGTAGCGCTTGCCGCCGACGACGGTGGAGCCGTCCATCTTCACTTGCGGAAACAGGTCGCCCATCGGCAGCTTGTCTTCCGGCAACGGCTCGAACAGGCCCTTTTCGACGCCGCGCGGCACGTCGATGCTGTCGATCACCATCACGTCCCAGTCGCCGGGCTGCGACTGCTCGACGATCGCCAGCCCAGCGCCGGTGCCTTCAAACTCCTTGACGTTGACCTTGACGTTGTTGGCCTCCTCGAAGGGCTGGAGCAGTGCCGGATCGGAATGGTCGCACCAGATCAGCGCGTTGAGATCGGCGGCCTCGGCGAGGCTGCCTGCTCCAAACAGCAGTGCCGTGGCTGCGCACGCGGCGTGCAGATGGACCTTCAGGGCGGAAAGCGGATTCCCGGATGCGGATTTGACGGACATCGAGTGTTCTCCCTTGCCTTTGTGGCTTCTTGCAAAAAATTGAACCAATTCTAAAATTGAGTCAATTCTGTTTTTATGGCAAGAGGCTTGATATGAGCGGATTGCGGGCAAGGCAAAAGGCGGACCGGCACAGGCGCATCATCGAGGCGGCGACCGCGCTTTTTCGCGAGTCCGGCTATGAGGGCGCCAAGATCGAGGTGATCGCCGCCCAAGCCGAGGTCTCGATCGGCACGATCTACAATTATTATCAGAACAAGGGCGACATCCTCGGCGCCATCGTCTCGCTGGAGGTCAACGAGGTGCTGAATGCTGGGCGCGGCGTCGTCGCCAGGCCGCCGGCCAATGTCGGCGATGCGCTGGACACGCTGATCGGCATCTATATCGAGCACTCGCTGCATTATCTCAGCAAGGAGATGTGGCGGCAGGCGATGGCGATCTCGACGCAGCTGCCCAACAGCCCGTTCGGCCAGGCCTACACCGCGCTCGACCGCTCGCTGACGGATCAGATCCGGGCCTTGATCGCTAGGCTGCAGGCGATCGGCCTGGTACGGGAGGACATTGACGGGGCAGCACTCGGCGAACTGATCTTCAACAACATGAACATGATGTTCATCGAATTCGTGAAGCGCGACGAAGCAAGGATACCGGAGCTGCGCACGGCAATACGGCGGCAGAACCGGATCTTGGTGGCCGCGATCGGGGTATGAGGGTGGAAGAGCGACGGCAGCATAAAACCAGCTTCCGCTGCCAGCGTGACTGACGATGAGATGCCAAAGGCGGCGCCCCTCTGTCTACACGGCAGGCCTCCCGAGCACGGGGCGGCCCAGCGGCTTGGGGTTGCGGGGACTTGGCAGCGTAGGCCGCTGGGCCTAACCAACGAGCCCTTCGGGGGAAGCGTCGCTGGCTGGCGAAAACAAAACGCCAATTCCAATGCAAGCGAAGCATTCGAACGAAGGAAAGCAGACGCACGGCCGGCGTGGCGCGCGTAAAAATCAGTGATCAGTTGGATCGATCTTCAGCAGGCGCTCTCGCGCTTCGGTCACGCGCCGCTGCGCGGCTCTTATCCTGCCGCAGAGCGCCAGATTGATACCTACGCCACGGTCCCCGTCCAACATTTCTTCCGCGCGTTTGAGGGCGAGTTCCGCTCGGCCAATTCGCTGCCTGGCTCTTGCCAATTCCATGTCCAAAAGTTCAATCATTGTTCCGCTACAGAGTTCGCGGTCCCTTCGATTGTTAACCGCCGCCGCCCGCATTTGGTTCCGGGTCGTCGGCTCGAGAGTCAGGAACAGGCAGGAGAAAGTCGCCGCTTTGGCATCGACCTCATTTCACGCAAGGTTCACCTCTTGAGTTGAGTTTTAAATCTGATACAACTTATAGGAGCAGTCCAAGGGGGAGAGGTAAATGGGGACGTTTTCAATCTGGCATTGGGTGATAGTGCTGCTGTTGATCGGCGTGCCTGTTTTCTTTGCCGTTCGATCAGCCGTGAAGCCATCACAGAATCCCGAGGCTCTTGTGGGCTTCGGCGGCTGGCTGATGCTGCTGGCGATTGGTCAGGCATTGTCCCCGTTGCGCACACTTGCCGAGTTCGGCAATTCGGTTGAGGGCTACCAGCAGCTCATCGCAGTCCCGAATGGCACCGTGGCGGTGTATGGCGAGATTGCCCTCAACCTCATATTTCTGGCGCTTCAGCTGGTTGTGCTTGTTTCGATGCTGCGGCGAAGCCACCGCTTCCCACAATTGTTTCTGTTCCAGTGGTTTGCGATTCCGGCCGTATTCATCCTCGACACGCTCTTGGTCGTATCAATTCTGGGCGTTCCGGTGAACCAGGTGCTCGCAGGCGATGCGCTGGTGTCACCCATAGCTTCGTTTGTGGGGACCGGCATCTGGGCCGCTTATGTCTACAAGTCGGTCAGGGTGAGGAATACGTTCACCAGGACGGACGCGTCTGCTCAAATCGCGAGCGCCTCATAAAAGATAGCGGCATTCGCAAACCGAATTTTCGGCCGGGCTTTCGGATCGTACAGGTTGAAACTGGTGCCCCCGGCAGGAATCGAACCCGCGACCTTCGGTTTACAAAACCGCTGCTCTACCAGCTGAGCTACAAGGGCACGGCGCTCCGGTAGCATATCTGGTGCGCCAGTAAAGACAAAACTCTGTTTTCGGTTACCCCAGCGGTGGATGGCGCCGGTGCCGGCGCATACTGAAATCCGCAAACGTGTTTCCTACATGTCTGGTAGGTGCAATCGCTTCGGACTGGAGTGTCGCATGATCAGACTTGTCATCATTCTCCCTATCGTCGTCATCGCCTGGATGCTGCTGGTGAAGCTCATTAGCGACGTGAAGAAAGCCAATGTCGACTGGACCGGCGTGACCACGATCATCGGCTTCATCGCGCTCGCCTTCTGGCTTCGCCACATCACTGGCATGGGTGGGTAGGGAGAAGTGAATAGTGAGTAGTGAGTGCGCACCACGGGCTGCGACTCCCTGCTGACTACTGACTACTCACTACTCACTACTCACTACTCACTACTCACTACTCGCCGTCCTCCCGCCCCCGAAAAATCTCCTGACGTTCGAACCTTTTGGCGGGCCCCGCCGACTGACGTACAGGGGCGAATGGTTCGCCTCGATCAAGGATCCAGGAGATCATCATGTTCAAGCGCACGCTCACTTCCGCTCTCGTAGCCATTTTCGTCGCTGCAGGCGCGCTGGCCGCCACAGTTCAGACGTCGTCAGCTTACGGCATGCATCACCATCATCACCACTACGACGACTACGACGACTACGACGGCTATGGCGACTACTGGTGGTATCACCATCATCATCGTCATCATCACCATGGCAGGGTGGTTATCATCCTTTGACGCCAAGGCCTGTCGCGTTCGAAGGGCGGCCTCGGCCGCCCTTTTGCATGTTTCGTGGCCCACAGCCAGGAACCGACCGCGTCTCCGCAAAAAAGATCAAAAAAGATTCGAACCTTTTTCTTCGCGGCAACGACAGATGATCAAGAGGCGGATGGATCGCCTCGGTCAACGAAGCAAGGAGATCACCATGTTCAAGCGCACACTCGTTTCTGGCCTCATCGCCACCACCGTTGCCGCCACCGCGTTGGTCGGCACCGTTCAGCCTTCGGCGGCGCATTCGCATCACCACGACCTCGGCATCGGCATCGCCGCCGGCGTCGGCGGGTTTGTCCTTGGCAGTCTGCTCGCCCAGCAGCCGCCGCGTGCCGTCTATGTCGATGAAGATGGCGGCTCCTGGCACGTTCGCCGCTGCTTCGATCGTTATTCGAGCTACGATCCTGACTCCGACACCTATATCGGCCACGACGGTTATCCCCACTACTGCCGGCTCTGAAGGGGAGGAGGAATTTTCAATCAGGCGTAAATTTTCAATCAGCCGTAAAGAGGGGCGCTCCAGCCGCCTCTCTTTCCGCTGTTTGCATGACCTTCAAGACAGTCCAGCCCGACAATGATGCGACGAGGAAAGCGGTCCACACCGTCCTTGCCATTGCCACCGGCGCCGGGGCCCTGTTGTCCACGCTGGCCTGGCATGGCCGCTATTGGCTGTGGCGGGACTGCTTCAACGAACTCGGCCGCTGCTATGACGCCGAGAGCGGCGAGGTCTTCCTCGAACAGGCCGGGCTGTTGTGGGGCATGTTCGCTGTTGGTTGTCTGCTGCTCAGCCTGGTCTTCGCCCGCCTGGCCTCGTCGAGGCGCTGAGCCTCGCAGGGATAAATCACGGTGAGGCAACCCCGCCGATCATCCTGGTCACCTCGGCCGCGGCGCTGCGCACCATCGGCCCGATCTCGGCCAGCCGCTCCGGCGTCACCCGCACGGTCGGCCCCGAAACCGAGACGCCGCCGATCGGCTCGCCGAATTCGTTGAAGATGGCCGCCGCCACGCAGCGCATGCCGGGATGCCGCTCCTCGTCATCGACCGACCAGCCGCGCTGCTTGATGACAGCCAGGTCATGGGCAAGCGCTGGGATCTCGGAAAGCGTCCTGTCGGTGAAGCGCTGCAGGCCGGCCTTGCGCAAAATGGTTCCGACCCGCTCCGGTTCGAGATGCGCCAGCACCGCCTTGCCGATGCCGGACGCATGGAAGGGGCTGCGTGTCCCCGGACGGAAGAAGGCGCGGATCGCCTGGTGTGTCTCGACCTGACTGACAAACACCACGCAATCATCCTCGGCGACGCCGAGATTGGCGGTCTCGCCGGTCTTTTCCATCAGCTCCTGCATGACGATGCGGGCGCGGTCGACCAGCTTGCGGCGGCGCAGGAACGCCGCGCCCATCCGATAAGTCTCGACGCCGATCGACCACAGCTGGTCGCTCGTGTCGAACTCGACCATGCCGTGGTTTTCGAGCGTCGTCAGCATGCGGTAGGCGGTGGAGGCGGCAAGACCGCTCTGCGCCGATATCTCGCTCAGCGACAGGCCGCTGCCCTCCGCGACAATGGCCAGGATGCGCAGCGCCCGGTCGAGCGACTGCACCGAATTGACATCGGACGGCCCATTGAAGCCGCGAGGTCGGCCGCGCTGGCGTTTTTCGGTTGTATCCATGGCGTCATTCTTGCCGATTCCAGCAAACAAGCAATGAAAAAGTTTTTCACTCCAATAGGTGAGGGAATTCGTGGAAAACGGAAAACCAAATAAATTCAAATAACAGGAGCTGTTTTTTAGAAATGAAAAAATATTCTGAAAAAATTGAAAAATAGCCGGCTTGCTGACATTCTCAGTCATCCACAATGACCAACCCCTGAGGGAGGGCCGGAAAATGGCCAGAATGCGCGCTGTCGATGCGGCGGTTCTCGTTCTCGAAAAGGAAGGCATCTCCTGCGCTTTCGGCGTGCCGGGCGCGGCGATCAATCCGCTCTATTCGGCACTGAAGGCGAGGGGCACCATCCGCCATGTCCTGGCCCGTCACGTCGAGGGCGCCTCGCATATGGCCGAAGGCTATACTCGCGCCAAATCGGGCAATATCGGGCTTTGCATCGGCACGTCGGGTCCGGCCGGCACCGACATGATCACCGGGCTTTACTCGGCCGCCGCCGATTCCATCCCGATCCTGTGCATCACCGGGCAGGCGCCGCGCGCACGGTTGAACAAGGAGGATTTCCAGGCGGTCGACATTGCCGCCATCGCGGCACCCCTCGCCAAATGGGCGGTCACCGTCATGGAGCCGTACCTGGTGCCGATGGCGCTGCAGAAGGCATTCCACCTCATGCGCTCGTCGCGGCCGGGGCCAGTGCTGATCGACCTGCCGGTCGACGTCCAACTGGCCGAGATCGAGTTCGATATCGACGCTTATGAGCCGCTTATCCCGTTCAAGCCGGCGATGACGCGCGTCCAGGCCGAAAAGGCGCTGACGATGCTCAACGCGGCCGACAAGCCGCTGATCGTCGCCGGCGGCGGCATCATCAACGCCGATGCATCCGATCTGCTGATCGAGTTCGCGGAAATATCGGGCGTGCCGGTCATCCCGACGCTGATGGGTTGGGGCGCGATCCCCGACGACCACCGGCTGATGGCCGGCATGTGCGGCCTGCAGACGTCGCACCGCTACGGCAATGCGACCATGCTCGAGGCCGACTTCGTCTTCGGCATCGGCAACCGCTGGGCCAACCGCCATACCGGCTCCGTCGACGTCTATACGAAGGGGAAGAAATTCATTCATGTCGACATCGAGCCGACGCAGATCGGTCGTGTCTTCGCGCCGGATCTCGGCGTCGTCTCGGATGCGGGTGCCGCGCTGAAGATGCTGCTCGACGTCGCAACCGAGTGGAAGACTGCCGGAAAGCTGCGCGACTGGTCGGCCTGGGCGAAGGAATGCCAGGGCCGCAAGAAGACGATGAAGCGCAAGACCCATTTCGACCAGGTGCCGTTGAAACCGCAACGCGTCTATGAAGAAATGAACAAGGCGTTCGGCCGCGATGTCACCTATGTCACCACGATTGGCCTGTCGCAGATCGCCGGCGCGCAGTTCCTGCATGTCTATAAGCCGCGCAACTGGATCAATTGCGGCCAGGCCGGCCCGCTCGGCTGGACGCTGCCGGCGGCTCTTGGTGTTCGCGCCGCCGATCCCGAGCGCACCATCGTGGCGCTGTCGGGCGACTATGATTTCCAGTTCATGATCGAGGAACTGGCGGTCGGCGCGCAGCACAAGCTGCCCTACATCCACGTCGTCGTGAACAACGCCTATCTGGGCCTGATCCGCCAGGCGCAGCGCGGCTTCTCGATGGATTACGAGGTCAGCCTCGCCTTCGAGAACGTCAACCGCGCTGATGATCCCGAGGCTGGCTACGGCGTCGACCATGTCGCTGTCGCCGAGGCGATGGGCTGCAAGGCGGTCAGGGTGCGCAAGCCGGAAGAGTTCGCCGGCGCCTTCAGGCAAGCGCAGCGGCTGATGCAGGAACACCAGGTTCCGGTCGTGCTCGAGTTCATCCTCGAACGCGTCACCAACATCTCGATGGGCACCGAGATCGACAAGATCACCGAATTCGAGGACCTTGCCGAACGTCAGGAAGACGCCCCGACCGCGATCGTGATGCTGGATTAGGAGAAAAAGAATGCCGCGTTTTTCAGCCAATCTGTCGATGCTCTTCGGCGAGCACGATTTCCTCGATCGTTTTGACGCAGCCGCCCGCGCGGGCTTCAAGGGCGTCGAATATATCGGCCCGTACGATCATGCCCCGGAGGTGGTGGCCGCAAGGCTGAAGAAGAACGGCCTGACGCAGGTGCTGTTCAACCTGCCCGCCGGCGACTGGGGCAAGGGCGATCGCGGCATCGCCGTGCTGCCGGACCGTGTGCCGGAATTCCGTCAGGGCATCGCCAAGGCGATCACCTATGCGCAGGCGCTCGGCTGCCAGCAGGTCAATTGCCTGGCCGGCATCGCGCCGGTGGGCGCGGACCGCAAGGTGCTCGAGGATCTTTTCTCCGAGAACCTCGCCTTCGCGGCGGAGAAGCTGGAGCAGGCCGGCATCAGGCTGCTGATCGAGCCGATCAACACGCGCGATATTCCCGGCTTCTTCCTCAATTATTCCGACCAGGCGCTAGCGCTCATCGACCGCGTCGGCTCGAAAAACCTGTTCCTGCAATACGACATCTATCACATGCAGATCATGGAGGGGGATCTCGCCCGTAAAATCGAGGCTAACCTTAGCCGCATCGCGCATATCCAGCTTGCGGACAATCCCGGCCGTCACGAGCCGGGGACGGGCGAGATCAACTATCCCTTCCTCTACGACCACATCGACCGCATCGGCTATTCCGGCTGGATCGGCGCGGAATACAAGCCGAAGGCCGGTACAGAGGCCGGGCTGGGCTGGTTCCGGGAATTGACGGGGCAGGGCAGTGCGGCGGCTTAGCGGCAATCGCAGTCGAAGTCGCGTTCCTTCACGCCCCCCTCTGGCCTGCCGGCCATCTCCCCCACAGGTGGGGAGATCGGCAGCTTCGGCGCCGGCTCGCAACTTTGGCAGCTTCAACAATTGGCGAAGCCAGCGATGACATCCAATCTCCCCCCTCGTGGGGGAGATGTCCGGCAGGACAGAGGGGGCGTGACAGAACGCGGCCTAATAAAAGACGGAGAACCACAATGGAAACCATCGGTTTCATCGGCCTCGGCATCATGGGCGCGCCGATGGCGGGGCATCTGCTGGATGCGGGCTATCACGTCATCGCCAGCGACCATCGCAGCAAACCCTCGGCCGATCTCGTTGCCAAGGGCCTGAAGTCAGTCACCGGCCATGCCGCCGTGGCCAAGGCGGCAGACATCATCATCACCATGGTGCCTGATACGCCGCAGGTCGCCGATGTGCTGTTCGGCGAGAACGGCGTCGCGTCCGGCCTGACCAAGGGCAAGCTGGTCATCGACATGAGCTCGATTTCGCCGATCGAGACAAAAACCTTCGCCCGCAAGATCAACGATCTCGGCTGCGATTATCTCGATGCCCCGGTCTCGGGCGGCGAGGTCGGCGCCAAGGCGGCATCCCTGACCATCATGGTCGGCGGAGAGGAAAAACCCTTTGAACGCGCAAAACCCATTTTCGAGAAGATGGGCAAGAACATCACTTTGGTCGGACCGAACGGTGTCGGCCAGACCACCAAGGTTGCGAACCAGATCGTCGTCGCGTTGACCATTGAAGCCGTCGCCGAAGCGCTTGTTTTCGCATCGAAAGCCGGCGCCGACCCGGCCAAGGTCAGGCAGGCGCTGATGGGCGGGCTGGCGGCCTCGCGCATTCTCGAAGTGCATGGCGAGCGCATGGTCAAGCGCACCTTCGCACCGGGCTTCCGCATCGAACTGCACCAGAAGGATCTCAACCTCGCACTGGAGGGCGCCAAGACGCTCGGCGTCTCATTGCCCAACACCTCGACGACGCAGCAGCTGTTCAACTCCTGCGCGGCCAATGGTGGTGCGAAGGAGGATCACTCGGCCCTGGTCAGGGCGCTGGAGCGGATGGCGGGGCACGAGGTGGCCTAGAAGCGAATAGCGAATAGGGAGTAGCGAATAGGGTTGCAGGCCAGCAGACCGCAGTGTTCGCGCTCGCTACTCGCTACTCGCTACTCGCTACTCGCTACTCGCTACTCGCTAGGAACTTCCGCGCCGCATAAAGGCTCACAGCCGCGGCATTCGACACGTTGAGCGAGCGGATGGCGCCGGGCATGTCGAGCCGTGCCAGCGTCGTCACCGTCTCGCGCGTCTTCTGGCGTAGGCCCTTGCCTTCGGCGCCGAGCACCAGCGCGAGCTTTTCGCCCGAAAAACTCTTTTCGAGTTCCGCCGGCCCGTCCGAATCAAGGCCGATGGTCTGGAAGCCGGCCTCGTGCAACTGCCCGAGTGCATCGGCGAGATTCTTCACCTCGATCTGGTCGATATGTTCCAGCGCGCCGGAAGCGGATTTTGCCAGCACGCCCGATTCCTGCGGGCTGTGGCGCGCGGTGGTGATCAGCGCGCCGGCGCCGAAGGCGACCGCCGAGCGCAGGATGGCGCCGACATTGTGCGGATCGGTGATCTGGTCGAGCACCAGCACCAGCCGTGTATCACCCAGCGCATCCAGGCGCTTGGGCTTCAGCGGCTCCGCCTCGATCAGAACGCCCTGATGCACGGCATCCGATCCGGTGATCTTGTCGATGTCCCTGGGCTCAACCAGTTCCGCCTTGAAGGGCAGGGCGGCGAGGTCGGCCAGCTCAAGGCGCTCGGCCGCGTTGCGCGTCACCAGCATTCTTTTGATCCGGCGGCGTGGATTGTCGAGCGCTGCCCGCACCGTGTGCAGGCCATAAAGCCGCACCAGGCCATCGGCGGCGTTCTCGCCGGGCGGAACAGGCTGGCGTGGCCGGAACGCCGGCGCGCCGCCGCTTTTCTCGTCGCGGTGCGCACGGCGCAGCTTGGCGTAATGGGTATCTTTCGGAGTATTGGTCTTGTTGCTCATGGCCGGCTTCTATAGCCGTCTCCCGAGGCCAAGGATATGGTCCGTCGCCGCAGCCGGCGAACAACATCGAAAAACCCTTCCTGCGCGGTTGACACCCACTGGCCTTGCCGCCATAAGGCGCTTCGCTGATTTCGGAGAAGACTGGATATCTCGGGTCCGGATCGGCGCGAATGCCTCGTTGCATGGCTCCGGCGGCAGACTGGAGAGGTGCCCGAGTGGTTAAAGGGGACGGACTGTAAATCCGTTGGCTTAGCCTACGTTGGTTCGAATCCAACCCTCTCCACCACTGCCGGCCCGGAAGCCCTGAAAACGAGAAAAGCATCGGAGGCGAAAAGCGCATGGCGCTTTTCGGGTGAATCCGGTACTTCAGTGCAGGGCGCGGGTATAGCTCAGTGGTAGAGCAGCAGCCTTCCAAGCTGAATATGCGGGTTCGATTCCCGCTACCCGCTCCAGATTTTCATCCCCGTTATCATCAGCCGAAACACTGCGCGGCAATGCGCGCAGCGCTTCAGGGTGCGTGCCGCGTCAGCTGTTGAACGCGGACGCAACCTGGTGCTGCTGCGGCACCTGGCCGTTCGGCGTCAGCTTGTCGACGATGCCTGGCAAGGCGGTCGACAATTGCTTGAGCAGCTCCTGCTCGTCCATTCCGGTCCGTTGCGCGATCTCCCGGATGACCTGGGGGCCAATCGCGGCACCGAGATCGTTGGCGTTGATCGACTGGTTCTGGCCCGTGCCGACCCAGGAATCGGCGACATTGCCATGGCCGGCATTCTTGAGCTTGTCGAGCAGGCCGCTCAGTCCACCGAGCAGGCCGCCGTCGCCGGCAGTGGTTCCGGCGGGGTCGGCTGGCGCGGGGGCTTGCGGCTGATCCGGCTGCTCGGCACCTCTGCCGCTCAGCATTTTTCCGACCAGCAGCGCGCCGAGCGCGATCATCAGCGGTTTGGTGATGTTGCCGCCGGGAACGGCGTTGTCAAAAAATCCCATGGTGGATCCTCCATCTCGACCAAGCCCGGCCCATTCCACAATGGCGCATTCGGGCGGAATTTCAAGCTGGCTTGAGCTTTTGACAATCATATGAAAATGTCGGGCTGGTGGGAGGATGGAGAGGAAAAAATGGGTATCATCAGCTGGATCATTCTCGGTGTCATCGCCGGCTTTATCGGCAGCAAGATCGTCAACAAGACCGGCCAGGGCATGATAATGGACATCGTGCTGGGCATTGTCGGCGCCATTGTCGGCGGTCTGATCTTCAGCGCTTTCGGTGCGTCGGGTGTCACCGGTCTCAACATCTACAGCCTGATCGTCGCCGTGGTTGGCGCGGTGGTCGTGCTGTGGGCCTACCATCAGTTCAGCGGACGCCGGGCGCTCTAGCCGGAACGCACGCGCCTTTTCCTTGCCGGTTGCCGGCCCGTGTCGTGGCCGGCGATCGGCGTTCTCGCATCGTCAAGCGAGCAATCGCTATGCGACCACGGTCAGCCGGCGCTTGCGCTGATCCAGCGACACGATGGTCAGCCCGCTGCCCACCACCAGCAGGATACCGCAGACCGCCAGCGTATTGGGGAACTGCCCGAACACCAGCAGGCCCGAAATGACCGCCCAGACGGTGAAGCAGTAATAGAACGGCGCCACCGCGCTGGTCGGCCCGACGCGGTAGGCCATGAAGATGAAGAAATGGCCGAAGATCAGGAAAAACCCGGCGCCGGCCATCAGCAGCAGGTGACGGGCCTCGGGCATGACCCAACGCTCCGACGCCAGATGCGCCGCGCCGGCGCCGATCAACACCACCACGACGGCGGAAATCGCAACGATCATCCCAGGCACCTCCGCCGGCACATGCCTGCCGGCAAGGTCGCGCGCCGCCGCCAGCGCCGCGTTGCCGAGCGCCAGCAGAGCGTAGACCGAAATGCCCTGCATGGTCGGCTGCGCCACCATCAGCGCGCCGATGAAGCCGAGCCCGATCAGCGCCATGCGCTGGCCGCCGATGCGCTCGCAGAACAGGATCGAGGAGCCGACCAGCATCAAAAGCGGCGTGATCTGTCCGAGCGCGGTGGAATCCGCGATCTGCATGTTGGCCAGCGCCACGACATAGCAAAGGATCGCCGCCAGCTCGAGCAGGTTCCGGCGCAGCACGCGCCGGTCGAAGATCAGCGGGATCTGTTTGCCGTAGCCGAGCAGGAACAACAGCGGGAAGCCCCAGAGCGTCGCGGCCGCGCCGCGCAGGAACAGCACTTCGTAGGACGGCAGCCCGGCGGTCGCGAGTTTCATCATCGTATCGTTGATGAGATACGACCCGGTCGAGATGATCATGAACAGCGGGCCGCGAACGGTCGTCGGAAGGAAATGCATCGTGTCAGGAGATCAGACCTTTCTGGCGACCGCAATGGGGCATCAACTGGCCGCGAACCAGACAAGGATTGGCGGGAAAGAAAGCGCGGAGGCGGCGTCGATCGACCGGCCACCAAGCCATTTCATTTCGTCCCGAGCCTACCTATATCAGCGCCACATCCCGCAATCGGATCCCAGGTTCGGACTGAGTGAGACGGCACCCGGCCAAAAGACGCTTGTGTTTTTTGGCCTTTGTCGCTAATCGCCCCGCATTCGACTGAACTGAAGGTCAAGGCCGTCCAAGGAAAGAGACTATGGCAAAAGGTAAATTCGAGCGCACTAAGCCTCATGTGAACATCGGCACGATTGGTCACGTTGACCATGGCAAGACGTCGCTGACGGCGGCGATCACGAAGTATTTTGGCGAATACAAGCGCTATGACCAGATCGACGCGGCACCTGAAGAGAAGGCGCGCGGCATCACGATCTCGACGGCGCACGTCGAATACGAGACGGCCAACCGCCACTATGCCCATGTCGACTGCCCCGGCCACGCCGACTATGTGAAGAACATGATCACCGGTGCCGCGCAGATGGACGGCGCGATCCTGGTCGTGTCGGCTGCCGACGGCCCGATGCCGCAGACCCGCGAGCACATCCTGCTGGCCCGTCAGGTCGGTGTGCCGTCGATCGTGGTGTTCTTGAACAAGGTCGACCAGGTCGACGACGCCGAGCTGCTCGAACTGGTCGAGCTCGAGGTTCGCGAGCTTCTGACCAAGAACGAGTTCCCCGGCGACGACATTCCGATCGTCAAGGGTTCGGCGCTGGCTGCTTTGGAAGATTCGAACAAGACGATCGGCGAGGACGCGATCCGCGAGCTGATGGCTCAGGTCGACGCCTACATCCCGACGCCGGTTCGTCCGCTCGACAAGCCGTTCCTGATGCCGATCGAAGACGTGTTCTCGATCTCGGGCCGTGGCACGGTCGTCACCGGCCGCGTCGAGCGCGGCGTGGTCAAGGTCGGCGAGGAGCTGGAAATCATCGGCATTCGTCCGACGACCAAGACGACCTGCACGGGTGTGGAAATGTTCCGCAAGCTGCTCGATCAGGGCCAGGCCGGCGACAACATCGGCGCGCTGCTGCGCGGCGTTGACCGTGAAGGTGTCGAGCGCGGCCAGGTTCTGGCCAAGCCCGGCACGGTGAAGCCGCACAAGAAGTTCGTGGCCGAAGCCTACATCCTGACCAAGGACGAAGGTGGCCGTCACACGCCGTTCTTCACCAACTACCGTCCGCAGTTCTACTTCCGCACCACCGACGTGACCGGCATCGTGTCGCTGCCGGAAGGCACCGAGATGGTGATGCCCGGCGACAACATCACGGTCGATGTCGAGCTGATCGTGCCGATCGCCATGGAAGAGAAGCTGCGCTTCGCCATCCGTGAAGGCGGCCGCACCGTCGGTGCCGGCATCGTCGTCACCATCAAGGAATAGTCGAGACCGGCATTAGCCGGATCGAGAAGAAAAGGGCGGTCTTCGGGCCGCCCTTTTTCGTCTCTGCCATGGCTGCAGGTCGGGCACATTTGCCGGCACCTGAAAGCTGTTGCAAGCGCCATCGCGGCAACTAGTATAGGTTGCACCGAGGGAGCTTTGCCAAGAGTGGTGCCGGGGCGCTGTTTCGACAAGAAAGCATGGTGGTTGCGGGCACTGGTCCGTCTTGTGCTGCTGGCCGCTCTTATGCTGCCTATCCCTGCGGTGCAGGCCCAGGAGCAGTCGCTGGACATCCCGCCGATGCGGTTCGCCGTCGTGCGCAGCAATGTGCCGGGCTGCGAGCCCAATTGTCCGGAATGGATATCGGCGGAAGGCACCATCGAGGCGGGTACGCCGCTGCTGCTCAAGCGCATGCTCAAGGCGCTCAAAGGCCGGCAATTGCCGGTGATCGTGAATTCCCCAGGCGGCAATGTTGATGCGGCCGTGGCGCTTGGCCAGATGATCCGCAAGAACAAGCTTGACATCGCCGTCGGCACGACGGTGTTTTCCGGCTGCGAGCCGGAGATGAAGAATTGCAGGGATAACAAGGGCAAGGGCGCCGACTATTTCGGCATGGCCTATGACAGCGGCGCCATGTGCAATTCTGCCTGCCCGCTGATGTTTTCCGGCGGAATTCGCCGTGTGGTTGGAGACTTCGCCTATCTCGGCGTCCACCAGATCACCACCACCTACCGGCGCGAGAAGCTGCTCTACCGGACCACCTACCGG
Source organism: Mesorhizobium sp. dw_380 (assembly GCF_018588885.1). Taxonomy (GTDB): domain Bacteria; phylum Pseudomonadota; class Alphaproteobacteria; order Rhizobiales; family Rhizobiaceae; genus Mesorhizobium. The sequence continues at coordinate 45,750 of NZ_JAFFIW010000013.1, forward strand.
ATCCTGAACGGCAAAAAGAAGATCATCAGCACTACGGTCGTCAGCCGGAAGAACGCGGGCAGCTACAAGACCTATGAAATGAGCAAGGCGGTCGAAAAGAAGCTTTCGGCCTATTTGCAGGGGATGGGGATTGGCGAGGGCGTGTTCATAACCATGAAGAACACGCCGGCCAGCGAAATCCATCAGCTGGTTCTCCAAAACATGCTCCGGATGAACCTCGTCACGTCCCTGGACACCGTCGACCTTTTCACTGCCGGAACAGTCTGCAAGGCGAATCCGATGCCGGCGAATTGCCGGGAGATCCTGACGGACAAAGATACGAGGCCGGCCGATCTCCCGATCGCCCAGGCAAAACCCGCTCTCCCTGCGCCGACGGTAGCCGCGGCGCCAAAGGAGGCGGACATGCGCTTCGTGCTTGTGCGCGGCAGCAACCCGCTCTGCAATCCCGACTGTCCGGAATGGATCTCGGCGGAGGGTTCGATCTCCGCGCAGACGCCGGAAAAGCTGCGCCAGGCGCTCGATGCCATCGCCGGCCGGCGGTTGCCGATCGTGATCAACTCGCTGGGAGGCGACGTCGAGAGCGCGCTTGCCGCAGGCAGGCTGATCCGGGAACGCAAGCTCGACATTGTCGTCGCCCACACGGATCTCGCGGATTGCGATCCCTCGGCGGATTGCCTGGCCAATGGCGGCGTCCACACCGGGCTCGCCATCGAATCGGAGGCTGAATGTGCTTCGGCCTGTCCGATCATGGTTGCCGGTGGCGTCAGACGCTTCATCGGCCCGGCCGTGCGCCTCAGCGTCGGCTCCCTTGGCTTGGAAGACAAGGTCAAGGCGTATCTCGAGGAGATGGCGATCAAGCCTGGACTGTTCTCCATCTCCTCGTCTCAACAAAAGATCGATCGGGAAACGATGCTGAAATTCGGATTGGCGACGGGGCGTCACTCTGCCGACGAACTGACAGGCGCCACCATATGCAGGTCAGTTCCGAGGCCGGACAATTGCCGGGTCGTGCCGTCAGCCAACGCCGAGGCCGACACGCCGGCCAAACTATAGCGCCGCCGCGTCTGTCGGACTGGCCATCGAGGCAGGTTGAGGCGGGCGAGCCGCTCCGTTACCGTCAGCGGCGATCGAGGACAGGTGATCGTCATGGGCAAGGACATTCCGACACTTTACGAATGGGCTGGCGGCAGCGAGGCGCTGAACCGGCTGACACAGACCTTCTATGACAAGGTGGCGCGGGACCCGATTGTCGGCCCGGTGTTCAAGACCATGTCGCCGGACCATCCCGCTCATGTCGCAGCCTTCATCGGCGAGGTCTTCGGCGGACCCAAGACCTACAGCGAACATTTTGGCGGTCACCGCGAGATGGTCATGCATCATCTGGGCAAGCATCTGACCGAAGAGCAGCGCCGCCGCTGGATCAATCTCCTGGCCGATGCTGCAGATGCCGTCGGCCTGCCCGACGATCCGGAGTTCCGTTCGGCTTTCATGGGCTATGTCGAATGGGGATCGCGGCTGGCCGAGATGAACTCCAATCTCGGCGAAACCTGCGATCCGGAGACCGAGCCGATGCCGGCCTGGGGCTGGGGCGTGCCTGGCGGGCCGTACCGGCCGCCGGACGCAAAGTGAGCTTCCATCTGCGGGGAGGTGTCGGGCTGATGCCCTGAAGAGGGCAGCCGGCGTCTCCATGAACCGCGCCAGCGCCTTCAATCATGAACTCGAGATCGACCGTGATGGGCTGGTCGTCGGCTATCCCGATTCCCGGCGAAGGGGATGAAGGCGCGTTTGCGTGCAAACCACTCTTTACAGAGGGCGCGGAAGCTTTTAGGAAGCCACTGCTGCGCCGAGGCGCGCACGATACGGGCATAGCTCAGTTGGTAGAGCGGCGGTCTCCAAAACCGCAGGTCGTAGGTTCGAGCCCTGCTGCCCGTGCCATTTCCTAAATGGCCATCACAAACGATATTTTACGGGCTGGCCTTTGAAAATCGGCGACCCGCTTGCCATATTAGGACGATTGGGGCATAAGAGCGCGATAGCCGGGACGGAACGACTGGATGGTTCCGAGGCGGCGTTTGGTCATAAAGCGGACACTTGCCACTTGCGTGGATCAAGAATCGGTTTTATGTAGACGAAACAGACACGCGACGCGTGGAGCTGGGAAGCCGGCTTTACGCGTCTGATTTGCATGGGCGAAATGATTGCGCTGATTCGGCGCGAGATTGGGCTCAGGCGGCACGTCCCGGCCAGCGGGATCATCCAGGGGGCCCGGCCAACGGGTCTTGAAGACAGGCGGCATATGGCTTCGAAAACCACAAATCCTTTCGTCTTTCTCCAGCAGGTCCGCGCGGAGACAGCCAAGGTGACTTGGCCGTCGCGTCGCGAGACGATGATCTCGACCATCATGGTTCTGGCCTTTGCTGTGATTGCGATGATCTTTTTCTTCACCGCCGATCAGCTCATGGGCCTTGCCGTCGAACAGATTCTGGGCATTGGACGTTAAGTCCGGCGATTACGGAGAAGTCGAAAAATGACTGCGCGCTGGTACATCGTCCACGCCTATTCGAACTTTGAAAAGAAGGTCGCCGAGGACATCGAGAACAAGGCCAAGCAGAAGGGCCTGTCCGCCGATATCGAGCAGATCGTGGTGCCGACCGAGAAGGTCGTCGAGGTTCGTCGCGGCCGCAAGGTCGATGCGGAGCGCAAATTCTTCCCAGGCTATGTGCTGTTGAAGGCGAATTTGACCGATGCCGTGTTCTCGCTGGTGAAGAACACGCCGAAGGTCACCGGCTTTCTAGGCGACTCCAAGCCGGTGCCGATCACCGAGGCGGAAGCGCAGCGCATCCTGAACCAGGTGCAAGAAGGCGTCGAGCGGCCGAAGCCGTCGGTCACCTTCGAGATCGGCGAGGCGATCCGCGTCTCGGACGGTCCTTTCGCGTCGTTCAACGGTTTCGTCCAGGAAGTGGACGAGGAGCGGGCGCGGCTCAAGGTGGAAGTTTCGATCTTCGGGCGCGCCGTGCCCGTCGATCTGGAATTCGGACAAGTCGAGAAGGGCTGATCCGAAATCCCCGATGTTGGGCCGGCGACGCCGGTCTGGCGATCAGGGAAGGCGGCGCGGAGGCGCGCGGCCTGAGAACGGTGGGAGGCGAATGTGGCTTTAGCCGGCCGCGCGAACCGCACCACCAGACTGCAACCGCCGGGGTTTCCCAGATAGTGGGCACCGGCACAGACAAAGGCAGGAAAAGAGATGGCTAAGAAAATTGCAGGCCAGCTCAAGCTCCAGGTGAAAGCGGGATCGGCGACGCCGTCTCCTCCGATCGGCCCGGCGCTTGGTCAGCGTGGCATCAACATCATGGAGTTCTGCAAGGCGTTCAACGCGCAGACCCAGGAGATGGAAAAGGGATCGCCTATACCGGTCGTCATCACCTACTACCAGGACAAGTCCTTCACCTTCGTCATGAAGACGCCGCCGGTGAGCTACTTCCTGAAGAAGGCGGCGAACCTGACGTCGGGCTCGAAGGAGCCGGGCAAGATCAAGGCCGGCACGATCGGCCGCGACAAGGTGCGCGCCATCGCCGAGCAGAAGATGAAGGATCTGAACGCAAACGACGTCGAGGCGGCCATGCGCATGGTCGAGGGCTCCGCCCGCTCGATGGGTCTGGAAGTGGTGGGCTAAGATCATGGCAAAGATTGCAAAGCGTGTATCGAAGACCCGTGAAGGCATCGATCCCAACAAGGCTTACGCCTTGGGTGAGGCGCTGAAGCTGCTCAAGGACCGTTCCTCGGTCAAGTTCGACGAGACTGTCGAAGTCGCCATGAACCTGGGCGTCGACCCGCGCCATGCCGACCAGATGGTCCGCGGCGTGGTCAACCTGCCGAACGGCACTGGCCGCTCGGTTCGCGTCGCCGTGTTCGCCCGTGGCGACAAGGCGGAAGAGGCCAAGGCCGCCGGCGCCGACATCGTCGGTGCGGAGGATCTGGTCGACATCGTCCAGAAGGGTACGATCGATTTCGATCGCTGCATCGCCACGCCGGACATGATGCCGCTGGTCGGCCGTCTCGGCAAGGTGCTCGGCCCGCGCGGCATGATGCCAAACCCGAAGGTTGGCACCGTCACCACCGACGTCGCCGCTGCCGTCAAGGCATCGAAGGGCGGTGCGGTCGAGTTCCGCGTCGAGAAGGCCGGCATCGTTCACGCCGGCGTCGGCAAGGTCTCGTTCGACGTCAAGGCGCTGGAAGAGAACGTCCGCGCCTTCGCCGACGCCGTGACCAAGGCTAAGCCGGCTGGCGCCAAGGGCAACTACGTCAAGAAGGTGTCGGTCACCTCGACGATGGGCCCGGGCCTCAAGCTCGACGTCTCGGCGCTTGCAGCGTCTTGATTAAGACCATCTGGATCGGCTGTTGAACAGCTGATCCGCGAAGAATTCCGGGCCTCGGATTTATCCTGGGCCCGGTGCCGGAAGCCGAAAGGCTTCCGGACATCCTGTCCGAGATTGCAGGCGGCCCAAAAGCCTTAATTCATGTGGGCCTGCATGAGACGGGTGAAGACCGGACAACGGAGCGACTGCTCCAATGAAAGGTTCGAACCGTGTTTGCCTTTTGTCTGCGCATCGCCGGCTTGGCCGTAGATGTGGCGAAAGGGGGCAGGATCCTCGAGCGTCGTTCGGGAGATCCGTTACTGGATGGCCCGGCCGGCAAAAGGCAACCCGACGCCTGTCCTCGTCAATGGGAATGTTCCCGTTGGCAGGATTGGGGTCAACTGGAGATAGGCAGTGGACAGAGCGGAAAAACGCGAACTCGTCACGGGCCTGAATGATGCGTTTTCGGGCGCAGGTTCAGTGGTCGTGGCCCACTATGCCGGTATCACCGTCGCGCAAATGAACGACCTTCGGTCGAAAATGCGCGCCGCCGGTGGCACCGTTAAAGTCGCGAAGAACCGTCTCGCCAAAATCGCTCTTCAGGGCACGGACTCCGCATCGATCATCGACCTGTTCAAGGGGCAGACGCTGATCGCTTATTCGGAGGATCCGATTGCGGCGCCGAAGGTCGCGTCCGATTTCGCCAAGGGAAATGACAAGCTTGTCATTCTCGGCGGCGCAATGGGCACCACCTCGCTCAATGCCGACGGTGTGAAGGCACTCGCCACACTTCCGTCGCTCGATGAGCTGCGCGCCAGGCTGGTTGGCATGATCGCCACGCCGGCAACCCGGATCGCCCAGATCGTCAATGCGCCAGCGGCCTCGGTCGCGCGCGTCATCGGCGCTTACGCCCGGAAGGACGAGGCGGCATGAGGCCGTTCCTCGCTATCAAAAACACACGTTCGAACCTAACGAAGGAATACAACAATGGCTGATCTCGCAAAGATCGTAGACGACCTTTCGAAGCTGACTGTCCTCGAGGCGGCCGAGCTGTCGAAGCTTCTGGAAGAAAAGTGGGGCGTTTCCGCCGCTGCTCCGGTGGCTGTTGCCGCCGCTGGCGGTGGTGCGGCCGCTGCTGCTCCGGTTGAAGAGAAGACCGAATTCGACGTCGTCCTCACCGACGCCGGCGCTCAGAAGATCAACGTCATCAAGGAAGTCCGCGCCATCACCGGTCTTGGCCTCAAGGAAGCCAAGGACCTGGTCGAAGCGGCTCCGAAGCCGGTCAAGGAAGCCGTTTCCAAGGCCGACGCCGACAAGTTCAAGGCCCAGCTGGAAGCAGCCGGCGCCAAGGTCGACCTGAAGTAAGCGTAAAAGCGGCGGGCGGCCTCGCGCCGTCCGCCACTCCCTTCGCCTGGAGGGAGGACGCGTAGCGCGAGATGTACGAGAACCTCTTTCCTGAGGGCCGGAACCGGCCTTCAGGAAACGGGTTTTCTCCCGTTTTAGCCGGCCGCCGAATGGCTGCCGGAGAACAGACAGAGAGCCGCCGCCGAGGTGGCTCAGTATGCAAGGCGGGCCGCGGCGAGGCTTGTCCCGAGTTTAGAGCTAAGGAGCGACGATGGCCCAGACCCAGACTTTCAATGGCCGCAGACGCGTACGCAAGTTCTTCGGAAAGATTCCGGAAGTTGCGGAGATGCCGAACCTGATCGAGGTTCAGAAGGCATCCTATGACCAGTTCCTGATGGTGGACGAGCCCAAGGGCGGGCGTCCTGACGAGGGACTGCAGGCTGTTTTCAAGTCGGTCTTCCCGATCTCCGATTTTTCCGGCTCCTCTATGCTGGAGTTCGTGAAGTACGAGTTCGAAGGACCGAAATTCGACGTTGACGAATGCCGTCAGCGCGACCTGACCTATGCCGCGCCGCTGAAGGTGACGCTGCGCCTCATCGTGTTCGATATCGACGAGGATACCGGCGCCAAGTCGATCAAGGACATCAAGGAGCAGGACGTCTACATGGGCGACATGCCGCTCATGACCTTGAACGGCACCTTCATCGTCAACGGCACCGAGCGCGTCATCGTCTCGCAGATGCACCGTTCGCCGGGCGTTTTCTTCGACCACGACAAGGGCAAGTCGCACTCGTCGGGCAAGCTTCTGTTTGCCGCGCGCGTCATTCCCTATCGCGGCTCGTGGCTCGACATCGAGTTCGATTCCAAGGACGTCGTGCACGCCCGCATCGACCGCCGCCGCAAGATTCCGGTGACGTCGCTGCTGATGGCGCTCGGCATGGACGGCGAAGAGATCCTGTCGACCTTCTACAACAAGATCACCTACAAGCGCGCCGGCGACCACTGGCGCATCCCGTTCAACGTCGAGCGTTTCCGCGGCCTCAAGGCCGTCGGCGACCTGGTCGACGCCGACACGGGTGAGATCGTTGTCGAAGCCGGCAAGAAGATCACCGCCCGTCAGGCGCGCCAGCTCGGCGAAAAGGGCCTGAAGGCGATCAAGGCGACCGACGAGGATCTGCTCGGCAATTACCTCGCCGAGGACATCGTCAACTACGCCACCGGCGAGATCTTCCTCGAAGCTGGCGACGAGATCGACGAAAAGACGCTGAAAGTGTTGCTCGGCACCGGCGAGCAGGAGATCAAGGTACTCGACATCGATCACGTCAATGTCGGCGCCTATATCCGCAATACGCTCAACGTTGACAAGAACGAGAGCCGCCAGGACGCACTGTTCGACATCTATCGTGTCATGCGCCCGGGCGAGCCGCCGACGCTCGAGACCGCCGAAGCCATGTTCAACTCGCTGTTCTTCGACAGCGAGCGCTATGACCTGTCGGCAGTCGGCCGCGTCAAGATGAACATGCGCCTCGAACTCAAGGCCGAGGACACCGTGCGCGTGCTGCGCAAGGAAGACATCCTGGCCGTGGTCAAGACGCTGGTCGAGCTGCGCGACGGCAAGGGCGAGATCGACGACATCGACAATCTCGGCAACCGCCGCGTGCGTTCGGTCGGCGAATTGATGGAGAACCAGTACCGCGTCGGCCTGCTGCGCATGGAGCGCGCGATCAAGGAGCGTATGTCCTCGATCGAGATCGACACGGTGATGCCGCAGGACCTGATCAACGCCAAGCCGGCGGCCGCCGCCGTGCGCGAGTTCTTCGGTTCCTCGCAGCTGTCGCAGTTCATGGACCAGACCAATCCGCTGTCGGAGATCACCCACAAGCGCCGCCTGTCGGCGCTTGGACCGGGCGGTCTGACCCGCGAGCGTGCCGGCTTCGAGGTGCGCGACGTGCACCCGACGCACTACGGCCGCATCTGCCCGATCGAGACGCCGGAAGGCCCGAATATCGGTCTGATCAACTCGCTGGCCACTTTCGCGCGCGTCAACAAGTACGGTTTCATCGAGAGCCCGTACCGCAAGATCGTCGACGGCAAGCTGACCAATGACGTCGTCTATCTCTCGGCGATGGAAGAAGCCAAGCACCATGTCGCGCAGGCCAACGCCGAGCTCGACAAGAATGGCGGCTTCGTCGACGAGTTCGTCATTTGCCGCAGTGCCGGCGAAGTGATGATGGCGCCGCGCGAAAACGTCGACCTGATGGACGTCTCGCCCAAGCAGATGGTGTCGGTGGCCGCGGCCCTGATCCCGTTCCTGGAGAACGACGACGCCAACCGCGCTCTGATGGGCTCGAACATGCAGCGTCAGGCCGTGCCGCTGGTGCGCGCCGAGGCTCCGTTCGTCGGCACCGGCATGGAGCCGATCGTCGCCCGTGACTCGGGCGCCGCCATCGGCGCCCGCCGCGGCGGCATCGTCGACCAGGTGGACGCGACGCGTATCGTTATCCGCGCCACCGAGGATCTCGATCCGGGCAAGTCCGGCGTCGACATCTACCGGCTGATGAAGTTCCAGCGTTCGAACCAGAACACCTGCATCAACCAGCGTCCGCTGGTGCGCATGGGTGACCGGGTCAACAAGGGCGACATCATCGCCGATGGTCCCTCGACGGAGCTCGGCGATCTGGCGCTCGGCCGCAACGTGCTGGTCGCGTTCATGCCGTGGAACGGCTACAACTACGAGGACTCGATCCTCCTGTCCGAGCGCATCGTCGCCGACGACGTCTTCACCTCGATCCATATCGAGGAGTTCGAGGTCATGGCGCGCGATACCAAGCTTGGTCCGGAAGAAATCACGCGCGACATTCCGAACGTTTCGGAAGAAGCGCTGAAGAACCTCGACGAAGCTGGCATCGTCTATATCGGTGCGGAAGTTCAGCCGGGCGATATCCTGGTCGGCAAGATCACGCCGAAGGGCGAAAGTCCGATGACGCCGGAAGAGAAGCTTCTGCGCGCCATCTTCGGCGAAAAGGCTTCCGATGTGCGCGACACGTCGATGCGCATGCCTCCGGGCACTTTCGGCACCGTCGTCGAGGTGCGCGTGTTCAATCGCCACGGTGTGGAGAAGGACGAGCGCGCCATGGCAATCGAGCGCGAGGAGATCGAACGCCTCGCCAAGGACCGTGACGACGAGCAGGCCATCCTGGACCGCAACGTCTACGCGCGTCTTTCGGACGTGCTCGTCGGCAAGGAAGCGATCGCCGGACCGAAGGGCTTCAAGAAGGGCTCGAAGCTGTCCAAGGACACGCTCGACGAGTATCCGCGTTCGCAGTGGTGGCAGTTTGCAGTGGAGAACGAAAAGCTCCAGAGCGAACTGGAAGCCCTGCGTGGCCAGTATGACGATTCCAAGAAGGCGCTCGAGCAGCGTTTCATGGACAAGGTCGAGAAGGTCCAGCGCGGCGACGAAATGCCTCCGGGCGTCATGAAGATGGTCAAGGTCTTCGTAGCGGTGAAGCGCAAGATGCAGCCTGGCGACAAGATGGCCGGCCGTCACGGCAACAAGGGTGTCGTGTCGCGTATCGTTCCGGTCGAGGATATGCCTTTCCTCGAGGACGGCACACATGCCGATATCGTGCTCAACCCGCTGGGTGTGCCGAGCCGCATGAATGTCGGCCAGATCCTGGAAACGCATCTGGGCTGGGCTTGCGCCGGCATGGGTCGCAAGATCGGCGAGCTGATCGACGCCTACAAGACGGGCGGCGACATCAAGCCGCTGCGCAAGACGTTGGAAAGCTTCATGCCCTCCAACGACCGCAACGAGCCGGTCCGCGAGTATGACGACGAGAGCATCGTGCGCCTCAGCGAGCAGATGCGCCGCGGCGTCTCGATCGCGACCCCGGTGTTCGACGGCGCGCACGAGGCTGACATCAACATCATGCTGGAGCAGGCGGGCCTGCACACCAGCGGTCAGTCGCAGCTCTACGACGGACGCACCGGCGAGCCGTTCGATCGCAAGGTGACAATGGGCTATATCTACATGCTCAAGCTTCACCACCTAGTGGACGACAAGATCCACGCGCGTTCGATCGGCCCGTACTCGCTCGTTACCCAGCAGCCGCTGGGCGGCAAGGCGCAGTTCGGTGGCCAGCGCTTCGGCGAAATGGAGGTCTGGGCGCTGGAAGCCTACGGCGCCGCCTACACGCTGCAGGAAATGCTGACGGTGAAGTCGGACGACGTCGCCGGCCGTACCAAGGTCTACGAGGCGATCGTCAGAGGCGACGACACCTTCGAGGCCGGCATTCCGGAGAGCTTCAACGTGCTCGTCAAGGAAATGCGGTCGCTTGGCCTCAATGTCGAGCTGGAGAACACCAAGCTCGACGAAGCCCCGGTTCGACTGCCCGACGCAGCCGAGTAAGGCTACGGCGCGCCGCACAAGTTGCGGCGCGCCAAACGAATTCGACGGCCAGTGGCCGATAAAGACGGCGGGCATTCGGCCCGCGTTAGATGCAAGGGGTTTTCGAGGACCCCGAAAAGGAGAACGGCATGAACCAAGAGGTCATGAATCTCTTCAATCCCCAGGCGCCGGCGCAGGTGTTCGATTCCATCCGGATATCGCTCGCCAGCCCTGAGAAGATTCTGTCCTGGTCGTTCGGCGAGATCAAGAAGCCGGAGACCATCAACTACCGCACCTTCAAGCCGGAGCGTGACGGTCTGTTCTGCGCGCGCATTTTTGGCCCGATCAAGGACTATGAATGCCTGTGCGGCAAGTACAAGCGCATGAAGTACAAGGGCGTCATCTGCGAGAAGTGCGGCGTCGAGGTCACGCTGTCGCGCGTCCGTCGCGAGCGCATGGGCCATATCGAGCTCGCCGCCCCGGTCGCCCATATCTGGTTCCTGAAGTCGCTGCCCTCGCGCATCGGCACGCTGCTCGACATGACCCTGAAGGACATCGAGCGCGTCCTCTACTTCGAGAACTACATCGTCACCGAGCCTGGCCTCACCGCGCTGAAGGAGCACCAGCTGCTCAGCGAGGAAGAGTACATGATCGCCGTCGACGAATATGGCGAGGATTCCTTCACCGCCATGATCGGCGCCGAGGCCATTCATGACCTTTTGGCCGGCATGGACCTGGAAAAGATCGCCGGCGACCTGCGTTCGGAACTGGCTTCGACCACGTCAGAGCTGAAGCAGAAGAAGTATCTGAAGCGGCTCAAGGTCGTCGAGAACTTCATGGAATCCGGCAACCGTCCGGAATGGATGATCATGAAGGTGGTTCCGGTGATCCCGCCGGACCTGCGCCCGCTCGTCCCGCTGGACGGCGGCCGTTTCGCCACGTCCGATCTGAACGACCTCTATCGCCGCGTCATCAACCGCAACAACCGTCTGAAGCGGCTGATCGAGCTGCGCGCCCCCGGCATCATCGTGCGCAATGAAAAGCGCATGCTGCAGGAAGCCGTCGATGCGCTGTTCGACAATGGCCGTCGCGGCCGCGTCATCACCGGCGCCAACAAGCGTCCGCTGAAGTCGCTGTCCGATATGCTCAAGGGCAAGCAGGGCCGGTTCCGTCAGAACTTGCTCGGCAAGCGCGTCGACTATTCCGGCCGCTCGGTCATCGTGACCGGTCCGGAGCTCAAGCTTCACCAGTGCGGCCTGCCGAAGAAGATGGCGCTCGAGCTGTTCAAGCCCTTCATCTACGCCCGTCTCGACGCCAAGGGTTACTCCTCGACCGTCAAGCAGGCGAAGAAGCTGGTCGAGAAGGAGCGTCCGGAAGTCTGGGATATCCTCGACGAGGTCATCCGCGAACATCCGGTGCTGTTGAATCGCGCGCCGACGCTCCACCGCCTCGGCATCCAGGCGTTCGAGCCGATCCTGATCGAAGGCAAGGCGATCCAGCTGCATCCGCTGGTCTGCACGGCCTTCAACGCCGACTTCGATGGCGACCAGATGGCCGTCCACGTGCCGCTGTCCCTGGAAGCGCAGCTTGAAGCCCGCGTGCTGATGATGTCGACCAACAACATCCTGCACCCGGCTTCCGGCGCGCCGATCATCGTGCCGTCGCAGGACATGGTTCTCGGTCTCTACTATCTCTCGATCGTCAACCAGAACGAGCCGGGCGAGGGCATGGTGTTTGCCGACATGGGCGAACTCCAGCATGCGCTCGAGACCAAGGCGGTGACCCTGCACGCCAAGATCAAGGGTCGCTTCCGCACGGTCGACGCCGAAGGCAAGGTCGTGTCGAAGATCCATGACACCACGCCTGGCCGCATGATCATCGGCGAGCTTCTGCCGAAGAACGTCAACGTGCCTTACGAGACCGCCAACCAGGAGATGACGAAGAAGAACATCTCCAAGATGATCGACACCGTCTACCGCCATTGCGGTCAGAAGGAGACGGTCATTTTCTGCGACCGCATCATGGCGCTCGGTTTCGCCCATGCCTGCCGTGCCGGCATTTCGTTCGGCAAGGACGACATGCTGATCCCGGACACCAAGATCAAGCTGGTGTCCGACACCGAGGCTTTGGCCAAGGAATACGAGCAGCAGTACAATGACGGCCTGATCACGCAGGGCGAGAAGTACAACAAGGTCGTCGACGCCTGGGCCAAGTGCTCGGAAAAGGTCGCCGACGAGATGATGGCCCGCATCAAGGCGGTCGAGTTCGAGGACAATGGCCGTCAGAAGCCGATGAACTCGATCTACATGATGTCGCACTCCGGTGCGCGTGGCTCGCCCACCCAGATGCGCCAGCTCGCCGGCATGCGCGGCCTGATGGCCAAGCCCTCGGGTGAAATCATCGAGACGCCGATCATCTCGAACTTCAAGGAAGGCCTGACCGTGCTCGAGTACTTCAACTCGACCCACGGCGCCCGCAAGGGTCTGGCCGACACCGCCTTGAAGACGGCGAACTCGGGCTACCTCACCCGTCGTCTGGTCGACGTGGCGCAGGACTGCATCGTCAACTCCGTGGATTGCGGCACCGACAAGGGCCTCACCATGCAGCCGATCGTCGATGCCGGTCAGGTCGTCGCTTCGGTCGGCCAGCGCGTGCTGGGCCGTACCTCGCTCGACGACATCACCCATCCGGTGTCGGGCGATGTTCTGGTCAAGGCCGGAACGCTGATGGACGAGCGTGATGTGGAGCTGATCGAAAAGGCCGGCGTCCAGTCGGTCCGCATCCGTTCGGCACTGACCTGCGAGGTCAGGGTTGGCGTGTGCGCGGTCTGCTACGGACGCGATCTGGCCCGCGGCACCCCGGTCAACCAGGGTGAAGCCGTCGGCGTCATCGCGGCGCAGTCGATCGGCGAGCCGGGCACCCAGCTCACCATGCGTACCTTCCACATGGGCGGTACGGCGCAGGTGGTGGACTCTTCGTTCCTTGAAGCCTCTTATGAGGGCAAGGTCGAGATCCGCAACCGCAACGTGGTGCGCAACTCCGACGGCCAGCAGATGGTCATGGGCCGCAACATGGCGGTGCTGATCCTCGACGAAGCCGGCAAGGAACGCGCCACGCACCGTGTCACCTATGGTTCGCGCATCTTCGTGGACGATGGCGACAAGGTGAAGCGCGGTCAGCGCATCGCCGAGTGGGATCCCTACACCCGCCCGGTCCTCACCGAAATCGAGGGCAAGGTGTCGTACGAGGATCTGGTCGACGGCATTTCCGTGCAGGAAACGGCCGACGAATCGACCGGCATCACCAAGCGTGAGGTCATCGACTGGCGTTCGACGCCACGCGGCAACGACCTCAAGCCGGCGATTGCCATCCAGGACGCCAAGGGCAAGGTCGGCAAGCTGTCGAAGGGCGGCGATGCCCGCTTCCTGCTCTCGGTCGAGGCCATTCTCTCGGTCGAGCCGGGTGCGCAGGTCCGTCCCGGCGACGTGCTGGCGCGTATCCCGATGGAAAGCGCCAAGACCAAGGACATCACCGGCGGTCTGCCGCGTGTTGCCGAACTGTTCGAGGCACGTCGTCCGAAGGATCACGCCATCATCGCCGAGATCGATGGTACGATCCGCTTCGGCCGCGACTACAAGAACAAGCGCCGCATCATCATCGAGCCGCACGACTCGACGCTTGAGCCGGTCGAGTACCTGATCCCGAAGGGCAAGCCGTTCCATCTTCAGGACGGCGACGTCATCGAGAAGGGCGACTACATCCTCGACGGCAATCCGGCGCCGCATGACATCCTGGCGATCAAGGGCGTGGAGGCACTTGCGTCCTACCTCGTCAACGAGATCCAGGAAGTCTACCGCCTGCAGGGCGTGTCGATCAACGACAAGCACATCGAGGTGATCGTTCGCCAGATGCTGCAGAAGGTCGAGATCACCACGCAGGGCGACTCGACCTACATTCCGGGCGACCACGTCGACGTGATCGAACTGGAAGAGGTCAACGAGCGCCTGATCGAGGACGGCAAGAAGCCGGCCGAAGGTCAGCCGGTGCTCTTGGGCATCACCAAGGCATCGCTGCAGACGCCGTCCTTCATCTCGGCCGCCTCCTTCCAGGAGACGACCAGGGTGCTGACGGAAGCCGCGGTTGCCGGCAAGACCGACATGCTGCAGGGCTTGAAGGAAAACGTCATCGTCGGCCGGCTGATCCCGGCCGGTACCGGCGGCACGATGAGCCAGATCCGGCGCATCGCCACCTCGCGCGACGAACTGATCATCGATGAGCGCCGCAAGGCCTCCGGTGTGGAAGTCGCCGAGCCGATGCTGGCCGATCTGACAAACGCCGCGCAGTAAGCGCGGCGGCAAGAGATCTCAGGCAACAAGGCCGTCGGGGCAACCCGGCGGCCTTTTTTCTTTATTCGGGCAGCGCCTCGAAGCGGAGCAGGTCACCCGGCTGACAGTGAAGATATTCGCAGATGCGTTCCAGCGTGTCGAACCGGATGCCTTTGACCTTTCCCTGTTTCAGAAGGGAAAGGTTGGCTTCGGTGATGCCGACATGTTCGGCGAGGTCCTTCGACTTCACGTTTCGTTCGGCGAGGACGACATTGAGCCTAACCCTTATGGGCATGAGCTGATCCTTATCAGATGAACTGCGCGTTTTCGTCGGCGAGCACGGATGCTTCCGATATGACCCAGGTAATCACCGCGATGATACCGGCGCTCAGCAAGGTCAGCAGCGTGTCGCTGTCGATACCAAGCGCCAGCCGGTGTTGGCCGGCAGGTGCGTCCAAACTCAACAGAACGGACAACACTGCCCCTGAAACTGGTTTCAGCAAGGCGGACGCCAACAGCCCGAGGCCGAAATACCGCAGACTCCTGACGGCGTTCTGGCCGAAGAAGTCTCCGGTCGCGAAGGCCTGGAAGGAACGTCGGGCTGCCATCAGCGCGAAAACGAGACAGGTGAGCGGCACGAACGAGATCGCGAACCCCGCCAGTCTTCGACCGAGGCCGAATTCATTCAGCCACGCCTGAGGGATGTCTGCATCTGCGGCGATCGAGGCACCAGAGGCGGTGAGCCAGTAGAACAGCAGACCGAGGCTCAGCAGTATTGCCAACGCAACGAAGCATCTTGCCAGCACAAGGCTGAGAAGGCGGATGCGTCTCAATCTCATCTGACGATCTGGGTCCGTGATAGCGGGGTCAATCATCACTGTCTCGCTTTCAGAAAGAAATTATCGTTTTACAATAATAAATTTATGCATAATAATGATTGATGTCAACATTTGATTCAACAGGAGCTACCAATGCCTTCCGTTAAACGCGAGATTGCCGTTGCCGCCATCGGGTTCATGGTGGCGCTCGTGACGCCCTTTTCGGCCCATGCTCTGCCGTCGACAGCGACAGGTCGGATATCGGTGGGGCAGGTGATGGAGATGATCGAAAAAGCCAACTCCAGTCCAATCGCCAGGCAAACGCTCGTCGCCTATGTCGCTGGGGTTGGTGAAGCCGCCGGCGCGATTGTCGATACGATCGGCAACGCTTCACGCACAGTGTCCTGCCGGAGATCTTTCAGTCTGGACACGGGCTCGGTGCGCGCCGCCCTTGAAGCAGGCGCACCCCGTCAGGACAACTGGTCGCAAACGCCGGCGACCCCGCTGATCATTGCCGACATGATCAAGCGCGCAGGTTGCCGAGCCAGGGATTGATTGTTGCAGCCAGCTATCGTTGCGTGATCATCGGATCACGCAACGATAGGAGAATCAGTCGAAAAACGCGTCGACCACATTGCGCTTGCCGAGCATGAAGGCGTCGGCGACATGCTGCAGCGGCGCGAGGTCGACGTCGGAGGTTCCGGCGCGCACGATCTCGGCGAAGCGCTTATAAAGCATCGGGTATTCGGCTTCCGGTTCCTCATGGACGACCTGGCCGTCGATGGCGAGCTTCGAGCCGCCGCCTGAAAGTACCATCTTTCCCGCGTCGGTGTCGGCAAGGATGTCCCAGCTTTGCGGGCCGGTTTGCAGCCAGTCGAGCTCCATCGTCACTGGCAATCCGTTCGAGGTGCGGAAGGCGACTTGCGCCGCGACCGGGGCGGCGCGGTTTTCGGGAAAGTCGAGCACGGCCGAGGTGATGAACATCGCCGGCAGGATGTGGGTCGCGATCGACAGCGCGTTGATGCCGGGATCGAAGACCCCGAAGCCGCCTGGCGCCCAGATCCAGTCCTGGTTCGGATGCCAGCGGCGCACGTCTTCTTTCCAGACGATCGCCGCCAAGCGGATCCGGGTCGATGCGAGGAACCCGCGTGCGGCCTCCACCGCCGGCGCATACCGCGAGTGCCAACTGGCGAACAGCGAGACGCCTTGTCTTGCCGCGAGCGCCTTTAGATCCTCGACCTCGCTGACGGTGGCGCCAGGGGGCTTCTCCAGGAAAACATGCTTCTTTGCCTCGAGCGCGGTGCGCGCGGCGTCGTAACGGAACTGCGGCGGCATGCAGAGCGATACGGCCTCAAGCTCGGGCACCGCGTCGAGCATAGCTTCGATGGTGGGAAAATTCGGAATACCTTCGACCTTGCCGTGGCGGCTGGCGGCGGCGACGAGGCGATAGTCCTGGTCTTTCGCCAGGGCCGGAAGGTGCTGGTCGCGGACGATCTTGCCGACGCCGACGATGCCTATCTTTATGGGCTGGGACACGGTCGCTCCGTCCGTTGGGTGGTGATCAGCGCTTCTTATCAGAACACTTGCCCCGAACAAGCCAGAGCTGGACGGTCAGCCAGCTTTGCCGAAACTGCAGCGTCCAACTTTTTCTTCCGCCGGAAGGGGGCTGGCGCCGATTCGAAAGGCGAGGGGTGCCTGATTCTCAGATCGGCTCGTCGAAAGTGACGATCGACACTTCGCCTTCGAGCGCACCCTGGTAGGCCGACAGGTGCGGCTCGTCGTCGGGCACGCCGTCCATGTCGCCGATCTGGTCGAGTTCGGCCTCGGCGTAACCTTCCGCCGCAAGCGATTCGAGTGCGCGGCGCACTGCCGAATCGTCGTCAGGGGCGACAAGCATGACATGCACGCCTTCCACTTTGCCGCCCTTCCGCTTCCACACCCGGCCGGTGATGATGGTGACTGGACGTTCGTCATTGTCGTTCACGAGCTGATTCCTCTTGGTGAAGGGATGACGAGGGGGCTTCGGCCGCTCATGGCGCCTTTTCGCATGAAGCGAGGGCGCGCAAAAGCCGAAAGCCGGTCACTTTCTTCCTCGGCCTTGCAAATTGGCGAAAGAAAATTACATGCGGATTTCGCATGGCTGCCAAGCCCGGCTTCGATGCAATATTTGCCACTGCGGGGTTGACGGTTCGCGGGCTTACGAGTAGAAGCCGCCCAGTCAGAACCGATGTGAGGCTCTCCTTTCCGAAGCGACACGCTTTGGAGTTTGCCTCAAACAGGGTTCGTTTTACGAGCGAAAAGACATTTCCGGCGTGCACGAAGCGGTTTCCGCTTCCTCTGCCATTTGTTCGGGCAAGACCGCGAGGCGCGGTTTGTGGCCCGAATTTGCGTATGGAAATGACGCTTTGAGCGGCCCTGACCGGGCGAGACACGGAATTGAGAGACAAGAGGGTTTAATGCCTACCGTCAACCAGCTGATCCGCAAGCCGCGCATAGCGCCGGTGAAGCGCAACAAGGTCCCGGCCATGCAGCAGAACCCGCAGAAGCGGGGCGTCTGCACGCGCGTCTACACGACGACGCCGAAGAAGCCGAACTCGGCGCTGCGCAAGGTGGCCAAGATCCGCCTGACCAATGGTTTTGAGGTGATCGGTTACATCCCCGGCGAAGGTCACAACCTTCAGGAGCACTCCGTGGTCATGATCCGCGGCGGCCGCGTCAAGGACCTTCCGGGCGTCCGCTACCACATCATCCGCGGCGTGCTCGACACGCAGGGTGTGAAGAACCGCAAGCAGCGCCGTTCGAAATACGGTGCGAAGCGTCCGAAGTAAGGTTTTCCGGCTTTGGCGCTTTTTTGACTGCGCCGGGCTATGAGAGATTGAGAGACAAAAGCCATGTCCCGTCGTCACAGTGCAGAAAAGCGTGAGATCAATCCGGACCCGAAGTTCGGCGATCTGATCGTTACCAAGTTCATGAACGCCGTCATGTATGACGGCAAGAAGTCGGTCGCCGAGACCATCGTCTATGGCGCGCTCGACCAGGTCCAGTCGAAGACCAAGCAGGAGCCGGTCACCGTCTTCCATCAGGCGCTCGACAATGTCGCGCCGCATGTGGAAGTGCGTTCGCGTCGCGTCGGCGGCGCCACCTACCAGGTTCCGGTCGACGTGCGCCCCGAGCGCCGCCAGGCATTGGCCATCCGTTGGCTGATCGCTGCCGCTCGCAACCGCAACGAGACCACCATGGTGGACCGCCTTTCCGGCGAGCTGATGGACGCGGCCAACAACCGCGGCACGGCCGTCAAGAAGCGTGAAGACACCCACAAGATGGCTGAAGCCAACCGCGCTTTCGCACACTACCGCTGGTAAAGCGCGAACAGGACTGAGAGGCAGCTACGATGGCCCGCGAATACAAAATCGAAGACTACCGCAATTTCGGTATCATGGCGCATATCGACGCCGGCAAGACGACGACCACCGAGCGCGTCCTCTATTACACGGGCAAGTCGCACAAGATCGGCGAAGTCCACGACGGCGCTGCCACCATGGACTGGATGGAGCAGGAGCAGGAACGCGGCATCACCATCACGTCCGCCGCCACCACGACCTTCTGGAAGGGCCGTGACGGCAAGATGCACCGCTTCAACATCATCGACACTCCCGGACACGTCGACTTCACCATCGAAGTCGAGCGTTCGCTGCGCGTGCTCGACGGCGCCATTGCGCTGCTCGATGCCAACGCCGGTGTCGAGCCGCAGACGGAAACCGTCTGGCGCCAGGCCGACAAGTACCGTGTGCCGCGCATGATCTTCTGCAACAAGATGGACAAGATCGGCGCCGACTTCTACCGCTCGGTCGAGATGATCGGCTCGCGCCTTGGTGCGCAGGCCGTCGTCATGCAGCTGCCGATCGGCGCCGAGACCGAATTCAAGGGCGTCGTCGACCTCGTCGAGATGAACGCGCTTGTCTGGCGCGACGAGACGCTGGGCGCTGCCTGGGACGTCGTCGAGATTCCGGCCGACCTTCAGGCGCGTGCCGAAGAGTACCGCGAGAAGATGATCGAAGCCGCCGTCGAAATGGACGAGACGGCGCTCGAGAACTACCTCGAAGGCAAGATGCCGTCGAACGACGAGATCCGTTCGCTGATCCGCAAGGGCACGATCGCGGTCAAGTTCTACCCGATGTTCTGCGGCTCGGCCTTCAAGAACAAGGGCGTGCAGCCGCTGCTCGACGCCGTTGTCGAATACCTGCCGTCGCCGGCCGACGTTCCGGCCATCAAGGGTGTCGATGCCAAGACCGACGCCGAGATCGAGCGTCACGCAGACGACAACGAGCCGCTGTCGATGCTCGCCTTCAAGATCATGAACGATCCGTTCGTCGGTTCGCTGACCTTTGCCCGCATCTATTCGGGCAAGCTCACCAAGGGCGTCTCGGTCGACAACACCGTCAAGGGCAAGAAGGAGCGCATCGGCCGCATGCTGCAGATGCATGCGAATTCGCGCGCCGACGTCGAGGAAGCTTTTGCCGGCGACATCGTCGCCCTGGCTGGCCTCAAGGACACGACCACCGGCGACACGCTGTGCGATCCGCTGCACCCGGTCATCCTGGAGCGCATGGAATTCCCCGATCCGGTCATCCAGATCGCCATCGAGCCGAAGACCAAGAACGACCAGGAAAAGATGGGCCTCGCCCTTCACCGCCTGGCTGCCGAGGATCCGTCCTTCCGCGTCAAGACCGACGAGGAAAGCGGCCAGACCATCATCTCCGGCATGGGCGAACTGCATCTCGACATCATCGTCGACCGTATGCGCCGCGAGTTCAAGGTGGAAGCCAATGTCGGCGCGCCGCAGGTGGCTTATCGCGAGACGATCACCCGCAAGCACGAGCAGGACTATACGCACAAGAAGCAGACCGGCGGTACCGGCCAGTTCGCCCGCGTCAAGGTCGTGTTCGAGCCGAATTCGGAGAGCGAAGACTTCGTGTTCGAGTCCAAGATCGTCGGCGGCGCGGTGCCGAAGGAATACATTCCCGGCGTCGAAAAGGGTATCCAGAGCGTCATGGGCGCTGGCCCGTTCGCTGGCTTCCCGATGATCGGCGTCAGGGCGACGCTGATCGACGGTGCCTACCACGACGTCGACTCCTCGGTGCTGGCCTTCGAAATCGCGTCCCGCGCCTGCTTCCGTGAAGCAGCCCCCAAGCTTGGCGTGCAGCTGCTCGAGCCGATCATGAAGGTCGAGGTGGTGACGCCGGAAGACTATGTCGGCAGCGTCATCGGCGATCTGAACGGCCGTCGTGGCCAGATCCAGGGTCAGGAAGCGCGTGGCGTGGCCGTCGTCATCAACGCGATGGTGCCGCTCGCCAATATGTTCAAGTACGTCGACAACCTGCGCTCGATGAGCCAGGGCCGCGCGGCCTACACGATGCAGTTCGATCACTACGAGCCGGTCCCGACCGCGGTCGCTCAGGAAGTCCAGAAAAAGTACGCGTAACTCGAAAGAGCTGCCGCGGTAACGCAATTCAAAGCCCGCATGGGCGAGCAGGAAATGGAGACATCACATGGCAAAAGGTAAATTCGAGCGCACTAAGCCTCATGTGAACATCGGCACGATTGGTCACGTTGACCATGGCAAGACGTCGCTGACGGCGGCGATCACGAAGTATTTTGGCGAATACAAGCGCTATGACCAGATCGACGCGGCACCTGAAGAGAAGGCGCGCGGCATCACGATCTCGACGGCGCACGTCGAATACGAGACGGCCAACCGCCACTACGCCCATGTCGACTGCCCCGGCCACGCCGACTATGTGAAGAACATGATCACCGGTGCCGCGCAGATGGACGGCGCGATCCTGGTCGTGTCGGCCGCCGACGGTCCGATGCCGCAGACCCGCGAGCACATCCTGCTGGCCCGTCAGGTCGGTGTGCCGTCGATCGTGGTGTTCTTGAACAAGGTCGACCAGGTCGACGACGCCGAGCTGCTCGAACTGGTCGAGCTCGAGGTTCGCGAGCTTCTGACCAAGAACGAGTTCCCCGGCGACGACATTCCGATCGTCAAGGGTTCGGCGCTGGCTGCTTTGGAAGATTCGAACAAGACGATCGGCGAGGACGCGATCCGCGAGCTGATGGCTCAGGTCGACGCCTACATCCCGACGCCGGTTCGCCCCCTCGACAAGCCGTTCCTGATGCCGATCGAAGACGTGTTCTCGATCTCGGGCCGTGGCACGGTCGTCACCGGCCGCGTCGAGCGCGGCGTGGTCAAGGTCGGCGAGGAGCTGGAAATCATCGGCATCCGTCCGACGACCAAGACGACCTGCACGGGTGTGGAAATGTTCCGCAAGCTGCTCGACCAGGGCCAGGCCGGCGACAACATCGGCGCGCTGCTGCGCGGCGTTGACCGTGAAGGTGTCGAGCGCGGCCAGGTTCTGGCCAAGCCCGGCACGGTGAAGCCGCACAAGAAGTTCGTGGCCGAAGCCTACATCCTGACCAAGGACGAAGGTGGCCGTCACACGCCGTTCTTCACCAACTACCGTCCGCAGTTCTACTTCCGTACCACCGACGTGACCGGCATCGTGTCGCTGCCGGAAGGCACCGAGATGGTGATGCCCGGCGACAACATCACGGTCGATGTCGAGCTGATCGTGCCGATCGCCATGGAAGAGAAGCTGCGCTTCGCCATCCGTGAAGGCGGCCGCACCGTCGGTGCCGGCATCGTCGTCACCATCAAAGAATAATTTTGGACTTAAACCGATCTGTCGCGGGCGCGGAAGTTGCCCGCGCCGCGCCAGAACAAGGAAGTGACGCATGAACGGACAGAATATCCGCATCCGCCTGAAGGCGTTTGACCACCGCGTGCTCGACGCCTCGACGAAGGAAATCGTGTCGACGGCCAAGCGCACCGGGGCAAACGTCCGCGGCCCCATTCCGCTGCCGACGCGGATCGAAAAATTCACGGTCAACCGGTCGCCTCACGTCGACAAGAAGAGCCGCGAGCAGTTCGAGATGCGCACGCACAAGCGTCTGCTCGACATCGTCGATCCGACCCCGCAGACCGTCGATGCTTTGATGAAGCTCGATCTGGCCGCCGGCGTCGACGTCGAGATCAAGCTCTAAGGGAATGAGAGCGCGGTAAGGGGCGGTGCCCCTGGCCCGGAACTCTAAAGGAATTGAACCGATGCGTTCAGGTGTGATTGCAAAGAAGGTGGGAATGACCCGCATCTACAACGATGCCGGGGAACATGTTCCCGTCACCGTTCTCCAGATGGAGAACTGCCAGGTCGTGGCGCAGCGCACGCAGGAGAAGAATGGCTACACCGCCGTTCAGCTCGGCGTTGGCCTCGCCAAGGTGAAGAACACGTCGAAGGCGATGCGCGGCCATTTCGCGACCGCTTCCGTCGAGCCGAAGGCGAAGGTCGCCGAGTTCCGCGTCTCCGCCGACAACATGATCGATGTCGGCGCCGAGATCACGGTCGAGCACTTCGTCGCCGGCCAGAAGGTCGATGTGACGGGCACGACGATCGGCAAGGGTTTCCAGGGCGTCATCAAGCGTCACCACATGGGTGGTGGCCGCGCGACCCACGGTAACTCGGTCTCGCACCGTACGCACGGTTCGACCGGCCAGCGCCAGGACCCCGGCAAGGTGTTCAAGGGCAAGCATATGGCTGGTCACATGGGCGACACCCGCGTGACGACGCAGAACGTCGAGATTGTCTCGACCGATGCCGACCGCGGTTTGATCCTGATCCGCGGAGCGGTTCCCGGATCGAAGGGCGCCTGGATCCTGGTCCGCGACGCGGCCAAGGTAGCACTGCCGGCCAATGCGCCGAAGCCTGCCGCGATCCGCGCTGTTGCTAAGAACGAGGCTCCGGCCACAGAGGGAGCGGAATAATGGATCTCAAGATCACAACGCTCGGCGGCAAGGACGCCGGCAAGGTGGAACTCTCTGACGGGATTTTCGGCCTTGATCCGCGCGAGGACATCCTGCAGCGCGTCGTGCGCTGGCAGCTTGCCAAGAAGCAGCAGGGCACGCACAAGACCAAGGGCCGCGCCGAAATCGCGCGCACCGGCGCTAAGATGTACAAGCAGAAGGGTACGGGCCGCGCCCGTCACCATTCGGCACGCGCTCCGCAGTTCCGCGGCGGCGGCAAGGCCCACGGCCCGGTCGTTCGCAGCCATGAGCATGAACTGCCGAAGAAGGTGCGCGCTTTGGGCTTGAAGCATGCTCTCTCGGCCAAGGCCAAGAGCGCGTCGATCATCATCATCGACGAGCTGAAGCTGACCGAGGCCAAGACCAAGGCGCTGATCGCGAATTTCGCGACGCTGGGCCTGACCAACGCCCTGGTGATTGGTGGCGCCGAGCTTGACAAGAACTTCAAGCTGGCCGCGACCAACATCCCCAACATCGACGTGCTGCCCATCCAGGGCATCAACGTCTACGACATTCTGCGCCGCGGCACGCTGGTCCTTTCGAAGGCCGCCGTCGAGGCTCTCGAGGAGCGCTTTAAATGACCGACCTTCGTCACTACGACGTGATCGTCAGCCCGGCGATCACTGAAAAGTCGACCATGGCTTCCGAGCAAAACCAGGTCGTCTTCAACGTCGCCAAGAAGGCGTCGAAGCCGGAAATCAAGGCCGCCGTCGAAGCGCTGTTCGGCGTCAAGGTGATGGCCGTGAACACGCTTGTCCGCAAGGGCAAGATCAAGCGCTTCCGCGGCACGATCGGCCGCCAGAGCGACGTCAAGAAGGCGGTTGTGACGCTGGCCGACGGCCAGTCGATCGACGTCGCGACGGGTCTCTGAGCAAGGCCGCGAGGACAACAACAATGGCACTGAAAAAATTCAACCCGGTAACGCCGAGCACCCGCCAGCTGGTCATCGTCGACCGCTCGGGCCTCTACAAGGGCAAGCCTGTAAAGGGCCTGACCGAGGGCCTGACCAAGTCGGGCGGCCGCAACAATTACGGCCGCATCACCGCCCGATTCATCGGCGGTGGTCACAAGCGTTCGTACCGCATCATCGACTTCAAGCGCCGCAAGTTCGACGTCGTCGGTACGGTCGAGCGCATTGAATATGATCCGAACCGCACCGCCTTCATCGCGCTGATCAAGTATGACGATGGCGAGCTGTCCTACATCATCGCCCCGCAGCGCCTTGCCGCCGGCGACAAGATCGTGGCTGGCGAAGCGGTCGACGTGAAGCCGGGCAATGCGATGCCGCTGGCATCGATGCCGGTCGGCACGATCGTCCACAACATCGAGCTGAAGCCGGGCAAGGGCGGCCAGGTCGCTCGTTCGGCTGGCGGTTACGCCCAGCTGGTCGGTCGCGACCAGGGCATGGCGATCCTGCGCCTTAACTCGGGCGAGCAGCGTGTCGTTCACGGCTCCTGCATGGCCACCGTCGGTGCCGTGTCGAACCCCGACCACGGCAACATCAACGACGGCAAGGCCGGCCGCACGGTTTGGCGCGGCAAGCGTCCGCACAATCGCGGCGTGACCATGAACCCGGTCGACCATCCGCATGGCGGTGGTGAAGGCCGCACCTCCGGTGGCCGTCATCCGGTCAGCCCGTGGGGCAAGCCGACCAAGGGCAAGAAGACGCGGTCCAACAAGGCGACCGACAAGTTCATCCTGCGCTCGCGCCATCAGCGCAAGAGCTAAGAAGAGGTAACGCCAAGTGACTCGTTCTATTTGGAAAGGCCCCTTCATCGACGGCTACCTTCTCAAGAAGGTGGACAAGGTTCG
Source organism: Mesorhizobium sp. dw_380 (assembly GCF_018588885.1). GTDB lineage: Bacteria > Pseudomonadota > Alphaproteobacteria > Rhizobiales > Rhizobiaceae > Mesorhizobium. The sequence continues at coordinate 70,709 of NZ_JAFFIW010000013.1, forward strand.
TGAAGGTGGTCGCAATGAGGTGATCAAGATGTGGAGCCGTCGCTCCACCATCCTGCCGCAGTTCGTCGGCTTCACCTTCGGTGTCTACAACGGCCAGAAGCATGTTCCCGTCTCGGTGAACGAGGACATGGTCGGTCATAAGTTCGGTGAATTCGCTCCGACGCGGACCTATTACGGTCACGGCGCGGATAAGAAGGCGAAGAGGAAATAATCATGGGCAAGGCCAAAGCTCCGCGCAGGCTTGCTGACAACGAAGCGCGCGCCGTGTTGCGCACGATCCGTATCAGCCCGCAGAAGCTGAACCTGGTTGCCGCGCTGATCCGCGGCAAGAAGGTCGCGACAGCGCTTTCCGATCTCGAATTCTCGGCCAAGCGGATTTCCGGCACGGTCAAGAAGACGTTGGAATCGGCGATTGCCAACGCTGAAAACAACCACGACCTGGATGTCGATGCGCTGATCGTGGCGGAAGCCTATGTCGGCAAGTCGATCGTCATGAAGCGGTTCCACGCTCGTGGCCGTGGTCGCGCCAGCCGCATCGAGAAGCCGTTCTCGCACCTCACGATCGTCGTTCGTGAAGTCGAAGAAAAAGGGGAGGCCGCATAATGGGCCAGAAAGTTAATCCGATCGGTCTTCGCCTCGGCATCAACCGCACCTGGGATTCGCGCTGGTTCGCGAACACCGGCGAGTACGGCAAGCTGCTGCATGAGGACATCAAGATCCGCAAGTATCTTGAGAAGGAACTCAAGCAGGCCGCGATCTCGAAGGTCGTGATCGAGCGCCCGCATAAGAAGTGCCGCGTCACCATCCATGCGGCGCGCCCGGGTCTGATCATCGGCAAGAAGGGCGCCGACATCGAGAAGCTCCGCAAGAAGCTGATGGAGATGACGAAGTCCGAGACGCACCTCAACATCGTCGAAGTGCGCAAGCCGGAAATCGACGCGACCCTGGTCGCCCAGTCGATCGCCCAGCAGCTCGAGCGCCGTATCGCGTTCCGCCGCGCCATGAAGCGCGCCGTGCAGTCGGCGATGCGCCTCGGTGCCGAAGGCATCCGCATCAACTGCTCCGGCCGTCTCGGCGGCGCCGAGATCGCGCGCATGGAATGGTACCGCGAAGGTCGCGTGCCGCTGCACACGCTGCGCGCCGATGTCGACTACGGCACGGCCGAGGCTCACACGGCGTATGGCATCTGCGGCGTCAAGGTCTGGGTGTTCAAGGGCGAGATCCTCGAGCACGACCCGATGGCTTCGGAGCGTCGTGCGACCGAGGGCGATGCTGCACATGGCGGTGGTGGTGATCGCGAGCGCGGTCGTCGTCGCGAAAACGCCTGAGACATTTAGGAATTTGGAGTTAGAACGATGCTGCAGCCAAAGCGCACAAAGTTCCGCAAGCAGTTCAAGGGCCGTATCCATGGTACCGCAAAGGGCGGTACCAACCTGGATTTCGGTGGTTTCGGGCTGAAGGCGCTTGAGCCGAACCGCGTCACCGCGCGTGAGATCGAGGCGGCCCGCCGCGCGATCACTCGCGAAATGAAGCGCGCTGGCCGCGTCTGGATCCGCATTTTCCCGGATCTGCCGGTCACGTCGAAGCCGACCGAAGTCCGCATGGGCAAGGGCAAGGGTGCGGTCGATTACTGGGCGGCGCGCGTCAAGCCGGGCCGCATCATGTTCGAGATCGACGGCGTCAATGAAGAAACCGCCCGTGAGGCGCTGCGTCTCGGCGCGGCCAAGCTCTCGGTCAGGACGCGCTTCGTACAGCGCATCGCAGAATAAGGACGGGCTGATCATGAAAGCCGAAGACATCCGGACCAAGACCCAGGACCAGCTGACCGACGACCTGGCCAGCCTGAAGAAGGAGCAGTTCAACCTGCGCTTCCAGAAGGCCACCGGCCAGCTCGAGAAGACCGCGCGCGTGAGGCAGGTCCGCAAGGACATTGCGCGTATCAAGACCATCGCTGCGGAAAAGTCCGCGGCCAAGAAGGCTTAAGGACGAAAACCATGCCAAAGCGCATTCTGCAGGGCACCGTCGTCAGCGACAAGAACGAGAAGACGGTTGTCGTCAAGGTCGAACGGCGCTTCACGCATCCCGTGATGAAGAAGACCGTGCGCATGACCAAGAAGTACAAGGCGCACGACGAGAACAACGCCCACAAGGTTGGCGATCAGGTGTTCATCCAGGAATCGAAGCCGATTTCCAAGGATAAGCGCTGGATCGTCGTGTCTTCGGACCAGGCGTAAAACAAACGAATTTTGGACAGACCGGGGAGGGGTGAAGAACCCGTCCCGTTAGAAAAGAAGAAGGCGGCCAGTCATGATTCAGATGCAAACAAACCTCGACGTCGCGGATAATTCCGGCGCCCGTCGTGTCATGTGCATCAAGGTGCTGGGCGGCTCGAAGCGGAAATACGCTTCCGTGGGCGACATCATCGTGGTGTCGATCAAGGAAGCCATTCCGCGCGGCCGCGTAAAGAAGGGCGATGTGATGAAGGCGGTCGTGGTTCGCACGGCCAAGGACATCCGCCGCCCGGACGGCAGCGTGATCCGTTTCGACAAGAACGCGGCCGTTCTCGTCGATAACAAGAAAGAGCCGATCGGCACGCGTATCTTCGGACCGGTTCCGCGCGAACTCCGCGCCAAGAACCACATGAAGATCATCTCGCTCGCGCCTGAAGTGCTGTAAGGAGCCGGACCAATGCAGAAGATTAGAAAAGGCGACAAGGTCGTCGTGCTGGCCGGCAAGGACAAGGGCCGTTCGGGCGAAGTCCTCTCGGTTCAGCCGAAGGATGACACCGCGCTGGTGCGCGGCGTCAACATGATCCGTCGTCACCAGAAGCAGTCCCAGTCCCAAGAGGGCGGGATCATCACCAAGGAAGCGCCGATCCAGCTGTCGAACATCGCGCTGGCCGACCCCAAGGATGGCAAGCCGACCCGCGTCGGTTTCATCTTCCAGAAGGACGGCAAGAAGGTGCGCGTCGCCAAGCGCTCGGGAGAAGTCATCAATGGCTAAGGCTCAAACCAAGCAGGCGACTGCAACCAACACGCCGCGCCTCAAGCAGGTCTACAACGAGACCATCCGCAAGGCGCTGCAGGAGCAGTTCGGCTACGACAACGACATGCAGGTTCCGCGCCTCGACAAGATCGTGCTGAACATGGGTGTCGGCGAAGCGACCGCCGATTCGAAGAAGCCCTCGGTTGCGGCCGAAGACCTGGCGATGATCGCCGGCCAGAAGGCCGTCGTCACCCGCGCCCGCAATTCGATCGCCGGCTTCAAGGTCCGCGAGAACATGCCGATCGGCGCCAAGGTCACGCTGCGCAAGGAACGTATGTACGAGTTCCTCGACCGCCTCGTGAACATCGCACTGCCGCGCGTCCGCGACTTCCGCGGACTGAACCCCAAGAGCTTCGATGGCCGTGGCAACTACGCCATGGGCATCAAGGAGCACATCGTGTTCCCGGAGATCAACTACGACAAGGTTGATCAGATCTGGGGCATGGACGTCATCGTTTGTACGACTGCGAAGACGGACGACGAAGCCAGGGCATTGCTCAAGGCTTTCAACTTCCCCTTCCGCCAGTAACGGCAGCGAGAAAAGGAAAAATCTGAAATGGCAAAGACCAGCTCAGTCGAGAAGAACAACAGGCGCCGCAAGCTTGCCGACCAATACGGTCCCAAGCGCGCTGCGCTGAAGGCGATCATCATGGATCAGTCCAAGCCGATGGAAGAGCGCTTCCGCGCTCAGCTCAAGCTTGCTGCCCTGCCGCGCAACTCGGCCAAGATCCGCATCCGCAACCGCTGCGAAGTCACCGGCCGCCCGCGTGCCTACTATCGCAAGCTCAAAGTATCGCGCATCGCGCTTCGTGATCTCGGCAACAACGGCCAGATCCCGGGCCTGGTCAAGTCGAGCTGGTAAGGAGGACATAACATGTCATTGAGCGATCCTCTCGGCGATATGCTGACCCGCATCCGCAACGCCTACGGCCGCAAGAAGTCGAGTGTCTCGACGCCCGCCTCGCGTCTGCGCACCCGCGTCCTCGACGTGCTGAAGGCTGAAGGCTACATCCGCGACTACAGCCAGACCGACTTCGACAACGGCAAGTCCGAAATCGAAATCGAGCTGAAGTATTTCGACGGTGCGCCGGTCGTGCGCGAAATCGCCCGCGTCTCGAAGCCGGGCCGTCGCGTTTACGTTTCGGCCAAGTCGATCCCGCACGTCGCCAACGGCCTCGGCATCGCCATCCTTTCGACACCGAAGGGCGTGATGGCCGACCACGAAGCACGCGAACAGAATGTCGGCGGCGAGATCCTCTGCCAGATCTTCTGATCTGGCAGCTGACCGCAAAGTGGAATCCGGTCTTCGGATCGCTCCCGAAGACCGAGACCTGAAACAAGAGAAGTGACGAGGACAACAAAATGTCTCGTATTGGAAAGAAACCCGTTTCGCTGCCGCAGGGCGTGACCGCGACCGTCAACGGCCAGACCGTGACGGCGAAGGGCCCCAAGGGCGAGCTGAAGTTCGTGGTGAACGACGAAGTCCTGGTCAAGATGGAAGGCAGCGAGATCGCTGTCCAGCCGCGCGACCAGACCAAGACCGCCCGCTCCAAATGGGGCATGTCGCGCACGCAGATCGTCAACATCCTGCATGGCGTCAAGGACGGGTTCGAGAAGAAGCTCGAGATCACCGGCGTCGGCTATCGTGCCGCACTTCAGGGCAAGAACTTGCAGCTGGCACTTGGCTTCAGTCATGACGTCGTCTACGAGACGCCGGCTGGCATCACCATCACGGTGCCGAAGCCGACGGAGATCACCGTAGCCGGCATCGACAAGCAGCAGGTTGGCCAGGTTGCCGCGGAGATCCGCGAGTACCGTGGCCCCGAGCCTTACAAAGGCAAGGGCGTCCGCTACGCCGGCGAGAAGATCGTCCGCAAGGAAGGCAAGAAGAAGTAGTGGGCTTGGCCCTGAAAAGTTGAAGACTTTTCGGAAAGGGCCAAGCTAAAGAAGTGTAACGCCGCGGGGAGCGGTCGCGGGAGGCGCTTTCGCCTACCGCACATGGCGGCCCCCGTTTTTTGAAGGCAAGGAAGACCATCATGGGTACCAAGGAATCCACGCAGCGTCGTGCGCAGCGCGTTCGTCGTCAGATCAGGAAGGTCGCGGGCGAGCGTCCGCGTCTGTCGGTACACCGCACCTCGAAGAACATCTATGTTCAGGTGATCGACGACGCCAAGGGCCACACCATCGCTGCCGCTTCGACGCTGGAGAAGGACCTCAAGGGTTCGCTCAAGACCGGCGCCGATACCGCCGCCGCCGCCGCGATCGGCAAGCTGATCGCCGAGCGTGCCACCAAGGCTGGCGTCAAGGAAGTCGTCTTCGACCGTGGCGCCTACATCTATCACGGCCGCGTCAAGGCGCTGGCGGAAGCTGCTCGCGAAGGCGGCTTGAGCTTCTAATTCTAAGAAACTTTCGCCCCCGGTGACCCAAAGAGGCGCCGGATCTTATCAGCAACCGTGCTTCCGGAAAAAAACAAGGAACAGGATATGGCACAGGAACGTAGGGACGGCGGCCGCGGCCGCGAGCGTGAAGAGCGCGACGACGGCATGGTGGACAAGCTGGTCCACATCAACCGCGTCGCCAAGGTCGTCAAGGGTGGCCGCCGCTTCGGCTTCGCCGCACTCGTCGTCGTCGGCGACCAGAAGGGCCGCGTCGGCTTTGGTCATGGCAAGGCGCGCGAAGTGCCGGAAGCCATCCGCAAGGCGACCGAATCGGCAAAGCGCGACATGATCTTCGTGCCGCTGCGCTCGGGCCGCACGCTGCACCACGACGTCGAAGGACGCTGGGGCGCCGGACGCGTGCTGCTGCGCGCCGCCAAGCAGGGTACCGGCATCATCGCCGGCGGTCCGATGCGCGCTGTCTTCGAGACGCTCGGCATGCATGACGTGGTCGCCAAGTCGATGGGTTCGTCGAACCCCTACAACATGGTTCGCGCCACCTTCGACGCGCTGAAGAGCCAGATGCATCCCAAGGATGTGGCTGCCGCGCGCGGCATCAAGTATTCGACCCTTCAGGCCCGCCGCGGCACCGCCGTTGCGGCTGAAGAATAGTCGATCTGACCAGGGATTTTGACCATGGCCAAGAAAGCAACCAAGACCATCACCGTTGAGCAGATCGGTTCGCCGATCCGCCGTCCGAAGGAGCAGCGCGCGACGCTGGTCGGCCTCGGCCTCAACAAGATGCACAAGCAGCGCACCCTGGAAGATACGCCATCCGTGCGCGGCATGATCGCCGCCGTTCAGCATCTCGTCCGCGTCGTGGACGAGGGCTGAGCCAAAGCGCAGGAGAACCCAGATGAAACTCAACGATCTGCGTGACAAGGACGGCGCGACGCATTCCAAGAAGCGTCTCGGCCGCGGCATCGGCTCCGGCTCGGGCAAGACCGCCGGTCGCGGCGTCAAGGGCCAGAAGGCACGCTCCGGCGTCGCCATCAACGGCTTCGAGGGTGGCCAGATGCCGCTCTATCGGCGTCTGCCGAAGCGTGGCTTCAACAACATCTTCGCCAAGAGCTTTGTCGTCGTCTCGCTGGCCCGCATCCAGGCCGCCATCGACGCCAAGAAGCTCGACGCCAAGGCGACCGTGACGGCCGAGGCGCTTGTCGCCGCCGGCGTCATCCGCCGCGTCAAGGACGGCGTGCGCGTCCTGTCCGATGGCGATCTGAAGGCAAAGCTTGCCTTCGACGTGGCCGGCGCTTCCAAGGCCGCGATCGAGAAGATCGAAAAGGCCGGCGGCTCGGTCAAGTTGCCGGAAAAGGCAGCCGCCGAGTAACGGCGATTTGAAGCGCGATCGGCAAGAGTGGGATCTGTTTTTTGCTCACGATTGCGCTTTGATCTGCTCAATTAGGCGGCCGCGTCAACGCGGCCGCTTGCATGTTTACAGCCCGGAGCTTATCTCGTGAGCTTCGGTGAAACGCACCGCCTGACCTCACGGGCCATCAAGCGTTACCAAGCGGAGAATCAGGCATGGCTTCGGCTGCTGAACAACTAGCCTCGAATCTGAATTTCTCGGCCTTCGCCAAGGCGGAGGACCTGAAGAAACGCATCTGGTTCACCATCGGCGCGTTGCTCGTCTACCGCCTCGGCACCTACATCCCGCTTCCCGGTATCAATCCGGATGCCTTTGCCCAGGCCTTCTCCTCGCAGAGCAAGGGCGTGCTCGGCATGTTCAACATGTTCGCCGGCGGCGCCGTGCAGCGCATGGCGATCTTCGCGCTCGGCATCATGCCCTACATTTCCGCCTCCATTATCATGCAGCTGATGACCTCGGTCATCCCGTCGCTGGAATCGCTGAAGAAGGAAGGCGAGCAGGGCCGCAAGGTCATCAACCAGTACACGCGCTACGGCACCGTGCTGCTCGCACTCGTTCAGGCCTATGGCATTTCGGTGGGGCTGGAGAACGGCAACGGCATCGTCAGCGATCCCGGCATGTTCTTCCGTATTTCGACCGTCGTCACGCTGGTCGGCGGCACCATGTTCCTGATGTGGCTCGGTGAGCAGATCACCGCGCGCGGCATCGGCAACGGCATTTCGCTGATCATCTTCTCCGGCATCGTCGCCGGCCTGCCGCATGCCATTTCCGGCACGCTGGAACTCGGCCGCACCGGCGCCCTGTCGACCGGCCTGATCCTGGCGATCATCGTTCTGGCCATCGTTGTCATCGCGCTCATCGTGTTCTTTGAGCGCGCCCAGCGCCGCCTGTTGATCCAGTATCCGAAGCGCCAGGTCGGCAATCGCATGTTCCAGGGCGACACTTCGCACCTGCCGCTGAAGCTCAACACGTCGGGCGTCATTCCGCCGATCTTCGCCTCGTCGCTGCTCCTGCTGCCGGCCACCGTTGCCGGTTTCTCGCAGACGACCAACATGCCGGCCTGGGCGAGCGCCATCCTTGCCTCGCTCGGTCACGGTCAGCCGCTTTATATGGCTTTCTACGCGGCGATGATCGTGTTCTTCGCCTTCTTCTACACAGCGATTGTCTTCAATCCGAAGGACACCGCCGACCAGCTCAAGAAGCATTCGGGCTTCATCCCGGGCTATCGTCCTGGCGAGCGGACCGCCGATTACATCGATTACGTTCTCACCCGCATCACCGTCGTCGGCGCCATCTATCTGGTGCTGGTGTGCCTGCTGCCGGAGTTCCTGATCTCGGCGACTGGCGTACCATTCTACCTTGGTGGCACATCGCTTCTGATCGTGGTCAGTGTCACGCTCGATACGGTTGCGCAGATTCAGGGCCACCTGATCGCGCACCAGTATGAAGGCCTGATCAAGAAGTCGAAGCTGCGCGGGGGGAAGAAAGCCAGATGAGGTTGATTTTGCTTGGGCCGCCAGGAGCGGGCAAGGGGACACAAGCACAAAGATTGGTAGAAAAATACGGCATACCTCAGCTTTCGACGGGCGACATGCTGCGTGCCGCCGTTCAGGCCGGTACCGAAGTCGGCAAGCGGGCCAAGGCCGTGATGGATGCTGGTGAGCTGGTGTCCGACGCCATCGTCAACGCCATCGTTGCCGAGCGCATTGATCAGCCCGATTGCGCCAGGGGTTTTATCCTCGACGGCTATCCGCGCACGCTGGTGCAGGCCGATGCGGTTGAATCGATGCTTTCGGATCGTGGCATCAGCCTCGACACGGTCATCGAACTGGTCGTTGACGACAGGGCTCTGGTCGGCCGCATCGTCAAACGCGCCGAGGATGCCAAGGCGGCCGGCCTGCCGGTCCGCAAGGACGACAATCCCGCGGTGTTCGAAGAGCGCCTGCGCGAGTACTACAAGAAGACCGCTCCGCTGACCGGCTACTATTACGCCAAGGGCAGGCTCCGGACTGTCGACGGCATGGCCAGCATCGACGCGGTGACCGCCGAGATCGAAGCGGTGCTCGCGGCCGCTGCCAGGGCGCGGTAGAGGAAAATAACGATTACGCTTGACGGAAGCGGTTCGCTGCGGTATGGCGGCCCGTCTTCCTATCAGGTGCGCACTTTGCTTGTCCGCAAGGGCAAGGCAGTCGCTTTGAACTGGAAACTCCCGCAAGGGCCGGTCTCCACCGGACGCGGGGCAACTTTGACAGCGCCGGGCCTACCTTGTTTTTGAGGGTTGGCCGGCCCACATGGAGAAGAGAAGAACATGGCTCGTATAGCCGGCGTCAACATTCCGACCAACAAGCGCGTCGTCATCGCGCTTCAGTACATTCACGGCATCGGCAAGAAGTTCGCCCAGGAGATCGTCGACAAGGTCGGCATCCCCGCCGAACGCCGCGTCAACCAGCTGACCGACGCGGAAGTCTTGCAGATCCGCGAGACCATCGACCGCGATTACCAGGTCGAAGGCGACCTGCGCCGCGAAGTCTCGATGAATATCAAGCGGCTCATGGACCTCGGCTGCTACCGCGGCCTGCGTCACCGCCGCTCGCTGCCGGTTCGCGGTCAGCGCACGCACACCAACGCACGTACCCGCAAGGGCCCGGCCAAGTCGATCGCCGGCAAGAAGAAGTAATTTGAGCGAATAGCGAGTAGCCATTAGCGAGTAGGGGTCCCTATTCGCTATTCCCTACTCACAACTCGCTTTCAAAGGTGGAGCCGCTGGCATTACGGCGGTGTAGAGATCAACTGAAAGGACTATCATGGCCAAGGAAGCCGCTCGTGTTCGCCGTCGCGAACGCAAGAATATCTCGTCGGGCGTTGCCCACGTCAATTCGACCTTCAACAACACGATGATCACCATCACCGACGCGCAGGGCAATTCGATCGCCTGGTCGTCGGCCGGTGCCCAGGGCTTCAAGGGTTCGCGCAAGTCGACCCCGTTCGCCGCCCAGATGGCGGCCGAGGACGTTGCCAAGAAGGCCCAGGAACACGGCATGCGCATGCTCGAAGTCGAGGTCTGCGGACCTGGCTCGGGCCGCGAATCCGCGCTGCGCGCACTGCAGGCGGCCGGCTTCACCATCACCTCGATCCGTGATGTGACGCCGATCCCGCACAATGGCTGCCGCCCGCGCAAGAAGCGCCGCGTCTAACATTATCGAACGCCGCGCGAACGCCAAAGGCGTTCCTCCGCGGTATTCCAGGTCGCCCGCCACGATTGGATGGTGGCGGGTCAACGGAAGGAAAGCATCATGATCCAGAAAAATTGGCAGGAACTGATCAAGCCGAACAAGATCGAGTTCTCGTCGAAGAAGAAGACGCTGACCACGCTGGTCGCCGAGCCGCTCGAGCGCGGCTTTGGCCTCACCCTCGGCAACGCGCTGCGCCGCGTGCTTCTGTCTTCGCTGCGCGGTGCGGCTGTCACCGCCGTGCAGATCGACGGTGTTCTGCATGAATTCTCGTCCATCGCCGGCGTGCGCGAGGACGTGACCGATATCGTCCTCAACATCAAGGAAATCGCCATCCGCATGGAAGGCGATGGCCCCAAGCGGATGGTCGTTCGCAAGCAGGGACCGGGTGCGGTTCTCGCCGGCGACATCCAGACGGTTGGCGATGTCGAGATCCTCAACCCCGACCACGTCATCTGCACGCTTGACGAAGGCGCTGAGATCCGCATGGAGTTCACCGTCGATACCGGCAAGGGTTATGTGCCGGCCGAGCGCAACCGCGCCGAGGATGCACCGATCGGCCTGATCCCGGTCGACAGCCTGTATTCGCCGGTCAAGAAGGTCTCCTACAAAGTCGAGAACACCCGTGAGGGCCAGGTTCTCGACTATGATAAGCTGACCATGACCATCGAGACCGACGGTTCGATCTCCGGCGAGGACGCGGTGGCTTTCGCCGCCCGCATCCTGCAGGACCAGCTCGGCCTGTTCGTCAACTTCGACGAGCCGCAGAAGGAAGTCGCAGCGGAAGCCGTCACCGAACTTGCCTTCAATCCGGCACTGCTTAAGAAGGTCGACGAACTCGAGCTTTCGGTGCGTTCGGCCAACTGCCTGAAGAACGACAACATCGTCTATATCGGCGATCTCATCCAGAAGACCGAAGCCGAGATGCTGCGCACCCCGAACTTCGGCCGCAAATCGCTGAACGAGATCAAGGAAGTCCTGGCGGCAATGGGCCTGCATCTCGGTATGGAAGTGCCGGACTGGCCGCCGGAAAACATCGAAGACCTCGCCAAGCGTTACGAAGATCAATACTGACTGGTGAATTGAGAATGGTGAAATGGTGAATGGTCGCTGGTCGGCGACTTCGGAGAGCTAGGGCCCTTCCATTCACTATTCACTATTGACCATTCACGAAACGAAACAGCCGGGCCAACCGCCCACAACACCAGGAGAAGAGCCATGCGCCATGGATTTAAAGGCCGCCGGTTCGCCCGCAGCATAAGCCATCGCAAGTCGATGTTTGCCAATCTTGCCGTGTCGCTGCTCGAGCACGAGCAGATCGTCACCACCCTGCCGAAGGCGAAGGACCTGCGTCCGATCGTCGAGAAGCTGGTGACCCTCGGCAAGCGCGGCGACCTGCACGCCCGCCGCCAGGTGATCGCGCAGATCGGCAATGAAGGCGTCGTCAAGCGCCTGTTCGACACCATCGCTCCGCGCTACGCCACCCGCAACGGCGGCTATTTGCGCATCATGAAGGCGGGCTTCCGTCACGGCGACAATGCCGCCATGGCCGTCATCGAGTTCGTCGATCGCGACACCTCGGCCAAGGGCGCCGGCGACCGCGCCCGCATCGAAGCCGAAGGCACCGACGCGGAAGCCGCTGCCGCATAACGCTTCGTCTTGCCAGAGAGAATTAAAGGGGCCTGCGGGCCCCTTTTTCATATTCCGGGCGCCAAGGCGTGCCCTAAACGATCGGCTGGCGCGAAAATAATCGGATTTCGGCGGCCTAGCCTTTCATTTTGCACATTCGTCGGGACAATGCGCCCGAACTCGCTTGGAGGATTCGCAATGCGCGCCAAAAGACTGTCCCTTGTTCTGCTTTGCGCCTTCATGGCGTTCGCAGCCGCGCCGACGGTCAGGCACGCTCTTGCCGAGGGTACCGCACCCAAGGCGGATCCCGGTCTCTCCGATGTGCTGACAGACCTGCTGCACGGCGTCGAAGGCGAGAACGCCACCTCCGGTCCGGACAAGCGGGTGCCGTTCGGCCGCGAGGAGGTGCAACTGTCGTTCGCGCCGCTGGTCAAGCAGACGGCGCCCGCCGTGGTCAATGTCTATGCCTCGCAGACGGCCAAGGTCACGTCGCCTTTCGAGGGCGATCCTTTCTTCGAGGAGTTTTTCGGCCGCGCTCAGCCGCGCGCGCAGTCCTCGCTCGGCTCGGGCGTTCTTGTCGATCCGAGCGGTGTCATCGTCACCAATTTCCACGTCATCAAAGACGCCGACGAGGTCAAGGTGGCGACCGCCGACGGGCGCGAATTCACCAGCAAGGTGATGCTGAAGGACGAGACGCTCGATCTTGCCGTGCTCAAGATCGAATCCGACAAGCCATTCCCGGTCATCGCCATCGGCGATTCCGACGCGCTCGAGGTCGGCGATCTGGTGCTGGCCATCGGCAATCCCTTCGGCGTCGGCCAGACCACCACCAGCGGCATCGTTTCAGCACTTGCCCGCAGCCATATCGGCGTCTCGGATTCGGGCTACTTCATCCAGACCGACGCCGCCATCAATCCCGGTAATTCCGGTGGCGCGCTGATCAACATGGGTGGCCAGCTGGTCGGCATCAACACGGCCATCTATAGCCGCAGCGGTGGCTCGATCGGCATCGGCTTTGCCATCCCGGCCAATATGGTGCGGGCGTTTGCGGATGCCGCCAAGGCCGGCCTCGACTTCTTCGAGCGCCCTTACATCGGCGCCGAGTTCGAGGCGGTGACGCCGCAGATCGCCGAATCGCTTGGCATGGAAAAGCCGAACGGGGCCCTGGTCTCTTCGGTCGATGCCGCAGGCCCGGCGGGCAAGGCAGGGCTGAAGCCCGGCGATGTCGTGCTGCAGGTCAATGGCAAGCCCGTCGAGAGCATCGAGGCGCTGGACTATCGCATGGCGACGCTGTCGATCGGCACCAAGGCGAATTTCGCGATCCTGACCAAGGGCCAGCAGGCGGCGATGGACGTCGCGCTGGAGCGCGCGCCGGAGGGGGCGAAAGCCTCGGAAGTGACGCTGCATGGCCGCAGCCCGTTCTCGGGCGCCAAGGTCGCGGAACTGTCGCCACGGCTGGCCCAGAAGCTCGGCCTGCGCACCGATCTCAAGGGCGTGACGGTGATCGATATCAATCGCGATTCGCCTGCCGCCGACTTCGGCTTCCTGCCGGGCGACATCGTGCGCGAGGTCAACGGCACCACCATCGACACGGCAGCGGTGCTGGCTCAGGTCGCCCAGCAGGATACGCGCTGGTGGCGCTTTACCGTCGAGCGCGGCGGGCAGATACTGCGCCAGGTGTTGCGCTATTGAGCTCGATCCGGAAGGGCCGTGCTCCAACCTGAGACATAGATGGCCGATCTGTTCAGCGTTGACGAACCGGAAAAGGCGCCGACCGGGCGGCCGCTGGCCGACAGGTTGCGTCCGAAGAATCTCGGCCGGGTCGTTGGCCAGGAACATCTGACTGGACCCGATGGCGCGCTGACCCGGCTGATCGGTTCCGGTTCGCTCGGCTCGATGATCTTCTGGGGGCCGCCCGGTACCGGCAAGACCACGGTGGCAAGATTGCTTGCCGGCGAGACCAGGCTTGCCTTCGAGCAGATATCGGCGGTGTTTTCCGGTGTCGCCGATCTGAAGAAGGTCTTTGAGGCCGCCAAGCTGCGCCGCGCCAACGGTCGCCAGACCCTGCTTTTCGTCGATGAGATTCATCGCTTCAACCGCACCCAACAGGATTCCTTCCTCCCCGTCATGGAGGATGGGACGGTGGTTCTGGTCGGTGCCACGACCGAAAACCCCTCCTTCGAACTCAACGCGGCGCTGTTGTCCCGCGCGCGGGTCATGGTCTTCCATTCGCTCGGCGAGGAGAGCATCGCCAAGCTGATGACGCGGGCGGAGGAGGCGGAGGGCAGGGCGCTGCCGCTCGACGACGAGGCGCGGGCGATGTTGATCCGCATGAGCGATGGCGACGGGCGCGCATCGCTGACGCTCGCCGAGGAAGTCTGGCGTGCCGCCAAGCCTGGCGAGATCTTCGATCCCGAAGGCCTGCAGCGCATCGTCCAGCGCCGTGCGCCGATCTATGACAAGGGCCAGGATGGCCACTACAATCTGATCTCGGCGCTGCACAAATCCGTGCGCGGCTCGGATCCCGATGCCGCACTCTACTACCTCGCGCGCATGTTCGACGCCGGCGAGGATCCGCTCTATCTCGGGCGCCGGCTGGTGCGCATGGCGATGGAGGACATCGGTCTTGCCGATCCGCAGGCGCTGGTCGTCGCCAATGCCGCCAAGGACGCGTATGATTATCTCGGCTCCCCGGAGGGCGAACTCGCTTTCGCCGAGGCCACCGTCTATCTCGCCACCGCGCCCAAATCCAATGCCGTCTACACCGCCTTCAAGGCGGCCACACAGGCAGCTAAGCAGCATGGCTCGCTGCTGCCGCCAAAGCATATTCTGAACGCGCCGACCAAGCTGATGAAGGAAGAGGATTACGGCGCGGGCTATCGCTACGACCATGATGAGCCGGACGCTTTTTCGGGCCAGGACTATTTTCCGGAGAAGATGGGCCGCCAGACCTTCTATGATCCGCCTGAGCGCGGTTTCGAGCGCGATATCCGCAAGCGGCTAGATTATTGGGCAAAGCTGCGCAAAGAGCGGGAATAACCGGCTTGCGCGGCCCGGTGGTCGTCACGTTTCCAAGCGAGGCCTCGCCATGGGACACCTCAACCGCAATTGTTCTCCACGCGCTGCTGGCCGCAATGCTGGTGCTTATGCCATGGCCGAAGCGGCTGGAAGAGGAGCGGGTTTCGGTCGACCTCGGCTTGCCAGCGGTGCATTGACCGAAATCTGGCACATTCCATCAGGCAGCCGCCGGGCCACGAGGCGTTGTGCGGTGACCCAAAAAACCTTATCAAGGCGCACGGCCGGGCGGTGGTCGTTGCCGTGATTTGGCACACTCATTCGCAACAGGATCGCGCTCCGCGCGTGGAAAAATGACAAAAACCCTTCGCAAATCCCTTCGCAAATTTGCCATCGCCATCCCGCTTCTCGCCCTTGGCTTCTATTTCATCCCTATCCTCACGACGATCTTCATCGTCTGCGGCCTGATCGATGTGCTGCGCAACGACAGGAAGGACCTGTCGCTGTTCAGCGGTTACTTCCTTGGCAACGGCCTGTTCACATGGCTGCTGTCGCCGTTCAATCTGCTGGTCGATCTGCTCTGCTACAGGAATCCCGGCGTGTGGAAACTGGAACAGTTTCCCGCCGACTATCAGCGCGAGGTCAATGAGGTCCTGGACATTTTCAAGGCGCGCAAGGACGAGATCATCGCCGATATCGACGCCAATTTCGGCGTCGGCCGGCGCGGCATGTATGTCTACCAATGGTACGGCAAGCACAGGATCGATAACGTCGCCGAGTTCAACAAGGACTTCAAATACATCAAGACCATCGCCGTTTCCGTCTTCAGCAAGCGCGAATCGACCTCCTGGCACTTCGGCCCGCTGCGGCTCAGCCTGCGCATCCTCTACAATCTGGTGCCGGTGAAGTCGGAGATCTTCGTCGAATGCGGCAACGTCAAGAATTACTGGTACGACAATCCGCTGTTCATTTTCGACGACACGTTGCTGCATCGCTCGGTCAATGAGTTTGATGGCCGCCGCTATTGCGTGTTCATGGACATTATCAGGCCGTCCCCGGTTCCCGGGCTAATCGCCGGCATGCTCGCGGTTGTCTCGGTCAGCGTCGAACGCATCAATTCCATGTTCTACAAGAACTGGAAGATGATCGGCTCGACCAAACCGAAGAAGGCAGGGACGACCTGAGCTTAAATTTCTCAATGCCGCCGGCTTCGCTGGCGGCATTAAGCATATTTCTCATATCAGGCCTGACTACTTTAGCGCACGCGCGGAGTGAGGGGCGTTTTGAACGCTTGCGGTGGTCGCCGGTTCAAGTATACATCTCCCTCAAGCTCTTAGTAGTTCTTGTTCCGAATCGCGTGGACTCCTGCTGACCGGAACGCTCCTCGCTGCATCGGCAGGAGTTCCGGTTTGGCCTCGACAGCCCTGCTCTTGCTTTCTTTGGCGGCCTCAAGTGACGAAGAACGAAACTTTCGGATTCTGGATAAAAACTTATCTATGTACAATTTTACTCGGCGTTGCGTTTGTAGCCATATATGTAAGCCTTGAAGAGCCGATATATTATTGGGATTTCGCTGCCTATTTCGATGTATTCGACCAGCAGGGTGCGCTCTTGGTTGATGGCCCTGTTCAGTGGTTGCGCCAACTGAGGACCTCCATAGCGACGGATGATTACAGTACGGCAATTTTGGCCCCCCTGATGCCGTTTTACATACTCTTTGGCGGTTCGAGGCTTTCATACGTCGCCGGAACAGTCGCGGTTTACCTGATACCGACCGCCCTTTTCATAGGAAGAATGAGCTACCTGGAGGCGGTCTCCGAGACATCGCCCTCCCGAAGCTGGCTCATCGTATGGATCGCAGCCTTTCTCTACACGCCATTCTGGGCGGCGACGCTTCGTGGATGGCCGGATATTGCCGGCTGTCTCGCACTTTCCGCGGCAACCTATCGTCTTTGGAAATCAAGGTTCCTGATCCGCGAACCGGTGATCAATGGAATAAGCGTCGGCATATGCCTGTGGTTGGCGTTCGTGCTTCGCCGCTGGTATGCATATTCTGTCATAGGCATCGCTCTTTCCGCGGCAATCTTTTGTTTTTTGCAGGTCGCCAAGGACCGGGATTTTCCGGTGCTCCGCAAGGCTGCGCTGGGAGGCGTGTGTGCGATCTTGGTTATTGCCGGAGCCGCGTTGGCCTTCCAGCAACCTCTGATCCTCAGGATTCTGGGGACCAGCTATGGTGACCTTTACAGCGGCTACAAAACAGACTTCTTTTCGCAGATTGGCAAGGTGGGGTCGCGGCTCAGCTATGTAAACTGGCTGTTGATCGTATTGGGCATTTATATCTCTGCTATGCGCCGCAACAGCTTTTCATTGTTCTGTGCCCTTGCCTCGGTATTAACCTTTCTTCTATTCACCCGGACGCAAGATCCGGACCTCCATCATTCAATGCCAATGTTTCTTTGGCTCTTCCCCGCATATGCCCAGGCAATCGTTGCGATCGTTTCGATGCCGGCGCTGAGACCGCGATTATCGGCCGCCATCATAGTCGTTGCCGCCGGACTCGCTTTTTTGGGCACCTTTTTTCCGATCGGCCGTCAGTTGCTGTCTCCGATCAACTATGTTTATGCGAGGGAAGACACGCTTCCTCTTCACCTTGACAATCTTTCTGAATACAGACGCCTTACCGATGACCTCATTAGGGAAATGCGACCGGAGGACCGTTTTTCGGTATTTGCTTCAGGCTCTGTCATGAACAGCTGGCTGTTGTTCGCCCTGAGAAGAGACCTGCACCCTCACATCGAGTGGTCCTGCCAAGTGGATAGTCGCGACCAATTCGTCCCGAACACATTGAAGTCGAGATATGTCGTCGTAACCGACCCTCCCGTCACCCATTTGCGATTGGATGCGCAGATCTGCGTTACGATGCCGAACCAGGATATTGTGGAAGGGAAAAGCATCGGTGCCGCCTATAAGCGCATTGCGGAATATCAGCTGTCCGGCAACGTCAAGGGTTACCTCTATGAACAGGAGCGCCCGGTCAGCAAAGCGGAAATAGACGCCCTATACCGCGAGTTCAGAGAAAAATATCCGGGCTGGACAACACCTGAGTGGTGACGATCAGGTTTAGCAAGGGAGGGCGCCTCCAGACGTGTTCGGCTATCTGAGCTATGCCTGCACGCACCCAGGGATTGACCTGACCGCCCTCGCAAGGGCCGTAAACGGTCATGTTCAACCTGCTTCTTGTTGTCATCGGCGGCGGCATCGGCGCCGGCATCCGCCATCTGGCCAGTATGGCCGCGCTGTGCCTCGTCGGCCCCAACTATCCCTGGGGCACGATGGCGATCAACCTCGTCGGCTCCTTTGCCATGGGCCTGTTCATCGCCATCCTGGCGCGCCGTGGCGGATCGACCGAAGTCAGGCTGTTGGTCGCCACCGGCATCCTTGGCGGCTTCACCACTTTTTCCGCCTTTTCGCTCGATTTCGCGACGCTGTGGGAACGGGGCGCCACGCTGCCGGCGTTTGGCTATGCGCTGGCCAGCGTCATTGGCGCCATCATCGCGCTGTTTTTGGGTCTTTGGCTCGCAAGAAGCCTGCCTTAATGCTATTGCCGCGCCGAGAGCAGGCCCGGACCTGCTAAGAAACGGACAAGCGAAGACAAAATGGCAGGCGTTGAACAGATCACGGTGGAGGCCGGCGAGGCGGGCATGCGGCTCGATCGCTGGTTCAAGACCCATTTCCCGGGCCTTGGTTTCGGCCACCTGCAGAAGCTGCTGCGCTCCGGCCAAATCCGCGTCGACGGCGGCCGGGTCAAGGCGGACAGCCGTGTCGAGCCCGGCCAGGTGGTGCGTGTTCCACCGCTCGAGGTGGACAAGAAGGGCGAGAGTCCGCTCACCGGCCATTCAATCCGCAACCAGGGCGATGCCGACGTTCTGGCCAAAATGCTGATTCATGAGGACCCGAAGGTTTTCGTCTTCAACAAGCCGGCGGGCTTGGCGGTGCAGGGCGGTTCGGGCGTCACCCGCAATGTCGACGACATGCTGGAAGCCTGGCGCAACCAGAAGGGCGAGAAGCCGCGGCTCGTCCATCGGCTCGACCGCGACACGTCGGGTGTGCTGGTCGTCGCCCGCACGAGACTGGCCGCCATGAAGCTGTCGGAAGCGTTTCGCGCCCGCGAAACGAAGAAGACCTACTGGGCGCTGGTCAAGGGCGTGCCACCCAAGCGCGAGGACAAGATCTCGACATGGTTGATCAAGGAGCCGACCGCCGACGGGGACCGCGTGCGCATCGCGGCCCATGGTGAAAAAGGCGCCGACCACGCCGTATCCTACTACCGCATCATCGAGCAGGCGGCGCAGACGATGACCTGGCTGGAGATGGAGCCTTATACGGGCCGCACCCACCAACTTCGCGTTCATGCCGCCTATATCGGCTGTCCGATCATCGGCGATCCAAAATATTTCGAGGCCGACACCAATTGGGATTTTCCGGGCGGCATTCAAAATCGCCTGCATCTGCACGCGCGCCGCATCATCATTCCGCATCCCGACAAGGGCGTCATCGATGTCACGGCACCCATGCCGCCGCATATGCGGCAGAGCTGGAATCTGATCGGCTTCGACGACGCCAGCGCGGAGGACTAGATGAGAGAGTTTGTTGGCCAACTGGTATATTGGCTGCCACTCCTCGTGATCTTTATCATCTGGCTCGCCTCTATGCGCGGCGCTGCCAGTCGGCAGAGGTCGACGGCCGAGATCGGTCGTGAGAACACCGAAGCGGTTAAGCAAAATACCGAGGCGCTGAAAGCTCTGCTGGCAAAGCTGGAAAGTCAATCGAGGCAATGACCGCGGCAACCGAAATGGATCGGCGCGACACAGTCGATATGGCCGCCGCCGCCATCATGGTCGGCCTGACCTTTTCCTGGGGCCTGAACTACGTTGCCGCCAAGATCTCCTACGCCGGCTACGACCCCGTCTTCCTGTCGATCGCACGCTCGGTCATCGGCGGCTTTTGCGTCTTTCTCTGGTGCCGCTGGCGCGCCATCGCGCTGTTCACGCGCGATGGCACATTGCTCGCCGGCATTGCCGTCGGCGTGCTGTTCGGTATCGAGTTCCTCTGCCTCTATGTCGGCCTGGAACATACGACGGTTGCCCGCAACACGCTGCTGGTCAACACAATGCCGTTCTGGATGCTGGTTGGCGGCCACTTCTTGCTTGGCGAGCAGATCACCATACGCAAGTTCCTTGGCCTGCTCTTGGCCTTCGCGGGCCTTGCCGCCGTCTTTTCCGACAAACTTGGCGGCGGGGATATGCTGTTCGGCGACCTGCTCAGTCTTGGCTCCGGGTTTTTCTGGGCCCTGACCAACATCCTCATCAAGCGCTCGAAGCTGGTTGAGGCGAGCGCCGAGAAACTGCTGCTCTATCAACTCGCCGGCGCGGCGGTCGTGGGCATATTGGTGCTGCCGCTCGCCGGCCCGCCGGTGCGCGATCCCTCGTTGCTGCCGACATTGGCGCTGCTTTTCCAGGCGATCTACATCGTCGCCTTCACCTATGTCCTGTGGTTCTGGCTGCTGCGCCGCTATCCGGCCTCGGGCCTGTCCAGCTTTACCTTCCTGTCGCCGGTTTTCGGTGTTTTGTGCGGTGCGATCATCTTGAACGAGCCGCTGACCATTCGCATTTTTCTGGCACTTGGCTTGATTGCGGCGGGCCTGATTATCGTCAACCGGCCGGCACGCAAGCTGACACCGGTGTGAGAGAGATTTTTCATGCGTGATATCCTCAACGACCTCGAAGCGGGCAAGTATCTTTCCGATCCGGATCCGGTGCGTCGCGCTCAGATTCAGATGAAGACACCGCTGCCCAAGCGCTTCTACAAGACCGTTTCGGTTGCGCCGATAGAGGGAGGCTTTGCCGTGCATCTCGACGGCAGGCCGGTGCGCACGCCGGGCAAGGCGTTGCTGGCGCTGCCGACCGAGGCTGCCGCGGCGCTGGTTGCCAATGAGTTCGCTGAGCAGGGCGAGACCATCAATCCGGTAACGATGCCGGTAATGCGCCTGGTCAACACCGCCATCGATGGCGTTGCCAGCGATCCTCAGGCGGTGCTGGAAGATATACTGCGCTTTGCCTCATCGGACCTGCTCTGTTACCGCGCCGACGCGCCGCAAGGGCTGGTTGATCGGCAGAACTCGCAGTGGGACCCGGTCATCGACTGGGCGCGCGCCGCACTCGGGGCTCGCTTCAACGTTGCAGAGGGCATCATCCATGTCGAGCAGCCGCGCGAGACGATCGCCGTTCTGGGCAGCCATCTTGCTCAGCGCGCAGAGCCGCTGCGGCTGGCCGCTATCCACCTCATGACCTCGCTGACCGGCTCGGCGCTGCTGGCGCTGGCCGTCGACTTCGGCGAACTCGACAGTGAGGCGGCCTGGGCTGCCGGCCATGTCGACGAGGACTGGCAGATCGAGCACTGGGGGCAGGACGCCGAAGCGGTTGCGCGCCGCTCCGCCCGCAAACGCGACATGATGGCTGCCGTCAGCCTTCTCGAAGCGCTCAAGGCCTGACCGGCCAATATTGCCGCACTGCACCTAATACCAAAGTCATAATCCCAAAGGCGCTCTGCCGTTGGCGGGCGCTTTCTGTCATTTTTTCGGTGATGGCTTGGCATTTCCGAGTCCGCGTTCGGAGGAGAGCGCGGACATGGCGCTCAGCATCGAGGACAGGTCTCACGGGAGGAGAACTCAATGGCAATTGCATCGACCGCCGGCGGAACGAGCCGCGGCATGACGCGGGAAGAGAAGAAGGTCATCTTCGCTTCCTCGCTCGGCACTGTTTTCGAATGGTACGACTTTTATCTCTACGGCTCGCTGGCGGCCTTCATAGGCTCGACCTTTTTCAGCCCGACCATTCCCGAAGCTACGCGTAACATTTTCGCATTGCTGGCCTTTGCCGCCGGCTTCCTGGTGCGCCCGTTCGGCGCGCTGCTGTTTGGCCGCATCGGCGACCTCGTCGGCCGCAAATACACGTTCCTCGTCACCATGACGATCATGGGCCTGTCGACCTTCCTGGTCGGTCTGCTCCCTGGCTATGCGACGTTGGGTATCGCGGCTCCCATGATCCTGATCATCCTGCGCATGCTGCAGGGCCTGGCGCTCGGCGGCGAATATGGCGGCGCGGCGACCTATGTCGCCGAGCACGCGCCTGACGACCGCCGCGGCTTCTACACGTCATGGATCCAGACGACGGCGACGCTCGGCCTGTTCCTGTCGCTGATCGTCATCCTGATCGTTCAAGGATCGTTGAGCAAGGAAAGCTACGCTGCCTGGGGCTGGCGCATTCCGTTTATCGTCTCCTTCCTGCTGCTCGCCGTTTCGATCTGGATCCGCTTGTCTCTCTCTGAATCTCCGACCTTCAGGAAGATGAAGGAAGAAGGAAAGGGCTCCAAGGCGCCGCTCTCGGAAGCCTTCGGTCAGTGGAAGAACGCCAAGATCGCACTGCTGGCGCTGCTTGGCCTCACCGCCGGCCAAGCCGTGGTCTGGTACAACGGCCAATTCTACGCACTGTTCTTCCTGCAGAACGTGCTGAAGGTCGATGCACAGTCGGTCAACATCATGATCGCGATTGCGCTGGCTATCGGCTCGATCTTCTTCGTCGTGTTCGGCTGGCTGTCCGACAAGATCGGCCGCAAGCCGATCATCATGGCGGGTCTCGCACTCGCCATCGTTTGCACTTTCCCGCTGTTCAAGGCACTGACCTGGGCCGCCAATCCTGCGCTCGCCAAGGCACAGCTGAGCACGCGGGCAACGGTAACGGCAGCGCCGGGCGACTGCAGGTTCCAGTTCAATCCGGTCGGCACCGCCAAGTTCACGACGTCTTGTGACATCGCGACTTCGTTCCTGACCAAGAACTCGGTTCCCTATGATGTTGTGTCGACCGCTCCGGCCGGAACGGCTGCGTCCGTCAAGATCGGCAACGAGACGGTGGAATCCTACGACGCCGTTGCCGTCGGCGACCAAGCCAAGGCCAAGGACGCCGCCTTCGTCAAGGCCGTCAATATGTCGCTGCAGGACGGCGGTTATCCGCTGAAGCGCGCGGCGATCAAGGTCGCGGACCAGAAGCTCGATGCCTTCGTCGCGGCCAATCCGGAACTGAAGCTCGACGCGGCCGCTATCCGCGACGGCGAGAAGGCCACGGTTGCGACCGATAAGGCGGTCGCCGACAAGCTGTTGACCAAGGACGAGGCCGCAGGCGCGCCCGAAGTCACCGTCTACAACATACCGGGCGGCGGCCCCTTCGCCATGTTCGCCGATCCGGCGGCTGTAAACTGGCCGATGACGATTGGCATCCTGTTCATCCTGGTGCTGTTCGTGACCATGGTCTATGGCCCAATCGCGGCGATCCTGGTCGAGATGTTCCCGACCCGCATCCGCTACACTGGCATGTCTCTGCCCTATCACATCGGCAATGGCTGGTTCGGCGGTTTGCTGCCGGCGACGGTGTTCGCGCTTAGTGCCTATAAGGGCGACATCTACTACGGTCTCTGGTATCCGGTGGTGATCGCCGCCATCACGCTCGTCATCGGCATGATCTTCGTCAAGGATACGCTTGGCACCGATCTGCACGCCAAGGAGTAGCCGACGAACATCGGCCAACAGAAAGCCCGGCGTGAGCGATCACGCCGGGCTTTTCATGTCTGAGACCTGAAGAAGCGGATCAGCTCTTGCGCTGGTTTTCTTCCTCGATGGCCACTTCGTGGTACCAGCCGTCAAAATCGGCGTGCGTGTCACGCAACGACGCAAGCTCTGCCGCGAATTTGGCCTTCGCGCCTAAATTTGAGGCAGACTTGCGTGCTGCCAGAGGGAACATCAGAATTTTTGCCGACGGACGGGAGTGGACGATTTCCATGGGCGATCTCCTTTCTTCTTCAGGAGCTTGTCGATTCAGCTTCTTCAGAAGATAAGCCCTGCGATTCCTTTAGGCAATATGCCCACGAAAAGATCAGTATTTGCATAATATTTGTGCATGATGTGCGTTTGACTGGTCCGTATCCAATGATGAGGCGGCTCAGCAAATTCAACGCGACGTCCCCGCCATTTTGCCGCACCTGCCAAGACCCGAGTGGCACACGAATTGCATTTTAGTAATCGGCAGCGCCGGCTGCCGACGGCGGACGCATGTCGACGCCGTTTGGTGTTCGGTGATCAAGCAACGAGAGGCTAGAATGACGAAATACAAGCTCGAGTACATTTGGCTCGATGGATACACTCCGGTCCCCAACCTTCGCGGCAAGACGCAGATCAAGGAATTCGCCGAATTCCCGACGCTCGAACAGCTGCCGCTGTGGGGCTTCGACGGTTCCTCGACCATGCAGGCCGAGGGGCGCAGCTCCGATTGCGTGTTGAAGCCGGTGGCGCTTTACCCGGATCCGGCCCGCACCAATGGCATTCTGGTCATGTGCGAGGTCATGATGCCCGATGGCGTCACGCCCCATGCCTCCAACAGCCGTGCGACCATTCTCGATGATGAGGATGCCTGGTTCGGCTTCGAGCAGGAGTATTTCTTCTACAAGGACGGCCGTCCGCTCGGCTTCCCGGAGAGCGGTTATCCCGCGCCGCAGGGCCCGTACTACACCGGCGTCGGCTACAAGAATGTCGGCGACGTCGCGCGCAAGATCGTCGAAGAGCATCTCGACCAATGCCTTGCGGCCGGCATCAACCATGAGGGCATCAACGCCGAAGTGGCCAAGGGTCAGTGGGAATTCCAGATTTTCGGCAAGGGCTCCAAAAAGGCCGCCGACCAGATCTGGATGGCGCGTTACCTGCTTCTGCGCCTGACCGAGACATACGGCATCGACATCGAGTTCCACTGCAAGCCGCTTGGCGACACCGACTGGAACGGCTCGGGCATGCACTGCAATTTCTCGACCAAGTTCATGCGCGAAGTCGGCGGCAAGGCCTATTTCGAGGCTCTGATGGCACAGTTCGACAAGAACCTGATGGACCACATCGCCGTCTACGGCCCGGACAATGACAAGCGCCTGACCGGCAAGCACGAGACCGCGCCATGGAACAAGTTCAGCTATGGCGTCGCCGATCGTGGCGCGTCGATCCGCGTGCCGCACTCCTTCGTCAAGAATGACTACAAGGGCTATCTCGAAGACCGTCGCCCGAACTCCCAGGGCGACCCCTACCAGATCGCCTCCCAGGTGCTGAAGACGATCTCGGAGGTTGCGACCGACGCATCGGTTTCAGCTGCTGCCTGATTGTTTTCGCGAGGCGGGCCATCAATGTCCCGCAACCGGAGAGTTCGGTAACAAAAAGCCCCGGCGGGGAAAAACGCCGGGGCTTTTTTGTTATGTGCCCTCTGAATGCGCCAGTCGCCGTCAGCCGGCGACAGCTCCGCGCGTTCAGCGCGGCAACCACCTTCGCGTGGGGCAAAGCAGGCGTACGTTGCCGTCGCGGCCGATCATGTCGCTGTTGGCGACGAGCGCGTTGAGCACCGCCTCCTCGGCTGCATAGAAATCGTCCATATGGCTGCGTGGGATGAAGTCCATATGGCCGTGCCGAACGGCGGCGATTTGAATACCCCCAAAAAAAGTCAGGTTGAAAAGGATCGAGCAAGTTCGCCGGACGGAGGGGCTTTTGGCTGACGCCCTTTGCCACCTCTGGTGCCATGCGTTCCCAAGTTCGTTGGAAAAGCCCGGAAAACAGCCTGTTCCCGCTCATCCGTACACCAACAATCCCAATATAAGCCTCTGTTCATGCATCGAAATCGGCGATCCATGCGTCCGGCTGGCGGCGTTGACAGATCACACTGCGGCATGCGTATTCGGGGGCTTGGGGTTACGCTAAAGCGATGCTGTTCGAACGGGGCGGGGGTTTCTGAACGACGGCATTGGCGGGGGCGCCGGACGAGCGGGCATTGCAGCCTGAGGCAGTGTGCCGCTCGCTCCTGGCGATTGATTGCGCCCTGGAGCCGTCCGTCAACGTGCCCGCAATGGCTGAATGCTGCGACCCCTGAGTTGCGCCTTCCGATGACGGCCACAATTCAGGCAAGACCAAACGATCCCTAACCAAAAGCAATCGACCCCCTGGCGCGTGGCTGATCACACGCGATCCATCGATGAAGTATTATGGGCAGCAAAAAGGCCCTTGAAGGCGGAAATCCTTCAAGGGCCTCGCAACGCTATGCGACCAGGTTCTTACACCGAGTAATACATGTCGTACTCGACCGGATGCGGGGTCATTTCGAAGCGCATCACTTCGGCCATTTTCAGTTCGATGTAGCTGTCGATCTGGTCGTCGTCGAAGACACCACCGGCCTTCAGGAAGCCGCGGTCCTTGTCGA
Organism: Mesorhizobium sp. dw_380; assembly: GCF_018588885.1. Classification (GTDB taxonomy): domain Bacteria; phylum Pseudomonadota; class Alphaproteobacteria; order Rhizobiales; family Rhizobiaceae; genus Mesorhizobium. Next base: position 96,765 of record NZ_JAFFIW010000013.1, read on the forward strand.
GGCTCTGCAGCGCTTCACGCAGCGAGCCGCAGACGGTCGGGATCTTCTTCAGCTCCTTCGGCGGCAGGTCGTAGAGATCCTTGTCCATCGGCTGGCCGGGGTGGATCTTGTTCTTGATGCCATCGAGGCCGGCCATCAGCATGGCGGCGAAGGCGAGATAGGGGTTCGCGCCCGGATCGGGGAAGCGGACCTCGACGCGCTTGGCCTTCGGCGACGAGCCGAACGGGATGCGGCAGGAGGCCGAGCGGTTGCGCGCCGAATAGGCGAGCAGCACCGGCGCTTCATAGCCTGGCACCAGACGCTTGTAGGAGTTGGTCAGCGGGTTGGTGAAGGCATTGATCGCCTTGGCGTGCTTGATGATGCCGCCGATGTAGAACAGGCAGCTCTCCGAAAGGCCGGCATATTCATTGCCGGCGAAGGTCGGCTTGCCACCCTTCCAGATCGACTGGTGGACATGCATGCCCGAGCCATTGTCGCCGAAGATCGGCTTTGGCATGAAGGTGGCCGTCTTGCCGTAGGCGTTGGCCACCTGGTGCACGACATACTTGTAGATCAGCATCTTGTCGGCGTTCCGGACCAGCGTGTCGAACTTGATGCCGAGTTCGTGCTGCGCGGCGGCGACCTCATGGTGGTGCTTTTCGACGCGCACGCCCATTTCGGCAAGCACGGTCAGCATCTCGGAGCGCATGTCCTGCGCGGAATCGATCGGCGGCACCGGGAAATAGCCGCCCTTGATGCGCGGGCGGTGGCCGAGATTGCCGGTCTCGTAGTCGGTGTCGTCATTCGACGGCAATTCGGTGGAATCGAGCCTGAAGCCGGTGTTGTAGGGATCGGCCTTGTACTTGACGTCGTCGAACACGAAGAACTCGGCTTCCGGGCCGACATAGATGGTGTCGCCGATGCCTTCCGACTTCATGTAGGCCTCGGCCTTCTTGGCCGTGCCGCGCGGATCGCGGTTGTAGGATTCGCCCGAAACCGGATCCAGGATGTCGCACAGGATGACCATGGTCGACTGCGCGAAGAACGGATCCATGTGGACCGTGTCCGGATCGGGCATCAGCACCATGTCGGACTCGTTGATCGCCTTCCAGCCGGCAATAGAGGAGCCGTCAAACATCACGCCATCGGCGAACATGTCTTCTTCGACCTCGACGACATCCATCGTCACGTGCTGCAGCTTGCCCTTCGGGTCGGTGAAGCGCAGGTCGACGAATTTCACGTCGTTGTCCTTGATCTGCTTCATGATGTCTTTGGCAGTCGTCATGTCATGTATCCCTGTGTGATGACGTTTTTTGATGGATGACGTTTTGAGGGGGATGGTCGCGTCAGACGGCATCCATTCCGGTTTCGCCGGTGCGGATGCGCACGACTTCCTCGATATTGGAGACGAAGATCTTGCCGTCGCCGATACGGCCGGTCTGGGCCGCCTTGCGGATGGCCTCGATCGCGCCTTCGACCGCATCGTCGCCGAGCACGACCTCGATCTTCACCTTGGGCAGGAAATCAACGACATATTCGGCGCCGCGGTAGAGTTCGGTATGGCCTTTCTGGCGTCCGAAGCCTTTGGCTTCCGTCACGGTGATGCCTTGCAGTCCGGCCTCCTGAAGCGCTTCCTTCACTTCGTCCAGCTTGAATGGCTTGATGATCGCTTCGATCTTTTTCATGTAAAATGTGGCCTCCACTGCCAAAAAAACGGGTTGTGAGCCCCCGCTTGCGCCTCCATCAAGCACGAACTGTGCCAATTCGAGGGATTCGAAGCGGTCTCATACGATTTCAAAGCCCCATCGTGCCGGGATGCAAATTCGCGTCATCCACTGCGCCGGATGCGGCACCGGCCATCGGAGCCTATACAGTGCCAATGGGTGTGACGGCACAATAATTGGGCATATCGCCTAAACGACAGGCATTTTTCGCCTGCAATGCCTCCCATCCGGGGCAATACGATCGCCGTCGCGCCAACTCCTTTGTTTGCTTCGGATCGAAAACTGGACAATGCTTGATCGAATGCGGATCGGCAATCCATGAGCGAAGAACTTCTTACTTCCGCCGAAATGGGCGAAGCGGACCGGCTGACGATTGCCGCCGGTCCAGTCGACGGTATCGGCCTGATGCGCCGTGCCGGCGAGGCGGTGACGGCAGAGATTCTCAAACGCTATCCGGCGGCAACGCACGTCCATGTGCTCTGCGGGCCCGGCAACAATGGCGGCGACGGCTATGTCGCCGCCCGTATCCTGGCCGGCAGCGGCGTCGACACGACGATCTGGGCGTCGGGTGCGCCGAGGCCGCGAAGCGACGCTGCACTCGCCGCCGCGGAGTGCCCGATCCAGCCTCGGCCGCTGTCCGGATTTGAAGCCGAGCCCGGCGCGATCGTGGTCGACGCTCTCTACGGGGCAGGGCTGTCCAAGCCGCTGTCCGGCGATGTCGCTAGGGCTGTCGATCTCGCTGCCGATCGGCATTTGCAGGTTGTCGCGGTCGATCTGCCCTCCGGCGTTTCCGGCGACAGTGGCAAGGTGCTTGGCAAGGCATTTGACGCCGAAATCACAGTGACCTTCGCTCGCAAGAAGCCTGGCCATCTGCTCCTGCCGGGCCGAGAGCGATGCGGCGAGATCGTGCTCGCCAATATCGGCATTGGCGACGACATCATTGCGCGGCTCCAGCTTCAGACGTTCGAGAATACGCCGGCACACTGGCTGCGCGATTTCCCGGTGCCGGCTGTCGATGCGCATAAATATAAACGCGGCCATGCCGGGGTCTTTTCCGGTGGGCCGAGCGCCACCGGGGCGGCGCGGCTGTCGGCGCTCGCCGCGGCCCGAAGCGGGGCAGGGGCGGTGACCGTGCTGTCGCCGGGGAATGCCATGCAGGTCAATGCTGCCCATCTGACCTCGATCATGCTGCGCAAGACCGATGACGTCTCTGACATCGAGGAGTTTGTCGCCGAACGCCGGCCGTCGGTCTTTGTCCTCGGGCCTGGCTTTGGCGTCGGCGAAAAGACGCGGACCTTTGGGCTAACACTCCTCGCCTCCGGCCAGTCACAGGATGCTGCCGCACCGGTCGACGGCCTTGTGTTCGACGCCGACGCGATCACGTCGTTTCGTCAGGCGCCGGACGTGTTGTTCGAAGCCGCGCGCCGGCAAAACGCGCCAGCGTTGGTGATGACGCCGCATGAAGGAGAATTCGCGAGACTATTTCCCGACATCGCCGGCGACAATGCCTCGTCCAAGTTGGACAAGGCGCGAGCGGCGGCCGCACGTGCCAATGTCATTATTGTCTACAAGGGCGCCGATACGGTAATCGCCGCGCCCGATGGCCGAGCGGCGATCAACAGCAACGGCGCGCCGTGGCTGGCCACCGCAGGGTCGGGCGACGTGTTGGCCGGCATCCTCGCCGGGCTGCTGGCGCAAGGTATGCCGGCGTTCGAAGCCGCCTGTGCGGCGGTGTGGATCCATGCCGAGGCCGGCAGCCGGTTCGGACCCGGGCTGATCGCAGAGGACTTGCCGCTGGCGATGGTGCCGGTGCTGCGCGAACTGGTTGCGGCTCAAGGCGAACGCTGACCCGTCAGGCGCCTCACAGCGGGATGTTGTCGTGCTTCTTCCAGGGGTTTTGCATGTCCTTGTTGCGCAGCATCCTGAGCGCCCGCGCGATGCGGCGGCGGGTCGAGTGCGGCATGATCACCTCGTCGATATAACCGCGCTCGGCGGCGACGAATGGTGACAGGAAGCGATCCTCGTAAGTCTTTGTATAGGCTGCGATCTTTTCCGCGTCGCCAATGTCCTTGCGGTAGATGATCTCGACCGCGCCCCGGGCGCCCATCACCGCGATCTGCGCCGTTGGCCAGGCATAATTCATGTCGCCGCGCAGATGTTTCGACGCCATCACGTCATAGGCGCCGCCATAGGCTTTTCGGGTGATGACGGTGATCTTCGGCACGGTCGCTTCGGCGTAGGCGAACAGGAGTTTGGCGCCGTGCTTGATGAGCCCGCCATACTCCTGCGCCGTGCCGGGCAGGAAACCAGGAACATCGACGAAGGTGACGATCGGAATGGAAAAACAGTCGCAGAAGCGCACGAAGCGCGCCGCCTTGCGGCTGGCATCGGAATCGAGCACGCCCGCCAGCACCATCGGCTGGTTGGCGACGAAGCCGACCGTGCGGCCCTCGACGCGGCCGAACCCGGTGACGATGTTCTTCGCGAAATTCTGCTGGATCTCGAAGAAGTCGCCCTCGTCGGCGACCTTCAAGATCAATTCCTTGATATCGTAAGGCTTGTTGGCATTGTCGGGGATCAGCCGGTCGAGCGACAAATCATGGTCGGTGACCGACTGGTAGCATTCGATCTCGGGAATCTCCGATGTGTTGGACGCGGGCAAAAGATCGACCAGTCGGCGCATCTGCAACAGCGCCTCGACGTCATTGTCATAGGCGCCGTCGGCGATCGAGGATTTCGTCGTGTGGACGGAGGCGCCACCGAGGCTCTCGGCGGTGACCGTTTCGTTGGTGACGGTCTTCACCACATCCGGTCCGGTGACGAACATGTAGGAGGTATCGCGCACCATGAAGATGAAATCGGTCATGGCGGGCGAATAGACGTCGCCACCGGCGCACGGACCCATGATGACGGAAATCTGCGGAATGACGCCCGAGGCAAGCACGTTGCGCTGGAAGATCTCGGCATAGCCGCCAAGTGCCGCAACGCCCTCCTGGATGCGCGCGCCGCCGGCATCGTAGAGGCCGATGATCGGCGCGCGGTTGCGCAGCGCCATCTCCTGCACCTTGATGACCTTCTCGGCATGGGCTTCCGACAGCGAGCCGCCGAACACGGTGAAATCCTTGGCGAAAAGGTAGACCGGGCGGCCGTTGACAGTACCCCAGCCGGTGACGACGCCATCGCCGGCGATCTTGGTCTTCTCCATGCCGAAATCGGTCGAGCGGTGCTCGACATACATGTCGAATTCCTCGAACGAGCCCTCGTCGAGAAACACCTCGATGCGTTCGCGCGCGGTGAGCTTGCCCTTCTTGTGCTGTGCATCGATGCGGGCCTGACCACCACCCATGCGGGCAATGTCGCGCCGGCGCTCGAGTTCCTTCAGCACGTCCTTCATTGCTTGGTCCCCAAAAACGAAAAGCTCCGTTTGTGGTAATGATGCCCTTCGGTCAGCGCAAGCGTCGCACGACTTTTGCTGCGCTGCAACATGGCGCCCCTTGCATTCCAGGGTAAACTCAGCCATATGCAACCCATAGGCGCTTGGGCCGGGAGATTCCGGCCTTCTCGACAAATGAGACTGGTTGCGTCTGTTTTCCCTCTTTCCGGTATATCGGCCCTCTTTCCGGTACACCACAAGCGGCGAAAAAGCCCCGTGGCATGATGCCTGCGGGCACGACAGCGCAGCCGAGTGGACGTTTACGTCCGCCCGCCTTGTCGTTTCATATCAAATTTTTCGACGGCAGGTTGCGCCCTGCCGCCATTGACGTTTGCGGCCAAGAGGCCGCGTGAAAGAAGATTATTTTGACCAACGAAAACACTTTGCCCGGCAACGACACCGCGGAACTCTCCGGTTTCGCAGCGCTGGGAATTACAGGTGCGCTGCTCAAGGCCACCCACAATGCCGGTTTCACCGAACCGAAGCCGATCCAGATGCAGGCGATCCCGCCGCAGCTGGAAGGCCGTGACATCTTCGGCATTGCTCAGACGGGCTCCGGCAAGACCGCTGCCTTTGCGCTGCCGATCCTGTCGAAGATCATCGCGCTCGGCACGAAGCGGCGCGCCAAGACGACCCGCGCGCTCATCCTGGCGCCGACCCGCGAACTCGCGGTGCAGATCGAGGACACCATCAAGATCCTTGCCAAGGGCGCGCATGTCTCCACGGCACTCGTGCTGGGCGGCGTGTCCCGCTTCAGCCAGGTGAAGAAGGTTGCCCCCGGCGTCGATATCCTCATTGCCACGCCCGGCCGCTTGACCGACCTGGTGCGCGAGGGTGACCTCATCCTCTCCGACACCAAATGGCTGGTGCTGGACGAGGGTGACCGCATGCTGGACATGGGCTTCATCAACGACGTCAAGCGCATCGCCAAGGCGACCGCGCCTGATCGTCAGACGGCCCTGTTCTCGGCCACCATGCCGGATGAGATCGCCGAGCTCGCCAAGGGCCTGCTGAAAAACCCGGTTCGCATCGAAGTTTCGCCGCAAAGCACCGCCGCCGCCGAGATCGTGCAGGGTGTCGTCTTCGCCCGCACCAAGCAGAAGCGCCAGGTGCTGTCGACGATGCTCGCCGACGAGGCGATGAGGTCCGTGATCATCTTTTCGCGCACCAAGCATGGCGCCGACCGCGTGACCAAGGATCTCGAGCGCGACGGCTTCAAGGCCTCCGTCATTCATGGCAACAAGTCGCAGAATGCCCGTCAGAAGGCGCTGAACGATTTTCGCGATGGATCGGTGCGCATCCTGGTCGCGACCGATATCGCGGCGCGCGGCATCGACGTGCCGGGCATCAGCCATGTCGTGAATTTCGACCTGCCGGATGAAGCCGAAAGCTACGTCCACCGCATCGGCCGCACCGGCCGCAACGGCATGGACGGCATCGCGATCACTCTTTGCGATCCTTCGGAAAACAGCAAGCTGCGCCAGGTCGAGCGCATCATCCGCACCAAGCTGCCAATCGTTGCCGACCATCTCGGAAGCCCCGATCCGCAGCGCAATCCGGCTGAAAAGAACGAGCGCTTCGAACCCGCCAACGATCGCAATGATCGCAATGGCCGTCGCGACGGCCGTCGGCCGGGCGGTGAGAAGAAGCAGAACCACGGCTTCGGCAAGAAGCGCTTCGGCGACAAGCCGGTCTTCGCCGGTGAACGCAAGCCGGAAGGCGCCAAACCCTTCAAGGGCAACAACAAGCGCCGCTTCGGCGGCAAGCGGCCGGCGGCGCGGGCCGCGTAAGCCGCACCGCGTCGTAATCGGCCAGGCTCAGGGCTGACCGACCGCTGCCAATGACAAAGAAGGGCGGCTGAAGCGTTGCTTCGGCCGCCCTTTGTCGTTTGCGCCTTACTTCACCACCGCTTCGATCCAGACGGCGATTCTCTGTGCGAGAAACGCCGTGGTCGATGGCGACAGTGCATTGCCGGCAATGACATGATTGTCTGGGTCGCCGGTGTCGTCGACCGGAACCAGTTCGTGCGGTGCGCCCCAGCGCCTGGCGATTTCGCGGGTGCGGTCGGGTCGCACCACCCTGTCCGAATCCGAGAAGATGAACAAAGCAGGGATGGTCGCCTTCTCCACCGGAGCGTCATAGGCAAGTTCCGTCAGTGCCTGCATCGGCATCGTCGCCGCGATCGGATATTTGGTGGTCCAGAATTTCTCGTGCAGCGCGTTGCGCGGCACGAAGCTGCGCTCCTTGCCGGCGACGAGTTCGGCGATCTGTTTGCCCCATGGCATGGTCAGGATCTCCGCGCCGGATGCCTTCACGCCGAAATTGGGCGAAATGAATGCGATCGCCGCCACCCCGTCCGATGCGCCGGGCTGCGTCGCCGCCCATGCCGCCAGCGAGCCGCCGGTCGAGGTCGAGATGACGATCACCTTGTCGCCGATCGCCCGGCCGACGGCGAGCGCCTCCTCATAGTCGTTGATCCAGGCATTGACGCTGCCTTGCGTCATCGTCGCGCCGTCCTGGCCGTGCCCGGTGAGGCGGGTGTAGAACAGGTTGGCGTCGAGCTGGTCGGCTACGTCATCGGGCAGGGGGCGAACCTCGCCCTTTGAAGCCGAGAAGCCGTGGATATAGACGATCGACAGCGGCGTCTTGGCATGCACCATCGGGTTGGCCCAGACGATCTCCTTCTCCAGCCCGTCACGGATTCCCGGCACCGTGGCTTCCACCTTCGCCACATAGGCCTGCGGATCGTCACCGATGACGGAAGGATCGAAACGGATCGTGGTGTCGACGGGGACGCGTGGACCAAATACGAAGGCGAGTGCAACGGCGGCGATCAAGCCCAGCACAGCAAGCACGATCCGTCGCCCCATCGCAGACTCCACGCAACACCGCTCAACCTATGGCGGTGGCGGTGAACAGGCAACGGCCGTTCAGGCAGCCAAACCACCAATCCTGTGGGCATACTATTGATTGGGCGGTTTGCGCTCGTAATGCAGCGGCCGTGCCTTCCAGCTGGTCGTCAAGCTGATCACCCATCGGCATATCGGCCTCGGCAGCAGGCCGAGAAATTTCAACGGCCAGCTCGTCCGGTACGGAAAGGTGACTTCAAAGCCGCCGGACTTGATGCCCCGCACCATGCGGCGCGTCGCCCGGCTGACCGGCATCAGCCCCGGCATCGGCAGCATGTTCTTTTCGGTCAGCGGCGTGTCGACAAAACCGGGGTTTATCACCTGGACGCGGATATTCATCTTGTCGAAATCGTACTTCAGCGACTCGGCCAGGATGTTGATCGCCGCCTTCGTGCCGCCATAAGCGGCCGTGGTCGGCCAGCCGAAATAGGCGGTGACCGATCCGACGAGCACGACATGGCCGCGCGCCCGCACCCGCATGTGTTCCACGACTGGCACCAGCCCATTGATGATGCCGAAATAATTGACCTCGAAGGACCGGCGAAAGTCCTTGACGACGAGAGCCTCTCCAGGCGTCGAAATGTAGTTTCCCGCATTGAAGACGGCGAGGACGATGGGGCCAAGCTCCTTCTCGATCGCGGCAACCGTTCTTGCCATGCGCGCCTCGTCGGTGACGTCGCACGGAAACGCCGTGACGCTGCCCGGCATCTGCGCGGTCTCGACGATGAGCGTGTCGATAGGATCATCGTCCAGTGCCGTTACCGCCACCGCGTAGCCCTGGGACGCCAGATCCCTGGCCAGCGAGCGGCCGATACCACTGCTGCCGCCCGTGACCCAGGCGACGCCGTGTTTCGGATCGGCCCGATAGAGTGTCATGCTGCGCCCCGTCGAGTTGTTGGTGCTCTGCTCTAGCGGTCAAGAAATCGAATGGAAAGAGTGCTTCCGACTACAGGTGCAAATGAGCTATGCGATTCAAGCCGGGTTTTGAGCGCAGATGCGCAGCAGTGCCGGAAATGCGACTGGACCAGACGAATTCTTGCCTTGAAACCGAAGCTTCGGGTTTCTAGGGTTTCGGCGCACGCACACAAGGAATCCTGAATGCCCCGTTCTGTGATCGACGCGATCGGCAACACGCCTCTGATCCGCCTCAACAAGGCTTCCGAAGAAACCGGCTGCGAGATCCTGGGCAAGGCCGAATTCATGAATCCGGGGCAATCGGTCAAGGATCGCGCCGGCCTGTTCATCATCCGCGACGCCGAACAGCGCGGCCTGTTGAAGCCGGGCGGTGTCATCGTCGAGGGGACGGCCGGCAATACGGGCATCGGGTTGACGCTGGTTGCCAAGGCGCTGGGATACCGCACCGTAATCGTCATCCCGGACACGCAGAGCCAGGAAAAGAAGGACACGATCAGGCTGCTCGGCGCCGAACTGATCGAAGTGCCGGCCGTGCCTTACAAGAACCCCAACAATTACGTGAAACTGTCGGGCCGGCTGGCTGAGCAGATGGCCAGGACCGAGCCGAACGGCGCCATCTGGGCCAACCAGTTCGACAATGTCGCTAACCGCGACGGACATATCCGCACCACGGCGCAGGAAATCTGGGCTCAGACCGGCGGCAAGGTCGACGGCTTTGTCTCGGCGGTCGGTACGGGCGGCACGCTTGCCGGTGTCGCTTTCGGGCTGAAGGCCAAGCGCAAGGACGTCAAAATCGCACTCGCCGATCCGCTGGGGGCCGCGCTCTACAGTTTCTACACCAGCGGCGAATTGAAGTCCGAGGGCAGCTCGATCACCGAAGGCATCGGGCAAGGGCGCATCACCGCCAATCTCGAAGGGTTTACGCCGGACTTCTCCTTCCAGATCAAGGACGAGGACGCACTGCCGATCGTCTTCGATCTCATCCAGGAGGAAGGTCTTTGTGTCGGCGGCTCGACCGGCATCAACATTGCCGGCGCGATCCGGCTGGCCAGGGAATTGGGACCCGGCCACACCATCGTCACCATGCTTTGCGACTACGGCACACGCTATCAGTCGAAACTGTTCAATCCGGAATTCCTGCGCGAGAAGAACCTGCCGATACCGGGCTGGATGGAACTGCAGAGCAAGATTTCGGTGCCGTTCGAAAAGGTCGCGTGATGGCGCACAAGACGGAAGCGCTGTTTCGCGACGATGCCTATCTCAGCACGGCGGATGCGACGATCGTTGATGTCAACGACCGTGGCGGCATCATTCTCGACCGGACGATCTTCTACGCCACCTCGGGCGGCCAGCCGGGAGACACTGGTATGTTGGAGTGCGCCGACGGCAGCCGCATTGCCATTGCCTCCACCATATCAGGTGAAACCAAGGACGAGATCATCCATGTGCCGGCGCCGGAACAGGCTGCCCTGGCGGTTGGCGAGCGGGTGAAACTCGCCATCGATTGGCAACGGCGGCATCTTTTGATGCGCATGCACGCGGCTTGCCATTTGCTTACCGTCGTCTGTCCCTTTCCAATCACGGGTGCGTCGGTTTCCGAGGAGGACAGCCGGGTCGATTTTGACATTCCGGATGCCAGCTTCACCAGGGAAGACGTGACCGCGAGCCTGATGGATCTGGTGCGTGCCGATCATCCCATTTTCACCAGGCTGATCAGCGATGAGGAACTCGCCGCCAACCCTGGCCTGGTGAAGTCCAAGAATGTGCGGCCGCCGGTTGGCACCGGCAAGATCCGCCTGGTCTGCATTGGTGAGAATGGCGCGGTGGATAGCCAGCCCTGCGGCGGCACGCATGTGAAAAGCACCGGCGAGATCGGCGAAATCCACATCGGCAAGATCGAGAAGAAGGGCCGCGAGAACAGGCGCTTCCGCATCCGTTTCGGTTCGATGCCAGCGAACTGAGGTGCGTTAGCGCAGACCTTTTCGTGCTCTCCTAAGGGATTGCGAGCATCTGACGTTGCGAGAATCTAACCAAAGTGACGGAAACTGGAAGGCGCTCGCCCTACCCACGCTTCGATCTGCTCTGTTACGAACTTGGCTGCCTTATGGTGGATGAAGTGGCCGGCGCCAGGCAATGCCACCAGCGCAGTCACGTTGTCGACCTCGCGGAATGTGCCATCGAAAGCGCTGGCCGGAACATAGGGATCGTCGGTGCCGAACAGCACAAGGGTTGGCGCCTTGACGAGAGGCAGTTGGCCAATATCAGGCACTCTGCCAAGCGGTATGTTGGCCCTGTAATAGCCCAGCATCGCCTCCGGATCGGATCGTTTGAGCGAGTCCACCAGAGACTGCCTGTCCTGTGGATCGGTAACCCAGGTGGCGAGATCGTCAATGTCCAGCATCTGGGCTGCGCCCGGTACCTGGAAACGGCGTATGTATCCGGTGATCTCGGCATTGGCCGGGTCGGCAATGGCGCGCAGATGGTTGCGCGGGTGCGGCGTCGACAACAGGACGAGATGGCGCACGACCTGCGGCACTCGTATGGCCAGCCACCATGCGATGATACCGCCCCAGTCGTGGCCGACAATGGCAGCCTGGTTCAGCTTTTCAGCCGCGAGAACAGCTAGCACGTCGTTGATGAGGTTCGTCAGCACATAGTTGCCGTAGCCCTGTGGAGCATCGCTTTTTCCGAAGCCCCGCAGGTCCGGCGCGATCACGCGATAGCGGCCGCAAAGCGCTTCCATCTGCCGGCGCCAGCCCATCCCGTGATCGGGAAAGCCGTGCAGAAAAACGATCGGCGGGCCAGAGCCCGCCGCCGTGTAGTGCAATCTGACGTTGCCGTTGACCGCGATCCTGGACTCGAACACTGCCCCCGAGCTCACCGAATGCCGGTCGCCGTCACATCTTGACTTCAAGGCGAAGGAACGGGCCGTGGAAGGTCTGGCTGCTGCTGTCCGAGTTGACAAGCAGATTGTGCCACTGCTCGATCTTGTAGCCGGCGGTAAACGTGGCGCCGGCGAGGGGCATCCAGCTCAAACCGGCCGAGGCGTCGACGTTGGTGACTGTCTGGCTGGAGGAATGGCTCGCCAGTGTAAAGGACTCTTGCCCATCCGGGTTGGTACCCGTGATATTTGCGCCGACACGGTCGTTGCGCCGACCCCACATGACGGAGCCGGAAACCGCGCCTGTCAGACCCCAGGTTTCGCCAAGCGGATAATAAGCCTCGGCGCCGACACGCGGGCCGACGCCCCAATATTCCGACGATCCGACCTTATCGGCTGAGAGCCCCTTGTCGGCCGGATCGTCCGGGGTGAAGCTTTCGGAGATGTCAGCTCTTTCATCCGAATGCACCAGGCGCAGACCGCCAAAGAAGCGGATATCGGCAGCCTGAACCTTGACGTGCTTGCCAACGTCGAAATCGAACGCCTGGAAATTGTAATCGTCACCGAAACCTATAGTCGTTGTGCCCGGATTGCCGAACTCGGTGTCCGGGCCGCTGAGATCGTACGACCGCTTCTTCCCAATGTGAAACGCGCCTGCAAGGCGCCAGTCCATGTCCGAAGAAATCTGCTTGGTCAGCGCGACCGAGCCTGAGAAGTCACCGTTGCTGTTTCCAAGCTTGTCGGTGCCGCCGGTCTTGTCGTCCTGGTGGACGTTGTTTTGAAAGAACGCGCCCTCGAAGGCGATCTTGACTCGTGAATCGATAACCGACTGGTCCGCGACCTTCGCATCCTCCGCGTGCGCGACAGCTACGCCCGCCGAAGTTACCGAAGCAGCGGAGGCCGCGACAGTCGCCAACAATTTACCAGGTGCCCGAGCCCGCATACTTAACCCCCGTGTAGAATCTTGCCCCAAATCCAACATTGCAGACATAACCTAACGGCACATTACAGCAAGTCCGGCCGCAACTTTATAGAGTTGTGTTGCGGCTTTGCCACATTGCCTCGGTGGCGCCGTTGGACAGATGTGGTAAGCGTCGCGCTGGGCTGGCCGAGCTTCGGCTGACAGGGGGTTTGGTGGACAATCCAGCGCAAATCGAAAGCGTGCTCAACAATCTTGTCTATGCGCTTTTCGCCCAGAGCGGGCAGGTGGGGTTGAACGGGAAGGCCCGAGATCTCGGCAATCTCACTGTCTTCGACGATCCCGAGGCCGTTGATGTCATCGTCAAGGCGCCGGAGCTCTTCCGAAAGAACTTCTCCCTGATCTCGGCCCTCGGCTTCAGCCGTTTCAATACCAATGACGACGACTGGTCCGTCCGGCGCGCTCTCACCCAGGAAATCTACCTGGCGGCCGCCAGGCCAGCGCAGCAGCAACCCGTGGCGGAAATCTATGCCGCCAGTCTTTCCGGCAGCGACGCTACGCTGCCGGCGATTCAGCAAGCACTGTTTGCTGCATCGATGACGATATTTTACCGGGCTTTCGGCCTTGTGCCCGACATAGCGGCTACGCTCTTGCTGCTCGACAGGGTGCGCAATGTGTTGAGGCGTCTTCAATATTATTCCTGGGTGACCCCGACGAACGCCGAACGCGCGAATGCAATCCAGGATGCCCGCATGGTGATTGCCGATTTTGCATCGCTGCTGATGGCGGATCGTCGGGCGGCCGCCGAGATGGATCGCTTTAGACGTGAGGCCCGCGACGTTGAAGGCTTTTCGCCGGTGGAAGAGTTTGTCATGAACTTCTTCGCCGGCGTTGAGACAACGGTGACAACAGCACTTTGGGTGATTGACCGTCTTGGAGCCAACCAGCAGGTGCAGGAGCGCATCCACGCTGAGCTTCTCTCAGGCCAGGCGCAGACACCGTACACCGATTGCTTGATCAACGAGACGATGCGTTACTTCCCTCCCATACCTTTTCTGACACGCGAAGTCGGCGCCGACATCTCGCTTGACGGCCGGGACCTGCGCGCCGGGCAGTTGATCATGGTTTCGATCATCGGCGTCCATCAGCATCCCGCCTTCTGGGAAAACCCGCGCACCTTCGACGCAAGCCGCAAGGAATTCATCGAGAACAGCTTCGACCGACGGGCGTTCATTCCGTTTCTCACCGGACCCCGCATGTGCGGTGGCGCGCGTCTCGGCCGGCTGGAAGTCAAGGAGGCGGTTCTGGCGTTGGCCCGCCAGTTCGTCTTCAGCCGTGCCGACGATGTGATTCGATTCGACTATGCGTTGGCGCTGCGTCCATCGGAGGGGTCTTCGGTCAGTGTTTCCCGGCGATGACGCGCAAGGTCAGGTATGTTCCCGCCAGAACCGTCGGATAAACTCCCCGAATTGTCTTCCGATCATGGTTTTGAACTCGACATCATGCGCGTAGCGCTTGCCTGTCGATATTGCTTTCGACTTAAAATCGAAGCCCCCGAACCAGTTGCCCATCGTGGCTGATGCGTTTTCCTGCTGGTTCGCGATGAAGTCCTCGTAGCAGACGTGAGCCACTCTGCGGCCATCAAGAGTGTTCAGATAATTTTTCCATCTGATCTCGCTGTCGAAAATATGCTGCGCGGTAGCCCTGACGACCTTCTCGCTCAAACTTGGCACCGTGGGAATTCCAGGCAACGTCACCTGACTGTCGAACGGCTGTCCCGTATGCAGCACCGAGAGCAGACTTATGGTCTGATCCACCTTGTTTTTCCTTGAGAGGAAAACATAGAACGAATGGCTGTCATCATCGCCGATTGAATTGCGCGCGAATGGCAGGTTTTCAAAAAAAATCTTGGCGCCAAATACACCGTTCCGTGTTCTTTTCTCCAGGAGATGGCGGCCGTAAGCCGGCGCCTGCCGATCGAGTTTTTCAAGGTCCATTGCGTCGTCGGCCGACCAACGCCTCATTAATGGCAAGGCGTACTGCCACTGAAAATACTCAGTGGGTATTCCCAGGCCGAACTGCTGTAAGACCTGGCAATAGGCATGCCCGGCCGTTCGCGGGGTCGTGCAAACCAGGATCTTCGCGGGATTTTCGATTGAGCTTTGGCGATCATGGGTTGCCGCCATGTATTCGCTGTACAAATCGTCGAAATGCATTTCCGAACCAACCCAACCACGACACATCCAGTTTTCAGACAGCAGTCAGGAACCCCAGGATGAGCAGAGCCTGATCCAGCGTCATCAGCGATGGCGGGTCTCCCGCATCGATATTGTCGACAAGCCACAGATCGGGCCGTGCCAACCGCATGCGCTCGATGGCCTGCCGGTCGATGGCCTGGCTGGCGCGGCCGTACATCAGCAGCGTAGGTGCGTCGATCTTGGCGGCGATCGGGAACAGATCGTATTCGCGGCCGGTCATAGCCCCGAAATTTCCCGTAGTGGCCGGATCAAATGCAAGCCGGAAGCCATCCGGGCCGGTTGTGATCCTGTTCTCGATGTAGCGGTTGAACACCTTGTCCTCGATCGGCCGCACAACGTCGTTGGTGGCGCTCAGATAATTCTTGGCCGCCGCACGGGTCGGAAATGCAAGCGCGCTCTCTTTCAAAACCTCGTCTCTCATCGCGTCAACCTTGGGCCCACCAAGCATGGGCACATCGTTGAGAACGATTTTTGAAGCCTTGGAGCGGGTCATCTGCAGAAACAACAGCAGGATCGTGCCGCCCCACGAAGTGCCGATGAAGTGGTTCTCCGTACTCGCGAACTCGCCGAGCGCACGCAGGCATTTTGCGTAGACGTTGATGTCGTATCCTGAACCCAGATAAGCGCTGCGCCCGCGCCCCAGCAGGTCCGGGCAGATCACCAGGAAGCCGTTACGGCACAGGAAGGTGGCGAGGTAGTCGAAGTCGGCGCCATTGCCGGTGAAGGCATGCAGGCAGAAGACCGTCGCGCGCGGCGTGCCGGCAGGCCTCCAGATGCGCACGAACATTGCGGCATAGCGGTCATCCAGCCGGATGAGGATCTCTTGCGTCAGCGCCTCAGCGGAGTCGACCGATTGCATCAGAGGTCGCGCTTGCGGACGGCGCGCTTTACCGAGCCGCGATTGTCGATGAAGTCACGTTTCCAGAATACCGACTTGTCTAGGTTAATGAGCTTGGCTTTCTTGATCATCGGTAGGATGTGGGATGAGGACCTTGTCGCCAGCACCGTCACCGCGGTGGCATCGCCCCCAGGGAAGGGATTGAGTGGCCCGCCATTCGTCGCCCAGGCTTCGGCTATCTCACGGCTGGTCTGGATCCAGCCGACATAGGCGACGATTACGTCGTCGATCGAGCCGATCATGTGCGTCTGCTGATCCAATTGAAAACGCAGTGTCTTCACCATCAGGCCGAACTCATAGCCGTCGAAAGGCGGATAGTGCGCAATAAAGTTGCAGACGAGCCCGAGCGAAACCGGATTGCTCGGAACGTGGGAAAACAGAAGGCTGCTCATGTCGAGATTTTATTGACCCCGCCCGACCCAGATCATAACGATCAATCCGTACTCGCCACGAAACACGAACACAATCGGAATTACCGGACTGCCGTGGCTGATCACGCCGCATGTCCAACCGCATAATATCACAGGCTCGGATGCATCCGAATCACCGCGCTAAGCAGCGGTTGCCGAAGAGAAGCAGGAGAACCCAGAATGGCCGAAGACAGTCCTTTCACCGTCGACGCGGACTGGCTGCAGGGGCGCCTGGGCGAGCCTGGTCTGACGATCATAGACGCGTCCTGGTACCTGCCGGCGCAAAAGCGCGACGCGCGCGCCGAGTATAACGCAGCCCACATCCCAGGCGCCCGTTTCCTGGATCAGGATGCCGTATCGGATCCCGACGCTGCTTTGCCGCACACGCTGCCGTCACCGCAGCATTTTGCCCAATATGTCGGTGCCATGGGCGTCTCGGCCGACGACACCATCGTCGTCTATGATGGACCAGGCTTCTTTTCGGCTCCGCGCGCATGGTGGATGTTCCGGATCATGGGTGTCTTCCAGACCTATATTCTGGACGGCGGTTTCGACGGCTGGAAAGCGGCCGGCCGGCCGGTAACGGCCGAACCGACGAAAATCGCGCCAAGCGTATTCCACGCCAATTTCGACGCCGGTCGCGTCGCCAGCCTCGCCGACATGCGCCGGATCGTCGAGACCGGCGCCAGCCAGATCGCCGATGCCCGCGGACCGGGCCGCTTTACCGGCGCCGAACCTGAGCCTCGCCCGGGTATCCGCTCCGGTCACATGCCGGGCGCGCGCAATGTGCCGTACTCCGCACTGTCGGAAAACGGCATGCTGCTGTCGAAGGACCGTTTGCGCAAGGTGATCGAGGAGGCCGGCATTGACCTGTCGAAGCCTGTCGTCACATCTTGCGGCTCCGGTGTCACCGCCGCGGTGATCACCCTGGCGCTGGAGACGCTTGGCCACACCGACAACAGGCTCTATGACGGCTCATGGACCGAGTGGGGCGGGCTCTCCGACACGCCTGTCGCGACGGGCCCTGCGATGACCGGCCCCATGACGACCGGCAAGGAATGACTACGATGGAAAACGGCGTGTTGCAGGACATTGAAGTCACCGTGACTTTTCTCGAAATGCATGCCCCTCCCGCCGCCTCGCCGCCAATGCCCTACAACCGTCAGGTCGCGCTGCTGAAAACCAGGGACATTCCCTTGCATTTTTACCGCTACTTGATGGACCGGGTGGGGCGCAAATGGCACTGGGTGAATGTTCTCAGGCTGAATGATGAGGAGCTTGCGGCCGGTATCCACCGTGAGGATCGCGACATCAGGGTACTCTATCTCGATGGCGCGCCGGCCGGCTTCTTCGATCTCAAGCCGCATCTGCCGGAGGAAGTCGAACTTGCCTATTTCGGCATGATGGAGCATGCCACCGGGCAGGGCATTGGCCGCTGGTTCCTGGGCTCGGCGATCGCCGCCGCGTGGTCGTACGGACCAAAACGGGTGACGGTGCAGACCTGTACGCTCGACCATCCGGCGGCTCTGCCGCTCTACCAGAAGCTCGGTTTCAAGCCGGTCGCGCAGAAGAAGGAAACGGTACACCCGCTGCCTTTCGCAGAGCGCTCGGCCAGCGTCATGCGGCCGTGACCACGGCTACCAATATCCGGTCGGTGCTTCGGCACTTGGCATGAATCGGGTGGGAAGCGTCAGCCCGTGCCTATAATTTCCGGTCGACGACACCGGAGATTTCACCATGACCATCCAGTTCAAGGCTCTGCCGACCGAAAATGTCAGAGCGCTGCAGCGCGGCGGACCTGATGCCTACGGCCACACGCCCGAGCGCAGGATTTCCGATGGCGACGGCATGCCTTGCCGTCATTGTCTGAAGAACATTGCAGCCGGCGATGCCTACCTCACTCTGGCTTACCGGCCGTTTCCGAACCTTCAGCCCTATGCCGAAACCGGCCCGATCTTCCTGCACGCCGAGGAATGCGAGCGTGCCGCCGAGATCCAGGCGCTTCCCGAGATTCTCGAAAGTCCGGACTATATCGTGCGCGGCTATGGCAGGGACGACCGTATCGTCTACGGCAGCGGCGGTGTCATCCCGACCGAGGCAATTGCTAAGCGGGCCGAGACACTGTTCGAACGCGACGACATCGCCTATGTGCATGTCCGCTCGGCCCGCAACAACTGCTACCAGTGTCGGATCGAACGGCCTGAGCCGAAAAATGCAGGCAGGAACCCTGTCGTACTCCCGTCGCATTGACGCTGTAAAAGGCAATTGTCGATCGATTGGCCGACCGCGGATGAACCGGCGGCAATCTCGACATCGAGGAAGCGGGGCTTTGGCTCCGCTTTTTTGTTGGCTGCGCTTTGCGCGCAAAGAAAAAACCCGCCGGTGTGAACCGGCGGCAATCTCGACGTCGAGGAAGCGGGGCTTTGGCTCCGCTTTTTTGTTGCCTGCGCTTTGCGCGCAAAGAAAAAACCCGCCGGTGTGAACCGGCGGGCGAGACTGAAGAAGCTCTTGGTTTCTGTTGAAGTCAGGCGGCCAGCACAGCCTTCGGCTCGACCAGATCGTAGCCGAGCGCTTCTGCAACCGCACGGTTGGTGATCTTGCCCTTGTGGACATTGAGGCCGTTGCGCAGGTGGTGGTCGTCGACCAGCGCCTTCAGGCCCTTGTCGGCGAGCTGCAGGCCGTAGTGCAGGGTCGCATTGTTGAGGGCATGGGCCGAGGTGACCGGCACAGCACCTGGCATGTTGGCGACGCAATAGTGGATAACGCCGTCGACTTCGTAAGTGGGCTCGGCGTGAGTTGTCGCATGCGAGGTCTCGAAGCAACCGCCCTGGTCGATGGCGACGTCGACCAGCACCGAGCCCTTCTTCATGCCGGACAGCATTTCGCGGGTGACGAGCTTGGGTGCTGCCGCGCCCGGGATCAGCACGGCGCCGACGACGATGTCGGCCGAGAAGCATTCTTCCTCGAGCGCCTCGACGGTCGAATAGCGGGTGTGCACACGGCCGGCGAAAAGGTCGTCGAGCTGACGCAGCCGTGGGATCGAGCGGTCGATGATGGTGACGTCGGCGCCAAGACCGACGGCCATGCGGGCGGCATGCAGGCCTACGACGCCACCGCCAAGCACGGTGACCTTGCCGGGCAGCACGCCAGGCACGCCGCCGAGCAGCACGCCTCGGCCGCCATTGGCCTTCTGCAGCGCCGTGGCGCCGGCCTGGATCGACAGGCGGCCGGCGACTTCCGACATCGGCGCCAGGAGCGGCAGGCCGCCACGATCGTCGGTCACGGTTTCGTAGGCGATTGCCGTCACGCCGGAAGCGAGCAGGCCCTTAGTCTGCTCCGGATCCGGAGCCAAGTGAAGATAGGTGTAGAGGATCTGGCCATCACGCAGCTGGACCCATTCATTTGGCTGCGGCTCCTTAACCTTGACGATCATGTCCGACTTGGCGAACACGTCGGCGGCGGTCTTGGCGATGGTGGCGCCGGCAGCGCGGTAGGCGTTGTCATCGGCGCCGATCCCGGCACCGGCACCGGCCTCGACCAGCACTTCGTGGCCATGGGCGACATATTCGCGAACCGAGCCGGGCGTGAGGCCGACACGGTATTCGTGGTTCTTGATTTCCTTGGGGCAGCCGACGCGCATTTTTCTTCTCCTGATCCGGCCCTTTCGGGCTCACTCCCTGTATTGTCGCAGTGAACCATGAATCGGCGCGCAAGTGTTTGCGAATGCGCTTGCGCGGGCGGGCAGCTTTCGATAATCGTTGCGTGAAATAGCCACTTTTTCGCAGGATTCACGAAAAATGCCGCTCGACAGGATTGATATCGCCATTCTCGAGGCTTTGCAGAAGGATGGCAGGATACCCAATGCGGCACTTGCGGAAAAGGTCGGCCTGTCGCAGTCGGCCTGTTCGCGCCGGCTCGACAATCTCGAGAAATCCGGGACCATTCGCGGCTACCACGCCCGGTTATCCAACGCAGCGCTCGGTCATCAGATGACCGCGATCGTGCATATATCGCTGTCGGGCCAGTTCGAGAAGACGCTGTCGGATTTCGAGGCGGCGATCAAGCGTTGCCCCAACGTGCTGTCCTGCCACCTGATGTCGGGCGAATACGACTACATCCTGCGCATCGCGGCAAAAGACCTCGTCGACTACGAGCGCATCCACAAGGAGTGGCTGTCGGCGATGCCGCATGTCACCAAGATCAATTCGTCATTCGCCTTGCGCGAAATCGTCGACCGGACCGCCATGGGCATGAAGCCGGAAATGGCTTAGCAGCTAGCTGGCTTTGAATGCCTCCGTCACGATCCGATCCATCGGAATGTCGTGCGGCTGCGGATAGATGGTGACGATGCGCTGCAGATCGTAGCCGACGCCGATGACCAGCGGTTTGAACGGCATGGCGGCCAGCGTGCGGTCGAAGAAGCCGCCGCCATAGCCCAGGCGATAGTTCGCCGGGTCGATGCCGACGATCGGCGAGATGACGATATCAGGCAGCACCGGATCGCCCTCGGCTGGGATCGGGATGTTCCAGACGCCCTTTTCCAGCCGGTCGCCGGATTTGTAGGCGCGAAAGATCAGCGGCTGCCCTTTCTCGACGACGATGGGCAGCGCGGTGCGGCCGCCTCGCTCATTGACGGATGCCATCCATGGCCGCAAGTCCGGCTCGCCGCGAAACGGCCAGTAGAGGCTGACCATGCGGCCAGCGATCTCGCCGATGACCGCGTCAAGCCCATCCGCAATGCGTTGCGACATCGCCGTTCGAGTGTCGGCGGAAACAGTCAGCCGAGCGCCTATCAGCCGTTCGCGCTCGGCCTTGCGCCAGCGCCTCACATCGGTCCAGTCGCTCAAAGGGGCCCGGAATTCGGGATCGAGCTCGTGCATGAAGCAGGGTGGCGAAGAATACTGCGCCGGACCCTGGTCGTCATGATCGTCGGCCATGCCTCACCTCATCTTGCTGTTACGTCGAAACTATACCTTGGGATGGAGGGCGGCATGTGCATACACGACACTTGGCGGCGAGTCCCGGTCAGTCACACGCGGACTGGCATTGTTGCATTGCACAAAAACACCTACATCGAAGTCGGCGAATTGTTCGCCTTGGTGAACGACATGGACGAAGCCAGACATCACGTGGTCGTTGTCGGCGCGGGTTTCGGCGGCCTCGAATTCACCCGTGCGCTGGCTGGTGCACCGGTGCGCATCACCATGATCGACAAGCGCAACCATCATCTTTTCCAGCCGCTGCTCTATCAGGTGGCGACGACGGCGCTGGCGACCTCCGAGGTCGCCTGGCCGATCCGCCATCTCTTGCGCAAGCGCAAGGACGTGACGACGCTGCTGGCCAATGTCGCCGGCGTCGACCGTGCCGGCAAACGCGTGCTGCTCGATGACGGCGGTGCCGTCACCTATGACACGCTGGTGCTCGCCACCGGTGCCCGCCACGCCTATTTCGGTCACGACGAATGGGAGCCGTTCGCGCCAGGCCTGAAGACGCTGGAGGACGCCACCACCATTCGGCGCCGCATTCTGCTCGCCTTCGAACAGGCCGAGCGGGAGACCGATCCCGCCAAACGCCAGGCGCTGCTGACCATCGCGATCGTCGGCGGTGGGCCGACGGGCGTGGAACTGGCCGGCACCATCGTCGAGTTGGCGCACGACACATTGCTCGGCGAGTTCCGCAACATCGATACACGCGAAACGCGCGTGGTGCTGATCGAGGCCGGCGACCGCATCCTGGCCAATTTCGCGCCGAAACTCTCCGACTATGCCGGGAAGGCACTCGATCGGCTTGGCGTCACGGTTGAACTCGGGCGGGCTGTCACACGCTGCGACGCCGACGGCGTCGTCTTTGGCGACAAGCAGCTACAGGCGAGAACAATCCTGTGGGCGGCCGGCGTCGCCGCCTCGCCAGCCGCCGAATGGCTGGGAGCGAAGGCGGACCGCGCGGGCAGGGTGCTTGTCGAGCCTGACCTCAGCGTGCCGGGCAGCCCGGAGATTTTTGTCATCGGCGACGCCGCCCTCGTGCTGCGGCCCGATGGACGGCCGGTACCCGGCGTGGCGCCTTCAGCCAAGCAAGAGGGACGACATGTTGCGGCCACCATCAAGGCCAGGCTTGATGGTGACACGGCCGCGCGTCCTTTCCACTACAGTCATGCCGGCGATCTGGCGACGATCGGCAAACGCGCCGCCGCGATCGATTTCGGCTGGATCAAGCTCACGGGCTGGCTCGCCTGGTGGCTGTGGGGAATTGCGCACATCTATTTCCTGATCGGCTTCCGCAACCGGCTTGCGGTTTCCCTGAGTTGGCTATGGATCTACGTCACAGGCCAGCGCAGTGCGCGCCTCATCACTCAGGGCGACGACGACAAGGGCTGATCTTCTTCGCCCACGCACGTTCATCCGCGCGTCATCTGTTGCTGATCGACTGACGTTCCGATCCGCGCGACTTCTTGAATGGACTCAGGTCGGTTTCAGCGCGAAGTTCGCTTCTGGGCACGGCTTGTCACGTCGTTGAAGTAGGAGGAAACATGTCGCAACTGCTCCACGCCGTTTCTCGCCGCGGTCTCCTCGCTGGCGCCGCCGCCACTGGGGCACTGATCATGCTTCATCCCTTCTCCGCCCGCGCTCAAGGTAACCAGGCGCATCTTCGCATCATGGAAACCACCGACATCCATGTGAATGTGCTGCCTTATGATTACTACGCCGACAAAGCCAACGACACGATGGGCCTGTCGCGCACGGCGTCGCTGATCGACGCGGTGCGCAAGGAAGCCGTCAATTCGATGCTGGTAGACAATGGCGACCTGCTGCAGGGTAACCCGATGGGCGACTACATCGCCTATGAAAAGGGCCTGAAGGAGGGCGATCTGCATCCGATCATGAAAGGCATGAACCTGCTCGGCTACGAGTGCTCGACGCTCGGCAACCACGAGTTCAACTACGGCCTTTCCTTCCTGGACAAGGTGCTGGCCGGCGCCAATTTTCCGTTCGTGTGCGCCAATCTGATCCGCGGCACCGAACTTGCCGCCAATCCGCGAGACGACAAGCTCTACCTCAAGCCCTATGTGATCCTTGACAAGAAGATCAAGGACGGTTCGGGCGCCGAGCAGCCGATCAGGATCGGCATTATCGGCTTCGTGCCGCCGCAGATCATGGTCTGGGATCTCAAGAATCTCGAAGGCAACGTCAAGACGCGCGACATCGTCGAGGCGGCAAAGGCCTGGGTGCCGCAGATGAAGGAGGAGGGCGCCGACATCGTCATCGCCCTCTCGCATTCCGGCATCGATGTGAAGCAGGGCGACATGATGGAGAACGCATCGTTCTTCGTCGCCGGCGTCGACGGTATCGATGCGGTGTTCACCGGCCACCAGCATCTGGTGTTCCCCGGCAAGAAGGATTTCCAGTCGCTCGGAGGCGTCGACACGCAAAAGGGCACGCTGCAGGGAAAGCCCGCCGTCATGGGCGGGTTCTGGGGCTCGCATATGGGATTGATCGACCTGATGCTGGAGCGTGACGGATCGAAATGGAGGGTCGTTTCCGCCACCACAGAGGCGCGGCCGATTTTCGAGCGCGTCGACAACAAGAACAAGCCGACCGTCGCGGACGACAAGCGCATCATCGCGGCCCTCGAGCAGGACCACCAGGCGACCTTGGCCTATGTGCGCCGCCCCGTCGGCAAGACCTCCGCGCCGCTCTATTCCTATTTCTCGCTGGTCGCCGATGATCCGTCGGTGCAGGTCGTCAGCCAGGCGCAGACCTGGTACTTGAAGGACATTCTCAAGAGCACGCAGTGGAAGGACATGCCGCTGCTGTCGGCCGCCGCTCCCTTCAGGGCCGGCGGGCGCAACGGCGCCGACTACTATACCGACGTGCCGGCCGGCGACATCGCCATAAAGAATGTCGCCGACCTTTATCTCTATCCCAACACCGTGCGGGCTGTCGAAATCACCGGCGCTCAGGTCAAGGAATGGTTGGAAATGTCGGCCGGCATCTTCAACAGGATCGAGGCGGGTAAGGCCGACCAAACGCTCATCAACACCGACTTCCCATCCTACAATTTCGACGTCATCGACGGCGTCACCTACAGGATCGATCTTTCGCAGCCGCCGAAATACGACGCCAAGGGCGGGGTGGCGAATGCCGGCGCCAACCGCATCGTCGACTTGATGTTCGACGGAAAACCAATTGATCCCAATCAAAAATTCGTCGTTGCGACCAACAATTACCGGGCCGGCGGCGGTGGCAATTTCCCTGACATCAATGCATCGAAGATCATCTATGAGGCGCCGGACACCAATCGCGACGTTATCGTTCGCTATATCGTAAGCCAGGGTATGATCAACCCGTCGGCGGACGGCAACTGGTCGTTCGCGCCGCTGCCCGGAACCAGCGTCATGTTCGAGACGGGCGTCAAGGCGAAGGACTTCATCGCCGATGTGAAGTCGCTGAAGATCGAACCAGCGGGCGAGGGCGAAGCCGGTTTCGCAAAGTATCGCATCCTGCTCTGATCCGGTCGGATAAGGATCTGTCTTCGCGCCGTCCCCCGCGCAGGAGATGACGTCCTGCTCGGGTGGTGGCATCACCGCTCCTCCTGGCGGCCCGTTTTGGGCTGGCGGGGCCGTGGCATCGTCCCGCCATTGGTCCCAACTAAGCCTTGTAGACCACCTGGCGCACATCGATGTAGCTGGCGCGGAAACCGGCTTCGCAATAGTGGAGGTAGAATTCCCAGAGCTTCTTGAAGCGGTCGTCGAAGCCGAGCGGCACGATCTTCTCCCACGATACCCAGAAACGCTGCCGCCATTCGGCGAGCGTGCGCGCATAGTCGTCGGGAAACACGCGCTCACGCAAATGCGCAAGGCCATGGTCCTTGCCTAATGCTTTCAGGATCGACGGCGTCGGCAGCATGCCGCCCGGGAACACATAGCGCTGGATGAAATCCGGCCTGGCGCGATAGGTGTCGTAGGCGGCTTCGTTGATGGTGATGATCTGCAGGCCCGCGGTGCCGCCGGGCTTCAGACAGGCCTTCATCTTGGAGAAGAACACCGGCCAATATTTCTCGCCGACCGCTTCGAACATCTCGATGGACGCAATGCGGTCGTAACGTCCTGTTTCGTCGCGATAGTCCTGCAGCTTGATGTCGACCCTGTCGGCAAGCCCGGCCTTGGCGATGCGTGCCTTGGCGAAATCGTGCTGTTCGCGGCTGATCGTCAGTCCCGTAACGCGGCAGCCGATTTCGCGTGCCGCGAATTCGGCAAAGCCGCCCCAGCCGCAGCCGATCTCCAGCACATGATCCTTTTCGCCGATACCCGTATCCCTGGCCAGTTCCCGATATTTGGCGGTCTGGGCGCTCTCCAAATCGTTGGCGCCATTCGCGTAAAGCGCTGAGGAATAGGTCATGCTCGGGTCGAGCCACTCCTTGTAGAAGGCGTTGCCGAGATCGTAATGCGCCGAGATGTTGCGTTTCGAACCGGTGCGCGTGTTCTCGTTGAACCAGTGGCGGATGCGTTGGACGGTGCCGATGAGCCAGCTGGCGCCGCCGGCGACGCGTTCGCCGATCGCCGAATTGACCACGAACAATTCCAGGAAGCTGGTGACGTCAGGACTTTCCCAATCGCCATCCATATAGGATTCGGCAACGCCGATCGTGCCACCGGAAAAGGCGCGGCCCGGCAGGCGCCAGTTCTTGAGCACCAGTTCGGCGTCCGGGCCGGGCCCCTTGCCGCCGACGAGGACGGCGCGGCCGTCAGGCATCCTGACCTTCAGCGAACCGCGCGGCAGGTTCATCGCCGCCGACAGTACCATGCGCGCCTTGGCCGGCAGGCCCTTGACGATCTCGGCGAAATTGAACTCGTCGAGCCTGACCGCCTCGCCGGGCGCTGCGCGATCATGGTCCCCATATGCCATTTCATGCCCCCGAATTTCCGTGGTGCCGGCGCAAATTGCCGACCTACGGTTTTCTTTCATTCGCCAGCTTCGAATGCCTTGCCTTGTCCCGTGGCTCACCGGTTCGGCGACAGCCTGGCTCGAACGAAAGCGCGCGCCCGTTGACCGCAGCTTCAGCGCTTCCCGGTGGATGTCTGCCACAATCTTCCACGTCATGAGGGGGAACTTCAAGAGGCAGGCTGTTGGCTGGGCTGTGCCAAGTGGCGCCTGGCATCTGCTCTCCGCGTCGAGGTGCTGCCCAAACTCAAAAACGTCTATGGCCGCCACCGCGCTTGTGCGATAGCTTTAGCCATGCGTTATGTAGTCGTCATTGCCGCCATTGCGTTCTTCCTGATCTGGGACGGCCTCTACAATCAGGGCCGGTATCTCGACATCTCGGTCAGGGAACTTTCCCATGCCGTGCGCTACGTCACCGGCAAGGCCTGAATATCCCTTTCAAGGATTGCAGCCCGGCGCTTCATTCGAGATGTTCGTCGCTGCGAGATGAGGTCCCTCCGGGGCGCGTCGCAAGGACGCGTGGCGCCATGAACGGTTGACGCGACGAGACCGCCATCACAAAAGACGCCGGCATTCAGATCGAGGAGGCGGGATTGATCCGGCATATCGTTTTCTTCAGCGCGCGTCGCAAGGAGGATGTGGAGGCAGTGCGCACCGGGCTGCTGGCCCTCGGCAATATTCCTCATTCCAGCCTTTTCGAGGTCACCTTGAACACCAAGGTCGATCCGCTGTCGGACGAGATCGACGTCGTCGTCTACGCCGAGTTCGCGGACGAAGCGGCGCTGGCCGCTTACAAGGCGCATCCGCTCTATGCGCAGACCACCAGCATGGTCAAACCATTGCGCGAACTGCGTTATTCCGCCGATGTCGTTGCCGGCAGCTGCGCCGCCGCTGGCGGCGAGGATTGCAATCACGTCTTGAACCGTTTCGCGGAATGATGCACATCGCGCCTGCATGACCCGATCCACAGCAGCCGGCATTCATCCGCTCGATCATCTGGTGCTGCCGACGCAGGACCTCGATGTGGCGCGAGCCCGGCTCACCTCGCTGGGCTTCGTCGTCGCCCCGACCGGCGTTCATCCCTTTGGAACGGAAAACTGCTGCGTTTTCCTCGCCGACGGAACCTATCTGGAGCCCCTCGCGATTGGTAATGAGCAGGCAGCGATCGACGCGGCTGCCGAGGACAACGTCTTCGTCACCCGCGACCGTCTCTATCGCGAAAGCCGCGGCGATGAAGGATTTTCCGCGGTGGTTCTGGCTACCGACAATGCCGATGCCGACCATGTGCGCTATGTCGAAGCCGGCCTGTCGGCTGGAGACACGCTGAGCTTCTCGCGCGCTTTCACCGATACATCAGGCAAAAGCGACATGGCGTCATTCAAATTGGCCTTCGCCTCGGCCAGCGGCGCAACCGATGCGTTCCTGTTTGTCTGCCAGCGGATCAACGCACCAAAAGTGGACCGCGCGGCCTTGCAAGCTCACCCCAACGGCGCCACCGGCATTGTGGAAGTGGTCGCGGTCGGCGACCAGCCCGCCGAACAGCATCGCCTGATTTCCGTGGCATTGGGCGATCCTGCCGCCAGCGGGCAGGGCGGTGCGTTTCACTTGCCGAATGCAACTCTAAGTGTGCTCGACCCAGCGTCTTTCGCTGCCCGCTTCGGCATTTCGGCCGGTTTACCCACGCAGCTTCGTTTCGCTGCCGTCGTCTTTGCGGTCCGCGGCATCAATGTCGTTTCAAGGCTGCTTGCAGCCAACTCCATCGAGCACGATATAGCGGGCACTGACATTGTCGTGCAGCCGGCATCCGGACAGGGCGCGGCTTTCATCTTCCGGGAGATCCCATGAACAACCCCCTGGCGCCCAATTCGGCGGTAACCGTCGGCAACGTCGTCTTCGACAACAATGCGGCCCTGGCGCTGATCGCCGGCCCGTGCCAGTTCGAATCGCGCCAGCATGCCTTCGATATGGCGGGCGCGCTGAAGGAATTGACCGGCAAGCTCGGGATCGGCCTCGTCTATAAGACCAGTTACGACAAGGCCAACCGCACCTCGCTTTCGGCGACACGCGGCGCCGGCATCGACGCAGCGCTCCCCGTCTTCGACGAACTGCGCAAGGAATTTTCGCTTCCCGTGCTGACCGATGTCCACACCGAGGAACAATGCGCGATCGTCGCGCCGCATGTCGATGTGCTTCAGATTCCTGCCTTCCTGTCGCGCCAGACCGACATGCTGGTCGCCGCCGCACGGACGGGCAAGGTGATCAACGTCAAGAAGGGGCAGTTTCTTGCGCCCTGGGATATGAAGAACGTGGTCGGCAAGATCACCGGTTCCGGCAACGCCAACGTCTTGACGACCGAGCGCGGCGCGTCCTTCGGCTACAACACGCTGGTGTCGGATATGCGCGCTCTGCCGATCATGGCCGAGATCGGCGCGCCGGTGATCTTCGATGCCACGCATTCGGTCCAGCAGCCGGGCGGGCAGGGCGGTTCGTCTGGTGGCGAGCGCCGCTTTGTCGAGACCTTGGCTCGCGCGGCCGTCGCCGTCGGTGTTGCCGGCGTCTTCATCGAGACCCACCAGGATCCCGACAATTCGACCTCTTCCGATGGTCCCAACATGGTGCCGCTGAAGGACATGCCCGCACTTTTGGAACGGCTGATCGCGTTCGACCGGGTGGCGAAGGGCCGTTAAGCTCTGCCCATTCCTGCCGGCGCTTGTTGCCGGCAATTTCGGGTTGTACGCTTGACCGGCAAATGAACGCTTTTGGCAGGAGGAAGCCATGTCTGTCGCCCGCGTCACCGAAATCACCTCATCGTCGGAAAAAAGCTTTCAGGACGCCATCGAGCAGGGAATTGCGCGCGCCGCCAAGACACTGAAGAACGTGGAAGGCGCTTGGATCCAGGACCAGAAGATCGTGGTCGAGGACGGCAAGATCGCTGCTTATCGCGTCAACATGAAGGTGACTTTCATTCTCGCGGAGTGATCGGCCGACGCCGAAAAAAGTCGGGAACTTTCGCCCGTCCCTCTCATTGTCGAAGCAGAGTTTAACGACAATGAGGAGCACGCCATGACAACTCAGACAGGCCACACCCAGGCCATTGCCGCTTCGCGAGTCATCGGCACATCGGTCTACAACACCGAAGGCAAGAGCATCGGCAGCATCGAGGACGTCATGCTCGATAAGACATCGAATGGCATCATGTTTGCTGTGATCGGGTTTGGCGGCTTTCTTGGCATTGCCGAGAAGTACCATGCCATCCCTTGGGCAAGTCTCGACTATGATGAGGACAAGGGTGGCTATGTCGTACCCTTCTCCAAGGAACAGCTGAAGGCAGCGCCCGCCCATTCGATCAACGAACTGGCCGGCGCCGACGGTGAGAGAGCGCGTGACGAGTCGTACAGGTACTACAAGGTCACGCCTTACTGGCATTGATGTGACATTCAAAAAAAGGGCCCCTCTCGACGAGGCCCTTTTTGATTCAGCGCGATGCTATCCGCTGATATGCAAGGCCGGCAAAGGCGCGCTGGCCTTTGGCGGCGACTGCTGATTGTCGCATGACGTCAGGAACGCCGCCGCGATCAGGAACAGACTGACGATACCGCTCAACTCAGACATGGCGAAACTCCTCCTGTTTCGCCCCGCGCGACAACAGCCATAACCTGGAATGCGTCGCCGGCGGCATGACTTATGATGACAGAAATTTGCGCTTCGTGAATCGCGAGCGCGGCACTATTCAGCCGTGGCTGGATTGCCTTTTGCGTCGCTTTGGCTAAGACGGGCGCGACCTTTCGTCAGATCAATCGGGGACATCGCAATGACCGCCATCATCGACATTGTCGGACGTGAAATCCTGGACAGCCGTGGAAACCCGACCGTCGAGGTCGATGTCGTGCTCGAAGACGGTTCGATGGGCCGGGCCGCGGTGCCGTCGGGGGCCTCGACCGGCGCGCACGAAGCCGTCGAGCTTCGCGACGGCGGCGCCCGTTATCTCGGCAAGGGCGTGCTGAAGGCCGTCGAGGCGGTCAACGGAGAGCTGTTCGAGGCGATCGGCGGCATGGAAGCCGAGAACCAGATCCATATCGACCAGACGATGATCGAACTCGATGGCACGCCCAACAAGAGCCGGCTCGGCGCCAACGCCATCCTCGGTGTCTCGCTGGCGGTGGCCAAGGCCGCGGCCGATGCCGCCGGCCTGCCGCTCTACCGTTATGTCGGCGGCACCAAGGCCCATATCCTGCCGGTGCCGATGATGAACATCATCAACGGCGGCGCGCATGCCGACAACCCGATCGATTTCCAGGAGTTCATGATCCTGCCGGTCGGTGCACCGACTTTGCGCGAAGGTGTGCGCTGGGGCTCGGAAATCTTCCACACGCTGCGCAAGAAGCTGAAGGATGCCGGCCATAACACCAATGTCGGTGACGAGGGCGGCTTTGCCCCGAACCTGAAGAGCGCGCCGGTGGCGCTCGATTTCATTATGGAGTCGATCGAGAAGGCCGGCTTCAAGCCGGGCGAGGAGATCGCGCTCGGCCTCGACTGCGCCGCGACCGAGTTCTTCAAGGACGGCAACTACGTCTATGAGGGCGAGAAGAAGACGCGTGATCCCAAGGCACAGGCAAAGTACCTCGCCAAGCTCGCCGCCGACTATCCGATCATCTCGATCGAGGACGGCCTGGCCGAGGATGACTGGGAAGGCTGGAAGTACCTGACCGACTTGATCGGCAAGCAAACGCAGCTGGTCGGCGACGACCTCTTCGTCACCAACACGGCGCGCCTGCGCGACGGCATCCGCATGGGCGTTGCCAATTCGATCCTGGTCAAGGTCAACCAGATCGGCTCGCTGACCGAAACGCTCGACGCGGTCGAGACCGCGCACAAGGCCGGCTATACCGCCGTCATGTCGCACCGCTCGGGCGAAACCGAAGATTCGACCATCGCCGATCTAGCCGTCGCGACCAACTGCGGACAGATCAAGACCGGTTCGCTGTCGCGCTCTGACCGCATGGCCAAATACAACCAGCTGATCCGCATCGAGGAAGAACTCGGCAAGCAGGCGCGTTACGCCGGCAAGTCGGTAATCAAGAGCTGATCCGAAAACGCCATCCCACTATTGCTCGAGGGCGGGATCATTCCCGCCCTTTTTCATCTGAGCACAGCCATACCGGCCATCCGTAACCGTCCGTTAAGCACAATCGGGCGAAAAAGATCGTGAGCCGCCTGAGTTCGCGGCCGCGAGGAAACGGGCTATGTGGACGCGTCAGCACAAGCAGAGAAATACCGGCCGGCTGATCATCCCCTCCCTATGCGCGGTGTTCCTGGCCTATTTCGGCTTTCATGCCTATCACGGTGAGTTCGGCATCAACTCGAAATATCAGCTGGAAGCGCAGACTGTCGCGCTGCAGGCCCAGCTTGACGCCGTCAAGGCCCGACGGATGGAGCTCGAACGGCGCGTTCGGCTCATGCATGACGGCACGCTGGAGAAGGACATGCTCGACGAGCAGGCGCGCAAGGCGCTCAACCTGTCCCAGGCTGATGAAATCACCATCATGCTACCGGCATCGTCGAAATAACTGACTTTCAGTTAATCACCAATATTTTCAATGATTTTAATCCCTTAGGCGCATGCCAGCTATGCAAATTCGTCATGGCGCAACGCTGTGACGCGTGTTAGCCTTGCATAAATCGGTGGGGAGAGCTGATCTCCCAGGGCGGATTTCATCCGGCCCTAATGTCCGCAAAGAGACGCCAACAGGGAGTGATGCATGGCCACCGCAGCCAGAAAAGCGCCTGCCAAATCGAAATCCGACGGCAAATCGGGGCTTTCAGCGCCCAAGCCTGCTGAATTCACCAAGGACGAAGAGCTTGCCGCCTACCGGCACATGCTGCTCATCCGCCGCTTCGAGGAAAAGGCCGGCCAGCTCTACGGCATGGGCTTCATCGGCGGCTTCTGCCACCTCTATATCGGCCAGGAAGCCGTCGTCACCGGCATGAAGATGGCGCTGATCGATGGCGATCAGATGATCACGGCCTATCGCGACCACGGCCACATGCTGGCGATGGAGCTCTCGCCGCGCGGCGTCATGTCCGAGCTGACCGGCCGTCGCGGCGGCCTGTCGCGGGGCAAGGGCGGCTCCATGCACATGTTCTCCAAGGAGAAGCATTTTTACGGCGGCCACGGCATTGTCGGCGCGCAGGTGTCGCTCGGCACGGGCTTGGCCTTCGCCAACCGCTATCGCGACAACAACAATGTCTCGCTGACGTATTTCGGCGACGGCGCCGCCAACCAGGGCCAGGTCTATGAAAGCTTCAACATGGCCTCGCTGTGGAAGCTGCCGGTGATCTACATCATCGAAAACAACCGCTACGCCATGGGCACCTCGGTCTCGCGCTCTTCCGCCGAGACGGATTTTTCGCATCGCGGCGCCTCGTTCAAGATTCCCGGCATTCAGGTTGACGGTATGGATGTGCGCGCGGTCAAGGCTGCCGGCGATCTCGCCACCGAATGGTGCCGCGCCGGCAACGGCCCGCTGATCCTTGAGATGCAGACCTACCGCTATCGCGGTCACTCGATGTCGGACCCCGCAAAGTACCGCTCGAAGGAAGAAGTGCAGAAGATGCGCTCCGAGCATGACCCGATCGAGCAGGTCAAGACGCGGCTGATCGAGAAGAAGTGGGCAACCGAGGACGAATTGAAGACCATCGACAAGCAGGTCCGTGACATCGTCGCGGACGCCGCCGAATTCGCCCAGAACGACGCGGAGCCGGATCCGTCCGAGCTCTGGACCGATATCGTATTGTAAGGGAGGGCCAGGACATGCCGATTGAAATTCTCATGCCCGCTCTCTCGCCGACCATGGAAGAGGGCAATCTTTCCAAGTGGTTGAAGAACGAGGGCGACAAGGTCGTCGCCGGCGACGTCCTCGCCGAGATCGAAACCGACAAGGCGACGATGGAAGTGGAAGCCGTCGACGAAGGCACGCTGGGCAAGATCCTGATCAGCGCCGGCACCGAAGGCGTCAAGGTCAACACGCCGATCGCCGTCTTGCTGCAGGACGGCGAGAATGCCGGCGATATCGGCAAGTCCGTGGCTCCCGCCAAGGCGGAAGCACCCGCAAACGCTGATGCTCCAACCGAGGAGAAGGCGGAGGCCGCAAGGCCAGCCGCGGCACCTGTCGCGGCCGCTCCGAAAACGGAAATCGCCGCCGATCCGGATATCCCGGCCGGCACGGAAATGGTCTCGACGACGGTTCGCGAAGCATTGCGCGATGCCATGGCCGAGGAGATGCGCCGCGACGGCGATGTCTTCGTCATGGGCGAGGAAGTCGCCGAGTACCAGGGCGCCTACAAGATCACGCAAGGGCTGCTGCAGGAATTCGGACCGCGTCGTGTCGTCGACACGCCGATCACCGAACATGGTTTTGCCGGGGTTGGCGTTGGTGCTGCAATGGCCGGCCTGAAGCCGATCGTCGAGTTCATGACCTTCAACTTCGCCATGCAGGCGATCGACCAGATCATCAACTCCGCCGCCAAGACGCTCTATATGTCGGGCGGCCAGATGGGCGCGCCGATCGTGTTCCGTGGGCCCAACGGGGCGGCTGCCCGCGTCGCCGCCCAGCACTCGCAGTGCTATGCCGCCTGGTACAGCCACATTCCGGGCCTGAAGGTGGTGATGCCGTATACGGCCGCTGACGCCAAGGGCCTGCTCAAGGCGGCGATCCGCGATCCGAACCCGATCATCTTCCTCGAGAACGAAATCCTCTACGGCCAGTCCTTCGACGTGCCGAAGCTGGATGATTTCGTGCTGCCGATCGGCAAGGCGCGCATCCACAAATCGGGCAAGGATGTCACCATCGTGTCCTTCGGCATCGGCATGACCTATGCGGTCAAGGCTGAGGCCGAACTGCGCGGCATGGGCATCGACGCCGAGATCATCGACCTCAGGACCATCCGTCCGCTCGACCTCGACACCGTCATCGCGTCGGTCAAGAAGACCAACCGGCTGGTCGTGGTGGAAGAAGGCTTTCCGCAGAACTCGGTCGGCGACCATATCGCCAACCAGGTCTCGCTGCGCGCCTTCGATTTCCTCGACGCTCCGGTCATCACCATTGCCGGCAAGGACGTGCCGATGCCCTATGCGGCGAACCTCGAGAAGCTGGCATTGCCGAATGTCGGCGAGGTCATCGAGGCGGTCAAAGCCGTCGCGTATCGCTGAACCGGGCGGGAGGACAAAATGCCAATCAACATCACCATGCCGGCCCTGTCACCGACGATGGAAGAGGGCAATCTGTCGAAGTGGCTGGTCAAGGAGGGCGACAAGGTTTCGCCCGGCGATGTCATCGCCGAAATCGAAACCGACAAGGCGACGATGGAAGTCGAAGCCGTCGATGAGGGCACGGTTGCAAAGCTCGTTGTTCCGGCCGGCACCGAAGGCGTCAAGGTCAACGCGCTGATCGCCGTGCTTGCGGCTGAGGGCGAGGATGCGAGCGCCGCCGCGAAAAACGGTGGTGCAGCGCCTGCGAAAGCGGATGCTCCCAAAGCCGAGGCACCAAAGGCTGAGGCTCCCACCTCCCCCTCCGATGGGGGAGGTCGCGCCGCAGGCGCGGGTGGGGGTGAACCCGCCGCCGCAACCCCCACCCCGGCCGGAAGGCCGGCCGGCCCTCCCCACAAGGGGGAGGGTGAAGGTCGCACCTTTGCCTCACCACTTGCGCGCCGCATCGCCAAGGATGCGGGCGTCGATGTGTCGGCGGTGACCGGAACCGGCCCGCATGGCCGGGTGGTGAAAGCTGACGTCGATGCCGCGATTGCCGGCGGCGGTGCCAAAGCAGCACCCGCGGCCAAGGCTCCGGCTGGCGCGCCTGCTGCCGCCGCTCCGACGGCGAAGGCGATGTCCGACGAACAGGTGCTGAAGCTGTTCGAGGAAGGCTCCTACGAGCTCGTCCCGCATGACAATATGCGCAAGACCATCGCGCGCCGCCTCGTCGAGGCCAAGACCACCATCCCGCATTTCTACCTGACGCTCGACTGCGAGCTCGATGCACTGCTGGCACTGCGCACGCAGATCAACGCGGCGGCCCCGGTGAAGAAGACCGACAAGGGCGAGGCGCCGGCCTACAAGCTGTCGGTCAACGACATGGTGATCAAGGCGATGGCCATGGCTTTGAAGGCGGTGCCGGATGCCAATGCGTCATGGACCGAAAGCGCCATGGTGAAGCACAAGCATGCCGATGTCGGTGTCGCCGTCTCGATCCCCGGCGGCCTGATCACGCCGATCATCCGACGCGCCGACGAAAAGACGCTGTCCACCATCTCCAACGAGATGAAGGACCTGGCGAGCCGGGCGCGCAGCCGCAAGCTGAAGCCCGAAGAGTATCAGGGCGGCACCACGGCCGTGTCCAACCTCGGCATGTTCGGCATCAAGGACTTTGCCGCCGTGATCAACCCGCCGCATGCGACGATCCTGGCGGTTGGTGCCGGTGAAGAGCGGGCGGTGGTCAAGAATGGCGAGATCAAAATCGCCACCATCATGTCGGTGACGCTGTCTACCGATCATCGCGCCGTCGACGGAGCGCTCGGTGCCGAACTGCTGGTCGCCTTCAAACGGCTGATCGAGAACCCGATGGGCATGCTGGTGTAGGAAAGGAGAGGGCGGTGAGGAAATTCGTCACCAGCCTTTTCGTCCTGATCATTTCCGGATTCGCCGGCGGGTGAAACGCGGCAAGGCAGACATAGGCGGGTTGAGCGGATGAAGACGGTGCTTTGCTACGGCGACTCGCTGACCTGGGGTTACAATGCCGAAGGCGGGCGACATGCGCTCGAGGATCGCTGGCCAAGCGTGCTGCAGGCTGGCCTCGGCGGTGGCGTCCAGGTCATCGCTGATGGTCTCAATGGCCGCACCACCGCCTTCGACGATCATCTTGCCGGCGCCGACCGCAACGGCGCGCGGCTGCTGCCCACGGTGCTGACGACGCACGCGCCGATCGACCTGATCGTTATCATGCTCGGCGCCAATGACATGAAGCCATGGATCCACGGCAATCCGGTCGCCGCCAAGCAAGGCATCCAGCGGCTGATCGACATTGTGCGCGGCCACGACTATCCGTTCGACTGGCCGGCGCCGCAGATCCTGATTGTTTCGCCACCTGTCGTCAGCCGCACTGAAAATGCCGATTTCAAGGAAATGTTTGCTGGCGGCGATGACGCCTCGAAGCAGCTGGCACCGCAATATGCCGGGCTGGCCGACGAAGCCGGCTGCGGCTTCTTCGATGCCGGCGCGGTGGCCATCACCACACCGCTCGACGGCGTCCACCTCGACGCCGAAAACACGCGGAACATCGGCAAGGCGCTGACGCCGGTCGTGCGTGTCATGCTGGAACTGTGAGTAAGGAGAAAAACCGTGGCTGAGAACTACGACGTCATCATCATCGGCTCCGGTCCCGGCGGCTATGTCACGGCGGTGCGTTCCGCCCAGCTTGGCTTCAAGACGGCGATCGTCGAGCGCGAGCATCTCGGCGGCATCTGCCTCAATTGGGGCTGCATCCCGACCAAGGCGCTGCTGCGCTCGGCCGAGATCATGCACTATTCGGATCACCTGAAGGACTATGGCCTGAAGCTCGACGGCGGCAAAATCAGCGCCGATACCGCCGCTGTCGTCGACCGGTCGCGCAAGGTTTCGCTGCGGCTCAATGGCGGCGTTGCCTTCCTGATGAAGAAGAACAAGGTCGACGTCATCTGGGGCGAAGCCAAGCTGTCGAAACCCGGCGAGATCGTCGTGTCCAAGACGGCGAAGAAGCCGATGGAGCCGCAGCCGCCAGTGCCGAAAGGCATCAAGGGCGAGGGCACCTACACCGCCAAGCACATCATCCTGGCGACCGGCGCCCGGCCGCGCGCGCTGCCCGGCATCGAGCCGGACGGCAAGCTGATCTGGACCTATTTCGAAGCCATGGTGCCGAAGGAGATGCCGAAGTCGCTGCTGGTGATGGGCTCAGGCGCCATCGGCATCGAATTCGCGTCCTTCTACCGCACCATGGGTGCCGATGTGACGGTCGTCGAACTCTTGCCCGCTGTGATGCCGGTCGAGGACGCCGAAGTCTCGAAATTCGCGCAGAAGCAATTCGAAAAGCAGGGCATGAAGATCATTCTCGAAGCCAAGGTGACCAAGGTCGAGAAGGGTGCCAACTCGGTCACCGCGCATGTCGAGATGAAGGACGGCAAGGTCGAGAAGATCACCGCCGACCGCATGATCTCGGCAGTAGGCGTCCAGGGCAACATCGAAAATCTCGGGCTTGAGGCGCTTGGCGTGAAGACGGAGCGAGGCTGCGTCGTCGTCGACGGTTACGGCAAGACGAACGTGCCCGGCATCTATGCGATCGGCGATGTCGCCGGCCCGCCGATGCTTGCCCACAAGGCCGAGCATGAGGGCGTGGTGTGCGTCGAGAAGATCGCCAATTTTCCAGGCGTGCATGCCACCGACAAGCTGAAGATCCCCGGCTGCACCTATTGCAATCCGCAGGTCGCCTCCGTTGGCCTGACGGAAGCCAAGGCCAAGGCCGAGGGCAAGGATATCCGCGT
The DNA here is from genome assembly GCF_018588885.1 of Mesorhizobium sp. dw_380. Taxonomy (GTDB): domain Bacteria; phylum Pseudomonadota; class Alphaproteobacteria; order Rhizobiales; family Rhizobiaceae; genus Mesorhizobium. The sequence continues at coordinate 134,594 of NZ_JAFFIW010000013.1, forward strand.
CGGCCGCTTCCAGTTCGCCGCCAACGGCAAGGCGATCGCGCTCGGCGAGGACCAGGGGTTCATCAAGACCATCTTCGACAGGAAGACCGGTCAGTTGCTCGGCGCGCATATGGTCGGCGCCGAGGTGACCGAACTGATCCAGGGCTTTGTCGTGGCGATGAACCTCGAAACGACCGAGGAAGAGCTGATGCACACCATCTTCCCGCATCCGACGCTGTCGGAGATGATGAAGGAAAGCGTGCTCGACGCCTATGGTCGCGCGCTGAACGCATGATAGATTCGCCGCAAGAGACTCAGCCGCGAAAGCCCTGGGATCTCGACGGCAAGGTACTTCGTTTCCGGATGCATTTTTACTCTCGCAAGGAGAAGGCATATGCACTTGAACGGCGTGGGCTGGATCGCAGCCATCATCATCGGCGGCCTGGCAGGCTGGCTCGCGGAAATGGTCATGAAGAGCAACACCGGCATCTTCATGAACATTGTCATGGGCATCGTTGGCGCCGTCGTGCTGAATGCCATCCTGCAGGCCTTGAATATCGGTGTCTTCGGCGTCGGTTGGACCGCCTATCTCGTCACCGGCTTCATCGGTGCCTGCCTGCTGATCTGGGTCGGTCGCCTGGTGCGCCGCTAGTCGATATCGTTCTGGCCATGCGAAAACGGTTGTAGTGGCATGCGCTCCTGCAGCCTTTTTCTTTGCGCCGAAAAGTCCTAGATGACGTTAAAATGACGATCGCCGACGGGCGGTCGCGAGAAAAGCCAGGGTTCAGATGGTCACTGTCCTCGACACGATCGCCAACGCGCCGCGGCTGCGGCATCCCGAGAAGGCGCACAAGCCCGACCAGGAGGTGTTGCGCAAGCCAGACTGGATTCGCGTCAAGGCGCCGGTCTCGAAGGGCTATGCCGAGACGCGCGAGATCGTCAAATCGCACAAGCTGGTGACCGTCTGCGAAGAGGCCGGTTGCCCGAACATCGGTGAGTGCTGGGAAAAGAAGCACGCCACCTTCATGATCATGGGCGAGATATGCACCCGCGCCTGCGCTTTCTGCAATGTCGCCACCGGCATTCCGACGGCACTCGACCCCGACGAGCCGGCGCGCGTCGCGCATGCCGTCAAGCAGATGGGGCTCAGCCACGTCGTCATCACTTCGGTCGACCGCGACGATCTCGCCGATGGCGGCGCACAGCACTTCGCCGACGTCATCCGCGCGATCCGGGCGGCAACGCCGTCGACCACGATCGAAATCCTGACGCCCGATTTCCTGCGCAAGGACGGCGCGCTGGAGATCGTCGTGGCGGCCAAACCCGACGTCTTCAACCACAATCTCGAAACCGTGCCGTCGAACTATCTGACGGTTCGGCCGGGCGCCCGCTATTTCCACTCGATCCGGCTGTTGCAGCGGGTCAAGGAACTCGACCCTTCGATCTTCACCAAGTCCGGCATCATGGTGGGGCTGGGTGAGGAGCGGAATGAAATCCTGCAGCTGATGGACGATCTGCGTTCGGCCAATGTCGACTTCATGACCATCGGCCAATATCTGCAGCCGTCGAAGAAGCACCATCCGGTGATCCGCTTCGTCACCCCGGAGGAGTTCAAGTCCTTCGAGACGATCGGCCGGACCAAGGGTTTCCTGCTGGTGGCATCGAGCCCGCTGACGCGTTCGTCGCACCATGCCGGCGACGATTTCGCCAGACTGCGTGCGGCGCGCGAGGCGCAGCTCCAGAAGTCGGTCTAGCGCAGGGTTCATGCCGAAATTCGAAGCCACCCGCCGCGTTGCTCATACGCCGCAGCAGATGTTTGCGCTGGTTGCCGACGTCGAGGCCTATCCGCAATTCCTGCCGCTCTGCGAAGCGCTGACGGTGCGCTCGCGCAAGGAGCGTGACGGACGCACCGTTCTCGTCGCCGATATGAGCATCGGCTACAAGGCGATCCGCGAGACCTTTACGACGCAGGTCCTGCTGAAGCCCGACGAGAACGCCATCGATGTTAAGTACATTGACGGCCCGTTCAAATATCTGAGCAATGTCTGGCGTTTCGAACCCGACGGCCCCGGGTGCACAGTGCGCTTCTTCATCGACTACGAATTCAAGAGCCGCATCCTCGGCGCGGTGATGGGCACCATGTTCGACCGCGCCTTCCGCATGTTCGCCGAGGCTTTCGAAAAGCGCGCCAACGTCATTTATGGCGCTGCACCGTCGGCCTGACGTTGTCCAAGTGCACGCAGACCAAGTTCCAGCGCGCGCTTGACGGTCTCTTGACGAACGAAATCGCGGCCCTTGTCGGCAAACAGCCTGTGTTCTACCGTCACGGTCTCGCCGTCCAGGCCAATGCCGAACCACACCAGGCCGACCGGCTTTTCCGCCGAACCGCCGCCGGGTCCGGCGATGCCGGTCACGGCGAGAGCAAGCCCGGCCCGAGAACGGGCAAGCGCGCCTTTTGCCATCTCGATCGCCGTTTCGCGGGAAACGGCACCATGCACGTCCAGCGTTGAGGCGCGAACGCCAAGCATGTCCACCTTGGCTTCGTTGGAATAGGTGATGAAGCCGCGATCGACCACGGCGGAGGAGCCGGCAATGTCGGTCAGCGCGGCGATGATCATGCCGCCGGTGCAGCTTTCCGCCGTCGCGACCATGATGCCGCGCTCCCGGCAGGCCTCGAATAAAGCGGTTGCCAGCGCGCTGTTGCTCATTCCGGCACCTCGCCGGGAAACACCACGCTGGCGGTAGCGATCGCTGCGATGCCTTCCTCGCGGCCGACGAAGCCGAGCTTCTCGTTGGTTGTCGCCTTGATGGAGATGCGGTCGGCGGAAATCCCCAACATCTGCGACAGGGCTGACGTCATGGCCTCGCGGTGCGGACCGACGCGCGGCGCCTCGCAGATCAGCGTGATATCGGCATTGGCGATGCGCCCGCCGCGCTCGCGTACCACTCTTGCCGCATGTTCGACGAATATACGGGACGCAGCACCTTTCCATTGCGGATCCGACGGCGGGAAATGCGTGCCGATGTCGCCGGCGCCGCAGGTCGCCAGCAGCGCATCGGTGAGGGCGTGCAGCCCAACGTCGGCGTCGGAATGGCCGGACAGTTTCTTGTCATGCGGAATGGCGACGCCGCACAAGGTGACGTGGTCGCCGGCTTCGAACGCATGGACGTCGTAGCCGTTGCCGGTGCGGATGTCGGGGAAGAGTGTTCGTTCGCTGGAAAGCCGCTGGTGCGCCATGGCGATATCCCGTGCCCAGGTAAGTTTGATATTGTCCGGCGAGCCCGGAACGAGCTTGACTGGAATATGCGCCCATTCGGCGATCGCCGCGTCGTCGGTGAAATCCAGCTTGCCGAGCTGATGGGCCTTGTCGTGTGCGGCAAGAATCGGCCCGTAGGGGAAACCTTGCGGCGTTTGTGCCGCGTGTAGCCCGCTGCGGGAAACGGTTTCCGCAACCACGCCGGACGTCGATTCGCGCTTCAGCGTGTCGGCGACGGGCAGCGCGGGCAATGCCCCTTCATTCTCGCCGATGGCGGCGATGATGCGGTCGATCAATTCCGCGTCGACGAAAGGGCGGACGGCATCGTGAATCAGAACCCGGTCCGGCGCGTGGTCCTTGAGCGCAAGCAAGCCGAGGCGGACGGACTCCTGCCTGGTCGGCCCGCCAACGACGGCGGTGACGCGTTGCGCATGAAGGCCCGCCGCCTGCCGGAACAGTTCGTGGTCGTCGGCATGGATGGCGACGACGATCTGGCCCGTCTGCGGATGGGCCAGAAACATCTCCAGCGTATGCGCAATCACGGCGCGGCCACCGATGTTTTGGTACTGCTTGGGCCCATTGGCCTGCCCGGCACGAGCGCCGCGGCCGGCGGCGACGATCACCACCGCGACCCCGCCTCGCGCGCTCGAGCTTTCATTTGCCTCAATCATGCCGATTGGCTTAGCGCACGATCCCCAAAAGTGTAATCGGTTTTCGGAAAAGATCGTGCGCCAAATATGAAGATCGCAAGGCGCCATTTGCGCATGTCGGGGATGCGCGGCGCTTTCGTCGCGGCAAAATCCGCCGGCCGGAATTTTCCCAATTGCGCCTTAATGTGACGTCATTCCGCGTTGCACATTGCGACGGTTCTGGCTAGAGAATGTGCAACGAATGGACATGCTTGGTTTTTGTGCATGGTTAACTTGACCAAATTGGCCGCACCTCTTGATATCGGCGGCGTAAGAATCCGCAATCGCGTGTTCCTCGCGCCCATGTCGGGAATTACGGACCAGCCTTTCCGGCAGCGCGCCCACGCGCATGGCGCCGGCCTGGTCGTGTCCGAAATGGTGGCAAGCGGCGAACTGGCCAAGGGAAGAGCCGGCTTCGACCTGCGCATACGCCATTCCGGCCTGCCCGTCCATATGGTGCAGCTAGCCGGCCGCGAGGCGATCCATATGGCTGAAGCCGCGCGGATCGCGGCCGGAGAAGGCGCCGACATCATCGACATCAACATGGGCTGCCCGGCCAAGAAGGTCACCGGTGGTTATGCCGGCTCGGCATTGATGCTGGACCTCGACCATGCGCTTTCGCTGATCGAGGCCGTGGTTGGCGCGGTTGACGTGCCGGTGACCGTCAAGATGCGGCTTGGCTGGGACGAAGGCGCACTCAACGCGCCAGCCCTGGCACGCCGTGCCGAGCAGGCGGGCGTCAGCATGGTGACGGTGCATGGACGCACGCGCTGTCAGTTCTATCAGGGCAAGGCCGACTGGCGCGCGATCGCTCGCGTCAAGCAAGCCGTCTCCATCCCGATCGTAGCCAATGGCGATGTCTGCTCGCCGGCCGAGGCCGCCGCCATTCTCGATCAGTCCGGCGCCGATGCGGTGATGGTCGGCCGCGCGCATTATGGCGCGCCCTGGATCGCCGGTGGCATCGCAGCCGCGGCAGCAGGCGAAACGGCGGCCAACATGCCTGGGAATCCCGCGGCATTGGCCGACTATGTCGTCGCTCACTACGAGGACATGCTGGCGCTTTATGGCGTCGAGAGTGGCTTGCGACAGGCGCGCAAGCATCTGGGCTGGTATCTCGATCGCCATGCCGGCGGCGTCGCCGACGACAGCCGAAAAGCGATACTGACCGCCTTCGAACCGGCCCGCGTCGTCGTCTTGCTGCGCGATGTGTTTTCGCGTGATCCGCAACCCTTGAACCTGCGGAGCGCCGCATGAACGCCACCGCTGGCCAGGGCATCGAGACGGCGGATGCCGCCCAGATCGTCCTCAACACCATCCGCCGCCCGGTGATCATGATCAGCGATGAGGGCTTCATCACCTTCGCCAATGCCGATGCCGAGGACTTTTTTCGCTCCAGCGCGACCATGCTGGCGCGCAACACCCTGTCCAAGCTCATTCCCTTCGGCAGCCCGCTGCTGACGCTGGTCGATCAGGTGCGCGAGCGCCGGGCCCCGGTCAACGAGTATCGGGTCGACGTGTCGTCGCCACGCCTCGGCATCGAAAAAGTCGTCGATCTCTATGTCGCGCCCGTGCCCGAGTTTCCTGGCTCGGTGGTGGTGATGTTCCAGGAGCGGTCGATGGCCGACAAGATCGACCGGCAGATGACGCATCGGGGTGCCGCGCGTTCGGTGACCGGTCTGGCGGCGATGCTCGCCCACGAAATCAAAAACCCGCTCTCCGGTATCCGCGGCGCCGCGCAACTGCTCGAACTGTCCGCCTCCGATGAGGATCGCGCGCTGACGCGGCTGATTACCGACGAAACGGACCGCATCGTGTCGTTGGTCGATCGGATGGAGGTGTTTTCCGACGAGCGGCCGATCGATCGTTACCCCGTCAACATCCATGTCGTGCTCGATCATGTGAAGGCGATCGCCAAAAACGGTTTTGCAAAGAGAATCAAAATATTGGAGGACTATGATCCATCATTGCCTCCAGTATTCGCCAATCGCGACCAGCTGATCCAGGTGTTCCTTAACCTGGTCAAGAACGCCGCCGAGGCGATCGGCAGCGACCCGCAGGGCGAGATCGTGCTTTCGACGGCGTTCCGGCCGGGCATCCGTGTTTCCGTTCCGGGAACGCAGGATCGCGTGTCGCTGCCGCTGGAGTTCTGTGTGCGCGACAATGGCTCCGGCGTCTCGGAGGATATCCTGCCGATTCTGTTCGATCCCTTCATCACCACCAAGCCGAACGGCTCGGGGCTGGGGCTCGCACTCGTCGCCAAGATCGTCGGCGAGCATGGCGGCATCATCGAATGCGAATCGACGCCGCGTATCACCACCTTCCGCATCCTGATGCCGGCCTGGAAGGAAACGCAGTTCGGTGCCGATGAAGACGGCGAAGGAGACCGCAAATGACCGTTCGCGGCAATATTCTCGTCGCCGATGACGATGCGGCGATCCGCACCGTGCTCAATCAGGCTCTGTCGCGCGTCGGCCACGAGGTGCGCGTCACCTCCAATGCCTCGACATTGTGGCGCTGGGTGGCGGCAGGCGAGGGCGACCTCGTCATCACCGACGTGGTCATGCCGGACGAGAACGCCTTCGACATGCTGCCGCGCATCAAGAAGGCGCGCCCGGAGCTGCCGGTCATCGTCATGAGCGCCCAAAACACCTTTATGACCGCGATACGCGCGTCCGAAACCGGCGCCTATGAATATCTGCCAAAACCGTTCGACCTGACCGAGCTCCTCAACATCGTCAACCGGGCGCTGTCTGAACCGCGGCGGCCAAAGATCGATGCGCGGCCGGATGAACAGCCCGAAACGATGCCGCTGGTTGGCCGCTCGGCAGCCATGCAGGACATCTACCGCATGCTGGCGCGCATGATGCAGACCGACCTGACGGTGATGATCTCCGGCGAATCCGGCACCGGCAAGGAACTTGTGGCGCGTGCGCTGCATGAATATGGCCGCCGTCGGGGTGGGCCGTTCGTTGCCATCAACATGGCGGCGATCCCGCGCGACCTGATCGAATCGGAACTGTTCGGCCACGAGAAGGGTGCTTTCACCGGCGCCCAGAACCGCTCCACCGGCCGCTTCGAGCAGGCTGAAGGCGGCACGCTGTTCCTCGACGAGATCGGCGACATGCCGATGGAAGCGCAGACGCGTTTGCTGCGCGTCCTGCAGCAAGGCGAATACACGACGGTCGGCGGCCGCACGCCGATCAAGACCGATGTGCGCATCGTCGCCGCAACCAACAAGGACCTGCGCACGCTGATCAACCAGGGGCTGTTCCGCGAGGACCTGTTTTATCGCCTCAACGTCGTGCCGCTCAGGCTGCCGGCGTTGCGCGAGCGTTCCGAGGATGTGCCCGACCTCGTGCGCCACTTCTTCAAGCTCGGCGAACTGGAAGGGCTGCAGACCAAGCGCATCTCGTCCGGCGGCATCGAACTGATGAAGCGCTACCCCTGGCCGGGCAATGTGCGCGAGCTCGAAAACCTTGTTCGCCGCCTCGCCGCGCTCTATTCGCAGGACGAGATTTCCGCGGAAATCATCGAGGCGGAGCTCAAGACCGGCGAGCGTCCCGTGGTGCCGGATGGCGGCAACCTCATTCCCGACGACCTCTCCATCGGCCAGGCGGTCGAGCACTTCCTGCAGCGTTATTTTGCCTCGTTCGCCGGCGAATTGCCGCCCGCCGGCCTCTACCAGCGCATTCTGTCCGAAGTCGAATATCCGCTGGTCCTGGCCTCGATGACGGCAACCCGTGGTAACCAGATCAAGGCCGCGGAACTGCTGGGGCTTAACCGCAACACCCTGCGCAAGAAGATTCGCGAATTGGGCGTCAACGTCTACAAATCATCGCGGCCGGGCTGAGCGCTGATCTGGCACCAACTCTTTTTAGGGGACTGAGCGGGGAAAGATTTCCGCCATTGTCACACTTGTTGCATAATCGCCACAATGCATTGCATACATCGGACGCAATCATTGGCTCCAGACGGCGACATGACTCCCCAGGCACCTGTACTCAACCGACCGCTTTTCAGCCAACCCGGCGCACGCGACGGGCGCCGGCTGCTGGCGCTGCCCGGCGTGGTGGCGGTGGTCGGCGCGCTGATCATGGCGGCCATTTCGTTCACCATCCTGGTCGGCGCGACGCCGATCGCGCCTGACGCCAAGACGACCTGGGCGCTAATCGCGCTCAACGCCGCCTTCGTGCTCGTCCTCATCGCACTGGTCGGACGCGAGGTGCATCGCATCGTCATGGCGCGCCGGCACGGCAAGGCGGCCTCGCGGCTGCATGTTCGCATCGTCGCCATGTTTGCCCTTGTCGCCGCCATCCCGGCCATCATGGTGGCGATCATCGCATCGATCACGCTCGATATCGGCCTCGATCGCTGGTTCGAGATTCGCACCAAGACGATCGTCAATTCCTCGCTCTCGATCGCCGATGCCTATGTCCAGGAAAACGCCCGGAATTTGCAGGGCACAACGCTGTCGATGGCCTATGATCTCGATGCGTCGCGGACGCTCTACGGCCTTGATCGCACAGGCTTTCTCGACCTCCTGAACAAGGAGGCGGTGGGCCGGTCGCTGGCCCACGCCGCGCTTATCAAGCCCGACGGCTCGTTCGTGATGAGCGCCAAGACGGATGCCGATTTCGCCATGCCGGAACCACCGGAAGGCGCGGTCAACAGCGCCACCGACGGCAAACCCGTGCTGATAGAGCCGCGCACCCGCAACATCATGGGCGCCATCGTCAAGTTGCGTGAGATCGAGGGCCTCTATCTCTACACCATCCGTCTTGTCGATCCAGAGGTGATCAAGGCGCGGCAGATCGTCAGGTCCAACACGGATGAGTATCGCAATCTCGAAGACAACAGGCGCACCTCGCAAGTTGCCTTCGCACTGCCCTATCTGTCGCTGACCCTGATCATCATCCTATCGGCGATCTGGACCGGTATCGCCGTTGCCGACCGCTTGGTGCGCCCCATTCGCCAGCTCATCGGTGCCGCCGACGAGGTCGCGACCGGCAATCTTGACGTCGCGGTCCCCGTCAGGCCTTCGGACGGTGACGTCGCCTCACTCGGCGACACGTTCAACAAGATGCTTCTGGAACTAAAATCGCAGCGCAACGAGATCCTGTCGGCGAAGGACCTGATCGACGAGCGGCGACGCTTCTCGGAAGCGGTGCTAGCCGGTGTCACCGCCGGTGTGATTGGGGTCGATCCCTATGGCATCGTCACCATCGTCAATCGCTCGGCCGAATCGATGCTGGCGATCTCCGCCACCGCCGCACTCGGGCAGAACCTGTCCTCCATTCTGCCGCATGTCGGCCGTGTCTTCGAGATCGGCCGCCAGTCGGGCAAGCCGGTCTATCGCGAGCAGGTGACATTCTTCCGCGCCGGCACCGAGCGCACCTTCAACGTGCAGATCACCGTCGAGGCCGGCGATGACGGCTCGGAGGAAAAATCCTACGTCGTGACGGTCGACGACATCACCGACCTGGTTCAGGCACAGCGTTCCTCCGCCTGGGCGGATGTGGCGCGGCGCATCGCCCACGAGATCAAGAACCCGCTGACGCCGATCCAGCTTTCCGCCGAACGCATCAAGCGCCGCTATGGCAAGGTCATCACCGAGGACCGCGAGGTTTTCGACCAGTGCACCGACACGATCATCCGGCAGGTCGAGGATATCGGCCGCATGGTCGACGAATTCTCGGCTTTCGCGCGCATGCCCAAACCCGAGATGAAGGCCATCGATTTGCGCGAATCACTGCGCGAGGCTTCGTTCCTGGTCGAAGTCAGCCGCGCCGACATCACCTTCGAGCGGGTCTTCGGCAACGAGCCGCTCAAGGGCACTTTCGACAGCCGCTTGATGGCGCAGGCTTTCGGCAATGTGATCAAGAATGCCGCCGAGGCAATCGACGGATCGGAACAGAAGGACGGTTCGCGCGGCATAATCCGGATTCAAGCCGGCCGTCAGAATGGCGCGATTCGAATCGACGTCATCGACAATGGCAAAGGCCTGCCGCGCGAGAATCGCCAACGGTTGCTCGAGCCCTACATGACCACACGCGAGAAGGGCACCGGGCTTGGCCTCGCTATCGTCAAGAAGATCGTGGAGGACCATGGCGGCAGGCTGGAACTTCACGATGCGCCTGCGGACTTCCACGGCGGGCGCGGCGCGATGATCAGCATCATCCTGCCGCCCTCGGCTGCCATGCCGTCGCGCGGTGAAGCCAAGGCGGAACACGAAAGAGAAACTGAAAAGGTCGGTAATGGCGTCTGATATTCTCATCGTCGATGACGAGGAAGACATCCGCGAGCTCGTCGCAGGCATCCTGAGCGACGAAGGTCACGAAACCCGTACGGCATTCGATGCCGACAGCGCGCTGGCGGCCATCGCCGACCGGGCGCCCAGGCTGATTTTCCTCGACATCTGGCTGCAGGGCTCGCGTCTGGACGGACTGGCCTTGTTGGACGAGATCAAGACCATGCATCCCACCTTGCCGGTGGTGATGATCTCCGGCCACGGCAACATCGAAACAGCGGTCTCCGCCATCCGTCGTGGCGCCTATGACTTTATCGAGAAGCCATTCAAGGCCGACAGGCTGATCCTCATTGCCGAGCGTGCGCTCGAGACCTCGAAACTGAGGCGCGAGGTTTCGGACCTCAAGCTGCGCAGCGGCGAAACTTTCGACCTGATCGGCATGTCATCGGCGATGAGCCAGTTGCGCCAGACCATAGAGCGCGTCGCGCCGACCAACAGCCGCGTTATGATCATCGGCCCTTCCGGCTCGGGCAAGGAACTGGCCGCTCGCGCCATCCACACGCTGTCGGTGCGCAAGGGCGCACCATTCGTGACTTTGAGCGCCGCCAACATCACGCCCGAACGCATGGAAATCGAGCTGTTCGGCACCGAATCGAATGGCGTCGAGCGCAAGGTCGGCGCGCTGGAAGAGGCCCATCGCGGCATTCTCTACATCGACGAAGTGGCCGACATGCCGCGCGAGACACAGAACAAGATCCTGCGCGTTCTGGTCGAGCAGCAATTCGAGCGGGTAGGGGGCACCAAGCGGGTCAAGGTCGATGTCCGCATCATCTCTTCGACCTCGCAGAACCTGGAGGCCATGATCGCCGATGGGCGTTTTCGCGAGGATCTTTATCATCGCCTGGCGGTGGTTCCGGTCATGGTGCCGGGGCTGGCCGAGCGGCGCGAGGATATTCCCTACCTCGTCGACAATTTCATGAAGCAGATCGCCCGTCAGGCCGGCATCAAGCCGCGCCGCATCGGCGATGATGCGCTTGCCGTGCTGCAGGCGCACAACTGGCCGGGCAACGTCCGCCAGCTGCGCAACAATGTCGAGCGCCTGATGATCCTGGCGCGCGGCGACGATGTCGATGCACCGATCACCGCGGACCTTCTGCCGTCCGAGATCGGCGATGTCATGCCTCGCACGCCGAATCAATCCGACCAGCACATCATGGCGCTGCCCCTTCGGGAGGCGCGTGAGCAGTTCGAGAAGGACTATCTGATCGCCCAGATCAACCGTTTTGGCGGCAACATCTCGAAAACCGCCGAGTTCATCGGCATGGAGCGCTCCGCTTTGCACCGCAAACTGAAGTCGCTGGGCGTCTGACGCGCTGGCGCCTGTCCGGCCGCGCCTGGGCCAAGCATTTGCCGGTTACGGCGGCAGCGGAATCGCATAAGAAGGCCCGAGAATTTTTCAGGGGTCGCCAATGCCGCGCATTGCCTATGTCAACGGGCGCTACGTCGCCCATGCGGACGCTTCCGTGCATATCGAGGACCGCGGCTATCAGTTCGCCGACGGCGTCTACGAGGTCTGCGAGGTGGCGCGCGGCTTCATCGTCGACATGCCGCGCCATCTGGCCCGGCTGAACCGGTCGCTCACCGAACTGTCGATCGCCTGGCCGGTGGCGCGCAACGTGCTGCCGCTCATCCTGCGCGAAGTTGTCAATCGCAATCATGTCGCCAACGGTCTGGTCTATGTCCAGGTGACGCGCGGCGTCGCCAGCCGCGACTTTGTCTTCCCTTCGGCGGACACCAAGCCGTCCCTGGTCGTGACCGCGAAGAAGGCCGATCCCGCCGCCGGTACAAAGCGAGCGGAGGCCGGCATCGCCGTCATCACCGTGCCGGAGAATCGCTGGGATCGCGTCGACATCAAGAGCGTCGGGCTATTGCCCAATGTATTGGCCAAGCAGAAGGCCAGGGAAGCCGGTGCGCAGGAAGCCTGGTTCGTCGATACCGACGGCAACGTCAAGGAAGGCGGATCGTCGAACGCCTGGATCGTCACCAGGGACGGCGTCCTGGTCACCAGGCCGGCCGACCATGGCATCCTGCGCGGCATCACCCGCACCACCATGTTCGAAGTGGCGGCAAAGCTCGGCCTGAAGATCGAGGAGCGCGGCTTTTCGGTTGCCGAGGCCAAGACGGCACGCGAGGCGTTCATCAGTTCCGCAACGACGATTGCCATGCCGGTCGTGGCCATCGACGGTGATCCGGTCGCCAACGGGCACCCCGGCTCAATAACACTTTCGTTGCGGCAGGCCTTTTTTGACATTGCGGAAAAAAGTCCAGCCTGATAACCGCACAGGTGGAATGAACATCAATATATCTCGTTCTGCTTGTCGTTACTGACGGCAAGATGGTGTTTGCGCGCTTGACATGTGCCTGACAATTTGGCGCATTGGCTTGCAAACCGAAGGGGATCGGCGAAAGACAAGAACAATGGCGGAACGATCGCAAAACCTTCAGGACCTGTTCCTGAATTCAGTTCGCAAGAGCAAGAACCCGCTCACCATCTTCCTTATCAACGGCGTGAAGCTGACCGGCGTGGTCACTTCGTTCGACAATTTCTGTGTGCTGCTGCGCCGTGACGGTCACTCCCAGCTCGTCTACAAGCACGCCATTTCCACGATCATGCCGAGCCAGCCGGTTCAGATGTTCGATGGTGAGGAAAGCCAGGGCGCCTGATTGGCACGTGAGAAGGACGCGGACGGCACGGTTCGCGGAAAACCAGCACATCATCCCGGGACGGAAGCCAAGGGTCCGACCCCGGCTGTGGTCATTGTGCCCGTGCTTACCCGCCAGCCGCGCGGCGACGACGACACGAACCGTCCTCGGCTCACGCGTTCGGCTGAAGCCCGCCATGATGAGGCAGTCGGCCTCGCTCGCGCCATAAATCTTGATCTGATCCACACGGCGGTGGTGACCGTCAACGATCCGCGTCCGGCGACCTTGCTCGGCAGCGGCAAGGTCGAAGAATTCGCCGAAATCGTTAGGGAAGGCCACGCGGAAGTCGTCATTGTCGATCATCCGTTGACGCCGGTGCAGCAGCGCAATCTTGAGAAAGAGTTGCAAGCCAAGGTGCTGGACCGCACCGGGCTGATCCTCGAGATCTTTGGCGAGCGCGCCCGCACCAAGGAAGGCACGCTGCAGGTCGAACTCGCCCACCTCAACTACCAGAAGGGCCGGCTTGTGCGCAGCTGGACCCACCTCGAGCGCCAGCGCGGCGGCGCCGGCTTCCTCGGCGGCCCCGGCGAAACCCAGATCGAATCGGATCGGCGCGTCCTCCAGGACAAGATCATCAAGCTGAAGCACGACCTGGAAACCGTGCGCCGCACCCGTGATCTGCACCGTGCCAAGCGCAAGAAGGTGCCGTTTCCAGTGGTGGCTATCGTCGGCTATACCAATGCCGGCAAGTCGACACTGTTCAACAGGCTGACCGGGGCAGGCGTGCTGGCGCAGGACATGCTGTTTGCCACGCTCGATCCGACGCTTCGGCGTGTGCGGCTGCCGCATGGCACGCCGATCATCCTTTCGGACACGGTCGGTTTCATCTCGGACCTCCCGACGCATCTGATCGCGGCTTTCCGTGCCACGCTGGAAGAGGTTGTCGAGGCTGATCTCGTCATCCATCTTCGCGACATTTCCGATCCCGACACCGCAGCACAGGCCGAGGATGTCGAGCGCATCCTGGCCGATCTCGGCGTCGACGCCAGCGACAGCAAGCGCGTGATCGAAGTCTGGAACAAGATCGACCGACTGGACGAAGGCAACAGGAGCCGGTTGCTTGCCGATGCCGCCGACGGCAGCAAGGGTCCGCCCATTGCCGTATCGGCGGTGACCGGCGAGGGCATCGAAGCGCTGAAGGCGATCATCGAGACGCGCATGGCGGGCGAGCTTGAAGATCTGACAGTGACGATCGAGCCGGCGCAGTTCGGCCTTGTCGACTGGCTTTACCGCAATGGCGATATCGTTTCGCGTACCGACAACGACGACGGCAGCGCCACCATCTCGCTCAAGGCCACGCAAAGCGCCCGCGAAGAGATCGAAAGCCGATTGCGCAGGAAAAACAACGGCTAACCCAGAGCAATTCCAGGAAAAGTGTATAGCGGTTTTCCGTCCGGAATTGCCGAGCTATTGGCTTATCTCGCGGTTTTTGCTTGCTGCCAGAGCGCTTCCATCTCGGCAAGTGTCGCCTTGTCGAGCGTGTTGCCGGACTTTTCCAGGGCCTGCTCGACATAATGGAAGCGCGAGCGGAATTTTTCGTTGGTGCCGCTCAACGCGGCTTCCGAATCGAGCTTGAGGTGGCGACCAAGGTTGACGACGGCGAACAGCATGTCGCCGAACTCATCCTTGATCGAGGCCGTCTCGCCTTTGGCCAGTGCCTCGCGCAATTCGCCGATCTCTTCCTCGATCTTGTCGAGGATGGGAGCCGCCTCGCTCCAGTCGAAGCCGACGCGGGCGGCCTTCTCCTGAAGTTTTAGGGCTCGCGTAAGCGCGGGCAGGGCGACCGGAACACTGTCCAGAAACCCCTTGCCATTGTCCTCGGGGTCGAGGCCGCGCGCGAGGCGGGCCTGCCGTTTCTCCGCCTTTTCCTCGGCCTTGATCTTTTCCCACATGCCCTTGGCCATGCCGGCGCTGCGGGCCTTCTCGTCGCCGAAGACATGCGGGTGGCGGCGAATCATCTTGGTGGTGATGGCCTGAACCACGTCGCCGAAGGCAAATTCACCGGCTTCCTCAGCCATCTGCGCGTGATAGACGACCTGCAGCAGCAGATCGCCGAGTTCATCGCGCAGATCGTCGAGGTCGCCGCGCGCGATGGCATCAGCCACCTCATAGGCTTCCTCGATCGTGTAGGGCGCGATGGTCGAGAAATCCTGTTCGATGTCCCACGGACAACCGGTCTTCGGCGCCCGCAGCGCCGCCATGATCTCGATCAAGCGCGAAATGTCTTTGGATGGCGTCATGCGGCGGATTCTATCCCGAGGGGGGCTGCGCGGACAACGCTGTCAGCCGGCGAGGGCGCCTTGTCCACAGCTGCGATCCCAGATCTTCAGTCGAGCACCGAAACGATCGCCTTGGCGAGGTCGTCCATGCCGTCCTCAGGCAAACCGGCGACATTGATGCGGCTATCGCCGACCATGTAGACACCATGCTCGGCACGCAGCCGCTCGACCTGCGCTTCCGTGAGGCCAAGCCGCGAGAACATGCCGCGGTGGCTGGCGACGAAATCGAAGCGGTCGGAATTGGACTGCCGGCGCAGCGCCTCGGCGAATTGGACGCGAAGCCTCAGCATGCGCAGGCGCATCTCCTCCAGCTCGGCTTCCCAGTCGGCGCGCAGGGCGGCATCTTCCAACACGATGCGCACGGCCGCGGCACCGTGGTCCGGCGCCATCGAATACATGGCGCGCGCGGCCGACAGCATTTGGCTCATCGCCACATCAGCTTGCGCGCTGTCCCTGGCCAGGATCATCGCCGCGCCGACACGATCGCGGTAGACGGCGAAATTCTTCGAGCAGCTGGAGGCGACAACCATTTCCGGAACTTTCGCCGCCAGCAGGCGCAAGCCCAGCGCGTCGGCCTCGAGCCCATCGCCAAAGCCCTGATAGGCGATGTCGACAAACGGCAGCAGCCCGCGCTCGACGACCAGATCGGTGACGGCCTCCCACTGCGCCGCGTCCAGATTGGCGCCGGTCGGGTTGTGGCAGCAGCCATGCAGCAGCACCAAGTCGCCGCTCCTGGCCGTCCGCAACGCCGCCAGCATGTCGTCGAAGCGCACAGCACCCGAGGCGGCATCGAAATAGGGGTATTCGCGGATCTGCAGGCCGGCGGCGCGCATCACCGGCATGTGGTTCGGCCAGGTCGGGTCCGACAGCCAGGCGGTTGCATCCGAACGCGTGCGCTTCAGCAATTCCGCCACCAGCCGCAGCGCGCCTGAGCCGCCCGGCGCCTGTGCCGCCCGGATGCGCGTCATATCTGCGCCCGGGCCGAAGGCGAGCTTGGCCATCACTGTGTTGAAGCCGGTGTCGCCGGCAAGACCGAGATAGGTCTTGCTATCCTGGCTGTTCAGCAGCCGCTTTTCGGCCTCACGCACCGCGCGCATGACAGGCGTCTTGCCGTCGCGATCCTTGTAGACGCCAACGCCGAGGTCGACTTTGTCGGGGCGCGGATCGGCGCGATAGAGGCCGATCAAGGCCAGGATCTTGTCGGCGGGGGCGGGCTGCAGGTCTTCGAACATCGCTATGGTTCCGTTGGCGCGGCGGAGTGATACGCAAATCGAACGCGCTTCACCAGCGCTTTCGGCTTGATCAGGGCGAAAACCGGCGCCTCGGCATGCCATGCCAGATCCCGTCGGCGACCGAGGGCTGAGCGACCAGCGCCGAGAAAAAACCGAACGGGTCAGGATTAAAACCCCCACATGCCGCGTAAACAGGGCATGAAACGGTCGATGCCACGCTTTGACATCATAGGACAGCTCGGATCGCTGCGGCGCTACGCGCAGTCGCTGACGCGCGACAGTGCGGACGCCGAGGATCTCGTGCATGACGCGCTGGTGCGCGCCTATGAGCGGCGCGGCACCTTTCGCTCGGGTGGAAACCTGCGGGCGTGGCTGCTGTCGATCGTCCACAATGCGTTTGTCGACCGCATGCGCTCACGGCGCTCGGAAGCGGTGCGCATCGAACAGGCCGGATACCTCGCCGATGCAAGCACGCCGGCGCCGCAGGAGCATTCGGTGCGCCTGGCGCAGGTGCGGGATGCCTTTTTCAACCTGCCGGAAGAGCAGCGTTCGGCGCTGCATCTGGTTGCCATCGAAGGGCTTTCCTACCAACAGGCGGCCAATGCCACCGGGGTGCCGCTGGGCACGCTGATGTCGCGCATCGGCAGGGCGCGCGGCGCCTTGCGCCTGATGGAGGACGCCGCCCCGGCGCGCGGAAAAAATCATCTTAGGATCGTGGGAGGTGAGCAATGACCGCTCTTGTCGACCCCGTGACCGACACCGATCTCGACGCCTATGTCGATGACCAGCTGGACGTGCCCCGCCGCATCGAGGTCGAGGCATTCCTGTCCACACGTCCGGAGGCCGCCGCGCGCGTGATGTCGGATCTGCGGACCCGCGATGAACTGCGCGTGGCGATTGCCGGCTCAAATGGCATCGCGTGGCCGGCGACCGCTGACGCGGCGCGGCGGCTGGAGAGGGGGCTCGCCCGCGGCCGCATGTTCGGCGTGTTGCAGCGCGCTGCCGCCGTCGCGGCCTTCGTTGCCGCCGGCTGGCTGGCGAACGGCATCATCGGGCCGATGTCGGTAACCAAGGTCGTCGCTTCGCCGCAGCCACCCGCCTATGTCGACGAGGCGGTGCGGGCACACAGAACGACACTGGTGCGCGAAACCATGCCCTCGCAGCGGGAAGCGCCAAACTATGATGCCGGCGAGATCCGCGCCGCGACCGCGATCGTCATGCCGTCGCTGCCCAAGGACTGGAAGGTGCGCGACGTGCAGATCTATCCGTCGCGCTTCGGCCCCAGCGTCGAGATGGCTGTCGACACCAAGGAGATGGGCCTGGTGTCGCTGTTTGCGATCCGGCCGGGAACCTTCGACGTCGTGAAGCCGACGGTCGCGCCCTCGGGAGATATCTCCTCGGCCTATTTCCAGATCGGTGAGGTCGCCTATGCGGTGGTGGCGCGCAGCGGGGTTCATGACCTCGACCGCGCCGCCGAGACGCTCGCCAGAACGCTTTACTGACCGCCCCACAAAGGAGAATAGAAATGAACACGCCCAATCTGGGATATCGCGTTGGCAGCGGCGCCCAAACCGGAGCCGTCTTTGACGAGGGCCTGCGCCAGCACATGCTGCGCGTCTACAACTACATGGGCCTTGGCCTGGTGGTCACCGGCCTCGTCGCCTTCATGGTGTCGTCGACGCCGGCGCTCTACGTGCCGATCTTCTCCAGCCCGCTGAAATGGGTGGTGATGCTGGCGCCGCTGGCCTTCGTCATGCTGTTTTCGTTCAAGATGCAGACCATGTCGGCGGCGAGCGCCCAGATGATGTTCTGGGCCTTCTGCGCGGTGATGGGCCTGTCGCTGGCCTCCGTGTTCCTGGTCTTCACCGGCACCAGCATCGCGCGCACCTTCTTCATCGCCGCCACCATGTTCGGCGCCACCAGCCTCTATGGCTACACGACCAGGCGCGACCTGACGCAATTCTCGTCGTTCCTGATCATGGGCCTGATCGGCGTGGTGATCGCCAGCATCGTCAACATCTTCCTCGGCTCGACCGCGCTGCAGTTCGCCATTTCGGTGATCGGCATCGCCGTCTTCATCGGCCTGACCGCCTGGGACACGCAGACGATCAAGGAACAGTATGCCGAGAACTTCGACGCGGAATCGCGGCAGAAGCTGGCCGTCTTCGGCGCCTTCTCGCTCTACCTGAACTTCATCAACATCTTCCAGCTGCTGCTGAACTTCACCGGCGAGCGCGAGTAACGACTGTCCGCTGTAGGCAGGGGCGGGGATTGTGGCTTGATGCGGAGAGGTGGCCGGAGGGATTCTCCGGCCACAATTCGTTCCGGCAAGAGGCTGCATCTTGAGTCCCCAGGAGCTTTTGCTAGTCTGCCTCGGCCTTCAACACCGCGCGAGGACAAGTGGCAGACAGCCAAACGCTTCATGGCGACGGCATCTCAGCTGTAATAACCGGGCAGGGCGCCGAACTGGTTTCGCTGCGGGATGCGCAAGAATTTGAATTCCTATGGCAGGCCGGGCCAGAGTGGCGGCGTCATTCGCCGGTGCTGTTTCCGATCGTTGGGCGGCTGAGGGGTGATCAGTTACACCATCGGGGTCAAACCTATCCGATGACGCAGCATGGGTTCGCCCGCGACAAGCCGTTTGCGTGGGCGGAGAGGGGACCTCGATCCTGCACGCTGGTTCTCACCGACGATGCCGACACACGCGCGCGCTACCCCTTCGCCTTTCGTCTTGATGTGACCTATACGCTCGACCGCCGGCAGCTTGGCGTGACCTTCGAGGTCACCAACACCGGCGACGAGCCGCTGCCGGCCTCAATCGGCGCGCACCCTGCATTCAACTGGCCATTGCTGCCGGAATTGCCCAAGGAATCCTACCGGCTGACCTTTGCCGAAAATGAACCGGCGCCGATCCGCCGCCTCAAGGATGGCCTCCTGCTCCCAGCGCCGCGGCCGACGCCCATTGAAGGCAAGACTCTTGCACTGTCCGAACGGCTGTTCGATGACGACGCAGTCATCCTGGATCGGCCCGCGAGCACCAGCGTGCGCTACGCCGCCGATCATGGTCCGGCTATCGAAATGTCATGGCAGGGAGTTGAGGAACTTGGCATCTGGTCCAAACCCGGCGGCGCGCCGTTCCTGTGCATCGAGCCCTGGCACGGCATCGCAAGCACGGCCGATTTCGACGGCGAGTTCAGCGACAAGCCTGGCGTGATGCTGATCGAACCGGGAGCGAAGCGTTCGCTGGGCTACCGGATCAGCCTGGAAGAGGGCTGCTCTCGTTCTTGACCCATAAGTTGCGTGGGATTTGACAGGGCTCGAGAGCTGTCGCGAGAGATCTGCCTTGCGTTTACGTTGAACGGATTATAGTTTATGTTCAACACAGGAGGCTGGCATGGGTGCTCAAATCCCTTCTGCTGAAGACAGTGAGGCAAAAGTTGCGATGACCCGCAACAAGCTTGTGCTTGAGCAAGCGAGGGCGGTTGGCCTTCTCGGCACGGCGAAAAATACCCGTTTGTCGGGGCGTGTACCATCTGAGTTGATCGACGCGGCGAAGAAGCGCGCCCATGTCACTTCGGATACTGAGCTGTTGGAACTGGCATTGTCACGGTTGGCCCTGGAGGATGACTTTGGCGCCCGCCTCGTCAAGCGCAAAGGCAGCATTCCATCGGATGTAGACCTTGGGATTTGATCTCTCTGAAGCCCTTCGATCGATTAAACCCCAGAAACGACAGGGAACGCTTGAGCGTCGGGCCGATGACGATCTGCCTTGGGTCGATGATGAGCCAACCATTGGCGGCCCGCTGTTTCTGGACACCAGCGTCTATCTGGACGTGCTGCAGGGGCGGTCGCCGGCGGAGGTGGACACGCTTCTAACCTATCGCCTATGTCACCATTCGGCGGTCTGCCTGTCTGAGTTGACCCATGCATTCGGTCGCCTGGATCCGAAACATGCTTCCACAAAAGCGGTGCTGGAAACAATCCAGGCGACGGTAAACGATGTACCGGAGCACAGGCTTCATGCTCCAGACACAGCAATCTGGGGTCAAGCGGGTGTCCTTTCCGGCTTGCTATTTCGGTTGAGCAATTTGCCAAGGGGTGCGGGGCACGAGCGTCGATTCCTCAATGACGTGCTGATTTTCCTGCAGGCGCGGCAGCTTGGTGCAAGTGTGCTTACCGGCAACATCAGGGACTTCGACTATCTTTCCCAGATGATTCCGACGGGGCGCATTATTCTGTACCGAACTTCCACAGCCTCGCCATCCGAATGAACATCGCGCTCGCCCAGTCTTCTCCGCATTCGTCACGAACTGGAGCTGTCGGGACGGGAGCGGTCCACCGACGTCAATCATCTACAGAACGGACCGGCGTTCCTGCGCTATCGACGGGCGGGGTTCTAACCCTCGGGTTCCTACCATCCAGAAGTCGCATAAGATAGATTATGGAACTGACGCCTTGACCACCAGCTGGAAATAACCGCGGATTTTCATAGGCTTGAGACGACCGATGCATGTTGCCTTGAGTGAATGATCAACGCTACGCTGTTTGGATGTCGATAGCAAAGCGTGAGATGGAATCGGCGATCGAGGTGTTCGTGTATGGATACAGCACCGACCGGAGCCGAACCTTTCCTTACGAAGCCAGCCGCGTCGGACCATTGTGGCTGATGCGCGATGCCGTGCGCAAGAACCCTCGTAATTACCGCAGCGAGGAATGGGTCGTCCACGACGTCGCTCCTCAGGAGGCTGATGCGATCGCGCGGCAGCACGCACGGTCGGGCTTCGCCATCTCCGTCATGATGGCGAACGAGGAGCCCGATGGACCGACGCGAACTGCCTATAAGGATCTCGGCTATCGGCTGCTTCGGACGGAAGGTTTCTTTCTCCAGCGGTTGCGCCAGATTCCGAACCCGCCGGCCGTCGTCTCGATCGAACGCGTGCAGACAGTCGAACGGGCGGCGCAATTGGGAAAGATCATGCGCAAGCGGCCGATCGCGGCCGATCTGCTCGGTGACGGCGCGCCGTTCCGGCAATATGTGGCGGTCGATGGCAACGATATCGTTGGGCGCGTGCGCAGCGTGAACGCCGCGGGAGCCACGTGGTGCGCGGCCATGTATGTCGAGCCTTCGCACCGGCGTCGCGGCATCGGCCAGGCGCTGATGTCTAAAATGCTGCACGACGACAGGGCTCGTGGGGCGCGGTGTTCGGTGCTGGCGGCGACACACGCTGGGGCGCTGCTATATCCCCGCATGGGTTACGAGCGCATCGGCACGCTGTTGATATTCCAACCGAAGAAGCGAACGGCCAAATGAACAGGCGCCAAATAAACAGACGTATGTATCACGCTGTTTCATAAGGGATTTCAATCACCATACCATCATATGCGGGCTCAATGGTGTCAGGCGTCTCAGCCATGACCGTGGCGTAGTCGAGCGGCACATGCATATGCGTCAGCACGGAGTGTTTTGGCGCCAGCCGTTCGATCCATTCAAGCGCCTGGCCAAGCGACAGGTGGCTCGGATGCGTTCTGTACTGCAGCGCGTCGATGATCAGGACATCGAGGTCGCGCAGCCGTTCGACGGTGGCATCTGGAAAGTCGCTGACATCAGGGCAATAGGCCAGCCCCCCAACACGAAAGCCGAGCGAGATGATGTCGCCATGGACCTGCGGCAACGGCTCGAGGGCGAGGGCACCCCCCTCTCCTTCGATCATCACCGGCCTTGCGTGGTCGATGATATGGGCACTGACGATCGGCGGATAGGAACTGCCTGGCGGTGTCTCGAAGCAGTAGCCGAACGCCTGGCGCAGCCGCAGCATCGTCGGCTCGTCGGCATGGATATCGATCCGCTGGCGTTGATCGTGGACGAAGCCGCGCAGATCGTCGATGCCGTGGATGTGGTCGGCGTGCGGATGCGTATAGACGGCCGCGTCAATGCGCCTGACAGAGGCCAGCAGCATCTGCTGGCGGAAATCCGGCCCCGTGTCGATGACGACTGTCGTGCGGTTGCCGTTCGCCGCGATCCGTTCAACCAGAATGGCGGTTCGCGTGCGCCGGTTCTTAGGATTGTCCGGGTCGCACTTGCCCCAGTCGCCGGTTATGCGCGGCGTACCTGGCGACGAGCCGCAGCCGAGAACGGTGACGCGCAGCCTGTCGGTCATGCCTTGGACGCTCGCTGGTCCGGGCGCGGCATTTTTCCAAACAGCCGGAAGAAATTATTCGTCGTCAGATCAGCGATTTCAGCCTCGCTGACACCAATCGTCTCTGCCAGCACCTTGGCGGTTTGCGCGACATAGGCCGGCTCGTTGCGCTTGCCGCGAAACGGCACCGGCGCCAGGTATGGTGCGTCGGTTTCGACCAGCAACCGGTCATGCGGCACATCGGCGGCGATGGCGCGCAATTCTGCCGAATTCTTGAAGGTCAGGATACCCGAGAACGACACATAGCCGCCGAGCGAAACGCCGATTTCGGCCAATCCGCGTCCCGAGGAGAAACAATGCAGGATGAAGGGGAAGGCGCCCTTCCCTGTTTCCTCCTCGAGAATGTCAGCCATGTCGCCGTCAGCGTCGCGCGCATGGATGACGAGAGGCAGGCCGGTCGCGCGAGCGGCGGCGATGTGGGTGCGAAAGCCCTGCGCCTGCGCATCGCGCGGCGCCTTGTCGTAGAAGTAGTCCAGTCCAGCCTCGCCGATCGCCACCACCTTCGGGTGGGCAGACAGGCGGACAAGCTCCTCGGCCGTCACGTCCAGCTCTTCGGCGGCATTGTGCGGATGGGTGCCGACAGAGCAATACACTTCGTCGAAAGTCTCCGCGATTTCAAGTATTTGCTGAAACCGCTTCACGCGTGTAGAGATTGTTACCATGCGGCCGATTCCGGCCGCTAGGGCGCGGGCGACGATGGCCGCCCGCTCCTCGGCGAAATCTGGAAAATCCAGATGGCAGTGGCTGTCGACGAGCATCAGGCGTTCGTGCCCGGTTGGTCGACGTAACGCGGAAACACACCTTCCGGCACGGGCAAGGCAGCACCCGACACAAGCGCATGATCGGCGTGGACATGCACGAAGTCGCGCTTGTCCGCCGGCACCGCCAGCAGGTCAAGCAGCTTCGTGGCCGATCCCGGAATGAAGGGTTGGCATAGAACCGCCACACGCCGCACCACCTCGGCTGTCGTCCACAGCACCGTTTCCATACGCTCCGGATTGGTCTTCTTCAGCGCCCATGGCTCCTGTCCGGCGAAGTAGCGGTCGGCTTCCGCCACCACGCCGAAGATCGCCGCCAGCGCCAGATGGATGCCTTGTTCGGCCATAGCCTTGCGGGCGGTGGCCAGAGCGGCGGCAGCCTGGTCGAGGATCGCCTTGTCGGCATCCGTCAGGTCGCCGCGCTTCGGCACCACGCCGCCGCAGTTCTTGGCGATCATCGACAGCGAACGCTGCGCCAGATTGCCGAGGCCGTTGGCAAGATCGGCATTGGTGCGGTTGACGATCGCCTCGTGGCTGTAGCTGCCGTCCTGGCCGAACGGCACTTCGCGCAGGAAGAAGTAGCGCACCTGGTCGAGTCCGTAGTGCTCGATCATGGCGAACGGGTCGATGACGTTGCCGACCGATTTCGACATCTTCTCGCCGCGGTTGAACAGGAAGCCGTGGCCGAAGACGCGCTTCGGCAGCGGGATTCCGGCCGACATCAAGAAGGCCGGCCAGTAGATGGCGTGGAAGCGGACGATGTCCTTGCCGATGATGTGCGCATCGGCCGGCCAGAATCGCCATTTCTCGTCATTTTCATCGGGATAGCCGACACCGGTGATGTAATTGGTCAACGCGTCGACCCAGACATACATCACGTGCTTGTCGTCGCCGGGCACCGGAACGCCCCAATCGAAAGTGGTGCGCGAGATCGACAAATCCTTCAGCCCCGATTTGACGAAGCTCATCACCTCGTTGCGTCGCTCGGCCGGGCCGATGAAGTCGGGCTGGTTTTCGTAAAGCGCGATCAGCTTGTCCTGGTAGGCCGAAAGGCGGAAGAAATAGCTCTCTTCCTCGACCCATTCGACTGGCGTTCCCTGCGGCCCATAGCGGACATTGTCGGGACGGACCTCCGTCTCCTCCTCGCCGTAATAGGCTTCGTCGCGGACCGAGTACCAGCCGGCATAGCCACCCTTGTAGATGTCGCCATTGGCATCCATCGCCTTCCAGATCGCCTGCGAGGACGCGTAGTGACGCTCTTCCGTGGTGCGGATGAAGTCGTCGTTGGAGGCGTTGAGCGCGGCTGCCATGCGTTTGAAATCGGCTGAATTGCGGTCGGCCAGCTCGCGTGCCGCGACGCCTTCGCGCTTCGCCGTCTGCAGCATCTTGATGCCGTGCTCGTCAGTGCCGGTGAGGAAGAAGACCTGCTTGCCGTCGAGCCGCTGGAAGCGCGCAAGCGCGTCGGTGGCGATCAGTTCGTAGGCATGGCCGATATGCGGCTTGCCGTTCGGATAGGAAATCGCGGTCGTGATGTAGAATGTGTCGCGTGACATGAATGAACCGTCATGAATGTCTGAATGGAAGCCGTGGCGGTGGATATCGCATCGAGACGGCATTTGCCATCCCGGTGGGGCCGTCACATTCGCATTGCAGAATTCAGGCGGTCGATCATGGTCAAGGCGTGCTGCTTCTTGTCGAGATTATAGGTATCGGTCTCAGATATAGCGTCCAGCGCCTCATGCCAAGTGTCCGACAATGCTTTCGCCCTTGCGAGATCGCCGGCCAGGGCGGCCTGGCTTGCCGCGTCCGACAATAAATCAAGTGCACGGCGATTGAAGATGTCGAACTGGATCGCCTGGTCGCGGCCGGCAACGGCTTCGGCGAGGCGGTAGGCTCCACCGACGTCGCTCCTTCCTGCCGCGACCAGCGTGTCGAGGGTCTGGGCGATCTCCAGCCCGCCATATTGCGTCAAAAGGATCGCGTTGCGGGCGCTGCCCCCTGCCCGCTCGACCAATGCCGCTCGCGCGGCCGGATCGTCCGGTGGTGGTGCTTCGGCGGTCTTCAGCACCGCCAGCAGTTCGTCGGCGTCGAGGGGCGTCAGGCGCACGACCTGGCAGCGCGAGCGGATCGTCGGCAGCAGGCTGCCCGGCGCGTGGACGATGAGAATGAACAGCGTTCGTGCCGGCGGCTCCTCAAGGTTCTTCAGCAAGGCATTGGCGGCATTGGCATTCATGTCATCGGCCGGGTCGACGATGACCACCCGATAGCTGCCGTCGTGTGAGGTCAGCGACAGGAAGCGGTTGACCTTGCGGATCTCGTCGACGGTGACGACGGTCTTGAAGCTCTTGGTCTTGTCGTTCAGCGGACGGGTGAGATGCAACACGCCCGGGTGCGCCCCGGTTGCGATCTGGCGAATCAATGGCGAGGCCGGATCAGGCACGGCAAGGCTTTCCGGGGCCTGCTCGAAGGCTGGGTGCTTCAGCAGGTGATGCGCGAGATGGAAAGCGAGCGTTGCCTTGCCGATGCCGACTGGTCCGGCGAAGATCAGCGCATGCGGCAGTTTTCCCGCGCGATAGGCGGCGGCGAGCATGCCGGCCGCCTGCCCGTGTCCGACCAGACGAGGCGTTTCCGATGGTTCGGGCACGCCGTCCAGCGTGTCATGCTGTTCCGGCGCGATGCGTTCGAAGATCATACCGGTGCGGCCTGCCTGTTGCGCGCCGGAGCTTTCGCCTCCAAAGCCGCGAACACGGCGGCGGTGACGACGTCCTCCACCGTGTCGGGATCGGCGGATGCGTCGACGACAATGCAGCGTTCCGGCTCGGCCCGGGCGATCGCCAGAAAGGCCTCGCGGCGGGCCTGGTGGATATCAAGCGTTTCCTTTTCGAAACGGTCGGCACCGGCATCGCTGCCGCGCCGCAGCGTTGCGCGCTTCAGGCCCTCGGCCGGATCGATATCGAAGATCAGCGTCATGTCGGGCATCATGCCGTTGATGGCGACCTGTTCCAGCGCCGTCATGAACGCCGGGTCGATCCCGCCGGTTACGCCCTGGTAGACGCGCGAGGAATCCAGGAAACGGTCGCAAAGCACGATGGAGCCGCGCTCGACCGCCGGCCGGATGACCTGCTCGACATGGTCGGAACGCGCGGCAGCGAAGAGCAGCGCTTCCATCTTCGGCCCGAATGGCTCCGCAGCGCCTGAAAGCAGCACATGCCTGACCGCCTCGGCGCCCGGCGAGCCGCCCGGTTCGCGCGTCAGCAGGACATCATACTTCTTGGCGCGCATCTTTCTCGCCAGCCGCTCGATCTGCGTCGACTTGCCTGCGCCCTCGCCGCCTTCAAAGGTGATGAAAAATCCGCGCGCCAATCGAAAGAGCCTCTGTCCATGTTGGAGTGGATTGTTGCGCTCTAGATAGTCCGCGTTCGGGGAAACGTCCATGCTGTCGGCGTTATCGCAGCCAGCCGATCGCCAGTTCCTTGACGGCATCGAGCGCGCGTTGCGGCAACGTGCCGACGCCGATCGTTTCGGCGGCGAAAAGCGGCGTCTCCTGGCTCAGCGTGTCGCCGATCCATACGCGCAGCGCGCCTACCGGCTGGCCCTCCTCCACCGGTGCGGCGACCGGGCCGGTGTAGACGATCCTGGCCGTCAGCTTGTCGCGGTTGGTGATCGGCAGGAAGATGTCGATCGGCCCTTTTGCCTTCAACGTCACGCCGGATTTCGCACCGCCAAAAACCTGGGCCTCGCCGACCACCTCGTCCCTGGCGAAGATCTCGGTCTTCTCGAAGGAGCGCGCGCCCCAGTCGAGCAGCTTCCGCGCTTCCTCGGCGCGTTCCTTGTCATTGGCCAGCCCGCTCATTGCCGCGATCACCCGTGTTCCGTTGTGGCTGGCCGAAGCGACGATGCCGAAACCGGACGCCTCGCTCGCGCCGACAGCCAGGCCATCAGCGCCAATATCCATGGCCAGCAGCGGGTTCCGGTTCTTTTGCGTGATCTTGTTCCAGGTGAAATCCTTGAGGCCATAGTAGCGATAGAAATCCGGATAATCACGCCACAGATGCAGGGCCAACTGCGCCAGTTCGCGCACGGTCGTCTGCTGGCCGTCGGCAGGCAAGCCGGTCGAATTGACGAAAGTCGATGTTTTCAGACCGATCTGGCGGGCGCGCTCGGTCATCTCTCCGGCAAAATTGTCCTCGGATCCTGCCATGCCTTCGGCAATCACGATACAGCCATCATTGGCCGCCTGCACGGTCACGCCCTGGATCAGGTCTTCGAGGCGGATTGCCGACTTGAGCTTGGCAAACATCGTCGATGTTCCCGACGGCGCGCCGCCCTTGCGCCACGCGTTTTCGCTCACCACGAACGTGTCGTCGAGCTTGAGGCGCCCGGATTTGATGGCGTTGAAAACCACTTCCATGGTCATCAGCTTGGCCGTCGAGGCCGGTGGAATCGGCTTGTCGGCATCTTTCGAGAACAGCACGGTGCCGGTGTCGGCATCGATCATGAAGGCCTGTGCGGCCTTGGTCTCGAAAAGCTGCGCGTGGGCTGGAGCAAGGGAAAGCAGGAGGCCGAGAAGAAAAACCCCGGCGAAAGGCTGAAGCAAGCGAAACTGCATGAAATTCGACCCATTGGCCGGTCCTCCGGCAAGCCCGCGAAACTATCGGGCTTTTTCCAGGACGGATCAACTGTCCAAAGGAGTATCGGCTCTCAATTCAGTTGCGCACAGCCAAAGCATCGGGTGCGCCGTGCGACCACGCCGCTTGCAGCAACTCGTCCAGGCCGCCACGGCCATTCGGATAAAGATTGACCGCATACCAGTCATTGCCGTCGAGATCGGAACGCTGGATCTCCGTTCGGCCAAAGGGCTCGAGTGCCGCTGCCACGCGTTTGGCTTCGGCGGCGTCGTCGAACGTGCCGGCGGCGACATAGTCGGAGTTGGACGGCGAAGCTTGCGGATTCGATTTCTTCCACGACTGCAGGATGTCGGCCGGCGACATGCCGCTGTCGTCCAATGCGGCGAAGACATCCGCGCGTCGCACGCGCTCATCGGCATAGGACAGCGAGGCCATCGCGAATGGCGACTGCGGTGGGAGACCGATCCCGGGCCGTTCGGGAACGATCGGTCCGAAATCGGGCAGCACCAGGTCACCGAAAGCCGGCGCCTGCGCCGACAAGGCCGGCTGCGCCGCAACTACTTGTCCGGAATCCGTCAGCTGGCCCGGGAACGGTGCGGCGGTCGCGCCCACCGGCACGCTGGGCGAAGGTCCGTTCATAGCGACCATGACGCCGCTCGGTAAACCATCCGAGGGGTCCGGAATCCTGTTGCCTGGATGGTAGGATGCCATCAGGTACTGATCGTCATCGCCGTCGAGCGGCGCGCGACCGACATATTCGACCTTGACCTTCGCGGTGCCGACCTTGGCATAGTCGAGCATCTGCGCGGCACGCTCAGAGACGTCGATGATGCGGCCCTCATGATAGGGGCCGCGGTCGTTGACGCGCACGATGACCGAACTGCCGGTTTCGAGGTTGGTGACGCGGGCGTAACTCGGCAGCGGCATGGTCGGATGCGCGGCGGTCAGATGCGTCGTGTCGTAGACTTCACCATTGGCGGTCAGCCGGCCGTGGAAGGCGTCGCCATACCAGGAAGCCAGGCCGACCTTGGCGTAGCGCTTGTCTTCCTTGGGATAGTACCACTTGCCGCGCACCTGATAGGGTTTGCCGAGCTGATCGCGGCCGCCGCCGCGCCGCATGAAGGCCACGCGCGGGCTCGCCTTCACGCCATATTCGGTTTCGGAGAAATATTCCTTGGAACGAGGCTTGGGATTCACCATTCCCTTCGGCTCAGGCTGCGACGCGCAGGCCGCCAGCAGCGCAGCCGACGCGGCAAACAGCGTAAGCGTGGAAGCGCAACGAAGACGCGGGCGCGTCGTAGCCTGCATTTTCCTGAAATCCCCTACAGTCTCAATCAAGACGCCGTAATTTTGAACAGCAGAGGAGCCAAAGCACTCACTCGGCAACACCAACGACGCCCTGAACCCCGATCCTTTGTGCGCAGGAATTGTTTATCACGGTATTAATCGATTGTGGCCGGAACCGGGCAAGATTGTGACGCCTGCCCGCCATGTCGGACAGGAAACGCGCACGAACCTGCGTGCTGGTTGACAGGCCTTTGTCGGGCACACTAGATCATTCGCATGTGACGGACAGTCACTGGAGGGATGGCCGAGCGGTTTAAGGCACCGGTCTTGAAAACCGGCGTGGGCGCAAGTTCACCGTGGGTTCGAATCCCACTCCCTCCGCCATATGGCACCATGTACGGCCCGGAGACATGGGTAACAGAATGTACCTCAGACATGGGTGACAACCTCGTGCCGAACGGGTTGTCGATGGTCTGCAAGGTCCTCTGTTCCAGGTCGATATATCCCAGATCATAGTG
>NZ_JAFFIW010000129.1 GCF_018588885.1 Mesorhizobium sp. dw_380
CGGTGCTGGCGGTCGGCGTCATTGGTCGGTGGATGACAAGGCGCGGATCATCGCGGAGACGCTGGAGCCGAACGCAATCATTTCCGAGGTCGCCCGTCGGTATGGCCTTAGGCCGCAGCAGGTCTTCGCCTGGCGCCGGGAAGCGCGCAAACAGGCCGCTTCGGTGCAGCAAGATTCTCCTGCCTTTGTGCCGGCGGTTTTGGCGGCGGCGGAACCTGTAGCCAGCCGTTCACCGAAGCAGCGGAAACGGCAAGCCACCCGAGATGCCGGCATGATCGAGCTTGAGATCGACGGCATCGCGATGCGCGTCGGCCGGGGCGCCGATACCAAGACGGTGGCCGCAGTGATCCGCGCGCTGAAGGCGACGTCGTGATCGGGCCGACGGGTGCGGTCAAGGTCATGGTGGCGACGAAGCCGGTCGACTTCCGCAAGGGTGCGGAGGGATTGGCGGCGCTGGTGCGAGAGACGACGGGGGCCGATCCGTTCAGCGGGGCCGTTTACGTCTTCCGGGCGAAGCGGACTGACCGGATCAAGCTGATCTTCTGGGATGGCACCGGGGTCTGCCTCTATGCCAAGCGTTTGGAGGATGGGGAGTTCCGCTGGCCGAAAGTGCATGACGGCATGATGCGGCTCACGGCCGCGCAGCTCTCGGCGCTGCTTGAAGGGCTTGACTGGCGGCGGGTCCACGAGGCGCGCCGGACCCGCGTTCCAGCCCAGGCCGGCTGACCCGCGACGAAGTGAATCAGCCTGGATTCCGCTGTCGCGGGCTGTCGGTGAATATGGTCTGATCCTGTCATGGCGATGACGGCGGACCAGCTTCCCGACGATCCGGACGCGCTGAAGGCGATGGTCCTGGCGCGCGACGCCGAGAATGCCCGTCTGATCCAGATCATCAAGGAATTGCAGCGTCACCGCTTCGGCCGGCGTGCCGAGACGCT
>NZ_JAFFIW010000130.1 GCF_018588885.1 Mesorhizobium sp. dw_380
GTCGGCCGCAACATGCGTCTGGCAGTTCTTGGGGCAGACGCGGCCGCAGGCTCCGCAGCCGATGCAGCGGCCGGCATCATCGACAACCATGATCATGCGATTGAGCTTGCCGTCGAAATCGTCGTCCTCGTCATCGCAGGGGCCGAGGATTTCACCCGCATCATCAACGCCGTGAAGATGCATGACATCGCGCGAGCAGACCTTGAAACAACGGCAGCAGCCGATGCAGGTTTGCTATCGATGGAGGTCAGGTACGGCGGCATCCAAATGGAGCCGTCACGGGTGGTGAATGTGCGCATCATCCTAAATTCTTCATTGAAGCGAGTTCTCTCTTGGCAACATCCAACTCGGCATAAACGGCTTGGGTTTTCTCGGCGACTTCCTGTATGTCGGCCCACTTGCCCGGCAGACCCTCGACGAGGTCCTGCAATGCCATCTTGGCAATAGCTGCACGCAACTGGAGCTTTCAGACTTTTTTCCTCATCCTATCTAGGTCTGACATAGATCCTTTCTGGAACAATGGTTTCTTGATGCGCTCCATCTCGGGCTAGGCTTCAATGGCTGCAGTCGCATCGTCGACCAGTTTCGTACCGGCCTCAGCAAGTTTGCGGAAAGTCTCGAAGCCGAACCGGTGGACGTCTCGACAGAACGCCCAACCGCCGGAAGCCCCCACGGGTTTCATTTCTATTGTCGGCGACGTCGACACGCCGGAGCGCTCCTCGATCGCAAGCGCTACGGCGGTGTAAAACATGTCGAGCCTCCACAGCGCGTCAGGATCGGGATCGCCGCCAAAGGGTACCGCACGTTGCTGTTGCTTGGTGATGATGAACTCGGCCAGCAGCTCGGCATCCGAATGGCCTTCCCATAAGCCGAAGGAATCCTGAGTACGAATGAGCCGCAGGAGGCATTTGACGAACGGGGAAGCAAGGGC
>NZ_JAFFIW010000131.1 GCF_018588885.1 Mesorhizobium sp. dw_380
CAGCTCGCAACATGATCTGGCGAAAACCAGGAGAACGGCGTTGCACTTCATCTTTTTGTCGGCTCGTGGGGCTGGTCCTGTGCAGCAATGCGTCGATGGTTTACTTCGCTTTGGATTCTCCGTGTGGCAGTCGTCACGACGCTGGCCTGTTCGCTGCTGCTTCAGGCCGGCTACTTCGGCCGCGTGCTCTTTCTGAGCTGGTCATGCGGCTTGGCGCAAAGCAAGCTTCTTGTGCTCGCGCAGGTCATCCATGTTGATGTAGCGGTTGGCCTCCATCCAGTTTTCGTTGGTTTCGACGGCCAGCGCCCTGACCAGGCGCAGGCAGCTTTCGGCGTTCGGGAAGATGCGCACGACATAGGTGCGCCGGCGGATTTCCTCGTTGAGGCGTTCCAGCATGTTGGTGGACTTCAGGTGCTTGTGGTGCTGGCGCGGCAGGCAAAAGAAGGTCAGCGTGCATTCGATGGTCTCCTCTCCCCAGCTCGTCAGTCGCGGATAGCGGCCCGACCATTTGGCAAGCCATGCGGCGAGATCGGCCTTGGCCTCGGCGAGATCGCGCGGTCGTAGAGCCAGCGCAACTCCTGCAGGCAATCATCGCCACGATTTCTCGGCAGGTGATCGAGCGCGTTCCTGAGGCACGTAGCAGCGCTGCCAGGCGGGCTTCGGGGATCACCCCGCCGATCGCCGCCACCAGGCTGGCATGATCGTCGGACACGACCAGTTCGACGCCCCTGAGCCCGCGCGCCTTCAGCGCGACGAGGAAATCCCTCCAGGCCGAGCGGCTTTCGCGATTAGCCATCTCGACGGCCAAGATCTGGCGCCGGCCGTCCCAATCGATGCCGACAGCGATCAGCACCGCCTGGCTCATGACGACGCCGCCCGACGCGATCGCGCCAGATGCCCGATACGCTCGTCACAAC
>NZ_JAFFIW010000132.1 GCF_018588885.1 Mesorhizobium sp. dw_380
GCAAACAGGCCGGAGCGGGATGTGTATGTCGCGCTGGCATTGAGGAGCGCGGCGTTGGTGTCCGGCTCGGCACCGTCGATGGTGAATGACGCGCCGGGCAGGCTCTGGAACGTCGCTGTCACCTTGCGATCGGTGCCGCCATTGATCGCCCAGGCGGCGCGGCCCGACAGCGTCAGCTTCGCGCCATCCTGCAGCGCGATGTCCTTGTCGAGGTTGAGGCCCAGTTCAAAGCGCGTGGCGGTGGTCGTCTGGGACCCGTAGCCGAGCGCGAAATCGCCGGAGCCGGCGCTGGTCTCGGCATAGCCCGGCAGGTGATAGGCCGTGGCCTGGAAGGCGGCGTAGGGCGTCAGCGCGGCGACCGGCGTGGCGAAGCGGTAGCCGCCCTCGACGCGTCCCGACCAGGTCTGCGCGTTGAAGGAAGCCTCCAGCGTGTCGCCCGGCACCGCCCGGCTGGTGTTGGTGTCGTTGAACCCGTAGGCCAGCACGCCGGCGATATAGGCATCGCCAAAACCCTGCCGGCCGAACACGCCGATATTGAACGTGTCGGCATGGCCGGAGCCGAGATCATCCGACAGCGAGAAGCTGGACGAGCCGCCGCCGATCGCGACGCCGAGGCGGCTGTCGCCCCAATTCCTGACGATGCCGCCGGCCACGCCAAAAATGTCCGCATTCGTGTCGTGCGAACCGACGACGGCATCGCCGCCGATCTTCTGCGAACCCCCATAGACGGCGCCCCATGCCTGCCAGCGGCTGGCGAAGACAGGCCCCACCAGGTCGGCGTCGTGGCTGGCCTTCATGCCGAGCGCGGCGAACTGATCCTTGCCGCCGCTCGCCCCATCTTCCGCATAGGCCGTTGCCGCACCATCGGCGGCCTCGCCCTGACCTGCCTGG
>NZ_JAFFIW010000133.1 GCF_018588885.1 Mesorhizobium sp. dw_380
AAAAACATCTGAGAATGGAGTTGACAGTTTGTCTGGGTGGCGACTATATACGCCTCACGAACGAGGGCGGTGCGCCGCTGGCGACGAAGAAGTTTGCTTCTAAGACTGCCCTCTACGAAATTCAAGAGAGCCGCGTGAGCGACACTCGGACGGCCCCGAAGCCACAAGCGTAAGGGGTCACGACACTGCGTGAAGCGGTGTCTGTTCTTTGAAAATTGAATAATGAAGAAAGAGAAACGTGGGCGGCAGAGTCCTGCTGAACCTCTTATCCCGCCAGGGGTAGGAGGTTCGAACGAGACTTTGGCGGATCACGTTTCGTGAGAATAAGTCTACCAAGACACGCAAGTGTCTAGGTGTGAATGTTCTCGTCGATTCATGCGTGACCAAATAAGCCAAATCAAAGTCTTACTAAACTTGAGAGTTTGATCCTGGCTCAGAACGAACGCTGGCGGCAGGCTTAACACATGCAAGTCGAGCGCCCCGCAAGGGGAGCGGCAGACGGGTGAGTAACGCGTGGGAATCTACCCATCTCTACGGAACAACTCCGGGAAACTGGAGCTAATACCGTATACGTCCTTTTGGAGAAAGATTTATCGGAGATGGATGAGCCCGCGTTGGATTAGCTAGTTGGTGGGGTAATGGCCTACCAAGGCGACGATCCATAGCTGGTCTGAGAGGATGATCAGCCACACTGGGACTGAGACACGGCCCAGACTCCTACGGGAGGCAGCAGTGGGGAATATTGGACAATGGGCGCAAGCCTGATCCAGCCATGCCGCGTGAGTGATGAAGGCCCTAGGGTTGTAAAGCTCTTTCAACGGTGAAGATAATGACGGTAACCGTAGAAGAAGCCCCGGCTAACTTCGTGCCAGCAGCCGCGGTAATACG
>NZ_JAFFIW010000134.1 GCF_018588885.1 Mesorhizobium sp. dw_380
CAGCACATACATCTTTGTGTTCGAGATCGGACGGCCAATGGGCTCGTGCGGCTGGCCCGCATCCGTCCGCGGGCCGAGCTGAAGACTCGACGACCAGATCGTCGTCTCGGTCGGACCATAGACGTTCCACACGGACTGGACGCGCGAGCGCAGTCGCTGCGACAGCTCCACCGGCAGCGCCTCGCCACCACACAGAACCCGCATATGCCGTGCGCCTGGCCAGTTCGCATCCAGCATAGCCCGCCAGGTCGCCGGCGTCGCCTGCATGACGCTCACGCCGCGGCTTGCAATGAGGCGCTGCAAAGCCATGGGATTGCTTGCGTCGTCCTTGCCGGCAAGGATGATGCAGGCGCCCCGGCTCAAGGGCACGTAAAGCTCCAGTCCGGCGATGTCGAAGGCGATCGTCGTGACGGCGAGAAGCCTGTCGTTTGCCGTGATCCCAGCAATGTCCGCCATCGCCTGGATCAGATTGACGCCGCCGCCATGTTCGACCATGACGCCCTTCGGTGTTCCGGTTGAGCCCGAGGTGTAGATGACATAGGCAAGGTGGCGCGGTGTCAGGCCAAGGGTTCTTGGGTCCGGATCAATGTCATTCTCGGGGTGGCTTTGATCCGTCCCCTGCGTCTCGTCCAGCGCGATCACCTCGCGTCCGGACAGTGCCTCGCCGAGTGCCTCACGACCTGTCTTGTCGACCAGCACCAGTCGCGGGTCGGCATCGCTGACCACCAGGCCAAGCCGCTCGCGCGGATAGCCCGGGTCCAGCGGCACATAGGCCCCGCCTGCCTTCAACACGCCAAGCAGGCCGATCATCATCGCCGGCGAGCGCTCGACGCACAACCCGACCCGGTCATCCGGCTTGACACCAAGCCCGATCAGG
>NZ_JAFFIW010000135.1 GCF_018588885.1 Mesorhizobium sp. dw_380
TGTATTCGCGGAGCGTCTAGATACCTGAGTAATTCGTCCACACCGCCTAATCCGGTGAAGTCGATTTCGGCGGCCACATATCCCGACGCGGCGACCGCCATTTGCGTGAGCTTGTTTACGAAGAGGCGTCGGTTAGGGCACGGGTCTACAGCTCCGGGAGAGGATCGGCTTGAAAAGAGCTGCCGTTGGTGTGGCGCGCGAACGCGGTGATATACATACGACGCTTGAAACCGGCGAGCTCTTAAATGCGATGCACGATCGCCTGAGGCGTCCCTGCGGGACGAGAGCCTAGCTATTCCGCTGATCGGGGTTGCACCGCTGGCTTAGCAAGGTGCGTCGTTCCCATTGAACGCTCGTCCCGTAAAGTCCCATCATGCGGCGAACCAATATTGACCACGAAGAACCGTGTGGCTAGTCAAAAGCTCACGAGGGGAATATCCGCTGCAAACGGCCGCCGTCTCCTCGATCGCGCTCCTCGATCGCGCCAAGATCGGCTGCACAACGCAGCGCACAGCGGATGGGCCGGCCAGAGGATAGCGGTATGCTGGGAGGTGTCCCCACCGAGGCTACCGAGAAAGCTGAAGGCTCTTGGAAGCGGGAGCTGCGCCAGGCCAATGAGATCCTGCGCAAGGCGATGCTTGGTTTGCGGTGGCGGAGTTCGATCGTCTTTAGAGACGATACTCGCCTTCCGCGGAGAAGAGGTTGGTCGAGCCGATCCGTCGATCTGAGGTGCTGCCGAACGCCGTGTCACATGGGATTCACTTGTCGCTGAGCTACCTGCAAGTTCCTTTTTTTGGCCTTATCCAAGTTCCTGCCGACTCCGTGCTTGTCTTCGCGGGTTCACCGTGGTTCCCGGTTACCAGCACGT
>NZ_JAFFIW010000136.1 GCF_018588885.1 Mesorhizobium sp. dw_380
CGCGAGGCATGACGGAAGGCGCGGGGCTTCCTTCTTATTGATGATGCTGTGTTTCGGCTGGCAGTTGTATAGTGGTCTCGGTCATTTCAGTGCGAAAATTCGGGAAGCAAGGTTCGGGTGCCACAGGAGGGTGTGCCATGCGAGAATTGCCATTCGACATCGATGCAGATGCCCTAATTGAAGTGGGCCGATATCTGGATGATCACGCGAAGTCCACCGCAGTTTCGAATCTGAAGCGCTCCGTGTAATCAGGCGTCGCGTCAACAAATCGCTCGTCGGCGACAGCGGTTTGGAGGAACTGATTGTAGAAAGCGCCGCAGCCAGAAAGCTTGCCCTCTTGTTGGACAACCACAATTAAAGGTGGGTGAAAGGCAATCGGCCCGGATATATCTTTCAGCCGACGGAACGTTTGCACCCGCCCGCCGTTGTTGCCATGGTCCCCGCATAGGGATCATAAAGGGCCTTGCCCCTCTTGGCCCTAGTTTGAGTCCGCTGTCTCCCGGATGTGTCCAGTTGCGCAACGTTCGCGCTTTTGGAGCCGTCGACAGCGGACCCGACGCTTTTCGATGATCCCCGAAATCAGCTAAGTCGTTGTGTCTTCGCGGACGGTGGTCTGCCCCTTCGATCTGATCCTGGCAAGATATTGTCGCCCACCAGACGGTCATCGGACGATAGCTTGGGCGGTATGAAAGGACCGGTTGCGCCGATCTCGCCTAGCCAATCTTCATAGCCATCGTTCATCTTGGCTTTCAGCGTGTCAGGCTCAATTACCCCGGATTGGAACAGGCTTATAAGCCGCCGCCCGAAGTGTTCCCTTGCCGGGTGCCATTCGGGGATTCCTGCTTCGTCGCAGTA
>NZ_JAFFIW010000137.1 GCF_018588885.1 Mesorhizobium sp. dw_380
GCTGAGACGCCGCTCTCTGCAACCGGCAGGGGAACCATTCTCTACCTTAGGTGTTATTACTAGTTGGACTGGTCCACAGGACCGTCTTGCGCAACGAGCCCGGCGCGGTACCCTCATATCGCGCTGGGCTTCTTATGTCTGCGATGGGTCGGTCGCCCTTTGTACGGTTTTGACTAAAAATTGAATTGTGACACTAATCGGCTCATGGTGCTTATGCTGGGAGGCACCGCCGATGCGCATCGCTGGGTGGGCAGCAAGACCCGCCACGGCTAAGTTGCTTCTGGAGCTCAATCTCCGGAATGCGCAATCGGGCGATATTGTGTCGGTCAAATCGGCGATCGAATTGATCCGGCATCTTGCCCCCTATCTCAGAGACACCGACGACGAACTGACCGCCGATATCGTGGAAGTCGCGATAGGCAATGGTCTATTCGTGTGCTTCGATTGTCGCGAGTGATGCCCCTTTGGTTTTCGCCAACCGTTTACGTCAAGACAGATGAGGTCGGCATGCGGTGTGGCGTTAACCATGTCGAGGGAGCGGCCGGGCAACTGCTGAAATGGCCCAGGCGCGGCGGCGAAAAGTGGCAAGCTGCGGTCGAACTCTGCATCGCGGCGATGGAAGGCAAAACCCCGCCGAAAGAGGTCCGAACAGCCTTTGAATCTGCCGCTGAGGAAGCGGGCATGCTGCTGCACAACTAGCTGTGAAATCCGGCGCGCCGAAACCGCCCCTGCTAGTGACGACTTTTGGCGTCCTGGCGCTCTTGCCTATCGAGTTCGTCAAGCAAATCAGAAAACGAGGATGGCACCTTCAGATCGATTTTCAGGTGCAGCAGCTTGCGCAAGTGATCGCG
>NZ_JAFFIW010000138.1 GCF_018588885.1 Mesorhizobium sp. dw_380
AGCTTGAGCCTCGGCTTGCGCGGGCCGGTCTTCGGGGTGACCTCCGCATGTGCCTCGGCCAACCATGCGATCGCCTCGGCGGTGGACCAGATCAAGCTGGGCCGGGCCGACGTAATGGTTTCCGGAGGCAGCGACGCACCCTTCGCATGGGGCGTGCTGAAAGCATGGGAAGCAATGCGCGTGCTTTCACCCGATACCTGCCGGCCCTTCTCCGCCGATAGGAAGGGCCTGGTGCTGGGCGAGGGTGCGGGCATGGCCGTGCTGGAAAGCTACGAGCATGCCACGAGGCGTGGTGCCACAATTCTTGCCGAGATCGCCGGCGTCGGCCTTTCCGCCGATGCCTTCCACATTGCCGCGCCATCTGTCGAGGGGCCAGCGTCGGCGATGCGCGCCTGCCTTGCCGATGCCGGGCTGAATGCCGAGGACGTCGACTACCTCAACGCGCACGGCACCGGTACCAAAAGCAATGATCAGACTGAAACGGCGGCGATCAAGCGTGTGTTTGGAAACCACGCTTATTCGATGTCCATCTCTTCCACCAAGTCCACGCACGCGCATTGCCTCGGCGCAGCGAGCGCGCTTGAAATGATCGCCTGCGTGATGGCAATGCAAGAGGACGTCGTGCCGCCGACCGCCAACTATCGCGAGCCAGATCCCGCTTGCGACCTCGACATCACACCCAATGTGCCGCGCGAGCGCAAGGTGCGCGTCGCCATGAGCAACGCCTTCGCCATGGGCGGTACGAACGCAGTTCTGGCATTCAGGCAGGTGTAGAAGCCATGCAAGACGCCTCATTTGAGGTCACCTGTCGTATCTAGCTGCTTG